>NZ_CP163302.1:1429886-2859773 GCF_041022165.1 Sinomonas sp. P10A9
TGGACCACCTCATGGCGATCCCGCTGCTGGCCGACTACGTGCGGACGCGGGTCGACCTCAACAAGGTCACCGTCGTCTCGCCGGACACGGGCCGCGTGCGGGTGGCTGAGCAGTGGGCCGATCGCCTCGGCGGCGCGCCGCTCGCGTTCGTCCACAAGTCGCGGGACGTCAACGTGCCGAACTCGGCTGTCTCCAAGACCGTGGTGGGCCAGATCGAGGACCGCGACTGCGTGCTCATCGACGACATGATCGACACGGGCGGCACCATCTCGGGCGCTGTCTCTGTGCTCAAGAACGCAGGCGCCCGTTCCGTGATCATCGCCGCGACCCATGCCGTGTTCTCGGATCCGGCCACGCAGCGGCTCGCTGAGTCAGGTGCCCGCGAAGTCGTCGTCACCAACACGCTTCCGATCCCCGCGGAGAAGCGCTTCGAGTCGCTCACGGTCCTCTCGATCGCGCCGCTCATCGCGCGCGCGATCCACGAGGTCTTCGACGATGGCTCGGTCACGAGCCTCTTCGACGGCCGCAGCTAGAACGCTGCGGGCGGCAGAACCAGCACGACGGCGCGTGCCCGCCTCAGGTGGGCACGCGCCGTCGTGCGTCACCACCTCTGATACGATGGATGGCGAACCTTGGCGAGGGAGCGCCCGCAGTTCGTGCCAATGACTGCGGACGCCTCCGTTATCGACTGGGTCTGACAACTCCTTCGCAGCGCTCCAGCAGCCGGTCGGTGGAGGTCGTGCAGACCTCGCGCCAATGCACCGATACGAAGGAGACACCATGAGCGAGAAGCTCGCAGCAGAAGTCCGCACCGAGTTCGGCAAGGGCTACGCCCGCCGCACGCGCGTTGCCGGCAAGATCCCGGCCGTCATCTACGGGCACGGCGCCGATCCGATCCACGTGGCTCTCCCGGCTCGCGCGACGACGCTTGCCCTGCGTGTCGCCAACGCGCTCCTCACGCTCGACATCGCGGGCGAGGAGCACCTTGCGATTGTCAAGGACATCCAGCGCAACGCCGTGCGCCAGGAGATCGAGCATCTGGACCTCCTGACCGTCAAGCGCGGCGAGAAGGTCACCGTCGACGTCCCCGTCCACCTCACGGGTGAGGTCGCCGCGGGCGCCGTTGCGAACCAGGAGGCCATGACCGTCTCCATCGAGGCCGAGGCCACGCACCTGCCTACCGCGCTCGAGGTGAGCATCGAGGGCCGCGAGGCAGGGCAGCACGTCCACGCCTCCGACATCGAGCTCCCGAAGGGCTCCATCCTCCTGAGCGACCCCGAGACCCTCGTGGTCAACGTCTCCGAGCCGGTTGCCGAGGAGCCCGAGGCAGAGGCCGCCGAGGCTTCCACCGAGGCCCCCGCCGAGGCTCCTGCCGCAGAGTAATCCCCGCCGCAGAGTAGGCTCAGACGTCGAAGGACGTGAGGCGGCCCGCCCCACCGGGGTGGGCCGCCTCTTCTCTGCGTTCCCTGCCTTCCCCGCCCGACGCCCCACCTGACTGAGGAGTGCATCCATGACCGAGACGTGGCTCATCGTGGGCCTGGGCAATCCGGGACCCGAGTACAGCGGCAACCGCCATAACGTCGGCCAAATGGTCCTCGACGAGCTGGCGTCCCGAATGGGAGCCAGGTTCGCCGCGCACAAGGGTGCACGCGCCGTCGTGCTCGAGGGTCGGCTCTGGGTCGGTGGGCCCCGTGCCGTGCTCGCCAAGCCGCTCACCTACATGAACGTCTCGGGCGGGCCGACGTCATCGCTGGCGAAGTACTACGGGGTCGACCCCGCGCACGTCGTCGCTGTGCATGACGAGCTCGACATCCCGTTCAACACGGTCAGGCTCAAGCTGGGCGGGGGAGAGGGCGGCCACAATGGCCTCCGGGACATCTCCAAAGCCCTCGGCACCAAGGACTACCTTCGCGTGCGGGCCGGGGTGGGCCGACCGCCCGGCCGGATGGACGCCGCGGACTTCGTGCTCCGCGACTTCTCGGCCGCGGAGAAGAAGGACCTCCCCTTCCTTCTCGACGAGTCGGCCGACGCCGTCGAGGCGCTCGTGCGCGACGGCCTCGCCGCGGCGCAGCAGAAGTTCCATCCGGCCAAGGCGTAGTTGGCGCCCAGAATGTGACGTCGGCTCCTGCCCGGGCCCGTGGGACCGCGGTATCGTGTCCCCAGCAACGTTCCGAAGGAACGTACCGACGCATGGGGGCGAAGGTCATAGATGGGGATTCGATTGGGGCTGTCCGGGGACAGCCAGATCATCCACGACGCGCAGGCACGCCTCAGCGACAGGCTGGCGTGGGCCCGCGTAGTCCGTGCGAAGGAGATCGCCACGGCCGAACAGGCCTTGGCTGATCCGTCGACGTACGGCGTCGTGGTCACCGGCGACGCGAGCTTCGGCAAGTCGGCGGTGGCCTCTGTGCTGCTCAACGACCTCGAGGCAGTCGCCTACACCGTGCGCCTGCGGAGCACAATCATGGGCACCGAGACACCGTACGGGGCGCTCAACGTGCTCCTCGCGCGGCTCCCCGAAGACGCCCAGGACGATCCGGGCACGATCATGCGCGGGATCCTGCAGCTGCTCGCCTCGGATGCGCGCGGCCGCGAGGCGGTCATGTCGCTCGAGACCTCCCACAACCTCGACGAGCTGAGCACGGCGACGCTCGTGAACGTCATGGTCACCGGCACCGCGAAGCTCGTGATCGTCGCCGATCGGGCGAGCGAACTGCCCACCGACTTCCACTGGATGCTCTCCGAGGAGCGCTTGCGGGAAGTGCCTTTGGCTGCACTTGATCCCGAGGACACGCTGACTGGCGTGCGCGAGCTCCTCGGGGCGCTCGTGCCGCAGACGGTCGCGCTCCAGCTTCACGGCCTCTCGCGCGGCAATCCGCAAGTACTGCTGTTGACGGTCTCCGAGCTCCTCCAGCGGGGCGCGCTGACGGTGGCCGACGGCGTGTGGACGCTTCCGCCCGACACTGACACGAGCGGGATCCGGCAGCTCGACGACCTCGTGAGGGCCCGCTTCCAGCGTCATCCCGCGCAGATCCAGGAGATCATCGAGGCGCTCGCGTGCGCCCGGCGCATCCCGCTCGTGCGGCTCGCGTCCACGTTCCGGGGCGAGGACCTCGCCCAGATGGAACGCGACGGGCTCCTCGCCATCGATGAGGGAGGCCGCCAGTCTGTCTCCCTCGCCGACGCGCTCATGGGCGACGTCGTGCGCGGCTGGCTCTCGGTGCCGCGGCGGCGCGAGCTGCGCGCCCTCCTCATGGCTGACGGTGAGCCGCCGCTCGACACCATCACGAACCTCGAGCTGCTCGGACTCGCGGCGTGGGCCCGTGAGTGCCACGCGCTGCTGCCCACGGGCCACGCTATCGCGGCGGCGGCCGAGTCGCTGCGCCTCTATGACGCGAAGTTCGCCCTCGAATGCCTCGACGGGGTCGAGCGGGACCCGAGCACATGGCCCACCGTCCAACGGCTGAGGGCCAGGGCGTTCCTCGTGCTCCAGCTGCCCCGGCAGTCGCTCGCTTGCCTCGATCAGGTGTCCGCGGCCGAACTGGACGCCGAGGGACCAGTCGAGATGGCCACGTTCGTGGCGATCAGAGCCGAGGCCCTGCGCTGGGTCCCGGAAGGTGCCCGGGCGACGCGGGACCTCCTCGCGGACGCGCGCGGTGAGCTCCTCATTCGTGCCGGGACGGGCGCCTCATCGGACGCGGAGAACGCCAGAGCCGCCGCACTGTTGGACCTCGCCGAGTTCGAGTACTGGGCCTTCCTCGGAGAGTTCGGGCGCATCGTGGGCCGCCTCGAGGCGACCGTGGCGGATCCCAACCCTGTCGACGAGGAGACTCGCCTCATGGCCGCCTCCATACTCATGGAGGCCCGCACCGTACTCGGACGGGAGCAGGAAGGCCTTGCCCTCCTGCACGAGCTCACCGCGCAGATCAATCTGGGCAGCGGGCCGCTGCGGATGCGCCGGGCGTTCGCGACGAGGGCTTTCGACGTGCTCCTCCTCAACGGACACTGGCGCCAGGCCCTCGCCCTGCTCAAGGCCGCGCCGCAGTGGTCGCCCCACTACCTGAGTACGTCTGGGGCATCGGTCGAGCTGGCCGTGGGGCTGGCCTACGTCTACGCGGGCCGAGGGCACGAGGCGATCGGCTCGCTCCTGTCAGCGACCGCACTGTTCGAGCGGACGCCGGCGAGCAGATGGCTCGGCCTCGCGTGCGCAGCCACAGCCTTCGCCTATGCCCAGCAGGGTGATACGCCCTCGGCACGGAAATGGCTCAGCAGGCTCGAGGACTGTGAACCTGCCGCCGGGTATCGCACCGCGTCCTACATCGACTTCTGCTCCGCGATGGCCAGGCGGTGGATCGGCGAGCCACACGCTGCCGCGATGCTCGTCGAGTCCGCGCGTGAGGACATTGCCCACGGCCGCTGGAACCCGGCCGGAATCAAGCTCGTGGGGGCCACCGTGGAGGGCAGCGAGGACGACCTGCGCCTGCTTGAGGACGTCTGCGCCCATCGTCAAGGCCCGCTCGCCGAGATCGGTGAACGCCTCGCCCGCGGCACACGGACCGGAAGCCTCGATGACCTCGCTGCGGCCGCAGATCTTGCAGCCAGCCTCGAGCTCGATGCCCTCGAATCGCGCTGCGCGGCGGTGGCCTTAGACGTGGCCCACGAAATCAACGAGGTCGTGGTGGCCCGATTCATGCAGGCACGCCTCGACACCCTCGCCGGTCGTGTCGTCATCCTGCCGGTCGTGCCCAGCCGGGCCCCGCGGGTACTCACGCAGCGGGAACGAGAGGTCGCCGCCCTTGCGGCGATGGGCGAGTCGAACAGGCGCATCGCGGAGGACCTCGGACTCTCGGTGCGCACGGTTGAGGGCCACCTCTACCAGGTGTTCAGCAAGCTCGCCGTCTCCACCCGCACCGAACTGGCGGAGTTCCTGTGACCATTGGCGACTGGGACCGCCCGTGAACGAGGAGCCTCCCGGGCCGCACGTGCTCCCTACCACCGCGCGCGTCGTCGAGCTCGTCCAGCGGCCAGGAACGGCTGCTGTGCTCGTCCTCGGCGAGATGGGCGCGGGCAAGTCCGCGGTGCTCGACGGCGCGGCGAGGCTCCTCGACGGCGCGATGGAACTTCTCCGCCTCCACGGCAGCCCCTCGCTCGCGAAGGTGCCCTACGGCGTGCTCGCGCCCTTCCTTGGCGCACTTCCCCCCGAGGGGGCCGGATCGCGCGTCGAGGTGCTACGGGCGTTCTGGCGCGCCGTCGAAGCCCTCCGGCGGGATCGCAGAAGAGACCTCCTGCTCGTGATCGACGATGCACACGAGCTCGACCCCGCGTCGAGCGAGGTGGTCGCCGAGCTCGTTTCGGCCCGATGGACCAAGGCATTCGTCGCGGCGCCCAGCGGTGCAGCGCTGCCCCGGCCGCTCATGGAGCTGTGGCTCGACGGCGGAGTCGAACGCGTGGACCTCGCTCCGCTGAGCGTCGACCAGGTCCGGGAGTTCATCGAGTCTGCCCTGGGCGGCCGCGTCCTGGCCTCGGTGCCGCGGCTCTTCTGGCAGGCATCGGAGGGCAATCCACTGGTGCTGGGCAGACTCGTCGATGAGGCCCGACGAGCCGGATCCCTCGCGCTGCGCGGGCAGACCTGGGTCATCACCGGCGAACTCCCGCATCAGGGCGTTGGACTGGTCGGCCTCGCACGGGCGCAGCTCGCGCGCCTGACGGCGGCCGAGCGGGAAGCACTGAGCCTGATTGTCGTTGCCGAGCCGGCACCGCTCGAATTGATCGAACGCGAATACGGCGCAGAGACCATCCAGCGTCTTGTCGCGACCCGCCTCGTTCGTCCGCCCGAGGGGCCCGATGGAGTGCTCCGCCTGCGGCATCCCGTGTATGGCAACGCCCTCCTCTCGCTCATCCCGCGCACCACGTCGCTCGAGCTGAGGCAGCATGCGACCGAGTACGTGGCCCACCAGACGTCGACGGCGGAGGGCCTGCTGCGGGCCACCACCTGGGCTCTGGACTGCGGCTTCACGATGGAGGACGCAACGCTCTTGGCCGCCGCCCAACTGGGGCTTCGCCTCTATGAGACCTCGCTCGCCGTGCGGGCTGCCCGCGCCGTCGGGGATCCCGAGCTGCGTCCGGCCGCCGATGAGGTGCTCGGCCAGGTCGCCTACAGTCGGGGCGAGTACGCTGAGGCCGCTGCGCTGCTGAGGCCGAGCGGAGGCCTCGACGGCAGGACCCACGCCTGCCTCACGGGAGGTCTCGTGTGGATCTTCGCCCGCACCGCGTTGGGCCACTCGGCTGGGGCCATCCGCGACGACGTCGACCGACTGGAGGATGGAGAGGTCAGGGAGGTCCTCGGCCTCGTGCTCGATTCACTCGTGGGTGACTCCGCCCGGGTCGCCGAGCGTCTGGCCCGGAGGCAGGCCGCACGTGCGCACGACGCTCGCGCGGACGACCTGGCAGAGATCGTCGTCCAGTCTGTCCGGGCTGAGCTCCTCGTCGGCGCGGGCCACCCAATACAGGCGCTCGCTGCCGTGCGAGGCCGGCTCACCCGGGCCGTGGAGGGCAACATCGTGACGCCGTTCGTCCAGTCCTTCGCGACGGCACGGCTGCTCATCGCAGATCTCACTGCAGGGCAGTGGGACGCGGCCGACGCCGACGTCCAGCGATTCCTCATCGCCTCCAACGCCGGTCTGGTTGCAGACGGCGCCGCCGCTGAGACGGCGCGGGGCCTGAGCCTGCTGCGCAGAGGCATGTTCCGCGATGCCCTCGCCACGCTCACTCCGGCCGTCGACGCGCTGCGGGGACGCGATCCCCAGCATGTCGTCGGCCTCGCGGCGTCGACCGCTGCCTACGCAGGTGTGCGACTCGGGGAGTACGACGTCGCGCGCGGGCTCCTCATCGACGTTGAGAATCCCGCGAATCCCGGGGTTTCCCTTCTCCGGCCCTTGGTCGACCTCTTCGCCGCGGCCGCGAGAGCCGGGCTCGCCGGACCGGGCGCACCGCCGGTCGCCGAGGCTGGCCGGGACCTCGAGGCAGTGCTGGAGAGGATGTCCGGCAGGGGTCGGCTCGACCTTGAGATCCAGGGCGAGATCCTCTGGCTCGAAGCCGGGCACCGTAGCCGGCTCGACCGGCTGCGGGACGTCGCGGAGAGGATCGAGGGGGCGTGGGCTGCGTCGGCTGCCCGCATGGCCTCGGCGCTCATCGACGGCTCCCCAGCGACGCTGCTTGAAGCAGCGGAGTCCCTCTTTGCGGCCGGTGCGGTGTGGAACTCACGGGAGTGCTTTGCGGATGCCTCGCGCGCCCTCGACAGGATGTTGCGCCGCACCGACGCGCGCGAGGCCTGGGCGAGGAAGACGGACTGCGACGCCATCCTGGGGGACGAGGGCCCGGCGCTCGCCCCGCCGGAGGTGAAGCGCCTCACCCGCAGGGAACGCGAGGTCGTGGCCTTTGCCGTGTCCGGACTCAGCGACCGGGAGATCGCTCAGCGGCTCACGGTATCGGTGAGAACGGTGGAGGGGCACCTCTACAGGGCCTATGCGAAGCTCGATGTGACGAGCCGCGAACAGCTCACGTCTGCCGTGGGCAGGACACGCCGGAGCGCACACTCGGCGCGCGCAATCGAGTACACCTCGAACGGGACCAAGTACTCTGTCTCCGACGGGGTACCGAAATACGAGTAGCGGCTACGCATGTGGCACTAAAGGCCCAGTGCCACAGTTGAGATGTGGCCGGAGCCGACAAGACTCGTGGCCTCGTCGCCCCAAGGACTGGGTCGGCGGCGTCGGAACCTCCCCGAGACCAAGGTTCCTCCCCCCAGCCGCCGCCGACCCGACCTTGGGTCCCCTACCGGAGAATGGACCCCTGAGAGTCCTCCGGCGCTGCCTGCCCTCCCGGCGTGGAACAATAGATTCCGGCACGTCTTCGTGCCGTAATTCAGGTAGTCTGCGAAAGCAGCTTCGTTCCACCCCGAAGGAGCCCATCCCGTGGCCCTGGTCAAGACGCCGCCGACCCTCGTGCCCTCCCCAGCCGCGCTGGATGATGCCGAGGTGGAGCGCATCCGCAACGACTTCCCCGTGCTGGACCAGACGATCCACGGCCACCCGCTGGTCTACCTGGACTCGGGCGCCACGAGCCAGCACCCCCGGAGCGTGCTCGAGGCCGAGCAGGACTTCTACGAGCAGCGCAACGCCGCCGTGCACCGCGGAGCCCACGAGCTAGCTGTGAGGGCTACCGACGCGTACGAGGATGCGCGCGTTGCCGTGGCGCGGTTCGTGGGAGCGGCCCCGGACGAGATCGTCTGGACCTCCAATGCCACGGAGGCAATCAACCTCGTCGCCTACGCACTCGGCAACGCCTCCGCGTGGGCCGAACGTGGCCGCGGCGGAGCCGGGATGCGGGAGCTCGCCGTCGGGCCCGGCGACGAGATCGTCGTCACTGAGCTTGAGCACCATGCGAATCTCATCCCGTGGCAGGAACTCGCCTTCCGGACAGGCGCGACGCTGAGGTGGATCCCCGTCGACGACGCTGGCCGGCTCCGGATGGAAGAGGCCGAGAAGATCATCGGGCCCCGGACGAGAGTGGTCGCGTTCGCGCATGCGTCCAACGTGCTCGGCTCCGTCGCGCCCGTCGAGGAGCTCGTCGGGCTCGCCCGCCGCGTCGGCGCACTCACGGTCCTGGACGCGTGCCAGTCCGCGCCGCACATGCCCCTCGACCTCGCCGGACTCGGGGTCGACTTCGCGGCCTTCTCTGGCCACAAGATGCTCGCGCCCACCGGCATCGGCGCGCTCTACGGGCGCCGCGAGCTGCTCGACGCGCTTCCGCCCGTGCTCGTCGGAGGATCGATGATCACGACCGTGACCATGGAGCGGGCCGAGTATCTCCCGGCACCGCAGCGATTCGAGGCGGGCACCCAGCGCATCTCCCAGGCCGTGGCCTTCGCTGCGGCAGTCGACTACCTGAACCACGTGGGCATGGACCGCATCCACGCGTGGGAGGCGGGGCTGGGCGCGCGCCTCGCCGAAGGCATCGCCGCGATTCCCGGCGTGCGGCTCCTGGGCCCGGCTCCCGGTGCGGAATGGCACGGCTCCGGCCGGATCGGTCTGGCAGCCTTCAACGTCGAGGGGGTACACGCGCACGACGTCGGGCAGTACCTCGACAGCGCGGGCATCGCCGTGCGCGTGGGCCACCACTGCGCCCAGCCGCTCCATCGGCGCCTCGGTCTGACCGCGTCGACCCGTGCGAGCGCTTACCTGTACACGACCACGGCGGAGGTCGAGGCCTTCCTCGGCGCCCTCGCCGAGGTCCGAGCCTATTTCGGAGTGGCCCGATGAGCCTTGATTCCCTGTACCAGCAGCTGATCCTCGAGCACGCCAAGGCCAAGCACGGCAGCGGCCTCGCGTGGAAACCGGGGGCCGAGCCGCTCCCTGCCGGGACGGGCCAGTCGCACCAGCTCAACCCGGTGTGCGGCGACGAAGTGACGGTCCGTGTTGAGGTGAGCGGCGGCGTCGTGAGCTCGGTGCGTTGGGACGGAGCAGGCTGCTCGATCTCGATGGCGTCCGCGTCGGTGCTGCACGACATGGCCGAGGGGCTCACGGTGGCCGAGTTCGGCGAGCTCGTCGGGGCCTTCCGCGAGATGCTGCGCTCTCGCGGCACCATCGAGGCCGATCCTGAAGTCCTCGGCGATGCCGCGGCCTTCTCTGGCGTGTCCCGCTATGCGGCACGGGTCAAGTGCGCCATGATTGCCTGGGTTGCCGCCGAGGACGCCGCGCGCCAGGCAGCATAGACACCCGGACTCGGTCAAAAGTCTCTATTCGAGGGCCGGGCCTCTGACGTACGCTAAGCCCTGATTTGGGCGGACGAGCTGTTGCCGCCTGGGCTGTGGGGTGACTTGGCATGCAGAGAGATACCGCTGCATCGATGACCTTCGTCCACGCTGACGATGCACCGGCTGGATCAGCGGAACGCCAGGCCGATCGGCTTACGTGGGCGATGCTCGTCCGTCAGGAGGAACTCGCGCACGCGGTCCACGCATTCAGGGACCCGGCCTCACTGGGGGCGGTCGTGACCGGCCCGCCCGGCGTGGGGAAGTCATTCCTTGCGAGCGCGGTCCTCTCTGCCCTCGGCGCCGGGGTGTACCCACTGCGGATCCGGACCCCTTCCGTGCCGTCGGATGTGCACTTCGCGTCCCTGGGGCCCCTTCTCGCCCGTCTCCCGAGAGGTCTGGCCGACTCGCCCACCAAGCTCTTGGTCGCCGTCCAGGAGATCCTCCGTGGGGATGCCGGCGGGCTGCCGGTCGTCCTCGTCGTCGAGTTCGGCGCCCCGCTGGATGAAGGCACCGTCGGAGTGCTCCTCCACCTTCTCCACGGAGGGATGGCGAGGCTGCTCGCGATCGCCCCGCGCACCACCGACCTGCCGGCCGACTTCCTGCGTCTCGTCCGCGACGGCAGGCTCAGCGAGGTCGCCCTGCGCGGCATCAGCATCCGCGAGACCCGAAAGCTCGTCTCCGCCCTCATGGGTGGGCGCGTTTCAGCCTCGGCGGTGGTCGAAGTCCATCAGGCCTGCGGAGGCAATCCCTCGACGGTCCAGGGCATCGTGCGGCGCGAGCATGCGTCCGGCAATCTCCATCGGAGAGGAGCGGTCTGGACCCTCGACGGTCCGGTCGAGGGTGAGGTCGGCGCGGGAACGGATGAGATCATCCGTGCGCGCTGGGCGCGCGAGCCCCAGGATGTCCGTGAGGTGATTGAGCATCTCGCAGCGGCCCGGCGAATCCCGATTTCAGGGCTCGCCGGGCTTTTTGGTACCGAGGTCCTGGTTGACATGGAGGAGCGGCACCTCCTGGCCGTCGACGGGAGCCCGCGCCGGTGCGCGTACCTCCGGGAACCGCGGATGGCCGAGCTCGTGCGGGGGCGGCTTGGGCCCGACCGCCACCGGGAGCTCGCGTCGCTCGCGACGCGCAGCGGCGCCCCCGAGGAGGACGGGCTGGACGCGGAAGATCTCATCTCGTACGTCGAGTGGGCCTTCGCGAGCGGGGGATCCGTGGGCCCGGACCTTCTGACCCGTGCGGCACATGCCGCGATGGGACTCTTTGAACCGCAGCGGGCACTGGATCTCTTGGACCGCGGCGGGAGGCCGACTGGTCCTGCGGCCGTCGGGGAGACCCTCGCGAGGGCCGACGCGCTCTCGATCCTCGAACGGAGGGAGGAGGCGCTCGCGGTCATCACGCACCTGCCGCCGGCCGCGCTCGACGGGGTCGGAGCGGTCGAGCGCGCGCGCGTCGCGGCCACGGAAAGCGAGCTGCTCACGTGGCTCCCCGAGCACGGCGACCCCCTCGGCCCACTCCGCACAGAACGGGCAGCGCTCGCGGCCGAGAGCCACGCGGGCCGGCACGTCCTGCGAGACGCGGCGGAGGTCCTCGACCTCGCCGAGTTCCGCGCCCACGCGTTCCGGGGCGAGTTCGTCCCGGTCCTCGACACGCTTGAGGAGGCCGCGCTGCGGGCAGACGCGAGCGAGGGGTTCCGCCATGAGACTTCGCTCCTGCTCGCCCTCGCGTGGGCGGCCTGCGGACGGGAGCTGGATGCGGCCGCGCTCCTTGCCGCGGTCGAGTCGAGGGCGGCCCAGTGCTGCGAGGATGACTCCTTCATCTCCGCTGCCTGCTTCGTCTGGATTGTCAATGGCGACTGGAAGCGGTGCCTTGAGCGGCTCGAGACCTACATGGAGCGCGGTGGGCGGCGGCTCAGACTGCGCGGAGGTCTCCTCGAGCTCTGGGTGGGCCTCTCGCTCGTCATGGCGGGGCAGGGAGGACCTGCCCTCGAGCCGCTCCTGAACGCGCTGGCCCAACTCGAGGAATTCCCCGCCGCCAATGCGGAGCGGGCCGCGTCGGCTGCGACGGCGCTCGCGTACGCCCAGATCGGGGACTCGGGCGAGGCCGCGCTGTACCTCGAGAGGGCGGCTGCCGCGGCCGGGCATACCCCGTGGCGGCTCGAGTTCTTCGCCGATTTCTGCGAGCTCCTGGCCCGTCGCTGGCTCGGGGAGGGCGCGGCCACCGAGCGGCTTCTCGCCCACGCGGCCCTCGACGAGGAGGCGGGGCGTGTCGCAGCGGCCGGATTGAGGGTCTTCGCGGCGTCCGTGCCCGGCACCGATAGCGAGTTCCTGTGGATCGAAAGGCTCGGGCAGCAGCGGCAGGGACCTCTCGCGCACCTCATGACGTCGGTGGCCGCCGCATCCCGCTGCCGTGAAGCCGAGGCGCTGCTCGCGGCGGCCGAGGAGGCGCACGCGATGAGCCTCGACAGCGTCGAGGCCCGATGCGCCGCTCTCGCGCTCGATGCTGCGCGCGACCACGGCGACGCAGGGGCCGCAGGCCGCGCCCAGACCAGGCTCGACCGCCTCACCCGGATCCTCCCGGTCCTTCCCCTCGTCCCGCAGGTGCCCGCGCCAGTGCTGACGAGCCGCGAGCGCCAGATCGCGGACATGGCCGCATCGGGGTCGTCGAACCGGGATATCGCGGAGGCGATCGGCGTCTCGGTGCGCACCGTCGAGGGGCACCTCTACCAGGTGTTCATGAAGCTCGGGGTGTCCTCGCGCAGCGGCCTCGAGGGGCTGGTCTGAGGTGCGGGGAGGGCCTGAGGCTATGGGGGATCGGGGGTGACGGGGCAGGCGGAGCTCCGACGGGAGACTGCGGCCGCAGGTGGGCCCACACGTCAGGGGATCGCGTCCGCGGCCGCGGACCTGCTGCGCCGCGAGGGCCCGACCGCGGTGTTCATCGTCGGCGAGCTGGGATCAGGACGGTCGCATCTGCTCTACGCGATCCTGGCGGAGCTCGCGGGCGAAGTCACGCCGTTCCGCCTCTCGACGGGTCACAGTCTCCGCGACATCCCGTACGCCGCCCTCCTGGCGCGCCTCCCTCAGCTCACGGTCGACGACGTGCAGGACCGCGTCGGGGTCCTGCGCGCCCTGTGGTCCGAGCTGCGCCGCACGACGGGGGAGACCGGCCAGCCCATCCTCGTGGTCGTCGACGACGCCCAGGACCTCGACGACGGATCGGCAGGCCTCATCGCGGAGGCGGTCGCGTCGTCGTGGGTACGGCTCCTCGCTGCAGGGACGGCGAGAAGCGGCCTCCCCGGCGACCTGCTCGAGATGTGGCATGACGGGATCGCTGAACGGATCGAGCTCCCGCCGCTGAGCCTTGCGGAAGCCAAAGGCCTCGTGGAAGGACGCCTCGGCGGCCGGCTGTCCGCCACCGCGGCCCGCGTGCTGCACAGCATCGCCGGCGGGAATCCGCTGCACCTCGTCTCCCTCCTGGACGAGGCGCTCGAGGGGAAGACGCTCGTGCGTCAGGACGGCCTCTGGCTCCTGACCGCACCCTTCCGCAGCCGCGGCGAAGCCCTCGCGGAATATGTGCGCAGCGGGATGGAGGCCCTCACGTCTGCGGAGCGCGAGGCGGTCATGCTGGTAGCGCTCACTGAGCCGCTGCCCAGGGCAGCCGCACGCGCCCTCATCATGCGCGACGTGCTCGACCGCCTCCTGGAACTCGGCTGGCTCACCGAGACGGCGGGGGACGGGCTGCGTGTGCGGTCGAGACTCGAGGGCGATGCCGTGCGCCGGATGACGACGGCGACCCGCCGCCTCCACCTCTACCGGCGTGCCGAGGCCGCCGGCGACGACCTCCGGCAGCCCGCCAACGAACTCAGGCTCCTCGAACTGGCGCTCGGAACCGGCACGGTGCTGCCCGCAGCCGAGCTGCTCGCCCGCGCCTCGACGGCCGTGCGCCGCTTCGACAGCGAGCTCGGACTCAGGGCGGCGGCCATGATCGACGGCGACGCTGAGCGCTCCCTCGTCCGGGGCGTCGTCGCCCGAGCCCACCTCAATCTCGGGAGCCCGGAAGCGGCGCTCGCCGCCGTTGCCCGCGGCCCAGCAGATCCCAGCGATGCGGCCGATGTGCTCGCTGGCTCCCTCGTGAAGTTCATGGTGCGGCTCGCCCTCGGCGACCTCGAGCGCGTGGAGGAGGACGCCGTCGCGCTTGAGAAGGCGGCGGCGAACGTCTCGCATGGCGACGCCCGGGTGATCGGGCCAGGAGCCAAGGAGGCCGTCCTGCGGCGCGCGCGGCTCCTGCGGGCGCTCGCCTCGGCGGAGCGTGCTGACTTCGGCGCGGTCGCCGCCGCGCTTGAAGAGGACGGACGGTCGGCCCGTGCCTCTGCGGCGCCTGAGATCGAGAAGTACCTCTGGATCCTCCTCGACTCGGAGGTCCAGCTCGCGGCGGGGCGTTACGAGAAGGCCGCACACTCGGCGGGCGTCGTGCTAGCAGGCAGAGTCATGGACGAGGAGCACTTCCCCCTCGCCGAGCACGGATTGGTGCGGTACCTGGCCGGGGCAGTGCTGGCGGGTGATTGGGAGGACATCGACGGTGTCCTTGGCTCCTCTGAGCGGGGACACCTGCGCCCGGTCGTGGTGTACGGGCCTTGCCTGGACTGCGCGCGCTCGTATGTCCTCCTGCGCCAGGGGCGGGCCGAGGAGGCCGACGCCGTCCTTGCCGACGTCGTGCAGAACCTCGAGCTCCTCGATCCGCTCCGGCTGCGGGGCCTCGCGTGGTCGTTCGCTGCGTGGTCCGCAGCGGCGATTGCGCACCCCGATGTAGCACGCGCCCGACTGGCCCGCGCCGAGCAGACAGCCGGCGTGGGCAGCGCAGCGATGCGCCACCTCGCTGCGATGCACCGTGCGGGCGCCCTCGAGATGCTCGACGCCGGGACCGGGCTTCCACTCCTGGCGGCCATGGCCGAGGAGGACCATGCGGCCTCTCGCCCGGGCTGGGAACTCGTGGCCCGCATCATCGGATTCGAACTCGGGGCCTCGGACGACGACGGGCGGGGCGCCGGGCTTGCCGCCGAGGCCGAGGGGTCCTGGGCACGTGCCTGGGCTGCCTGGGCCAGCGCCCAGACGGCCGAGGGTCCTGATGGACCCGCAGGTGCCGCGAACCCCGGATCTGGTGGCGCGGCCGAAGGCTACCTGGCTGCGGGAGAGCTCTTCCGCAGCCTCGGCATGCTCCGGCGTGCCCGGGCCGCCTTCGCGCGGGCAGCCGCATGCTCCGACTCCGCCGGGGACCGTGCCGCCGCGCGTCGCGCCGCGGCCGCCGCGGGCACCTGTGAGGGCCTGCCCGGATCGGGAGAGGCGGGCGAGCGGGAGGAGGCCGTCCTTGCCTCGCTGCGCCTGAGCCGCCGCGAGCAGGACGTCGTCGACCTTGCCCTCGATGGCCTGAGCGACCGGCAGATCGCGGACAGGCTCCACCTGTCCGTGCGGACCGTTGAGGGCCACCTCCACCGCAGCTACGCGAAGCTGGGCATCCGCAGCCGCGAGGAGCTACGCGCCGCCGTGCTCGGCTGAACGGGCGCCGCTACGGCGGCCTTTCCGCCGCCCTGCCGCGGGCTTCATGGCGACCTCCCCACCAGCGACCCGAGTAGTCGCCTGCCTCGGTGCGCACGTACGTGGATCGGGACACGTAGGGGAAAGGTGCCTGCCTGCGTACCCGCCAAGGGTTCGCCCGTGGGAAGCCTTCTCCAGCTCGGGTACCCACTACTGGTGACCCCCACAGGGCGCTCGCGCTGTACTGGTGGAGGTGAAGGGCCCGGGTTCGGTCGGGCCGCCATGGGGAAGCCGAGGAGCGTGTCATGTCCGTTGGCGCCGAGCAGCATCCAGCAGCACGCACGGCCGCGTTCCGCGGCGGCATGAGGGTCTTGTCCGACCTGCATGGCCGGTCCCAGACCCGGATCGCCCGGTCCCTGCGGGCGCAGGCGTGGCCACGGCGATACGCAGGCTACCTCCGCGTCGCGGATGCCCTCGTGGTCCTCGCCGCCGCGGCGAGCGGGATCGCGTTCATCGACGGCACCCCGCGATCCGTCGCCTCGATGGCGGTGCTGGCAGCCGTCTGGCCGGTCGCGCTGGGCGTCTACGGGAGCCGCGACCACTCGGTCCTGGGGATCGGCGTCGAGGAGTACCGTCGGCTTGTCGCTGCGAGCGTGCACCTGTTCGCGGCGGTCGCGATCGGCGTCGTGATCCTTGACGGCTCGCTTCCGGCACGCGTCTTCGTGGCGGTCTTCGGCGCTGGAATCATGGGGCTCCTGGCCATGCGCTGGACCAGTCGCCGCTGGCTCAATCGGCGGCGGCAGGAGGGGCTGTACCTCACGCCGGCCGTCGTGGTGGGGGAGCCCGAGGACGTCCGCTACGTGGTTCGCCGGATCGCCGCGAGCGAGGGCGCGCCGTACGACGTCCTCGGTGCGATCCTCCCGGGCGGCCGACGTGGGCAGTCCCTCGCGGTGGACGATGAGCGGCTGCCGGTCCTGAGCTCGACGGACGACGTCGTCCGGACGGTCGCGCTCAAGAGGGCCGGTGCGGTGATCATCGCCGGCCCGGTCCCGGGTGGCAGCCAGTACCTGCGCGAGCTCGGCTGGAACCTCGAGGCGCATGACGCCGAGCTCGTCCTCGCGTCGTCCCTCACCAACGTTGCGGGTCCCCGCATCCACTGGCGGCCCGTTCAGGGGCTGCCCCTCATGGAAGTCGACCTCCCGCACTACTCAGGTGCCAAGCATGTGGTCAAGCGGGCCATGGACCTGGTCCTCGCCGCGGCCGCGCTCGTGGTCCTCGCGCCGGTCCTCGGCGTGCTGGCGCTCATCGTGCGGCTTGACTCGCCCGGGCCCGTCTTCTTCCGGCAGGAGCGGATCGGCAAGGGCGGTGAGCCGTTCGCCATGCTCAAGTTCCGCTCGATGGTGCGGGACGCCGAGGCAGGGCTGAGCGTCCTCGCCTCGCTGAACGAGGGTGCGGGCGTCCTGTTCAAGGTCAAGGACGATCCCCGCATCACCCGCTGCGGACGATGGATGCGTCGTTTCTCGCTCGACGAACTCCCGCAGTTCATCAATGTCCTCAAAGGCCAGATGAGCCTGGTCGGACCGAGGCCACCACTTGCGAAGGAGGTCGGCGAGTATGAGCGGTACACGCGCCGTCGGATGCTCATCAAGCCCGGCATCACGGGACTCTGGCAGATCAGCGGACGTTCCGACCTCCCGTGGGACGACGCCGTCCGGCTGGACCTCTACTACGTGGAGAACTGGTCGATCACGGGTGACCTCATGATCCTCTGGCGGACGCTCCGCGCCGTCTTCTCGAGCACCGGCGCCTACTGACGCCGGGCCCGCCCACTCGTCACGCACCCAAGGAAGAAGGGCCACCAGGTGGATTCCCAGAACTCCATCGTCCAACTCAAGGACCGCACCCCGCGGCCGCTCGGCGTCGCCGTTGTCGGCGCCGGGTACTGGGGGCCGAATCTGGCCCGGAACTTCGCCACGGCCCCGGACTGGGACCTCAAGGCCATCTGTGATCTCGACACCGAACGGGCCGCGGTGCTCGCGGCCCGGTTCAGGGTTCCGGCCGTGGGTTCGCTCGACGAGGCGCTCGACACCTTCGAGATCGACGCCGTCGCGATCGCGACTCCGGCACGTACCCACCACGGGATCGCGCTCACGGCGCTCGGCGCCGGCAAGCATGTGCTTGTCGAGAAGCCGCTCGCCGACCACTGGGACAGGGGCGTCGACATGGTGACAGCCGCCGAGTCGCGCGGGCTCGTCCTCATGGCCGACCACACATACTGCTACACCCCGGCCGTGCAGAAGATGCGCGAGGTGCTCCACGACGGCGATCTCGGCGAGGTCCTCTACATCGACTCCGTGCGCATCAACCTCGGCCTCGTCCAGCCGGACGTCGACGTCTTCTGGGATCTCGCGCCCCATGATCTGGCCATCCTGGACTACATCCTCCCCGAGGGGCTCGCCCCGGAAACGATCTCCGCCCACGGCGCGGATCCCCTCGGCACCGGCCGGGATTGCGTCGGCCATTTGTCCTTCGACCTTCCGCTGGGAGGCATGGCCCACATCCACGTCAACTGGCTCAGCCCGACCAAGATCCGCCAGATGGTGGTGGGAGGGACCAAGCGGACTCTCGTCTGGGATGACCTCAACCCGCAGCAGCGGCTCAGTGTGTACGACCGAGGCGTCCAGCTGCCTCCCCGCGGCGCACGGCGCGCCCTGGACCGCCGGGACGTCGCGATCTCGTACCGCCTCGGCGACACATGGTCGCCCGCCCTTCCCGAACGGGAGGCACTGGGCAGCATGGTGGCCGAGTTCGCGACGGCCATCCGGGACGCCCGCCCGTCGGTAACGAGCGGAGCGTCGGCGCTCCGCGTGCTCGGGGTCCTCGACGCGACGACGCGGAGCCTCCAGCTCGGAGGCGCCCAGGCCGCAGTCGCCGAGCCGCCCGTCGCGATCGCGACAGGCGGGTATGGACAGGAAACCGCAGGGGAGATCGGGATGAGCAGGGGGGCCGAGGCGTGAGCGTGCTGGCAGGGGCGTGCGCCCTCGTGACGGGCGGGGCAGGGACCATCGGATCGACGGTCGTCGACCAGCTGCTCGACGCCGGCGTCGACCACGTGGACGTTCTGGACAATCTCACGCGGGGTCGGCTCGCGAACCTCGACCATGCGCTCGCGACGGGTCGGGTGCGCCTCATCGACGGCGACCTCCGCAACCGCGACGTGGTCCACGATGCGACGGTAGGCAAGGACCTCGTGTTCCACGAGGCCGCGATCCGCATCACCCAGTGTGCCGAGCAACCTCGGCTCGCGCTCGAAGTGCTCGTCGACGGGACGTTCTCCGTCCTCGAAGCGGCAGCGCAGCACGGGGTGGACAAGGTGGTCCTCGCTTCGAGTGCGTCGGTGTACGGGGCAGCGGATGACTTCCCCACGGCGGAGCGCCACCACCACCACAACAACGACACGTTCTACGGCGCGGCAAAGAGCTTCAATGAGGGGATGGCGCGCAGCTTCCGCGCGATGCACGGGCTCGACTACGTGGCCCTGAGGTACTTCAACGTGTACGGGCCACGGATGGACGTCCACGGGCTCTACACCGAGGTGCTCGTCCGCTGGATGGAGCGCATCGCGGACGGGCGCCCACCGCTCGTCTATGGCAACGGCGAGCAGACGATGGACTTCGTCTACACCGCCGACGTCGCGCGGGCGAACATCCTCGCGGCCGAATCCTCGGTGCGGGAGGGCGTGTACAACGTTGCCAGCGGTTCGGAGACGAGCCTCCTCGCGCTCGCCGTAGCACTCCTGGAGGCCATGGACTCGAAGCTCTCGGTCGAGTTCGGTCCCGAGCGGACCGTCAACGCCGTGGCCCGTCGGCTCGCCGACACGACGGCCGCGGCGCGGGATCTCGGCTTCCGCGCGGAGATGCCGCTCGGGCTGGGGCTCCGCCGCCTGGTGTCGTGGTGGTCGCCGCTGCGCGAGCAGATCGCGGCCGCTCGGGTGGTGGCGGCGTCATGAACCAGCAGGTGGAGCCCAGCGTGGAGCCCAGCACGGAGACGGGCGGCCGTCCCTCCGAAAACGGCGGGCGCATCAACGTCATGAAGCCGTGGGTGGGGGCGGAGGAGGCCCGCGCGGTCGCCGACGTGATCGCTTCCGGGTGGCTCGCGCAGGGGCCCCAGGTGGCGAAATTCGAGGACGCGTTCGCCGCGTCCCAGGGTGTGCGGCATGCCGTCGCGACGTCGAGCTGCACGACGGCGCTCCATCTTGCCCTGCTCGTCGCCGGGGTGCGAGCAGGGCAGGAGGTTGTCGTGCCGTCGCTGTCCTTCATCGCGACGGCGAATGCGCCGCGGTACGTGGGCGCGGACCCGGTCTTCGCGGATGTCGACCCCGTGACGGGGAACGTCACCGCCGAGACCGTGTCCGAGGTGCTGGGCCCACGGACCGCGGCCGTCGTCGTCGTCGATCAGGGCGGCCTGCCAGCCGACCTCGCACCCCTGCTGGCGGTGTGCCGCTCCCGGGGGATCCCACTCGTCGAGGACGCGGCCTGCGCCGCCGGGTCGACCTACCGCGGGCGACCCGTCGGGGCGGGTGCCGATATCGCGGCGTGGTCGTTCCACCCGCGCAAGCTCCTGACCACGGGCGAGGGCGGAATGCTCACGACCTCCAACGCCGAGTGGGTCGAGCGGGCACGACGTCTTCGGCAGCACTCGGCGAGCGTCTCCGCGGCCGAACGGCACGAGGCCGTGCGGGCCCCCGCCGAGCAGTACCTCGAGCTCGGATTCAACTACCGGATGACGGATGTGCAGGCAGCGATCGGTCTCGTCCAGCTGGGGCGCCTGCCCGAGATGGTGGCGCGGCGTCGCGAGCTGGCCGCGGCCTACCGCGCCGCGCTCGACGACCTCCCCGGCTTTCGCCTCGTCGAAGACCCTCTCGACGGGACCACGAACTACCAGTCCCTGTGGGCCGAGATCGGCGACGAGTTCTACCTGGACCGGGACCGGCTGCTCGATGCGCTCGCCGCGGAGGGCATCTCGGCGCGGCCCGGGATCATGGCCGCGCACCTCGAGCCGGCGTTCGTCGGGACGGCGCGCGTCCCTCTGCCCGTCACCGAGCGGCTCACCCGGAGCACGATCATCTTGCCGCTGTACCACGAGCTGGGCCTCGATGGGGTGCAGCGCGTCGCCGCGGCCATCCACCGGGCGTCGGCTGCCGTTGGCTCGTCCAGTGCGCGCTCAGGGGCCAGACATGGCTGAGCTGCTCCTCGTCGCCGCGAGCGGTCTGGCCCGCGAAGTGATGGCCCTCGTCCGCGCGAGCGACGACTTCGACGTCCTCGGCATCCTCGACGACGATCCGCTCCGCACGGGCAGCGTCCTGGACGGCGCACATGTCCTTGGCCCCCTCGCCGAGGTGCGCAGGCACCCGGGCGCCCGCGTCGTCGTGTGCGTGGGAAGCGGAGTGGTGCGCGCGGACATCGTGCGCAGGCTCGGGGCGATGGGTTTCCCTCCCGGCAGGTACGCCACCATCATGCATCCGAGCGTCCAGGTGCCCGAGGGGTGCAGCGTGGGGGAGGGGAGCATCCTGCTGGCGAACGTCGTCCTGACGGCCGCAGTGACCGTGGGGCGGCACGTCGTCGTGATGCCGGGCGCGGTGCTCACGCACGGAGACTTTGTGGACGACTACGCGACGTTCGCTGCGG
The DNA here is from genome assembly GCF_041022165.1 of Sinomonas sp. P10A9. Classification (GTDB taxonomy): domain Bacteria; phylum Actinomycetota; class Actinomycetes; order Actinomycetales; family Micrococcaceae; genus Sinomonas; species Sinomonas puerhi. The sequence goes on from NZ_CP163302.1 coordinate 1,450,916, forward strand.
GTGCAGCGCTCGGGGGGTCCGTCGTCGTCGGCCGGGCGGCCTATCTCGGGATGAACAGCAGCGTCCGGCAGCGCACCCGCGTCGGAGCGCGCGCGGTGATCGGGATGGGCGCGGCCGTGATCTCCGACATTCCCGACGGCCAGACGTGGGTTGGCGTCCCCGCCCGGCGGATGTCCCAGAGCCCGGACGACGCCCCCGAGGAGGAGTCATGACTGCGGAGGTACAGGCCAACCGCCTGCAGGCGCCCCCGCTGCCGGTGCCGTTCGTGGACCTCGCGGCGCAGCAGGCGGAGATCAGCGCGGACGTTGTCCCCGAGGTGCTGCGGGCCCTCGAGACGGGCGACTTCATCGGCGGGCCGCACGTCGCGGCATTCGAGGCGGAGTACGCCGAATTCGTCGGCACCCGCTCGTGCGTCGGGGTCGCGAACGGGACGGACGCGCTCGAGCTCGCGTTGCGCGCCGTCGGCGTCGGACCGGGCGGCGAGGTGATCCTGCCTGCGAACACCTTCGTTGCCACGGCCGAGGCGGTAGTTCGGGCCGGGGCGCGTCCGGTGCTGGTCGACGTCGACCCCGAGTCCCTCCTCATCGACACGAGCTTGGTGGGCCGGGCGGTGGGTCCTAAGACGCAGGCCATCGTCCCGGTCCACCTATATGGCCAGACTGCGCCCGTGGAGGAACTGGTGCCGATCGCGCTCGACGCCGGGGTAGCCGTGGTCGAGGACGCCGCCCAGGCGCAGGGCGCGCGCCGGTACGGCCGTGCCGCGGGGTCCCTCGGCGATATCGCCGCGACGAGCTTCTACCCGGGCAAGAATCTCGGCGCCGCGGGCGACGCTGGCGCTGTCACCACTGACGACTGCTCGCTCGCCGACCACGTGCGCCTTCTCGCGGCGCATGGGAGCCGGGTCAAGTACGTCCACGAGGTTGCCGGGTGGAACTCGCGGCTCGACGCCGTGCAGGCCGTGGTGCTGCGCGCCAAGCTTCGGCGCCTGGAGGTCTGGAACGCACGCCGCCGCGCGGCGGCTTCGCTCTACGGCTCGCTTCTCGAAGGGGTGCCCGGCCTAGTGGTGCCGCGTTCTCTGGACGGCAACGAGGACGTGTGGCACCTGTACGTGGTGAGGATCCTCGGGCCGGGGCGGCGCGAGCGGGTGCAGGCGGCGCTCGCCGCCGCAGGGATCGGTTCGGGCATCCACTATCCGACGCCCGTTCACCTCACCCCAGCCTTCCGATTCCTCGGCTACCGGGCCGGCAATTTCCCGGTAGCCGAGGCCGCCGCCGGGCAGATCCTTTCGCTGCCGATGTTCCCGCACATCACGCCGGAGCAGGTGGCGCGGGTCGCGGACGCGCTGCAGGGGGCGGTGGGGTGATGGGGAGGAGGGTGAGGTGGAAGCAGCGGAGGACGAGCGTCAGCGTTGGTTCCGGAGCCGTGTGGAGCGGGTTGAACACCATCGTCATGAAGGCCTCCAACATTGCGGTCACCGTGGTCGTAGTCCGGCTCGTCTCACCCCATGACTTCGGTGTCTTCACCGCCGCGCTTGTCGCCGGCACGATCGCAACGGCGATCTGCGAGCTCGGCGTCGCGTCCACCCTCATCCGCCGGGATCTAGACCTCGGCCGACTTGCGCCGACCGTCGTGGCGATCGCGTGGGTTTGGGCTGTCCTCCTCGCCGTGGTCATGGCCTCCGCCGCCGAACCCATCGGGATCGTTCTGGGGAGTTCCGAGGCCGCCGAGCCCATCCGGGTGCTCGCGCTGGGCGTTGCGCTTTCCGGATTCTCAGCGGTGCCTGGTTCATTGCTCGCTCGTGGATTCAAGCAAGGGTCGCTGTTCCTCGCGAGTGCTCTGGCCTTCGTTCCGTCCAGCGCGCTCCTGCTCTTCCTCGCGTCGGGCGGCGCCGGGGCGATGGCCTTCGCATGGTCGAAAGTCGTCGGCGGCCTGGTCTCGGCGACAGCGATGGCCATCTTCGCGAGGAGATGGTTCTGGCCGAGATTCGACCGTGTCGCCTTCGCTGAAGTCCTGAGGATTGGAATCCCCTTGGCAGGAGCGAATCTCATCGGCTACGTGCTGCTGAACGCCGATTTCGCCTTGGTTGGACACAGCCTCGGGCCCGCTCAGCTGGGGATCTACTCGGTCGCCTTCACCGTCTCGTCGCTGTCCGTCTCCGTGCTGTCCTCGGTGCTCAACTCAGTGGCGATGCCCGCGTTCTCCGAGCACGCGGGGGACCCGGCCGGGATACGTTCAAGCGTTGGGAAGTGGCTTCACGCGGTGTTTCTCATGGGGGCGCCGGTGTGTGGCCTCACCATGGCCTTCTCACATGAGATCATCTCAGTCCTCTACGGCACTTCCTGGGCTCCTGCCGCAGCCGTTGTCGGCATCCTCGCTCTCTATGGGATCCCCATGCTTGTCGAGCTCATGATGTCGAACCTTCTCGTCGCCCTGGGGAAGACAGGGACCGTCCTGCTGGTCCAAGGGGTGTGGCTGGTGGTACTGGGCCTCGCGATGGCCGTCGGGCTGCAGCTCGTTGGTCTCACGGGAGTCGCGTGGGCACACGTGGCGGTTCTGCTGGGCGTTGTCCTCCCGCTTCAAGTGGGACTGCTGACGAGGGCCTTGCCCCGGGTGCTCGCAGGCCTGTGGAAGCTTGCCATCCGCCCGATGGTCGCCACTGTTGCCGCCGCAGCGATCGGGACAGCCCTCGCGATTCCGATGCCTACCGACGCGTCGAGGCTGTTCGTGGGCGGTGCAGCCGCTGCTCTGGTCTACGCCGGCGGCCTCCGCCGCGAGTGGGCGGTGTACCTTCCCGCGCTGCGTCCCGGGCGCTCCGCCCTTCGAGAGGAAGCCTGATGCAGAAACTGAGAGCGCGTCCGCTGAACGGCCGACCCGTCGTCTCCGTGGTCATACCCTGCTACAACTACGGCGCATTCTTGCCGATGGCCGTCGACAGCGTGCTCGGTCAACCCGGAGTAGACGTAGAAGTCATCGTTGTGGACGACGCATCCTCGGATGGAAGCGGAGAGGTGGCTCGCTCCCTGGCACGACACCGGCGACAGGTGACGGCGGTGGTCCATGAAGTCAATATGGGCCACATCGCCACCTACAACGACGGATTGGCACGCTGCACCGGTGACTATGTCGCGCTCCTCTCCGCTGACGATCTGCTCGCACCCGGATCATTGGCCCGCGCAGGTGCCGTGTTCGAGAGATTCCCCGGGGTGGGCCTCGTGTACGGCCATGCCCCGTCCTTCGAACGGGAACCGCCCCGGATGAGCGGGCGCGGCCCTGTCACGTGGTCGGTCTGGGCCGGGCACGAGTGGACATGGCGGGTATGCGCCGGGGGCGTCAACGTCATCAGCAACCCCGAGGCTGTCGTGAGACGGGCCGTGATCGAGGCGATCGGAGGATACGAACGATTGCTGCCGCATACGGCCGACCTCCACTTCTGGCTGCGCGCCGCATCCGTCTCTGACGTGGCCAGGGTGAACGGACGGCATCAGGGCTACTACAGGATCCACGGCCAGAATATGCATTTCGAGTCTGATGATGTCCAGGACCTCATGGAGCGGTCTTCCATGTTCGAGTTCCTGTATGCGCCACGGAATCCCGGAACGTCCCGGGCGGCGGAACTCTACGCGGCTTCGCGCCGAGCGATCGCGTCCGAGGCCCTCCTCCGGGCCGCGCGGGAGTACGATCACGGTCGGGGACATGGCATCGTCGCTGGGCGCTTCTGCTCGCTCGCGGCCGATCAGGGAGTCGATCTGAGCGTCCTTCCCGCGTGGGAGGTCCTCCGGAAGGAGAAGAGGCGCACCGGTCTCGGCCCAGCTGGCCGCGTGCTCTCCCTCGCATCCCGCGCAGGACGCCGAGTGAAGTACCACGTTCAGTATGAGCGCTGGCGGCGTACAGGAGTGTGGTCCTCGTGATCTCGCAGCGGGCGGCCGGCGGTGATCTCGTGGTCCTGTCTGCTGCAAATCGTTGGGACGGCATCCGCTTGGCTGACCAGCAGTTGGCGGTCGGACTCTCAAAGCTGGTGCCGGTCATGTACGTTGATCCGCCGGAATCACCGGCCGTGAGGGTCCGATCCGGGGGCTGGCGCGCGATCGCCCGCCGAGAGCGAGTTCGATGGCTCAGCCCCACCCTCCTGCGCTTCACACCGGAGGGCATGCTCGGGGTGTCGAGGCCGAGGATAAGGGACGTGAATGCAGTATGGTCTGCGCACCAGGTTCGCCGCGTCGTCGCCGGCCTCGGGGCCAGGGTCGTCGCGTCCCTTGAAGCGAATGTCCTCAGTCCCATCTCGGGGCGGATCGGCGAGGAGCTCAGGGTCTACTGGGCCCAGGACGATTTCGCCGGCATCGCTGCCCTGATAGGCGGCAGCGCTGAAGCGTACGCGCGCGCAGATGCGAGCCTTGCACGGGCCGCCGACATCGTGATCGCCGCGAACCCGCATGTTGCGGGTGAGCATGAAGCCAAGGGCGCCCGGCCCCGGACGATCCCCTTCGGATGCGACGCAGATCACTTCGCTGCTGCCGCGGATTGCGCTCCGGCCCGGGACGTCATCCGACGTCGTCCGCTCGCAGTGTTCATGGGTCACCTAGGAGACCGGATCGACGTGACGCTTCTCGAACGCCTCGTGCACGATGGTGTCGGCCTGCTTCTGGTCGGGCCGCGGCACTTCCGCGCCGACTTTGCGCGGTTCGACGCCCTCCTCGCGCATCCGAGCGTTCAATGGGTCGGAGAGCAGGCGTTCGATTCTCTGCCAGGCTACCTAGCGTGTGCCGATGTCGGCCTGGTGCCCTACAACCACTCTCGCTTCAACATCGGCAGCTTCCCGCTCAAGACGCTCGAGTACCTCGCAGCGGGTCTGCCCGTCGTCTCGACGTCGCTGCCCGGTGTCGAGTGGATTGGCTCCGAGGACATCACCTTCGCCGATGACCCGCAGAGTTTCTCATCCGCCGTCCGGAGCGTGGCGTCGGCCGGCAGGAGTGCCGCAACCGACCGTCGTCGGCGTGAGCTTGCGGCCAGACACAGCTGGGATGCCAGAGCACGCGATTTCGCATGCGTCATGGGCATCACGCAAGCCGCTCGCCACGACGGGGGCGCTCTGCGGAGGCCCCTCGGAAGGGTGGGAGAACCGTGAGGCTGAGAACCGTTCTAAGGGCTCTGCTGCGCAGATGGTATGCGGTCATTGCAGGGCTTCTGGGTGTGGCAGGTTTGTGCGCCTACCTCTACGGCGTGGTCCCTGCGGACTACAAGACCTCCGGATCCGTGGTCCTCCTTCCCTCCTCCGAGGCGGTAGGTCCCGGCGGGAACCCGTACTTGTACCTCAACGGGCTCGGGCAGGCGATGGACGTGCTTACTCGCAGGCTTTCGGCACCTGATGCGGTTGAGCGCCTCACCCAAGGACATCCGATGGCGTCCTATGTTGCAGCAGCCGACATCACCTCAGGCAGCTCCATCCTTGTTGTTGCGGTCAAGAGCAGGTCGGCGAACGAAAGTGCCGATTTGGTCCAGGCCATCCTCGCTGACGTTCCGTCCGAGCTCGCCTCGATGCAGGACGAGCTCAGGGTCCCTGCACAGTCCCGTATCTCCTCAGTGAGAGTCGCGCCGCCGCCGGCTCCGGTGATCGATTCGAAAACACGGATCCAAGCCGTAGCCGCTGCGGGCGTGGGGAGTCTCCTTGCGCTTGTGCTCCTCATCGCGATGCTTGACAGTCTGCTGTTGCGGTATGCACGACGTCGGTCCGCACGGGCGCGCATCGAACCGACCGGCGCGGGCACGGGTGGGACGGTACCCCTCTCGACCGACGCCCTTGTGCTCGTTCCTGTGCCGGCGGGCGAGGCCCGGATCGAGGAGGAGATGCGGGGCCTGGAACCCAATACTGCCCCGCGGAGGCGAGATCGGCGGGCATTCGGTGTCCAGCGCTGACGTTCTCATGTCTCTCAGGCGCCGCTGGTACGTAGCGCTCGTTGGCCTCATGCTGACGACCGTGGGGTGGCTGGTGCTCTCACCAGGACAGCACGTCTACTCGGCGCGTGTCACTGTGACGTTCCTTCCGCCGGGTCAAGGGCCCGTCTCCCAGTCGGATGACTCCAAGATCCCCACCCTCGTCAACTTCGCCGCCATGGTGCGCCTGGCCTTGCCGTCAGACACGGGAAGCGCCGCAGACCGTGAATCCTTCGGGGGCTCGCTCGTCGGCGCAGGAGTCAGGAAGGGCTTCGCGGTTCTGCTTCCCAATGCAGGAGGCCAATGGTCCAAGTGGTACAACCAGCCTGTACTCAGCGTTGAGGCCGTCGATGCTACGCCGCAGGACGCCGAGAGCCAGGTGCGCCAGCTCACGGGCCAGATCGTCGAGGCCTCGGCTGATCTCCAGACGAGACTCCAGATCCCCCCCGCGTCGCGGGTGACAACCTCATTGAGTGCGGTCGAAGTGGTCGATGGCGGAGTGAGGCCGTCCACGCGGGCGCGGGGTGCCTCGGGCCTGATGGGGCTGGGGGCATTTCTCTCTGTTCTGGGCGCTGTGTCCGTCGACCGGTGTGCGCGGTGGGCGGCCATTCGCCGGCTCGCGAGATCACCGATCCCCTCGACCTCCAACCTCACGGGCGCGAGGCGATGAACATGCGCGGTTTCGCAGCACTGCGTCAGCACCTCGATGCGGTGAGCATGCTCACCCTGTTCCTCCTTGCGTGCGCCGTGCCCTCCTATCTGTCGTTCACCGTGATCGGGTCAGTCGGCAGGCCCAGCGTCCTCGTATGCCTGCTCATGTTCGCATGGTGGCTCGCCCATCAGCTTCAGCGGCCGTTTGCCGGCCACATCGAGCTGCAACCGGTGCGTTGGATGCTCCTGCCTTTCGTCGGTGTTGTTCTTGCAAGCTACATCGGCGCGATGTTCAGGGGCCTCCCGGAGGCGGAGGTGAGCCCTGCGGACAACGGGCTGCTCAGGGTCCTTGCGTGGTGTGGCCTCTTCCTCGTTGCCCATGATGGTCTGCGTACGTGGGAGCACATTGTCGTGTTGGTTCGGCGCGTCGCGTTGGCGGGTGGCCTGATGGCGCTCTTGGGCCTTCTGCAGTTTGGGACGAAGAGATCGCTCCTGTCGTGGCTGGTCATCCCGTGGATGAGCGGTGACTACGGTGGGGTCGATCAGCGGGCGGGATTCGTCCGCGCCGCAGGCACGGCTACGCACCCCTTAGAGTATGGTGCGGTTCTCTCCATCACCCTGCCGCTCGCGGTCGCGCTTGCTGTAGCGGATACAAAGCGCGGTCCCGTCCTGCGCTGGGGACCCGCCGTCCTCATCGCCAGCGCATCAATTCTCTCGGTGTCGCGCTCAGCGCTCATCGCCGTGGTCATTGCCACTGCGGTGCTCGCGGCGTCCTGGACGGCGAGGCAGCGTGTGATCGTTGCCGGAGTGGGAACAGGCCTCTTCGCTGCCGTCTATTTCCTGGTCCCGGGGATGGCCGGAACAATTGTCGGGATGTTCAGCGGTGCAGCCGACGACTCAAGCGTGGCATCGCGTGTCAATGGGTATGACGTCGCGTTCGGGATGGTCCAGCGGCTTCCACTCTTCGGGCGTGGGTTCGGCACCTTGATGCCGAGCTATGTGTACTTGGACAACCAGTACATCGGCGTCGTCGTGGAGCTGGGCCTCTTCGGCCTTGCAGCCGTGCTGGCCTTGATCATCGCAGGAATTGTGACGCCGTGGCGGGCGCGGAGGTTCTCCCCCGATCGCCTCACGGAGCAGATTGGGGCGGGGGTTGTTGCCAGCGTTTCGGCGGGCGCGGTGACTTTGACTTTCTTTGACGGACTCGCCTTTCCATTGTCCTCTGGATTCCTCTTCCTCGTCCTGGGGGCGGCGGGGGCCTATCGCCGCATTTCACGGGCTGGCCGAGCGTGGCATGCGGTGGGCGGCTCTAAGGCAGCCGCCCACCCTGCGGAAGAGATGCCATGACTTGGCTCATTGACGTGATCGTCACCCATCCTGGAGGGTTGGGCTCTCCTGGCACGGCTCGCCGGGCGCGGGTCACGGGTGCTCGATGCGCGGCCGCTTAATACGGCGCCTCTTTGAAGGTATGCCGTTTCCGATCGGGTCCACGAATCCGCCTATACGCACACGACCTCGATGTGCCGTCGCCCGTGCTGGAGGACCAGCTTGCACTCCTGGGATCTGATGCGGACTGATGGGGGTTCGGGATCTCAGGGAAGGGATGCCTTCAGCCAGAAGATGTCGTTAGCCGGAACCGAAATGGCCAGGCCCCCGCCTCGCACGGACGGGATGGCCGCATGTGCCACGGCGGAGTCCGGGCCGAGAAGGGCCAGCTCGGCGCCGTGCAGCTGTGCGCCACCCGCCGTCACAACGAATCGCTGCGCCGACCGGGTGGGGTTTGCTCCCACGATGTTGACCTGTCCGCTCGGTTCGTCCAGGAATGCTTGGACTTCGAGTGCGGGTGCTCCACTCGCGCCCACATGCACCGTGCCTGATGGTAGTGCCCTGATGAACAGAGAGAGGACCGAGAAGGCGCTTCGGGGGGAATAGGTGCCCGAACCGGGATCATACTTCAGCGCACCCCAGTACCCCATCGCTCCGTGGTGCTCATAGTAGCCGTCCCAGGCGTCGTACATCTGCGCCCCGTTGACGCCCTGGCCGACGAGGCTCAGCAGCATGCGGGCCATGCCGAAGGCTTGGTCCCAGGTGTCGGCCGGCGCGGCACCCGAGTCGCAGCCGTCGCACCACGCGTTGAACTCAGTGGCCCATACGCCTGCACCTGCGGCGGCGCCTTTCGACACGGCGTCCGGGACAGATGCCGCATCGCCGGAATACGTATGGATGCCGATGCGCGCAATCTTGCCTGAGACGTACGTGTCTGCAACGAGCGCGGGGACATAATCGTCCCGCGCGCCTTGAGCGCTGGACGTGTCCGGGACCACGAACCGGACGTCTCCCATTCCGAGGGCATCGAGTCGGCGTCCGAGCTTCCCCAAGAGCTCCGTCATCTGGGAAGGCCCCACGTTGGGGCCTTCGATTCCGTTGGTATCGGGCTCGTTGAGCGGGCTCACTAGGGAGAGCGTGAGCCCTCTCTGCCTCCTCCCGTAGTCGAGGAGCGATGCAATCATGCGCACCCAGAAGTCCTCCTTCTCGGGGAGGACCTGTGTTCCACCCATCCACGGCGAGACGGCCCCCATGACACTCAGCGAAACCGTCTGGCCCTTGGAGGACTCGATATAGGCAATGGTGTCCCAGAGGTCTCTCATCTTCGGCGTCTCGTAGATCCGGCGGTAGTAGCTGTCATCGATCACGTCGGCAGGGCCGATTTCGGTCGGCTCCCAGTCGGCCTTCTCGATGATGACTCGCCAGACCATAGGTCCGAGTGCTGTGTACCGGTCGATCGCTGCTTTGAGCTGCCCGCCTTTCCAACTGTGGACGTTCGCGTCGACCCCGAGTCCAGTCAGAGGCTGGAGCTTGTGAGACAGATCAACGGTGAGCGGTCCCGTCGTGGACGGTTCACCGTCGTCGGCGGAGGAAGACGATGGCTGCACGGTGGGCAAGGTGTCGGTCGGGAGGACCTGCGGCGCCGTTGGAGGCGGCGACGCCGACGAGGGCGACTCCGGACCAGGCGCTGGTCCATGACAGCTGCTCAGGAGGAGGAGCCCCAGTACCGCCACCGCGAGAGCATGCCGTCGCACGCTGCTGTGTGCGTTCCGAGTCATGGAGTGTTCAAGACCAGGTCGACCCAGTAGTTCGTCGCGTTGTAGCTGCTTGTCGGGAACCCGGACGTTCCGTACTTATACAGGCCGTTGAGGTGGCTCGCGGTGCTCGCAAGCCCGTGCAGTGGCGGCGCATCCGCCGATGTCGCGAAGTAGTTCCCAGTGGCCGAGTAGAAGCCGTTCGGTGCGTAGTACGAGACCACGTAGGCAGTGTTCGCCGAGATCGCGACCGGGCCTGAGAGCGTAGCGGTCTGCCAGCCGCTCGAGGTCTCGCCACTGAAGGTCACTGTTGCGAGCAGTGTGCCTCCCGCCGTCCAGAGGTGCCCGATGTGTGTCCCCGTATTCTGGGAGCCCTTGTAGAACTTGATAGCGGTGACCGACCCGGCGACATCGGATGTGAATTGTGTACCGAGCTCGACCGCATTCGCGTCGTTGACGTTGACCGTGGAGGGAAGGGACGAGGAACTGAAGATGCTGCATGGGCAGCTGTACACCGTGGCTCCAGTCGTGAAGCTCCAGGAGTACGCGGACGTCATAGTCTGGCCGGTTGCGCTCTTCACCCCGGACACGGCGGCGGTGTAGGTCGTGTTCGCCGCGAGCGCTGCACTCGGGGTGAGGGTGTACGTCCCTGTGGCGGAGAGGTTGCCGGTGCTGCCCGCGACCGCGGTGCCGCCGCTGGGCGTGAGCGTGAACGAGGCGGACGATGTGTCGACGGCCTGGTCAAAGGTGGCTGAGACTGGGGAACCCGTCTGGACCCCGGTGACTCCCTGAGACGGTGCGGTGCTCAGGACGACGGGCGCGGCTGGGGAACCCGGATTGAGGACGGCGTCGACCCAGTAGTTGGTCGAGTTGTACGTCCCGTTCGGGAAGCTCGAGGCCGAGCCGTAGGCATAGACCCCGTTGCCGCCGCTCGAACCGCTGGCAAGTCCTACGATGGGCGTCGCCCCCAGCTGGGTAGAGAATCCGTTGCCGGTGTCGGAGTAGTTGCCGTTCGGGGCGTAGTACGAGACCACGTAGGTCGTATTTGCTGTCACCGCAACCGGGGCGGAGAAATAGGCCTGCTGCCACCCTGATGCCGATTCATTCACGAAAGTCACTGTCGCGAGCTTTGTGCCGCCAGCTGACCAGAGGTTGCCGACGTGCGTTCCGGTGTTCTGGTTGCCCTTGTAGAAGCGGACGCCCGTGATCTGCCCATCGATCGTGGTCTGGAACTTCATGCCGAGCTCGACCCCGCTTGTGTCGCCGGAGTTCGCCGTGGCGGGCGTCGCGCTGGACGGGAACACGGTGCACGGGCAGCTGTATCCCGGAACAGTGGTGAAGCTCCAGCTGTAGGGAGACATGGTCTGGCCTGTCGAATTGGTTGCCCCGCTCACCGACGCCGTGTACTGGGTGTTGTTCGCGAGGGGAGCCGACGGGGTGAAGGTCGCCGTCGTCGTCGTGCTCGAGTAGGACATCGAGCCGGGGATGCTCGCTCCGGACGCGTCCTTGAGGACGAACTGGATCGAGGAGGACGATACATCCTGACTGAAGGTCGCGGTCACAGCCGACGTCACGGCGACGCCTGTTGCGCCGGGGGGCGGATTCGTCGAGGAGACACTTGGGGCTGGCGGCGCGCTGGCCGTCGTGAAGGTCCACGAGTATGGGCTGGCCATGGTCTGCCCCGTGGAGTTCGTTGCGCCGCTCACGGTCGCCGAGTAGGTCACGCTGTAGGCAAGCGCGGTGGACGGTGTGAAAGTCGCCGTGGTCCCATCACTGCTCAGCGCCGTTGTACCCGACACCGAGGCCCCGCCGCCGTCTTTGAGGGTGAACGTCACCGAGGATGCTGTCACCGCCTGATTGAACGTCGCGCTCGGCGTGATGGCAACTGCGATGCCTGTCGCCCCCGACGCCGGCGCAGTCGACGTGACTGCGGGGGCAGGGGGCGGCGCCATGGTCGTGAAGGTCCAGGTATAGGGACTGGCCATGGCTTGTCCGGTCGAGTTGGTGGCTCCGCTCACGGTGGCGGTGTACTGGGTGCTGTACGAGAGGGCGGACGACGGCGTGAAGGTCGCTACGGTTCCGTTGCTCCCCAGCGCCGTAGTTCCAGAGACGGCTGCGCCGCCCGCGTCCTTGACCGTGAAGGTCACCGAGGACGCTGTGACGGCCTGATTGAACGTTGCGCTCGGCGCGGTACCGATCGCCACGTTGGTCGCACCCGCGGCCGGCGCGGTCTGCGTGATAGCCGGTGCTGCGGTCGCCGAAGGCGTGAAGACGGGGTCCACCCAGTAGTTCTCGGCATTGTAGATCTGGTTGGGGAAGCTCGAACTCGGGCCGTAGTTGTAGAACCCATTGGGCGATCCCGGGACGCTCCGGGTGAAATGCAAGGGTGCGGAGTCAACCGAGTCGCCACCAGCGGGCTGCGGAGACGGGTTGTTGTAGAACCAGCCCAAGTCCTCGGAGTAGTGGCCCTTGGGGGCGTAGTAGGACACGATGTAGCGCGTGCCAGCGGTGACTGTCACTGGCTTGGAGAACGTGACCGACTGCCAGCCGGAGGCCGTTTCTCCCGTGAAGGTCGCGCTGGCGAGGAGTGCCCCAGCCGTGGTCCACAGGTTGCCGACATGGGTCCCCGCGTTGGTGCCAGCCTTGTAGAACCGGACGCCGGTCACCGTGCCGGTGACGTCGGAGTAGAACTGCGAGCCGAGCTCCACCCCGCTCGGGTCGCCCGCGTCGGCGACTGCGGGCTTCATGCCAGTCCCAAGGATCGAGCAGGGGCACCCCACACTCACGGAGCGTCCCGACCCGGGCGTCTCGAGGTTGCCGCTGTCGTCCACTGCGCGCGTCTGGAGAGTGGTCGACGGGCTGCCGTGGGCTACCCACGAATAGGTCCAGTTCGTCGTGCCCGTGGCGGGGTGCCACGAGGTTCCGCCATCGGTAGACACTTCCACTCCCGCGACCACGCCGCCGCCCGTATCGCTGGCGGTTCCCGAGACGGTCACCGTGGTGCCGTCGGCCACGGAGGCGCCCGATGTCGGAGAAGTGATGGTCGATGTCGGCGCCGTTGCGTCCGTCGACCCCGCGGCGGCCTTGATGCCGGGCAGCGGGGTGACGGGCTGGGAAGCCATGTCCGCCAGCAGGTTCACCGTGGCCTGCTGCATATTGAGGTCGGTGTTTCCGTTGGTCGTGAAGTTGTCCAGCCCCCAGGACCATTGCACCGTTCCTGCCCCAAAGACGAGCGCGCCGCTCTTGGCCCGGTATTCCGTGAGGCTGTGGGTGGCGGTCTTTCCGGTAGCCGTTGTGCTTCCGTAGTCCGTGAAGACTTCCGCGTTGGTGTTGGTGGTCGAGGACAGCGCGAACAGGCCAGCTGGCCGGGAGCCGTTGTCGGCGTAGATGTCCCACTCGTATCCAAGCGTTCCGAGCCCAGATCCGAGGGTCGCGGTCTGGCTTCCGGTGAGTGATGAGATGGTTGTGTTGCGCCACATCCGCAGGCTGGCGTATTTGGCAGGGACCGTGATGTCGGTCGTCCCGGAATTCACGTTGTAGAACTGGCCCGTCAAGGCATTCTGGGGATTGCCCCCACCGCCTGAGGTTCCGAACCGGGGGTCAGCGTAGGTTCCGGTCCACGTCACAGGGTCTGTGGGCGCGTTGAAGTGGGTGTCCTTGTAGGTGACCAAGGTCCGCCCGGCCGTCGTGGTGCCGGCCTGGCTGGACTCCCATCGGGTGCGCCAGAACAGCTCGTTGCCCGAGAACATGGCCAGGTTGACGCCATGGTCTCGGGCCGCCTCGAGGTTGGTCCGCTGGTCGTACGAGACGTACTCATCGTGCCCAGAGGTGACAATCGTCTTGTGGTTGAGCAGAAGGGATCCGCGTGAGGCCGTGTCAATGCCCGCCATGTAGCTCATGTCGTAGCCATTGGCCTCGAGGAATCGGATCATCGGCAGTTCCGTATAGGTCAGCCAGCTACGTCCCTGATCGTCCAAGCCTGTGTGGAAAGGACGGTTGTACGAGACCTTGAACGCGGCCTTGTATGCAAGGGGGTTCCCGGGCGGGCAGGCGACATTGCACTGGTAGAGGCTGTTCCCGCCGTAGGTGTTGTAGGCCTGCCAAGTCTCATCCGAGGTCTGGAACGCGATAGCGGTGGTTGCCGCGTCGTTTCGTACGACGAACGTGATCCAACTGCTGCCACCAGTGTCATTTCGGATGAGATGGGCGATGTAGACGCCCGAAACAGCTGTGGTGGGAACGGTCCACGAGGCGGAGACGGCCCAGTTCCCGCAGTCGACAAGGCCGGTGTCGGAGAACGTCTGGCACGCGGGCTGGCTCTGCGGCAGTGTGGCGCTCGGGAGAAGGTTGGCGGCAACCTTGCGCGCGCCGTTGCCCTGGTAGTAGCCGAGCCGGAGGACATCGAAGTGGTAGGCCTTGGCATTGGTGCTGACCTTGAACTGGACCGTTTCGCCCACGTTCACGCTCATCTGCGTCGCGTAGCCCTGGATGGTCGAGTCGCCCGCGCCGGAGATCATCCAGTCGCTCTGCGGGGTTCCACTCTGGGTGTTCTCGCAGGCGACGGCGCTGGCTACCGGGGCGGTGCACGGATTGGAGGCCGCCTGAGCTGTAGGTGCCGAGACGACCGGCTCAATCCCGACGAGCAGGGCCGAGACGAGCAGCGCGGGCAGCCAAGCGGCGGCCGCCCGATGCACGGTCCGCCACAGGTGCCCCCGGAGCGTGCGGTGGTGTGAACGGACTGCTACTGGCTTGCCCACGGTGACTCCTCATAGGACCGGGTGGAGCTCTCTGGCACATGGCGGCTCGAACCCGCAGGACGAGCCAATCGGCGGGGTCCCAGCACCCGCAGCCAAACGATGAACGTGAGCATGCCGATGATGCCTCCCGTCGTGTTCGTGACGACGTCCCGTACGTTGCCCGAGCGTTCGGAAAGGAAGAAAGTCTGGACGGTCTCGATGGTTGCGGACACCCCGCAGCAGATCACGACGGCAAGCCAGCGCCTCCCGCGTGGCAGGAGCTGCGCGATGAGGAAGCCAACAGGAACGAAGATGGCCACATTGGCCGCGGCATCGATGGCACTCGCATGCAGCCACCCAGGGAGCGGAATCCCCTTGAAGCTCGGCCCGACGGGCGCGAAGACGACCGCGGCCACCGCCAGACCGTACACCGCAAGCGCCCACCAGGCCGTCCGCCGCCTCATCGCCGGCTGCTCTCGTCGCGTTCCCAAGGGTGCGCGCCGCGTGAGCTGATCCCGCCGGGCTGCCGCCGCCCTGCGAGGGCGAACATCGCGTACACAGCGGCATCGATGGCCGACGCCGGCCCCCGCACCGAGGCGAGGAGCCCACCCAGGGTGCGCCCCGGCGTCGAACGTCCCCCAGAGGCGGAGGGCGCCCGGTAGACCCGATGCAGGGTGGAGACAAGCGAGCCCGCCGTGCGAGGGGGGCGC
Source organism: Sinomonas sp. P10A9 (assembly GCF_041022165.1). Taxonomy (GTDB): domain Bacteria; phylum Actinomycetota; class Actinomycetes; order Actinomycetales; family Micrococcaceae; genus Sinomonas; species Sinomonas puerhi. The sequence continues at coordinate 1,466,021 of NZ_CP163302.1, forward strand.
ACCACGACGGGCTCGCAGCTGATGAAGGTCTTCTGATCGGGTTCGAACACGGTGTCGACGAAGTAGTCGTCCGCGGCGTCGTAAGGAAACGCGCCGAAGGCCGCATGCCCCGCCTCAGTCATCGCGTAGCAGCCGGCGCCCCAGAGCGCGGCACGGTTCGAGGGGACTCGGACCCGCGCACGGTAGTACGCGGCGACGAGCGGCTTGCATGCCGAGGTGTCGTACCGGAAGTCCGGACGACCGGCCAGGTACCGCCCGCGGCCCAGTTCGGTTAGCACGCTCTTCAGGGCCGCGGACGGAATCTCGATGTCTGCGTCGAGGTAGACGCGGGGCCAGCGCGTTGCGATGGCATCGGCCGCGTTGAGGGCACGAGCCTTGCCAGGCTCGGCAAGATCGAGCACGCGCACGCCGGGGAAGCCAGCAGCGATCTGTGCGGTCCGGTCCGTGCACGCGTTGCACGCGACGATCACCTCGACCTGGCCGCTCGCGAGCGCGGGGCGGAGGCCTTCGAGCGTCCGCGTGATGACGCGCCCCTCGTTGTGCGCCGGGATGATGACGCACCCCTCCGGATGTCCACCGTCGTGCGGGCTCGGGTACGGTTCTGCGTGCGGCAGCCCGCTCCATCGGCCAGGCCGAAGGATGACGCCGAGCGTGTGCCGGTGCCCGGCGTCAGCGGCCCGGAGCGTCTCGCGCATGACGACGGCGGCCGTCGCCAGGGCGGTGGGCAGCCCTGGGTGGTTCTTGCGCATGTAGCGGATCCTGTTGACGGCCATGAGGTCGGCGAGTCCGCGCGACGAACCGCTTCCGGCCCCGGAGTGCATGACCCGCGCGCCCGGCTCGAACCAGACGTCGAAGCCGCGCTCGCGCAGCGCCCGGCAATAGTCCGTCTCCTCCGAGTACATGAAGTACCGCTCGTCCCACGGCCCGACGGCGCGCGCGGCCTCCGCGGATACCATGAGCGCCGCGCCGGTGGCCCAGTCCACCATGTGGGCGTGGGCATAGCTCTCCGGGTCGTAGTCGGTTTCAGCACTCCACTGAGGACGACGGGGGAGCCGGGCCCCGAAGAGCGCGTCGCCCCAGGCCCGTGCCGCGGTCGGTTCGCGGCGAAGCGACGGGTGGGGCGCGCCGTCGTTCCCCAGCATGAGCGGCACCACGGCGCCAGCCCCGGCCCGCAGCCGCGCAAGCATCGCATCGACGGCCCCGGGCAGGACGGTCGTGTCGGGGTTGAGTACGAGGTACCCCCCGGCGTCGCCTGCGGCGGCCATCGCGGCATTGATCCCGCCGGCGTACCCGAGGTTGCCGCCGGTCTGGAACGCGACGACGTCCGTGAAGGCCTCGCTGCCGTGGGCGAGCGCGTCGAGCGTCTGGGAATCCGGGGAGTTGTCGGCGACGACCACGCGCAGCCGGACGCTGCGCGCCGCGCTGCGCAGAGAGTCCAGGAGCGGCCCGATCGAGTCGGCGTTGTTGTATGTCACGACGAGCGCGGCGACGTCGGCCGGCTCGTCTGCGGGGACGAATCCGCCGTCGGGACGGGTCCGTGGGTGGAGGGGTTCGCGCCCTCGGCTGGCTGGATGGGCGGCCAGAGCCGCCGTGCGTGCAGCCGAGGCGCGTGCTGCGTCCGAGAGCGCGACTCGCGTGCCAGCAGCCGAAGCGCTGTTCCGCCGCAGTCGTGTGTAGGCCTCGGGCCCCTGGACGAGATACCGCTCCGAGAGCCGGCCCGGCTCGAGGGCGAGCCTCCACGCCCACTCGAGCCCGTGCTCCGCGACCCACGACGGCGCCCTCCGGACCCGCTCGGCGAGGAAGTCGACCACAGCTCCGAAGGCGAGCAGCACTCGCGCACCGGTCTCGCTGCCGTGCTCGGCGATCCAGAGCTCCTGGCGGGGCTTACCGAGACCCACCACGAGCAGGTCTGTCCTGGCGTCGGCGATCGAGCGGGCGACGGCGCGTGACATCTCCGGGTCCTCGAGTTCGCCGCGGCTGGGGGTCCAGAAGCCTGCGACGCGCAGGGCCGGGCGGCGCTCGGCCAGGCGTCCGCGGAGGAGGATGTGGGACTCAGGGCTCCCGCCGAGGAACCCGACTCTCAGCCTGTCCTCCTCGGCCCGGTCAAGGATGGGCTCGATGAGGTCGCTGCCCGCGAGCCGCGGCCACGGCCGCCCGGTGATCCGCTCAGCTTCAGCGGCGAGCGGCGCGCCGTCGAGCAGCGTGAGCCACTCGAGGTCAGCGGCGCCCTCAAGGCAGTGCTCCCAGCGCCCACCCGAGCCGAAGTGGTACACGTGGTCAAGGTTGGCGGAGACGACTCCGAGGGGAACCCGCCCGTCGAGGCACCCTCCGAGGATCGCCTCGACGGCATCTTCGGCATCCAGGAGCGTCACCGTGGTGCCGCCGAGCACGACGGTCCCGCCGGGCACGACTGCGCGGTCCCCGTCTTGTGTGGTCCGGCCCGGCTGGACCTCCGCGCTCACGGCCCGACCCTCCGCAGGTGTCCGTCCGTCTCCTCATACCGGACCCCGGTGGCAGGGCACAGATAGGCCGAGCCGCGCTCGGTGGGGCCCTCCTCCTTGAGCCGCTGCCCTGCCTCGCCGACCCAGCCGATCCGGCGTGCCGGCACGCCCGCGACGAGCGCGTAGTCCGGGACGTCCTTCACGACGACGGCGCCGGCGGCAACCATGGCCCACGCACCAATCTGCAAGGGAGCGACGCACACCGCCCGCGCGCCCACGGAAGCGCCCCGGCCGAGATGGACGCCCACCGACGTCCAGTCGTCGGTGTCCTTGAGCGTCCCGTCGGGGTTCACCGCGCGCGGGGTGAGGTCGTTGGTGAAGATCGCACCCGGCCCAAGGAACGCCCCGTCCTCGATCACGGCGGGCTCATAGACGAGTGCGTAGTTCTGGATCTTGCAGCGGTTTCCTATCCGAACGCACGGGCCCACGTAGACCCCGCGGCCCAGGATGCATTCGGCACCGACCTCGGCGGCCTCTCGGACGTGGGCGTACTGCCACACCACGGTGTCGTTGCCGATAGCAGCGGTCTCCGCGACCTCTGCCGTCGGGTGGATCCGGGCCATGGCGCCCCTCCAATGCCGGTCTCATGGGAGGTCTCTGCCCTCCCGTATCCACGGTCCGAGGCCGGAACCGGGGCGGACAAGGAGGTGCGGGTGAAACGCGTCCTTCCGGAGCGGGAATCGCGTGGTGGCCGCCCCCGGATCCCTGCGCGGACAAGTAGGAAGCCGTGCATGTCCAAGTAGTCACGCGTAGCCGTGTGCGCTGCCCTGCGTACCGGAGGCGGAGGGCGCCACGGGGGGGCGCCGAAGAAACCGTAGAGGCCATTCCAATTGCCTGTGTCGCCTCCTATCCTGATCGAGTCCCACATCGTGGCTCCGAAGTCGAGCCGCCGCGCGGAGGGGGTCGCTTGGTGACGGCTCGCGTCATTCAGACACCGGAACGTCGGATTCAACTCCGTTCAGCGTGGCCGGTCCTTGTGATCCTCGCTGCCGCGGCCGCTCTGCGGTTCTGGCAGCTGGGCAGCCAGCCGCTGTGGATGGATGAGGTTGCGTCCCTGCGCAATGCGGAAGCACTGACGTCCTCGGGCCTGTCTGGTTTCGCCGCACAGGACCACGTGGCTCCCCTCTCGGCTGTCTTCGACAGCGCCTCAATTGCTATCGGTGGAACCGGGGAGTTCTGGATGCGGCTGCCGGCGGCAATGGCCGGAACCTTGGCGGCAGGGGCGACATACGTTGTCTCGCGGCGGATCCTCGGGGACCCGGGCATCGCATTCGGGGCCGGATTGTTCGCGGCCGTCGCGCCCTTCGCCGTCTGGTTCGGCCAGGAGGCGCGCATGTACTCGCTGCTCCTGCTCATTGCCAATGCGTACGTGTGGGCCTGCTGGGGGCTCATTGACGGAAACATCCGGCGCTGGGATTGGGCCCTGATGGCTCTTACCGCGGGCTTGGGCTTGTGGACCCATCACTACATGGCCCTGCTCATCACCGCATTCGGCGTGTTCATCCTTGCGCGGCGGGGATTCCGCAATCGAAGCCTTTGGACGTGGGCGGCGACCCAGGCCGTCGCCCTGGCCGCCTTCGTGCCATGGCTGGTACTCACCGGTGGTCAGGGCAACGCGACGGGCTTTGAGAAATCGGGACAGTTGTTCTGGCTGCCCTACACGCTCTTCTCGGACGTGGCGGGAATGAGCCTTGGCCCCTCGACGCGTGATCTGCGGCTCAGCGGCACGGCTCAAGTGATCATGCAGAACGCCCCGTCCATCGCGTTGGTGAGTGCCGTCCTTGCGGCGATTGCGGTTGCCGGCGTGCCTGTCCTCTGGCGGCGCAGCAGGGCCGCGGCGGCCTGGATTCTCTGCTGGGGCTTGCTTCCGCCGACCCTTGCCATCGCGCTGACCTTCGTCGCTGACGTCAGCTACAACAGCCGCTACGCCATCACCTCTTTCCCTGCAGTGGCCATTCTCGTTGGTGCCGCGGGCTCACGCCTTACCACCGTCTGGTCTGCTCGGGTCGCGGTCGCGCTGACCGCCTGCGTCGTGGCCTGGTCGCTCTCGAACTGGTACACGGACCCCCACTATGCGAAGGACGATCTCCGATCACCGGCCGTGACGCTCGCACAGCAGATGGGGCCGAACGATGTCCTGGTGGTGGACAACATGCACGCCCTGCCCTCGCTCGAGTACTACGGCTGGCGCTGCAGGCCGTCGGATGTGGTGGTGAGCTCTCCCGAGGGCACGAAGGCGGCTGCCCGGGACCTGTCGACCCACATGGAGCCTCGCACTACATGGCTTCTGGTCTTCCGACCCTGGGAACTCGATCCTCAGGGGTCGCTGCTGGCTGCGCTGGGCGAGGGGCGAGGCGTCGTCGCCGGCGCGTGGCCGGGCAGCACCCTCATCCGGTACGCAGGGAGCGGCCCGGTGTCGGCGGCCAGCGGGCTAACCGTTGGTTGCCTTGACTGAAGGGATCCGAAGGGTGCGGCGCTCTCGACCTGCTGCTCCCGACCGGCCCCTTCGCCGGCGCTAGCCGCCCGGTTTCTGGATCGGCGTTAGCCGTCCGCCTCCCGCTCGAACGCATCCGGCACGCCGTCGCCGTCGGCGTCGCCTGCTTCGACCGACTCGAGCTGCTGGACGCGCCGGAAGTGCCGGTTGCGGGCGCGGAGCACGACGGCGGCGAGCAGCGCCGCGGTCAGGGAACCGGCGAGGATCGCGGCCTTGGCGTGTTCCCGGTGGGCCGACGCCTCGTCGAAGGAGAGCTCAGCGATGAGGAGCGAGACCGTGAAGCCGACGCCCGCGAGCAGGGCCAGCCCGAGCACATCGACCCAGGCTAGGTCGGGGTCCAGATCGGCGTGCCGGGTCTTGGTCACGAGTAAGGTAGACCCGAACACCCCCACGGCCTTGCCGACCACGAGGGCCGCCGCGATGCCGATCGCCACGGGGTCCCGCACGGCCGAGGCCACGCCGTCCCACCCCCCGAGGGCCACACCCGCGGAGAAGAAAGCGAAGACTGGCACCGCAATGCCGGCGGAGAGCGGCCGCAGGCGTCTCTCGAGGTGCTCGGCGAGGCCGGGCCCGGCGTCGGGACCACCGGCCTCCTCACTGCGCAGCACCGGTACCGTGAACGCGAGGAGCACCCCGGCCACCGTCGCGTGCACGCCGGAAGCATGCACGAGCCCCCACGTTGCGAGTGCGAGCGGCAGAAGCAGGTACCACGAGCGGATCCGCCGCTGGACGAGGACCGCGAACCCACCGAGTGGTACCAGCGCCAGCGCGAGGTAGAGGGGCTCGAGGCCGGAGGAGTAGAAGAAGGCGATGATGCCGATCGCGATGAGGTCGTCCACCACGGCGAGCGTGAGCAGGAACGTCCGCAGCGCCGCCGGCAGGTGCGTGCTGATCACCGCGAGCACGGCGAGCGCGAAGGCGATGTCTGTGGCTGTGGGGATTGCCCAGCCCCTGAGCCCGTCCAGTCCCTGCCCGGCTGCGCCGGCGCCCAGGCTGACGCCGATGTAGATGAGTGCGGGAACTGCCACGCCGCCGCACGCCGCGACGATCGGCACGATGGCCTTGGCTGGCCGCCGCAGGTCTCCGGCCACGAACTCCCGCTTGAGCTCGAGCCCTGCGACGAAGAAGAAGAGCGCGAGCAGCCCGTCCGCGGCCCAGGCTCCGAGACTCAGGTCCAAATGCCAGGGCGCGTAGCCGAAGCGCAGGTCCCGCACGGCCGCGTAGGCGCCACCCGCAGGGGAATTGGCCCATACGAGCGCGGCGACGGTGGCGATGAGGAGGAGTGCACCGCCGACGGTCTCCTTCTGCAGGATCTCGGCGATGCGGCGGTACTCGGGGTAGCTTCCGCGGGTCAGTATGCGGGCGGACGGACGACGGCGCGCGGCCGGGTGGTTCATGCCTGGTCCCATCGGTCGGGGGTTTCCTCGCGGGGAGGACGAATCACACGCCGACCAGACTTCCCGGCACACCTGACAATGATTCTATCGCCAGATACGCAGGATGCTCCGGCCACCGCACGCGGCGGCCGGAGCATCCTGTTCGCCTTCGGCATCGTCCCGGACGTCCCCCGCCCCGGAACAGCCGTCTCTCTCCGAGCAAACCCCTCAGGGTGGGTCAGGAGAAGAGCGTCCTGACGCCCACCACGGCCACCGCGACACCCAACGTCACGGAGACCGACACGAGCAGCAGGTGGACGGTCAGGAACCGCGTTGCGCGGCCCTGCTCATCCTTGGCCCGCGGATCCTTCATGATCCGGCGGAGGAACTGCGGCCACACCACAAGGTTCCACACGCCGGCCACGATGAGCAGCCAGGACAGGGCGACGGGGAGCTGCATCAGCCGATCTCCCCGGCGAGCCAGGCCTCGGCCTGCGTCGCCTGGAGGTTGAGGGCCTTGCCGACCATCGGCTCGGCCGCGGAGGCGATCTTGCCGCCGAGCAGCGGCACGGAGGAGGTCACGGTGCCGTTGAGCTCGATGCGGGTTGCCGCACCTTCGGCCGCGAGGCGCTGGACGGCGGCAACGTCGACCGGGGCGCCGGCGACCTTGACCTTGATGTCGGCCTGACGGGAACCGTCGGCCTCGGGTGCGCCCCAGGTCTCGGTCTGCGTGACGTTGAGGAACTCGCCGACCACCTTGCGGGCGATCTCGGGCAGGCGCTGGGTGGGGAGCTTGCGAACGACCGTCGCGGTGAACGCGCCGGCCACGTCGCCGTCGACCGAGAACGACTCGAGGCGGCCGCCCACGAGCTCGCTCACGTGGCGCTGGAATGCCTCGTCGGCGAACACCGCCGCAACGCGTTCGACGGAGAAGTTGAGGGTCTGGCTGGCTGACAGTGCCAAGGGGGTCCTTCCGTAGCATGGGGTGTTCCGGAGGTGATCCGGGGTGGGCGCGGGGGCGCGCCGAAGACCATCCTAGGGTGCCCAGCGCGCCCTCCCGGACCCCGTGACCGGCAGGGCCGGACCAGTGGCGGCCGCATTGGCTAAGCTGGAACCGCCCCCGCCACTCACGCCAGTGCCGTTCTCCCGTGGCGGGGTTGTCGTGTTGTCACCTGCGCGGACCGCATCCCGTGCGAGTTGAGGAGCCAAAGTGTCTGTTGACGTCGTGCGCCCAGCGAGCCGTGAGGGCGCGCCCATCCTCGAGGGGCTGCGGCGCGCCGTCGCCGAGGACCCGAGCATCGCGCGGCTGCAGGGGTACGCGTCGAAGCCCGGGGCGAGGCGGAGCCAGGACCTCCAGATCGTGGCTCCCACGGGTCTGCGGCCCGTGGTCCTGGCCGACGTGGTCGAGGCTGTCCCGGAGCCGGGCGCCGTCGTGCTCGCCGTGACGGCGACGGAGCGCGAGGCGGAGGATCTGGTCTCGGCCCTCGGCGCCTACCTGCCCGCGGGATCAGTCGCGCTGTTCCCGAGCTGGGAGACCCTTCCGCATGAGCGGCTCTCGCCGCGGTCCGACACGGTGGGCCGGCGGCTGGCCGTCCTGCGCCGCCTCGCGCATCCGGAAGACGACGCCGCGCACAGCACACCCCAGCAGCTCCGGGTTGTCGTTGCACCCGTGCGGGCGGTTCTCCAGCCGCTCGTCGCCGGTCTGGGCGACCTCGTGCCCGTCTCCCTCGCGGTGGGCCAGGAGGCACCGTTCGACGACGTGGTGCGCGCGCTCGCGGATGCTGCCTACGCCCGGGTCGACATGGTGAGCCACCGGGGCGAGTTCGCCGTGCGGGGCGGCATCATCGACGTCTTCCCACCCACCGAGGACCACCCGGTGCGCGTCGAATTCTTCGGCGACGAGGTCGAGCAGATGCGCCTCTTCGCTGTGGCGGACCAGCGCTCGCTGACGGGCCCGAACGTCCACCACCCCGCCGTCCTGTTCGCGCCACCGTGCCGCGAGCTGCTCATCACCCCGGCCGTCATGAGCCGTGCGGCGAAGCTCAAGGACCGCCTGCCCGCCGCGGCGGACATGCTCGAGAAGATCGCCGGCGGGATCGCCGTCGAGGGCATGGAGTCGCTCGCGCCGTTGCTCGTGGACCGCATGGTGCCGTTCATCGGCCAGCTTCCGGAGGGCTCGCTCGCGTTGGTCATGGAGCCCGAGAAGGTGCGTTCCCGCGCCCACGATCTCGCGGCGACCAACGAGGAGTTCCTGGCCGCGGCGTGGGCCACGGCGTCCGACGGCGGCGCCGCGCCCCTCGACGTGACGCTCGCCGCGGCGGCCGGGGACGGCCAGGACGCCGCCGAGCATGCCGGCCGACTCGAGGACGCAAGCTTCGCGACCCTGGGGGAAGTCCGGGCGGAGGCCCAGGAGCGCGGCGTCACGTGGTGGTCCCTGACGTCCCTCGGCGTCGATGCCGAGACGGTCCTCGATGTCGACGTGGTGACGGTGGCCGCCCGCGAGCCGCGCGGCTACCAGGGCGATGTGGCCGAGATGATGGACTTCATCGGCGGGCGTGTGCGGGACGAGTGGCGGATCGTCGTCGCGACCGACGGCCCCGGCCCGGCGCAGCGTCTCGCCGAGCTCTTCCACGATGCGGGCATCCCGTGCAGCCGCGTCGACGGCCTCGAGCGGGTCCCTGATCCGGGCATCATCGAGATCACGACGGCGCCTGCGGGCCACGGCTTCGTCCTCGACGGGCTCAAGCTCGGGCTGCTCACGGAGACGGACCTGCTCGGGCGGGCGAGCGCTGCGGGGACCCGCGACATGCGGAAGATGCCCTCCCGGCGGCGCAACGCCGTCGACCCCCTCTCGCTCCACACGGGTGACTTCGTGGTCCACGAGCAGCATGGGATCGGGAAGTTCGTGGAGCTCGTGCAGCGCAGGATAGCCGGCGGCGGGCACAGTGGCGGCCACAGCGGGGCGGCCGGCTCGAGCGCGACGCGCGACTACATGGTGCTCGAGTACGCCCCGTCCAAGCGCGGGGCGCCCGGCGACAGGCTCTTCGTCCCGACTGACCAGCTCGACCAGGTGACCCGCTACGTGGGCGGGGACACGCCGTCGCTCTCCAAGATGGGCGGAGCGGACTGGGCCTCGACCAAGTCCAAGGCCAAGAAGGCCGTCAAGCAGATTGCGGGGGAGCTCATTCGGCTCTACTCGGCGCGGATGGCGTCCAAGGGCCACGCCTTCGGGCCGGACACGCCGTGGCAGCGCGAGCTTGAGGAGGCATTCCCTTACGTCGAGACGCCGGACCAGCTCGTGACCATCAACGAGGTCAAGGCGGACATGGAGCGCGAGGTGCCCATGGACCGGCTCGTGTCCGGGGACGTGGGCTACGGCAAGACGGAGATCGCGGTGCGGGCCGCCTTCAAGGCCGTGCAGGACGGCAAGCAGGTGGCGGTCCTCGTGCCCACCACTCTGCTCGCGCAGCAGCACTTCGAGACGTTCTCGGAGCGCTTCTCGGGCTTCCCCGTGCGCGTCCGGGCGCTCTCCCGGTTCCAGAGCTCAGCGGAGTCGAAGGACACGCTCGAGGGGCTCAAGAGCGGCTCCGTGGACGTTGTGATCGGCACGCACCGACTGCTCTCCAAGGAGGTCCAGTTCAAGGACCTCGGCCTCGTGATCATCGATGAGGAGCAGCGGTTCGGGGTCGAGCACAAGGAGGAGCTCAAGAAGCTGCGCACCAACGTGGACGTCCTCGCGATGTCCGCAACGCCGATTCCGCGAACGCTCGAAATGTCCCTGACCGGGATCCGCGAGACCTCCACGCTCGCAACCCCTCCCGAAGAGCGCCATCCCGTCTTGACGTACGTGGGCCCGTACACCGACAGGCAGGTCTCGGCCGCGATCCGGCGCGAGCTCATGCGGGAGGGCCAGGTCTTCTTCGTCCACAACCGCGTCTCGACGATCGAGAAGCAGGCGGCCGACATCCGCGAGCTCGTGCCCGAGGCGCGTGTCGAAGTCGCGCACGGCCAGATGTCCGAGTCGCGGCTTGAGCAGATCATCGTGGACTTCTGGGAGAAGCGCTTCGATGTGCTCGTGTGCACCACGATCATCGAGACCGGCCTGGACATCTCCAACGCCAACACGCTCATCATCGACCGCGCTGACTCGTACGGACTCTCCCAGCTGCACCAGCTGCGTGGGCGCGTCGGCCGCGGCCGCGAGCGGGCCTACGCCTACTTCCTGTACCCGGCGGAGAAGCCGCTCGGCGAGGTGGCGCTCGAGCGGCTCAAAGCTGTCGCCGCGCACAACGAGCTCGGAGCGGGCATGCAGCTCGCGATGAAGGACCTCGAGATCCGCGGCGCAGGCAACCTGCTCGGCGGGGAGCAGTCGGGCCACATCCAGGGCGTCGGCTTCGACCTCTACATCCGGCTCGTGGGGGAGGCCGTGGCCGACTTCCGCGGCGAGGCCGAGGAGAAGGTGGCCGACATGAAGATCGAGCTGCCCGTCAACGCCCACCTCCCGCACGACTACGTGCCGGGGGAGAGGCTCCGGCTCGAGGCCTACCGCAAGCTAGCGGCCGCGACCGATGACGCCGGGATCGATGCGGTCATGGAGGAGCTCACGGACCGGTACGGCGAGCCGCCGGCGCCCGTGCAGAACCTCGCCGCCGTGGCCCGCTTCCGGGTCCGTGCCCGCGCGGCGGGCCTGACGGACGTCGCGCTCCAGGGCAACATGGTGCGCTTCGCGCCCGCCGATCTTCCGGAGTCGAGGCAGATGCGGCTCACCCGCATGTACAAGGGCGCGCAGTACAAGCCCACACTCAACGCGGTGCTCATCCCGAAGCCCAAGACCGCGCCCGTGGGCGGACGCGATCTGGTGGACGGCGACATCCTCGCGTGGGCGGATCAGGTCATGGAGGCGATCTTCGCCCCCACACCGGCCCCGGCCGCCTGACCCCCGCTTCACTGAGGCCGGGTGAGATCGCACAGAAACGCCCGCCGGCCCCTCACGGAGAGGAGGCCGGCGGGCGTCAGGCTGCGGCGGCGGCGGTCAGCGGCGGTGCTCGTCGCCCGCGTTGTTGTGGGCGAAGAACGTCATCGGGATGCCGAAGGTCGCGGCGAACAGGAAGATGAGCACAGCCATGGGCCACACCGTCGTGAAGTCGAGGAACTGCACCACGTACAGCCCGACCAGGAAGATGACCATGAAGATCACGAAGAGGATGATGCTGCCGCCCAGGGGGTTCGGCTCAAGAGGGCGGTTGTACTGTTCGTCGGACATGTCTCTCCTCAACGCTTTGTCTAGTAGCCGGCTGTCAGTATCCGGCTGCGCCGGAGCCACCGGTAACAATGGCCACCCCGGAGCTCGCGCCGATCCGGGTGGCACCTGCTGCAATCATAGCCCGCGCATCCTCGACGCTCCGCACCCCGCCGGAAGCCTTGACTCCGATGTCGGGACCCACCGTGGCACGCATGAGGGCGACGTCCTCGACGGTCGCCCCGCCCCCGTTGAACCCGGTCGATGTCTTGACGAAATCCGCGCCAGCCTCGACGGCTGCCTCGCAGGCGAGGACCTTCTGCTCATCGGTCAGGAGCGAGGTCTCGATGATGACCTTGAGGATCGAGGAACTGCCGTGCACGGCCTCGGCGACGGCCTGGATGTCTTCCACCAGCGTCCCGCGGTCGTTGGCCCGTGCGGCGGCGATGTTGATGACCATGTCCACCTCGTCCGCGCCGTCGAGCGTGGCCCCGCGTGCCTCGAAGACCTTCACATCGGTCGGCGTCGCGCCGAGCGGGAAGCCCGCCACAGCGCACGTGAGCACGCCCGAGCCGCGCAGGGCCTTGGTCACGGTCTTGACCCACACGGGGTTCACGCACACCGACTTGAACCCGTACTGCACGGCCTCGCTGCACACCGCAAGGATGTCCGCCTCGCTCGCCTCCGGCTTGAGGAGGGTGTGGTCGATGTAGCCGGCAAGGTCCGCGGCAGGCAGTGCGGGCTCGGTAGACACGTCGGCGTCCTTTCGCTTGGGTCATCCCATACTGGCACATCCCCACGCGCGGACCCCGGCGACATTCGCCCAGGACATGATTGCCACGCCTCAGGGAGTGTTGACCCGCAGACGATAGCCGCGCTTCACCACGGTCTGGATCAGATCCGCCGACGGAAGAGCGCTGCGCAGCCGGTTGACGGCCATGTCGAGAGCGTGGTCGGACGCCGAACTGGACACGAGTCGGGCGAGCGTCTCCCTCGAGACGACCGCGCCTCCAGCATCGAACAGGGCCTTGAAGAGGAGCATCCCGGTGGGGGCGACCTGGAGGCTGCGCCCGTCGATCGCCATCGTCCGGCCCCGCAGCTCGACCACGCCCTCCGGGGTCTCGAGCCGCGCGACCTGCCGCAGGGAGAGATGATCGGTCACGAGCTTGATGAGGGCGCCCATGCGGAAGCGGTCAGGCACCCAGGGACGGAGGCCCGCGGCCACGAGGGGAGCGGCCGTGACTGGACCGACCGCTGCTGTCGCGACGCGCTGCCGGAGCGCGGTGATGAGCCGCGGATAGACTCCCAGCTCGTGCGCCGTGCTGAAGAAGGCGTCGACGGCGGGAGCGCTCGTGAACGTCACGACGTCCAGCTCGCCTTCGCACACGGCCTCGATGAGGCCCTGGAGCCGATCGGCACCCTCAGGCCGCACCCAGCGGTATGGCGTGACCGTGATGAGCTCGGCACCCGCATCGCGCAGCCGGTCGAGCTGGACCCTGTCGGTGTAGCCATGGAGCTGCATGACGACGCGCTTGCCTTCCAGGACGCGGCCCTCGAGCCCGCTGCCGTCAATCCCGCTGCCCTCGAGCCGCCCGCCCGCGTCGTGCAGCACGAGGTCCACGAGCTTCGCGGTCGTCTCGTCGGAGGAGATCCCGACATCCGTGAGCCCCGCCGCGCGCACGGCTCCGCGCGCCTTGGGCCCGCGCACATAGATGCGGGATGCGCCCAGCGCGTCCTGGAGGTCCTCGCCGAGGCCCGCCGCGTCGGCGACCTCGAGCCAGCGGCGCATGCCGTAGGCGGTCGTCACGATGGTCAGATCGGGCCGGGACGCGATCGTGAGGCGTGTGTCGTCGAGAACCGCGAGGTCCTGGCCGACCGGTGCGATCGTGAGGACCGGGGCATGCATCACCTCCGCACCACGGCGCTCGAGCGCCTCGATGAGGTCCTGCGAGCGCCGGTGGGACGTGACGCCCACGCGGAACCCCGCGAGCATCGTGCCGAGCTCGGGATCGGGTGACTGTGCCATGCGCGTTGCTTCCCTCGGAGGCGTAGACGTCAAGGGGTGACTCCCCCTGACTCCATCATGAACGCAGCGGCCATCCCGCGCAGCTGGCCGGCAGCTGCCTCGTCCGCCGTGCTTCCGCTCCCCGCGAGCCGGACCACCTCGCCGATCACGATGACGGCGGGGTTCGCGCACCCGGCCGTGTCCGCCTCCGCGCTTCCGAGGGCGGTGACGGTGGTGCGCTGGCCCGCAAGGTGGCCGCGTTCGACGACGGCGAGCGGCATCTGCGCGGACAGCCCGGACCGTCGCAGCCCGGCGGCGAGGTGGGGCAGGTTCGCAATGCCCATGAGCACGACGACGGTGCCTCCTTCCGCCGCAAGCCCGGCGAGGTGGAGGTGCTCCGCGTCGGTGAGCGGGGCGTGCCCCGAGATGACGGTGAAGGAGTGGCTCACGTTGCGGTGCGTCACCGGGATGCCGGCCGCCGCCGGGACCGCGATCGAGCTCGAGATCCCTGACACGATCCGCACGGGGACCCCGGCCTCGGCACACGCTGCCGCCTCCTCGGCCCCCCGGCCGAACACGAACGGGTCCCCGCCCTTGAGCCGCACCACGTTGGCGGGGCGCCCGTTGACGCCGACCAAGGCATACTCGACGATGAGCCTGTTGATCTCCCCTTGCGGCACCTTGTGGTGGCCGGGGAGCTTGCCGACGTCGACGAGGCGCGCTGTCGTGAGCTCCTCGAGTTCGCGCCACGGGGCGAGCCGGTCGAACAGGACGATGTCCGCGTCGCGCAGGGCCTCGACGGCGTCGACCGTGAGGAGGCCGCGCGAGCCGGGGCCGCCGCCCACGAGGGCAACGTGCCCGCGGAGGCCCGCGGGCGGTTCCGTGACGAGTGGCACCCCGAGCCTGCGGTAGTGGTCCAGCACAGTCGACCACGCGCCGTCGTGCGCGGCGTGGCTCCTGGGGGACCGGCCGACGACGGCGACGAGCGCGGGCCTCGGCGGGACTGCCGCTGAGCTCATGTAGGACTCGGGCGAGTCGAAGAACGTGATGTGTGCGCCGGCCTTCCGGTAGCGCGCGAGGACCTGACGGGATTCGTCGGCGTCGCCGAGGACGACGACGGGAAGGCCCTCGAGTGACAGGGTGAGCTCCATGGTCAGACTCCTTCGCCGAGGGCCGCAGCGCGGACCGGGATCGACGCGCCGAGGGATACCCGCGCGCCCTCCCTCTCTGCCTGCGTCGCGGGGCGGATCTGGTCGCGTTCGGGGACGTGGACGATCGAGTCGTCCTGTTCCTGCGGGGCGTTGACGAAGGAGCGGAACCGGCGCAGGCGCTCGGGGTCCGCCAGGGTCGCGGCCCACTCGTCCTCGTAGTGCTCCACATGCGTGGCCATCGCGGCCTCGAGTTCGGCGGCGATCCCGAGGGAGTCCTCGACGACGACCTGGCGCACATGCTCGAGTCCGCCATCGAGCTCTTCCTGCCAGCGTGCGGTGCGCTGGAGGCGGTCCGCGGTGCGGATGTAGTACATGAAGTAGCGGTCGATGTAGGCGATGAGCGTCTCGTCGTCCAGGTCCTTCGCGAGGAGCTGGGCGTGGGCCGGGGTCGCGCCGCCGTTTCCGCCCACGTACAGGTTCCAGCCGTCGGCAGTGGCGATGACGCCGACGTCCTTGCCCCGGGCCTCCGCGCACTCGCGGGCGCAGCCAGAGACGCCGAGCTTGAGCTTGTGGGGGCTGCGGAGGCCGCGGTAGCGCAGCTCGAGCTGGATCGCCATCCCCACGGAGTCCTGCTGGCCGTAGCGGCACCAGGTCGAGCCGACACAGCTCTTCACGGTGCGCAGGCTCTTGCCGTAGGCCTGCCCGGACTCCATGCCCGCGGCGATGAGCTCGGCCCAGATGTCGGGGAGCTGCTCGAGGCGCGCCCCGAACATGTCGATGCGCTGGCCACCCGTGATCTTCGTGTACAGGCCGTACTTCTGGGCAACGGCTGCGATCACGCCGAGCTTCTCCGGCGTGATCTCGCCGCCCGGAATGCGCGGGACCACGGAGTACGTGCCGTCCTTCTGCATGTTCGCGAGCGCGCGGTCGTTGGTGTCCTGGAGGGTGCCGCGGCCGGCGTCGAGCACGTAGGCCGAGGTCTGGGAGGCGAGGATCGAGGCGATGGTGGGCTTGCAGATGTCGCACCCGGCGCCCGTCCCGTACCGGGACATGATGTCCTCGAACGAGGTCAGCTGCAGGACGCGGATCGCGTCGAACAGCTCCTGGCGCGAGAGGGAGATGTGCTCGCAGAGCGCCTTGCTGACGGTCACGCCGGACTTGGTCAGCTCGGCCTCGAGGAGCTTCTTGATCATGGGCACACACGAGCCGCACTGGGTCCCGGCGCGGGTGCAGGCCTTGAGGCCCGCGACGTCCTGGACTGGATCCTTGCCTTCGCAGGTCCCGCAGGCGTTCACCGCGTCGCGCAGCGTCCCCGCGGCGACGTTGTTGCACGAGCAGAGGATGGCGTCGTCGGGGAGCTCGGTCTCGGGAGCCTCTCCGCCCTCTGCGCCAGCAGTTGACGCAGTGAGGAAGGCGCCGGGCTCGGCCGGGAGCTCGCGGCCGAGGAGCGGGCGCAACGCCATGTACGGGGACGCGTCGCCGACGAAGATGCCGCCGAGGAGTGTGCGCGCGTCGTCGGTCGTGACGATCTTCTGGTACACGCCGCGGGCGGGATCCGCGTAGACGATCTCGAGTGCGCCGGGCTCCGCTGCGAACGCGTCGCCGAAGCTCGCGACGTCCACGCCCGAGAGCTTGAGCTTCGTCGCCGTGTCGAAGCCGGGGAACGTCGCATCGCCGCCGTGGAGGCGGTCTGCCACGATCTCGGCCATCGTGTTCGCTGGGGCCACGAGGCCTAGGCACATGCCGCCGAAGCTCGCGACCTCGCCGATGGCCCACACATTCGGCGCCCCGGTGGCGCACGCCTCGTCGATCACGACGCCGCCGCGCGGGCCGAGCTCGAGGCCGGCGCTGCCGGAGTTATCGGTGCTGTTCGCCCGGCCCGCGTTGCCCGTCTCGGCGGCCGCATCGACCGCCGCGCGGATGAGCTCGTCGCGGGGGCGGACGCCGATCGCGACGACGACGAGGTCAGCGTCGATGACGCGTTCGTCGGCCATGACGACGCCGGTGACCCGGCCGGCGTCGTCCGTCTGGACCTCGGAGGGGAACACGCCGCCGTGGATCGTGAAGCCCTTGGCCCCGATGAGGCGGGTGAGTGCCTGGCCTGCGCCCTCGTCGAGCTGCCTGTTCATGGGCCACGGCGAGCCGTCGATGATGATGGACTCGGCGCCTAGGGACTGCGCGCCCGCCGCGGCCTCGATGCCGAGGAGGCCTCCGCCGATCACGGCGACGACGGGCGTGCGGCCCAGATCCTCGGCCAGGCGGCCGATCTCGGCGCGGAGGAACCAGACGTCCTCGAGCGTCCGGTACACGTATGACTTGTCGGCGCCGGGGATGGGGAGCCGGGCCGCATTCGAGCCGGTCGCGAGCACGAGCTCGTCGTACGCGTGCCGGTCGGTCTGGCCGCGGCCGTCCTCCGTGTAGACGATGCGGGCGTCGGTGTCGATGCGCACGGCGCGGGCCCCGGTGCGGAGCGTCACGCCCGCCAGATCCCACATGGTGGGGTCGCCGAGCGTGAGGTCGACGTCGGCCGGGTCCCCGGTGAGGGCCTTGGAGAGCGCCACGCGGTCATAGGGGAGGTGCGCCTCCTCGGCGATCGCGGTGACCTCGAAGCCGTCGAGGCCGCGGGCGGCCATCGCGTCCACGAAGCGGTGCGCGGCGGGACCGCCGCCGATCACGACGACGCGTCGCGGAGCTGGGCGTGCGCCAGCCTCCGGGGCCGGGGAGGGTGCGTTCTCGGGCTGAAGGGGAATGCTCACGTGCGGGGCCTTCCGTCGAAGTGGGCGCCGACAAGGCGCCGGCGAAACGATTTCCTCCAGCGTAGGAACCCGCAGTTTCGGACCAGTTGCCCGTGTGTAACGGCCGATTAACTTCGCTGTCACGAGGATGTTTCGGTTGGTGTGAGGGCGGTTTTACGTGGCTGTGACACAGACTCAACCCCGCCGAAATCGCCTACTCCGTAGCGTTGAGGCATGACGATCACCGCAGACTCACCAGCCCCCGCCGCCCCAACGGACGACGCCGCCCTCGCCCTTCCGGCGGGCGCGTGGCACAGCGTCTGCAACCTCACTGACCTTGAGCCCAACTGGGGCGAGGCGGCGCTCATCGGTGGACGGCAGATCGCCGTCTTCCGTCTCGCGACGGACGAGGTCTTCGCCGTCGAGCAGCGCGATCCCGCGACCGAGGCCCATGTCATGGCGCGCGGCATCGTGGGCTCGCGCGGCGAGCGCCGCACGATCGCCTCCCCACTGCACAAGCAGGTCTACGACCTGGCGACGGGGGAGCGGCTCGACGCGCCCGGCACGTCCATCGCTGCCTTCCCGACCCGCGTAGTCAACGGCATCGTGCAGATCGCGGCCTGAGTACTCCCAGCGCAAGCTGTTCCTGTCAGTTTGCATTGACACGGCCTACCTGTCAGTCTAGATTGACAGGTATGGAGGAACAGCAGATCTCACACTCCCTGCAATCCGAGGACCCCGCGGTGGGCCTGCGCGCCGTCGGCGCGCTCCATCGACTCGCCGAGTCCACGGAGACGCGCTACGTGGCGCTCGCCCGCGAGCGCGGCTGGACCTGGGAGCAGATCGGGGACGCCCTCGGGGTGTCCCGCCAGTCCGTCCATACCAAGCACGGCAAGGTGCGCTGAGGCGCGCCCTGTCCATCTGAAGGGCGGATGACATGTTCGAACGATTCGCAGCCGCGGCACGCACCACCGTGACCGAGGGGATGCACGAGGCCGAGCGCCGGGGAGACCGGCGCATCGGCACGCAGCACCTCCTGCTCGGCCTCCTCCACGACCCCGACAGTGCCGCGATCCTCGGCACCGGACTCGAGGATGCACGCGCCGCCGAGGAGGCCCTCGACCGTGAGGCGCTCGCCGCCGTCGGCATCGATCCGGGGCCGGGACTGCTCGCCCAGGTCCCGGGGAGGGTGGGGCGCCTGCCCTTCGCGTCGGGGGCGAAGGGCGTCCTTTCCCGCTCTGTCGGGTACGCGGCTTCCGAGAAGTCCCGCACGATCACAGGGCGGCACCTGATCCTCGCGCTCCTGGACGCACCGGAGCCCGACCCCGCGGCATCGCTCCTCGCGCGCTTGGGCGTTGACCCGCGCACGGTCCGCGCGCGGCTCGCTGCATGAACGCACGGGTCGTTCATTTGCGGATGACCGCCCTTGGGCGAGATGACCGTCCCTGGGCGGCATAACCGTTGTTGCCGCGGGCCGGTTATGCCCGCGAGCGACGTCGTGCCCGGGCGGGAGTGTTTTGCCCGCGAGCGACGGCGCCCGCGGACGTAGCGCCGCCCGGTCAGAGCCCGAGGGCTTCGCGCACGTCGTCGATCGCCGCGTCCAGCGCGTGCCGCGCTGCCTGGCGTGCCTCGCCGAGCTCCGCCGAGTTGTCCACGGGACGGATCACCTCGAGATAGCACTTGAGCTTCGGCTCGGTGCCGCTCGGGCGGATGATGACTCTCGTCGCGTCCCGCGTCACCCATTGGAGCCCCTCGGTGGGAGGCAACTCCTCGGAACCGGTCGAGAGGTCCAGGGCCGTCTCGACGGGGGAGTCGGCGAAGGAGGCCGGTGGGTCGTGCCGCAGGCGCGTCATCATTGCGTCCAGCAGGCCGAGGTCCGCCACGCGAACGCTCAGCTGGTCGGTCAGATGCACGCCGTGCAGCACGTGCAGCGCATCGAGCCGGTCGAAGACGGTCTGGCCGTGGGCCTTCGCGTCCGCGGCCAGCTCGGCGACGAGCAGGGCCGCGGAGATGCCGTCCTTGTCCCTCACGAGACCGGGTGCGACGCAATAGCCGAGGGCCTCCTCGTATCCGTACACGAGGCCCGGCACGCGGGAGATCCACTTGAAGCCGGTGAGGGTCTCGCGGTGGCCCAGACCGGCCGACGCCGCGATCCTGGCCAACAGTCGGGACGAGACGATCGAGTTCGCGAAGACGGGCGCGGCTTCTGAGGCCGCGAGATCCCCGTCCGCCGCTGCCAGAGGATCGGCGGCGGGTGAGCCGTCGGCGGCCGGCAGGGGGACGTCGTCGTCCGTCAGGCCCTGGGCCCGCCCGAGGCGGCGCGCCACGTGCGAGCCCAGGAGTGCGCCTACCTCGTCGCCGCGCAGCATGCGCCACTCGCCGGTCGCCGGGTCCGGGGCGGCCACGGCGCAGCGGTCGGCGTCGGGATCATTGGCGATCACGAGGTCCGCGCCGGCGGACTTCGCGGCGTAGATGGCCAGGTCCAGAGCACCGGCCTCTTCGGGGTTCGGGAAGGCGACCGTCGGGAACGCGGGGTCGGGCTGCGCCTGCTCGGGGACGAGCGAGACGTCGGTGAATCCGGCCGCCGTCAGCACGCTGATGGCCGTCTCGCCGCCCACACCGTGCATGGGCGTGAGGACTACCCTGAGGTCCCGCGCGGGGAACATCTCCGGCTTGGCGAGACGCACGACGGCGTCGCGGTAGTCCGCGGCGATGCTCGCCGGGAGCACGGTCCAGCCGCTCTCGGCCAGGGCGATGTCCCCGACCGGACCGACGCTCCCGATGAGCTCGGAGATCTCCGCGTCGATCGGGGCGACGATCTGTGCGCCGCGCCCGGCCTCCTCCACAGCGCGGCCGCCGAGGTAGACCTTGTAGCCGTTGTCCTGCGGCGGGTTGTGGCTCGCAGTGACCATGACACCCGCATCGCAGCCGAGGGCCCGCAGCGCGTACGCCAGAACGGGCGTGGGCAGCGCCGACGGCAGGAGGCAGGCGTCGATCCCGGCCGCGGTGAAGATCGCCGCCGTCTCGGCCGCGAAGACGTCGGAGTTGGTGCGCGCGTCGTAGCCGACGACCGCGCGCGGCGGGGCGCCGTCGTCGTCCGCCGCAGAGACCCGGCGCGTCAGGAAAGCCGCGATCCCGGCCGCGGCCCGGCGCACCGTGACACGGTTCATCCGGTTCGGCCCGGGCCCGAGCGCAGCGCGCAGGCCGGCGGTGCCGAACTCGAGCGTCCCCGAGAAGGCGTCCGAGAGCTCCTGGACGGCCGCATCGCGGGCGGGCGAGGGATCCGCCTCGGAGGCCCGCGCGAGGGTCTCGCGCAGCTGCGCGGCCGTCTCGGGGTCGGGGTCTGTTGCCGCCCAGGCCTCTGCCAGCGGGGCGAGTTCGGCGAGGTCGGGCGTTCCAGGGGGGAGCGTGCTCATGGGGTGCAGTCCTTCAGATCGCGGCGATGACGTCGGCGAGGAGGCGTGAGATGCGCGGTCCCGCGGCGCGGCCCGCCTCGAGGACTTCCTCGTGGCTCAGCGGTTCGGTGCCGATGCCTGCCGCGAGATTGGTCACAAGCGAGATTCCGAAGACCTCGAGCCCGGCATGGCGTGCGGCGATCGCCTCGAGTGCCGTGGACATGCCGACGAGGTCCGC
Source organism: Sinomonas sp. P10A9 (assembly GCF_041022165.1). Taxonomy (GTDB): domain Bacteria; phylum Actinomycetota; class Actinomycetes; order Actinomycetales; family Micrococcaceae; genus Sinomonas; species Sinomonas puerhi. Next base: position 1,487,155 of record NZ_CP163302.1, read on the forward strand.
TCCGATCCGCTTGGCGTACTGGACTTCCGCCGGCGTCTCGTAGTGCGGCCCGGTGAACTGGGCATAGACGCCCTCGGCGAGGCTCGGGTCCACGGAACGTGCCACGGCCCTCAGCCGCGCGGAGTACAGGTCCGTGAGGTCCACGAAGGTCGCGCCCTCGAGGGGGGAGGCGGCCGTGAGGTTGATGTGGTCGCTGATGAGCACTGGGGTGCCCGGCGCCCAGTCCGCATTGAGCCCGCCGCACCCGTTGGTCAGGACCACGACCCGGCAGCCGGCAGCCGCGGCCGTGCGCACACCGTGTGCGACCGCGCGCACGCCCTTGCCCTCGTAGTAGTGGGTCCGGGCTCCGAGGACGAGGGCGCGCTTGCCGTCCGGGGTGAGCGCCGAGCGGATGGTCGCTACGTGCCCCTCGACGGCCGGCGCCGAGAATCCGGGGATTTCGGACGCCTCGAGCGTTGCCGTGGTCTCGCCGACGAGATCCGCCGCGCCGCCCCAGCCGGAGCCGAGGACCAGCGCGATGTGGTGCTGCTGAACGCCGGTTGCCCGCGCAATGTGGTCTGCCGCGGCATGGGCCAGTTCGAAGGGACTGTCCATGATCGCCGTCCTCGCCGTTGTCGTCACAGGAAGAACCTACCAATCTGCACGACCCGGAGCACGCGCGTACGCGGGGCGGGAATGGCCCACAGCGCGCAGCCGGGGCAGAATGGGTGTCCGTGACGATGAATCCTGACTTCGCGGCTCCTCATATCGCAATCCTCGGCGGCGGCCCGGGCGGCTACGAGGCGGCATCGGTCGCGGCCTCGCTCGGCGCCAGGGTGACGATCGTCGAGCGTGCCGGCCTCGGCGGCTCGGCGGTGCTGACCGACGTGGTCCCCTCCAAGACCCTCATCGCCACCGCAGACCTCATGACCCGCGTCGAGGAGGCCTCTTCGGCGCTGGGCCTGCGCCTCGCCTCGGAGGGGGGCGGACCGCTCCAGCGCTCCGACCTCCACGCCGACCTCCGCATCGTCAATGACCGGCTGCTCGGGCTCGCGAGGCAGCAGTCCGAAGACATCCGGGCGGGGCTGGCGGCCCAGGGCGTGCGGATCGTCATGGGCTCCGGTCGGCTCGTCGACGGCAGCGTGATCGAGGCCACGACGGTGGACGGCGTCGAGCGCATCGAGTCCGATGCCGTGATCCTCGCCGTGGGCGCACACCCCCGGGAACTGCCTACGGCCCGCCCCGACGGCGAGCGCATCCTCAACTGGGCCCAGATCTACAGCCTCGAGGAGATCCCCGAGGAACTCATCGTGGTGGGCTCGGGCGTGACCGGCGCCGAGTTCGCCTCGGCGTACAACGGCCTCGGCTCCAACGTCACCCTCATCTCGTCCCGCGACCGGGTCCTCCCCGGCTCCGACACGAACGGGGCCGAGGTGCTCGAGAAGGTCTTCGCCCGCCGCGGCGTCCGCGTCCTGTCCCGGTCCCGCGCTGAGGCGGTCGAGCGGACCGGCGACGGCGTGGCCGTGACCCTCGGCGACGGCACCAAGGTGACGGGCACCCACTGCCTCCTGTGCGTGGGATCCATCCCCAACACCGACGGGATCGGCCTCGCGCAGGCCGGCGTTGCGGTCACCGAGAGCGGCCACATCAAGGTCGACGGCGTCTCCCGCACCACCGCGACCAACGTCTACGCCGCGGGGGACTGCACGGGTGTCCTGGCGCTGGCCTCGGTGGCCGCGATGCAGGGCCGCATCGCCGTAGCGCACATCCTCGGCGACCAGGTCACCCCGCTCAACCTCAACCACGTCGCGTCCAACATCTTCACCTCGCCCGAGATCGCCTCGGTGGGCGTCTCGGAGGAGGATGTCACGAGCGGTCGGGTCGCCGGCGACGTCGTGATGCTGCGGCTCAAGAGCAACCCTCGGGCCAAAATGCGCAACACGACAGACGGCTTCATCAAGGTCATCTCGCGCAAGGGCTCGGGGACGCTCATCGGCGCGGTGGTCATGGGCTCGAACGCCTCGGAGCTCATCTTCGGGCTCGCGATGGCCGTCGAGCAGAAGCTCCATGTGGACGACGTGGCGAACACCTACGCCGTGTACCCGTCCCTGACCGGTTCGATCGCCGAGGCCGCCCGCCGCCTGCACGTGCACATGTAGCAGAGGCCCTCCACGGAGGTCTTCGGGTCCGTGGTCCCTTGAGGACTGTCGGTGGTGCGCGGGACGATGGCGGCATGGCACACACCGATGATGGACACGCGCACTCCCACTCCCACGCGCATTCGCACAGCGCGTTCGACAACGACAAGGATGCCCTGGCAGCCATCGAGGAGCACCACACCCACATGCTGCACCGGGTGACGGCGCTGTCCGATGCCCTGATCGCCGCCGTCGCCGGGGGAGACGGCGGCACCGCGTACGACGAGCATGCCAACCTCGTTGCCTGGTGCGAGGACGAGCTCATTCCGCACGCCGTGGCCGAGGAAGGGCCGCTGTACGGCCCGGCGCGAGAGACGCCGGAGGGCCGGCTCCTGGTGGAGGGCATGCTCCTGGACCACCGGACGATCATCGGCCTCGTCGAGGAGCTCCGGCCCGCCGAGGGTGCGCGGGCTGCTGCGCTGGGCCTCGTGATCACCCGTGCGTTCGCGCTCCACCTCCGCAAGGAGAACGAGCTGCTCTTCCCCTACATCGCGCGGAACCCGGACCTCTCGCTCGCCAAGGCGGTGGCTGGGCTCGAGGAGGTCGTCGGGCAGTAGGCCCGTGGCCCCCTCGGATTGAGACGCACGGAGTTTCGGCCCATATCCGCCCTCTGAGCTACCGTGGCCTCCGTCACAGGCAAGGTCGCAGCGCGAGGAGGGACCATGACCAAGACCGCAGAGGAACTCGCCAGCGGCGAGGGCGCCGGCGTCGGTGGAGGCTCAGCGGCGGAGGGCACAGTGCGTCTGCGCGGGCAGGGGCTGCTTGCGGCGGCGTCGTTCTCTGCCGTCGCCGCCGGCTTCATCGCCGTGTCGATTTCGTACGCGGGGCCCATGGTCGTGGTCCTGCAGGCCGCCCAGGCCGCGCACCTCAGCGCCGAGCTGACCGCGTCGTGGGTGAGCTCGATTGCGATCGCGAGCGGGATCACGTGTGTCGTCCTGAGCCTGCTCACGCGGCAGCCCGTCGTCGTGGCCTGGTCCGTGCCGGGTGCGGCCCTCCTGCTCACTGCGCTCGGCCACTACTCGTACAGCGATGCCCTCGGCGCCTACATCGTCGCGGCGGCAATGGCGCTCGTACTCGGCGTGACCGGCCTGTTCGGGAAGATCCTTGATGCGGTCCCCAAGCCCGTGGTGGCGGCCGTGCTGGCGGGAGTCCTGCTGCCGTTCGTGCTCAAGGCGAGCGGCGCCGTCGTCGATGCTCCGCTCGTGGCCGGCGGGCTCGTCCTCGCGTTCCTCGCCGGGCGTCGGTTCGCGCCGCGCTACGCCGTCCTCGTGGCGCTCGCGGCCGGCGTCGTGCTTGCTTCGGCGACGGGCGGCATCGCTGCGCCGAGTGTCGCGTGGGACTTCGCCGGTCCCGTCTGGACCACCCCGACGTTCGGCGCGCCGGCCATTGTCGGCATCTCGGTGCCGCTGCTCGTCGTGACGATGGCCGGTCAGAATGCGCCGGGGCTGGCGATGATGCGCCAGCTCGGGTACAGCGCCGGGGACCGGCTCATGATCGGCGGCGCGTCCCTCGCCTGGCTCGTCTCGGCACCCTTCGGCTCGCACGGGATCAACCTCGCGGCCATCACGGCAGGGATCTGCGCGGGCCGCGAGGCGCACCGGGACCCCTCCCGGCGCTACGTGGCCGGCGTCTCGTGCGGGGTCTTCTACATCCTGTTCGGGCTGTTCAGCACGGCGGCCGTGGCGCTCGTCGCCGCGGTGCCGGCCGCGCTCCTGACCGTCTTGGCGGGCGTCGCCCTCCTCGGGGCGACCCAGGGCGCGATCATCGACGCCGTGACCCACTCGCGCGACGGCGCCGCGGGGCCCCACTCGATCGAGGCTGCGGTGATCACGCTCGTGGTCACGGCCTCAGGAGTCAGCGCGTTCGGCATTGTGGCGCCCTTCTGGGGGCTCCTGGCCGGGGCGGCAGCGTACGTCCTGCTCGGTGCACTCAGGCCGCGACGGCCGCGAAGTGCCGTTCGATGAGCTCGCGCACGTCGTCGCGGCAGCCGCCGCAGCCGGTTCCCGCACGCGTTGCGCCCGAGACCTCCTCGGTCGTGGCGCACCCTCCGGCAACGGCCTGCTCCACCGTCCCGCGGCTCACGCCCGCGCAGCGGCACAGCGTGGACTCCGGGCCCGCCGCGGCCGCGATGCCGGGCAGCCCGGCGCCCACCGTCGCCTCGGGGCCGTCCAGGCGCAGGATCACCGAGCGGTCTGCCGGGAGCTCGGCCCCCGACTCGTACAGGAGCGTGAGCTCGGCGGCGGCGCGGGGCATGCCCAGTGCCACGAACCCCGCGAGGACGCCGGACCGGGTGGCCATCTTGACGTAGGCGCCGTGCTCGGGGTCGGACCACACTGAGACGCTCAGCGGCGCGGGGCCTCCCTCGCCGACGGCGTGGTCGAGCGCGAAGGCGTCGAGGGGATCGGCCGTGACGTCCCCGGCAGTGGCCAGGTTCACCCCCCGGGCCTTGAGGAGGATGACGCTGGGCCCCTCGGCCGCGAGCGGGGCGGGCGCCGGCGCGCAGAGGAGTTCGTGGCCGAACCGGGCCGCGAGCCACTCGGCCTGGCGCCACCCGGGGCCGATGAGACCGCTCGGGGCGGTCTCGCCCGGCTGCGCGCAGTCGCCGATCGCGAACACGTGCTCGGTGTGCAGCGCACCGAGGCCTGCGTCGACGAGGACACCGGGGCCGACGGCGAGTCCGGCGCCCTCGGCGAGCTCCGTCCGGGGCCTCGCCCCGCAGGCGAGGAGCAGCAGGTCCCCGTCGACCGCAGACCCATCCTCGAGCAGGAGGGCGCGGAACGATCCGTCCGGCCCGGTCTCGAGCCCCGTCGACCGGGCGTTGCCCGCCACGCGGATCCCCCGGCGGCGCAGGACCGCGGCAAGGGTTGCTCCGCCGAGCCCGTCGATCGAGCGGCCGAGCGGCCGGTCGCCGTGGTGGACCACCGTCACCGTGGCCCCCTCCTCGCTCGCGGCGAGTGCGGCCTCGAGGCCCAGGACACCGCCGCCGAGGACCACGATCCGCCCGCGCGCCTCGACCGCCGCAGCCAGCCGGGCGGCGTCGTGCGTGTCGCGGAGCGCCGTGACGCCCGGCGGAAGGACCGGGTGGAGCGGATCCGGGTTGAGGCCGGTCAGGTTGGGCACGACGGCGCGCGCGCCCGTCGCGAGGACCACGCGGTCATACGGGATCGTCTCCCCGCTGGCCAGATGGACGAGCCTGCGGGAGCGGTCGAGGCGCACCGCGCGGGTTCCGACGAGGACGCGCACGTTCTCCGCCGCGAGCTGGTCCGCGTCGGCGAGGCCCATGAGGCCCAGATGCGTCCTGCCGACGCCGAGGTCCGCGACGAGGACCCGGTTGTAGGCGGCGTGCTCCTCGTCGCCGACCACGGTGACCTCGACGGCTCCCGCGGTCGCCGCGGGGAGCATCTCGTCCACGAACCGGGCGGCGACGGGTCCGAAGCCCACGACGACGATGCGCGGCGGGCGGCCCGAGGGCTCGGCGCGCTGGGGGAGCGGGCTGGTCACGGTGTCTCCTGGAGGTCGGGCGCTGCGGCGAGGGTGGGGCGCGCCGCGGGGACGAAGACGGTGCCCTGGACCGGCGCCCGCTCGACGATCACGTGGGTCGTCTTGAACTCGGGCATGCCGGAGATGGGGTCGGTGCGGGCCTCGGTGACGCGGTTGGCCGCGGCGGAACCGGGGAAGTGGAACGGAAGGAAGACCGTGTCCGGGCGGACGCTGAGGGAGAGCTCGGCGCGGACCAGGACCGCAGGGCCCGCCGACGAAGCCCGCGCAGCCGCGGCCTCACCGGAACGCCGGACCCGCACCCAGTCGCCGTCCGCGATCCCGAGCCCCGAGGCCGCTGCGGGATGCAGCGAGAGCCGGCCCTCGGGCTGGGCGGCCGAGAGGGAGGCGACCCGGCGGGTCTGCGTGCCGGACTGGTACTGCTCGAGCACTCGGCCGGTCGCGAGCACGAGCTCGCCGCGCCCGGACGGACGCACGGGGGCGGCGGCCCGGACGGCGACGAGCCGCGCACGGCCGTCGGCGTGCGCGAAGCGCTCGGCGAAGAGCCGCGGGGTCCCCGCCGAGGGGAGCCCGTCCGGTCCCTGGGGGCACGGCCAGTGCAGCGACTCTCCGGCGTCGAGCCGCTCGTAGGTGATCCCCGAGTAGTCGGCGGGCCCACCCGCCGAGGCGGCGCGCAGTTCCTCGAACACCTCGCGTGGGTCTTCGGGGAAGGCTGACGGGGCGTCCAGGAGCGCCGCGAGCCGGTTGAGGATCCACAGCTCGGACCGGGCCCCGGCGGGAGGGCTGACGGCCCGCCGGCGCCGCAGCACGCGGCCCTCCAGATTCGTCATGGTGCCCTCCTCCTCGGCCCACTGCAGGACGGGCAGCACGAGGTCCGCCTCGAGGGCCGTCTCGGAGAGGAAGAAGTCGCTCACCACGAGGAAGTCGAGCGCCTGCAGCCCGCGGCGGACTGCGGTGGCGTCGGGGGCGGAGACCACGATGTTGGCACCGTGCACGAACAGGCACCGCACGCCGCCCGTCTGGCCCTCGGCCGCCGGCGCGCCCAGGGACGCGAGGAGCTCGACCGCCGGCAGCCCCGGGCCGGGGATGCTCGCCTCGGGGACGCCCCAGACGCGGGCGAGGTGCTCGCGCGCCGCGGGATCGGTGATCTTGCGGTAGCCGGGGAGCTGGTCCGCCTTCTGCCCGTGCTCGCGGCCGCCCTGGCCGTTGCCCTGGCCCGTGAGCGTGCCGTAGCCGCCGCGCGCCGAGCCGGGCAGGCCGAGCAGGAGGGCGAGGTTGATCGCAGCGGTCGCCGTGTCCGTGCCGTCCGCGTGCTGCTCGATGCCGCGGCCCGTGAGGATGTAGCACGAGCCGGTGCGGGCCGAGTGCGCGAGGCGTGCGGCCGTCTCGCGGAGGAGGGCCGCGGGGACGCCGGTGGCCGCCTGCACGCGCTCGGGCCACCATGGCGCCACCGAGCGGATCAGGTCCTCCATGCCCTCCGTGCGCTCGGTGAGGTAGCCGCGGGCGGCGTGGCCGCCGTTGATGACCACGTGCGCGAGCCCGAGGAGCAGGATGAGGTCCGTGTGGGGGGCGGGCTGGAGGTGGAGCCCGGCGCCGTCGGCCGTGAGCGCCGCTGTCGCGGAGCGGCGGGGGTCGACGACGATGAGACCGCCGGCATCCCGCGCGCCGGCGAGGTGCTGCACGAACGGAGGCATGGTTTCCGCCACGTTGGAGCCCAGCAGGAGGACCGTGTCCGCACCGGCGAGGTCCGCGACGGGGAACGGCAGCCCGCGGTCGAGTCCGAACGCGCGGTTCGCTGCCGCCGCGGCGGAGGACATGCAGAACCGGCCGTTGTAGTCGATGCGCGAGGTGCCCAGCGCGACGCGGGCGAATTTGCCCAGCAGGTACGCCTTCTCGTTCGTGAGGCCCCCGCCTCCGAACACGCCGACCGCGTCCTTCCCGTACCGGTCCTGTGCCGTCCGCACCTCCGCGGCAATCCTCGTCAGTGCCACGTCCCAGCTCACCGGGCGGAGCTCGCCGTCGTCCGAGCGGAGGAGCGGCTCGGTGAGGCGCTCGGGGTGGCCGAGCAGCTCGGCGGCCGTCCAGCCCTTGCGGCACAGCCCGCCGCGGTTGGTCGGGAACTCGCGCCCTGCCACCTCAGGTGCGGCCGCTGCCGGGCCCGTGGGTGGGCCCTGCGGCGCCGCCACCACGGACATCGCGCACTGGAGCGCACAGTAGGGGCAGTGCGTGGCCGTCACCGTCACACCCCTGCCCGTGCGGCGCGTGCGCCGCGTCGCAGGTAGCAGGCCCACGAGACCGCGAGCATGAGCACGTAGGCGCCCACGAACCCGAAGAAGGCGGGGACGTAGGAGCCCGTCGAGCTGCTCGAGGCGCCCAGTACCTGCGGGATGACGAACCCGCCGTAGGCGCCGATCGCCGAAATGAGTCCGAGGGCGGCGGATGCGAGCCGGGCAGTGTACGACGGCGCGGTGCCGGCGCGCGCGGCGCGGCTGGAGGTCGCGAAGATGGCCGGGATCATGCGGTACGTCGAGCCGTTGCCGATGCCGCTTGCCGCGAAGAGCACCAGGAAGAGACCGAGGAAGAGCCAGAAGCTCTTGAGCGGCAGCGTGGCGATGACCGCGAGCGTCGTCAGCGCCATGGCCGCGAACGAGGCGACCGTGATCCGTGCGCCGCCGAAGCGGTCGGCGAGCCTGCCGCCGTAGGGCCGGGCGAGCGAGCCGACGAGCGGGCCGAGGAAGGCGAGCGAGAGGGCCACGGGGACGCTCGCTGCGTGGAGTGTGAAGGTCGAGTAGGCAGGGAAGATGTCGTGGATGAGCTTCGGGAAGACTCCGCCGAACCCGATGAATGAACCGAACGTGCCGACATACAGGAACGCGATGACCCACAGGTGCGGTTCCCTCAGCGCGGCGAGCGAGCCCGCGACGTCGCCCTTCGCATGGGAGAGGTTGTCCATGTTCCGCCACGCGCCGAAGGCCGCGACGAGGATCAGCGGGATCCACATGAGGCCCGCCACGGCGAGGGTTGCGCCGTGCGCGCCGGTGAGGAGGGCTGCAGTGAGGCCCACCGCGACCGGGACGGCCAGCTGTGCGACCGCCGCCCCGAGGTTGCCGCCCGCCGCGTTGAGGCCGAGCGCCCACCCCTTCTCCTTCGCGGGGAAGAAGAACGTGATGTTGGCCATCGAGCTCGCGAAGTTGCCCCCGCCGAACCCGGCCAGGCCCGCGACCGCGAGCATGAGCCAGAACGGCGTTGAGGCGTTCGAAACGCAGGCCGCGAGGCCGATCGCGGGGATCAGCAGGAGGAGCGCGGAGACGATGGTCCAGTTGCGGCCGCCGAAGCGGGAGACCATGAACGTGTAGGGGATGCGCAGGGTCGCGCCGACGAGGCTCGGCATGGAGAGCAGCCAGAACGTCTGGGCGGTGTCGAAGGCGAAGCCCGCAGCCGGGAGCTGGACGACGACGATCGACCACAGCTGCCACACCACGAACCCCAGGAACTCCGCGAAGACCGACCACCGCAGGTTGCGCCGGGCCACGGTGCGGCCCTCGCGCTCCCACTGGTGGGTGTCCTCGGGATCCCAGTGCTCGATCCAACGGCCCTTGCGGACGTCGAGACGGAGCGAGGTTTCCCGGGTAGATGCGGGTGCGGCGTCGTGCGCCGTCTGGGATTCGGTGCTCACTGGTCCTCCTCGGGAGCGGGGTCTGTGCTTGCCTTCCACGGTAGGAACGTGGCGTTTCGCGGAGCCGCGCCAGCCGTAAACAGGTTGTGACATCCACCTCTCCGCGACCCGCGGGATCCCGTGAGGCGGGGGACCCCGCTGTTTCGCCGAGGTTTCGGCGTCTCACTATGCGGACAATTTGTCCGTTGCTTGGACGGGCCGGACGTAGGATGGCTTGTACTCAAACCCAGGGCCGAAAGTCAATCCTCGGTCCAGCATGTGAAAGCGAAATCATGTCCACCACTTCTGCGGTGACGGAGCCCTCGGCCGGCCAGGCGGCCAACACCAAGGGCCGGGTCATCTTCTCGAGCCTCATCGGCACGACCGTCGAGTTCTTCGACTTCTACGCGTACGCGACCGCCTCGGTCCTCGTGTTCCCGAAGCTCTTCTTCCCGAACGCGTCCGACATCAACGCGATCCTCTCCTCGTTCGCGATCTTCGGCGTGGCCTTCATCGCCCGGCCCGTCGGGTCGATCCTCTTCGGGCACTTCGGCGACAGGCTCGGCCGCAAGGGAACGCTCGTCGCGTCGCTGCTCACGATGGGCGTCGCGACGTTCCTCATCGGGCTCCTGCCGCCCGCGACGACGCCCGGCTGGATGGTCCTCGCCCCGTTGGTGCTCGTGGTCCTGCGGTTCCTCCAGGGCCTCGCACTCGGCGGCGAATGGTCCGGCGCGGCGCTTCTCGCCACCGAGAACGCACCCGCCAACAAGCGCGCCGTGTGGGGCACGTTCCCACAGCTCGGCGCCCCCATCGGGTTCATCATCGCCAACGTGATGTACGTGGTCATGAACTCGTTCCTGACCACGGCGCAGTTCGAGGCGTGGGGCTGGCGGATCCCGTTCCTGTTCAGCATCGTCATGGTCGCGATCGGCCTGTACGTGCGGCTCAAGCTCGTCGAGAGCACGCCCTTCAAGAAGGTCGTCGAGACGGAGAAGGTTGCCAAGGTCCCGCTCGCGGCGACCTTCAAGTACCACTGGCGCGAGGTGATCGCCGGCACGTTCATCATGCTCGCGACCTATGTGCTCTTCTACCTCACCACGAGCTTCACCCTGACGTACGGCACGGCGACCGACAAGGTCGAGGTGGCCAAGGCCGCCGCCGAGAAGGCCGGGAAGACGTTCGACGCCGCCTCGTTCGTCCCGGGCCTCGGGATCGACCGCGGGCTGTTCCTCTGGATGCTCATCATCGGCGTCGTGTTCTTCGGCATCTTCACGGTGCTGTCGGGCCCGCTGGCCGAGAAGTATGGCCGTCGGAAGTTCCTGCTCTGGGTCACTGGGCTCATCTTCGTGTTCGGCCTCGCCTGGGGCCTCATGTTCGGGCCAGGCACCGGTGCCGCGATGGTCGGCCTCATCGTGGGCTTCACGCTCATGGGCTCCACGTTCGGCCCCATGGCCGCGATCCTGCCCGAGCTGTTCCCGGCGAACGTCCGCTACACGGGCTCAGCGATCGCCTACAACCTCTCGTCGGTGCTGGGCGCGGCCCCGGCGTCCTTCGTGGCGATCGCGCTCTGGCAGTTCGGCAAGGGCAGCACGGTGTGGGTCGGCGTGTACCTCGCGGCCGCTGCGGTCCTGACGTTCGTTGCGCTGCTGCTGACCAAGGAGACCCGCGACCGCAAGTTCGAGGACAACGTCTCGGCCTGACCCCGCACGGCTGAAAGGTGACCCCGCATCGGAATCTTCCGATGCGGGGTCACCTTTCGCGGTTGGGGGGGGTCAGTCCTCGATCGTGGCGATGACCGCGCCCGCAGCCACGGTCTGGCCCGCTTCGGCCGTTAGGCCCCGCACGGTGCCTGCCTTGTGCGCCGTGAGCGGCTGCTCCATCTTCATGGCCTCCAGTACGACGACGAGATCGCCTTCCGCGACCACGTCGCCGTCCGCAACGGCGACCTTGACGATCGTTCCCTGCATCGGGGCCGTGAGCGCATCGCCGCTCGCCGCCGCCGTCGCGGGACCGCGGGAGCTGCGGCCCTTCTTCTTCGCCTTGGGTCCCTTGGCCACGCCGAGCGACAGCCCGGCCGGGATCGTCACCTCGAGGCGCTTGCCGCCCACCTCGACGACTACGCTCTGCCGCGCCGCGTCGTCGTCCGCGTCCGTCCCGGCGGCGACCGCACCCGCGAAGGGCGGGATCTCGTTGACGAACTCCGTCTCGATCCACCGCGTGTGCACGCTGAAGGGCCCCTCGGCGGGGGCGAAGGCCGGATCGCGTACCACCGCGGCGTGGAACGGCACGACGGTCGGCATGCCGGTGATCTCGAGCTCGTCGAGGGCTCGGCGCGAGCGCTCCAGTGCCTGCTGTCGGGTGGCGCCGGAGACGACGAGCTTCGCGAGCATCGAGTCGAAGTTGCCCGAGATGACATCGCCGGCCACCACGCCGGAGTCGACGCGCACGCCGGGCCCGGTCGGGTAGACGAGCGTCTCGACCGTGCCGGGAGCCGGCATGAAGCCGCGGCCCGCGTCCTCGCCGTTGATGCGGAACTCGAATGAGTGCCCGCGGACCTCGGGGTCGCCGTACCCGAGCTCCTCGCCGCGCGCGAGGCGGAACTGCTCGCGCACGAGGTCGAGGCCTGTGACCTCCTCGGACACGCAGTGCTCGACCTGGAGGCGCGTGTTGACCTCGAGGAAGCTGATGGTGCCGTCCTGGCCGACGAGGAACTCGCACGTGCCCGCGCCGAGGTAGCCCGCCTCCTTCAGGATGGCCTTCGACGCCGCATACAGGCGGCGGTTCTGCTCTTCGGTGAGGAACGGGGCCGGGGCCTCCTCGACGAGCTTCTGGTTGCGGCGCTGGAGCGAGCAGTCGCGCGTGGAGACGACGACGACGTTGCCCGCCGCGTCGGCGAGGCACTGGGTCTCGACGTGGCGCGGAGCGTCGAGGAAGCGTTCGATGAAGCACTCGCCGCGGCCGAAAGCTGCAGTCGCCTCGCGCACCGCCGATTCGTACAGCTCGGGGATCTCCTCGAGCGTCCGGGCGACCTTGATCCCTCGGCCGCCACCGCCGTAGGCGGCCTTGATCGCCACAGGCAGCCCGAAGTCCTGCGCGAACGCGAGGACCTCGTCCGCCGATTGGACTGGATCAGCCGTCCCGGGCACGAGCGGCGCGCCGACCTTCTCGGCGATGTGGCGGGCACGGACCTTGTCGCCGAGTGCCGCGATGGCCTCGGGCGAGGGGCCGACCCACGTCAGACCGGCGTCGATGACGCGCTGGGCGAACTCGGCGTTCTCCGAGAGGAACCCGTAGCCCGGGTGGACGGCGTCGGCGCCCGAGCCGCGGGCGGCGTCGAGGATCTTGTCCATGACGAGATAGGACTCGGCCGCTGTTGTGCCGCCCAGCGCGAACGCCTCGTCGGCGAGGCGGACGTGGAGCGCGTCGCGGTCCGGTTCTGCATACACGGCGACCGAGGAGATGCCCTCGTCCCGTGCCGCTCGGATGACGCGGACGGCGATCTCTCCGCGGTTGGCGATGAGCACCTTCGTGATGGGACGGCCGGCGGATTCGTGGGCAGCGCTGAGGGACGCGGCATTGGGAGACAAGGGCAACTCCGTTCTGTACTCCGGGAAGCCTAGCGCCCCATTGGTGGGATCGCCCATATTGGTGGCGGATTCCGTGCGTAGACGGCCGATCCGTTGTAGGAGACCTACAAATCGGACCAAGTGCGGCGCGGTCAGGCGTTCAGTCCCCGACGGCGGCCGCCCACCAGTCCGTGAGCCGCACCCCGACTCCCGTCAGGAGCATGCGCAAGGTGGAGACGGACAGGCCCACGACGGCGTGCGGGTCGCCGTCGACGCGGGCGAGGAACGCGCCGCCGAGCCCGTCGATCGTGAACGAGCCCGCGCACTGGAGCGGTTCGCCCGTGGCGACGTAGGCCGCGATCTCCCGTTCGCTCATGCTCGTGAACTCGACCGTCGCAGAGGCGACCTCTCCCGCGCCCGGCGCGCGCGCGGCGTCGTGCGCGCCGTCGTGTGAGGCGGCGCGCCGGTCCACGAGCCAGTGTCCGGTGTGCAGCACGCCGCCGCGCCCGCTCATGGCCGCGAGGCGCTCGCGGGCAACGTGCGGCGTGTAGGGCTTGCCGAGCGCCTGCCCGTCGAGCTCGAAGACCGAGTCGCAGCCGAGCACGAGCGCCCCTGCGGCGGCGGGCAGCGCGGCCACGGCCTCGGCCTTCGCCCGCGCGAGGAGCAGCGAGGTTTCGGCCGGGGTTGCGGTGGGGTGGGCCGCGGCGAGGGCCTCCTCGTCCACGTCGGAGACCAGGACGCGGTGCGGGATTCCGGCTTCCTCGAGCAGCTTGGTCCTCGCTGGCGACTTCGAGGCGAGGATGAGGCTGGGTGGGGTGGCAGGGGCGGTGTGCACGGTCACGCCGCCAAGCGTAGCCCGGGAGCGGGTGGAGGGGTCTCCCGCAGCCTCCGGCGATTCAGCCCCGGCCTAGGAATCGGTTCCAGATCCCGCGTCCTGGGTCGACGTGTGGATCCCTTCGGGCCGGGCTTCGGCCGCAGACCAGTGCCGCAGGATGAGCTGCGCCGTCTCCTCGGGCACCTCGAGCGGCAGCAGGTACGCGGCGTGGGGAAGGGTGACGGCCGTGCCGTGTGGAAGGAGGCGTGCCGCCTCCGCGGCCAGTTCCGGTGGCCACGAGTTGTGCTCAGTTCCGGTCGCGAAGACCGTTGGCGCAGTGATCCTCGGCAGGAGTCCCGTGAAGTCGGGACGACGCACCGCGAGTGACCGTATGGCCCGTCCGAGGAGCCTCGGGTCGGACGCGGTGAGGCATTCCTCGACATACCCGACGGCCTCAGGATCGTGCGCGCGGGTCCGTTCCGAGAGGAGCACACTCACGATGGCCTGCCGCAGCCAGCCCGTCATTCCCATCAGCGCCCTTGCGGGCAGGATGGCCGCCTCTTGGAGGCGGAAGGGCAGCGTCGGAGCCTGGACAGGAGCCCCCAGCGTGATGAGCGACCGTATCCTCTCGGGATAGTGGGCGGCGGCGAGGATGCCCGCATGGCCCCCGAGCGCGTTGCCCACCCAGTCGGCTGGGCCCGGTGGGATGCGCTTTTCGGCGGCCAGACCGTCGAGGATGCCGAGAGCGGCCGCCGCGATCTCGTGGATCGAGTACGTCCGGCCAGGGTCCCCGCTTGGCCCGTGCCCGGGCGCCGTGATCGCCACGAGCGTCCGTTCTGAGGCGAGGCGGCCGCGGACCCGGTCCCATGACCGCGAATCGACAAAGAGACTGTGCATGAGGACGGCCGCGGGCCCCACGCCGTCAACCGAGACCTCGAGCCGGCCGATCGGGGTTTCCATCATTCGGGATTGCATCGTGGATCACGACCTTGACAGTGTCAACTGGGGGTGTGGGTAAGATAATCCTCTTGGGACTTGACAGTGTCAACTAGAGAGGATGGCCACCTCGATGCAACCTGATGCCGGCAGCGTCGGTGGGCTGGACTCCCGGCTCATTGGACTCGCCCTGACGGCGCTCGAGCACACCCCGCCCGATCGTCTCAGCATCCGCGAGATCGCACGTGCCGCCGGCGTGAGCCATCAGGCGCCGTACGTCCACCTTGGCGGCAAGCGCGGATTCCTCGCCGCCGTGGCCGGCGTCGGTCTGGAGGCCGCGGCCCAGCGCGCGCGGGTGGCGGTCGACGCCGCCGGGCCGGGCGCCGTCGAGCGCCTCCATGCGCTCGTGGACGCCTACCACCGCTTCGCAACCGACGAGCCGAACCTTCACGACCTGGCCTTCGGGCCGCTCGTTGCCAAGTCCGACCATCCGGACCTGCAGCGCGCCGCGATCCACTATTGGCGCGTGATGCAGGAGGCCGTGTCCGCCTGCCAGCCGCCGGGGATCGAGCCTGGCGAGCTCCTGAGGCGCTGCGCCGCCGCGTGGGGGCTCATCCACGGGCTGAGCCGGCTGAGTGCTGTGGGCCAGATCCCCGCGATTGTTCCGGGGGACCTGCACCGGCTGATGCACGACGGGATCGACACGATGCGGCGAGGCTGGACCCCGTAAGCCACGCAGGGACCCAATCGGCTGCTGCACTGTCCCCGGACAGTGCAGCAGCCGATGGGCGCGGTGCGGTCAGCGCACGCTGTCCGCCGCAGGCTCCGGTTGGCCCCCGCCGTCGACATGCGCCCCATGGGGCGCCGCCGTCGCGCGCTCGAGCTTGGCGCCTTCGATGTCGAGGTCGGGCAGGATGCGGTCAAGCCAGCGCGGGAGCCACCACGCCGCCTTGCCGAAGAGGCGCATGATGGCGGGCACGAGCGTCATGCGCACCACGAAAGCGTCCAGGAGCACGCCTAGGGCCAGCCCGAAGCCGAGCGGCCGGACCATCGTGAGGTGGCTGAAGATGAAGCCCGCGAACACGCTCACCATGATGATGGCGGCGGCCGTGATGACCCGCGCCGCGTGGTGGAACCCGGTCCGGATGGCGAGGTGCGCCTCCTGGCCGTGCGCGTACGACTCCCGGATGCCCGAAGTGATGAACACCTGGTAGTCCATCGCGAGGCCGAACAGGATGCCTATGAGCAGGATCGGCATGAAGCTCAGGATCGGACCCGGATGGGTGATGTCGAAGACCGGGCCGAGCCAGCCCCACTGGTACACGGCGACGACTGAGCCGAACGCCGCGCCGAGCGAGAGCAGGAATCCAGCCGTGGCGAGAATCGGCACCAGAAGCGAACGGAACACGAGCAGCAGCAGGAGGAACGAGAGGCCGACGACGATCGCGAGGTAGACCGGGAGCGCGTCCGCGATCTTGGACGTCACGTCGACGTTGGCCGCGGTCTGGCCGGTGAGGCCGATCGAGACCCCGGTACGGGACTGGATCGCGCTGCCCTGGGACCGCAGGTCGTGGACCACCTGGACGGTGCTCGCGCTGGCGGGGCCCTCAGTGGGGATCACGCGGAACACGGCTGTGTGATGGTCCGGGCTCAGCGCGAGCGGGACGGCGGCGACCACGCCCGGCACGGCGCGGAGCTGGTCCGCGACGTCGAGCTGCTTGACCTTCGCCGCCGCGTCGTCGAGGCCCGCCGGGAGTTCGCCGACCACGACGATGGGCCCCGTCATGCCTGCGCCGAAGTACTTGCCCGTGGCGTCGTAGGCCTTGAAGGACGTGGAGTCCACGGGGTCCGCGCCGCCATCCGGGAGCGCGAGGTGCAGCTGGGACGCCGGGAGCGTGAGCACGCCCAGCAGGATCACCGAGGCGACGACGGCGATCCACGGGTGCCGCGTGAGCCACGCGCCCCAGCCGCGGTTGGACTTGGCGAGGTCCTCGCGCGCCTCCACGACCCCGTGCCCGGGCTGGGTGTTCTCCCGGGCAGCCTTGGCCCAGCGCCGCTTGGAGATGA
Source organism: Sinomonas sp. P10A9 (assembly GCF_041022165.1). Classification (GTDB taxonomy): domain Bacteria; phylum Actinomycetota; class Actinomycetes; order Actinomycetales; family Micrococcaceae; genus Sinomonas; species Sinomonas puerhi. The sequence continues at coordinate 1,503,868 of NZ_CP163302.1, forward strand.
TGTGCTTCCCGACGAGGCTCAGGAGTGCTGGAAGCAGTGTGACGGCGATGATCACGGCCACTGCGACCGTCGCCGCAGCGGCCACGCCCATGACCGCGAGGAACGGCAGCCCGGGCACCACGAGGGCGACGAGTGCGATGACCACGGTGAGGCCGGCGAATACGACGGCAGTGCCGGACGTACCGATCGCGAGTGCGACGGACTGGCGGGGATCCATGCCGCCGAGCAGCTGGTTGCGGTGCCGGTTGAGGATGAACAGCGAATAGTCGATGCCAACGGCCAGGCCGAGCATGAGGCCCAGCATCGGCGTCACGGAGCTCATCTCGATCACGCCGGTGAGGGCTATGGTCCCGCCAACGCCCACTGCCACGCCGACGAGCGCCATGACGAGTGGCAGGCCGGCCGCGACGAACGCGCCGAGCATGACGACGAGCACGAGTGCCGCGACGGTCACGCCGATGGTCTCGCCTGCCCCGAAGATCTGGTTGATGTCCTGGGTGAGCTCCTTGCTCGCGTGCCCCTGCACTCCGTCAACGCTCGAGGCGATGTCCTGGATCTGCGTGCGGAGCGAGGTCGGGAGGCTGTCGGTGGACTTCGTGAACTGTACCGGGGCAATGGCCGCGCGATGATCGGAGGAGACGAACCTCAGGCCTGCCGAGGCATCCGCCTGGCGCTGGCCGAGGGCAAGCTCCTGCTTCTTCTGGGCGATCGTCGCGGCACCGTCTGCCGCCTTCTTCGCGCCGGCGTCGTACTGGGCCTTGCCGGCGTCGTACTGGGCGCGCCCGGCATCGAGCTGTGCCTGCGCGGAGGCGGTCGCTTGGGCGATCGCGGCGGCCGACATTCCCTGGGCCGCGAGGGCCTGCTTCTGGGCGTCAAGCTGCGCCTGCCCGGCATCGAGCTGCGCCTTCGTCTGGTCGAGCTGGGCCTTGGCGGCATCGAGCTGGGGCTTGCCGGCGTCGAGCTGGGCCTGCGCCGCGGCGAGCTGCTTCTCGCCGTCGGCGATCTGCGCGCTGGCGCTGTCGAGCTGCGCCTGGGTCGCGAACGGGTCGGTGACGCTCTGTACGCCGTCGAGCCCCTTGATCTTCTCCAGCGCGGCGCTCAGTTGCTTCTTCTGCGCGTCCGTGAAGGGGGCATCGGGGGATTCGAAGACGAGCGTCGCGTTGCCGCCCGCGGCGGACGGCAGGTCCGCCTTGAGCTTGTCGAGCATCCGCTGCGTCTCGGTGCCGGGGATCTGGAACGTGTTGGTCGTGGTGCCGTGGAACGCGGCGGCAGAGCCTCCGACGGCCGCGATGATCACGAGCCAGAGGGCTATGACGAGCCACCTGCGGTCGTAGGCGAACCGCCCGAGGCGGTAGAGGAGCGAAGCCATGAGGGTCTCTCTCTGGGGTGGGACGGAAGGGCGGAAGGGGTGGGGACGGAAGGCTCAGCCGGTGCGGAACGGTTCAGCGGGCTCAGGGCATGGCGAAGCCGGCCCTGAGGTGGGTGATCGCTTCGCGGAGGAGGGTGCGGAGTCTGGCGAGGGACGACGGCGAGAGGTCGCCGGAGCGCTCGGCGAGCCAGACCTCGAGTGCGGATTTCCCGCACGCGACGACGCTTGCGGACAGGGCCGCGACGTACAGGTCGCCGAGCGCGGGTTCACGGGCGCGGATGGCAGCTGCGATCTTCTCGCCGCATTCGTCGAACGCCTGGAGCTGGTAGCGGGTCACCGGGTCGTGGCCCACGGCCAGGAGGAAGGACTGGGCCATGGGCGCGATGAGGTCGTTGTCCGCGAGGCCGGTGAGCACGTGCAGGGCCGAGTCGAGGAGTGCCTCGTCCGCCGGGCGGCTCGTCAGCTTGCCGAGCGCCGTGTCGAGGAAGCCGAAGGTGGGCGCGGCAATGGCCTCTTCGACGCTGCTGAAGTAGTTGAAGAAGGTGCGACGGGAGACGCCAGCCGCGTCGGCGAGTTCCTCGACCGTGAACCCGCCGAGCCCGCGCGCGGTTGCGAGCGAGAGCCCGGCTCCGATGATCGACTCCCGGGTAGCGGCCTTGTTCTGCTCACGGCGGGACGGGGTTTCTGTGGTCACGTATTTACACTAGGTGCAACTTTGCACTCAGGGCAAATTTTTGCGCGCGGTTTCTCTCAATCAGACAACGCCGCACCCGGACCTACCGCTGTCTCCGAGGGGAATGCGGCATGCCCAGGTGCGGCGTCATGAGTGGCTGCTGCGCGAACGAGGTGACCCCGGTCGGGGGCGGGTGGTCAGTGTGAGGCAGCCAGCTCGCCGTCGTGCGCGTGTCCCTGCGCCGAATCCGAATCCGAATCCGACCCAGTGGCCGAATCGTCGTTGAACGGGTCCCCGTGGCGCGGGGCGTTGTAGAGGTCCAGATCGAGGATGCCCTGGCGCTTGGCGACGATGGCCGGAACGAGTGCCTGGCCCGCGACGTTGACGGCCGTGCGGCCCATGTCCAGGATCGGGTCGATCGCGAGCAGCAGGCCCACGCCGGCCAGCGGGAGGCCGAGGGTCGAGAGCGTGAGGGTCAGCATGACGACGGCGCCCGTGGTGCCGGCCGTCGCGGCCGAGCCGAGGACTGAGACGAGCACGATCAGGAGGTACTGGCTGAAGTCCAGCGGGATGCCGAAGAACTGGGCCACGAAGATCGCTGCGACCGCGGGGTAGACCGCCGCGCAGCCGTCCATCTTGGTGGTCGCGCCGAGGGGCACGGCGAAGGACGCGTAGCCGGAGGGGACCCCGAGGTTGCGCTCGGTGACGCGCTGTGTGAGCGGCAGCGTTCCGATCGAGGAGCGGGAGACGAAGCCGAGCTGGACCGCGGGCCAGACCCCGGTGAAGTACTGCTTGACCGAGAGCCCGTGCGACTTGACGAGGATCGGGTAGACCACGAAGAGCACGAGGACGAGCCCGGCGTAGATCGCGACGGAGAACTTGCCCAAGGCGCCGATCGTGTCCCAGCCGTAGACGGCGACCGCGTTGCCGATGAGGCCGATGGTTCCCAGAGGGGCCAGGCGGATGATCCACCACAGCACCTTCTGGATGATCTCGAGGGCCGAGCGGTTGAAGGTCAGGAAGGGCTCCGCCTTCGCACCGATCTTGAGGGCCGCGACCCCCACGGCGATGGCGATGACGAGGATCTGCAGTACGTTGAAGCTCACGTTCGTGGTGACGGTGCCGCCGTCGGCAACCGCGGAACTAGCCGACAGGCCGAGGAAGTTCTTCGGGAACAGGCCGACGAGGAACGCCCACCAGTCACCGGTCTTGCCGGCGTACGTGGCCTGCTGCGTGATGCCGGTGTTGGCACCCGGCTGGAAGAACACGCCGAGGCCGATGCCGATCATGACGGCGATGAACGCGGTGATCGCGAACCACAGGAGCGTGTTCCACGTGAGCTTCGCGGCGTTGGAGACCTGGCGCAGGTTGGCGATCGAGCTGACGACTGCTGTGAAGATGAGGGGGACCACGGCGGTCTGCAGGAGGCTCACATAGCTGCTGCCGATCATGGCGAGGGTCGCGCCGAGGCCGTTCGGATGCGCCTTCGTGCTGCCGGTGTACTTGGCGAGGAGGCCGAGGGCGAGGCCGATGACGAGGGCGGCGATGATCTGTGGGCCGAATGAGGTGGCCCACTTCGGAAGTCGGCGCTCTGCGCGCTGGGTGCTGGTAGAGGTGCTCACCGGGCTACCGTAGGGCGAAGACTCTTAGCACAGATAGCTTGTGTTTCGCAGTGTGACGTTGAGTGTGACGGCTCGGATCCGAGCCTTAGGCTGATAATCCGCGCCGTCACGCCACTTTTGTTACGCTATTCCGCGCTCGTCTATGGGATATGTCACCCGCTCAGCCCACAAGGGCTCGCCGCAGCGTGTCCAGGCCTACGGAGCCGAGGTTCAGTGCTCGCGTGTGGAACGCCTTGACGTCGAACTCGCGGCCCTCCGCCTCGGCCTCTGCCTTGAGCTCCGCGCGGATCTGCTCCCAGAGCCGCTGGCCGATCTTGTACGACGGCGCTTGGCCAGGCCAGCCGAGGTAGCGGTGGTACTCGAAGTCGAGCTGCCCCTCGGAGATGTCGAGGTTCTGCTTCAGGAAGTCGTAGCCCTTCTCAGGCGTCCACGTCCCGGAGCCCCAGCGCTCGGGAATCTCGAGGCCGAGGTGCACGCCGATGTCGAAGACGACGCGTGCCGCTCGCATCCGCTGGCCGTCGAGCATGCCCATGCGGTCGCCCGGGTCGGAGAGGTAGCCGAGCTCGTCCATGAGACGCTCCGCGTAGAGGGCCCAGCCCTCGCCGTGGCCGGAGACCCAGCAGATGTTCCGGCGCCAGTTGTTGAGGAGCTCGCGGCGGTAGACCGCGGTGGCGCACTGGAGGTGATGGCCGGGGACTCCTTCGTGGTAGACGGTGCTGGTCTCGGCCCATGTGGTGAACGTGTCCTCGCCCTCGGGTACGGACCACCACATGCGGCCGGGCCGCGAGAAGTCGTCCGACGGCGCGGTGTAGTAGATGCCGCCGTCCTGGGTCGGGGCGATCATGCACTCGAGCTTGAGCATGGGCTCGGCGATCTCGAAGTGCGTGCCCGCGAGGCCCGCCACGGCCCGGTCGGACAGGCCCTGCATCCATGCCTTGAGAGCGTCGGTTCCCTTGAGCTGGCGCTCCGGGTCGGCGTTCAGGATCGCCTTGGCCTCGGCGATCGTGGCGCCGGGCTTGATCTGCTCGGCCACCGCCTCCTGCTCGGCGATGATGCGGTCCAGCTCGGCCACGCCCCACGCGTAGGTCTCCTCGAGGTCCACGGTGGCGCCGAGGAACCGGCGCGACGCGAGGATGTAGCGCTCGCGTCCCACGGCGTCCTGCTGAGGTGCCTGGGGGAGGAGCTCTTCCTCAAGGAAGTCGGCGAGCCTGAGGTAGGCGGCGGATGCTGCGGCGCAGCCGTCCGAGATGGCAGAGACGACGTCGTCGGGGAGGGGAGCGCCGCCGTCGAGCTTCGCATCCTTGGCGAGCTGCGCGAAGAAGCCGCCCTCTTCGGCGCCGTACTTGCGGCACTGGCCGATCACTGCCTGCACCTGCCGCGCTGCCGCGACCTTGCCGTCCGCGGCGGCGGAGCGCAGCGAGGCGATGTAGCCCTCGATTGCGGCCGGCACGTTGGCCGCGCGGCCGGCAATATGGCCCCACTGCTCGGAGGTGTCGGTGGGCATGAGGTCGAAGGTCGCGCGGATGTGCTGGGCGGGGGAATCGATGTTGTTCAGCTCCGCCGCGACCCAGCCGCTCTCGTGACGCTCGACCTCGAGGCCGAGCCGCTCACGCATCGCGTCCACGGTGACCTCGTCGATCCCGTCTGTGGGAGTCGCCGACTCGAGCCCGGCGATGGTGTCCCTGGCGAGCAACAGGAGCGCGTTGAGGCCGGCGGGGGAGTAGTCCGGGTACTCGGTCTCGTGGCCCGGGTAGCCGAGCTCGGTGGCGAGGGCCGGTTCGAGTTCGAGGAGCTTCGCGGTGAACTCGTTCGCGATCCCGTCCACGGCGGTGGGCTCGCGGTGGGTCGTGCTGGTCTGAGTGTTCTCGTCAGTGTTCTGCGTCACGTGACGAGCCTAGCGCGCAGCACCGACATCTGAAAGAACCCGTGCACATCCGTCCCGCGCAATAGCGTTGCGGAGTCATGTCTCACCGAAGAGGGGTCAGCTCTCTGGGATGCGGGGTCGCGTCTCTGGAAGAGGCATTCGCCACTCGAGACGGGTGACCCCGCATCGTGGGGAGATGACCCCGCATTGGGCTTACTGCCGGCCGCGGCGCTGGGCGATCATGTGCCGCGGGCGCAGCGTCGCCTGGCGGATGCGCTCGCGGCGCGTCGGCGCGGCGGCCTCCTCCTGCGCCGGTGGCGCGCCGACCGCCGCGATCACTGCGGTCAGCGCGGCGAGCTCCTCCGGCGTCGGCTGCCCCTTCGTGACGGCGAAGAGCAGCGGAGCCTCTTCGCCGGGGGGCGCCTCGGAAGCGGACGGCGCGACGGGAACCGGACCTGCGCTCACAGCGGGATGTTCCCGTGCTTCTTGGCGGGCATCGACGCGTGCTTGTCGCGCAGAGCGCGGAGCCCGCGGAGCAGCTGGACCCGGGTCTCCGAGGGGGCGATGACGGCATCGATGTACCCGAGCTCGGCGGCCTGGTAGGGGTTGAGGAGCTCCTCCTCGTAGTCCCGGATGAGCTCGGCGCGCTTCGCATCGACGTCGCCGGCTGCTGCTCCGGGCTCCGCCGCGACCGCCGCCAGCTCGCGGCGGTACAGGATGTTCACGGCGCCCTGGGCTCCCATGACGCCGATCTGAGCGGTGGGCCACGCGAAGTTCAGATCCGCCCCGAGCTTCTTCGAGCCCATGACGATGTACGCGCCGCCGTAAGCCTTGCGGCAGATCACGGTGAGCTTGGGGACCGTCGCCTCGGCGTAGGCATACAGGAGCTTGGCCCCGCGCCGGATGATCCCCTGGAACTCCTGGTCCTTGCCCGGGAGGAACCCCGGGACGTCCACGAGCGTGATGATCGGGATGTTGAACGCGTCGCAGTGGCGCACAAACCGCGCGGCCTTTTCCGAGGCCGCGATGTCCAGCGTCCCGGCGAACTGGATCGGCTGGTTCGCGACGATGCCCACGGTGTGGCCCTCCATGCGCCCGTAGCCGATCATGACGTTCGGCGCGTAGAGGGCCTGCATCTCGAGGAAGTTGCCGTCGTCGACGATCCCCGCAATCACGGCGCGCATGTCGTAGCCCTGCGTCGCTGAGTCCGGAACGAGCGCGTCGAGCGCAGCGTCGTCGTCGGTCTCCTCGAGCTCCTGGTCGGCATCCAGCACCGGCGCCTCGACCAGGTTGTTCGATGGGAGGAAGTCGAGGAGCTCGCGGACGAACTCGATGGCGTCCGACTCGTCGGAGGCGAGGTACGTCGCGGTGCCGGTCGTGGCGTTGTGCTGGCGCGCGCCGCCCAGCGTCTCCATATCCACCTCCTCGCCCGTGACGGTCTTGATGACGTCCGGACCGGTGATGAACATGTGGCTCGTCTTGTCCACCATCACGATGTAGTCGGTCAGGGCGGGGGAGTACGCCGCGCCCCCGGCGGACGGGCCCATGATGAGGGAGATCTGGGGTATGACGCCGGAGGCATGGACGTTGTTGCGGAAGATGTCCGCGAACATCGCCAGGGACGCGACGCCCTCCTGGATGCGCGCGCCGCCGCCGTCGAGGATGCCGACGACGGGGAAGCCGTTGCGGAGCGCGAACTCCTGGACCTTGACGATCTTCTCGCCGTTGACCTGACTGAGCGAGCCGCCGTAGACGGAGAAGTCCTGGCTGTAGACGGCGACCGGGCGGCCGTCCACGGTGCCGTAGCCCGAGACCAGCCCATCCCCGAGCGGCTTCTTCTTCTCCATGCCGAACGCGGTGGATCGATGCACGGCGAGCGCGTCGAGCTCGACGAACGAGCCCTCGTCGAGGAGCATGTCGATGCGCTCGCGGGCCGTGTTCTTGCCGCGTGCGTGCTGCTTCTCGATCGCCTCCTGCCCCGAGGGTGCGAGCGACGCCGCCCGCCGGTCGCGGAAGTCCGCGATCTTGCCTGCGGTCGTGGTCAGGTCGTGGGTCACACTCACTCCAGCTTGTCGGTCCGTGCTCACCCGTGGTGGCTTTCGTAGGTTCCGCACAATCGGCGGAGACGTCACCTCAGTCTAGTGAGGCAGGCGTGGCAGGCGTCTGTAGGAACCCTACAATTTCCGCCGGTGCTCAGGGGCGCGGTGCACGACGGCGCGTCGCGCGCCCGCCGATGCGCCCGCCGTCGCGCCCGCAACTTCTTGTCCTTCTTCATTTCCTTCGGACCGCCGAGACGTACAGCCCTGACCCGGCCGGGCGGCATCGGTACCATGCATCCATGGACGATCACGCGCAGCCAGAGCCCCGCGGCCCCCTCGACAGGACGGTTCTAGGCCCGGACCTGGTGCGAGAGGCCGGTCTGTCCCGGCTCGACGTCGTCGACGAGATCGACTCGACCAACGCCGAACTCGTGCGCCGGGCCACGACGGACCCCGCGGGCTGGGGCGACCTGTCCGTCCTCGTGGCGGAGCACCAGTCCGCAGGCCGAGGGCGCCTCCACCGTGCGTGGGACTCACCGGTGGGGGAGTCGGTTGCCGTCTCCATCGTGCTGCGGCCGCACAACCGCGACGGCCGGCCCCTGCCCACCCAGGGCTATTCGTGGTTTTCGCCCCTCGCCGCCCTCGCGCTCCGTGAGGCGCTCGCGGTGCTGGCCGGTATCGAGGCCTGCCTCAAATGGCCCAATGACGTGATCGTGCAGGGCCGGAAGATCTCCGGAATCCTCGCACAGCTTGCGCCGGGAGCGAACGGCGCCCCGCCCGCCGTCGTCCTCGGAACGGGGATCAACGTGGCCCAGACCGAGGAGGAGCTGCCCGTGCCCACCGCGACGAGCATGCTGCTCGCGTGCGGTCGGGAGGTGCGGCGGGAGGACATCCTCACCGCGTACCTTTCCGCCTTCGCGCGGCGGTACCGGGAGTTCTGCGAGGCCGACGGCGACCCGGAAGCGCCGCTGTCGGGCGGCCGCGGTCTGTGGGGCCAGGTGGAGGACGCGACGATCACGCTCGGCAAGCGCGTGCGGGTCGAGCTGCCAGGCGGCCAAACGCTCGTGGGCCGCGCGACCGGGCTCGACAGCCACGGCGCCCTGCGTGTCGTCGAGGAGGACGGCTCGCGCCACTCGGTCGCGGCGGGGGATGTGGTCCACCTACGCCCGGCCGACGGCGGCTATGCGTAGGGTCCTGTCCCCTGGGGAGCAGCTCATCGTCAGGACACGGCGGCACGGAAGGATGCTCCTGCTGCCCGCCGTCGTGCTCGTCGCCGTCAGCGGCGCGGGAGCCTTCGCAGCCGGCTGGCTCTCGCGCGGCCACCTCGAGCAGGCGTTCCCCTGGCTCCCGCCCGCGTCGCGGCTGTGGTTCGAGCTCGCCCCGGCGGCCCTTGCTGTGTGGATCCTGCTTGGATACTGCCTGCGCGAGCTGTTCGTATGGCGCTCCGTGAGCTACGTGCTCACGAGCCGGCGCGTGCTCAGGCGTGAGCGGGGCCTTACCCGCCAGGACCGCGAGATGCCGCTGTCCCTCGTGCGGGATGTCAACGTCCGCCAAGGTTTCGTGCAGGGGATGTTCAGGTCCGGAACGATAATCTTGACCTCGGGCCAGTCTGCGCAGCTCACGTTCGCCGATGTCCCGGAAGCGCGGCGCTTCAGCCAGTTTGTCCTCGACGCCATCGAGGAGCTGCCCGACGACGAGTGGGGGCCGGGCAATGAGATCACTGACGTCGGCGACGAGTCGCTTCCGTGGGAACTGAGGGAGGACTGATGGACGAGCCGATCGAGGATTCCGACGTGGAGTCCGCCGAGGATCTCTCCGACGAAGGTCCCGGCGCCCTCGCGGCCCCCGCGGCGGCGCTGGCCCCGGTGCCCGCCCGGCGTGGCTCGTCCAAGGACCTCGAGCTCCTCCTGCTAGGAGGCGACCGCACGCTCAAGCGCCGTGAGGTGGCCTCCGCGGTCGGCCTCTCCCTCTACTCGGCGCGCAAGCTGTGGCGCGCGCTGGGCATGCCGAACTTCACCGACGACGATCTCGCGTTCACCCGGACCGACCTCGAACACCTCAAGGTCATGCCGGCGCTCGTGCGCGAGGGCGTCCTCACCGAGGAGGCGGCCATCTCGGTCACGAGGGCCATCGGCCAGATGACCGACCGCATGGTCGTGTGGCAGGTCGAGGCGCTCGTCGAGGACATGATCTCCTCAGAGGGCATGACCGACGCCGAGGCACGCGTCGCCCTCCTGGACCGCATCCCGACCCTCATCGAGCCTCTTGAAGAGATGCTCGTGTACTCGTGGCGGCGGCAGCTGACCGCCGGCGTCCAGCGGCTTGCGCTGAGGGCCCGGGAGGGCCTCGAATCGAGCGCCGAGGGCCGCGACGGCACGGAGGACGACGCCCCGCTGCCGCTCGCGCGCGCCGTCGGCTTCGCGGACCTCGTCTCCTATACGTCGCTGTCCCGGCGGATGAACGAGCGGACGCTCGCCCAGCTGGTCCAGCGCTTCGAGAACCGGTGCTCGGAGATCATCACGGTGGGCGGCGGCCGGCTGGTCAAGACCATCGGCGACGAGGTGCTCTACATCGCCGAGACGCCGGCCGCGGGGGCGCAGATCTCGCTCGCCCTCGCGAAAGAGTTCGCGGACGACGAGATCCTCCCCGAGTGCCGTGTGGCCATGGTCTGGGGGCGGGTCCTCAGCCGGCTCGGCGACATCTACGGCCCCACCGTGAACCTTGCGGCACGCCTTACCTCGATCGCCGATCCCGGGCAGGTCCTCGTGGATGACATCACGGCCAAGGCCCTCGCAGGTGACGAGCGCTTTGTGCTCGAACCCCAGGAGCCCGAGATGGTCCGCGGTTTCGGGGAGATCCATCCCGTGTCGCTCAGCCACGGTGCAGGCCCGGGAATCGTGCTCGACTGACCCGGCCCGAGGCTGACGCGGGATGTCGCTGCCGGGTGCGCCGGGCGGAGGCCGTCGGTGTGTCACGATGGTCCGGCAGACGGCGAGGGGAGGGCTGGGACGATGGGCAAGGCACTGGATCGTGAGCGTGGGGTGCGGATCTCGGTGGGTTTTGGCACCGACCGGGGGCTGCGGCGTGAGCTCAACGAGGACTCGTTCTTGGCCCAGGATCCCGTGTTCATGGTCGCGGACGGCATGGGAGGCCACGAGGCGGGCGAGGTGGCGAGCGGGCTGTGCGTGCAGACGCTCATCGAATCTCCGGTCCTTGCCCCGGGCACGCACCACGCCACAGCCCAAGGCGTGCAGCAGGTCATCGAGCACGCCGACTGGCGGATCCGCAGGGCCACCGGCGCCCGCGCAGGGACCACTCTGACGGGGGCCGTGCTCATCGAGATCTCCTCGTCTCCCTATTGGCTCGTGGCCAATGTGGGGGACTCACGCACCTACCGCGTGTCCAGGGACGGCCAGCTCCTGCAGATCACCGTCGACCACTCCGAGGTGCGCGAGCTCGTCGACTCCGGGCAGATCACCCCTGAGGAAGCACTCGTCCATCCGCGGCGGCACGTGATCACGCGGGCGCTTGGTACCGGCGAGGACGCCGAGGCCGACTTCTGGCTCTTGCCTGTAGAGGATGGGGACCGGCTCCTCATCTGCTCGGACGGACTGACCTCCGAGCTCCGGGATCCGGAGATCGAGCTCCTGCTGGTGGGTCGGGAGGACCCGCAGGACGCCGTCGAGGCCCTCGTCGAGGCGGCCATTAGATCCGGCGGTCGGGACAACGTGACGGTCATCGTCGTCGACGCCCACGACGTCGGCCCTTCGTCGCCGTCGACCGGGATCGGCTGACCGACGCCACCGGCCGGATGACCCGGAAGGGGCTGTCGCCGGATGCCCCGACGTGCCGCCGGGGACCTGATGGAGTGTCGGAGCCATGGGGCAAGATAGACACCGTGAGCCCAGAACCAGCGAGCCCCCCAGCACAGCGCGTCGAGCCCGAGACGGCGATCCCGTCCGAGTCGCTCCGCGACGAGTACGAGGCACTCGCGGACGAGGTCCGCCGCCACCGCACGCTCTACTACAACCAGGACGCCCCCGAGATCTCGGACGCCGAGTACGACGTCCTGTTCCGGCAGCTCGAGGAGTTCGAGGCGCTCCACCCCGAGATGATTGCGAACGACTCTCCCACCCAGGAGGTCGGCGGCGAGGCCACCGCGGCCTTCGCGCCGGTCGAGCACCTCGCGCGGATGTACAGCCTCGAGGACGTCTTCTCGGTCTCGGAGCTTGAGGCGTGGATCCGGCGTGCTGAGGCGAATGTCGCCGCGCTCGGGCTGGTCCCGGCGAAGTGGCTCACCGAGCTCAAGATCGACGGCCTCGCCGTCAACCTGCTCTACCGCAACGGCGAGCTGGTCCGCGCCGCCACGCGCGGGGATGGGCGCACGGGCGAGGATGTCACGCACAACGTCCTGACCATCAAGGACGTCCCCCAGCGACTGTCCGGCGAGGGACATCCCGAGGAAGTCGAGATCCGGGGTGAGGTCTACATCCCGACCAAGGCATTCATCGAGTACAACGAGGCACTCATCGAGCGGGGCAAGGCCCCGCTCGCGAACCCCCGCAACGCCGCCGCTGGCTCGCTACGCCAGAAGGACCCCGGGGAGACCGCGAAGCGCCCGCTGAAGATGTTTGTCCACGGCATCGGCGCCCGCGAGGGGCTCACGGCGACGAGCCAGGCCGAGACCTATGACCTCCTCAAGGCCTGGGGTCTGCCCACGAGCCCGTACTACGAGGTCCTCGAAACCTACGAGGAGGTCTTGGCGTTCATCGAGCGCTATGGGCAGAAGCGGCACAGTCTCATCCACGAGATCGACGGAATCGTGGTCAAGGCCGACGATTTCGCGACCCAGCGCGCGCTCGGCCACACCTCCCGTGTTCCCCGCTGGGCCGTCGCCTTCAAGTACCCCCCGGAGGAGGTGCACACGAAGCTTCTCGACATTCTCGTCAACGTAGGGCGCACGGGGCGCGTGACCCCCTTCGGGGTCATGGAGCCGGTCAAGGTTGCCGGATCCACCGTCTCGATGGCCACCCTGCACAATCAGGACGTCGTCAAGGCCAAGGGCGTCATGATCGGCGACATCGTGGTGCTCCGCAAGGCGGGGGACGTCATCCCCGAGATCGTGGGCCCGGTGCTCGCCCTGAGGGACCAGCAGGACCCGCCCGTGCGCGACTTCGTCATGCCCACGGTCTGCCCCTCGTGCGGGACTCAGCTCGCGCCGTCGAAGGAGGGCGAGGTGGACATCCGCTGTCCCAACGCCCGCTCGTGCCCTTCGCAGCTGCGCGAGCGCGTGTTCCACCTTGCCGGGCGCGGGGCGTTCGATATCGAGGCCCTGGGCTGGGAGGCCGCGATCGCCCTGACCTCCGGGCCCGGCCCGGACCCGGCCACGATCGGCGGATACCCGCGGCCCGAGGGCCCAGGGGTCCTCGACGGCGAGGCCCAGATCTTCGAGCTCGCTGCGGACTGGCCGGATTCGAACCTGCGCGATCGTCTGGCCGACGTCGCCGTGTGGCGCGAGAAGCGCGTCAAGGGCGTTGGCACGGGGCAGTGGGACCTTGTGCCGTACTTCTGGACCAAGCCGACGGCCAGGAAGCCCTCGGTCCCGACCGCTTCGACGGAGAAGCTCTTCGCGGAGGTGCAGAAGGCCAAGACCCAGCCGCTGTGGCGTGTGCTCGTGGCGCTGTCGATCCGGCACGTGGGCCCGACGGCGTCGCGCGCCCTCGCCACGCGGTACGGGTCGATGACCGCCCTGCGGGAGGTCCTTGCGACCGAGAACGCGCGGGAGCAGCTCGCCGACGTCGACGGCGTTGGGCCGATCATCGCGGATGCGCTGATCGAGTGGTTCGCCGAGGACTGGCACCGCGAGATCGTTGCCCGCTGGGCCTCCGCCGGCGTGAAGATGGAGGACGAGCAGGACGCCTCGGTGGGCCGCTCGCTCGAGGGCCTCACCGTCGTCGTGACCGGGAGCCTCGAGAGGTTCAGCCGGGACGAGGCGAAGGAAGCGATCATCATCCGCGGAGGCAAGGCCTCCGGGAGCGTCTCGAAGAAGACCGATTATGTGGTGGCGGGCGAGAACGCAGGCTCCAAACTCGACAAGGCCGAGCAGTACGGCGTCCCGATCCTGGACGAAGATGCCTTCCGCAGGCTGTTGGAGAACGGTCCGGGAGAGTGGCGTCCCGCTGCGGGCGAGCAGCCCGAGTCCGGCCCCGAGGACGACGGCGGGGCCGCCCCGCCTGAACAGCTCGCTGCGGAGATTGGCGAGGCCGAGTCGGACGGAGACGAGAGATGAACGCCGCGGAGTACCCAGCTGAGTTCCTGACAACCCTCCTCGACACCGCCCGGCGCGCCGCGGCGGCGGGTGCCGCGGTCCTCGCGGGTCGCGATGCCGGGGTCCTGACGCGTTCGACCGGCCTCGCGGAGACGAAGAGCTCGGGGAGTGACTGGGTCACGGAGTTCGACCTCGCAGCCGAGAAGGCCGTGCGGGCCGTCCTCACGGCCGAGCGCCCGCACGACATCGTGACCGGCGAGGAGCAGGGCACGAGCCGCGTCACCGAGCCGAGCGGCTTCCGCTGGTCCATCGATCCGCTCGACGGGACCACGAACTTCATCCGCGACATCGTCTACTACGCGACGAGCGTGGCGGTGGCTGACGTCGACGGTGTGTGGCTCGCTGGCGTCGTGAGCGCACCTGCGCTGCGCCGCGAGTACTGGGCCGTTCGCGGCGGCGGCGCATGGCGCCTCGACGCCCCGCGTTCGGCCGGCGGCGAGGGCGCCCTCGAGGCCTGGCCCATGCGGCTCGAAGGTCCGGCACCTGGCCGGGCCGAGGCAGGATCCGCGCTCCTCGCGACCGGATTCAGCTATGACCCGGGCGTCCGCGCCGACCAGGCGGCCTTCCTGCCCGGTCTCATGGACGGCTTCGGCGACATGCGCCGCCTCGGATCCGCAGCCCTGGACCTGTGCCTCGTGGCGGACGGCACCCACGACGCGTACGGCGAGCGGGGTCTCAACGAGCACGACTTTGCCGCCGGCGCCCTCATCGCCGAGGAGGCAGGCTGCTGGGTCCGGCGGCCCGTGCTCACGAGCCCCCTCGACGGGGGTCCGAGCGACGCCGAGCGCCTCGGTGCGTGGACCTGTGCCGGCGGCATCGAGTTCTCGGGCAGGTTCCCGATCGTATGAGGCCCCCGGTGACGATCCGGGAGGCCACCCCGGAGGACTACCCGGACATCGCGCGCATCGTCGAAGCCGCCTACCTCGGCGCGGGCTACTTCGAGGGTCCGGAGCACCCCTATATGCGCCAGATCGCGGATGTCTCCTACCGGGCTGCGCGCGGCACGGTCCTCGTCGCGGAGCGGGACGGGCGCGTCATCGCGTCCGTGACGGTCATGGCGCACGGTGATGGCTTCGAGCAGGTCGCCGGCGCGGGCGAGTACGAGTTCCGGCTGCTCGTCGTAGACCCGGACGTGCAGCGCACGGGCGCGGCGTCCGCCCTCGTGGCCGACGTCGAGGCGAGGGCCCGGCGCGCGGGCGCGACCGCCGTCGTGCTCACCACGGGAGAGGGCTGGGAGGCGCCGAATGCGCTCTATCCCCGTCTCGGCTACGAGCGCGCGCCCGAGCGCGACTGGCCGATTCCGGAGACCGACATCATGCTGCCGGTGTACATCAAGCGGCTCTGACTCAACCCGCACCCCCTGGCCGTCTTGGAGGCGCTGTCCCGCCCTGGCACGCCTAGCGGTGTTCGGGGCGCGACTAGACTGGACCGCGAACCTTATTCACCTTCACAGGGGAGATCCATGGCTGAGATCACTCGCGACGACGTTGCGCACCTCGCGCAGCTCGCGCGGATCGAGATGAGCGAGGCGGAGCTGGACAAGATGGCGGGCGAGCTCGCCCACATCGTCGACGCCGTCAAGAGCGTGAGCGAGGCCGCCGGGCCCGACGTCCCGGCCACATCGCACCCGATCCCGTTGCAGAACGTCTTCCGCGAGGACGTCGTGGGCCACGTGCTCACGCCCGCCGAGGCGCTTTCCGGGGCCCCCGATGCCGACGAGGGCCTCTTCAAGGTCCCTGCGATCCTGGGCGAGGAGTAACCCATGAGCGCCAATGAGAAGAACCTCAGCGAACTGATCACCTCCACCGCCTCGGCCCTCGCCGAGAAGCTCACCGCCAGGGAGGTCTCCTCCGAGGAGGTCGTCCAGGCGCACCTCGACCGCATCGCCGAGGTCGACGGCGGCGAGCGGGGAGTCCACGCGTTCCTGCACGTCAACACCCAGGAGGCGCTCGGCGTCGCCCGGGAGGTCGACTCGGCCCGCGCCGCCGGCGGGGATGACGCTGCGGCCCTCCATCCGCTCGCGGGCGTCCCGATCGCGATCAAGGACCTCATCGTCACGGTCGGCCAGCCCACGACGGCGGGCTCCCGCATCCTCGAAGGCTGGATGAGCCCCTACGACGCCACCGTCATCAAGAAGATCCGGGCCGCCAAGCTCCCGATCCTCGGCAAGACCAACCTCGACGAGTTCGCCATGGGTTCCTCGACCGAGCACTCGGCGTTCGGTCCCACCCGCAACCCGTGGGACCTCGACCGCATCCCGGGCGGCTCAGGTGGTGGCTCGGCTGCGGCCGTTGCGGCCTTCGAGGCGCCCCTCGCGCTCGGCACCGACACCGGCGGGTCCATCCGCCAGCCCGGCGCCGTCACGGGCACAGTCGGCGTCAAGCCCACTTACGGTGCGGTGTCCCGCTACGGCGCGATCGCGATGGCCTCGAGCCTGGACCAGATCGGCCCGGTCTCACGGTCCGTGCTCGACGCCGCGCTCCTCCAGGAGCTCGTCGGCGGCCACGACCCGTTCGACTCCACCTCGCTCACCGACCGGTTCGACACCCTCGTCGCGGCGGCGAAGGCCGGCGCAGCCGGAGATGCCCTCAAGGGGCTGCGCATCGGCGTCGTGAAGGAACTCGGCGGCGAGGGCTACCAGCCCGGCGTCGAGGCCCGCTTCCGCGAGGCGCTCACTCTGCTCGAGGGCGCCGGTGCGCAGATCGTCGAGGTCTCGTGCCCCAACTTCAAGTACGCACTCGGTGCCTACTACCTCATCATGCCGAGCGAGGTCTCCAGCAACCTCGCGAAGTTCGACGGCGTCCGGTACGGCCTGCGCATCACGCCCCAGGACGGCCCGATGACGATCGAGCGCGTCATGGCCGCCACGCGCGCTGCGGGCTTCGGCGACGAGGCGAAGCGTCGCATCATCCTGGGCACCTACGCCCTTTCCGCCGGCTACTACGACGCCTACTACGGCTCGGCGCAGAAGGTCCGTACCCTCATCCAGCGCGACTTCGACGCCGCGTTCGCCCAAGCGGACGTGCTCATCTCGCCGACGGCACCCACCACGGCCTTCAGGCTCGGCGAGAAGCTCGATGACCCGCTGGCGATGTACCTCAACGACGTCGCGACCATCCCGGCCAACCTCGCAGGTGTCCCCGGGCTGTCGCTCCCGAGCGGCCTCGCCGACGAGGACGGACTGCCCGCTGGCCTGCAGATCCTCGCCCCGGCCCGCGAGGACGCACGCCTGTACCGGGTGGGTGCGGCCCTCGAGGCCCTGCTCGAGGGGCAGTGGGGCGGCCCGCTGCTCGCCCAGGCCCCGGCACTCTAAGAAGGAGAGAGAAATGGCATCCACTGACGAGATCCTGTCCTTCGACGAGGCCATGGAGAAGTTCGACCCGGTCCTCGGCTTCGAGGTCCACGTCGAGCTCAACACCAAGACCAAGATGTTCTCCTCCGCCCCGAACGTGTTCGGCGACGAGCCGAACACGGACGTCAACGAAGTCGACCTCGGCATGCCCGGCGTCCTTCCCGTGGTGAACAAGGCGGCCGTGGAGTCGAGCATCAAGATCGGCCTCGCGCTCAACTGCAAGATCGCCGAATCCTGCCGGTTCGCCCGGAAGAACTACTTCTACCCGGACACGCCCAAGAACTTCCAGACCTCCCAGTACGACGAGCCGATCGCCTACGACGGCTGGCTCGACATCGAACTCGAGGACGGAACGGTGTTCCATGTGGAGATCGAGCGTGCGCACATGGAGGAGGACGCAGGCAAGCTCACCCACCTCGGCGGCGCGACCGGCCGCATCCAGGGCGCCGACTACTCCCTCGTGGACTACAACCGTGCAGGCGTGCCGCTCGTCGAGATCGTCACGAAGCCGATCGTGGGCGCCGGCTCCCGCGCGCCCGAGCTCGCGAAGGCCTACGTCGCGGCAGTCCGCGAGATCGTGAAGAACCTCGGCGTCTCGGACGCCCGTATGGAGCGCGGCAACGTGCGCTGCGACGCGAACGTCTCGCTCATGCCCAAGGACGCCACGAAGTTCGGCACGCGTTCGGAGACGAAGAACGTCAACTCGCTCCGATCCGTCGAGCACGCGGTGCGCTTCGAGATCCAGCGCCACGCGGCCGTTCTCTCCGCGGGGGAGAAGGTCACCCAGGAGACGCGCCACTGGCACGAGGACACGCGCACGACGACGGCCGGTCGCCCCAAGAGCGACGCCGACGACTACCGGTACTTCCCGGAGCCGGACCTCGTGCCCGTGGTTCCGAGCCGCGAGTGGGTCGAGGAGATCCGCGCGACACTGCCCGAGCCCCCCGCCGAGCGGCGTAAGCGCCTCAAGGAGGCGTGGGGCTACGCGGACGCCGAGTTCCGTGACGTCGTCAACGCCGGCGTCATGGACTCCATCGAGGAGACCATCGCCGCGGGCACCACCGCGCAGGCCGCCCGCAAGTGGTGGATGGGCGAGATCGTGGGCCGCGCCAAGGTTGCCGACGTTGACCCGTCGGAGCTGGGCGTGACGCCCGAAGCGATCGTCGAGCTCAACGGCCTCGTCGAGGGCGGCAAGCTCAACAACAAGATGGCCGGCCAGGTGCTCGACGGCGTAATCGCCGGCGAGGGAGCCCCGACCCAGGTCATGGAGGCCCGCGGACTCGTGCTGGTTTCCGACGACGGCCCCCTCCTCGAGGCCATCGATGCTGCACTGGCCGCACAGCCCGATGTCGCGGACAAGATCCGCAGCGGCAAGGTCCAGGCGGCCGGCGCGATCGTGGGCGCGGTCATGAAGGCCACGCGCGGCCAGGCTGACGCGGGCCGCGTCAAGGAGCTCATCCTCGAGCGCCTGGGCGTGACGGCCTAGACACGTCACCTGCAACGAACGAGGCCCCCGGCACGGCATGTCCGCCCCGGGGGCCTCGTACGTCAGCGGTGCCGTTCGGCGTTCGCGGCCACGCGCCTGAGGAGGGCCGCAAGGGCCGCCCGCTCGCCGTCGTCGAGCCCGGCGAGGAGGCGCCGGTCGCTGTCCACGCAACGGGGGAACTGCTCCTCGACCAGGGCGCGGCCCTCCTCGGTGAGGGACAGCAGTACGACTCTGCCGTCGCGCTCGAGCCGGCGCCGCTGCACGAGGCCGAGCCCTTCGAGCCGCGCTGTCAGCTTCGTCGTGGCGGCCCCGCTGAGCATGGTCTGCGCTGTGACCCCGCTCGCCCGCAGGGGCTGGGGGCTGCGCGCCAGCGCGCACAGCACATCGAACTCCGAGCGTGAGACGCCGCTCGTGGCCAGGACGCCGTTGAGCCGTTGCACCGAGAGCGCACTGATCCGGCTGATGCGGCCCAAGACGTCGAGCGGGGACGTGTCCAGGCCGGGGAGCGCGCTGCTCCAGCTGCCGCGCACCGCGCTGACGAAGTCAGGGGTCGCGTCGTCGTCGGTCTCGTCCGGGGCCATAGGCACCATCGTAGGAGCCCTGATTAATTCACAGGTATTTTACTAGTGTATTATTTACGGGTAACCCTCACCGACTCTGAAATGGAGGCCCCGCGTGCCCAGACCGCCGCGCCGTCCGGATGCCAAGCCCTCGATCTTCCGCCAGCCGCCCGCCGTGTGGGCAGTTGCGTTTGCGTCCATGGTCGCCTTCATGGGCATCGGGCTCGTTGGTCCGATCCTGCCGAGCATCTCCGAGGCGATGGGTGCCAGCCCGACCCAGACCGCGTTCCTGTTCACGAGCTACCTCGCGGTCACGGCCGTGGTCATGTTCTTCACGAGCTGGCTGTCCTCCCGGATTGGGACCCGCACGACGATGCTGCTGGGGCTTGCGGTGATCGTCGTTGCCGCGGCTGGCTGCGCGCTGTCGTCCACGATTGACGGCATCATCGCTTTCCGGGCCCTGTGGGGCCTCGGCAACGCACTCTTCCTCTCCACTGCGCTCGCCTCGATCATTTCCGCGAGCGGTGGCCCCGCCGGCGCCGCGGTCATGCTGTACGAAGCGGCGCTCGGGCTCGGTCTGGCCGTCGGTCCGCTCGTGGGCGGCCTGCTCGGGGACATCTCGTGGATGGTGCCTTTCTGGGGAACCGCATCCCTCATGGCGGTCGGCTTCGTCGCGATCATGGCCGTGGTCCGCGGCGCGGGACGCCCCCCGCAGAAGAGCGCCGTGTCGGCGCCCTTCAGGGCCCTCTCGATCCGCTCGATCCTGCTCTTGAGCATCGTCGCGCTCTTCTACAACGCCTCCTTCTTCGTCACGCTCGCCTACGTGCCCTACCCACTGAAGATGGGTGCGGTCGGCATCGGCCTCGTCATGACCGGCTTCGGCATCGGCCTCGCACTCACGAGCGTGGTGATCGCGCCGCGCCTCACGCACCGGTTCTCCCCGACGCGCGTCCTCGCCGCGACGCTCGTGGTCTTCGCGCTCACCCACCTCGCCGCCTCGCAGGCCGTGGGCAACACCCCCATGCTCATTTTGTGCGTGGTCCTGATGGGGTTCGAGATCGGCGCCGGAAACACCGTCCTCACCGAGGCAGTCATGGAGGCCAGTGACCTGCCCCGCCCAGTCGCCTCCTCGGCCTACTCCGGTGTCCGGTTCTTCGGAGGTGCCATCGGCGCGCCGCTCGGGACGGGCATGAGCGTGTACGGTGCGGGCATGCCGTTCGTCTTCGCGGCCGCGACCGCCCTCATCGGCGCGGCACTGCTCGCGGTCTTCCGCCGCACCGTCTCCCCGTCCGACCATCCCGTGCACGAGTCCGTCTTCTTCGAGGCCGAGGCCATCACGGCCGGCGAGTAGCCCCGGCGGCGTTCTGCGCGGCTCCTTCTGGCCAGGGCGCCTCGTGCGTATCGTGGGCGCATGGCGTCACTCATCCAGTACCACGCGACGGTCCTCGGAAGCCCCGAACCGCAGGCTGCGGCCCGCTTCTACTCCAATCTCCTCGGGTGGGAGCTCGGCGACGATGAGCAGGAGTGGGCCACCGTCCTCGACCCTGCGGGTGGCCGGCAGCTCTCGTTCCAGTTCGAGGAGGGCTACGAGCGTCCCGTCTGGCCGGAGCGGCCAGGGAAGCAGCAGATGATGATGCACCTCGACCTGCTCGTGACGGATCTCGCCAAGGCCGCGGAACACGCCGAGGACTGCGGCGCCCAGCGCTCGCCGCATCAGCCGCAGGAGGACGTCATGGTGTTCTTCGACCCGGATGGCCATCCGTTCTGCCTCTTCGAGAACTGATTCTCAGAGGCTTCTTAGACCCGCATTCCTACGCTGGACGCATGACATCGCAGCAGCAGGGGACACCGGCCCGCACCGACTCCATGACGACGCGGCTCTTCCGCGCACTTGACCTGGACTTCCCGCGCGGCGCCAACCAGCCGGCCCTGGGCCGCTGGGTTCTGGCCAGCGTCGTGGCGATCGCTGCCTCGGTGCTGGCGTGCGCCGTCCTCGCGGCCGCCGGCATCGCGGCGTTCCCGGACACGGCCGGCTACGAGCACTTCCAGTTCGCCGACTACTTCAAGCTCACTGTGGTCGGCGTCGGGCTGGCCTGCCTCGCGTGGCCGGCGGTCGCATGGATCTCCTCCCGCGCCTGGAAGCCCTTCCTATGGCTCGCCGTCGCGGTCACCCTGGTCGGACTCGCCCCGGACGCGTGGATCCTGGCCAAAGGCCAGCCGCCGGCCGCGGTGGGGGTGCTCGTGCTCATGCACTTCGCCCTCGCGCTCATCACGTATCCGGCGCTGGTCTTCATCGCGCCCCAGCGGGCGGCGTCCCTCAGCCCCGGTCGCTGACGAGCTTCATCATTTCCCGTGAGAACGCGGCGATGTCCATGGGCCACCTCGACGTGACGAGATTGCCGTCGATCACCACGTCGGCATCTTCCCACTGGCCGCCGGCGGCAGTAATTTCCTCCGGCACGCCGTCGCCCCAATAGGAGGTGAGCCGCCGCCCCTCCACGACGCCTGCGGAGACGAGCAGATAGGGGCCGTGGCAAATCGCCGCCACCGGCTTGTCCTTGGCGAAGAAGGACCGTGCGATCTCCACGGCGTGGCTGTTGTTCCTCACCGTGGTGGGCGCGCCATGGGGCTTTCCGCCGGGGATGACGAGGAGGTCGTACCCGTCCGGGTCGATCTCATCGATGCTCTTGTTGGCCATGATGTAGTACCAGTTGCTCTCGCCGGTGATCTTCCCCTTCTCGGGGGCGGCGATGTCCACGGTCCAACCGGCTTCGACGAGGCGGAAGACCGGCACATAGAGTTCCAGATCTTCGAAGGCGTCCGCGGAGAGGACAACGGCCCTCGGTGCCCTGTCATCGGCGGCCTGGGGAATGACGCCGTATTCGCGTGCTGCCATGGCCACAGTGTAGGTGCGGCGTCAAGGGCCGGTCTTCCTGCCCTCGGCCTCGGCGACGAGGTCTCCGACGAGGTCGCGCAGAGCGTCGGCGACTGTCTGCACTGACCGCCGCCGCGCATTCTCAGGGCGCACGAGCAGGTCGATGCTGCGTTCCGTGCCAATCCCCGCGAGCGGCCGCAGCACGACGCCGGTCGGGAGCCCGATCGCTGCGGTGTACCGGGGCAGGAGGCCGACCACCCCGCCGCCGGCCACGACGGCGGCCACGGTCGAGTAGTCGTTGATCCGGTGCGCGACCTCGGGAGACCGGCTCGCGACGGCTCCGATCGCCGAGAGCACGTCCGCGGGCGAGTAGCCCGGACGGCTCGAGACCCAGCGCTCTCCCGCGACGTCCGCGGGGGTGAGCACCGCGCTCGCCGCGAGCGGGTGCCCGGCGGGGAGCGCTACGTCGAACGGCTCCCGCACGAGCGGGACCACTACGAGCCGGTCCTCGGGCCACGATTCGCTGTGCGCGAGGCGGTGGGCGAGGACGATGTCGTACCGGGCGGTGAGCGCCGGGAAGCCGTGCTGGGGGACGTCCTCGTCGGCGAGGAGCAGCCGCGGTGCCGGCTGCGCGGCGGCTTGAGTCGCGCCGTCGTGCGTCACGTCGTGAACAGGCCCCGTCAGGCGTGCGGTGAGCCGACCGAAGAGCGCCTGCGCGGCCGAATGGAAGGCGCTCACGCTCACGATCCCCGCCGGGTCCTCGTGGTAGGCGCCGATCGCGGCGCGGGCGTCCGCCATCGCGCGGACGACGGCACCCCCCGCCTCTGCGAGGACCCTCCCCGCGTCGGTGAGGACGAGGGTGCGGCCCTCCTTGCGGGTGAGCGGCACACCCGCGCTGCGGGCCAGGAGTGCGAGCTGCTGCGACACCGCGGACGGTGTGACCATGAGCTCCTCAGATACGGCCTTGACGCTTCCGAGCTCCCCGAGCTCGCGAAGGATCTGCAGCTGGCGGATATCCATTAGTCGATCCTAAACTGTCCCTTGAGAAACATCCGGTTGTTCTAAGCTGTTCGACGGCGTTGAATGAGCCTCATGAAGGCCCTGTACAAGCCCGGCCCGCAGGCCGGCTTCGAATTCACCGAGCGACCCGAACCCGAGACCGGCGCCGCGGACGTCAAGATCCGCGTCCTCGCCACCGGCATCTGCGGCACCGACCTGCACCTGGAGTCGTGGGACGCGTCCGCCCAGGCAATGGCCACCGCCCCGTTCATCCCCGGCCACGAGTTCTACGGCGAGATCGTCGAGACCGGCGAGGACGTCAAGGTGGTCAAGGTCGGCGACCGCGTTTCCGGCGAAGGCCACATCGTGTGCGGCATGTGCCGCAACTGCCGCGCCGGCCGCCGGCAGATGTGCATCAACGTGGTCAGCGTCGGGGTGCAGCGCGACGGCGCGTTCGCCGAGTACGTCGTCATCCCCGAGGCCAACGTGTGGGTCCACCACGACCCGCTCATCACCCCCCAGCTGGGCGCGATCTTCGACCCGTTCGGCAACGCCGTGCACACCGCGCTGAGCTTCCCCCTCGTCGGCGAGGACGTCCTCATCACCGGCGCGGGGCCGATCGGGCTCATGGCCATCTCCGTCGCGCGGCACGCGGGCGCCCGGAAGATCGCCATCACCGACGTGTCCGAGCGACGCCTCGAGCTCGCGCGGCAGATGGGCGCAGACCTCGCGGTGGACGTCTCGTCGATGAGCGTGCGCGAGGCGCAGCGTGAGCTCGGCATGGTCGAGGGCTTCGACATCGGCTTCGAGATGTCCGGGCGCCCCGCGGCCCTCTCGGGGATGATCGAGAACATGAATCACGGCGGCCGCATCGCGCTGCTGGGGCTGCCGTCCGAGTCTGCCGAGATCGACTGGACCAAGATCGTCACCCACATGCTCACGCTCAAGGGAATCTACGGCCGCGAGATGTTCGAAACCTGGTACGCCATGAGCGCGATGCTGTCCTCCAATCCCGTGCTCCGCCGCAACGTCGCGTCCGTGGTGACCGACGTCCTGCCGGCCGAGCGCTGGGCGGAGGGGTTCGCCGTCGCCCGCTCTGGCAGCGTCGGCAAAGTGGTGCTGGACTGGTCGGAAGTCTGAGAGGAATCGCATGTTCACTGGTATCAAGGAGCAGCTCGCCGCCGAGCTCGAGGACATCCGCACCGCCGGGACGTTCAAGGAGGAGCGGCACATCGACTCGCCGCAGTCGGCGCACATCCAGGCGGGCCCCCTCGGCGCGCCCGCCCAGGAGGTGCTCAACTTCTGCGCCAACAACTACCTCGGGCTCGCCGACCATCCCGACCTGATCGCGGCGGCGAAGCGTGCCCTCGACGAGCGCGGCTTCGGCATGGCCTCGGTGCGCTTCATCTGCGGCACCCAGGACACCCATCTGGCCCTCGAGCGCCGCGTCTCCGAGTTCCTCGGCACCGAGGACACCATCCTGTTCTCCAGCTGCTTCGACGCGAACGGGGGCGTCTTCGAGGCGCTCCTGGGCCCCGAGGACGCCGTCATCTCGGACTCCCTCAACCACGCGTCCATCATCGATGGCATCCGGCTCTGCAAGGCCGCCCGCCTCCGGTACGCGAACCGGGACATGGGCGAGCTCGAGGCGCGCCTGCAGGAGGCGAAGGCGATGCACGACGGCGCGGGGGCGCGTCGTGTCCTCGTCGTCACCGACGGCGTCTTCTCGATGGACGGCTACCTCGCCCCCCTCCGCGAGATCTGCGACCTCGCGGACAAGTACGGTGCGATGGTCATGGTGGACGATTCGCATGCCGTCGGCTTCATGGGCGCGACGGGCGCGGGCACCCCGGAGCATGCAGGGGTCTCGGACCGCGTGGACATCTATACCGGGACGTTCGGCAAAGCGCTTGGCGGCGCGTCCGGCGGGTACGTCTCGGGCCGTTCCGAGATCGTCGCGACGCTGCGACAGAAGGCCCGGCCGTACCTGTTCTCGAACTCGGTTGCGCCCTCCATCGTCGCCGCGACGCTGCGCGCCCTCGACCTGGTCGCCGAGTCCGCCCAGCTGCGCGAGCGGCTCTTCGCCAACGCCGCCCGCTTCCGGGCACGGATGGCCGAGGAGGGCTTCGAGCTCCTGCCGGGCGAACACGCGATCGTCCCCGTCATGTTCGGCGACGCAGCGCTCGCGGGCCGCATCGCGGCCGAGATGCTCGCCCACGGTGTGTACGTGACGGCCTTCTCGTTCCCTGTGGTGCCGCGGGGCCTCGCACGGATCCGCGTGCAGCTCTCGGCGGCGCATACCGCCGAGGACGTCGAGGTGGCGGTGCGGGCCTTCACCGCGGCCCGTGACGCAGTCGGAGGGAACGCAGTCGGGGGGGACGCCGTCGGGGCATGACTCCGCGGGGCTGGGCCAGCGGTAGGGGCGGAATTCCCCTCCCCGCCCGCGTGCAGCGCGGGTAGGGTGGGGCCATGCCGGGCACCACGAACAGCACCCATGACGTCGACGTCCTCATTGTCGGAGGCGGTATCGCCGGCCTCTCCCTGGCCTCGCAGCTCGCCGGGAAGTGCCGAGTGGCGCTGGTCGAGGCCGAGCCCTCGCTTGCCTACCACACGTCCGCGCGCTCGGCCCAGCAGCTCATCCCGAGCTATGGCCCCGAGCCCGTCCAGGACCTCACGCGGCGCACCCTTGCGGTACTCGCCGATGCGGTGGACGACGCCGGCCGCCGCCTCGCGTGGCCGAGCCGCTTCCTGCTCGTGGGCACCGCGGCGCAGGTCGAGGCCGAGGCCCACGGGGGTATGCGGCGCCTCACGCCGGACGAGGCCCGCACCCTCGCCCCGAATCTGCGCGCGGGCGCCTTCGAGGCGGCGGCGCTGGATACCGAGTCGGTGCGGACCGACGCACTCGCGCTGCTCGCCGACCACGAGGCCAGGGCCCGGGCCGGCGGCGTCACGATCCATCCCGGCAGCCCAGTCCACACCGCCCAGCGGGTGGGGGAGGGCTGGCTCGTCGGGGCCGGAGCCGAGGGCTTCCATGCGACCAACGTGGTCAACGCGGCGGGCGCCTGGGCCGACGACCTCGCGATCCTCTTCGGCGTAGAGCGCCTCGGCCTCCAGCCCTACCGGCGCACGGCCGCGCTCGTCTCCCTCGCACAGCCGCTCGACCCCGATTCGCCCATGGTCTGCGCTGCCGACGACTCGTGGTACTTCCGGCCGGATGAGGCGGGCGCGCTCGTCTCGCCGTCGGAGTCCGAGCCGTCTCGCGCCGAGGACGCCGTGCCGCGGCCCGGGGACGTGGAGAGGACCATCGAGCTCATCCGCAGGGTCGCCGACTTGCCCGTGACCGGCATCATCAGGGCGTGGACGGGGCTGCGGACCTCACCTCAGGACGGGCTGCCCATCATGGGGTACGACCCCGAGGCCCCGGGGTTCTTCTGGCTCGCAGGGCAGGGCGGCTACGGCTTCCAGACGTCCTCGGCCCTCGCCGAAGACGCCGCAGGCCAGCTCCTGGCGGGCCAACAGGCGGTCCGCACAGGGGAACATCCGGTATCCGAGACAGCAAGGGCGCTTGATCCGCATAGATTGTCGGTGCGGCGGTAGAGGA
Source organism: Sinomonas sp. P10A9 (assembly GCF_041022165.1). Lineage (GTDB taxonomy): Bacteria > Actinomycetota > Actinomycetes > Actinomycetales > Micrococcaceae > Sinomonas > Sinomonas puerhi. The sequence continues at coordinate 1,530,636 of NZ_CP163302.1, forward strand.
TAGCGCCATGAGCAAGCGTGGCCGAACCCTCCTCATCGACAACATCGGCGAACTGTCCACCCAGCATCTTCCGGACGGTGACGGCCAGGCTGTTCTTGGCGCGGGCGGTTCCGAGGCTGGCGTGATGCGGGACGCCGCCGTCGTGCTCGACGGCGAGAGGATCGCCTGGGTCGGCCCGTCGTCGTCCGCCCCAGAAGCCGACGAGCGATTCGACTCGGCTGGCCGCGCCGTGCTTCCGGGGTGGGTCGACTCGCACTCGCACCTCGTGTTCGCTGGCGACCGCACGGCGGAGTTCGAGGCGCGGATGGCCGGAGAGGCGTATGCCGCGGGCGGGATCGGCGTCACGATGGGCGCCACGCGGGCCGCGTCGGACGACGAGCTGCGCAGGCTGCTTGCTGCACGCGTTGCCGAGGCCGTCGCGGGGGGAACGACGTATCTCGAGACGAAGACGGGCTATGGGCTCGATGTCGCGAACGAGCTCCGCAGCGCCGCGTTGGCCGCCGAGTTCGTCGATGAGGTCACGTATCTTGGCGCGCACCTCGTGCCCGCCGGAGCGGACGCCGACGAGTACACGGCCCTGGTCTGCGGCGACATGCTCGCCGCCGTGCGGCCGTACGTGCGCTGGGCCGATGTGTTCTGCGAGACCGGCGCGTTCTCGGAGGAGCAGTCGCGCCGGGTGCTCCTCGCGTGCCGCGAGGCGGGCCTCGGAGTGCGCGTGCACGGCAACCAGCTCGGACCGGGCCCGGGCGTGCGGCTCGCCGTCGAGCTCGGCGCCGCGAGCGTGGACCATGTCAACTTCCTCGACGACGCCGACGTGGAGGCGCTTGCGGGAAGCTGGGCAGGGTGGACGGGGCCGGCGTCGGCCGATTCCGCAGCCATGGCCGGAACCGTCGCGACCGTCCTGCCCGCGTGCGACCTCTCGACCCGCGCGCCGCTGGCGCCCGCGCGCCGTCTCATCGACGCCGGCGTCCAGATCGCGATCGCCTCGAACTGCAACCCCGGCACAAGCTATACGAGCTCGGTGGGCTTCTGTGTCACGACCGCGGTCCTGCAGATGGGGCTCTCCGTCCAGGAGGCCGTGCGCGCCGCGACGTTCGGAGGAGCGCTCGCGCTGCGCCGCCACGTGGGCAACGACGTGGACGGGCAGCGCGCGGTGGGCTCGATCGCCGTCGGGCATCGCGCCGACCTCCACATGCTCAACGCTCCGTCGGCCACGCACCTCGCGTATCGGCCCGGCATGCCGCTCACGCATGCTGTGTGGCGCGCGGGCCAGCGCGTGGTCTGATCGCAGTCTGCGCGCGCCGGCCCTAGAGCCGCTCCCGCATCGAGCTCAGGACCGTGTCCGTCGCGGTGCGCGGGGTCCACTGGGTGAACGGTGCGTCGAGCTCGTAGCGGCCGTCGGGCTGCCTCACGAGGGTGTGGATGCCTGCATTGTCCGGGTTGTTCAGCGACTCGAAGTACTCCACCGTCCAGTGGAACCACCGCATGCACAGCAGGCGCATCGTGAGGCCGTGCGTGACGAGGAGCGTGTTGGGGGCGTAGGCGGGCTTGTTCCAGTGCCGGTGGAGGGTCTCCATGAACGCCGAGACGCGGTCGTAGACGTCGCTGCCGGACTCGCCCTCGCGGAACCGGTAGAAGAAGTGCCCGTACGAGTTGCGCAGCGCGCGCTCCTTGCCGATCTCGTCGGCGTCCTGGAAATTGGCCCAGTCCTGCTCCCGCAGGCGGGGCTCCTCGATGACCCGTTCGGTGAGGTCCTCGATGCCCAGCGCCTCAAGGGTCTGGTACGCCCGGAGGTAGGGGGATACATAGACGCAGACCTGCTCGCCCGCGAGCTGGGCGCGGATCTGGCGCCCGGACTCGCGGGCCTGGGCGATCCCCAGGTCCGTCAGCGGGATCCGGTAGTCCGGGACGCGGTCGTAGATGCTCGTGTCCAGGTTCGCGGCCGACTGGCCGTGCCGGACCAGGATGATCTGCCGCGGCGCGCTCATAGCTCCCCAGCGTAGAGCAGGCGTGCGGCCCCGGCGGCAGCGAGCACCGCCGCGAGGCGCACGGCATGATGGGAGGCATGCCCCAACCACGCGCCGTCGTCCGTCCCGTCTCCCACGCCCGCTGGCGGGCCCAGCTGCTCATCGTGCTGGGGCTCTCGCTGGGGCAGTCGGCGGTCTACTCCGTGGTGCAGCTGATCGACAAGGCCACCCAGGCGCCGCTGTCGCAGGGGACCAGCACCCTCAACCGGTCACTCAACGCGCGCGAGTACTTCGATCTCACGTATCAGCTGCTGGACATCGTGTTCGCGCTCGTCCCCGTCGCGCTCGCGCTGTACTTCGTGTGGGACGCTGTTGCGCGCACGAGTGGCGGCCGGGTGGAATGGACCGCGCCGTTCCGTCGCCTCGGGCTCGATCTCGCACGGCCCGGGCGGGACTGGCTTTGGGGTGGGGGGCTGTTCCTCGCGATAGGCGTCCCCTCGCTCGGGCTGTACTGGGCTGGGCGAGCGCTCGGGATCACGACGGCGATCATCCCCAGTGGGCTCGACCAGCATTGGTGGACAGTGCCCGTGCTCATCGTGTCCGCCATGCGCCACGCCGTCCTCGAGGAGGTCATCGTCGTGGCGTTCATGTTGGGGTGGCTGCGGCGGCTCGGGTGGGCCGTTCCGGCCGCGGTGGCGGCGAGCGCGCTCCTGCGGGGGAGCTACCACCTGTACCAGGGGATCGGGCCGTTCGTCGGGAATGCCGTGATGGGGCTCGTGTTCGCCCTCGTCTACCGGAAGTACGGGCGGGTGATGCCGCTCGTGATCGCTCACGCGCTGCTCGACATCACGGCGTTCGTGGGCTTCAGCCTGGTGGGCAGGACGATCGGCCTGGGCTGACCCCGCAATGCCGAAAGGTGACCCCGCATCCAGATCTCCAGATGCGGGGTCACCTTTCGCGGATGCGGGGTCAGATGATGACCGCGCCGTTGGTCGTGTCGAACGTGACGGACATGATGCCCGGGGTGCCCTTCGGGGAGACCCACTCGACGTCTACGTCCTCGAGCGGCTTCTCGACCGGCTCGCCGAGCCACTCGGTGACGCGCTCCGCCGAGCCCGCGATCGTCAGCTTGCTCATGCGCACGGTGGCCGGGTAGGCGTTCGACGGGTGGAGCGACGGGTCGCCCTCCCACTTGAGCATGTACGGCACCTGGGGGTCGGCGATGAGCCCGAGGATGCCGATCTGCTTCCACACGAGCTCGCGGCCGTCGGGGAACTTGCGGTTGCCGGGCACGGCCTGGCGCCCGAGGCGCTCCTCGAACGGCGCGAGGTCATGGACCTCGACGCACCAGCCCATCCAGCCCCCGCCAGCGGCGCTGCGGGCGCGCACGGCCTGGCCGAAGGGCGCCTTGTCCGACGCCGGGTGGTCCAGGACCTCGACGACCTCAAGGTAGTGGTGGTCCGCGAGGGGGATGATCATGTTGCGGGTACCGAATCGCGGGTGGACCCCGCCCTTGACGGCCTCGACGCCGAGGGCCTGAGCGATCCGCTCCGTCGTGGCCAGCAGGCCGTCGGCTTCGCAGGCATAAGAAACATGGTCCATACGCATAAAAGTCATGGTGCCACTTTGTGATCGGGCACTCAGCTTAGGGTCCCCTTACCGAGGTGGGATGACCCTCGCGGGGTCGCTTCCGCGAGCGGCAGCGTGACCTCCATGGTCGTCCCGCCCGCGCCGGTGGAGGCGATCCGCACGGCGCCGCCGTTGCGCACGGCGATGTCCCGCACGAGGGCCAGCCCGAGGCCGAAGCTGCGGCGCCCGGTGTGAGAAGCCGTCCCGCCACCGGCATACCGCTCGAACACGCGCTCCGGCGCCGACCCCGCGATCCCGGGCCCGGTGTCCGCGACGGTGAGCACCGCCGTCGGGCTCCGCCTGTCGGTTCCTGTGCCGCCCGCGACGCGGACGCCCACGGTGACCCGCCCGCCGTCGGGCGTGTATTTGAGCGCGTTGTCGGCCAGCGCCACGATCACGCGGCGCAGGGGTGCGGGGTCTACCGCGACGGGGACGGGGATGGTCGGGGCGTCCGCGGCGAGCGAGATGCCGCGCTCGGCCGCGAGAACGGAGAGGTCGCGGACCACGTCGCGTGCGATCGAGCCGAGGTCCGTGGGCGTTTCGGGGATGTCGGGTCCGCCCGAGACGGCGTGGAGGAGGTCCTCGATGACGGCGGCGAGCTTCGCCGAGTCGCCGCGAAGCTCGGCGAGGACGCCCGCCGCGTCGCTGTCCGGGCCGAGGCGCCGCTGGGCCAGCTGGATGCGCGTGTCGATGACGGTCAGCGGGGTGCGCAGCTCGTGGCTCGCATCCTGGACGAAGCTGCGCTGGAGCGCGAGCGACTCGCCCAGGGGGCGCACTGCCTGCCGGGCGACGAACACTCCAACAATCCCGGCGAGCACAATCCCGGCTATGCCGCCCACGATGAGCGCTCCGAAGACGTCGATCGGGTCCAGGACGATCTGCGGCCCGCTGTGGGACAGGTGCGCGACGACCTCGGCCGGCTGCGACTTGACGGCAACGAAGATGGCCGCCGCCGCGATCATGAGCACGACGACGACCGCGACCGCCGCCGCGATCTGCACCCCGACGCGGACGGCAGCGCGCTGCAGCGCCGCCTCGTCCGAGTTCGCGGGGACACGCTGCATCCAACGGAGGGCCGACTGTGACCGCCCGGTCATTCGAGGCCGCCGAGCTGGTACCCGACGCCGTGCACGGTCCTGATCACTGTCTTCTGCGTCTTCTTCCGGAGGTAGTGGACATACGTGTCGACGACGCCGGGCGTGTCGCCCGCGTCGAACACGGACTCGAGCAGCTCGGCCCGCGAGTGGACGCGGCCCGGATCCGCCGCGAGGCGCCCGAGGAGCGCGGACTCGGCCGCGGAGAGCTCGACCCTGTGCCCGTACGGAGAGGTGAGCACCCGGGCGGCCGGGTCGAGGTCCCAGGCGCCGATGGGGAGCAGGCGGGGTTCGGGGGCGGCAGCAGCAGCGGATGTCCGGGTGAGCGCACGGAGCCGGGCCGCGAGCTCCTCGACGTCGAAGGGCTTGACGAGGTAGTCGTTGGCGCCTGCGTCGAGGCCCTCGACCTTGTCCGGCACGCTGCCGAGGGCCGTGAGGACGAGGATCGGCGTCATGAGCCCTTTCGCCCTGAACGACTTGACGAGGGACACACCGTCCAGCGACGGCAGCCCTCGGTCGACGACGAGCACATCCCACTCCCGTGCCAGCGCGAGCTGGAGCCCCTCGCGGCCATCTGCGGCAAGGGAGACATCGAAGTCGTCACCGAGCAGCTCGGCCAGGAGTGGCCCCAGCTGACGGTCGTCCTCGACGAGCAGCACGCGGGGAGGCTGTGGGGTGTCCATGGCTGTCATTGTGTCAACTGGCGCGGGCATAGGCCCCGTTGCGTGGCCGGTTCCGCAGGGTCCAGACCCCGTGGAAGCGGCCACGCACGGTGCGCGGTCAGCGCGAGTAGTCCTCGGCGTCGGCCGTCTCCTCGTCGTCCGCGGGCACGGTCACCCGGACGGGCATGGCCTGTGCGGCCTTGCGGCGCCGGCGGATGACCTCGATGCCGATCGGTATGACGGACGCGGCGACGATGAGCACGGACAGGATGTCGATGTTCTTCGCGATGAACTCGACGTGCCCGAGCCAGACGCCGAGCAGTGTGACTGAAATGGACCATGCCACGCCGCCGAGCACGTTCCAGCCGAGGAACTTGCGGTAGGGGTAGTGCGCCATGCCGGCGGCGAGCGGCACGTAGGTGCGCACGATCGGCACGAACCGGGCCAGCACGAGGGCCCGGCCACCGTACCGGCCGAAGAACTCGTCGGCGCTGTCGAGATAGCTGAGCTTGAGGATCCTGGCGTCTTCGCGGAACCAGCGCTTGCCCACGAACCGTCCGATAAGGTAGCCGGCCTGATCGCCCGCGACGGCCGCGATCGCCACCACGAGCATGAGCACGGGAAGGCTCAGTCCGAGCTGGGCATGGAGGAGTCCTACGGTGAACAGGAGGGAGTCGCCCGGGAGGAACGGGAAGAGCAGGCCGGACTCGATGAACACGATGAGCGCGACGACGCCCAGGACCCAGGGTCCGGCGCCGACGAGGAGGGCAGTGGGATCAAGCATGGGGGATCAGCGGCTCTCGAGTCGGGAAATGAAGGGAAGTCGGTTCAGGATGGGCGGGGCAATCCGGTTCCAGACGCCGGACCACAGGAAGACGCCCGCGATTGATGCCGGGAACGAGGCCACGACGTCCATCGGGTAGTGCACACCGACATAGACCCGGGTCCAGGCGACGAAGGCCGATGCGATGAGGCCGACGACGAGGACCCACGTGCCCCACTTCGTATGGCGGAACAGGAAGTACAGCGCGATCGTGAGGGAGACGGCGAAGCACACATGGCCGCTCGGGAAGCTGTTCGGGTCCATATCCGGCGAGAGGGGGTTGGCCAGCAGATTCGGGTCCGGGCGGTGGCGGTGGACGGCGTACTTGAAGATGAGGCTGTACACCCAGCCGAATCCGGTCACGGTCACCACGGCGATCGCGTCGACAGGTGTGCGGCGCACAAACCACAGGACAACGAGCAGGAGGACCAGGATCACGATGGCGCCCCGCGGGCCGAGGATCTGCTCGAGGGCGAGTGCCACGGCGTTCATCCAGCCCACGTGCTGAGTGCTCATCCACTGGTTGATCGCGAGCTCAGAGTTCTGGTACGAGGGCGTTGTGGACGCGAAGCCGAGTGCCAGGAGCACGATGCTCATGGCGATCGGCACGACGATCCAGTGCTTGATGGTTGGCAGCCGGAGGAGGCGGCTCCGGATGGGCAGCTGGGTCCACCCGCCGGCGGTCGTCTTCGCGTGGTCCGAGGCAGTCATGGTTCTATGGTGGACCCCGGAATCTAAGACAGTTCTAAGAAACTCGCGCAGACAGGCCATATTCTCGCGAAATAGGAACGTTCGTGCCGATCGGATGGCTCGGTCGTGCCTTGACTCACACTCCCTGCCAGCGCAAGCTGGGAAGCGGAACGTTCGTGCCGTTTCGGTGAGCGGTTCGGCGAGCGGGGAACCGAAGGCCGTCTCACCCGACTCCGGGAGGGGGGCGTGTGGAGCGCCTGAGCCGTGAGATTGCCGCCGGGGTGAGGGAGCGGCGTCGTGCGCTCGGGCTGACCCAGCAGGACCTGGCCGAGCTCGCCGGGGTGAGCGAGCGGTTTGTCCGCTTCGTCGAGCAGGGCAAATCCAGCGTCCAGCTCGACGCCCTCGGAGCGGTCCTCGATGCGCTCGGCCTCGAGCTGCGCGTCGCCACACGAGGATCCGCGCGATGACCCGGCACCGCATCGCGGATGTCTACAAGGCCGGGGTCCTGGCCGCCCGCCTCGAGCGGTTCGAGGGCGGCACGCGCTTCACCTACCTCCCGTCCTATCTGGCCTCGGGCGTCGACGCGGTGGCGAGCACCCTCCCGCTCTCGTCCCGCCCCGTGGTGACGGGCGCCGGCGCCGTCCCGCCGTTCTTCACCGGGCTGCTGCCCGAGGGCCGCCGGCTCGCGTCCCTGCGCCGCGCCGTCAAGACGAGCGCGGACGACGAGCTCGGGCTCCTCATGGCCGCGGGCTCGGATCCCGTCGGCGACGTCCAGATCGTCCCCCACGGCGAGCCCCTCCCCAGCGAAGCCGCGCACCCGGGTGACGCCCACGCCGTCGTGCTCGATGCCCGCCGGACCCCCGATTTCGCGGCACTCCTGAACGATCCCGCCCTCGTGGACCCGAAGGCGCTCGCCGGGGTCCAGGACAAGGTCAGCGCCGGCATGATCTCCGTGCCGGCGGCGCAGTCCGGGCGGCGGTACATCCTCAAGCTCAACGCCCCCGAGTTCCCTCACGTGGTCGAGAACGAGCGTCTCATGTACCGGTATGCCGCCAAACTGCGGATCCCCGTGAGCCCGGTCAGGCTCGTGCACGACGTCGCGGGGCGGGCGGGGCTGCTCGTCGAGCGGTTTGACCGCCCTCCCGACGAGACGGGTGGGGGGACGCGCCGCCTCGCTGTCGAGGACGGCTCCCAACTGCTGGGCCTGTATCCCGCGGACAAGTACAACGTGACCTATGAGGAGCTGTGCCACGCCGTCGCCGCGCACTGCGCGGCGCCCCTCCCGGCGCTGCGGAGCCTCGCCCTCCAGGGCGCGTTCGCGTGGCTGACCGGCAACGGCGACCTCCACGCGAAGAACGTCTCCGTGGTCCAGGGCCTCGCCGTGCCGGGGGAGTGGGCTGTCGCGCCGGTCTACGACATCCCTTCGACGGTTCCGTACGGCGACAAGACCCTCGCGCTGCCGATCGGCGGCAAGACCACGGGCGTCTCGCGGCGCCACTTCCTCGCTTGGGCGCTCGAGCTCGGCCTGCCCGCACGCGCGGCGGAGGGGGTGCTCGGCTCGGCCCTGCGGGCGGCCGGGCCGCTCCTGGAGGATCTGCAGGAGCACGACGGCGGTCCCTCGCCGTTCGCCGCCACCGTCACGCGGGCGTGGGTCAAGGAGCTGCGCCACCGGCGCCGGCTCATGGAGGGCTGAGGCCCCCACTTAACACACGGTCACATGCTTGGCCCAGTGATCAGTGTGCCGCCTACACTCCAGATAGGTCATGAGTGCCAGCGCCAAACCCCGGTTCGCTGGCCGGCAACCCTCCAGATGCGGCGGGGTGCCCCGGGTGAAGACCTGGGCCGGCGAGAGCCGTCGGTCAAGCGCAGCTGCAAAGGAGCTTGCTATGTCCAGCAACCCCGAATGGTCCTTCGAGACCCGCCAGATCCACGTCGGCCAGACTCCTGACTCCGAGACCGGAGCCCGGGCCCTCCCGATCTACCAGACCACCTCGTTCGTGTTCCCGAGCGCCGAGAGCGCAGCGGCCCGCTTCGCGCTCGCGGAGCTCTCACCGATCTACACGCGCATCGGCAACCCGACCCAGGACGCCGTCGAGCAGCGCCTCGCGAGCCTTGAGGGCGGAGTCGGAGCGCTGCTCCTCGCGTCGGGCCAGGCGGCGACGACCTACTCGATCCTCAACGTCGCCGAGTCCGGCGACCACGTGGTGGCGAGCGCGAGCCTCTACGGCGGCACGTACAACCTCCTCGCCCACACCTTCAAGAAGCTGGGCATCGAGGTCACATTCGTCACGGACCCGGACAGCCTTGACGAGTGGAAGGCCGCTGTGCGGCCGAACACCAAGGCGTTCTTCGCCGAGTCGATCTCCAACCCGCGCCAGAACGTCCTCGACATCGAGGCCGTCGCCGCTGCCGCGCACGGGGCCGGTGTGCCGCTCATCATCGACAACACCGTTGCGACCCCGTACCTCGTGCGTCCCCTCGAGCACGGCGCGGACGTCGTCGTGCACTCCGCCACGAAGTACCTCGGTGGCCACGGCACGGCCATCGCCGGCGTGATCATTGACGGCGGCACGTTCGACTACGCCAAGGATCCGGAGCGCTTCCCGGGCTTCAACACGCCGGACGAGACCTACAACGGCCTCGTCTTCGCCCGCGACCTCGGCGTCAACGGGATCCTCGGCGCAAACCTCGCGTACATCCTCAAGGCGCGCGTCCAGCTCCTGCGCGACCTCGGCTCCGCCGTCTCGCCGTTCAACGCCTTCCTCATCGCGCAGGGCATCGAGACGCTCTCGCTGCGGATCGAGCGGCACGTCGAGAACGCCCAGAAGGTTGCCCGGTGGCTCGAGGAGAGGGTCGACGTCGAGTCGGTCGCCTACGCGGGCCTGCCCTCGAGCCCGTGGTTCGAGCTCGGCAGGAAGTACGCACCGAAGGGCGCTGGTGCGATCGTCTCATTCGAGCTGGCCGGCGGCACCGAAGTGGACGGCGCCGCCCAGGCCAAGGCTGGCGCAGCATTCGTGGATGCGCTGACCCTGCACTCGCACGTGGCGAACATCGGCGATGTGCGCTCGCTCGTGATCCACCCGGCGTCGACCACGCATGCCCAGCTCACCGCGGATCAGCAGCGCGCCGCCGGCGTCACCCCGGGCCTCGTGCGCCTGGCCGTCGGCCTCGAGAACATCGACGACATCCTCGCAGACCTCGAGGCCGGATTCGCCGCTGTCGCCTCATCCCTACAGGATGCCGACGGGCAGGTCGGCGACGCCGTCGCGGAGCCCGTGGCGTGACCCTCGTTGACGGCACCCCGGGAAGGACCGTGGTTGACGGCATCGCCCGAGAGAGGACGGCACGCGAACGCGCAGCAGGCGGGGCGCAGCGCACCACGCCGGTGCGGCAGGACGCTGCCGTCAGCGGGGTGCTCCGTACCGTCGCGGTCGGTGCGCTCCAGCTCGAAGCAGGCGGCGCACTGCCCGAGGTCGAGCTCGCCTTCGAGACCTGGGGCACCCTCAACGCGGATGCGTCCAACGCGGTCCTCATCCAGCACGCCCTGACCGGGGACACCCACGTTGCCCAGGGCAGCGGGGACGAAGCCGGTTGGTGGGACGCGCTCGTGGGCCCGGGGAAGCCTGTGGATACGGACAAGTACTTCGTGGTCGCAGCGAACATGCTGGGCGGCTGTTACGGCTCGACCGGGCCGAGCAGCCTCGATCCCGAAGGCGTTCCGTGGGGATCCCGGTTCCCCTTCGTGACGATCCGTGATTCGGTCCGGGCCGAGGCGCGGCTTGCCGATCGGCTCGGCATCCGGCGGTGGCATGCTGTGGTCGGTGGCTCGCTGGGCGGCGCGCGGGCCCTCGAGTGGGGCGCCACGTACTCGGAGCGTGTTCGGCACTGCGTGGTCGTGGCGATCGGCGGCTATTCCACGGCCGAGCAGATCGCGCTCGCCCAGGCCCAGCTCCTCGCGATCCGGCAGGACCCGGCCTACAACGGCGGTGATTACTACGGCGGGCCGGCCCCCACGGCCGGGCTGGGCCTCGCCCGCCGCATAGCGCACATCTCGTACCGCTCTGAGCCGGAGCTCAACTTCCGGTTCGGCCGGCGGGGACAAGGCGCAGAGAACCCGCTCGAAGCGCCTGCGGGCGCAGCCGGGCGTGGTCGGTACCAGGTGGAGAGCTATCTGGACCACCAGGCGAACAAGCTCGTGGGTCGCTTCGATGCGAACAGCTATGTTGCGCTCACCGAGGCCCTCATGAGCCACGACGTGGGCCGTGGCCGCGGCGGGATGCAGCGTGCGCTCGCCACCGCCAAGGCCGAGTTCTTCCTTGCCTCGGTCAACTCGGACCGGCTGTACTTCCCCGAGCAGAGCGACGAGCTTGCGCGCGCGCTTCCCGGCGAGGTCCCCGTGTACACGATCGATGCGAAGATCGGCCACGACGGCTTCCTCACCGAGATCGGCCAGCTCGGGGGGGACCTGCGGCGGAGGGTTTTCACCCTGTAGCGCATGGTTGCCGGGTGGACCGGCGGTCGCCCGACGGTGGTACGGCGCCGGTCCACCCGGCAAGGCACAGTCAGCGCACAGGATTCTCGGGTTGCAGCCACATCTGGATGCTCCATGCTGGAACAAGACAGCAGAGGAGGCACGTGATGGCTGAGAGCATTCGCGAAACCGGGCGTCGGCGGGCACGGCTCACGGCAGTCGCCGTGGGCGCGACGAGCGTCTTCGGGGCCGGCGCGATCGCCGCGGCGGTCTACGCGCCGGCGGTCGTCCAGAACATCTCGACGACCGGAACGAGCCAAGCGCCCGCCACCGGCTCGGACGGAGGCAGCCTGAACAGCGGCTCCCAGCGCCATCAGCGCAGCCAGCAGTACCAGGGCCTCCAGCCATCGCAGGGCGGCGGCGCCATGGGCACCTCGTCTGGATCGTGACGTGCCGGCCAGCGCAGACTTCGAGGCTTTCACGTGTGAGTGCCGTCTGGTGGTCAGCGACCCTGCCGCACTCGGTCCGGCGCTTGAGCTAGTCCGTGACCTCCTGCAACGGGTCGATGAGGCGGCTAGCCGCTTCAGACCGGACTCTGAGCTCAACCGGCTTGTCCACGCCGGCGGCGGAACGGTCAGCCCCCTTCTCGCGGGCCTGCTCCATTGCGCGCTCGATACAGCCGAGCTCAGTCGCGGTGCCGTGGTGCCAACACTGGGACGGCCGTTGGCCGAACTCGGATTCGGTCCTGGACCGGTTTCCGACGCGTCTGCCTCGCCTGTTGCCTCGGATGCCTCGGAAGTCGCCGGGACCTCGTCCGTCGCCCCTCGAATCGTGCCCGCCGAGAGCTGGCGGGACGTCCGACTCGACGGCCGCGTCCTCACGGTTCCCCCCGGCGTCGTGCTCGATCTCGGCGCGACCGCGAAGGCCGCGTCCGCTGATCTTGCCGCGCGCGAGGTGTTCGCGCGCTTCGAGACGTCCGTGCTCGTCTCGCTCGGAGGGGACATCGCGACCGCCGGCTCCGAATCATGGGAGGTCCTCGTACAGGATCTGCCCCGCGATCCCGTCACCCAGGTGCGTCTCGCTGGGGGCTGGGCCATCGCGACGTCGAGCACCCAGAAGCGCCGCGCTCGGCAGTCCCACGCGCAGCACATCCTCGATCCGTGGACGTCCCTTCCGGCCCCCGAGGTCTGGCGCAGTGTCTCGGTCGCGGCCCCGGACTGCCTCAGCGCCAACATGGCGAGCACCGGTGCCGTGGTGCTGGGCACGCGGGGAGTCGCCTGGCTCCGTGAGCTCGGGTACCCCGCGCGGCTGGTGCGCAGTGACGGGGACGTCGTGGAGTTGAATGGGTGGCCTCCGACGCCTGCCGCCTTTGGCACGACCTTTGCCTCGACCGCGGCAGCCGGCGCCGTGGGGGAGATTCTGCAGTGAACGAGGTCATGTGGGCCTTCGGCAGGGCGAGCGGCATCGTGTCGCTGGGCCTCTTCACCCTTGTGCTCGTCTTCGGCGTGGTGAGCCGATCCGGGCGCCCGCTCCTGGGCCTGCCTCGCTTCTCGGTGGCGCTCGTCCATCGGAGTACGTCCCTCATCGCACTCGTGTTCCTCGTCCTCCACGTGGGCACGCTTATGCTCGATCCCCACGCGAAGCTCGTGCTGCAGGACGCGGTCGTGCCGTTCATCTCCGGCTGGAACCCGTTGTGGGTCGGGCTCGGCACGGTGGCGTTCGACCTCGTGATCGCGCTCGTCGTCACGGGACTGCTGCGGAACCGCATCGGCCAGCGCACGTTCCGGGCCATCCACTGGGCCGCCTACGCCATGTGGCCGTTGGCGTTCGCCCACGCCCTGGGGTCCGGGACCAACGCCGGTGATCTCCTGTTCGAGGCCTTTGCCTGGGCCTGCGCAGGCGCAGCCGTCTGCGCGGTGATCTGGCGCCTCAGCCGCGGCTTCGCCGAGACATCCGCTGCCCGACTCGGGCGCGTCTGAGCCCGGGAACGAGAGTGATGATGAGCACGACGACCGGCGACATGGTGCACGTGCCGGCCCTCGGGACAGGCCGGCTGTTCGCCGCAGCCGCACCGAGCCTCGCTGCGCACGAGGCCGCGTATGGGAAGCGCGCCTTGGACTGGACTCGCGAGACGCTGCTGGCCGAGCTCGAGGCCTCCGGACTGGCCGGCCGCGGCGGCGCGGGCTTCCCCGCCTGGCGCAAACTCTCGTCCGTGACTGGACGGCGCCCCGTGGTCATTGCCAACGGGGCCGAGGGCGAACCGCTCAGCCGCAAGGATGCCGCGCTGCTGAGGGGAGCCCCCCACCTCGTCCTGGACGGTCTCCTGACGGCGGGGGAGGCGCTCGGCGCCGCGCAGCTGTTCCTGTATGCGCCCGCGGACTCGCTTGCGATCGTGGGGCGAGCGGTGTCCGAACGGCGCGATGCCCGGAGGGTCAAGCTCGTCGAGGCCCCCGGGACGTTCATCGCGGGCGAGGCGAGTGCGGTCGTCAACGCGCTCGAGACCGGGAATGCGGTCCCGAGGGATACAACCGCGCGCCTGAGCGTCTCCGGCTTCCGCGGCCTGCCGACCCTCCTGCACAACATCGAGACGCTCGCCCACCTCGCGCTGGTGGCCCGCTACGGCGCCGCCTGGTTCCGGAAGGCCGGCACGGCCGAGGATCCCGGGACGCGGCTCGTGAGCGTGTCCGGCGACGTCCCGGGCGATGCGGTCATCGAGGTCGAGGGCGGGGCGCGGTTGCGGGACATCCTCACTGCGGCCGGAGCGGGCGCGGGTTCGACGGCCGCAGTCCTCGTGGGCGGGTTCCACGGTGCGTGGGTGCCGCGTGACGGCTTCGACCGGCCCATGACTGCGGCAGGCCTGGCCCGCTACGCTGCCCGCCCCGGGGCTGGCATCGTGTACGCCGTCGCGGAGGGCCGGTGCGGGCTGGCGGCGGCCGCGCCCATCGCGAGGTACCTCGCCGACAGCTCGGCGCAGCAGTGCGGGCCGTGCATGTTCGGGCTGCCTGCCATGGCCACGGTCCTGGAGCGGATCGCGGCGGGGGAGCGTACCCCGTGGCTCGCCTCGGAGGCAGAGCGCCTTGCCGGCGTCGTGTCCGGGCGAGGAGCGTGCAGGCATCCCGACGGGACGGCGGGGTTCGTCAGGAGCACGCTCTCGGTGTTCCGGAACGAGGTGCAGGCGCACCTCGGCGGCGTCTGCAGTGCCGGGCCGAGGTGGGACCGATGAGCCGCACCCAGCTCGAGCTGCACATCGACTTCACAGTCTGCGAGGGCCGGGGCCTCTGCACGGAGCTGCTGCCGGAGGTCCTCGTGCGTGACGACTGGGGCTACCCGATGGGCCGCGGCGGGCGCGACGTGCCGGTGCCGGGCTCGCTCGCGGATGCCGCCCAGGATGCCGTGGACCTGTGCCCCGTGCGGGCGCTCATGCTGCGGCGGGTCAGCCGCGCATGACCTCGTTGCGCGCCTTCATGTACTCCTCGAGGGAGATCTTCTGGTCGGAGAACTGCCGGTCCAGTTCGGCGAGCTTCTTGGCGCGGTAGCCGTCGGGCGCCTCGCCGGGGATGGCGGGCGCGTCCGACGGCGCGGGGGCCGGCTGAGCCTGCCGGGGAGCCTCATGCTGGGGCTGCTGATTCTGAGGCATGGGCTGCGGCGCGGGCTGCCCCTGCGGGGCTGGCTGGCCGGGAAATCCGGGGGGGAGTGGCTGCTGCCACCACGGGGTCTGCGCACCCTGCGGCCCCGCCCCCTGTCCCCCGGGCAGCGGTGCCGGCGGAGGCTGCTGCCCGGGATACCGACCCTGCGGGTACTGCCCCGGGATCTGGCCATACTGGTCGCGCGGCGGATACGGGCCCTGCTGGTACGGCGGGCGGCCCCCGCGCGGCCCGGGCTGGCCGAGCCTCCGCATGATGAACGGAACGATCCAGCTCAGCGCGATCACCCAGAAGATCCAGCTCATGGTCCCAGCCTACGCGCGGAGGCTGGGTGTCAGCTCGGTTCGCCCGAGCCCATCGGGACGCCCGCGCCGAAGACGGGTTCCGCCGTCGGCCGCTTCGCCAGGACGCCGTCGCCGCTCGATCTGTGCCGGATCCGTCGCACCACCCAGGGAACGAAGAACTCGCGCGCCCACACGAGGTCTTCGGAGCGCGCCGTCCGCCAGGTGCGCACCGGCATGGGGCTGGGTTCCATGGGCTCGAGCCCATGCACGACGTTGAGTGCATCGAGCGCCATGATGGCGATCGTGTGGTGCCCGAGCGGGGAGAAATGCAGCCGGTCCGCGTCCCACATGCGCGAGTCCGAGAGCTGGCGCAGGCCCCACATGTCCGCGACCACCGCGTCGTGCCGTGCCGCGACCACGCGCACGTTCTCGTTGTAGATGGCGACTTTGCCCCGGATTGCCGAGAGCACGGGGGTCGAGCCGATGTCCGGGCCGTTGAACAGCAGGACGGTCGCTCCCGCGTCGGAGAGGCGCCCGACGGCGTCGTCGAGCCTGAGCGCCAGGGCGTCGGGGTCGCTTCCCGGGCGCAGCAGGTCGTTGCCGCCCGCTGAAAGGGACACGAGGTCCGGGTGGAGGACGAGGGTGGGTTCGATCTGCTCCTCGAGGATCCGGCCCAGAAGTCGGCCCCGGATCGCGAGGTTGGCGTAGGCGAAGTCCTCGGAGCCGCGTGCGAGCTCTTCGGCAAGCCGGTCCGCCCAGCCGCGATGGCGGCCTGGATTGTGGGGATCCGGGTCGCCGATGCCCTCCGTGAACGAGTCGCCGATCGCAACATACCGGTGCCACGGGTGGCGCGGGCTGTTTGGCGACTCGGTCTCCTGACGATCGTTCTCATGCATCTCGGTCACCGGACCATTATGCGCTGATTGGCATATCACTTGCTACTTGCGGGTAACATGACTGGCGGCTCGGGCCCCATCCGCTTGTTCGATGCTGTGCTCCAGTCATACCGCGGGGTGATGAAGTTCATATAGTTGATGTTTCAACTATATGGAACAATAGAGCCATGACTGACGCCACCGCCGACGCCCGGCGCGCCAACTTCCCTGCCCACTACCCCGCGCACGTCGCGCTCTGGAGCCGCCCCGAGGGCGAGCGTGCCGGGTCCCCGCTGATCGTGCTGTTCCACGGCTATGGGTCCAATGAGGCCGATCTCATGGGCCTGGCCGGGTACCTGCCGGAGGAGTTCACCGTCGTTTCGCTGCGGGCGCCGCAGACGCTTGCCCCCGGTGCGTACCAGTGGTTCCCGCTCATGGCCGCGCAGGACTTCACGATGGACTCCGTTGAGGCGGCGACCGAGTACGTGCTCGCGTGGCTCGACGGGGTGCGCGAGCAGCACACCTCGGTGACCCTGCTCGGGTTCTCGATGGGCGTGGCGATGGCGACCTCGCTCGTGCGCCGCCGGCCGGACGACTTCGCCGCCGTGGTGGGACTCTCGGGCTTCGCGATCGATCCGGCCGCCGCCGGCGAGAAGGACTACGAGTACTTCCGCGATACCGAGCTCGACGGGACCGTGCCCATGTTCTGGGGGCGCGACCAGGCGGACCCGGTCATCACGGCGGACAAGGTCGAGTACACGATGGGATGGGTCCGCAGCCACGTGGCCCTCACGAAGGTCACCTATCCCGGGATCGGGCACGGCATCAGCGGACCCGAGCTCGCGCACGTCAAGGAGTTCCTCGAGCTCTCCGTGCTCAAGGGCTGACGCGCGCCGGCCGTCAGCCGCGGGGAACGAGCCGAACGCGCTGGCCGTTGACCTCGACCACGTCGCCGACCGTGAGCTGCCGTCCTCGGCGGTCCTCGATGTCCCCGTTGACCTTGACGAGGCCGTTGCGGATGAGATCGGCCGCCTCAACGCCGTCATCGACGAGCGAGGCGAGCTTGAGCAGCTGCCCGAGCCGGATCGTGCCCTCGCGGACTTCGACCTCCTCGGCACCTTGGGCGTAGGGAGGGAGCGCGGCGGAGGATTCTCGGTCAGGCATGCTGCAACTCTAGGCCAGGTGCGTGCCTCGCAGCCCCGGCGGCGGGCGGCCTCCGCCGCCCGCCGGTACTCTTAGAAGCGCACACTTGACGGACCGCACCCAGCGGCCTGACGCTACGGAGGAACCGCTTTGGCACCCAAGACCGCACTGGACTCGATCGTCTCCCTGGCCAAGCGCCGCGGATTCGTCTACCAGGCCGGTGAGATCTACGGAGGCTCCCGGTCTGCGTGGGACTACGGTCCGCTCGGCGTCGAGCTCAAGGAGAACATCAAGGAACAGTGGTGGCAGACCTTCGTCCGCGGGCGTGAGGACATGGTGGGGCTCGACTCTTCGGTGATCCTGCCCAAGCAGGTCTGGGAGGCCTCTGGCCACGTTGCGACGTTCACGGATCCGCTCGTCGAGTGCCTCCAGTGCCACCACCGCTTCCGCCAGGACCACCTGATCGAGGCGTATGAGGCCAAGAAGGGCCGGGCGCCGGAGAACGGCATGGAGTCGATCTCGTGCCCGAACTGCGGCACCACCGGGGAGTGGACCGAGCCACAGATGTTCTCGGGCCTCATGAAGACGTTCCTCGGCGCCGTGGACAACGCCGAGGGCCTGCACTACCTTCGCCCGGAGACGGCCCAGGGCATCTTCGTGAACTTCAACAACGTGGTCACGACCTCCCGCAAGAAGCCGCCGTTCGGTATCGGCCAGATCGGCAAGGCGTTCCGCAACGAGATCACCCCCGGCAACTTCATCTTCCGCACGCGCGAGTTCGAGCAGATGGAGATCGAGTTCTTCACAGCCCCCGCCGAGGCGGACGAGTGGTTCAAGCACTGGGTCGACGCGTGCTGGAACTGGTTCACCGATCTGGGGATCAACCCGGACAACATGCGCAAGTTCGACGTCCCCGAGGACGAGCGCGCCCACTACTCCGCCGGGACGATCGACATCGAGTACAAGTTCGGCTTCCAGGGCAACGCGTGGGGCGAGCTCATGGGCGTCGCCAACCGCACCGACTACGATCTCGGCAGCCACTCGAAGGCCTCCGGCCACGAGCTGGCCTACTTCAACCAGGCCACGAACGAGCGGTACATCCCCTACGTCATCGAGCCGTCGTTCGGCCTGACCCGGTCGATGATGGCGTTCCTCGTCGACGCGTACACCGAGGACGAGGCCCCCAACACGAAGGGCGGTGTGGACAAGCGCACCGTCCTGCGCCTGGACCCGCGGCTCGCCCCGGTCAAGGCCGCCGTCCTGCCGCTGAGCCGCAATGAGGACCTCTCGCCCAAGGCCCGCGACCTGAGCGCGGAACTGCGCAGGAACTGGAACATCGAGTTCGACGACGCCGGAGCCATCGGCCGTCGGTACCGCCGCCAGGACGAGATCGGCACGCCGTTCTGCATCACCGTGGACTTCGACACCCTCGAGGACCACGCGGTGACCATCCGCGAGCGCGACACAATGTCCCAGGACCGCGTTGCCCTGGACAAGGTCTCCGCCTACCTGTTCGAGCGGCTCGGGAAGTAAGGGCGAGGACGAGGGAGGATACGTCGTGGCGCAGCTGACCTACCGTCCTTGGCGCGAGGGCGACGACCGGGCCCTCCTCGAGCTCTGGGGAGACGCCGAGGGCGCCGCTGCCGAGCAGTTCCGCGGTGCCTTGGCGCCGGACTCTGACGGGGACCGTAGCGAGGAGTCCGGGGCGATGCACGACGGCGCGTCCTCGCCGTCCGCCGCCGGCCCCCGGGCCGCAACGCCGCCCGCCCCGTGGCGCCGATGCCTCGTGGCCGAGGACCAGGGCATCCCGGTCGCGGCCGGCGTCGTGTACGAGGCGGCCCTCCACCCTGCGAGGCTGTGGGCCTACGTCGAGGTCGCGCGCGACCACCGGCGAGCCGGTGTCGCGACCGAGATCCTCGGCCGCCTGCGGGAGGCGGCCGCCGGGGCGACAACGGTGCACGCTGCGGACGCCCCGTTAGGCGCGGCGAAGCTGCGGACCAAGGTCACCGCGGGCACGTCAGGGGCGGCGTTCGCCGAAGCATCCGGCTTCACCGTGCTCCAGCGCTCGCGCGAGGTCCTTGTGCGCCCGGGCACCCTCAAGCTGCCTGTCTTCGGCGACGGCACGGAGGCGGGGGACTCCTCGCCGCTCGTCGAGGATCTGGCGACTGGCTCGGTCGAGCTCAGCGACGCCGTCGGCCGGTACTACGCCGAAGTGCATGCGTGGGATCCGCCCGCACCGATCAGCGTAGGGCGGGCCCAGCAGCTCTTCCTCTCCGAGGCCGCGGGCGCGCACGGCGCCGTGGTGCTCCGCGCCCCGGCGGCGAGCGCATTCGGCGCGGGCGTGGCCCCCGCGAAGAAGAAGGGCCGCCTGCGGGCCTTCGCGGTGAGCTACGCAGGCCCAGCGAGTGCGGTCGCCGAGCAGCCGAGCGAGGTGCTCCTCGGGCACGAGGTGCGGCTCGACCCCGCAGACGCGGCGGACGCCGTGCGGGGACTTCTCGCCCTTATCGCCTACCAGCACCCCGTGCAGCTCGAGGTAGACGACTCGATGGCGGCTGTCCGGGCTGCCGTCGACCCCCTGCTCGCGGCGGGGGCGGCGGAGCAGATTGGCCCCGAGACACTGACACTCGGCGACTGAGCGCCGCCTAGCCTGTTGAGGGGTCATGGACCGGCAGGGGCCCGACCACTCAACGCGGGCGGCTCACATCTTGTCCCGGTCGGGGCGCAGTCCGTTCACAGCGTCGCGGGCATCCCAGATGTCTCGTTCGGCCTCGGTCGGCGCCCCGCCGCCGAACTTCGCGGGCACCCACCACGCACGCGCCGGAAGGCCGAGCGTGAAGTCGAGCGCCGCGACGTCGGCCGCGTCCTGCATCGCGGCCTGGAGACGCCGCGCAGCGTCGTCGGCGTCGGCCGAGCCGGAGAGGTCCACGGGGTTGCCGAAGTGGATCCGGATCGGGGCCCTCAAGAGGCTGGCGAGCGAGCCGCCGCCGCGCTTCGACATCACGTCGTGGCCGCGGGTCATAATGCGATGCCCGCCCCACACGCCGACGGGAATGAGCGGGACGCCGGTCTCGCGCGCCATGCGGACCGCTCCTGTGTGGCACCGGCGGACCGTGAAGCTCCGGCTCACGCCTGCCTCGGGGAAGAGGGCGATGCTCCAGCCTGCGTCGAGAGCGGCCAGTGACGCGCTGAGGCTCGCATGGCCCGGCTGGCCGACGACCGCGAGCCCGCCGCACGCCGTGATCACGGCACCGAAGAGGCGGCTGCGGTAGGGGCGGGGACCCACGAGGAACCGCAGGCGGTCACGGCGCCGTTCCCACCACGTCAGGGCCACGGGCACGAAGTCGAGGTAGCCGAAGTGGGTGATGGCGAGCACCACTTGGCCGTGGGGGACGGCGTCGAGGCCAGAGGTGATCACGTCCACCCGGAAGAGGCCCTGCAGTCCCGTGAACGCCCGGCGCGCAGTGTCGTACAGCCACAGGCTGCCCGGCTGGAGTGCCCGCGGCCGTCGCAGCCTGTTCGCGGTCGAGGCGGTGCGGGCGTCGCGGGGTGTCGCCATGCCGCCCACAGTACCCTCACGCCCGGAAGGGACGGCCCTCGTGAGCAGGCCTCGCATGACATCTGTCATGCGGCATCCCTGACGGATGTGTGGGGGACCAGATGCCCGCGCGGATGACCATGGACGCATGAGTTCACAGGGAACGCTCTGGGCCGTTGAGGCCACAGGGCTTGAGAAGACCTTCGGAGCTGTCCATGCGGTTGCAGGGGTCTCCCTCGCAATCCGGCCCGGAGAGGTCGTGGCCTTCCTCGGCCCGAACGGGGCAGGCAAGACGACCACGATCGACATGCTGCTCGGTCTTGCGGTGCCGACCACCGGCTCCGCGGAGCTGTTCGGGCTTGAGCCGCGCCGGGCCGTCGACCGCGGACTCGTCTCCGCCGTGCTCCAAACCGGGGGGCTGCTCAAGGACCTCTCGGTCCGCGAGACGGTCGAGCTGACCGGGTCGCTGTTCAGCCACACGCGGGGTGTCCAGGAGTGCCTCGACCGTGCCGGAATTGCCGGGATCGCGGGGCGGAGGGTCAACAAGTGCTCGGGCGGGCAGCAGCAGCGGCTGCGCTTTGCGATGGCGCTCATTTCTGATCCATCGCTCATCGTCTTCGACGAGCCCACGACCGGCATGGACGTCACGGGGCGCCGGGACTTCTGGGCCGCGATCCGCGAGGACGCTGCTGGCGGTTGCACGGTCCTGTTCGCGACCCACTACCTCGAGGAGGCCGAGCGGTACGCGGACCGGGTGATCCTCATGGACACGGGCCGGATCGTCGCCGACGGCACGCCCGGGGAGCTCCGGGCCATGGCGGCGGGACGCATGGTGCGAGCAACTTGGCCCGGCGCGACGGACGCGGACCTCGCCGCAGTCCCCGCGCACGACGGCGCGCAGCGGCAGGGCGACCAGGTCGCCTTCCGTGCGCTGGACAGCGACGCCGTGGCGAGACACCTGCTCACGGCGACGTCTGCGCGGGACCTCGCGATCACGTCGCACGGGCTTGAGGACGCCTTTATGGCACTCACCGCAGGAGACGCAGGCACCGCACGGGAACCCGGCCGAGCATTCAGCAAGGAAGGAAGCACGCGATGACCACCGCAGCCGCACACCCGGACCAGACTAGGGCCGGGGGACCGGCACCCAGGGTCCCGCGCCTTGGCGGGCTCAACCCGACGCTCGTGAGGATCGAAGTCCTGCGGGTGGCGCGGAACGCGCGCACGCTCGCGTTCGCCGTCGTCATGCCGGTGGCGATCTACTTCGCGTTCGGCGGCTCGGGCGGCCTGGGCCGCCAGGCTGTGGGCCGCGGGAACGTGGCCGCGTACTCGATGATCTCGATGGCCCTGTACGGGGCGATGACTGTGGCCGTCATGACGGCGGCGAGCGTCTCCGTGGAACGGGCCCAGGGCTGGTCGAGGCAGCTACGACTCACCCCGCTCCGCCCTCAGGCGTACGTCGCCGTCAAGGCCTTCACGGCCCTACTCACGAGCCTCCTTCCAGTGGTGGCCGTCAACGCCGTGGGCCTGCTCAGCGGCGCAACGATGCCGTCGGACGTCTGGGTGCTCTCGATGCTCCTCGAGTGGTTCGGCGCGGCGGTCCTTGCGGCATTCGGCCTGTTCATGGGGTACCTGCTGCCCACAGAGAACTCGATGCAATTCCTTGGGCTCGGCCTCGCGCTCATGGCCTTCGCAGGGGGGGTGTTCTACCCGTTCTACCTCATGGACCCGATCCTCCAGGAGGTCGCGAGGTTCACGCCCATGTGGGGCCCGAGTATGGTGGCGCACGCTGTGCTGCTCGGCGATGCGTTCGACTGGGTGTGGGCGCTGAACATCTGCGCATGGCTCGCAGTGTTCGCGACCGGGGCGGGGCTCATGTTCCGCCGGGACACCCGCAGGGTCTAGGCGGTCCGTGGCACAGTGGTGTCCATGATCAGCTTCCTCAGGGGTGCCGCCAATCGCGGCGCGACCCCTGACGACGAGGACGGCCGCACGGACCGCATGTCAAGGCTCTTAGGGGTGTTCGTTGCGTCGATCTGGCTCGTCTGGCTCATCTCGCCGCTCGTTCACGCCGCGGAGCTCCTTGGGAAGCCGCAGGGGGACGTCGGCTTCGCGGCGGTGCTCGGGTTCGCCGTCGTGTACGTGTGGCAGTTCTCGCGGCGTGGCTACGTCATGGGCGGGGCCGACGTTGTTGCGAGCCCGTCCGCCCGCCTCCAGGGCTGGCTCGGGTACGTCGCCATGGCGGCGCTCGCCGTGGTCTGCCTCGCAATGCTGGGCCAGTCGGGGACCACGCCGTTCGTGTTCCTCGCGATCGCCGGCATGTGGACTATGCCCATGGTGTGGGCGTTCGCCGTCGCCGTGGCGCTCGCCGTCGCCTATGCAGCCGCCTGGACAGTGGTTCCTGGCTGGACCGAGGATCTCGGGACGCTCACCGGAATGGCGATGGGCGTCGTCGCGGTCGGGGTTGCCGTGATCTCCGCCCGGCGCCAGCGGGCGCTCGGGCGGGCCAGGCGCGAGAACGCGCGGCTCATGGTCGAAGAGGAGCGCACCCGGTTCGCCCGCGACCTCCACGACATTCTCGGCCACTCGCTCACTGTCATCACGGTCAAGGCCGAGCTGGCCAGGAGGGTCATGGACGCCGACCCGGGGCGGGCCAGGTCCGAGCTCGAGGATCTCGAGCGACTCTCCCGCGACGCCCTCGCGGACGTTCGCCGCGCCGTCGATGGGTACCGCGAGATATCCCTCCCCGGCGAGCTCGCGCGCGCCCGGGCCGCGCTCGCGGCCACGGGAATTGAGGCGGACATCCCCCGGGCCACGGACGAGGTCCCGAGCGCCGCGCGCGAGCTGTTTGCCTGGACCGTCCGAGAGGGCGTCACGAACGTCCTAAGGCACTCGCAGGCGCGTCGGTGCGAGATCCTGCTCGGCCCCACGTCGGTGACGATCGCAGACGACGGCGGCGGGGACGCGCCGTCGGCCGCATCGCCGCCCCAGACGGCGGGTGGCACGACGGCAGGCGTCGTGGCCGGGGGCGCCTCGCCAGTCGCTGCCCCGACGGCGGGCGACGGGCACGGGCTCAGGGGCTTGCGCGAGCGCGCGAGGGCCCTCGGCGCTACGGTCGAGACCGGCCCCGGACCGCTTGACGGCTTTGCCGTGACGGTGCGCCTGAGCCCCCGTACGGCCGGACGGGCAGGGGCAGCCCAGTGAGCATCCGGGTTGTCCTCGCCGACGACCAGGCACTGGTCCGCGGTGCCCTGGCGGCGCTGCTGGACCTCGAACCGGACATCGACGTGGTCGGCGAGGCAGGCGACGGCGCCGAGGCGGTCTCGCTGGCTGCGCGCGCCGCCCCGGACGTGGTCCTCCTCGACGTCGACATGCCCGTCAAGGACGGGATCACTGCGTGCGCCGAGATCACTGCGGGCATCCCGGGAGTCCGGGTTCTCATGGTCACGACCTTCGGGCGCCCGGGATACCTGAGACACGCCATGCAGGCCGGGGCCTCAGGGTTCGTGGTCAAGGACACGCCCGCGCGGCAGCTCGCCGAGGCGGTGCGACGCGTCGCCTCAGGGCTGCGCGTGGTTGATCCCGCACTCGCGGCCGAGTCGCTCACAGCGGGTGAGAGCCCCCTCACCGAGCGCGAGACCGACGTGCTGCGGGAAGCTGCCGGCGGTGGCACGGTGGCAAGCATCGCGAGGACGCTGTTCCTCTCCGAGGGCACCGTGCGCAACTACCTCTCGAGCGCGATCGGCAAGACTGGGGCCGCGACGCGGGCCGAGGCGGCGCGAATCGCCGAGGAGAACGGCTGGCTCCTCTGAACTGACAGATGTCATGCCGAACGGGTGACACGCGTGTGGGGCCGGGGTGCCGAGCGAGCTGAACCATGGAATCAGCCGCACGAAGCGGCACTATCCAGACTAGGAGCCCGATCCCCGATGACGTCCACCCTCACCCTTAGCCTCGCCACCGCAGTCCTCGCCGCAGCCGTTCTCGCGTGGGCCGTTGTACGCCAATTCCAGACCCGGCCGGTGGAGCAGTTCAAGGCCCGTTTGTTTCTGATCCTCGGGGCGATCGGCGTCTGGCAGGTTGCGCGGCTCGCCGATGCTGGCGGGATGCAAGCGGCGGACGCCGTGGAGCTCACCGCATCCCTCCTGCTCGCCGCCGTGTTCGGCTGGCTGCGCGGGTGGGCTGCGACGGTGTGGGCGCACAACGGCGCGGCCTACCGTCGGGGCGGGTGGCCCGTCATCGGACTGTGGGCGGCCGGGCTGGCCATCCACGTCATTGTCGACGTGCTGGCCGCGGTGGCTGACGGCCACCACGGTCTGGGCCCCGTGGGCTCCGCCTCGATCATGCTCTACCTCGCCGCGACGCTCGGGCTCCAGAGCTGGATCATTCAGCGCCGCGCCGATGAGGTGCTTCGTCCCGCGCCGGCCGCGGAGGCTGTTTGCGCCTGAGTTATACACATACACCCCCGGCGGGGTCCCGCCGGGGGTTGTCGGTGCGTAGCGTCAGGAACGGGCCCCGAATTCGGCGCCCGAGCCACGTGAGCAGGGGGTCCGGAATGGGCAAGGCGCAGCGCAATCGGTTGGATCGAGCGGGTCAGGTAGGCGGCATCGCGCGTGTCGCAGGCGCCGCGGGAGACGCAACAGGCGCCGACGCCCCGGACCGCCACCTGCCAGAGTTCAGCGTCCGTCAGGCGGACGCCCTGCGACGCCATTGCAGCGACGCTGTGCGGGGCCTCGGGTTCAGGGCAAAGGACCTCGGAACCCACATTGTTGTGATGGGCGGCCCGTTCACCGGTGCCGGTGCACAGCTTGGGTTCGGGACGATCGCACGGGAGGCCCTCCTCCTCCCCGAGTCGGAGTGGCCGGTGATGGTCGAGGCGATCGTGCGGCAGCTCATCGGTGCAGGAGTCCAGGGAAGCGCCGTCCGGGGGAGCCTGGGCTACGCCGGACCAGCCCTGCGGGAGAGGCTCTTTCCACGGTTCGTCGCCCCGGAGCGCATGCCCCCGGACGCCTGGACCGAGGAGTACACCTACGCCCGACGCGTGGGAGGCCTTCCGCTCATCATGGCCATCCGGCGCGAACAGACCTCGATGTACGTCGCGGACCGCCACCTTGCCAAGGCCGGAGGACTCGAGTCCGCCTGGGAGGCCGCCGAAGAGAATCTCTTCTCGGCCGACCTCGGACGTCCGGAGGCCTTCGTGAAGGACGGTTCCGCCGTCTTCCTGCTCGAATCCGACCACCCGCGCCAGGCCTCGTGGCTCGCGTACCCGGAACGGCTCATGGAGCGACTCGGAATGGACCCCGGTCCGCTCGGCGTCTTCTTCAGTGTCCCAGCGCTGAGGATGATCACGTTCAGCGAAGTGAGCGAGGAGACGACCGTGGAAGGGGTCATCTCGATGCTCGAGGTCAACGCCATTCTCGCCAAGGGTGAGGTCGCACCCCTGAGTCGGCACCTCTACTGGTGGCGCCCCGGCGGGGAGGTCATGGCCGCTACGGAGTTCGAGCACGGACAGCCCGTGCTCACCCTGCCGAAGAGCGTCATGGAGGCCATCGCCGGGCACGGCAGCGGAGCCGAGCAGGTGGCGTGAAGGCGCCGGGCGGTGACCGGCTGCCTGGCGATTTGCGCCACTTTGACACAATGGACGAGTGACTGCTGTGCCAACCGTTCTCCCTGACAACCCCTCTGCGGATGCGTCCGCAGGTGGAGTGCGCCTCGAACTGCCGCCCCTGAAGCTGGGCCGCCTCACGATCGACACGCCCGTGGTGCTCGCCCCGATGGCAGGCATCACCAACACGGCATTCCGGCGGCTGTGCCGCGAGTTCGGCGGTGGCCTGTACGTTGCGGAGATGGTCACGACCCGCGCCCTGGTGGAGCGCCACCCCGGTTCGCTCCGGATCATCAAACACGATGACGACGAGGCTGTCCGGTCCGTCCAGCTCTACGGCGTCGACCCGGTCACCGTTGGGCAGGCCGTGAGGATGCTCGTCGAGGAAGACCGCGCGGACCATATCGACCTCAACTTCGGCTGCCCCGTGCCCAAGGTCACCAAGCGCGGCGGCGGATCGGCCCTGCCGTGGAAGACCGATCTCTTCACCCAGATCGTGCAGACGGCCGTCCGCGAGGCGGACAAGGGCAGCGTTCCGCTGACCATCAAGATGCGCAAGGGCATCGACGAGGATCACCTCACCTATCTCGAGGCAGGCCGGATCGCGCGGGACGCCGGCGTCGCGGCCGTTGCCCTCCACGGGCGCACTGCGGCGCAGTTCTACTCGGGAACGGCCGACTGGAGCGCGATCGCACGGCTCCGCGAGGCCCTGCCCGACGTTCCCGTCCTGGGCAATGGGGACATCTGGAGCGCTGAGGATGCGGTGCGGATGGTGCGTGAAACGGGGGTTGACGGCGTCGTCGTCGGGCGTGGATGCCAGGGGCGGCCATGGCTCTTCGGTGACCTTCAGGCGGCCTTCGAGGGCCGTGCGGACCGCATCCGCCCGGGCCTCAAGGACGTCGGCGAGGCCTTCTTCCGCCATGCCGAGCTGCTTGTCGAGTACTTCGAGGAGGAGGGGCGGGCGCTCCGGGACATCCGCAAGCACGTGGCCTGGTACTTCAAGGGCTACGCCGTGGGCGGCGAGCTGCGCGCCCAGCTCGCACAGGTCAACACCCTCGAGGAGCTGCGCGGGCTCCTCGACACCCTCGATGCCGAGGCGCCCTACCCCGGCGTCGATGCCGAGGGCCCCCGCGGCAGGGCCGGTTCGCCCAAGCGCCCGGCGCTCCCGCATCGCTGGCTCGAGAGCCGCACGATGGACGCCGACCAGTCCCGGGATATCGCCGCCGCCGAACTGGACGTGTCCGGTGGCTGAGGCGGTCGCCGAGGGCACCCGCGGATACTCGAAGCAGGACTCAAGCCGCTGGGTCGAGGAGCCCCGCAAGAAGAGCTACCGCAGTGACTTCGAGCGGGACAGGGCGCGCGTCCTCCATTCCTCGGCGCTGCGCCGACTCGGGGCGAAGACCCAGGTCGTCGCCCCTGACACCGACGACTTCGTCCGCACGCGCCTGACCCACTCCCTCGAGGTGGCCCAGGTGGGCCGCGAGCTCGGACGTGTGCTTGGCTGCGACCCGGACGTCGTTGACACCGCATGCCTGAGCCACGATCTGGGCCATCCTCCTTTCGGCCACAACGGCGAGAGCGCCTTGAATGACATCGCCCATGCGATTGGCGGCTTCGAGGGCAATGCCCAGACCCTACGCCTGCTCACGCGCCTCGAGCCGAAGGTCCTCGACCGTGACGGCCAGCCGGCGGGGCTCAACCTCACCCGGGCGAGCCTCGACGCCTCGTGCAAGTACCCCTGGACGGCGGTGGACGCCCCGCTCATCCACGGGCACCGGACCAGCAAGTTCGGCGCGTATGAGGACGATCTGCCGATCTTCTCGTGGGTCCGTGAAGACGCCCCTGCGGGTCGGTCCTGCATCGAGGCCCAGGTCATGGACCTCTCGGACGACATCGCCTATTCGGTCCACGACGTCGAGGACGCGATCGTGGCGGGGAAGTTCCAGCTGCGCTGGATGGAGAACCCTGACCACCGCGCCCGCGTGATCGGCTACACCCAGCAGTGGTACCTCCCGCACAGCGAGCCGGCCGAGATCGACGCCGCGCTTGCGCGGCTCGAGGCCACACCCGTGTGGGTTCGGGAGGCAGACGGCTCGCGGCGGTCGATGGCCGCCCTGAAGAACATGACCAGCCAGCTCATCGGCCGGTTCTGCGACAGCGCCCTCTCTCTGACGCGTGCCGCGTACGGCGCGGCCCCGCTCACGCGGTACGCCGGCGAGGTCATGGTGCCGGATGAGACGGTCACCGAGATCGCCGTCATGAAGGGCCTCGCCACCACCTTCGTCATGACGACCGACCACCGCCAGCCCATCTATGAGCGCCAGCGTGAGGTCCTGCACGCCCTCGTGACGGCGCTCAGCGCCACCGGGGACCGGCATCTGGAGCCGATGTTCGCCGCGGACTGGCGCGCGGCGCAGGACGACGCGGGCCGGCTGCGCGTCGTCGTCGACCAGGTCGCCTCCCTCACGGATGGCTCGGGCCTCGCATGGTATGAGCGGCTCGTCGGCAGCCTGCCGAGCCTGTGGTGACGGTGACCGGGACTAAGGTGGACCAGTGGCCGGCCTGATCAAACCCGAGGACATCGCGGAGGTCCGTGCGCGCACGGACATCAAGGAGGTCGTCGAGGGCTACGTGACCCTCAAGGGTGCAGGCATCGGCTCCTGGAAGGGCCTGTGCCCGTTCCACGACGAGCGTTCGCCCTCATTCCACGTCCGCCCCCACGTGGGCACTTACCACTGCTTCGGCTGCGGCGAGAGCGGCGACGTCATCAGCTTCGTCATGAAGCTGGACCACACAGCGTTCGCCGAGACGGTCGAGAAGCTCGCGGCCCGCATCGGCTACGAGCTGCACTACGAGGACGGCGCGGGACCACGGCGCGAAGAGGTCGGCCGCCGCCAGCGCCTGCTCGACGCGCACAAGATCGCCGCAGAGTTCTTCCAGGCCCAGCTCCTCAGCCCTGCCGCCGCAGCGGGACGCCAGTTCCTCTTCGAGCGCGGATTCGAGCGCAACGTCGCCGAGCAGTTCGGTGTGGGCTTCGCCCCGCAGGGATGGGACGCGCTCCTCAAGCATCTGCGGGGCAAAGGGTTCACGGACGACGAGCTGAGGCTCACGGGCATGTTCTCTGAGGGCAACCGCGGTCTGTATGACCGTTTCCGTGGCCGCCTCATCTGGCCCATCCGGGACATCACGGGGGAGGTGATCGGCTTCGGCGCCCGGCGCCTGTTCGACGATGACCAGGGCCCCAAGTACCTCAACACCCCAGAGACCGCGCTCTACAAGAAGTCCCAGGTCCTCTACGGGATCGACATGGCCAAGCGCAACATTGCCAAGAAACGACAGCTCGTCGTCGTCGAGGGCTACACCGACGTCATGGCGTGCCATCTCGCGGGCGTCGACACCGCCGTCGCCTCCTGCGGAACGGCGTTCGGCGGCGAGCACATCAAGATCGCTCGCCGGCTCCTCTCGGACGACGGGACCGGGGGAGAGGTCGTCTTCACGTTCGACGGCGATGCCGCGGGCCAGAAGGCCGCACTCAGGGCCTTCGAGGAGGACCAGCGCTTCGTGGCCCAGACCTACGTGTCGGTCGAGCCGAGCGGCATGGACCCGTGCGAGCTGCGCCAGCACCGCGGCGATGCCGCCGTGCGGCAGCTCATCGAGGCGCGCCGACCCCTCTTCGAGTTCGCGATCCAGGCCACCCTGCGCAAGCACAACCTCGAATCGGTCGAGGGCCGCGTCGCGGCACTGCGCGAGGCCGCACCGGTCGTTGCGCAGATCCGAGACCAGGCCATCCGGCCGGCCTATGCCCGCGAGCTCGCGAAGTGGCTCGGGGTGCCGCTCGAGGAGGTCACGCGGGCGGTCACGTCGGCCGGAAGGCACCTCACGGCGTCGGGCGCGTCTCGCGTGCCCCAGCAAGGCGTCAACCGGCCCGGTGCGGCGCACGACGCCGCGGGGCCGAGTGCCGCCGTTGCCGCGCCTGCCGTCTGGCTTCCGGACCCGCGGGACCCGGTGGCGGTCATGGAGCGGCAGTCCCTCGAAGTGGTCCTCCAGCAGCCCCAGATGCTGCTCGATGTCTCTTGGGCGGAATTCGCCTCGGCACGCTTTGCGGCGCCAGCGTACGCCGCCCTGCACTCCGCGATCGTCGCTGCCGGACGTCCGGCGGAGCAGGAGGCCACGGCCGGCTGGATAGAGCGTGTGCGCCACGAGCTGGCAGAGCCCCTGCGCCCGCTTCTGGCAGAGCTTGCGGTGACACCCCTCCCGGCTACGACTGAGGAGTCGCTTGAGCGCTACTGCCGGGACATCCTCGCGGGCCTCGCCGAGCTGCAGATCACAGCCCAGAAGGCCGAGATGATCGGGCAGCTGCAGCGTCTGGACCCGGCCGGTGCGCCGGAAGCGTTCCAACGCCTCAACCGCCGCCTCATGGAGCTCGAGCTGCGTCGTCGTGCCCTCCGCTCCGCCGACTGAGCCTGGCCACGGGGCCGAGCCGGCGCCGATTTCACCTCAGGGCTCAGGCCCTGCTAGGGTAGGACCCGCTGCGATCCCCCGTAGCTCAATTGGCAGAGCATTCGACTGTTAATCGAAGGGTTACTGGTTCGAGTCCAGTCGGGGGAGCCATTTGCAGTGTCAGTCCCCCGTAGCTCAATTGGCAGAGCATTCGACTGTTAATCGAAGGGTTACTGGTTCGAGTCCAGTCGGGGGAGCACCTTCACGCAGCGCCTGCAGTCAGCGGGCCCGCGACAGGCATTTCGCCCCGCTCTGTCGGGGCGTTTGTCGTCTTATCATGATCCTATGTCCGAGTCGTCGGCCCCCCTTCCCCCTGGGTGGACGCGCTACGAGGGTCCGCTCCTGACCATCTGGCGGGCCCGATTCGAGGGCGCCTACGGCGAGGGCACCGCGAACGGCTTCAACGACGGGATGTTCGTGCGCGATCAGCGCCGCCCGATCGCCCAATGGGTCAACTTCGCGCTCCGCTCCGCGGTGCTCGTAGCGCCCGAGACGCCAGGCGGGTGGCCCGTCCAGAGGTTCGCCATCTACTACGCCCCGCCGCGTGAGGGCTTCTGCACGATCCGGACGGAGCGGCATGAGTGGATGCCCCGCGGTCCCCGGGGTTCGACGACCGATGCGGATGCGTTCACTGCGGCCGTCTTAGCTGCGGAGCAGTTCCTGCAGGTCGAGGCCACCTTCGGCGCCCTCGACACCGGAAGCCCGCGGACTCCCTGAGCTGCGCGGCGGCGGGCCCCCAGCGGCAACTGGGTGGTAGTTTGGTCACGGATTGCGCCTCGCGCGTTCTTGACCGACAGGAAAGGACCCGACGACGATGAGTGGACGCCACAGTACGCCGGCAGGCCGGCGGCCGAAGCTGGCCGCTCTGCCGGACCTTGTAGGCCAAGCCGCGCGGCTCGCGCCGCGCCAGTTGAACGACGAACTCGCCCTCGCCAAGATCGAGCTCAAGAACCGGGGCGTCAAGGCAGGAGTCGGGGCTGGACTGTTCGTCGTGGCGCTCTTGTTCCTCGGACTCCTCGTGATCGCGCTCGTGGTGGCGGCAATCCTTGGTCTCGCCACCGTCATGCCCGGGTGGCTGGCGGCCCTGATCGTCGGGGCCGCGTTCCTTGTGATCATCGCGATTGCGGTGCTCATCGGCATGGCGTGGGTGAAGAAGGCCATGCCGCTCGTCCCGGCCGACGCGATCCGCGGCGTGCGCTACGACCTCGGCATCGTGACGGAGGGCCGCAACTTCGATCCGCGCCTGCTCGATCCGTCGACAATCCAGTACAAGCGCGCGCAGGCCACGAAGGAAGCCGAGAAGGCCAAGGCCAAGATGGAGAAGGAGGCGCAGGAGCGGGCCCACGGCAAGGTCAAGCTCCCCGCACCGACTGAAGCCGAGCTTCGCGAGCGCCTCGAGAAGCGCCGCGCACACCTTCTGGACGTCCGCGACGGCCTCGTTGCCGAGATGGACGTCAAGCGCCAGGCCGGCTACCTCGCCGACGACGTCAAGGCCAGGTTCGCCGGTGGATCAAGCCGCGCCCCTTTCGCCACGACGGGCACGACGGCGCGGGGTGGCCCGGGCGCGCAGGGCACCAGCCGCGCGGCAGACACCGCGGAGGCGCTCAAGGGACGCTGGGCGCCGCTCGCGGTGTTCACCGTCTCGGCCACCGCCTTCGTGGTCTTCCTGCGCAAGCTGGTGAAGAACTGAGCGGCCGGGGGCCCTCAGTGCACAGCAGTACCTTGATCACGGGGGAACCGCCGCTGGTCCCGCCCCACGGGTGGGCGGTGCGGAAACGGTGAGGTTCTTCGACGCGGGCACACGGCCGGGGGCCGAGCAGGTCGAGACCGACCGCCTCTTCACCCTGCCGAACATCATCACGATCCTGAGGTTCTTCGGCGTGCCGCTCTTCATGTGGCTCGTCCTCGCCGAGCGGGAGTACGGCTGGGCCGTAGTGGTGCTCGCAGTCATGGGGAGCACGGACTGGGTGGACGGCTACGTGGCGCGGCGCCTCGGCCAGGTCTCGCTGCTCGGGAAGGTACTCGACCCGGCGGCGGACCGCCTCGCGCTTCTTGCTGTCGCGCTGACCCTCGTGCTCGCCGACGTGGTGCAGTGGTGGTACCTCGCCGCTCTGCTCGTGCCCGACCTCGCACTGGGCACGGCCTCGCTCTTCTACTTCCACAGCCATCCTGACCTCCCGGTGTCGAAGATCGGGAAGCTCCGCACGGCATTCCTTCTCGTGGGTACGCCGCTGCTCGTTCTGTCCAAACTGTCCGTCCCCGGGGCGGTTGCCTACGCAGTGGTGGCCTGGGTCCTGCTCCTCCTTGGCCTCATCGGGCACTGGATTGCAGCGTTCAACTACTTCCGCGCAATCGTGGCCAAGGGTCGGCCGGTGCGCGAGAGCAGGCTTGAGGACAACGGCTGGGAAGGCGGTCGTTGATGGTGTGGTTCGCCGTCGTGCTCGCCGTGCTCGGCGCCTTCTTCCTCGCGTTCGGCGCGCAGCGGCAGGGGAGTGCCGTCAAGGCGGACATGGGCGGCCTCGCCCTGAGCTCCCGCAGCTTCGTCCGGCTCCTGCGGAATCCCCGGTGGATTCTCGGACTGACACTCCTCGGCGCTGGCATGCTGTGCAACATGGTCGCCCTTGTCTCGGCACCTCTGACAGTGATCCAGCCGATCGGTGCCATCGCGCTCGTCATCACGACGATTGTCAACTCCAAGGACCAGGGCATCACGATCAATCGGCCCACCGTCGTCGCCATCACCGCCTGCGTGACCGGATCGGCGCTCTTCGTCCTGCTTGCCGTGAACGCGACGGTCGAGAACCATCATGTGGGTGCCGACGCGGAACTGGCCATCGTGCTGCTGCTCGCCCTCGCCGTCGGGGTGCTCGGTGGTCTCGCGACCATGTTCCGGCACCGGCTGAGCGCGTTCGTCTACATCCTCGGAGCGGGGGTGCTGTTCGGCTTCGTGGCCGTCCTGACCCGGATCATCGGTCGGGACCTCCTCTCCGCCAACGGGCAGTTCCTCCTGAACGTGCAGTGGTATTCGGTCGTCGCGATCGTGGCTGCGGGAGGTCTCGGCTCCTGGTTCGTCCAGAACGCCTATTCGTCCGGGCCGCCCGACCTCGTGATCGCCGGCCTGACGGTCATCGATCCGATTGTCGGCATTGCGATCGGCATCACCATCCTCGGTGAGCTGCGTCCTGACGTGCCCGCCGTCGTTGCGGTTGCCATGGTGGTGGCCGCCCTCATTGCTATCGTGGGAGTCATTGCCCTGTCCCGGCACCATCCGGAGGTCGCGAAGCGGAAGAAGGACTCCGCGCGCGAGCTTCGGGGAGGATCCGGGCCCGATGCACGTTCCCACACCGGCGGCTGATCCGTATCTGGAGGCCCGCCGGGAACGCGGACCGGAACCGCCGGCCCGCCCGACCAGGAGAGCTTGTGACCACGCCTGAACCCGAGACGGACCTGACCAGCAAGCCGCTGACGATTCTGATTGGCGCAGACACCTATCCACCCCATGTCAACGGCGCCGCGCAGTTCGGGTATCGGCTTGCCAAAGGCATGACGGCGCGCGGACACCACGTGCACGTCGCCGCCGTGCGCTCCGACAGGGGAAAGAGCTTCACCGAGGTGCGCCCGGAGGCAACCGTCCACCGTCTCCGTTCCCACTCGGTGCCGACCCACGAATACTGGCGCGTCGTGTTCCCCTGGGAGGTCAAGAAGGAGATCGCGCTCCTCTTCGACCATGTCAAGCCCGATGTGGTCCACATCCAGAGCCATTACATGATCGGCGAGCACGTCCTCTACGAGGCGGTGAAGCGTGGCATTCGCGTGGTCGCGACCAATCACTTCATGCCGGAGAACCTCAACCCGTTCCTTCCCTTCCCGCAGTGGTTCCTGAACATCGTGGGCCGCCAGTCGTGGAAGGACATGGGCAAGGTCATGGGGCAGGCCGATGTGGTCACGACGCCAACGCCGCTCGCCGCGAAGGCCATGCGTGACCATGCGTTCCTGACGGAGGTGCTGCCCCTCTCGAACGGCATCGACATCGCCGCCTACGAGCCGCGGCCCGGCGAGGTGGTCGTGAAGAACCCGTATCCCACTGTTCTCTTCGCCGGGCGGCTCGCGGAGGAGAAGCATATCGACGTGCTCATCGAGGCCGTCGCCAAGACCCCGCCCGAGCTCAATGTGCACCTTGAGATCGTGGGCGGCGGAGAGGTGCGCCCGTCCCTTGAGCATCTCGTGGACCGCCTGGGCGTGAGGAGCCGGGTCCGCTTCCTTGGCCTTGCACCCGACGACGAGCTCCGGCTCGCCTACCTCCGCGCAGACCTCTTCTGCATGTCGGGGACCGCGGAACTCCAGTCCCTCGCGACGCTCGAGGCCATGAGCGCCTCCACCCCGGTGGTGCTGGCGAACGCGATGGCCTTGCCGCACCTCGTGGTCGACGGTGAGAACGGGTATCTCTTCCGCCCCAACGACGTCGACGACCTTGCTGCCAAGATCACCGCCGTGCTGAGCCTTCCCCCGGCGGAACGGGCCCGGATGGGCGCGGAGAGTTACCGCATGGTCCAGAAGCACGGACTCAAGGCCACACTGGACACGTTCGAGGCCCTGTACCGCGGCACCGACGTCGGCGGCGACCTGGCCTAGGATGGAAAGGTCCCCAGCACTTGGGGCGTGGGGCCTTAGCTCAGCCGGTTAGAGCAGGGGACTCATAATCCCTTGGTCGTGGGTTCAAGTCCCACAGGCCCTACGGTCAGGCCCGGAGCCATGCGCAGCGTGGTTCCGGGCCTTTTTGCGTCCACCGGTCCGGCCGGGTTGTCGAGACCGCCGGGGAAGCGTATGTTACTTGTGAGTAACTACTCTTGAGTAACAACTGACCCTGGAGAGCACCATGACGCAGCCGCGCACCGCCGCCGCCGATC
Organism: Sinomonas sp. P10A9; assembly: GCF_041022165.1. Lineage (GTDB taxonomy): Bacteria > Actinomycetota > Actinomycetes > Actinomycetales > Micrococcaceae > Sinomonas > Sinomonas puerhi. Next base: position 1,566,465 of record NZ_CP163302.1, read on the forward strand.
TGCCGTACGCCGACGGCGACTTCTATGCCTTCGAGGCCCTTCTCTCCGACAAAGAGAGGGACCGCCTCCACGAGGTGCGTGAGTGGCTGGCACGCGAAGTGGCCCCCATTGCCATCGACTGCTGGAACCGTGCCGAGTTCCCGCATGAGATCGTGCCCAAGGTTGCCGAGCTCGACGTCATGAGTCCGGTCCGTCGCCAGGGTCACTCGAACCTGCTCGCGGGACTCCTCCACGCCGAGTTCACCCGCGCCGACGCCTCGATCGCCACCTTCATGGGCGTCCACGACGGCCTGTTCGCAGGGTCGATCGAGCTGCTCGCCTCCGAGGAGCAGAAGGCTGCCTGGCTGCCCGAGATCTATTCGCTGGACAAGATCGGGGCCTTCGGCCTGACCGAGCCGCTCGGCGGCTCCGATGTCGCCGGCGGGACCCGGACCACTGCGCGCCGCGACGGTGGCGACTGGATCCTCACGGGTGCCAAGCGCTGGATCGGCAACGCGACGTTCTCCGACTGGGTCGTGGTCTTCGCGCGGGACGAGGCCGATAACCAGGTCAAGGGCTTCCTCGTGGACACCAACCTGCCCGGGTACAGCGCCACGCGGATCGAGAACAAGATCGCGCTGCGCACGGTGCAGAACGCGGACATCACGCTCGATGACGTCCGAGTCCCGGCCGAGTTCAAGCTCGCCCACGCCAACAGCTTCAGGGATACGAACAAGGTGCTCAAAGCCACACGGCTCTCCGTGGCGTGGCAGGCCGTCGGGCAGCAGCTGGCCGCCTTCGACGTGGCGCGGCGGTACACGGTCGAGCGTGAGCAGTTCGGCCGCCCGATCGCCTCCTTCCAGCTGGTCCAGGACCAGCTCGTCACGATGCTCGGCAACGTGGTGAGCTCGCTGGGCATGATGGTCCGCCTCGCGCAGCTCGAGGATGCCGGCCGGGCCCGCGATGAGCAGTCTGCGCTCGCGAAGGCCTTCACGACCGCCCGCATGCGCGAGAGCGTCGCGATCGGCCGCAGCCTGCTCGGCGGCAACGGCATCGTGACGGACTACGGGATGGCCAAGGTGTTCGCAGACGCGGAGGCCATCTACTCGTATGAGGGCACGCACGAGATCAACTCTCTCGTGGTGGGCCGGTCGATCACGGGCATCTCAGCCATCGTCTGACCTGCTCAGCCCCAGGGCAGCAGGACCGAGGGCCGGCGGTCCTCGATGAATGCCAGGGGGTCCACGTACTCGTCGCCCCGGCGTACGCCCCAATGCAGGCAGTCGTCGGGGCCGCAGTGGCCGGCCTCGCCCGGAGCGAGGGCCCCGACGGGTTCGCCCCTGGCGACCGCGGCACCCACGGCAGCCGTGCCCACGACGGGTTCGAAGCTGCTCCGCAGCCCGTCGCCGTGGTCGATGGTCACCACGGGCCGGTCCACCACCCAACCGCTGAACACCACCGTCCCGGCCTGCGGCGAGCGGACTTCGGCGCCCCGCACCGCACCGAGGTCCGCCCCCCGGTGGCCTGACAGCCACGGGCGCCTCGGGGGATCGAACTGGCGCACGACGGCGGGCCGCGGCTCGAGCGGCCATGCCCACCCGTAACCTGAAGGCTGTGCTCCGGCGGGCCTGGCGAGCGTGGGCGATGCGCCTACGGGCTGGGCGAGGGCGACCTGTGCGGCAGGCGGTGCCTGCGCCGCGGCGGGGCCGCCCACAGCCGCGGAGAGCGCCAGAGCGCAGACGCTCGGCACTGCCGTGAGGATTCTGAGCGGCTCTCGGCCGGTAAGGGGCATCCGAGGTGTCATGACGCCCAGCCTTGCGGTGTGGCGAGACCATCGGCAAGGGCAACGGTCCCGCATGTGGACAATGCGGCGTCGTCCGCAGCGATGACGCCCTGATGCCGACGCCTTGATGCCGACGCCGGATGCGGCCTGGCCGCCGCTGCGCCGCCCGCCCTGACACCGCCCGCTGTAGTACACTTGGGACCGCGGCTTTCCGAGCCTCTTTTGCTGTGCCAGAATCCATGGTCCGCCATGCCTGCGCTTCAGAAGGGTGAAGGAAGCCGACTCCGCGCATCCAGCGCTCGTCATGAGCACTGTCCGCCCATCGGTCCGTGCAAACGGTAGGGGCGGGGAGGGGATGCCAGGGACACGCGGCCACCCGGCCGTCGTTGTCAACAACCGTCAACTATGGCAGGGGCAAGGGCCACCGCGTGCGCCCTCGAATGAAGACCTGCCGGAAGGAGCGTCGGCATGCCCGTCGTTACCATGCGCCAGCTGCTCGACAGCGGTGTCCACTTCGGCCACCAGACCCGCCGTTGGAACCCGAAGATGAAGCGCTTCATCCTCACCGAGCGCAACGGCATCTACATCATCGACCTCCAGCAGTCGCTGTCGTTCATCGACCGCGCCTTCGAGTTCGTCAAGGCCACGGTTGCCCACGGCGGCACCGTGCTCTTCGTCGGCACCAAGAAGCAGGCGCAGGAGGCCATCGCGGAGCAGGCCACGCGCGTCGGCCAGCCCTACGTCAACCAGCGTTGGCTGGGCGGCATGCTGACCAACTTCTCGACGGTTGCCAAGCGCATCCAGCGCCTCAAGGAGCTTGAGGAGATCGACTTCGAGGATGTGGCAGGTTCGGGCCGCACCAAGAAGGAGCTCCTCATCCTGCAGCGCGAGAAGGACAAGCTCGAGAAGACCCTCGGCGGCATCCGCAACCTGACCCGCACCCCATCGGCGCTCTGGATCGTTGACACGAAGAAGGAGCACCTCGCGGTCGACGAGGCCAAGAAGCTCGGCATCCCCGTCGTGGCGATCCTCGACACGAACTGCGATCCGGACGAGGTCGATTTCCCGATCCCGGGCAACGACGACGCCATCCGCTCCGTGAACCTCCTCACCCGCGTTGTCGCTGACTCCGTGGCCGAGGGCCTCATTGCCCGCCAGAACCGCGGTTCCGGCACCGAGGGCGCGCAGGCGGAGCCGCTGGCCGAGTGGGAGCGCGAGCTCCTCGAGGGCCAGAAGGCCGAGGACGCCGCTGCTGCTCCGGCCGAGGCTGCTGCTGAGGCGCCCGCCGAGACTGCCGCTGCTGAGGCCCCCGCCGAGGCTGCTGCTGAGGCTCCGGCCGAGGCTGAGTCCGCCGAGGGCACCAACTAACTCGATCAAAGACCCTCTCCGGGACCCACCAGGCTCCGGGGACTGCCGGCAGATGGCCGCACCTTCTACGGGAGCGGCCATCTGTGCTGGCCGGAAGACAGCAGAACACACGAGACGAGGGGTTCACATGGCGAACTACACCGCCGCTGACATCAAGGCCCTGCGCGAGCGCACGGGCGCAGGCATGATGGACGTCAAGAAGGCTCTCGACGAGGCCAACGGCGATGCCGAGAAGGCCGTCGAGATCATCCGTATCAAGGGCCTCAAGGGCGCTACCAAGCGCGAGGGCCGCTCGACTGCCGAGGGCCTCGTGGCCGCGAAGGTCGAGAACGGCGTCGGCGTCATGGTCGAGGTCAACTGCGAGACCGACTTCGTGGCCAAGTCTGCCAAGTTCATCGAGCTCGCCGACAAGGTCCTCAACGCGGCTGTCGCCTCCGGCGCCGCCGACCTCGAGGCCCTTCTGGCCGCTGACGTCGAAGGCAAGCCGCTGAGCGAGTTCGTCGTCGAAGAGGGCGCAGTGCTCGGCGAGAAGATCGTCGTCCGCCGCCTCGCCCGCATCGAGGGCGCGACCGTCGACGCCTACCTCCACAAGACGTCCAAGGACCTCCCGGCGCAGGTCGGCGTGCTGTTCGCCGTCAGCGGCGAGGGCGACGCTGCCCAGACCGCTGCGCACGACGTCGCCGTGCACGTGGCCGCGATGGCACCGAACTACCTCCGCCGCGAGGACGTCCCGGCCGATCTCGTCGAGTCGGAGCGTCGGATCGCGGAGGAGACCGCCAAGGCCGAGGGCAAGCCTGAGGCTGCCCTGACGAAGATCGTCGAAGGCCGCGTCACCGGCTTCTACAAGGGCGAGGTGCTCCTCGACCAGGCGTTCGCCAAGGACGCCAAGAAGTCCGTCGGCCAGGTCCTCACCGAGGCAGGAGTCGAGGGGACCGCGTTCGCGCGCTTCCGCGTCGGCGCCTAGCACGACCACAAGGGGGCGGCCACTTCGGTGGCCGCCCCCTTTGCCATGACCGGCGGCAGGTGCCGCTACGCTAGACGCAGGCTCCCAGACAGACGTTTTACCCGAGGGGACACATCCATGGAATCCGTATCGACCGCAGACACGACTGTGCCCTCCGACCCGCTGGCAGACGCAGCCAACCCAGCCGCCGGCATCGCCACGGAGGCGTCCACCGCGCTCGACGGCGAGCCGCGCCACCGGCGTCGAGTCCTCCTGAAGCTCTCGGGTGAGGTGTTCGGCGGCGGCAAGCTCGGCGTCGACACGGCGACCGTGCGGGGCATCGCGGAGCAGATCGCCGCCGCCGTCGACGACGTCGAGATCGCCATCGTGGTCGGTGGCGGCAACTTCTTCCGCGGAGCCGAGCTGTCGGTCTCGGGCATGGACCGCTCGCGCGCCGACTATATGGGCATGCTCGGCACGGTCATGAACTGCCTCGCCCTGCAGGACTTCCTCGAGCAGGCCGGCGTCGAGACGCGTGTCCAGAGCGCGATCACGATGGGCCAAGTCGCCGAAGCCTACATCCCGCGTCGCGCCATCAGGCACATGGAGAAGGGCCGCGTCGTGATCTTCGGCGCAGGGGCTGGACTGCCCTACTTCTCGACCGACACCGTTGCCGCGCAGCGCGCGCTCGAGGTGCACGCCGACGTCGTGCTCATGGCCAAGAGCGGAGTCGACGGCGTCTACACAGCCGACCCGAAGAAGGACCCGAGCGCCGTCAAGCTCGAGCACCTCACCTACGACGAGGCGCTGCGCCGCGATATCCGCGTCATGGACCAGACGGCCATGACGATGTGCAAGGACAACCGCCTCGAGATGGTCGTGTTCGGCATGGAGGGCAAGGGAAACGTCACCAAGGCGATCCGCGGCGACCATCTCGGCACGCGGGTGACCGTCTGAGCCACTCCCTCTGGTGCGGCTAGGATGTTCCTAGTCCCGCGGAGCCGGGCGGCCGCCTCCGCCATGCGGTCCCGGCGGTCGGCCGGGAAGTACACAGCTGCAACGAAGTCCTCAAGGAGTGCGACGTGATCGAAGAGACCCTGCTCGAAGCCACCGACAAGATGGAGAAGGCCGTCGAGGTGGCCAAGGAGGACTTCGCGTCGATCCGGACCGGCCGTGCCAACCCCGCCCTGTACGCGAAGGTGATGGTGGACTACTACGGGACCCCGACGCCGCTCCAGCAGCTGGCCTCCTTCCAGGTCTCGGATGCTCGCACGATCCTCATCACGCCGTACGACAAGAGCGCCCTGCGCGACGTCGAGAAGGCCCTCAGCGACTCAGAGGTCGGCGCCAACCCGTCCAACGACGGCAGCGTGATCCGGGTGGTCCTGCCCGAGCTCACGCAGGAGCGCCGCAAGGAGTACGTCAAGGTCGTCAAGGGCAAGGGTGAGGACGCCAAGGTCTCGATCCGCAGCATCCGCCGCAAGGCGAAGGAGACGCTCGACAAGCTCGTCAAGGACGGCGAGGTCGGCGAGGACGACGGCGTGCGCGGTGAGAAGGACCTCGACTCGCTGACCAAGAAGCACGTGGACGCCGTCGACGAGCTGGTCAAGCGCAAGGAAGCCGAGCTCCTCGAGGTCTGATGAGCACGCCCCAGCCCGACGTGCCGCATGAGGGACCCGACTCGTCGGGCAACCCAATGCCGGAGGCAGCCGCCCTCGGCGAGCGCCGGGCCCGCAAGTCCCAGAAGGCTTCGCGGGCAGGGCGAAACCTGCCCGCAGCCATCGCCGTGGGCCTGACCCTGCTTGCAGCGCTGCTCGCGGGGCTGTTCCTGTGGCCGATGGGGTTCGTCCTCATCGCCGTCTCGGCGGCTCTTCTGGGCGTCTGGGAGGTCTTCCGGGCGTTCGAGGCCCACGGCACACGGGTCCCGATCGTGCCCATCATGGCTGCGGCGGTGGCCATCCCGGTGACGGCGTATTTCGGGGGGCAGGAGGCGCAGTTGTTCGCGCTCCTGGCCAGTTGTGCAGCGGTGCTCGTCTGGCAGAGCCTCGAGCATCCCGACGGCGCCACGCGTGGCGTCTTCGCCGGGGTGTTCGTCGTCCTGTGGATCCCCTTCCTCATCGGCTACGCACTCCTGCCGCTGCATGCGGCAACACCGCCGCCGGGCTTCGGACTGTGGCAGGGCGGCGCGGTGCCGCCCTCGACGCTTCAGCTCGCGGTCACGCTCCTCCTGGTGGTGGCCAACGACACGTTCGGGTACATTGTGGGCGCGAGCCTGGGGAAGCACCCGATGGCGCCGAAGATCAGCCCCAAGAAGTCGTGGGAGGGCTTTGCGGGATCCGCGGCGGGGGCGCTCGTGATCGGCGTTCTGGGTGCGGTGCTCCTGCTCGGGCGGCCGTGGTGGGTCGGGGCCGTGCTCGCCGTCGTCATGGTCGGTGCGGCCACAGCAGGCGACCTCGCCGAATCGATGGTCAAGCGCGAGCTCGGCATCAAGGACATGAGCAGCATCCTCCCGGGGCACGGGGGGATGATGGACCGGCTGGACTCGATCCTGTTCGGGGTGCCGGCCGCCTACCTCGTTTTCAGCCTCCTGCAGGGCATCTAGGCTCGGGGACCTCACATGATCGACTTTCCAACGAACGAGAGGACGCGTACACGTGGCGCACACTGAGGACAGCGCGGCGGCAGGATTCGACCGGGTCGGGCGGGGCGACCTCGGTTACAGTCCCAAGCAGGTGGAGAAGTTCCTGGACGCGGCGCGCGCGTACCTCGAGGATCGCGCGGCTGCGGCCGTGACGAGCCACGATGTCCGCACCGTCTCGTTCGACGCCGTCCGCGGCGGCTACGACGCCAATGAGGTCGACGCCGCGCTGGACCGGCTCGAGGATGCGTTCGCACGCCGCGAGCGCGACGATCTCATCCAGGAAGCGGGCCAGGAGGCCTGGCTGCGCGAGATCGGGCAGCTGGCCGGGCTGCTTCGCGGCCGGCTCATGAGGTCCGACGGCGAGCGGTTCCGCCGCCCAGCCAGCGTCAAGGCCCCCAGCTATCACGTCGACGACGTGGACATCCTGTGCACGCGTCTGCTCGCATACCTCGAGCAGGGCTCCCCGATGAGCGCCGACGAGGTGCGCACCGCCGTCTTCCGCACCGTGTCCGGCAGGGAAGGCTACGAGGAGACCCAAGTGGACGCGTTCCTCGACCGTGTCGTGGAGCTCATGGCCGCGATCGACTGAGCCTCGGTTCAGCCGGGCGGCTCGGGTGAGTGCAGCCGTACGAGGAAGCGGTCGGCGTCGTGGGGGACCGTCCGGCCGCTCACGCGCGAGACGATCACCATGACGGCGAACGCGAGCGGGATCGTCCACGCGGCGGGCTGAGCGCACACCACGGCAACGACGGAGTGCTGCGCATCCGAGCCGAGCAGGCCAGTGCCGATGACCCCGGACGCTGTCAGCGCGCCCCCGCACGCCACCGCACCCGTGACCATGCCCGCAATCGCTCCTGCGGGGGTGAGCCGGCGCCACCAGATCCCCAGGAGAAGCAGCGGGCAGATGGTGGATGCCGTGAACGCGAAGACCAGGCCAACGCTTCCCGCCAGCGCCTGGGGACTGACGCCGAGGGCCATCGCGAACGGTACGAGCGCGGACAGGGCCGCGGCGGTCCGGAAGCCGCGGACGCTCCCGCCGAACAGTTCCTGGCTGATGACGCCGGCCACCGAGACGAGCAGCCCCGACGTCGTCGAGAGGAACGCTGCCATGGCCCCCGCCAGCACGAGGGCCGAGAGGGCGGTGCCGAGCGGCCCTGACAGGAGTCGTTCGGGCAGGAGGATGGCGACGGCGTCCCCCTCGCCCGCGAGGTCCGGCGCGAGGAGACGGCCCATCGCCCCGAACGCGGTGGGGAAGAGGTAGAAGACGGACAGCAGTCCCAGTACGATCACGGTGGTCCGGCGCGCAGAGCGGCCGTCCGGATTCGTGTAGAACCGGACGAGCACGTGGGGCAGCCCGAGTGTGCCGAAGAGCAGGGCGAGCAGGATCGAGAAGGTGCGGTACCCGCCGTCGAGCGTCGTGAACGAGCCAGACGGAGCTTCCGCTTGGGTGCTTGCGGCGATGCTGCCTGCCGCGTCGGGCAGGCTGGGTGCACCGCGGCCGGCCAGGAGCAGGATGAGGAAGAGTGCCGGGACTGCGAGGGCTGCAAGCTTGAGCCAGAACTGGAAGGCCTGGACGAACGTGATGGAGCGCATGCCGCCGAGCATGACCGCGAGGACTACGACGGCGACGACTGCGGCCGAGCCCGCCCACCCCGGCAGGCCCGTGGTGATCCGGACCGCGAGGGCCGCGCCCTGGAGCTGGGGGATGATGTAGAGCCAGCCGATGAGGACGACGAGGACGCTCGTGGTCCGCCGTGCCGAGAGGGATCCGAGCCGCGCGGCGGTGAAGTCGGGAACCGTGTAGGCGCCGGAGCGCCGCAGGGGCGCGGCGACGAACAGCAGCAGCATGAGGAAGCCCGCTGTGTAGCCCACGGGGTACCACAGCGCGTTGGAGCCGCTGACCATGATGAGGCCGGCCACCCCGAGGAAACTGGCCGCGGAGAGATACTCGCCGCCGATGGCGGACGCGTTCCACCAGGGCCTGACGGTGCGCGAGGCCACGTAGAAGTCGCTCGTCGTGCGGGAGATCCGAAGCCCGTAGAACCCCACGAGAACCGTCGCAACTGCCACGATGCCGAGTGCGGCAAGGCCGATCAACGGATTCACGGGCGGTCCTCGAGGAGCTCGGCATAGCGCTGCTCGTTCCGGGTCGAGGCACGGTAGTACGCGATGCCGGCAAGCACGACGGCGGGATAGGGGAGCGCCCCGATGAGCAGCCATTCGAGCGTGAGGCCGGGGAGCCACGGGATGTTCCTGCCGAGCTCTGAGACGGCCCAGAGGGATCCCACCGCTACGAGGAAGGCTCCCGCCACGAGAAGGGCCAGGCGCAGCTGGGAGCGCAGGAGCGAACGCAGCACCACGGTACCCAGCTCTGACTGCTCCGCGACTTCCCGAGAAAGGGACGGGGTGCGCGGCGCGCGGGCCGCGTTCGAGAGGGGAGCGGTCACGCGCACCCGCTTCGAACGGTCGATCCGGCGTTCGCCGTCGGGGCCCGTCACTGCGTGGTGCCCGTCATGAGAGCGGTCGGATGCGGGTGGCGGCGAGGCGCTCGCGCAGACCGGGCAAGAGCCTGCGGCTCACGGGGAGCTCGGTGCCGGCCGCGAGGACGGAGGGCTGCGATCCGCCGAGCCGCAGCTGCTGGACCGCCTCCATCGCCACGAGGTAGGAGCGGTGGATGCGCACGAACCCCGCCGGCCCCCATTGGCGCTCGAGGTCGCTCAGGGGGACCCGGACGAGGTACGAGCCCTCCGAGGTGTGCAGCCGCGCATAGTCGCCCTGGGCCTGGACGAAGGCGACATCGTCCCGTCGGATCACGCGGGTCACGCCCCCCTGCTCGACCGTGATGGCCTCGGAACCCGCATCGGCGGGGACGGGCCGCGTTCCCTCGCGCTGGTCTGCGATCCGCCCCACGCAGCGCTCGAGGCGTTCCGGCCGGACGGGCTTGAGCAGGTAGTCGACGGCGGCGAGGTCGAATGCCGCGAGCGCGTGCTCCTCGTCCGCGGTGACGAAGACGACGGCGGGCGGCGCCGCGAAGCGGGCGATCACTCGGGCGAGCTCGAGGCCGCTCAGCCCGGGCATGTGGATGTCCAGGAAGATCGCGTCCACGTCCTCGCGCTCGAGGATCCTGAGGGCCTCGGTCCCAGAGGTCGCCGTGTGGACGGCGCCGATACGATCGTCCCGGCCCAGGAGGTAGGACAGCTCCTGGACTGCGGGAAGCTCGTCGTCGACGACGAGGGCAGTGATCATGGCGCTCAGTTTACTGGGGGCCGCGCCTCGTGCTGGGGCTGGGACTTGGGGATGCGCAGGGTGATGAGCGTGCCCTGTCCCGGCGCGGTCTCGACGACGAGGCCATGGTCGTCTCCGTAGACCTGGCGCATCCGGGCGTCGACGTTCCGCAGGCCCACGTGGATGCCGCCGACGTGCCCTGCGAGGACCTCGCGCAGCCGCTCGGGGTCCATCCCGGCGCCGTCGTCTTCGATCTGCACGACGGCGTCGAGCGGCGTGTCCTCGGCCGTGATGCTGATGTGGCCCACCCCCTCGCGTGCCTCGAGCCCATGCCGCACCGCATTCTCGACGAGCGGCTGGAGGCTCAGGAAGGGGATCAGGATGCCCAGGACTTCCGGCGCGATGCGGAGGCTGACCTGGAGGCGCTCGCCGAACCGGGCCCGCTCGAGGAGCAGGTACTGGTCGATGCTCTTGAGCTCCTCGGCGAGGGTCGTGAAGTCACCGTGCCGCCGGAAGGAGTAGCGCGTGAAGTCCGCGAACTCAACCACGAGTTCCCTCGCCCGGGCGGGGTCGGTGAGGATGTAGGAGGCGATCGCCGTGAGCGAGTTGTAGATGAAGTGCGGGCTGATCTGCGCGCGCAGGGCGCGCACCTCGGCCTCCATGAGGAGGGTCCGGGAACGGTCCAGTTCGGCGAGCTCGGCCTGTGTTGCGACCCAGTCGGCCACCTCGCCGGTTGCCCGCACGAGGCCGGCGCCGGCCGACGGCGAGAACGTCACCACGGTGCCGATCACCCGTGAGCCTGCCCGCACCGGAGCCACGACGGCGCTGCGGAGCCGGCACTCCGGATCGGTGCAGCCGGCGGCCGCGCAGTCCAGCTCGGCGTCCCCGGGCACGCGCGTGCGTCCCTGGGCGAGGGTCTTCGCCGCGAGCGCCATGACCGTGCCGGCGTGTGCAGGACTCTCACCGTCCCACGCGAGGAGCCGGGCCTCGTCCGTGAGCGCGAGCGCGGGCGCCCCCAGCATTGAGCGGAGATGGCGGGCCGCCTTTGCCGCTCCCTCGGGCTCGAGGCCGCCGCGCAGGTACCGCCCAGCCTGGGCCGCCGAGTGCAGGATCGTATAGCTGGCCCGCTCGACGTCGCTCCCGAGATCCCGGCGGGCGCTCCAGAGGCGCCAGGCCACCGCCCCCACTGCCGCGCCCGCCACGAGCACGATCACGAGGACCGCGAGGGTGAGTGCATCGGGGGACATGCAGCAAGGCTAACCGCCCCGCGAACCGCCCGCCGTTGGGCGTGGGCCACGCACCGTTCGGCGCACGCAGACGGCCGTTCAGCGATATGGTCCTCGGGCAGCTGGCGCCACACCGCCCCAGCCATCGAGAGTGATGTGCATCACTCATCCGCCGGGCAGGAGTCCGGCACGTCGAGGAGGATCCATGGGCAACGACGCCTCCCGGGACGCGGCGGGAACCACCGCTGTGCAACCGGACTTCCAGCTGGTCCAGGCCAGCCCCGAGTTCCGCCAGCTTCGCAAGCACCACCGCAGCTTCGTGTTCCCAGTCGCCGGAGCGTTCCTGCTCTGGTACTTCCTGTACGTCCTGCTGGCCGACTACGCACACGACTTCATGTCCATCAAGGTCGCCGGCAACATCAACCTCGGCCTCGTGCTCGGTTTGCTCCAGTTCGTGACCACGTTCGGCATCACGGCGTGGTACGTGAGCCACGCGAACAAGAAGCTCGACCCGGCGGCGGAGGCCATCCGCAACGAGATCGAGCACCACGACTTCGACGCCGACGCCGCCACCGACGGGAGCTCCCGATGAATCTCGCCTCGAATCTGCAGAACAGCTCATGGCTCAACATGGCGATCTTCGCCGTGTTCGTGGGCATCACGATCGTGATCGTGCTGCGCGCCAGCAAGAGCAACAAGACCGCCGCGGACTACTACGCGGGCGGCCGTTCCTTCACCGGCGGCCAGAACGGCACCGCGATCGCGGGCGACTACCTCTCGGCCGCCTCGTTCCTCGGCATCACGGGCGCGATCGCCGTCAACGGCTACGACGGCTTCCTCTACTCGATCGGATTCCTCGTCGCGTGGCTCGTCGCGCTCCTCCTCGTGGCCGAGCTCCTGCGCAACACCGGGAAGTTCACGATGGCGGACGTCCTGGCGTTCCGCCTCAAGGAGCGGCCCGTCCGCATCGCTGCCGCGATCTCGACCCTTGCGGTGTGCTTCTTCTACCTCCTGGCCCAGATGGCCGGCGCGGGCGGGCTCATCGCCCTGCTCCTGGGGATCTCGGACTGGGCCGGCCAGTCGGTCGTCATCACCGTGGTCGGTGCGCTCATGATCATGTACGTCCTGATCGGCGGCATGAAGGGCACCACGTGGGTGCAGATCATCAAGGCGGTCCTGCTCGTCATCGGCGCCTTCGTCATGACGATCTGGGTCCTCGCCCTCAACGGCTTCGACCTGTCCGCGCTCCTCGGCAAGGCTGCCGAGGCCGGTGGCCAGAAGCTCCTCAACCCGGGCCTCGCCTACGGCAAGAACGACACATCCAAGCTTGATTTCGTCTCCCTCGGCCTCGCGCTCGTCCTCGGAACTGCGGCCCTGCCGCACGTGCTCATGCGCTTCTACACGGTCCCGACGGCCAAGGAGGCCCGCAAGTCGGTCGTCTGGGCCATCTGGCTCATCGGCGCGTTCTACATCTTCACGCTCGTCCTCGGCTACGGCGCGGCGGCCCTCATCGGCGCCGACGCGATCAAGGCCGCCCCCGGCGGCGTGAACTCGGCGGCCCCGCTGCTTGCCTTCCAGCTGGGCGGCCCGCTCCTGCTCGGCTTCATCTCCGCGGTGGCCTTCGCGACGATCCTGGCGGTCGTGGCCGGCCTGACCATCACCGCGGCAGCCTCGTTCGCCCATGACATCTACGCGAACGTCATCGCCAAGGGCAAGACCACGCCGGCCTCCGAGGTCAAGGTTGCCCGCCGCACCGTCGTGGTGATCGGCATCTTCGCGATCATCGGCGGCATCTTCGCCAACGGTCAGAACGTCGCCTTCCTCGTGGCCCTCGCCTTCGCTGTCGCGGCCTCGGCAAACCTGCCCACCATCCTCTACTCGCTGTTCTGGAAGAAGTTCACCACCCAGGGCGCCCTGTGGAGCATGTACGGCGGGCTCTCCTCCGCGATCCTGCTCATCTTCTTCTCGCCGGTGGTCTCGGGCACCAAGACCTCGATGATCCAGGGCGCGAACTTCGCGTGGTTCCCGCTGAGCAACCCGGGCATCATCTCGATCCCGCTCGCGTTTGTCCTCGGGTGGCTCGGCACGGTTTTGGACAAGCGGCGCGAGGATACCGCGAAGCAGGCTGAGATGGAGGTGCGGTCCCTCACCGGTATCGGAGCCGAGAAGGCGGTCTCGCACTAGCACCACCAGATCGAGCGTCGGATCACGGCGCAGGACGGCGGGCGGCGGCTTCGGGAACGAAGTCACCGCCCGCCGCTGTGCTGCCCGGACGGTCAGACGCACGCGAGGCGAAGCGCGCACGAGGCGAATCGGACGCATGGTGCGCCGGATGCCGACGGTGAGGACGCGCCGTCGTGCGTCTACGCCGGCGGCCGTGGTCCTCGGGCGAGGAGCGGGTCCATTCTGAACGGTATGAGGTCCCCCATGGCCAGCGCGGTGTCGGTCCGCTCGACGCCGTCGACCGCGAGGATCTTGCCGTTGATCCGGAAGAGATCCTCGGCGTCTACCGCTGCGACTCTCAGCAGCAGGTCCGCCGTGCCGGTGAGCCCGTGCCCCTCGAGGACCTCGGGAATCTCTGCGATGTGCGCCGTGATCTCGGCCAGCTTGCGCTGCTGGACATGCACGGTGATGAAGGCCAGGAGCGGATAGCCGAGGGAGGTGGGACTGATGCGGCGGTCGAAGCCGAGGAAGACGTGGCCCGCCTCGAGGCGCGCGAGCCGCGCCTGCACCGTGTTGCGGGACAGGCCGAGCTCTTGCGCGAGCGCGACCACCGTGCGCCGCGGGTCCTGGGCGAGGGCCCGCAGAATCCGGGAGTCGGTGGCATCGACAGCGTGCATGCTGCGCAGGTTAGCACGGTGAGCTGCTGGCTATTTGGGCATCCCGCCCACTTTCAACGTGATTGGTTGTACCTCCTGTCTGTTGTGAGTATGGTCACATTAACCCCGGTGGCCCACAGGCCTCCCGAGACCAGAGAGGGATGCGAACCACAGTGTCCACTTACCAGATGTTGACCGGCGACGACGGTGCGCCGGTCCAGCTTCTCTCACCAGACGGGCAGCGGCGGCCCCACGAGCGGTACGACCGGCTCCTCGCCGACCTCGATTCCGATGACTCGAATGCGCTCCTGGCGCTCTACGAGGACATGATCGTCACGCGCCGCATCGACGCCGAGGGCACGGCCCTCCAGCGGCAGGGCCAGCTGGCACTATGGCCCCCGTTCCTCGGCCAGGAGGCAGCACAGGTGGGCTCGGCGCATGCCATCAACCGCGATGACTTCATCTTCGCCAGCTACCGCGAGATCGCGGTCGCGTACGTGCGTGGCATCGCTCTGCCAGACCTCATGAAGCAGTGGCGCGGCACCCAGAACGCGGGCTGGAACCCGTTCGAGTCCAACATGGCGCCCACCCAGGTGGTCATCGGCGCGCAGCCCCTGCATGCGGTGGGCTACGCGATGGGTGTCCAGTTCGATGGCGCGGAGAGTGCCGTCATCACCTACTTCGGCGATGGCGCCACGAGCCAGGGAGACGTCAACGAGTCGATGGTCTTCGCGGCGAGCTTCCAGGCTCCCGTCGTCTTCTTCTGCCAGAACAACCACTGGGCCATCTCCGAGCCGGTGGGCATCCAGGCGCACGTCCCGATCGGACTCAGGGCGCCCGGCTTCGGGATTCCGAGCGTCCGTGTGGACGGCAATGACATCCTGGCGTGCCTCGCCGTGACGCGCGAGGCGCTCGAACACGCGCGTGCGGGCCACGGGCCTTCCTACATCGAGGCCGTCACGTACCGCATGGGCGCCCACACGACGGCGGACGACCCGACCCGCTACCGGGACGCCAACGAACTCGAGGATTGGAAGGGCCGCGACCCGATTGCCCGCTTCGAGGCGTACCTCACCGGTTCCGGCATCCTCGACGACGCCGGGCGCTCTCAGGTGGCAGAGAAGGCCGACGCGGTCGCCGCGGCCATCCGCGAGGCGACGATCCACATGCCGGATCCCGAGCCGGAGGAGCTGTTCGAGCACGTCTACGCCGGTCCGCACGCAGTCCTCGAGCGGCAGCGGGACCACTTCGAGCGCTACCGCGCCGGATTCGCCGAGCACTCCAACCACGCCCCGCACGCTGCGCTCACCGAGGGAGGCCACTGATGTCCGCGATGACTTTCGGCAAGGCGATCAACACGGGACTTCGCAAGGCCATGGAGCAGGACCCGAAGGTCGTGCTCATGGGTGAGGACATTGGGCGCCTCGGTGGCGTGTTCCGCATCACCGACGGACTCCAGAAGGACTTCGGTCCCCACCGCGTGATCGATACGCCGCTGGCCGAGTCCGGGATCATGGGGACGGCGATCGGCATGGCATACCGCGGCTACCGGCCCGTCGTCGAGATCCAGTTCGACGGCTTCGTGTATCCGGCCTTCGACCAGATTGTCGCCCAGATGGCCAAGCTCCACTACCGCACGCGCGGGATGGTCAAGGTGCCGATCACCCTCCGGCTCCCGTTCGGCGGGGGCATCGGCTCGCCGGAACACCACTCCGAGTCGCCCGAGGCCTACTTCGCCCACACCGCCGGGCTGCGGGTGGTCGCGCCCTCCAATCCGCAGGACGCCTTCACGATGATCCAGGAGGCCATTGCGAGCGATGACCCCGTGGTGTTCCTCGAGCCCAAGCGCAGGTACCACGACAAGGGCGACGTCGACGAGTCCCTCGCCCCGGGTGCCGCTCTGGACATGGGGTCGGCGCGCGTCGCCGTCGAGGGTTCGGACGTCACGCTTGTCGCATACGGGCCGATGGTCAAGACGTGCCTCGACGCCGCCGTCGCGGCCTCCGACGAGGGCGTGTCGGTCGAGGTCATCGACCTCCGGTCCCTCTCGCCGGTCGACTACGGGCCGCTCGTGGGATCCGTGAAGAAGACCGGGCGCCTCGTCGTCGCGCATGAGGCGTCCCGGACCCTCGGACTCGGCGCGGAGCTCGCTGCCGAGATCACCGAGCGCTGCTTCTACCACCTCGAGCACGCTCCGGTGCGGGTGACAGGGTTCGACGTTCCCTACCCGCCGTCCAAGCTCGAGTTCCACCATCTTCCGGATCTCGATCGGATCCTGGACGGTGTGGACCGTGCGCTCGGCCGCACGAACTCCCTCAGCGGCACCGAGGAGGAGGCATGAGCGCGGCGGCCGTCGATCCGACGCCCGGCACCGTGACCCGGGCGCTTCTCCTGCCCGACCTCGGAGAGGGCCTCACCGAGTCCGAGATCGTGGAATGGCGCGTCTCGGTCGGTGAAAGCGTCAAGCTCAATCAGATCATCGGCGAGGTGGAGACCGCCAAGGCTGTCGTCGAGCTCCCGAGCCCGTACGCGGGGAAGGTCTCGGCGCTGCTCGCCGAGCCCGGGGACGTGGTGGCGGTGGGCGCGCCGATCGCGGAATTCGAGGTCGCGGCCGACGCCGTCCGCACGCCCTCCGCCGCCGGCTCGC
This sequence comes from Sinomonas sp. P10A9, assembly GCF_041022165.1. Taxonomy (GTDB): domain Bacteria; phylum Actinomycetota; class Actinomycetes; order Actinomycetales; family Micrococcaceae; genus Sinomonas; species Sinomonas puerhi. Next base: position 1,583,096 of record NZ_CP163302.1, read on the forward strand.
CTTCCGGTGTGGCTTCCGGGGGGCCCGTGGGCTCCGAGGACGCGGCCCCCAGGCGGCAGGCGACCCTCGTCGGGTACGGGGCGATGCCGGACACCGGCGCGCGCCCCGCGAGGCGCGGCCGTCGGCTCACGGTGGTTGAGCGGAGCGAACCTGAGTCGAAACCTGTGGCTCCCGTGGTCGAGTCTGCGGTGGTCGAGCCCCTGGTGGTTGAGCCGAGCGAAGCGGGGCCGAAGGCCGCTGCCGAGCGGCCGCGCTCGACCCCGCCGGTGCGCAAGCTCGCCAAGGACCTCGGGGTCGACCTCGTGGCTCTCAACGGTTCCGGTCCTCGCGGACTGATCACGCGCGATGACGTGCTCGCCTCGATCGGCACTCCGTCCGAACCGGAGGCGGCCCCGGCGGCCGGCGCGCCGGTTCCGGTGGCCGGGGGCGGCGTCGTGCGGGAGACGCGTACGCCGATCAAGGGCGTGCGGAAGCTCACCGCCGCAGCTATGGTCTCGAGCGCGTTCACGGCACCGCATGCAAGCGAGTTCCTCACGGTGGACGTGACGCCGGCGATGGAGCTCATCGCACGGCTCAAGGCCAGCCGATCCTTCGCGGACCTCAAGGTCACGCCGCTCACGCTCGTGGCCAAGGCGGTTCTCATCGCCCTCACGCGCAATCCCACGCTCAACTCGCGGTGGGACGAGGCCGCGCAGGAGATCGTGCAGTACCACTACGTGAATCTGGGCATTGCGGCCGCGACGCCGCGCGGCCTGATCGTGCCGAACATCAAGGACGCGCAGTCCCTCTCGCTCGCCGGCCTCGCGGAGTCGATCGCGAAGCTCGCTCAGACGGCGAAGGACGGTCGTTCCGGACCAGCCGAGCTGTCCGGTGGAACGCTGTCGATCACGAACATCGGAGTCTTCGGGATTGATGCCGGGACCCCGATCCTGAATCCCGGCGAGGCCGCGATCCTCGCCATGGGCCAGGTGCGGCGACTCCCTTGGGAGTACCGGGGGGAGATCGCGCTGAGGCAGGTCATGACGCTCTCGCTCTCGTTCGACCACCGCCTCGTGGACGGCGAGCAGGGCTCCCGGTTCCTCGCGGACGTCGGGGCGATCCTCGCCGATCCCGGGATGGTCCTCACGATGGTCTAGGCCGGTCTGGGCCGGTCTGGGCCGGTCTGGGGGTGTCCCCATCCCCGCGATGCGGAGTCATCTTTCAGCCTTGCCGGGTCAAATTTCTAGTAATGGCATTCGCGACTCTAGAGACGTGACTCCGCATCGTGGGGAGGTGACTCCGCAACGTGGAGAGGTGACTTCGCAACGTGGAGAGGTGACTCCGCAACGTGGGTTCCGGATGTGGGGTCTCTGGCGGCCGGTTGCGGGGTCTCTGGTCAGACTCGCGCGGTCAGGGCCGCGAGGGCCATGGAGGCGAGCGTCGTCCGGGCGGATGACGTGGTCGCTCGCGCTCCGTGGCGCCGCACCGAGCGCGGGGTCGAGTTGATGAGCCCGAAGACTGCCTGGGCGCGCATCCGGAGGTCGGCCGCTCCGGCGTCTGGGTGGAATGGCCGCAGCGCGTCGACCCACACGTCGACATAGGCAAGCTGGAGCGCCCGCACCCGTTCCCTGTCCCCCTCGGCGAGCGAAGGGAAGTCCCGGTCCTGGACGCGGATGACGTCGGGCTGGCTCAGGGCGAAGTCGACGTGGAAGGTGACGAGCGCGCGGAGGCGGCCGACGTCGTCGTGCGTCTCGCCGAACACGCGCTGCCCGCCCGCGAGCAGCTCCTCGCTGACCCCGACGAGGAGCGCGCCGAGGACCGCCTGCTTGCCCGCGAAGTGCCGGTAGATCGCCGGCCCGCTCACTCCCGCCGCCGCGCCGAGGTCCTCGAGGGATGCGCCCGCGAAGCCCTGCGCTGCGAACAGGCCCGCGGCGGCGCCGAGGATCGCCTGGCGCCGCTCGGCCTTGGCCAGGACCCGCGGGCTCGATGAGTCGCTCATTCCCCTCCTGTGCTTTACATCTCAGTTAATCCAGATTAACTTAGATCTCAGTTAGCCACCACTAACTGAGTGAGTTCTGGACCCGCACCCCCGGAGGTTCGATGGAGACCCTGACCAGCCGGATCGACCCGGCCGGCACCGCGTTCGCCGCGAACAACGCCGCCCAGCGCGCCCTCGCCGCCGACCTGCGCGAGCGCCTCGCGAGCGCCGCGCTCGGCGGCCCCGAACGCTCCCGCGATCGGCACATCGCCCGCGGCAAGCTGCTGCCGCGCGAGCGCATCGACGTCTTGCTCGACGAGGGCTCGCCGTTCCTGGAGATCTCACCGCTCGCGGCGGACGGGATGTACGACGGCGAGTGCCCGGCGGCGGGCGTGATCGCCGGGATCGGCCTCGTGCACGGCAGGCACGTCATGGTCGTCTCGAACGATGCGACGGTCAAGGGCGGCACCTACTACCCGATGACCGTGAAGAAGCACCTGCGGGCGCAGGAGATCGCGTTCGAGAACCGCCTTCCGTGCATCTACCTCGTCGACTCGGGCGGGGCGTTCCTGCCCAAGCAGGATGAGGTCTTCCCCGACCGCGAGCACTTCGGCCGGATCTTCTACAACCAGGCACGCCTCTCGGCGGCCAAGGTCCCGCAGATCGCGGCCGTCCTCGGCTCGTGCACGGCGGGTGGGGCATACGTTCCCGCGATGAGTGACGAGACCGTGATCGTGCGCAATCAGGGCACGATCTTCCTCGGGGGGCCGCCTCTCGTGAAGGCCGCGATCGGGGAGATCGTCTCGGCCGAGGACCTTGGCGGGGGAGACGTCCACGCCACGATCTCGGGCGTTGCGGACCATCTGGCGGACAACGACGAGCACGCCCTCGAGATCGTCCGCAGCATCGTGGAGACCCTCCAGCCGCCAGCCGCGGCGCCGTGGGAGGTGCGCGCCGCCGTCGAGCCCAAGGCGGACCAGACGGAGCTGTACGGGGTGGTCCCCACCGACGTCAACGCACAGTACGACGTGCGCGAGGTCATCGCCCGGCTCGTGGATGCCAGCGGGTTCCACGAGTTCAAGAAGGACTACGGCGCCACGCTCGTCACGGGCTTCGCCCACATCGACGGCCACCCCGTGGGGATCGTCGCGAACAACGGCGTCCTATTCTCCGAATCGGCCATGAAGGGCGCGCACTTCATCGAGCTGTGCGACCAGCGCGGCGTGCCGCTGGTCTTCCTGCAGAACATCTCTGGCTTCATGGTCGGGAGCGAGGCCGAGCACGGCGGCATCGCCAAGCATGGCGCCAAGATGGTCACGGCCGTCGCGACGACCCGCGTCCCCAAGCTCACCGTGGTGATCGGCGGCTCGTTCGGCGCCGGCAACTACTCGATGTGCGGGCGCGCCTACTCCCCGCGGTTCCTGTGGATGTGGCCTGCGAGCCGCATCTCGGTCATGGGCGGAAACCAGGCCGCCTCCGTGCTCGCCACCGTCAAGCGGGACCAGCTCGAGGCCCGCGGCGAGGAATGGCCGGCCGAGGACGAGGACGCCTTCAAGGCGCCCATCCGCGACCAGTACGAGTCTCAGGGCAGCCCCTACTACTCGACCGCCCGCCTCTGGGACGACGGAGTGATCGACCCGGCCGACACGCGCCGTGTCCTCGGCATGGCCCTCGCCGTCGTCGCCCAATCGCCCTTGCCGGAGACGTCCTTCGGCGTCTTCAGGATGTGAGCCCCATGACTGTGACCTCCCCCGCGCAGCGGCCCTTCGCGAAGGTCCTCGTGGCCAACCGCGGCGAGATCGCGTGCCGCGTGATCCGCACCTTACGGCGCCTCGGCATCGCGTCCGTCGCGGTCTACAGCGACGCCGACGCCGGTGCCCGCCACGTGCACGAAGCGGATGAGGCAGTGCGCATCGGCCCCGCGCCGGCCGGGCTGAGCTACCTGAGCATCCCCGCGATCGTCGATGCGGCGCTCAGCACCGGAGCCGAGGCAGTCCACCCGGGCTATGGGTTCCTGAGCGAGAATGCCGATCTGGCCCGCGCGCTCGCGGACGCGGGCATCGTGTTCGTGGGCCCCGGCACCGAGGCCCTCGCCGTCATGGGGGACAAGATCCGTGCCAAGAACCACGTGGCCGGCCACGGAGTCCCCGTGATCCCCGGGGTGTCCGAACCGGGGCTCACGGACGCCCAGCTCATCGAGGCCGCGCGAGGCGTCGGCTACCCGATGCTCATCAAGCCGTCGGCCGGCGGCGGAGGCAAGGGCATGCAGGCGGTCGAGTCAGCCGCCGAGCTTCCCTCGGCGATCGCGACGGCGCGCCGCGTGGCCACGGCGGCCTTCGGCGACGGAACCCTCCTCATCGAGCGACTCGTGCGGGCCCCCAGGCACATCGAGGTCCAAGTCCTCGCCGACACGCACGGCGCCACGATCCACCTCGGCGAGCGCGAGTGCTCCCTGCAGCGCAGGCACCAGAAGGTCATCGAGGAGGCCCCGTCGCCGCTGCTCGACGCCGGGACCCGCGCCCGGATCGGCGTCGCTGCGTGCGAGGCTGCCCGCTCCGTCGGCTACGTCGGGGCCGGGACGGTCGAATTCCTCGTCTCCGACGACGCGCCCGACGAGTTCTTCTTCATGGAGATGAACACCCGTCTCCAAGTCGAGCACCCCGTCACTGAGATGGTCACGGGGATCGACCTCGTCGAGCAGCAGGTGCGCATCGCGGCGGGCGAGCCGCTGGAGGTGCGGCAGGAGGACATCCGTCTGGACGGCCACGCGATCGAGGCCCGCGTCTACGCCGAGGTGCCCGCGCGGGGCTTCCTTCCCGCCACCGGCCGCATCGAGCTCCTGGCCGAGCCCGGCAGCGCCGACGCAGACGGCTCACCCCTCGCCGCGGCGGGACCCGCAGCGCACGACGGCGCCGCGCGGGGTCTGGACGGCACCGAACCAACCGCTGGGCCTCGCATCCGCGTCGACAGCTCGCTCGAGCGGGGGCTCACCGTCGGCTCGGACTACGACCCGATGCTGTCCAAGTGCATCGCCTGGGGCCGCGACCGCGCGGAGGCGCTCGCGGCCCTCGACGCTGCGCTCGCCGGGTACACCGTGCTCGGCGTCGCGACGAACATCGAGTACCTGCGGCTCCTGCTCGCCGATGCGGATGTCCGCGCCGGGCACCTCGACACGACGCTCATCGAGCGCAGGCTCGACGGGCTCGAGTTCGGCGCGCCCGACGAGGCGGAATACGCCGCCGCGGCGCTCCTTGCGCTCGGGTTGCCGGCGTCGGCCGAAGCGCAAGCCGCGCGACCCCCATCGGCCGTCAGACCAGCTCAGCAAGACGCCGCGGCGGGCCCGTGGGCGCCCGACGGCTGGCGTCTCGGCGAACCCGCCGCGCGGCGGGTGACGATCGGCACCTCGAACGGGGGCGTAGCCACGGTCCACGTCGCGGATCCGCCCGCAGGGGAAGGCGCGCTCACCGGGGTGCCGGCGGCCCGGCCGGCATCCGAGCCGAGCAGCGCCCAGGCGAGCGCAGAACCGATGCCGCGTGGCGGCGTCGTGCGACGGGCCGCGGTCCGCATCGATCTCGGGGAGGGGCGCGGCACCGAGCGCGAGGCGAGCCTCGCCGCGGACGGTCCGCACGGCGTCGTGCTCAGCCTCGACGGAACGCGGCATCGCTTTGCCTGGGCGCTCGGCGCCGAACCTGCCGGGGAGCGGACCGTGTTCCTGGGCGACGGCGGCTGGTCGGCGGCCCTGCCGGTCCTGTCCCGCGCGGAGCGGCTCGCGCGGGTGCGTGCGGGCGTCCACCGCCACGAGGGCGACGCCGATCCGGACGTGCGCACGCCGATGCCGGGGACCGTCGTCGCGGTCGCGGTAGAGCAGGGCGAGCGTGTCGACGCCGGCCAGCCGCTCGTGTCGGTCGAGGCCATGAAGATGGAGCACCAGCTCGTCGCCGCCCTCGCCGGAACGGTCCAGCTGCACGTGGCCGCGGGCGCACTCGTCAAGGCGGACCAGGTTGTTGCGACGGTCGTGCCGGAAGCGGCAGCGGAAGCGGCCCCGGCCGCGGACGGTAAGGCGACGCCGGATCACGCCCAGCCCGCCAGCGCGCCGGCAACCCCTGACAACGCACCGAACGTACCCAAGGAGAACCATGGTTGACTTCCAGCTCTCAGAAGAGCACCAGGACCTCAGCGACACCGTCCGCGCGTTTGCAGACGAGGTGGTCGCGCCGGTCTCGGCCAAGCACGACGAAGAGCACAGCTTCCCGTACGAGATCGTCGCGCAAATGGGCGAGATGGGCCTGTTCGGCCTGCCGATCCCGGAGGAGTACGGCGGCATGGGCGGGGACTACTTCGCCCTCGCGCTGGCCCTCGAGCAGCTGGGGCGCGTGGACCAGTCTGTCGCGATCACGCTCGAGGCGGGGGTCTCCCTCGGGGAGATGCCGATCTACCGCTTCGGCAGCGACGCGCAGAAGGAAGCGCTCCTGCCGGACCTCGCGGCCGGAAAGGCCCTCGGCGGGTTCGGGCTCACGGAACCGGGCGGCGGCTCCGATGCGGGCGGCACCGCGACCACGGCGCGCCTCGACACGGCGGGAGACGGGCCCGGCGAGTGGGTCATCAACGGCTCGAAGGAGTTCATCACGAACTCCGGAACGGACATCACCACGTTCGTGACCGTGACGGCGGTCACCGGCACGGTGACAACCAACGCAGGGGCGAGGCCGGACGGGAGCTCGCGCAAGGAGATCTCCACGATCATCGTCCCCACGGGGACCCCCGGCTTCCGTGCCGAGAAGGCCTACAACAAGGTCGGCTGGAACGCCTCGGACACCCACCCGCTCTCGTTCAAGGATGCGCGGGTGCCGGAGGAGAACCTCCTGGGGACGCGGGGACGGGGGTACGCGAACTTCCTCTCGATCCTGGACGAGGGCCGCATCGCGATCGCCGCGCTCGCCACGGGCGCCGCCCAGGGCTGCGTTGACCTCTCGGTCAAGTACGCCAAGGAGCGCACCGCCTTCGGGACGAACATCGGCAAGCACCAGGCGATCCAGTTCAAGATCGCCCGCATGCAGGCCCGCGCCCACACGGCGCGGCTCGCGTACTACGCGGCGGCGGCGAAGATGCTGGCCGGCAAGCCGTTCAAGACCGAGGCGGCGATCGCGAAGCTCGTCGCCGGGGAAGCGGCGATGGACAATGCCCGCGACGCAACGCAGGTCTTCGGCGGGTACGGGTTCATCAACGAGTCGGCCGTGGCGCGGCACTACCGGGATTCGAAGATCCTCGAGATCGGGGAGGGCACCACCGAGGTCCAGCTCATGCTGATCGCGCGCGAGCTCGGGCTGTAGCGTAGGTCACAGGAGTGGAGAAGGTCATCGAGGTCAGGAGGGGCACGTGATCGACAAAGTGGTGGCGAGCGCCGAGGAGGCGGTTGCGGACATCGGTGATGGCGCCTCGCTCGCCGTCGGCGGGTTCGGGCTCTGCGGGATCCCTGTTGCGCTCATCGACGCCCTGCATCGCCAGGGCACCAGGGACCTGACGACCGTGAGCAACAACTGCGGCGTCGACGACTGGGGCCTCGGCATCCTGCTCGCGGACGGCCGGATCGCGCGCACCATCAGCTCCTACGTCGGGGAGAACAAGGAGTTCGCGCGGCAGTTCCTCGCGGGCGAGCTCGAGGTGGTCCTCACCCCGCAGGGCACGCTCGCGGAGAAGCTGCGGGCCGGCGGGGCGGGCATCCCGGCTTTCTACACGACGGCCGGGGTGGGCACCCTCGTCGCCGAGGGAGGCCTCCCCCAGAAGTACGACGCCGAGGGGAACGTCACGCTCGCGTCCTCGCCGAAGGAGGTGCGCACCTTCAACGGCGCCGACTACGTGCTCGAGGAATCGCTGACCCCGGACTTCGCGCTCGTCCACGCGCAGAAGGGCGACCGGCACGGGAACCTCGTGTTCCACGCGACCGCGATGAACTTCAACCCCCTCTGCGCGATGGCCGGGAAGATCGCGATCGCCGAGGTCGAGGAGCTCCTCGAGCCGGGCGAGCTCGACCCCGAGCACGTCCATCTCCCGGGGATCTTCGTCCAGCGGGTGGTCCATGTCCCCGCCGGCGGCCCGCATGCGGAGAAGCGGATCGAGAAGAGGACCGTGGCTGCTGTCAAGGAGGCTTCGTAATGCCGTGGACCCGCAATGAGCTTGCCGCGCGCGTGGCGAAGGAGCTCACGAACGGACAGTACGTCAATCTGGGGATCGGCATGCCGACCCTCATCCCCAACTACATTCCCGACGGAGTCGAGGTGGTGCTCCACTCCGAGAACGGCATCCTCGGCACGGGACCGTACCCGCGCGAGGAGGACGTGGACCCGGACCTCATCAACGCCGGCAAGGAGACCGTAACGGTCAACAAGGGCGCGGCGTTCTTCGACTCGTCGACATCGTTCGGCATGGTCCGGGGCGGGCATGTCGACGTTGCGGTCCTCGGCGCGATGGAGGTCTCCCAGACCGGCGATCTGGCCAACTGGATGATCCCGGGCAAGATGGTCAAGGGCATGGGCGGGGCAATGGACCTCGTCTTCGGCGCCAAGAAGCTCATCGTCATGATGGAGCACACGGACAAGAGCGGTAACCCCAAGATCCTCAGGGAGTGCACGCTTCCCCTCACGGGCCGTGGATGCGTTGACCGGATCATCACCGATCTGGCGGTGATCGACGTCGTGCGCGGGGGAGTCGGCGCGGGCATGGAGCCGGCTGCCGAGAGCGTCCTCGTGCTCCGCGAGCTGGCCCCCGGCGTGACCGAGGCGCAGGTTGCCGCGGCGACGGCCGCCGAGCTCGAGGTGGAGATCCATGACAACGAGCCCTGATCCCGCCCTGGCCGCGGAAAGCGCCGGTTCCCCCGAGAACGGGCAGGCCCGCGTCGTCGAGCAGCGCGGCCTCTACTTCGACGAGCTCGAGGAAGGCGTGGTCTACGCGGCCAGGCCGGGCCGCACGGTGACCGAGGCGGACAACGTCCTCTTCACCACCCTGACGATGAACACCCAGGCGCTCCACCTCGATGCGGCCTGGAGCGCTGGCCAGCCATTCGGGCAGCGGCTCGTGAACTCGATGTTCACGCTCTCGACGATGGTGGGGCAGTCCGTCACGCAGCTCACCCAGGGGACCATCGTGGCGCAGCTGGGCCTCACGGACGTCTCCTTCCCGCACCCGCTCTTCCACGGGGATACGCTCTACACAGAATCCGCCGTCGTGGAGAAGCGCCTCTCGGCTTCGCGCCCCGGCCAGGGGATCGTGACGTTCGAGCACACTGGGCGCAACCAGAACGGCATCGTCGTGGCGCGGGCCCGCCGCTCGTGCCTCATGTGGACCAAGGAAGCGCACACCCCGTGACTGACGCACCGTTCTCTTCTCCCGCCTTCGCCATGGGCCCTGCGCTCCTGTTCTGCCCCGCAGACCGGCCCGAGCGCTTCGCGAAGGCCGCCGAGCGGGCGGACGCCGTGATCCTGGACCTCGAGGACGCCGTGGCGCCCGATGCGAAGGACTACGCCCGCCGGAACCTCGCCGAGGTCCCCCTTGATCCCGAGCGGACGATCGTGCGGCTGAACGCAGCAGGCCGGGGCACCTCGGGCGTGCACTTCGAGGCGGACCTCGACGCGCTCGAGGCCACGCCGTACCGCACGGTCATGCTCGCCAAGGCCGAGGCCCCCGAGCAGCTCGCGCTCCTGCGCTCCTACCGCGTCGTGGCGCTCTGCGAGACTGCTGCGGGTGTGCTCGCGGCGCCGGCCATCGCTGCCGAGCCGAACGCCGTCGCCCTCATGTGGGGCGCCGAGGACCTGGTCGCGTCCCTCGGCGGGACGTCGAGCCGGACGGACGACGGCGCGTACCGGGCCGTCGCGCTGCACGCGCGGTCCGCGGTGCTGCTCGCGGCGGGGGCCCACGGGAAGGCGGCCATCGACGCCGTCTACACGGACATCCCGGACCTGGCGGGGCTTGCCGCCGAGTCCGCCGATGCCGTCGCGTCGGGCTTCGCGGCCAAGGCCTGCATCCACCCGAGTCAGGTCGCCGCGGTACGGGCGGCCTACGCGCCGTCGGCGGAGGCCGTCGCGGGCGCCTTGGCGCTCCTCGCGGCCGCGGAGGCAGCGGGGACGGGCGTGTTCCAGCACGACGGGAAGATGATCGACGGGCCGATCCTGCGCCACGCCGAAATGGTGGTCAGGCGGAGCCGGACGCAGCACGCGGGCTGAGCGTGTCGCCTCACTCGACGGGGCAGAACACCTCGGTGCGCCATGCGGCGGGGTCGGGCTCGGCGCTCGGGTCACTCAGGTAGACCTCCCACATGCTCTCGCCGCGCGTGAGGTTCTGCTCCCGCATCCAGTCGGTCATCTCCCTGTAGGTGTCGGCCAGTCCCTCGTAGGGTCCTACGTGCATTGCGGTCACCGTCCGGCCACCGGGGAGAATGCTCGCCGTGACGCCGTCTCCGCCCTCGAAAGGCCCTGCCACAGGGAACCCGGCCTCGACATCCACGGTCTCGCCTGGCATGCCGTGGTAGAGGGCGAAGGGCGGCCCTGCCACGTGCGCGCCGTGTGACTGCACGGCGCCCATGACAGTCCCGAAGACGCCGTCGAAGAAGTCCTTGAGCTCGTCCATCCGGACCGTGGTGCGGACTACGGCGGTGGGCTGCTCGGTGAGTTCGGTCGTGCTGATCTCAGTCATCCCTACATGCTGGCGCAGTTTGCCGCGGAGCGCGAGGGCACAACGACCTTCACGGCCGGCACGGGGCTTGTTCGGGATCAAGGATCCTGGCGTCGAGGCGCACCGTAGGATCAAGAGGTGTTCGCCCTCGTCCTGATCGCCGTCGTCGCCGGGGCGGTGGCCCAGCGGGTCGCGGGGCTCGGCTTCGGGCTCGTGGTCTCGCCCATCTTCGTCGTGCTGCTCGGCCCGCTCGACGGCGTCATGATCATCAACGCATGCGGGGCGGCCTCGTCGGCGCTGATCCTGTCTCGCGTGTGGCGCGACGTCGAGTGGGGCCGCTACGTGGGCCTCATCGTCCCGGGCCTCGCGGGCATTGCGCTCGGGGCGGCCCTCGCGAGCCACGTCGCCGCCGCGCCGCTCGAGATCGGGATCGGCCTGACGCTCATCGTGGGCCTTGTGGTGTCCCAGCTCGTGGCGCGCGCACGACGCCGCGTGGACGGCCTCGGCGTGATGGTCGCCAGCGGCTTCACCTCGGGCCTGATGAACGCCGCGGCAGCCGTGGGAGGGCCGGCGGTCACGGCGTATGCCGTACTGAGCCGCTGGGACCAGCGGCGCTTCGGCGCCACGCTCCAGCCGTACTTCATCACCACGGGCACCACCTCGCTGCTCGCAAAGGCCTTTGCCACCGGGGGGCACTGGCCGAGCCTCGAGCTCTGGCAGTGGGCGGCGGTGTTCGGGTGCATGGTCGTGGGCATCGTGGCGGGGGATCTCATGGCTCGGCGCGTCCCCGGGGAGAGCGTGCGCCGCGCCGTCATCCTCATCGCCTACGCCGGGGCGCTGCTCGCGATCGTCAACGGGACGACGCGGCTGTAGGGCTCGGCGAGCGCTGCCGGTCGGGGTTTCGGCAGCGCTCAGCCACCGGGGGATACTGGGCTCATGCAGACTTCCGGTGCCGAGCCACGCTCCAAGACACAGCGTTCAGTCATCATCCTCGGCTCGACCGGCAGCATCGGAACCCAGGCACTCAACGTCGTCGACGGCGCTCCCCACCGGTTCCGCGTCACGGCGCTGAGCGCCGGCGGCGGCAACATCGACGCGCTCGCCCGCCAGGCCGTCCACACCCGGGCGGAAGCCGTCGGCGTCGCCGCCGGCAACCTCGACGAGCTCCGCACGGCCATCGAGGAGCATGCGGACCGCCGCGGAGCCGTCGGCTACAGGCCCGAGCTGTTCGCCGGCCCCGACGCCTCCACGCGCATCGCCGCCTGGAACGGCGGAAGCGGCCCAGCGGACGTCGTGCTCAACGGCATCACGGGAAGCATCGGCCTCGCGCCCACCCTCGCGGCACTCGCCTCGGGGGCGAAGCTTGCGCTCGCGAACAAGGAGAGCCTCATCGTGGGCGGCGCGCTCGTGACGGGGGCGGCGGCGCCCGGGCAGATCGTGCCCGTCGACTCGGAGCACTCGGCGATCGCGCAGTGCCTGCGTGCGGGCCGCGCGGACGAGGTCGAGAGGCTCATCCTCACCGCGTCCGGCGGTCCGTTCCGCGGGCGCAGCCGCGACGAGCTCGCGCGGGCCACCCCGGCCGAGGCCCTCAACCACCCGACGTGGGACATGGGCAAAGTCGTCACCACGAACTCCGCGACGCTCGTGAACAAGGGGCTCGAACTCATCGAGGCCCACCTCCTGTTCGGCGTCCCCCTCGAGGCGATCGACGTCGTCGTGCACCCCCAGTCCGTGGTCCACTCGATGGTCCAGTTCACCGACGGTGCCGTGATCGCCCAGGCGAGCCCGCCGGACATGCGGCTGCCCATCGCCCTCGGCCTGGGCTGGCCGGACCGAGTGCCGCGCGCGGCGCAGCCGTGCGACTGGAGCCAGGCCACCGCGTGGACGTTCGAGCCCCTCGACACGCGGGCCTTCCCGGCGGTCGAGATCGCGCGGGACGCCGCGAAGCAGGCCTCCACGTTCCCCGCCGTCTTCAACGCCGCCAACGAGGAGGCCGTCGGGGCCTTCCACGCGGGCAGGATCGGATTCCTCGACATCGTCGACACCGTCGAGGCCGTCCTGTCCGAGCATGGCGGTTCCTCGGAACTCTCTGTGGATTCCGTCCTGGCGGCCGAGGAGTGGGCACGAGCCCGGGCCAACGAGCGTTTGAGTACGCAGAAGTCCTAGGAGCGTTACGTGAACCCCACTGTCCTGTTCATCCTCGGCGTGCTGTTCGTCGCCGTGGGCATTGCCGTGTCCATCGCCCTGCACGAGGTGGGCCACCTGATCCCCGCCAAGCTGTTCAACGTGCGCGTCACGCGCTACATGATCGGCTTCGGCCCCACCGTGTTCTCATTCAAGCGCGGTGAGACGGAATACGGAATCAAGGCACTCCCGCTCGGCGGCTACGTGGCGATGGTCGGCATGTACCCGCCGAACATCCGCGACGGCTCCGTGCGCCGCTCGAGCACCGGGATGTTCCAGAGCCTCGCCGAGGCGGCGCGGGACCAGGCACACGAGGAGGTTCGGCCCGAGGACCACGGGCGGCTGTTCTACCAGCTGCCGGCGTGGAAGAAGATCATCATCATGCTCGGCGGTCCGGCCATGAACATCGTCCTCGGCATCGTGTTCACCGCAATCCTGCTCATGGGCTTCGGGATACCCCAGCCCACCACGCAGATCGCCAACGTCTCCGCGTGCATGGTCGCTTCCAACGAGCAGGCGCCCACAGACACGTCCACGTGCACGAAGACCCCCGCCGCGGCGGCCGGATTCCAGCCCGGGGACACGGTCGTCGCGTTCAACGGCAAGCAGGTCACCGGCTGGGACCAGCTCACCGCCTGGATCCGCGACTCGGCCGGCCGCGAGGTCACGGTGACCCTCAAGCGCGGCACGTCCGAGATCCAGACCAAGCTCACGCCGGTACTCAGCGCGAGGCCCGTGCTCGATGCGGCAGGCCAGCCAGTCAAGAACCCGGACGGCTCCTACCAGACCGTGCAGGCGGGCTTCCTCGGCATCGGCTCGCGCCAGGCCCTCGTGCCCCAGCCGGCGACCAGCGTGCTCCCTGCCGTCGGCGACAACATCGCCCAGGTGACGGGCGTCGTCGTGAATCTCCCGGCCCGCGTGGTCGCGGTAGGCCAGGCAGCCTTCAGCAGCCAGCCGCGCGACCCGAACGGCCCGATCAGCGTGGTGGGCGTGGGCCGCGTGGCCGGCGAGGTCGCCGCGATGGAGGACATCCCGCTCAACGCGCGCCTCGCGACGCTCTTCGGCATCGTCGCGGGCGTCAACCTCGCCCTCGCCGTGTTCAACCTGATTCCGCTCCTCCCGCTCGACGGCGGGCATGTGGCGGGCGCGCTCTACGAGGGCGCACGACGGCGCGTGGCGGCGTGGCGGAAGCGTCCGGACCCGGGACCCTTCGACATCGCCAAGCTCCTCCCGCTCACCTATGTCGTGGCCAGCGTGCTCATCGGCATGAGCGCGCTTCTCATCTACGCGGACATCGTCAAGCCGGTGAAGCTGTTCGGCTGAGGGGGATAGGCTGATCCTATGACTGTCTTCGCCGTTGAATACCGCTACGTGTCCGCTCCGGACGAGGCGGTCAGCCGACTCGACGAGGTGCGTCCCACGCACCGCGCCTGGCTCCGTGAACGAGCCGACTCCGGCGATCTCCTCGCGAGCGGCCCCATCGGCGACGGGGCCAGGGCCCTGCTCATCTTCCGGGCGGCGGACCGGGCAGCCCTCGACGCGCTCCTGGCCCAGGACCCGTTCCAGAAGGCTTCCCTCGTCGCCGAGACGAATGCGCCGGAGTGGAATCCCATCATCGGCCGCCTCGCCGACGCCGCGACGGTCTGAACCAACCCCCACGCAGCACCCGTAAGGAGCCCTCCAGTGACCTCGGTCAGCCTCGGAATCCCCGCCGCCCCGCCGCCCGTCCTCGCGCCCCGCCGCGCGACCCGGCAGATCAAGGTGGGCTCGGTCGGCGTCGGCTCCGATTCCCCGGTCAGCGTCCAGTCCATGACGACGACACCCACGACCGACATCAACGCGACGCTCCAGCAGATCGCCGAGCTCACCGCGGCCGGATGCGACATCGTGCGCGTCGCGTGCCCCTCGGCGGACGACGCCGAGGCCCTGCCGATCATCGCCAAGAAGTCGCAGATCCCCGTCATCGCGGACATCCACTTCCAGCCCAAGTACGTGTTCGCGGCCATCGAGGCCGGCTGCGCGGCCGTCCGCGTCAACCCGGGCAATATCCGCAAGTTCGACGACCAGGTCAAGGAGATCGCCCAGGCGGCCAAGGACCACGGAACGTCGATCAGGATCGGCGTCAACGCCGGATCGCTCGATGCCCGCCTCATGAAGAAGTACGGCAAGGCGACTCCGGAGGCCCTCGTCGAGAGCGCGGTCTGGGAGGCGAGCCTCTTCGAGGAGCACGGCTTCCACGACTTCAAGATCTCGGTCAAGCACAACGACCCCGTGGTCATGGTGCGCGCGTACGAGCTCCTTGCCGAGCGCGGCGACTGGCCGCTCCACCTCGGAGTCACCGAGGCCGGTCCCGCGTTCCAGGGCACCATCAAGTCCGCGACGGCGTTCGGCGCCCTCCTGTCGAAGGGCATCGGCGACACCATCCGTGTCTCCCTCTCGGCCCCGCCCGTCGAGGAGGTCAAGGTCGGCATCCAGATCCTGCAGTCCCTCAACCTGCGCCCGCGCAGGCTCGAGATCGTCTCATGCCCCTCGTGCGGTCGTGCCCAGGTGGACGTCTACAAGCTCGCCGAAGAGGTCACTGCCGGCCTCGAGGGCATGACGTTCCCGCTCCGTGTTGCCGTCATGGGCTGCGTGGTGAACGGCCCGGGCGAGGCGCGCGAGGCGGATCTCGGCGTCGCATCCGGCAACGGCAAGGGCCAGATCTTCGTCAAGGGAGAGGTCATCAAGACCGTCCCCGAGAGCGAGATCGTGGAGACTCTGATCGAAGAGGCGATGAAGATCGCTGAGGAGATGGGGGAGGCCGGTGGAGAAGATACTGTCCAAGGCGGCCCCGTGGTCACCGTCTCGTAGCCGCCCCGCGGGGCGCGCTGTCCGTCGGCTGACGGACGACGACACGATCGCCCTCGCAGAGCTGGCGGCGGCGGACCCCGTGGCGAACGTCTTCGTCGCCTCGCACCTCGCCGCGCACGGCACGGCCGCGGTGACCGGGACGGGTGCCGAGATCATCGGAACGTTCGACGGCGACGGGCGGCTTGCGAGCGCGTGCTGGCTCGGTGCCAACATCGTCCCGGTGGGGGTCCCGGTGGCCCATGCGCCCGCGTATGCGGACGTGATCCGCCATTCGCGCCGCCGGTTCGCCTCGATCTTCGGACCGGCTGACGCGGCGCTCGCGATCTTCGCCGAGCTCGCCGGCCCGGCAGCCCGTGACATCCGCCGCGACCAGCCTCTCCTCGCGATGGAGGGACCCCCAGCGGTGCCCGCCGACCCGCAGGTGCGCGTCACCACGCTCGACGACTTCGACGCCGTCGCGCCCGCGTGCGTGTCGATGTTCGAGGAGGAAGTCGGCTACTCCCCGGTGGCGGGGGGCAGCGACAACTACTATCGGCGCGTCCGCCAGCTCATCGCCGAGGGCCACTCGTTCGCGAGCTTCGACGCGCAGGGCGAGGTCGTGTTCAAGGCCGAGCTCGGCGCAGTCTCCCCGGCGGCATCGCAGATCCAGGGCGTCTGGGTGCGGCCCTCGCACCGCGGCGAGGGGCTCAGCCACGGCGGCATGGCGGCCATCGTCGAACAGGCACAGCGGTTCGCCCCGATCGTGAGCCTGTATGTGAACGACTACAACCACAAGGCCCGGGCGAGCTACCGGCGGGTGGGCTTCGAGCAGGTGGGGACCTTCGCCACCGTCCTCTTCTGAGGGCCCCTACACCCCCGGCGCGCCGCCGAACGGGAGCGGACCCGTGAGGATGCGCTGCACGGCGGGCGCGAGGAAGGCCTCAGCATCGGCTTGGCGCAAAGCTGCGATGGGCTCGAGCTCCACGAGATACCTGGCCACGAGGAAGCCCACCACCTGAGTCGCTGCGAGGGACGCACGGAGCTCTCGCTCGGCGTCGTCATAGGGCAGGCCCGCGGCGACCTTGCCGATGATCTGCCGGCGCACCACCTCGCGCAGCAGCCGCGTCCTGGCCGTCGAGCCGATCGTCGTGCGGAAGAACGCGGCGAGCACGTGCTTCTGGGGTCCCTCCCACAGGGACATGACGGCGTGGGCAACGACCCGGCCGCGGCCATCGGCAGTCGAGGAATCGATGCCGGCGAGGAGGTCGCCCGGATCGGCGGGAAGCGAGACTGCGGCCGCGAACAGCCCGTCCTTCCCGTCGAAGTAGTGATGCACGAGCGCCGGGTCCACCTTGGCCTCGCGGGCCACCTGGCGCAGGCTCACGGCGTCGAATCCGTGTTCGGCGAAGAGGTGCGTCGCGGCGGCGACGATCCGCGCGCGGCGATCGCCGCCGTCGTCCGGCCGGCCCCGCCGCAGCGGATTCACGAGCTCTTCCGCGGCAGGGTGAAGGAAGCGAGTATGAGCAGCCCGACGACGATCGCGGCCATGACGCCGAAGTCCCGCCACATGGTCGCCGAGGGATCGGCGTTCTTGGCGATCTCCTGCAGCGCGTCGACCGAGTAGGTCAGCGGCATCCAGTCCGAGATCGTGTGGAACACGTCATTCATGTGGTCGCGGGCCACGAAGAGCCCGCACAGCAGGATCTGCGGGATGACGACGACGGGCATGAACTGCACGGCTTGGAATTCGGTGCGCGCGAAGGCGCTGCAGGAGAGCCCGAGCGCCACTCCGAGGACGGCGTTCACGACGGCGACGAGCACCACGTAGCCGCCGTTGCCCTTGATGTCGAGGTTGAACACCCAGTACGCGACGCCGGTGGCGATGGCCGACTGGAGTGCGGCCATGATCGAGAACGCGATGCCGTAGCCGAACAGGAGATCGGCGGTGTGGATCGGCGTCGTCATGAGACGCTCGAGGGTCCCGGTGGTTCGTTCGCGGAGCATCGTGATCGACGTGATGAGGAACATGACGATGAACGGGAAGATCGCCAGCATGATGAGGCCGACCCGGTCGAACGTGCGGGGCGCACCGGGCGGCAGCGTCTCGTTCTCGTAGAGCCAGTAGACCACAGCGAGCAGCGCCGAGGGCACCACGACGATGAGCGCGAGACTGCGCCGATCATGGCGCAGCTGGGACAGGACACGGGCCGCCGTGGCCAACAGCATCCGAGGGTTCATGCTGCATGCTCCTTGGTCGGGACCGGCAGGCCGGCCGCCTGGCGCTCGAGGTCGGCGCGGATGATCCCGAGGAACGCCTGCTCGAGATCGCTGCTCCCGCCGCGCTCACGGAGGCCGTCCGGCGTGAGCTGGGCCAGCATGCGGCCCTCCCGCAGGAGCAGGAGCGAGTCGCAGCGGGTGGCCTCCTCCATGACATGGCTCGAGACGAGGAGGGTTGCACCCCCGTCGGCGAGCGCGCGGAAGCGTTCCCAGAGGTCGACGCGCAGCACCGGGTCGAGGCCCACTGTCGGCTCGTCGAGGACGAGGAGCTCAGGGTCGCCGACGAGCGCGCACGCGAGCGAGACGCGGCTGAACTGGCCGCCGGACAGGTCTGAGGCCTTTCGCCGGGCAAGGTCCGCAAGGCCGACGGCGGCGACCGCCTCGCGCGCGTCCGCCGCCGACCTGCCGTGGAGCGCCCCGAAGTACCGCACGTTGTCGAGGACGCTCAGGTCCCGGTAGATGCTCGCCTCCTGGGTCATGTACCCGATCGCGTGGCGCAGGCTCGCCGCGCCCGCGGGGCGCCCCAGAACGGTGAGGGACCCCTTCCACAGCCGCTGGACGCCCACGATGCTCCGCATGAGCGTGCTCTTGCCGCTCCCGGACGGGCCGAGGAGCCCCGTGACGCGCCCTTGGGGGACAGCGAACCCGAGGTCGTGGAGTATCGGCTTGCGATGGATGCGGACGGACAGCGAGTCTGCTTCGATGGCGGGCGGCGTCGTTGCGGCGTGGGCTGGGGTGTGGTCCATGGCTGACTCCCGAGAGAAGGGAAACGCTCAATTCATCACGTGATGAATTGAGCGTACGGCCGGGGTGCCGGCCGGTCAATGCCCCGGGCGGGTCAGGCCTCCCTGCGGAACTGGACCTTCCACTCCTCGGGCCCCTCTGAAAGGTAGGCGACCCCGAAGGCGCCCTCGCGGTACCGCTGCTCGACCTGCGCCAGCAGGGGCAGTGGTGCGTGGTTGGCAATGATGACGAGCCCCGAGCCGACCGGGAGCGAGTCCAGTGCGCCGAAGATCGTCGCGTGGCGGATGGCATGCGGGATGACGCGCACGTCGAGTTCGGGGAAGCCCTCGGCGTCATGCTCCCCGCACGCGCACGAGGACTTCTGGGTCAGGGTCAGCGGGTTCGCCTCGGTGTATTCCATGCCATGTCCTTCCGGTGGGTTTTGTGGGTCAGACTTTACTACAATAAATTCCGTGATAAATAGTCCGCTCGGCCCTCAGCCCACGTCGCCCGGTCCCGCGACCCCGCTCTCGGGTGCGCGCGCCGCGATTCTGGACCGCCTGCGGGGAAAGGAAGGGCCGAGCACGGTCGAGGCGCTCGCCCGCGAGATGGGACAGCACCCCAACACCGTGAGGGAGCACCTCGAGGCCCTCGTGGGCGTGGGCCTCGCCGAACTCGCGGACGGACCCCTGCTGGGGGAGGTCCGTCCGGCGCGGCGAGGGCGCCCCTCGAAGCGCTACCGCGCCGTCGAGCAGGCCGGCGGATCTCTGGGGTACGCGGAGCTCGCGGGAGCGCTCGCCGCGGAGCTCGCGCGCCTCGCGCCGGATCCGCGTGCTGCCGGGGCGGAGGCGGGCCGCGGCTGGGCCCGCCAGGCCCTCGGCCCGGCCCCGGTGCCCGTCACCGCCTCCGACGCACGACGCCGCGTGCTCGCCGAACTCGTTGAGCTCGGCTTCGGCATCGAAGCGGTGTCGTCGCGGACCCGCCGGGCCGACGCTGGTGCTCCGGGCGGCTCCGGCGGCGAGGCCAGCACCGGCGGCGAGGCCGATACCGGCCTTCCGGCCGACACCGCGTCTGGGTCCGACACCGACGTCGCGGCCGGGGCGGCAGCGACCGTGCGCCTCGTGCGGTGTCCGCTCCTATCCGCGGCGAGGGACCAGCCTTGCGTCGTGTGTTCGGTCCATGCCGGGCTCGTCGAGGAGTCCCTGCGGCTTCTGGGCCACGACGATCTCGGCTCGCGCCTCGAGCCGTTCGCCGAACCCGGAGCGTGCCTGCTCACGATCGGCCGTCCATGAGCCCCAACCCGGCGCCCAAGGTCGCCACGACCATCTGGCCGCGTGCGCTGCTCCTCGCGCTCGGCGGGGCATCCCTCCTGGCCGGCCTCGACGCGGCGCTGGTCCTGCTCGGCGTCGCCGCGCCCGTTGGCGGTGACACGGCTCCGGTGCTGCCGCCCTCGCACGGGATCCTCATGGTGTTCGGATTCGTGGGCACACTCATCGCCCTTGAGCGGGCCGTCGCGCTGCGCCGTGTGTGGGGGTACTCCGCTCCGGCGCTCCTGGGTATCGGGTCCGTCGCCCAGCTGGTTCCCGTGCTCGGTGCCGGGACCGCGTGGGTGCCGCGCGCCGTCGTGCTTGCCGGGGCGGTCATGTTCGCCGTGGTCTACGTGCCGCTGTGGCGCCGCCAGCGCGACCCCGCGGTGCTCGTCCAGGCGCTCGGCGCCGTCGCGGCGGCCGGCGGCGCCGGCCTGTTGGCGACCGGGGTGAGTGTGGCCGCCGTCGTGCCGTGGTTCGCTGCGTTCCTCCTGGCCACGATCGCCGGGGAGCGGCTCGAGCTCGCCCGGCTGAGGATCCGCGGAGGCTGGGCGGAGCCGCTGCTCGTCACCGCGTGCGCCGCGATCGTGGCGTTGGGCCCCGTGACCCTGCTCTGGCCCACCGTGGGGTATCCGCTCTTCGGGCTGGGACTGCTCGGCCTCGCCGCGTGGCTCGTCACGTACGACGTCGCGCGGGCCACCATCCGCTCGCCGGGCCTGCCGCGCTTCGTAGCCGCGTGCCTGCTGGCCGGCTACGCGTGGCTCGGCGTGGCCGCGGGGGTATGCCTCTTGACGCCCGGCGCCCCCTCGGGGGCCGCCTACGACGCGTTCCTCCACGCGATGTTCCTGGGCTTCGTCATGTCCATGATCATGGCCCACGCGCCCGTGATCCTGCCCGCCGTCCTGCGCCGGCCCCTGCCCTACCTCTCCGCGATGTGGGTCCCGGCCGCGCTCCTGCACGCTACCCTCGTGCTGCGCCTCGCGGTCGGTGACGCGCGGGGGGACATCGTGGCGTGGCAGTGGGGCGGCATGGGCAATGTCGCGGCCGTGCTCGCCTTCGTGGCCCTCGCGGCCTATGCGGCGGCCACCGGGCGGCGAGCGCCCGCCGGGCGCGTCACCCAGGGCCCCGTACCCAGGAGCCGAGCTGGGGAGCCCGCGACGGGTCGAACACGTCGGGAGGGCGCAGCATGATGCCGTCCCTTCCCCCCAAGGGGTCGAAGCCCGCCAGCGGATCGGGTCGGGCCGGGCGTCCCGGCACGGGCCGGGCATCGTGGCACCGGTGGGCGAACGCCCCGACGCTCGCGTGGCTGCTGGCCATCGCCGTGCTTGCGGGCATCCACCGCGGCATCCCGGCGTCCGGATGGCTCCTGACCCACCTCGCCTTCCTCGGTGCCGCGACCAACGCGATCCTCGTCTACTCGTGGCACTTCGCCGAGGCGCTCCTGCGCCTGCCTGTGCCGTCACGCCGCGCTGTCGCGGTCCGGATAGTGCTCCTGAATGCAGGCGCCGCGGCGATGGTCGGCGTCGTGTCCGGGTTCTGGCCGGCCTCGGTCACCGGTGCCGCAGCGGTGGGGCTGGCCGCGGGATGGCATGGTGTCGCCCTGCTCGTGCGGGTCCGCCGTGCACTGCCCTCGAGGTTCGCGTCGACGCTGCGGTATTACCTCGCGGCATGCGCCCTCCTTCCGTTCGGAGCGGCGGCCGGAGCCGTGCTCGCCCTCCCCTGCGCGGACGACGGCGAGCTCCACGCGCGCCTCCTTCTCGCCCACGAGTCGGTCAACGTGCTCGGCTGGGTGGGACTGAGCGTGCTGGGAACCCTCGTGACCCTCCTGCCCACCATGCTGCGCACTCGCGCCGACGATGCCGCCGAGCCCACGGCGCGCCGCGCGCTGTGGTTCCTGTTGGCCGGCGTCCTCGGCGCAGCGGCCGGCGCGCTCGCGGGGCAGCGCCTCGTCGTGGCGGCCGGACTCCTGGCGTACTTGATCGGTGTCCTGGTCTCCGCGGTCCCCCTCGCCCGCGCCGTCCGCAGCAAGCCCCCCGTAGCCTTCGCACCGCTCTCCGCGGTCGCGTCGCTCCTCTGGCTCATCGGAGCGCTCGCACGACTTCTGTGGATCACCGCCGCGGTTCCCGACTGGGACGCCCTCCACATCGCCCTGGGCGACCTCACCCCCGCGCTCGCCGCCGGCTTCGCGGCCCAGGTGCTCCTCGGCGCGCTCTCGTACCTGCTGCCGGTGGTCTTCGGGGGTGGCCCGTCCGTGGTGCGGCGGCGCACGGAGATGCTTGACGCTGGCGCGTGGCTCCGCGTGGTCCTCGCCAACGGCGCGCTCGCGCTCTACCTGCTCCCCGTGCCCAGCGCCGTGCGGGTCGCCGCGGCCGTGGCCGGGCTCCTCGCCCTCAGCGCGTTCGTGTGGCTTGCCCTCAGGGCGTTCCTGTCCCGGCCCCGTGCGGAGGACCAGGAGCGCCACGCCGCTGGCTCGGGGCCCATCGCCGTGGGCGCTTCGGTGCGCAGCAGGCTCGGGTCGGGCGCGGTGGGGCTGGCCGTGCTCCTCGCGGCAGTCGTGGCCGGCGTTGCGGCGGATCCGTCCGTGATTCCGGCCGCGGCCGGTGGCTCGCCCGCGGCCGCGGCGGGTGCGGTCGGAGCGAAAGGAGGCGGCGGCGTCGTGCCTACCGGGCACACCACCACCGTGGACGTGGTGATGTCCGGGATGCGCTTCGTGCCGGACAGCGTGAGCGTGCCGATCGGGGACAGGCTCGTCATCAACCTGACCAACAAGGACCAGACCCCGCACGATCTCGTGCTCGCGACAGGCCAGGACTCCTCCCGCGTGTACCCCGGCCAGAACGGCAGGCTCGACGCCGGCGTGATGGGCGCGTCCGTGGACGGCTGGTGCTCGGTGGTGGGGCACAAGCAGATGGGCATGGTGTTCCGCGTCAACGTCACCGGCGCCCAGGGAGGCGCCGCCCCCAGCACTCCTCAGGCGATGGACATGCCGGGCATGCAGCACGCGGCTACTGCGTCGCCCGGCGCCCCGGCCAACGCCTCGACGGCCCCGCACACCCCGTACCCCGCAGACCTCCCGGCCGTGCCCGCCGGCACCACCCATAAGGTGACGCTCACTGTGCGGGACACGGTCGCCGAGGTGGCGCCCGGTGTCACCCAGACCCTTTGGACCTACAACGGCACCGCGCCGGGCCCCGTACTGCACGGGCGCGTGGGGGACACCTTCGAGGTCACGCTCGTCATCGACGCCTCCACTGGGCATTCGATCGACTTCCACGCCGGGACCATCGCCCCGGACGGGCCCATGCGGACCATCGACCCGGGCCAGCAGCTCACCTACACCTTCACGGCCGCTCAGCCGGGGATCTGGATGTACCACTGCTCCACGATGCCCATGTCCCTGCATATTGCGAACGGGATGTTCGGCGCCGTCGTGATCGATCCGCCAGACGCGCCGCCGGTCGACCATGAGTTCGTGCTCGTCCAGAGCGAGCAGTACCGCGGCGCAGCAGCCAGCGGGGTCCCCGGGATCGCCGGCCCTGACGCGGTCTCGGCGAAGATCACTGCGGGCACCCCGGACGCAGTCGTGTTCAACGGCTACCCGAACCAGTACGACGCCGCGCCGCTCGCCGTGCGCGCGGGCGAACGGGTGAGGGTGTGGGTGCTCGATGCGGGCCCCGACCGGGCGACGTCGTTCCACGTGGTCGGCGCGCAGTTCGGCGCCGTGTGGTCCGAGGGCGCCTACCGCCTCGCCCCTGGGGCCGGCGGAGTACAGTCCGGGGCGTCCCAGGCCATGGACCTCGCCCCGGCGCAGGGCGGCTTCGTCGACCTGACGTTCCCCGAGGCGGGCAACTACCCGTTCGTGAGCCACTACATGGTGGACGCCGAACGCGGCGCGCACGGCGTCTTCGCCGTTGCTGCCGCGAGGTGAGTGTCCTGTGCGCACGGCGTGTGCGCCGTCACTCCAGCGATCGGGGAGTTGCAGTGCTGGGATACATTGGTAGCTGACTTTCCCTGCCCTGGAGCCTGATCGGCTCAGCTTCGAGAAACGGATGCCCGTGGTCCTGCGACTCTCCACCCTGTTCCTGCGTACCCTCCGCGAGGATCCCGCCGATGCAGAGGTCGCGAGCCACAGGCTCCTCGTCCGCGCCGGCTACATCCGGCGCGCCGCACCTGGCATCTACACGTGGCTGCCGCTCGGCCTCGCGGTCCTGCGGAAGGTCGAGCAGATCATCCGCGAGGAGATGGCCGGGATCGGCGCGCAGGAGGTCCACTTCCCGGCCCTGCTGCCGAAGGAGCCCTACGAGGCCACGAATCGCTGGACGGAGTACGGCGAAGGCATCTTCCGCCTCAAGGACCGCAAGGAGGCAGACTACCTCCTTGCCCCGACGCACGAGG
This sequence comes from Sinomonas sp. P10A9, assembly GCF_041022165.1. Classification (GTDB taxonomy): domain Bacteria; phylum Actinomycetota; class Actinomycetes; order Actinomycetales; family Micrococcaceae; genus Sinomonas; species Sinomonas puerhi. The sequence goes on from NZ_CP163302.1 coordinate 1,607,432, forward strand.
AGATGTTCACGCTCCTCGTGAAGGACCTGTACTCCTCCTACAAGGACCTTCCGCTCTCGCTGTACCAGATCCAGAACAAGTACCGCGATGAGGCCCGCCCCCGGGCCGGCCTCCTCCGCGGCCGCGAGTTCATCATGAAGGACTCGTACTCGTTCGACGTCGACGACGCAGGCCTGGACGCCAGCTATGCGAAGCACCGCGAGGCATACGTGAAGATCTTCGCGCGCCTCGGCCTCGAGGTCGTGGCCGTGAAGGCGACCGCTGGCGCGATGGGCGGGTCCAAGAGCGAGGAGTTCCTCCACCCGACCGAGATCGGCGAGGACACGTTCGTCCGCTCGCCCGGCGGCTACTCGGCCAACGTCGAAGCCGTCTCGACGGTCGTCCCCGACGAGATCGACTTCGCCGGTGCCCCCGCGGCGCAGGTGCTCGACACACCGGACACCCCGACCATCGACTCGCTCGTCGCTGCCTCGCAGACCATCTTCCCCAACCCCGAGCGCGAGTGGACCGGCGCGGACACGCTCAAGAACGTGGTCCTCGCGGTCACGCTGCCCACCGGCGAGTCCCAGCTCGTGGTCATCGGCCTCCCGGGCGACCGAGCCGTGGACCTCAAGCGTGTCGAGGCCAACATCGGGGCGTTCCTCCCCGTGGCGGGCGAGATCGGAATCGAGGCCGCGAACGATGAGCAGCTCAAGAAGCAGCCGCTCATCGTCAAGGGCTACCTCGGCCCCGGCCTCGACCGCGATGAGGCTCTCCTCGGCCTCGAGGGCAAGACCAAGATCCTCTACCTCGTGGACCCTCGCGTGGTCTCCGGCACCCGCTGGATCACCGGCGCGAACGAGCAGGGCAAGCACGTCTACGGTCTCGTGGCCGGCCGCGACTTCGGCTGGGACGGCGTCATCGAGTGCACCGAGGTCCGAGCCGGCGACCCGGCCCCGGACGGCTCCGGCCCGCTCGAGACGGCGCGAGGCATCGAGATGGGACACATCTTCCAGCTCGGCCGCAAGTACGCCGAGGCCCTCGAGCTCAAGGTCCTCAACGAGAATGGCAAGCAGGTCACGGTCACGATGGGCTCGTACGGCATCGGCGTGACCCGCGCCGTCGCGGCCCTTGCCGAGTCCAACCACGACGACCGCGGCCTCATCTGGCCGCGCGCCGTGGCCCCGGCGGACGTGCACGTCGTGGCCGTCGGCCGGGGCGAGGAGATCTTCGCCGAGGCCGAACGCATCACGGCCGAATTCGAGGCCCGCGGTCTCACCGTCATGCTCGACGACCGGCCGAAGGTCTCTCCGGGAGTCAAGTTCGGCGACGCCGAGCTCATCGGCGTGCCGACCATCGTCGCCGTCGGCAAGGGATTCGCCACTGGCACCCTCGAGGTCAAGGACCGGCGCTCCGGCACCGCGGAGGACGTCCCCGTCGCCGAGGTCGTGGACCGCATCGTCGCACAGGCCAGCGGCAAGGCCAGCGGAAGCCCCGCTGAAGCAGCCAGTGCTGTGGTGCGCGAGACGGCCGCGGCCGACGTCGACTAGCGCGTCGGCGTGCTCAGCGGCTTCGAGGCACTCGATCCGCTCACCCTTGCGCTGATTCTCGTCGCGGGCTTTGCGGCCGGGTGGGTCGACGCCGTCGTGGGCGGCGGCGGACTCATCCAGCTGCCCGCGCTCCTCGCGGTGCCCGGCATCGCGCCCGTCCAGGCCCTCGCGACGAACAAGATGGGCTCGGTCTTCGGCACGACGACGAGCGCGGTCACCTACGCGCGCCGCATCCGGCCAGACCTGCGCACTGCCATCCCGATGGCGCTCGTCGCGCTCGCCGGCGCATTCGGCGGGGCGGCAGTGGCCACAGTGCTGCCGGGCCGGGTGTTCAAGCCGATCATCCTGGCCGCGATCATCGCGGTTGCGCTCTTCACCGCCTTCAGGCCGCAGATGGGCCAGTACACGCAGCTGCGGCTCAAGGGCCGCAGGCACCTCGCTGCCGCATGCGGGCTGGGGCTCGCGATCGGGTTCTATGACGGCCTCATTGGCCCGGGCACGGGATCGTTCCTTGTCATCGCCCTTGTCTCCGGGATGGGGTACGCATTCCTCGAGGCGAGCGCGAAGGCCAAGATCGTCAACATGGCCACCAACATCGGCGCGATCGTGCTCTTCGCCGTGTTCGCGCCGGGAGGGACGCTCCTCTGGGGCCTCGGCCTGGCTCTGGGCGCCGCGAATATGTGCGGTGGGTACCTCGGCGCACGCATGGCGGTAGCACGGGGCAACACGTTCATCCGGTGGGTCTTCCTCGCCGTGGTTGCGGCCCTAGCGGTCAAGCTCGGGATCGACGTCTGGAACGAGAACTTCGCTTAGCGCAGGACTTTCGGGACGGGGGAGCCGGGCTTATCCTGCCCGCATGCTGCGCCCCGAAGACTACGACGAACCTCTCGCCCGCGCCGCCACGCACGCCCGGAAGTGGCTGGCCAGTGTGCCCGAGCGCCATGTCGCGCCGAGGACGACGGCGGATTCGCTCGCCGAGGCGTTCGGTGGCGCCCTGCCCGAGGCAGGCCTCGCCCCGGCGGCGACCGTGGACCTCTTGGCGTCAGCTGCCGAGCCGGGCCTCACGGCCATGGCCTCTGGTCGGTTCTACGGATTCGTGATCGGTGGCACCCTCCCTGCGGCCATGGCCGCCGACTGGCTCGTGAGCGCGTGGGACCAGAACGCGGGCCTGCGCTTCGCCACGCCCGGCGTCGTCGCCGCCGAGGAGGCCGCCAGCCGGTGGGTGCTGGACCTCCTCGGGCTCCCGGCGGGCGCGGACGTCGGCTTCACGACCGGGGCGAGCATGGCCAACTTCAGCGGGCTCGCCGCTGCCCGGTGGAGAGTCCTCGAGCGGGCCGGGTGGGACGTCAACGCGGACGGCCTGACCGGTGCTCCGCGGATCCGCGTCTTCGTCGGGGCGCAGCGGCACGACACGGTCGACATGGGGCTGAGGCTGCTCGGACTCGGCGCGCCGATCACGGTGGACGTCGACAGCCAGGGGCGCATCCTGCCCGACGCGCTCGGAGACGCGCTTGCGCACGGTTCAAGGGGTGACGGACCGGCGATCGTCTGCCTCCAGGCGGGGAACGTGCACTCCGGTGCGTTCGACCCCTTCTCGGAGTCCATCGCCGCGGCTCGCGAACACGGAGCATGGGTCCACGTCGACGGGGCCTTCGGGCTGTGGGCCGCCGCATCGCCGGCCACCCGGCACCTCATGGCCGGAGCGGAGCAGGCCGACTCGTGGGGCACCGACGCGCATAAGAACCTCAACGTCCCGTACGACTGCGGGATCGTTGTCTGCCGCGACGTCCCGGCCCTCCGGACGGCGCTCGGGATGCACGGCGACTACCTCATCCACGACCCGCTCGGGGACCACGGTCCCGGGGATCCGTTCGAGAAGGTGCCCGAGCTGTCGCGGCGTGCCCGCGGTGTGCCGGTCTGGGCAGCTCTGAGGTCCCTCGGCCGGACCGGAGTCGACCATCTCGTGTCCGGGCTCGTGGCCAACGCCAGCGAACTGGCCCGGCGCATCGGGGCGCTGCCCGGCGCCGAGGTGCTCAACGACGTCGTGTTCAGCCAGGTGTGCCTCGCATTCGGCTCAGACGCGCGCACAGAGGCGGTCGCGGACTGGCTCGTCGCGGACGGGCGCGTGTGGATGACCGGCTCGCGCTGGCACGATCGCACGGTGCTCCGGATCTCGGTGGCCAACTGGTCCACCGACGCGCGCGACATCGAGGTGAGCGTCGCCGCGGTGCGTGCTGCCCTGGAGGCAACAGAGGGCCTGTGACTGACGGGACGAGTCCCGCCGGGGTCACGCGATGCCTGTAGTCCCGAGCAGGCTGCCGAGTCCGAAGGTCGCGGCGAGGGCTATCGCTCCACCGATGACGACCCGGAATGAGGCACGGCCCCGGGAGCCGCCGCCGATCCAGGCGCCGACCCACCCGGTGATGGCGAGCGCGATCAGCACGATGACGAACGTCAGCGGGACCCTGAAGCTGGCCGGCGCGAGGAGGATCGTGAGCATCGGCAAGATGGAGCCGATGAGGAACGAGACGGCCGACGCGAAGGCAGCGTGCCACGGGCTCACGATTTCTTCCGGGTCGATGCCGAGCTCGATGTCGAGGTGCGCCCGGAGCGGGTCGTTCTCGGTGAGTTCCTTCGCCACCGTCCGCGCTGTCTCCTCGGAGAGGCCCTTGTGCTTGTACAGGCCCACGAGCTCCTCGAACTCCTCGGCCGGCTGCTCGCGGAGCTCGCGGGTTTCCTTCGCGATGAGGTCCTTCTGGCTGTCGCTCTGGCTGCTGACGGAGACGTACTCGCCGAGCGCCATAGAGATGGCACCGCCGACGACGGCGGCCAGGCCCGCGGCGAGGATCGGGCCGTTGTTCGTGGTCACGCCCGCGACGCCGACGACGACGGCCGCGACGGACACGATGCCGTCGTTAGCGCCGAGGACGCCCGCCCGGAGCCAGTTGAGCTTGGCCGCCAGATCGGTGCCCTGGGGCTCGGGGTGGAGTTGCGTGGCTGAATCGCTGCTCATGGCATCACTCTGGCACGCAGATGCGCCGCCATGCCAGCTAAGCAAGCCTTTCCTTAGGCCCAGATCAGCGCCCGTCAGCACCGGTCAGTGCCGGTCAGTGGCCGGGGCTCGGCGCCGCGGACGTGGCGGAAGCGGTCCGTGTGGCGGCGCTGCCCAGCGCCTCGGCCTCAGCCCGGCCGGCGGCGTGTCCCGGGAAGGCCGATGCTTCGAGCGTGGACTGCGCCCCCACCGCATCGGCGCGGCGCGCCGCCCCGAGCAGGCCCTCGGCCGCCGTGGTGCGGAAGTCAGGGGTGCTGGCACCTACGAGACCGGACCACGCCGCGGCGACCGACTGCTCGAGGGCCGCGAGCTGGGCCGGGGTGCCCGCGTCGGCTGCAAGGCCGAAGCCGGCGTCCGGCGCGGGCAGGGCCGCACACGCGCGCTCGGCCAGCACGACCAGTGAGCGGAGCTGCGCCTGGTGCAGGCCCGCCGCAGCCAGATTGGACGTGCGGGCGGCCGCCTCAGTTCGGGCGGCCAGCACTGTGTACGTCCAAACGGCGGCCTGCTCCGCCTGCTCCACCGCCACGAAGGCCGACTGTCCGTTTTCCGCGCCGTCCGACGGGGCCGGCGACAGTGACTGCGTCGCGGGAAGCGCAGAGTTCGTGGCCGACGGTGACTGCGATGGCGACCGCGGCTGTGACGGCGACATTGACTGCGGCTGCGGCTGCGATGCCGGCGCCGAGCACGCGCTCGGGCCCCCCGACGAGGTGGCCGGGCCGGCGGATGCTGTGCTGGGGGTGGAAGACCCGGTGCTCTGACCGGCCGAGGGCGGAGTTGCGGTGGGTTCAGGAGCCGTCAGCGTGGGGGCGGGAATTGGTGCCCCTGCCGCATGGGCGTAGCGGGCGGCCTCGAGCGCCTGGCCGGCCGCGACAGATGCGAGAAGGGCTGCCGTCGGCCCGTCGACCGAGCGGAGGTCCGACGCGCGTGCAGCCGCGCTCGCGGAGAGCCCGGTGATCACGAGGGCGGGGGAATCCTGGACGTCGGACGACGACTCCGAGGAAGGGCCTGAGACAGCGCCCTGGGACGCGCTCGTTGAGGGGCCCGGTGAGGGGAGCGAGGCCGCGAGAACGCCCGCCTGGAGGTCTAGGACGTCAGCCGCGTGCAGCGCGCCCCGCCGCGCGGCGTCGTCAGGCACGGTCGGGGAGCGGGCGAGGAGGCGAGCCATCGCAGCAAGGCGAGCGGCGTCGTCGTGCGCCCGTGTCATCGCGGCCGCGCTCGCGGTAGGCGGCGTTGCCGGTGGGGGAGGCGCTGCGACAAGGGAGGCCCCTGCCCCGACCACGGCGGCGGCGCCGAGGGCAACTGCCCACACCCACGGCCGCACGCGGCGGGCCGATTCCTGCCGCGCTGCGCCCGCATCGGGGCGCGCAGGGTCAGGGGAGGGCGGGGTGGTGGAATTCACGGTCTCGATGATGCCACGGACCCGGCTCAGTCCCGCGCCCGAGGCCGCGACCGGATAGTCTAGGTAGACAATTGAGCAAAAGGAGGCGGACTCCCATGTCCGAGCCGGATCTGCCCTCGCAGGCCACCCCGACCCAGGCTGGGCTGGACCCGCACGCGGGCGGAGAGGAGGCACGCCTCTCTGCGCTCCTCGAGCCGACGGTCCAGGCACGCCGCCTCGTCCTCGAAGCCGTTACGGTAAAGGCCGCGGGGAAGCACCGCACGGTCCACGTCGTCGTCGACCTCACGGATGACCAGACCGGCGGCGTCGGCCTCGATGTCATCGCCGAGCTCTCGCGCGAACTCTCGGATGTCATGGATGCTGATCCGCGCGGACAGAGGCAGCCTTACAACCTTGAGGTCTCTTCGCCCGGCGTTGCCCGGCCGCTGACCGAGGTCCGCCATTGGCGCCGGGCCCGAGGGCGGCTCGTGAAGGTCAACGTGATCGGCGGCGAGAACGTGACCGGCAGGCTCCAGGAGGTGACGGACGGCGGGATCGTCGTCATACCGGACCTGCCTGCCAAGAAGGGCGTCAAGCCGAAGTCGGGCGAACCCGTCGAGCTTCCGTTTGAACAGATCCGCAGCGGCAGGGTCGAGATCGAGTTCACCCATCTCGACGACGTCGATCTGGACACAGACCTGGACGTCGAAGATCCGAGCCTGGAAGACCACCAGGACACCGACAACGCCGAGGAGGCCTAGTGGACATCGACATGAGCGCGCTGCGCCTGCTGGAGCGAGAGCGGGACATCCCCGTCGAGAAGCTCATTCCGACGATCGAGCAGGCGCTTCTGCTTGCCTACCACAAGTCGCCGGGTGCGATTGAGCACGCCCGCGCCGAGGTGGACCGCAAGAGCGGCCACGTGACGATCTGGGCGGTGGAGGAGGACGACGACGGCAACGCCGTCGGCGAGTTCGACGACACCCCTGCTGGCTTCGGCCGGATTGCGGCCACCACCGCCCGTCAGGTCATCCTCCAGAGGCTGCGTGACGTCGAGGACGACAACGTGCTGGGCGAGTTCAAGGGCCGCGAAGGTGAGCTCGTGGCCGGCCTCATCCAGCAGGGCCACAATCCCAGCATGGTCCAGGTGAACCTCGGCGCCGTCGAGGCCGTCCTCCCGCCGCCGGAGCAGGTGCCCGGCGAGAAGTACCTGCACGGGTCGCGGATCAGGGCCTACGTCGTTGATGTCCACCGAGGCATGAAAGGCCCGTCCATCACGCTCTCGCGTTCGCACCCGGGGCTCGTGAAGAAGCTGTTCGAGCTCGAGGTCCCCGAGATCGCAGACCACAGCGTGGAGATCGTCGCAATAGCGCGTGAGGCCGGGCACCGGACCAAGATCGCGGTCCGCGCCCTCGTGCCAGGCGTCAACGCCAAGGGTGCGTGCATCGGGGAGATGGGCTCGCGTGTCCGCGCGGTCATGACAGAGCTCAACGACGAGAAGATCGACATCGTCGACTTCAACGACTCGCCGGCGTCGTTCATCGCGAACGCCCTTTCGCCGTCGAAGGTCACGAGCGTGACGATCGTCGATGAGGCGACCCGTTCGGCCCGCGTGCTCGTCCCCGATTACCAGCTCTCGCTCGCGATCGGCAAGGAGGGCCAGAACGCCCGCCTCGCCGCCAAGCTCACCGGCTGGCGTATCGACATCGGATCCGACGCTCAGGCCTGAGCGGACCCGGGGCGCGCATTCCGGGATCCCTCGGCCAAGGGTCTAGAATAGATGAGTCTGGGCCTGCGCCCGGCGGCAGGGTAGGGCGTATCAAGCGCCGATCCCGCACGATGTGAGAGAGCAGAGATGACGCAGACACACGGTCAGCCTCTGCGAACCTGCATCGGATGCCGCCGCACCGCGGCCCAGTCGGAACTGCTCCGGCTGGTGGCGGATCCCACCGACGCCCTGCGCGTCATCGTGGATCCCCGCCGCCGGCTGCCCGGTCGCGGTGCTTGGCTGCATCCCGATCAGGTATGCCTGAAGCAAGCCGTCAAGCGGCGTGCTTTCCACCGTGCTTTCCGTAGCCCGGTGGATGCGCGCAGCGTCGATGACTACTTCGGCACTTCCGTCCCGGCTCCCGTCGGGACGGACACTGACCTTCCTGAGGTCCATGTTGAAAGCGGGTCAGAAATCTGATGGATACCCGATGAGTCCCCAATCGATGAGTGCGTAGCAATGAACTTCTCGTTGCGCACCGCCGACGGCTCCTCGAGGCGCGCCCGCGCTGAGGGAGCCCGCAGCAAGCATTAGACGGTCCGTGCCTGGCTCGGTGCGGACCGAGACAGGAGAAATGTGGCCAAGGTCCGCGTACACGAGCTCGCCAAGGAGCTCGGTATCACCTCCAAGGACGCCGTTGCCAAGCTCGCAGAGCTCGGCGAATTCGTGCGTTCTGCGTCCTCGACGATCGAGGCGCCCGTCGTGAAGAAGCTTCGCGACGCTTACCCCGCCGACGGCGGAAAGTCGGGTGCGAAGGCAAGCGATAGGCCTGCCCGACCCGCCTCCCGGCCCTCCGCTGCGGCACCGACCCCCGGTCCCGCGCGTCCGGCACCGGCCCCTGCGCCCGCACCGGCTCCGGCAGCGAAGGCCGAGACGCCTGCTCCCGCACGCCCGGCTCCGCAGCGTCCCGCCGCCGCTCCGCGTCCCGCTGCTGAGCAGACGCGCACCGCGCCCCAGGCGGGCTCCGAGGCTCCCCGCCCGGCCGCCCGCCCCGCAGAAGGCTCGCCGTCGCCGCGTCCCGCCTCGGGTGCGCGCCCCGGCGCGACTCCCGGCCCGCGGCCCAGCGGACCGCGCCCCGGCAACAACCCGTTCTCGTCCTCCCAGGGCATGCAGCGCTCCGGCCGTGACAGTGAGCGCGCGCCCCGTCCGGGGAACAACCCGTTCGCGTCCTCCCAGGGCATGCCCCGTCCCGGTGGCGGACGTGACGGTGACCGCCCCGGTGGTCCGCGTCCGGCCGCTCCCCGCCCTGCAGGCGGCACGGCAGGCATCCCGCGCCCGGGGGCCCCGCGTCCCGGCGCGCCTCGCCCCGGTGCTCCCCGCCCTGGCGCTCCCCGTCCGGGCGGACCCCGCCCGGGTGCTCCGCGTCCCGGCGGCGGCCCGGGCGGCGCACGCCCGAACCCCGGCATGATGCCTCCCCGCACGGATCGTCCGCAGCCCGGTGGCGCCCGCCCCGCGGGCACTGGCGGTCGCGGTCCGGGCCGTCCGGGCGGCGCGCCCGGTACGGGTGGAGGCGCTCCCGCTGGGGGCGGCTTCGGCAAGGGCGGCCGCGGACGCGGCGGCACGCAGGGAGCCTTCGGCAAGGGCGGCGCCGGCCGCGGCAAGCAGCGCAAGTCGAAGCGCGCGAAGCGCCAGGAACTGGAGCAGATGAGCGCACCGTCGCTCGGCGGCGTCTCGGTGCCCCGCGGCGACGGCTCCACGATTGTGCGCCTGCGCCGTGGCTCCTCGATCACAGACTTCGCCGAGAAGATCGATGCGAACCCCGCCTCGCTCGTGACGGTGCTGTTCCACCTCGGTGAGATGGCCACCGCCACCCAGTCCCTCGACGAGGAAACCTTCTCGGTGCTCGGCGCGGAACTCGGCTACAAGATCCAGGTCGTCTCGCCGGAGGACGAGGAGCGCGAGCTGCTCGAGTCCTTCGACATCGACCTCGAGGCCGAGCTGGATGCGGAGACCGACGAGGACCTCGAGAAGCGCCCGGCCGTTGTGACCGTCATGGGCCACGTCGACCACGGCAAGACCCGCCTCCTCGACGCCATCCGCAACACCAATGTGGTGGAGGGCGAGCACGGCGGCATCACGCAGCACATCGGTGCGTACCAGATCGCGTTCGAGCATGACGGCCAGGAGCGCAAGCTGACGTTCATCGACACCCCGGGCCACGAGGCGTTCACCGCCATGCGTGCCCGTGGTGCGCAGGTCACCGACATCGCGGTCCTCGTGGTCGCGGCGGATGACGGCGTGATGCCCCAGACCGTCGAGGCGCTCAACCACGCCCAGGCGGCCGGCGTGCCGATCGTCGTGGCGGTGAACAAGATCGACAAGGAGGGCGCGAACCCGGAGAAGATCCGCGGTCAGCTCACCGAGTACGGCCTCGTTCCCGAGGAATACGGTGGCGACACGATGTTCGTGGATGTCTCGGCCCGCCAGAGCCTGAACATCGACGAGCTGCTCTCCGCGGTCCTCCTCACGGCAGACGCTGCGCTCGACCTCCGCGCGAACCCGAACAAGGACGCGCGCGGTGTGGCCATCGAGGCCAACCTCGACAAGGGCCGCGGCGCCGTGGCGACCGTGCTCGTCCAGTCCGGAACGCTCCACGTCGGCGACAACATGGTTGCAGGCACTGCCCACGGCCGTGTCCGCGCGATGTTCGACGAGGACGGCGAGTCCGTCGAGACCGCGACGCCGTCGCGACCGGTCCAGGTCCTGGGCCTGTCCTCGGTGCCGCGTGCAGGCGACACGTTCCTCGTGACCGAGGATGAGCGCACGGCACGCCAGATCGCTGAGAAGCGTGAGGCGGCCGACCGCAACGCGCAGCTGGCCAAGCGCCGCAAGCGCATCAGCCTGGAGGACTTCGACCAGGCAGTGGCCGAGGGCAAGATCGACACCCTCAACCTCATCCTCAAGGGCGATGTGTCGGGTGCCGTCGAAGCACTCGAGGACTCGCTGCTCAAGATCGATGTGGGCGAGGACGTCCAGCTCCGTGTCATCCACCGCGGCGTCGGCGCGATCACCCAGAACGACGTCAACCTCGCAACGGTCGACAACGCGATCATCATCGGCTTCAATGTCAAGCCGGCCGAACGCGTCGCCGATCTCGCGGACCGCGAGGGCGTGGACATGCGCTTCTACTCGGTCATCTACGCGGCGATCGATGACATCGAGCTCGCGCTCAAGGGCATGCTCAAGCCGGAGTACGAGGAGGTCCAGCTCGGCACCGCAGAGGTCCGGGAGATCTTCAAGTCCTCCAAGTTCGGCAACATCGCCGGCTCGATCGTCCGCAGCGGCCTCATCCGCCGCAATGCGAAGGCCCGCGTGCTGCGCAACGGCACGGTGGTCGGCGACAAGCTCACCATCGAGTCGCTCAAGCGGTTCAAGGATGATGCGACCGAGGTCCGAGAGGGCTTCGAGTGCGGTATCGGGCTCGGGTCGTTCAACGACCTCCAGCTCGAGGACATCATCGAGACGTTCGAGATGCGCGAGAAGCCGCGCGTCTGAGCCTGAGTGGGCGAAGGGGGCCCCGGGAAACCGGGGCCCCCTTCCTCCGCCTTCGGACCGGCTGACCAGCCGCTCCCGGTCCACGACGTATGAAGGAGAGACCCATGGCCGACCCGGCCCGTGCTGCGCGACTCGCGCAGCGGATCAAGGTGCTCGTCGCCGAGGCGCTGCGCAAGGCCGTCAAGGACGAGCGCGCCGAGGCGATCACCATCACCGACGCCCGCGTCACCAATGACCTCCAGCACGCCACGGTCTACTACACCGTGCTCGGCGACTCTGCCGCCGCCGAGGGCGCTCAGGACGTGCTCGAGGCCAAGAAGGGCGTGCTCCGCCGCGAGGTGGGGCGCAACCTGACGATCCGGCTCACGCCGACGCTCGAGTTCGTCGCGGATGAGATCCCCGTCAACGCCTCGCACCTCGAGGACCTGCTGCGGCAGGCCAAGGAGCGGGATGCCGAGGTGGCCCGTCTCGCCGAGGGTGCGCGGCACGCAGGCGACGCCGACCCGTACCGCCAGGACTCGGCGTCGGACGAGGCCTCGGCTGACGCGGACTACGACGGCGAGGACGAGTCGGACAGCGTGGAGCTCCACGAGGACTGACATCGAGTTCACCTCGACTCGACGAGGAAGGGCGGTGCCGCACCTGTGGGGTGCGGCACCGCCCTTCGTCATGCCGGTCACGCGCGTCCAGATCCCCACGCAGCTCCGCCCGTTCGAGGCCTGGACGGCCTTCGCGGCCCGTGTGGAGTACTGAGCGGTGAGAACGCCCGGCGGCCTCCCGCGGCTTCATATACTGGGAGGCGTGCTTTCTGGACTGGTGATCGTTGACAAACCGCGCGGGTGGACGAGCCACGACGTCGTGGGGAGGGTCCGCCGGCTCGCCGGCACCCGCAAGGTGGGCCACGCGGGGACCCTCGATCCCATGGCCACGGGCGTCCTCGTCGTCGGCATCAACAAGGCCACCCGTCTGCTCTCCCACATCGTGGGTACCGAGAAGACGTACACCGCCACGATCCGCCTGGGCCAGTCCACGGTCACCGATGACGCCGAGGGGGAGATCCTCAAGGAGCGCATCGCGGCTGCGGTCACGGAGCAGCAGATCCGCGAGGCCGCGGCCCAGCTCACGGGCCGCATCCTCCAGGTGCCGAGCAGCGTGAGCGCGATCAAGGTCGCCGGCGAGCGCTCCTATGCGCGTGTCCGCGCGGGGGAGGAGGTCGCTCTCGCGCCGCGTCCCGTGACCATCTTCGCGTTCGACGTCCACGGCATCCGGCGGGAACGGGGCGGGAAGGTCCAGGACGTCGACGTCACCGTACGGTGCTCGTCCGGCACGTACGTGCGTGCCCTCGCCCGCGACCTCGGCGCTGCCCTCGGAGTGGGTGGACACCTCACGGCACTGCGCCGCACGCAGGTCGGGCCCTACGCGATCGAGCAGGCCCGCACCCTCGAGCAGCTCGCCGAGGACTTCGCACTCCTTCCCCTCTCCGACGCCGCGCGCTCGCTCCTGCCCGTGCGCGAGCTCAGCGGCGAGGAGACGGTCGAGCTCTCCTTCGGCCGTCGCATCCCGGCGACAGGCTCGGAGGAGCTCACCGCCGCGTTTGCGCCCGACGGCGCGCTGGTCGCCCTCCTGAAGGACGTCGCCGGCCAGGCCAAGCCGGAGCTCGTGTTCGCCGCCCACGGAGAGGACGCCTGAGCGTGGACCCATTCTTCCTCGTCGGGACAGTCCTGTGCGCGCTCTCGCTCATCCTGTGCGTCGCCGCGGTGATCACCAAGACCTATCCCGGGGACGCGGCGATCGTGTCCGTCGCCGTCGTCGAGCTGTTCCTCGTCGTCTTCGGCATCGCCGCCGGGATCCGCCAAGCGGGGGGAGAGCCGGTCCGTGGCGAGGTGTGGGAGTTCTGGGGCTATCTCGCGACCGCGCTCATCCTGCCGATCGTGGCCTTCTGGTGGGCCATCGCGGACAAGACCCGCTGGAGCAACGCGGTGCTCGGCGCCGTCCCCCTGACGATCTTTGTGATGCTGTTCCGGATGGAACAGATCTGGAACGGAGCCCCCTTCTCATGACCCCTGACACCTCCGCGCAGAAGCCCGAGCACTCGCCGCGGACCCGCAGCACCGGGCTCGGCCGCATCCTCGTGGCCGTCTACGGCGTCTTCGCGATCTCGGCGACGGCGCGCGCCGGATACCAGATCGCCACCAAGTTCTCCGATGCGCCGCTGGCGTACCTGCTGAGCGCAGTGGCAGCCGTCGTCTACATCGTCGCGACGGTCGCCATGGCCCGCCGGGGAGTGACGAGCTGGTACGTGACGCTCGGCGCGATCCTCGTCGAGCTCATCGGCATCCTCGCCGTCGGCGCGGCCAGCGTGGTCGACTCCGCAGCCTTCCCGCACGACACGGTGTGGAGCGGGTTCGGGCGCGGGTACGGGTACGTGCCGCTCATCCTGCCGTTCCTCGGGCTCGCATGGCTCTTCTACAACAGGCCGCGCAGGGCGCAGGCGTGAGCGGGTGTGCCGGGTCAAGCCGGTAGTCTTATCAGGCACACACAGGGCAACGAGGCGAGGACGATGGTCTTGATCTGGCACGGAGTGGACGAGATTCCCACGGATTTCGGGCCAACGGCCGTCACCATCGGCAACTTCGACGGCGTGCACCGCGGCCACCAGCAGGTCCTCGCCACACTGAAGTCCACCGCGCGCCACAGCGGCAGCCGTTCCGTGGCCGTCACCTTCGACCCCCACCCTGCGCAGGTCCACCGTCCCGATACCGCACCGGATCTCATCATGGGCATCGAGGACCGGTTGGCCGCCATCGCCGCCCACGGGGTCGACGCGATCCTCGTCCTCCACTACACCCTCGCATTCGCCCAGCAGAGCGCCGAGGAGTTCGTGCGCGGGATCTTCGTCGACGCGCTGCGCGCCTCGCACGTGGTGGTGGGACACGATGTCCGCTTCGGACGCGGCAACTCCGGTGATCTCGCCACGATGGAGGAGCTCGGCGCGCGGTTCGGTTTCGAGGTCGTCGTCGTCGAGGAGTTCACGGAGCAGGCGTCGGCCGCAGAGGCACGCGCCGGGGCGTCGCTCGCCGACGGCGCAGCGCACTCCGCGCAGGACCTGGACGACGACGCCGAGCGGCGCCGCTGCTCGTCCACCTGGGTGCGGGAGGCTCTCGATGCGGGTGACGTCCGGACCGCCGCCGAGATCCTCGGGCGGACGCACATGATGCACGGCGAGGTGGTCCACGGCGCCGCTCGCGGCCGCGCCCTGGGTTTCCCGACCGCCAATCTGGCCCACGATTCGGTGGGCCACATCCCTGCCGATGGGATCTACGCGGGCTGGCTCGTCGACCAGTCCGGGACGCGCTGGCCAGCCGCGATCTCGGTCGGCTCGAACCCTACCTTCGCTGGGGTCGCACGGCAGGTCGAGGCGCACGTGATCGACCGGCCGGATGAGGCCCCCGAGGCTTTCGACCTGTACGGGCAGAGGGTCGCCGTCGAGTTCGTTGACCGCCTCCGCGGCATGGTCGCGTACCGCGGACCGGAGGCCCTCGTCGACCAGATGAAGCTCGACGTCGATCAGGCCCGCCGAGTTCTGGCCGGGGTCGGCTCAGGGGCTTAAACTTCGCGGCATGAGTGACAACTCAGCCTCCAGCAGTCCCGCGAGCCGGACCTGGTTCCGGTGGGCGGCTTTCGCCATGATTGTGGGCGGCGCCGCCATGTTCGTCCTCCAGGCCGGGGTGCTCTTCGCCTCGAGCCAGTCAGGCTATTTCGCCGTCGTGGCCCCCGCGATCGGCGTCGCCCAGCTCCTCATCGCCTTCGGCTGTGTCGGTCTCTGGTCAGACCACGCGTTCGGCGGCGGCATCATCGCGCGGACCGGTCTCGCCCTCGCGATCCTCGGTCTCGTGTTCCTCGCCATCGGCAACATCCTGACGCCATTCGGCGACCTTGCAGTGTTCTACATGGTCGCCACCGTCGCGCTCCCCGTGGGATTCCTCCTCGCCGGTGTCGCGGCGCTTCGCGGACACGCCTGGCACGGCTGGGAGCGCTACATCCCGCTCGGGGTAGGCCTGCTGCCATTCGTCCTGCTGTTCGCCTACCTCGGCGGAAGCCGGCTCGGTGAATTCGCGGTGGGCGTCTGGGGGCTTGCGTTCGTGGTGCTCGGGTGGGCCGAGCTGCGAGAGCCGCCGCTTGAGCCGGTGCGCATCAGGGAACGCATTTCGACACGCAGGCACCGGAACCGATAGAATCCTCTGTGGCCCTCGCTGCAGTCCGTGGCGGCCTGGGCCGCACCGGGCTCTCCTTCGGGCTGATTCGAACGGATCACTCCAGCGAAGACGTTCCGGTGTTCCCCGGGGACGCGGTGTCCAGCGGGCCGCACGGCACGAAACGAGGAGTTCCAATGGCTTTGGATCCCGCCGTCAAGCAGGAAATCATCAAGGAATACGCGACGAAGGAAGGCGACACCGGGTCTCCCGAGGTCCAGATCGCCGTCCTGACCAAGCGGATCAAGGACTTGACTGAGCACATGAAGCAGCACAAGCACGACTTCCACACCCAGCGCGGCCTGCTCGCGCTCGTGGGTCGCCGCAAGCGCATGCTCTCCTACCTGCACGACACGGATATCGCCCGCTACCGTTCGCTCATCGAGCGTCTCGGCCTGCGCCGATAGTCTGATGGAGCGGCCCGTCCCTTCGCACGGAAGGCACGGGCCGCTCCGCATCCGGGCCCCGCACTGTGCTGGGCCCGACAATTGAAACACCACCCTTTAGGGGGCACCGGCAGCCTGCGGTCCTCGGTAGTGGCTCTTGAGGGCGCCCGCAGCGGCGGGCGTGCCAAGAGCCTCGATCGAAGACCGGGTTCCGGGAAGCCTCCACCAACACGGAAACGGAGGTGCTCTCCCATGGAGGGTCCCGAGATCCAGTTCTCAGAGGCCGTTATCGACAACGGCCGATTCGGCCAGCGCGTCGTGCGCTTCGAGACGGGCCGTCTGGCCAAGCAGGCCGCCGGCGCTGCGATGGTCTACATCGACGACGACACTGCCCTGCTCTCGGCCACGACGGCCGGCAAGTCCCCGCGTGAGGGATTCGACTTCTTCCCCCTGACCGTGGACGTCGAGGAGCGCATGTACGCCGCGGGCCGCATCCCCGGCTCGTTCTTCCGCCGCGAGGGCCGCCCCTCGACCGAGGCGATCCTCGCGTGCCGCCTCATGGACCGCCCGCTGCGCCCCGCGTTCGTCAAGGGCCTGCGCAACGAGGTCCAGGTCGTCGTGACCGTCCTCGCCGTCAACCCGGATGAGCTGTACGACGCCGTCGCGATCAACGCCGCGTCGATGTCCACCCAGCTCGGCGGACTCCCGTTCTCCGGCCCGATCGGCGGCGTGCGCGTTGCGCTCGTCCACGACGAGAACGGTGCCCAATGGGTCGCGTTCCCGAAGCACTCCCAGCTCGCCCACGCGACCTTCTCGATGGTCGTAGCGGGCCGTATCGTGGCTGATGACATTGCCATCATGATGGTCGAGGCCGAGGCCACCGACCACGCGTGGACCCTCATCAAGGACGAGGGCGCGACCGCCCCGACCGAGGAGGTCGTGGCTGAGGGCCTCGAGGCCGCCAAGCCGTTCATCCGCGCCCTCTGCGAGGCCCAGCAGGACCTCGCGGACCGTGCGGCGAAGCCCACCACGGAATTCCCGATCTTCCTCGACTACGAGGCAGATGCGTACGACGCCGTCGAGGCAGCCGCCGCCTCCAGGCTCGCCGAGGTCTTCCAGATCGCCGACAAGCAGGCGCGCGACGCGGCGTCGGACGCTCTCAAGGATGAGGTCACCTCCCAGCTCGCGGGCCAGTTCGAGGGCCGCGAGAAGGAGCTCTCCGCTGCGTTCCGTTCGGTGACCAAGAAGGTCGTGCGCCAGCGCATCCTCAAGGACCAGATCCGCATCGACGGCCGCGGACTGACGGACATCCGCCAGCTCACTGCCGAGGTCGAGGTGCTGCCGCGCGTCCACGGCTCCGCGATCTTCGAGCGGGGCGAGACCCAGATCATGGGCGTCACGACGCTGAACATGCTCAAGATGGAGCAGCAGATCGACTCGCTCTCCCCGGTCACGCACAAGCGCTACATGCACAACTACAACTTCCCGCCGTACTCCACCGGTGAGACTGGCCGCGTCGGTTCGCCGAAGCGCCGCGAGATCGGCCACGGCGCCCTCGCCGAGCGCGCCCTCGTGCCGGTGCTCCCGTCCCGCGAGGAGTTCCCGTACGCGATCCGCCAGGTGTCCGAGGCCCTCGGCTCCAACGGCTCGACGTCGATGGGCTCCGTGTGCGCCTCGACCCTGTCGATGCTCAACGCCGGTGTGCCGCTCAAGGCACCGGTGGCCGGCATCGCGATGGGCCTCGTCTCCGACGAGGTCGACGGTCAGACCCGCTACGCGGCCCTGACGGACATCCTCGGTGCCGAGGACGCGTTCGGCGACATGGACTTCAAGGTGGCCGGCACCTCCGAGTTCGTTACCGCGATCCAGCTCGACACGAAGCTCGACGGCATCCCGGCATCGGTCCTCGCCGCCGCGCTCAAGCAGGCCCGTGAGGCCCGCCTGCACATCCTCTCCGTGATCAACGCCGCGATCGATCGCCCGGACGAGCTCTCCGAGTACGCCCCGCGCATCATCGCGATCAAGATCCCCGTGGACAAGATCGGCGAGGTCATCGGCCCCAAGGGCAAGATGATCAACCAGATCCAGGAGGACACGGGAGCCGACATCTCGATCGAGGACGACGGCACCGTGCTCATCGGCGCGACCGACGGCTCCTCGGCCGAGGCGGCCCGGGCGGCGGTCAATGCGATCGCGAACCCGCAGCTGCCTGAGGTCGGCGAGCGCTACCTCGGCACCGTCGTGAAGCTCACGACCTTCGGCGCCTTCGTGTCGCTCACCCCGGGCAAGGACGGCCTGCTGCACATCTCCGAGCTGCGCAAGCTCGCGGGCGGCAAGCGCGTGGACAACGTCGAGGACGTCGTCTCCGTGGGCCAGAAGGTCCAGGTCGAGATCACGAAGATCGACGATCGCGGCAAGCTCTCGCTTGCTCCGGTCGTGGCCGAGGACGAGGCCACGTCGGCCGCCGAGCCGGCCGAGCCGGCGACCGAATCGGCTGACGCGTAGCCGCATGCCCATAGTCGAATTGCCGCTGACCTCAGGCCAGCTCGTGGACGGCGCCCCGGCGTCCACCACGATCTTCGGGAAGGAGGGCGGCGCCGTCGTGCGCCGTTCCATCCTCCCCGGGGGCGTGCGCGTCCTCACGGAGGCCATGCCCGGCCAGAGGTCGGCGTCGATCGGCTTCTGGGTCGGTGTGGGATCCCGTGACGAGGCCGCAGGCCAGCATGGGTCAACACACTTCCTCGAGCATCTGCTCTTCAAGGGAACCCAGCGTCGTACTGCCCTCGAGATCGCCTCGGCGTTCGACGAGGTGGGCGGCGAGTCGAACGCCGCGACGGCCAAGGAGAGCACGTGCTACTACGCACGCGTGCTCGACACGGACCTGCCGATGGCTATCGACGTCATCGCGGACATGATCACGTCCGCGGTCCTCGACTCCGAGGAGCTCGAGCAGGAGCGCGACGTCATCCTCGAGGAGATCGCCATGGACGGCGACGACCCGACGGACGTCGCCCATGAGCATTTTGTCGCCGCCGTCCTCGGTGAGCACCCGCTCGGGCGCCCCATCGGCGGCACGCCCGAGGCGATCAAGGCCGTCCCGCGCGAGTCGGTATGGGACCACTACCGCCGCTACTACCGCCCGGATGAGCTCGTGATCACCGTCGCGGGCGGTCTCGAGCACGACGTCGTGTGCTCGCTCGTGCTCGACGCGCTGCGGACCGCGGGCTGGACCCTCGCCGAGGGTGCGGCCCCCGTGGCGCGGCGCACGACGTCGCCCGCGGCCATCACGGGCAAGCCCGGACTGAGCGTGGTCAGGCGGCAGGTCGAGCAGGCGAATGTGATCATGGGCTGCCCGTCGATCACGGCCACCGACTCGCGCCGGTACGTCATGAGTGTGCTCAACGCGGTGCTCGGCGGCGGCATGTCGTCGCGACTGTTCCAGGAGATCCGCGAGAAGCGCGGCCTCGTGTACTCGACGTACTCGTTCGCCTCGGCCTACGCGGACGCCGGATACTTCGGGATCTACGGGGGCTGCTCACCCGCGAAGGTACCGCAGGTCCTCGCACTCATGGCGGCCGAGCTCGAGAAGCTCGCCGAGCACGGCATCACCGACGACGAACTGCGGAAGGCCGTGGGCCAGCTATCCGGCGGGATCGTCCTCGCCCTCGAGGACACCGGTTCGCGCATGTCCCGCCTCGGTCGCGCCGAGCTCGTCTCGGGTGAGTTCCAGGACATCGAGGAGACGCTCGCCCAGATCGCGGCCGTCTCCGCGCACGACGTCCAGGAACTCGCACGGGTCCTCGCCGCCGCGCCGCGCACCACCACGGTGGTTGGCCCGTTCGACGAGACGGAGACCTTCGGCCTCGCCTGAGACCTGACCCCGCATCGTTGAGACCTGACCCCGCATCTGGATCTTCCGATGCGGGGTCAGGTCTCACGTTTGTGGGGTCGGGTTTGACGTTTGTGGGGTCAAGTCTCTTCTTCGTGGGGTCGGGTTTGATGTTTGCGGGGTCACGTCAGGCGAGGATGTCCTTCGTGGTGAACCTGCCGTAGGCGAGGGCCCCGAAGAAGGTGACGTAGCCGAGCTGGAGCCAGGCGTTCTGCCCGAAGGAATCCCACGAGATCGGGTCGCGCAGGAAGTCCGCAATCCCGAGCCAGTGGTCCGTGAAGAGCCATGGATGCAGCCAGTCGAGCTGGTCGAGCGCACCGAGGATCTGCGAGACCACAGCGAGCACGGCGGTCGCGGCCATGGCTCCGACCGGCACACCCGTGAGCGTCGAGGCGAACAAGCCGATCGCAGCGAGGCCCAGCAGCGAGACGGTCACGTAGGCTGCCATGAGCAGGAGCCGGACCAGCGATTCGCCGGGCCCGATCTGCGCCCCCGACAAGAGCGTGGCCTGTCCGAGCGGGAACAGCACGACGCCCACAAGAACCCCTCCCAGCACGACGGCGAGTCCCGCCGCCGCGCAGAACACGGCGGAGCTGAGGTACTTCACCACGAGCAGCCTGATGCGCCCGACAGGAGCAACGAGCAGATAGCGCAGGGTTCCCAGGCCCGACTCGCCCGCGATCGTATCCCCTGCGACGACGCTGACGGTCAGCGGCAGGAAGAGGGGGGTGCACACGACCAGCCCCACGACTCCGGCGAAGAGCCCGTTGTTGGTGATCTGGTCCAGGAACACGGGTCCCCGCCCGCTCGGGGGCCGTCCAGGGGCGAAGCGAACGGCGAGCCCGATGACCACGGGCACGGCGGCGAGGGCCGCAAGCATCGTCCACGTCCGCCAGCGCCCGAACAGGACGAGCAGCTCGGAGGCGAGCAGCCTTGCGGTGTGCGAGCCGCGGGCGGTGTCAGCCTCCGACATCGAATCCCTCTCCCGTGAGCTCGACGAACCGTTCCTCCAGAGTCGTGGCCTCCGCTCTGAACCCGCGTACGCGTACGCCGGCGGCGACGAGCGCCGCGACGACTGCCTCGGGGGCAGCAGGGGCAGCGGCCGGCGAGGAAGCGCCGTCGGCCGCCTCTGCGGCGGGAAGCCCGACCACGGTTCCGGGCCCAGCGGGCTCGATCTCGAGCCCGAGCCCGCGCAGCACCTCGGCTGCCTCAGATGTATCCGGGGTGAGGACCTCTAGCCGGGGCCGTGCGGCGCCACGGAGCTCGTCCAGCGTGCCCTGAGCCATGAGACGCCCCGAGCGCAGCACCGCAGCGTGCGAGCAGATCTGCTCGACCTCGGCGAGGAGGTGGCTCGAGATGAAGACGGTGGTGCCGTCGTCGGCGAGGGAACGGATGAGGCTTCGGACCTCGCGCGTGCCCTGCGGGTCGAGGCCGTTCGTCGGTTCGTCGAGGACGAGGAGGGAGCGCGGTGACAGGAGCGCCGCCGCGAGACCCAGTCGCTGCTTCATGCCCAACGAGTAGGCGTGCACCTTCTTGCCGGCCGCGTGGGAGAGGCCGACCCGCTCGAGCGCTGACCCCACGCGGGCGCGTCGGGTGCGGGCTGGGGCAAGGGGATCCGCAGTGTCGAGACGGGCGAGGTTCGCCGTGCCGCTCAGGAACGGGTAGAACGCCGGCCCCTCGACGAGAGCCCCCACCCGCGGAAGGACACCGCGCGCCGCGCGCGGCATAGGCAACCCGAGGACCTCGGCCTGCCCGGCAGTCGGGGACACGAGGCCGAGCAGCATCCGGATCGTGGTGGTCTTGCCTGAGCCGTTCGGCCCGAGGAACCCGAACACCGACCCTCTCGGCACCGTCAGGCTCAGGTCGTCGACGGCGGCGTGAGCGCCGAACCGCTTCGTGAGACCGTGCGTCCGGATCGCCGCAGCGCCCTCGCCGTCACCCACGACGCTGTCATCCATGACGCCGCTCTCGGCGGCCCGCAGTCGCCGTCACTTCGCAGTGGTGCCCGAGGCCTTGGCCTCGAGCGTCGACGCTGGGACCGCCCCGGCGAGGACCCGACCGTCGTCCGCGAGGAAGACGGTGAACAGCGACGACGAGATCACCCGTCCGCCGGCGGCGGGGGTGGACAGCTGCTTCACGAGGGGCTGATCGGTGAAGCCCGCCGGAACCTTGTCCTTCGGGATCACGACGACGGCGTCCCACCCCTGAGGCGTGCCGGCGGCCGGCTTCTGCGACGGGTCCTTTTGCGGGTGGTCCTTCTGCGCCTGACTCGCCGCACCCGGCGACGCGGGCAGCTGCTGTTCAGTGATCTTCGCGCCAGGCGGCGGACTGAACGCGAACACCGAAGCGTCCGGCGCCTTGAGGTCCAGCTGGGTGTAAGCGGCATTGAATGCGGGCGCTTGCTGGCCCTTGGCGAAGACGTCGACGGCCAAGGGGAGACCGGTCTGGGCCTCGACGGCGATCTTCACCCGGGCAATGAGCGTTCCGGAGGCCTTGGGCGTCAGGACGAGGGTGTAGGAGCTGTGCCCCGCCACCGCCGTCGGTGCGCCGAGCGAGACGTCGGTGCTCGCATCCGCTGCGGCGAGGAACCGCTGGGCGAGCTTCTCAGGGGTCATCGCCAGCGTGCCCGGCGCGGTCTCGGCCGATCCGGCCGGGAGAGTCACGTGGGTCACGGTGTTCGCCGCGGAATCATAGGTCCAGGCGTCCGAGCCGTTGCGGATGGCATCGCGCTCGGCGAGCTGGTCCATGACCTGGACGCGGATCCTGGCAGGCCCGTCGGCATAGACCTTCGCGGTGTGCGGCACCGTGAGGAGCTCGAGGAGCGCGGCTTCGGAGCCGAGGGTCGAGCTGCCTTTCGCTGCGCCGAGCGCCTGACCTGGGATCGCCGGCAGGCCGAGGTCGGCGGTCTCCTCGAGCGTTCCGGAGAACTGCCGGGCGCTGTGGCCCGCGGCGAGGGCAAGAACCTGCGCGGGGGTGGCAGGAGGCGGCGGGGACACCGCGGTCGCCCCTGATGCGAGCAGCCCGATGGCCACGACGGCCGGGACCGCGGCGGCCGGGATCCAACGGACCCAACGGCGGTTCACAGTGACCTGCATGACGACCTCCCCGATGACTCTGCTCCAACGCTACGCCGCCTGCACGCACGTGTCGTCATCCTCGAGAGGGATCTGACGTCGGTGCCGTCTGGCCCGTCAGCCCCCGGCGAAGGGCGGAAGCACGTCCACGACGTCGCCGTCCGCGAGCCCGCGGGAACGGTCCTTCGCTGCGACCTCGTTGACGAGGAATGAGCACCTCCGCAGCACGTCGGCAAGCGCCGGCGCGGTGGTCGGGGTGCCCGCCCCACCCGCCGGAACGCGGACGACGGCGAGCGCTGCTTCGAGCGCGTCGGCCAGGGTCGCGCCGTCGGGCGCCTCGAGGGGCTCCTCGCCGACGCCGGCGGCGGCCTGGGCCGCGGCGTAGTACCGCAGGGTGATCTGCACTGCTGCTCCTCAAGATGCCGAAAGATGCCGAGGGTTCGGGCCCCGTCAGCCGCCGATCGCGGACATCGACCGGTCGGGCTGGACAAAATCATCGGCGCCGAGCCCGGTGTGGCCCATGCCGTGTGCCTTGGGCTTGAGCCACATGGCCTCCTGCCACCGCTGCGCGACCTCCTCGTCGGTCGCGCCGGAGCGCAGGAGTCCGCGGAGGTCCACCTCCTCGTGGGAGAAGAGGCAGCTCATGACCTTGCCCTCGGCCGTGATGCGCGTGCGCTTGCAGTCCGAGCAGAACGGCTCGGTGACGGAGGCGATGATGCCTACCGTCCCGAGCGCCGGGCCCTGACCGCCCGAGGAAGGCGCGCCGTCGCGCGTCTCGCCGTCCAGGGGGCGGACCTCGAACCGCTCCGCGGGCGCGCCGTCACGGGCCCGCGGGTCGGGGGAGAGGCGGAAGCGCGTCGAGAGGACCTCGCGGACCTCGCCGGCGGTGACCATTCCCCGTCGGGTCCAGCCGTGGTCCGCGTCGAGCGGCATCTGTTCGATGAACCGCAGCTCGTATCCGCGCTCGAGGCACCACGCCAAGAGCTCCGGCGCATCGGCATCGTTGATGCCGCGCATGAGGACCGCGTTGATCTTGACCGGCCCGAGTCCAGCGGCGGCGGCCGCCTCGATGCCCGCGAGAACGCGGTCGAAGAACGGCCGGCGGGCCAGCTGGGCGAAGGTCTCGGGGTGCAGCGTGTCGAGCGAGACGTTGATGCGCGACAGGCCGGCCTCCTTGAGCGGCGCGGCCTTCGCGTCAAGGCCCACGGCGTTCGTGGTGAGGGCGATCGGCAGGTCCGGATGGGCTGCGCGCAGGGCGGCGACGATGTCCACCAGATCCGCGCGGACGAGCGGCTCGCCGCCCGTGAGCCGGAGCTCGCGCACCCCCAGCAGGCGGGCGCCGATTCCCACGACACGTGTGATCTCGTCCGCGGAGAGGACCGCGTCCTTGGCGAGCCACGGCAGCCCCTCAGCCGGCATGCAGTACGAGCAGCGCAGGTTGCATTTGTCCGTGAGGGAGAGCCGCATATCCGTAGCGACCCGCCCGAACCGGTCTACGAGGCCGGGAAGGCCGTCAGGCCTGTCCGCCGCGCGCGGGTCCGCACGCGGCGCGTCCGAGGCACGCAGTCGCGGGATGCCGAGCTCAACAGTCATGCATCTACGGTACGCCAGTGGGACGGACCACGTGCTGGACAGCGCGTTACCCGGTGGGGCGTCACCGCGACGTAAGGAATCGGCCGGAGTGGCGGTGCCCCGCACACCTATTCTGGACACATGAGCCTCGAGCCCCGTCCTGCCGCGCCCCCCGGGCGGTCCGCGACGCGGGGCCGCACGGTGTTCGCGGCCCTCGCCGGTGTGCTTGCGGCGGCCTCGGGGGTACTTGCGGGTGAGCTGGGCGCGGCCCTCATGAGCCCGTCGCTGAGCCCGGTCTCCGCTGTGGGAGGCGCCGTCGTCGACTTCGCCCCGCCCGCAGCGAAGGACTGGGCCATCCAGGCCTTCGGCACCGGGGACAAGGCGTTCCTCGTCACCGTCATCGCGATCGTCCTCGCGCTCTTGGGGGCCGCTGCGGGTTTGCTCGAACTGCGCCGCGCGGGGTTGGGGGTGGGGCTCGCGGGCCTGATCGGGCTCGTGGGCCTGGCCGCGGTGGCGACGCGTTCGCTCTCCTCGGCACCCGCCTGGGTGTGCGCGCTGATCGCCGGGGCCGTCGCGATGTCGCTGGTGCGCTGGCTCGTGGGCCGGCTGCGGCGCGAAGCGACGGCGGGCACAGCGCACGACGCCGCCGGCGCGCTGCCCGCGTCGATGGAGCCTTCCGCGTCGGTGGAGTCTCCCGCGTCGGTGGAGCCTCCAAGGTCGGCGGAGTTTCCCACGTCGGCGCGGCCGACAGGTCCAGTGCCGGAGGGCTGGGGGACTGCCCGATTCCCACGCCGCGGCTTCCTGCGGGCCTTTGCCGGGACGGCCGTCGTCGTCGCGCTGGGAGGTGCGGTCACCGCCGTCGTGCGCGGGGCCTCGCTGGCCGCAGCCGCCGCGCGCGAGGCGCTCCGCCTCCCGACCCCCGCGGATCCGGCCCCGGCGATCCCCACAGGCGCCGAGGTCGGTGTGCACGGCGTGTCGCCCCTGGTGACCGCCAACCCGGACTTCTACCGGATCGACACAGCCTTCGTGGTCCCCTCCGTGGACGCCACCGGCTGGCGGCTCGCGGTCACCGGCCTCGTCGACCATCCGCTGACGATCACCTGGCAGGAACTCCTCGCGCAGCCGCTCGTCGAGCGTTACGTGACGCTCACGTGCGTGTCGAACGAGGTGGGGGGCACGCTGATCGGCAACGCGCGATGGCTCGGATGGCCCGTCCGCGAGCTGCTCGCGAGGGCCCAGCCCCAGTCCGGGGCGGACATGGTGCTCTCCCGCAGCGTCGACGGTTTCACCGCCGGCACCCCGCTCGAGGCCCTCACCGACCCCGGACGGGACGCGCTCCTCGCCGTCGCGATGAACGGAGAGCCGCTCCCGCCCGAGCACGGCTTCCCCGTTCGCCTCGTGGTGCCGGGACTGTACGGCTACGTGTCCGCCACGAAGTGGGTGACCGAGCTCAAGGTCACCACCTTCGCGGCAGACACGGCCTACTGGAGCACGCGCGGCTGGAGCGAGAAGGGTCCCGTCAAGACCGCCTCGCGCATCGACGTCCCGCGCCGGGGAACCCGTGTCGCAGCGGGGGATGTCACGGTGGCCGGGGTTGCCTGGGCGCAGCATCGCGGCATCGCCCTCGTCGAGGTGAAGGTGGACGACGGCGCGTGGCAGCCCGCGCGGCTCGGCACCGGGATATCCCGGGATACTTGGTACCAATGGGCCGCATCGGTCCGGCTCGCGCCCGGCCAGCACCGGGTCGCCGTCCGTGCGACCGACGGCGACGGCCAGGTCCAGACCCCCAACGTAGCCCCGCCCGCCCCGGACGGCGCGACGGGCTACGACATCATTGAGCTGGAGGCCACATGACAGGTCCCGCGGCGGGCACCGGCCCCGCGCACGTCCACAACCATCTGGAGACCGGGACGGGCAAGGGCGTCCACGAGAACTCCCGGGCAGGGCACCGGAGCGTACAGGAGCACCGGAGCGTCCAAGAGCACCGCGCACGGATCGCCGCACTGATCGCGCCGCTGGCTGCGCGGCCACTCGAGCGGCTGCCGCTCCGTGCGGCGCTGGGCACGGCTCTGGGCTCCGACCTCGTGGCGCCCGTGGACCTGCCCCCGTTCGACAATTCGCAGATGGACGGTTTCGCGGTCCGGTCCGTTGACTTCAGGGGGGCTGTAGGCGGGGGAGCACGGGAGTTCACGGTCGGGGCAGCCATTCCTGCAGGTGCGGTGCCCGTGCCGCTCGCCCCGGGGCACGCTGCGCCCATCATGACCGGGGCG
Source organism: Sinomonas sp. P10A9 (assembly GCF_041022165.1). Lineage (GTDB taxonomy): Bacteria > Actinomycetota > Actinomycetes > Actinomycetales > Micrococcaceae > Sinomonas > Sinomonas puerhi. The sequence continues at coordinate 1,634,098 of NZ_CP163302.1, forward strand.
ATGATGCCCGAGGGTGCGGACGCCGTAGTACCGGTCGAGCGGGCCGAGCCGCCCAGGTTCCCCGAGGAGGGCGCCACGGTGTCCCTCCCCTCCGTGGAGGCGGGCACCTACGTGCGGCGCACCGGGAGCGACGTGGCCGCGGGCGCCGTCGTGCTCGCGGCCGGCACCGCGATGGGGGCTCCCCAGATCGGCCTCGCCGCCGGCCTCGGCCTCTCAACGGTGCCGGTGCGCCGTCCGGTGCGGATCACGCTCCTGAGCACCGGCGCCGAGCTGGCCGCCGCGGGCACGCGGCTGGCGCCGGGACAGATCTATGACGCGAACGGGATGCTCCTGTGGGCCGCCCTGCGCGAGGCCGGCATCGCGGCCGCGAACGTGGCTGTCCGCAGCGACGATCCCGATGAGCTGCGGCGCGAACTCGAGAGGCTCGCGGGGCTCGAGGGGGAGGCGCGGCCGGACGTCGTCATCACCACGGGAGGCGTCTCGAAGGGCGCGTTCGAGGCGACCAAGCTCGCCCTCGACGGGCACGACGTCGAGTTCGCGCACCTCGCGATGCAGCCCGGCGGCCCGCAGGGCCTCGGGACCTTCGAGGGACTGCCGGTCGTCGCCTTCCCCGGGAATCCCGTGAGCTGCTGGATCTCGTGGGAAGTGCTCCTGCGCCCCGTCCTCGCCGAGCTCTTCGGGGCGCCGCGGGGCCGGCGCCGCCTGAGGGCGCCGCTGGCCGAGGCGCTCACGTCGCCGCCCGGGAAGCTCCAGGTGCGGCGCGCCAGGCTCCGCGCCGACGGATGCGTCGAACTCGTCGGGGGACCGGGCTCGCACCTCCTCGGCGCCCTCGCGGCCTCGGACGCCCTCGCCATGGTGCCCGATGGCGTCACCGAGCTCGAGGTCGGCGCGGAGGTGGAAGTATGGCTCACGTGAATGACACCCCGCAGAATCCGCCCACTCCACCGCGGGGCTCCGGTCCCCGGCTCACCCACGTGCGCGCGGACGGCAGTGCGCACATGGTCGATGTGAGCGGCAAGCTGGAAACCACGCGCGAGGCCACGGCCCAGGCGGTCCTGACAACCACGCCCGAGGTCATGGCACTCCTGACGGAGGGCGGCCTGCCCAAGGGCGATGCGTTCGCGGTGGCTCGGGTCGCGGGCATCATGGCGGCCAAGAAGACCCCTGAACTCATCCCGCTGTGCCATCCGCTGCCGCTCACCAAGGTCACGGTCGACTTCGAGTCCGGCCCTACCTCGGTGACCGTGCTCGCCACCGTCAAGACCCGTGGCGTGACAGGGGTAGAGATGGAGGCCCTCACCGCGGCGTCGATTGCGGCCCTCGGTGTCTACGACATGGTCAAGGCGGTCGACAAACACGCGGTCATCTCCGAGGTCAAGGTCCTCGCGAAGTCCGGGGGCAAGAGCGGGGACTGGACGCTCGGGGAGACCCGATGAGCTCGCTCAGGAGCGCAGGAATCATCATTGCCTCGACGCGTGCGGCAACGGGCGTGTACGAGGACCGGACGGGGCCGGTCATTGCCGACTGGCTCGCCGAGCACAGCTTCGAGGTCATCCCCACCGCCGTGGTTCCGGACGGCCCCAGCGTCGGGGCGGCCCTGCGGGCACTGCTCGCGCTCGAGCCCGCGCTCATCGTCACGAGCGGGGGCACCGGCCTGAGCCCCGACGACGTCACGCCTGAGGAGACGCTGCCCCTGCTCGACCGCGAGGTCCCGGGCCTCATGGAGGCCATCCGGGCCGCCGGACGGGACAAGACGCCGCTTGCCGCTCTCTCCCGCGGGTACGCGGGCATCGCGGGGGGGACCTTTGTGGTGAATCTTCCCGGCTCGCCGTCGGGTGTCATGGATGGACTGTCCGTTCTCGACCCGATCATTGGACACGTCTGCGACCAGGTCGCGGGAAGGGGAGGCAGCCATGACCATGCCGAGTGAGGGCCTGCCGGCCGAGGGTATGACCGGCGCAGCCCCTGGCGGCTCCATTTCCGACGCTCGAGCCGATGGCGCCCTTGCCGACGATGCAGCGAGTGCGGACGCCTCAGTCGAGGTGGTCCACGCTGCGGTGACCTCCGAGCCGCTCGACGAGGCTGCTGCGCGCGCTGCGGTCGACGCCGCGGATGCGGGCGCCGTCGTGCTGTTCTCGGGTGTGGTCCGCAACCATGACGACGGCCGCGGCGTCACGCGGCTGACGTACACGGCCCACCCGACGGCTGGGGCGACGCTGCGAGGCGTCGTCGAGACGGTCATCGCCGAGCATGGGCAGGCCCACGGCGCGTCCGAGCGCGCGATGCGGGTGTGGATCGCGCACCGGATCGGGGAACTCGCGGTGGGCGACGCCGCGTTCGTGTGTGCCGTCTCGGCGGCGCACCGGGGCGAGGCCTTCCGGCTCTGCTCCGACCTCGTGGACCGGGTCAAGGCCGAGGTGCCGGTCTGGAAGGAGCAGTTCTTCGAGGGCGGCGGGAGCGAATGGGTGGCCGCCCTCGGCTGACCAGTAGGCTTGGGCGCATGGCAGAACGACTTCCCGTAGCAGTGCTGGGCGCGAACGGGCGCATGGGTTCCGAGGCAGTGAAGGCAGTCAACGCTGCGGATGACCTGGAGGTCGTCGCGGCGCTCGGCCGGGGCGACTCGCTCGACGATCTCGTCGATGCCGGAGCGCGCTACATCGTAGACCTCTCGATCCCCGACGCGACCGAGGCGAATGTGCGCTTCGCGGTCGAGCACGGCATGCACGCCGTCGTGGGGACGACGGGGTGGGACACCCCCCGGCTCGACTCGCTCGCGGCGCTCCTGGGCGAACACCCCGGCGTCGGCGTGCTCATCGCCCCCAACTTCGCGCTCGGTTCAGTGCTCGCCTCGGCGTTCGCCGCGAAGGCCGCGCGGTACTTCGAATCCGTCGAGATCGTCGAGCTCCACCATCCGGACAAGGTGGATGCACCGTCCGGCACCGCAATCCGCACCGCGCAGCTCATCGCGGCAGCGCGCGCCGAGGCCGGCGTCGGCCCCTCGCCCGACGCCACCACGAAGCAGCTCGACGGCGCGCGCGGTGCCGACGTCGACGGCGTGCGCGTCCACGCGGTGCGCCTCCGCGGGCTCGTCGCGCACGAGGAGGTGCTCCTCGGCGGCGTTGGCGAGCAGCTGACCATACGGCACGACTCATTCGACCGTGTGTCCTTCATGCCCGGCGTCATCCTTGGCCTGCGCACGGTGGCCGACCACCCCGGGCTGACCGTGGGCCTGGACGGCTACCTGGACCTCGGGCTGTGAGCTCGGTGGACGCGCCGAAGGCGAGCGTGGCCTGGGGCTGGATCCGCGCGAACAAGGTCAAGATCGGTGTCGCTGCCGTGACCCTCCTGCTCGTCTTCTACCTCATCGTCACCTTCGACCGGGCCAGGATCCTCCTGATGGACCCGCAGCCGGTGGCCAAGGGCATCGGGCTCGCCTACCTCGTGCTGCCGGTCGTCGGTGCCTGGGCGCTTGTGCGCGAGCTGTCCTTCGGCGCGAGGCTCGAGCGCATGGCCAAGGAGCTGGAGGCCGAGGGCGGACTCCCGGAGGACAACCTGCCGCGCACCGCCGCCGGTCGGATCGTCCGCACGGCCGCCGACGCCGAGTTCGAGCAGTACCGCGCAGAGGCCGAGGCAGCACCGGACGATTGGCGCTCCTGGTACCGGCTGGGCCTCGCCTATGACGCCTCCGGGGACCGAAAGCAGGCGCGTTCCTCGATGCGCCGGGCCATCTCGCTCTACCGCGCCCCGTAGCGGCAACGCGGTGCCCGCTGCCGCCCTGGCTCCTCAGCGTCTGGCGGGCCGCCGCGCAGCGGCGTCCTGGCCTTTCCGCGCGGCCAGCCCCAGCCGGGTCGCGGCGTGTGAGATGGCCTCGAGCGGGCCGCGCCACCCATTGGCCCGCACGAACAGGCCGATCGCGAGTGCGGCGGCGATGTGAACGGCCAAGAGCGACTCAGGCGTGAGGTGGGCTGCCTCGGCGAAGGGGGTGGAGAGCGCCCACACGTGCGCCGTGTAGAGCGTGAGGGTCATGGCGCCTGCGCCGGCGAGCGGCAGGAGGATTCCGCTGCGGGCTAGCGGCCCGATCCTCGCCACGAGCAGGAACGCGCCAATCGCGGCAGCGGACGTCCCCGACGTATGCAGGAGATCGAGCGTCGTGCCCGAGTGCGGAGACGCCGTCGTGAGCCACCACCACGTCCCGGTCTGCTCGACGCCGGCCAGATTGGCCTCGAGCATGGCCTGAAGTGGCCAGAGCCGGGCCTGGCCGGTCGCGAGCAGGGCGTTGATGCCCCCGAGGGGTATGAGCAATGCCCAAGCGCTGGCCTTGGCGACGACGGCGACGGCGGCGCCGCCCACGAGTATCCACACCTGGGTTGCGGCGCGCGTGAGATCGGCCTGCCCGATCCACAGCCCCACGAGAAGATAGCCGAACCACTGCAGCACGGGGTAGTAGCCAGTCACCATGAGGTCTGCGAGGAGGCGTGCGGGGTCGGCGACGTCGGCCCACACGGGATTGTGCCCGAGTTGCATCCGAACAGACCCGTCGAGGAGAACGGGCCGTACGAGGTAGGCCACGACCGGCGCGATGAGGATCCACGCTGCCGCGAGCAGCCCGAGGGCCTGGCGGCGCAGGGCCAGGACAGGGAGCGCGCACCAGAACAGTACGGCGTACTGGACCAGGATCACGGCGACATCGACCTTGACGAGACCCACCGTGAGCCCGATCGCGGCCACTACTGCCGCGCGGAGGGCGAGGCCCAGCCGATTCCGGACCGCGGGAACCCGCCCCAGTGAGAGGGAGATGCCTGCGAGCACGGCGAACAGCGCAGCTGCGCGGCCCGAGAACACCAGTCCCACCCAGGTGGCGGCCCACTGCTGGGTGGCGTTGCTCTGTTCCAAAGTGGGCAGGACGTGGGTCGCGATCATCGCGAGCAGCGCGGCGCCCCGGGCCATGTCGATTCCGTCGAGCCTCGACACCCGTGCCGTCGGCGTTCGCGGCCTGTGGCCAGCGGCCCGAGGGGAAGCCGATCGTCCGCCCATGGGACCGATCGTCTCACGCTCGACCCCATCGGCGGCCGATTCGCTGCGGTTGCCGATTTGCTGCCGGCACCCCGTGAGCTGCCGCCCGATGTGCGGGGGTGATCCAAGGACACCTCGTGAGTTTCGGTTCGAATGATTGCACCTCGAAGATATGTTCGATTAGCATGGGCGCATGAGCGGGGCGAGCGACCAGCAGGCGGGTGAGACGAGGACCGGTGAGACGGGGACCGGTGAGATCAAGATCAGTGGGTTCACGGCCAGTGAATTCAAGCCTGGCACTGTCAGAAGCGGCGATCTCAGAACCAGTGATCTCCCGACCGGTGATTCTCAGGCTGGTGGTCTCGAGGCATCCCGGCAACGTCAGCCTCCACGGAGCCCCTTGCCCGCTCAGCAGCTTCCCACCGCCCCGTTCCTGTCCCCCGGGGCGGTGGGATACCTCTCCCGGCAGCTGGTGGAGAGGGTGGTAGGGCGGGACCCCTCGGTTCACGCGTGGCGTGCCGGGGGTCCGGTCCTGCCGGGGGACCCTCCGCCCGGCGAACTTGCACGCAGGCTGTCGGAGGCGGACATCGCGTTCCTCACGAAGGGCGAATTGGAGGCATTCCTTCGTGCGTGCGGCACTCTTCAACGCTGGGTGACCGTGCGGGCACGGGCGGCGGGTTCGGAGCTCGGCGCCCGGGGCCGGGCCGGCGCGTGAGGCGTCCCGCCGAGCGTGGGGTGCGACCGACGGGGAGGCCATGGCCGTAGGCGGTGATCGGTGTTCTGTGCTGCCTGCGGGGGTGACCTAGGATGGCGTTATGTCCGCCGAGCTGACCGTCGCTGCCGTGCAGTCTGTGGCCCTACCCGGCGGGGTGAGCGCGAACGTCGACGAGCACATCCGGCTGCTCGAGGACGCAGACGGGCACGGGGCGAGGCTCGCAGTGTTCCCCGAGCTGTCCCTCACCGGATACGACCTCGACCTCCTGGCAGACGAATCGGCCTGGCTCACGAGCCCATCGGCGCAGCTCGGGGAGCTCCAAGCGGCGTGCGAGGACATGGGCATCGCCGCCGCGGTGGGCGCGGCCGTCCGCGAGCCCGATGGCACGCCGCGGCTCGCAACCATCCTGGTCCGTCCCGGCACGCCGCCGCTTATTGCCCCCAAGATGCACCTCCACGGGGCGGAGAAGGACCTGTTCGAACCGGGGAGCCGGCCAACCGTCGTCGACATCGACGGCTGGAACGTGGCCTTCGCGGTGTGCTTCGACGCCGCCCATCCGAGCCACGCGGAGCAGGCCGCGGCCGCGGGCGCCGACCTCTATGCGGCGTCGGCTGTCTACGTCGTGGGGGAGGAGCGCCGGCTGGACCTCCATTTCGGGGCCCGCGCCATGGAGAGCCGGTTCTTCGCGCTGCTGGCAAATGCCGGAGGCGCGAGCACCCTCGGAGAATCGTGTGGGCTCAGCGGCATCTGGGGGCCGGATGGGCACCGGATGGTGACGGCAGCGGGGACCGGCTCAGAGGTTGTGCCCGCTGTCCTGTTCCGCTCGGCGCTCACGAGGTACCGCCACCCGTCCTGACCTGCGTTGCCCAAAGCACCAGTGCACACGGTAACGTTCTGTGCATGGCTTCAACGGATTCCCCGACGCGTACTTTCGGCACCCTCCTCACTGCCATGGTGACTCCGTTCACCACTGACGGCGAGGTTGATTACGATGCTGCGGGCAATCTGGCGGCCAAGCTCGTCGACGACGGCTGCGATGGCCTCGTGGTGACGGGCACGACCGGCGAGACCTCGACCCTGACCGACGAAGAGAACCTGGGCATGTTCAAGGCGGTCCTCGAGGCCGTTGGCGGTCGGGCCAAGGTGATCGCCGGGACCGGCACGAATGACACTCGTCACTCCGTGAACCTTTCGCGCAGGGCCGCCGAGCTCGGCGTCGATGGCCTCCTGCTCGTCACGCCGTACTACAACAAGCCCAGCCAGGAGGGCGTCCAGGCCCACTTCGAGGCCATCGCCTCCGCGACCGACCTCCCGGTGATGCTCTACGACATCCCGGGCCGCAGCGCGATCCCGATCGCGACGGAGACCATCTTCCGGCTCGCAGAGCACCCCAACATCAAGGGCCTCAAGGATGCCAAGGCAGACTTCGGTGGGCTCACCCGCGTGCTTGCCGCGACGGACCTCGCCGTCTACTCGGGCGACGACGGTCTCACGCTGCCGTGGATGGCCGCGGGCGCGCTCGGCGTCGTCTCCGTCACGGCGCACGTCGCTACGGAGCAGTTCCGATCCCTCGTCGACTCGGCCCTCGCGGGCGACTTCGCGGCCGCCCGCCGGATCCATTTCGAGCTCGACCCGGTGATCCGCGGCGTCATGACCCGAGTCCAGGGTGCCGTCGCGGCCAAGCAGATTCTCAAGTGGCAGGGAGTCCTGCCCAACTCCGTGGTCCGTCTCCCCCTCGTGGAGCCGGGCGACGCGGAGCTGACCCTCATCCGCAACGACCTTGGCGAAGCCGGAATGGACTTCGCCGCCTAGGAGCAGCACAAGCATGACCCAACGAGCCCTGTCCGTCCTCACCACTCCGCCCCGGCTCCCGTCGGGGACACTGCGGGTTGTCCCGCTCGGCGGACTGGGTGAGGTCGGGCGGAACATGGCCGTCTTCGAGATCGAGGGCAAGCTCCTCGTCGTCGACTGCGGCGTCCTCTTCCCCGAGGAGACGCAGCCCGGCGTCGACCTCATCCTCCCGGACTTCTCGTACATCGAGGACCGCATCGACGACATCCTCGCCGTCGTGCTGACCCACGGCCACGAGGACCACATCGGCGGCGTGCCGTACCTCCTGCGCCGCCGCCGGAACATCCCCCTCGTCGGTTCGCAGCTCACGCTCGCGCTCGTCGAGGCGAAGCTCGCCGAGCACCGCATCACTCCCGTGCTGCGCATCGTCGAGGAAGGGCAGGTCCTCGACTTCGGCCCGTTCCAGACCGAGTTCGTGGCAGTGAACCACTCGATCCCGGATGCGCTCGCGGTGTTCATCCGCACCGCGGGCGGGACCGTGCTCCACACTGGCGACTTCAAGATGGACCAGCTGCCGCTCGACGGTCGTATTACCGACCTGCGCCACTTCGCTCGCCTGGGCGAGGAAGGCGTGGACCTGTTCATGGCCGACTCGACGAATGCGGACGTCCCCGGCTTTACCACCGCGGAGAAGGAGATCGGCCCCACGCTGGACCGCCTCTTCGGGCAGGCCCGCAAGCGCATCATCGTGGCGAGCTTCTCCTCGCACGTCCACCGCGTGCAGCAGGTGCTCGACGCCGCGCACCACCACGGCCGCAAGGTTGCCTTCGTGGGTCGGTCGATGGTGCGCAACATGGGGATCGCCTCGAAGCTGGGCTACCTCGACGTGCCCCCGGGCATCCTTGTCGACGTCAAGGCGATCGACAGCATCCCGGACCACCGCCTCGTGCTCATGTCGACCGGATCGCAGGGCGAGCCGATGGCAGCCCTGTCACGGATGGCGAATGGCGACCACCGCGTCCAGGTGGGTGAGGGCGACATGGTGATCCTCGCGTCGTCGCTCATCCCGGGCAACGAGAACGCCGTCTTCCGCGTGATCAACGGCCTCCTCAAGCTCGGCGCGGCCGTGATCCACAAGGGAATGGCCAAGGTGCACGTCTCGGGCCACGCGGCGGCCGGCGAGCTCCTCTACTGCTACAACATCGTGGAGCCCCTCAACGCGATGCCCGTGCATGGCGAGACACGCCATCTCATCGCCAACGGCAACCTCGCGCTCGAGACGGGCATGGAGCCTGAGAGTGTCATCCTTGCGGACAACGGCACGGTGGTGGACCTCGCCGACGGCGTCGCGAAGATCGTCGGCCAGGTCGAGGTCGGCTTCGTCTACGTCGACGGCAGCAGCGTCGGAGAGATCACCGACGTCGACCTCAAGGACCGCCGCATCCTCGGCGAGGAGGGGTTCATCTCGGTCATCACCGTGGTGAACCGCTCGACGGGCAAGGTCGTCTCGGGTCCCGAGATCCACGCCCGCGGTGTGGCCGAGGATGATTCGGTGTTCGACGAGATCATCCCGAAGATCAACCAGGCCCTCGAGGAGGCCATCCTCGCCAAGTCGGACCACACGGCCCACCAGCTGCAGCAGGTGGTTCGCCGCGTGATCGGCACCTGGGTCGCCCGCAAGCTGCGCCGCAAACCGATGATCATCCCCGTGATCCTCGAGGCCTGATCCAGCAGGATCGGGCGAGCTCAAGGCCGCCGCTCCCGTGGATATCCGCGGAGGCGGCGGCCTTTCGCGATACGGTGGCCAATATGGCGACTCGTACCTCTCCCACGCCACCGACCCGGTCGAACCCCTCACGGCCGACCCCGCGGTCGAATCAGGCCACCGGCGCAAAGGCGGGCGGCCGGTCCGGCGGTGCGGCAACCCGGGGCAAGACGGGCAGGGGAAGCACGACGTCGCGCGGGGTCACCACGACCGACGCAGGCCAGCCGTGGCTCGCCCGCGTGATCGGCGGCGCGTGGGGTGCCCTCGCCCACGCCGTCGGGGGAGGGGCGCGCCGCATCGGGACCGACGTGAGTGACATCGACCCCAGTGAACGCCGCGACGGCGCGGCACTGTTCAACCTGGTCCTCGCCGTGTTCGTGGCGACCTTTGCATGGTGGGGCTGGACGGGCTGGTTCCCGGACGCGGTCTACGCAGTGGTCAACGGGACCTTCGGGTGGGTCTCACTGCTCCTGCCGCTCATGCTCGGTGTGTGTGCGTTCCGGCTGTTCCGCAAGCCGGAGGACCACCGGGGCAACAACCGCGTGGGCATTGGGTTCCTCGTCATGACGTTCGCCGCGACCGGCCTCGCGCACGTGTTCAGCGGCCTCCCCTCGGCGGTCAACGGCTTTGACGGACTCCGTGCGGCCGGCGGCATGCTCGGTTTCCTCGCCGCCTCCCTGCTCGCAGCGATCCATCCCGCGGTTCCCGTCGTCATCTACTCCGTGCTCGTGTTCATCTCGGTCCTCATCGTCACCGCAACTCCGTTCGCCGCGATACCGAGGCGCATCCGTTCCTCGTGGGAGCACCTCATGGGGCTCGACCTGCCCCCCGAGGAGCAGGACGGGCATGACCGCAGCTACCTGTACGACTCGGAGCGCCGAGCCAAGGACGCCCGCGAGAAGCCCAAGAGGCGTCGCCTGTTCGGGAAGGACCGGGACGACCAGGACGGGCGCCCCGAGGGATTCGCCGGGGACGAGCCCTACGAGCGGGCCGTCGTCGAGGACGCGGACGCGACAGCGCCGACGGCCGCGATGCCTGCCCCCGGGCGGTCCCAGGCCGAGGCCGCCATCCAGAAGATCCGGGCCGCGCAGGGGCGCGGCAACGCCGCGGCCTCCAGCGCCGGCACCGCCGGTGATGGCGCTGTCGGAGACGTCACCGAAGCGATCCCCACCGTGGGACTGCCGACGCCGAACCCAGGAGCATCGACGGGCGCCCCGCAGATCCACGTGCCCTCGACGCCCGTGGCACCGACGCCCCCGCCGACGCCGATCCCGCAGCGCACCGAACAGCTCCAGCTCTCGGGCGACGTCGCGTATACCCTGCCGCAGTCCGACTTCCTGGTCCAGGGGTCCGCGCCGAAGGAACGGACCGAGGCCAACGACGTCGTCGTCGCGGCCCTGACCGACACGCTGACGCAATTCAACGTCGACGCCGAGGTGACGGGCTTCTCGCGCGGCCCGACAGTGACGCGCTACGAGATCGAGCTCTCGCCCGGCACGAAGGTCGAGAAGGTCACGGCACTGAGCAAGAACATCGCGTATGCCGTGGCAAGCTCTGACGTGCGCATCCTGAGCCCGATCCCAGGCAAGAGCGCGATCGGCATCGAGATCCCGAACGCGGACCGCGAGACGGTCTCGCTGGGGGACGTCCTGCGAAGTCAGAACGCCCGCCGCACAGAGCATCCCATGGTGATGGGCGTGGGCAAGGACGTCGAGGGCGGCTACGTCGTCGCGAACCTCGCCAAGATGCCCCACCTCCTCGTCGCCGGCGCGACCGGAGCCGGCAAGTCCTCGTTCGTGAACTCCATGATCACCTCGATCCTCATGCGCTCCACTCCGGATGAGGTGCGCATGGTCATGGTCGATCCCAAGCGCGTCGAGCTCACCGCCTACGAGGGCGTCCCGCACCTCATCACCCCGATCATCACGAACCCGAAGAAGGCCGCCGAGGCCCTCCAATGGGTGGTGCGCGAGATGGACGCACGCTACGACGATCTGGCCAACTACGGCTTCAAGCACATCGACGACTTCAACAAGGCTGTGCGGGCGGGCAAGGTCATTCCGCCGGCGGGGTCCGAGCGGAAGGTGCGCCCGTACCCGTACCTGCTGATCATCGTCGATGAGCTCGCGGACCTCATGATGGTCGCCCCCCGGGACGTCGAGGACTCGATCGTCCGCATCACGCAGCTTGCCCGAGCGGCTGGCATCCACCTCGTCCTGGCGACCCAGCGGCCCTCGGTCGACGTCGTGACTGGCCTCATCAAGGCCAATGTACCCTCGCGCATGGCGTTCGCCACCTCCTCGGTCACGGACTCCCGCGTCGTCCTCGACCAGCCGGGCGCCGAGAAGCTCATCGGCCAGGGTGACGCGCTCTTCCTCCCGATGGGCGCGTCGAAGCCCATGCGCGTCCAAGGCGCGTGGGTGTCCGAGTCCGAGATCCACAAGGTCGTCGAACACGTCAAGGGCCAGCTCAAGGTCACGTACCGCGACGACGTCGCGGTCGAGGCCGAGAAGAAGCAGATCGATGAGGAGATCGGAGACGACCTCGAAGTGCTCCTCCAGGCGACCGAGCTTGTCGTGACCAGCCAGTTCGGGTCGACGTCCATGCTGCAGCGCAAGCTCCGCGTGGGCTTCGCGAAGGCCGGACGGCTCATGGACCTCCTCGAGAGCCGAGGCGTCGTCGGTCCGTCCGAGGGCTCCAAGGCCCGCGACGTGCTCGTCAAGCCCGACGACCTGCCTGCCGTGCTGGCCGCGCTGCGGGGCCAGGACGCGCCGTCGTCCGCGGAGGACCCAGCGGCGAGCCATTCCGCGCGAGCGCTGGCCGACAACGCCAGCGCCAACCACCACACGGGTGAGTACGAGGTCGCCTCGCCCTACGCCCAGGACCTCGTTGCGAAGGACCTCGACGCGCGCACCGAGGCGATCGACTACCACGACGGTTCGGACAGCGACGATGACGACGGCGGCGAAGACGCATGGCACCTCACCGGACGCTAGGCTGAGACGGTGACCAGCCCGACGTCGGCATCCTCCCCGCAGTTGTGGAACGTGCCGAACATCCTCACCATGCTCCGGATCGTCCTCGTCCCCTTCTTCATCTGGTCCTTCCTGGCCGACAGCTCGCAGCATGGGGTCCTGCGTTGGATCGCGTTCATCCTGTTCGCTGTGGCCATCTACACGGACCAGCTGGACGGGGCGATCGCCCGAAAGCGCAACCTCATCACCGACTTCGGCAAGATCGCCGATCCCATTGCCGACAAGCTCCTCACCGGATCCGCGCTCGTGCTGCTCTCGGTGCTGGGCGAACTGCCGTGGTGGATCACTGTGCTGATCCTCGTGCGCGAGTGGGGGATCACCGCATTGCGGTTCGTCGTGATCCGGTACGGGGTGATGCCGGCCTCGCAGGGCGGGAAGCTCAAGACCGTGCTCCAAACCGTCGGCATCCTGCTGTACCTCTTCCCGCTCACCCCGGGCACGCCGGTGCTGTCCGCGATCGCGTTCTGGATCATGGTGCTCGCCCTGGCCGTGACCGTGCTGACGGGGCTCGACTACGTCGTCAAGGCAGTCCGGCTCCGTGCTAGCGCCCTCCGTGGCCAGTGACGCACGTGGAACCGGAGGCGAGCGCGACGGCGCGTGAGGTCGTCGAGGCGTTCATCGCGCGGGGCTCGACGGCGGCCACCGCCGAATCGCTCACGGCGGGACTTGTCGTGGCAGGCCTGGCAGACATCCCGGGCGCATCCGCGATGCTGCGCGGCGGCGTCGTGAGCTACGCGAGCGGGGTGAAGGCAGATGTCCTGGGGGTGTCCCGCGATCTCCTCGCGGAGGCGGGGTCCGTGGATGCCGAGGTCGCCCGGCAGATGGCCGACGGCGCGCGGCGGGTGTGCGGCGCGGACTACGCCGTGGCCACCACCGGCGCGGCGGGCCCTGAGCCGCATGACGGCAAGCCGGTCGGGACGGTGTTCGTGGCGGTATCGGGTCCGCGGGGCACCACCGTGGAGGGCTATGCGTTCGACGGCGACCGGCAGGCCATCCGGGCGGCCGCGACCCAGGCGGCCTTCGCCCGGCTGCTGGCATCATTTCGCGCGGACGGCAAAAACTGGGAGTGAGCTGTGAATTCGCTGGGGGGAACGGCAGGCGGGGAACAATGCGCTGTGCCCAAGAGTTGTGAATAGTGTCGTCAACGGTAGACGGCACCACTAGGATGTTTCACACGGAGCCCCGGAGAGCGGGGAGCCCGAGCCAAGGAGCGCATCGATACACATGGTAAAGCAGCCCGTATCCGTCAACGGCGTCGTGCGCTGGCGTGATGTGGGCGTGGCTGGCATCGGCAAGCAGGAACAGAAGGAGCGCAAGATGGTTGTTCTGCGTCATGAGATCGGAGACGTCCTCCGCGACGTCCGTCAGCGCCAGGGCCGTACGCTCCGTGAAGTCTCGCACAACGCGCGTGTGTCTCTCGGCTACCTGAGCGAGGTTGAGCGCGGCCAGAAGGAAGCCTCGTCTGAGCTGCTCTCGTCCATCTGCTCGGCACTCGATGTGCCCCTCTCGGTGATGCTTCGCGAGGTGAGCGACCGGGTCGCTGTCGCCGAGGGCATCACCATCCCCGACACCGTGCCGCAGGAGTTCGCCCAGCGGTACGGACGGGACATCAACACGGATTTCGACGCCGAGCTGTCCAAGATCGGCTGACGTCACCCTGATCGGGGAGGGCCGGGCGCGCAGCGCCCGGCCCTTTCTGCGTGCCGGGCCCGTTCTGTGTGCCGGGCCCTTTCTGCGTGCCGGGCCAGGAGGCGCCCGGTCAACGGCGGGGACCGAAGGCCTCGTTGAGCCGGCGGAGATAGCGGGCGAGCTCGGCGAGCTCATCCGGATCCCATGATGCGAGCCGGTCGGCGAAGAACTCGTGGCGGCGCCCCTTGAGCTCCTCGATGTGACTCCGGCCAGTGGGCGTGAGGGTGACCTGCTGGGCGCGGCCGTCGCGGGGATCGGCGTCCTTGGCCACAAGTCCGATCTCCTCCAACAAGGCGATCTGCCGGCTCACAGTGGGCTTCCCAACGCCCACGGTCGCGGCAAGGTCCGTCACGCGCTGCGGGCCCTCCCGGTCGAGGATGGTCAGCAGCCCGTACGCCGCGGGGTCGAGGTCAGGATGCAGATCGCGGGAGAGGCCGAGAGAGGCCGCGCGGCTTCGCCGCCAGAAGACGCCGAGCTGCTGTTCGACGTCGCCGAGGGCATCATCGAACTCACCGGACACGCGTGGGGCGGGCATGCCTTCATCTTAGGGCGCACCTCAGGGCAGCGGCCGCTGAGGGATGGGGGACAATAGACGGGTGCGGAACAGTGACTTCTGGCGGCTCATGGATGACGAATTCGGCTCGGGCTATGCCCACGTGCTCGCGTCCTCCGCCGTCTTGGCAGCGGTCGGAGGCCGTACCGCCGAGGAGGCACTCAAGGCGGGCGTCCACCCGCGCAGTGTGTGGCTCGCGGTGTGCGATCTCCAGGATGTCCCGGCAGAGCGCCGTCTCGGCCAGGACCGGCCCCTCAAGGATTGAAACGGCAGCGACACGCCGCAGTGAATTCGAAGATGTGTTCGGAACAGCGGTAATCTCTTTCATAGAGGGCTCCACGTGCGAAGTGCGCCGAATTGTCCACATAGGGCGGTCCAAGGCTTCTACTGTCGGTGGGCCTCGGTAGCGTGAGCGGCATGGAGACGCGGCAGGCAGGACAGGGCGCTGCCGCGAAGGACCAGACCCGGAGGTAGACCATGGCAGCATCATCGACGCCGGAGCGCCAGAAGGCACTCGAGGCGGCACTCGCCCAGATCGACAAGCAGTTCGGCAAGGGCTCGATCATGCGTCTCGGGGATGACACCCGCGCGCCGATCGAGGTCATCCCCACCGGCTCCATCGCGCTCGACGTCGCGCTCGGCATCGGGGGCCTCCCGCGAGGCCGCGTCGTCGAGATCTATGGACCTGAATCTTCGGGTAAGACGACCGTCGCGCTCCATGCGGTGGCCAATGCGCAGCGGGCCGGCGGGATCGCGGCCTTCATCGACGCCGAGCACGCCCTTGATCCGGAGTACGCGGCCAAGCTCGGCGTGGACACCGATGCGCTGCTCGTCTCCCAGCCGGACACAGGTGAGCAGGCGCTCGAGATCATGGACATGCTGGTGGGCTCGGGCTCTATCGACATCGTCGTGATCGACTCCGTTGCGGCCCTCGTGCCACGCGCCGAGATCGAGGGCGAGATGGGGGACAGCCACGTCGGCCTTCAGGCCCGGCTCATGAGCCAGGCCCTCCGCAAGGTCACAGGCCGGCTCAACCAGACCAAGACCACCGCGATCTTCATCAACCAGCTCCGCGAGAAGATCGGCGTCTTCTTCGGCTCCCCGGAGACCACGACCGGCGGCAAGGCGCTCAAGTTCTACGCCTCAGTCCGCATCGACGTCCGCCGGATCCAGACGCTCAAGGAAGGCGCCGACTCGGTCGGCAACCGCACCAAGGCCAAGATCGTCAAGAACAAGATGGCCCCGCCCTTCAAGGTGGCGGAGTTCGACATCATCTACGGCCAGGGGATCTCCCGCGAGGGGGGCATCATCGACATGGGCGTCGAGCACGGCATCATCAAGAAGTCCGGCTCGTGGTTCACGTACGACGGCGACCAGCTCGGTCAGGGCATGGAGAACTCCCGCCGCTTCCTGCGTGACAACCCTGAGCTCGCTGAGGAGCTCGAACGGCTCATCAAGGAGAAGCTCGGTGTGGGGGTCCACAAGGAAGCCGACGAGGAGAAGCCGCGCCTGAAGGCTGTCGACGGGGAATAGGTGGCAGAGCGACGGCGCCGTCAGGCAGCCCCACCGCCCGAGCAGGATCCCGAGGCCAACCCAGAGTCCGTGGCCCGGGCCATCCTGCTCCGGCAACTCACCCTCGGCCCGCGCAGCCGTCTCCAGCTGGAGCGCAAGCTGCGCGAGCGAAATGTGCCCGACGAGGTCTCCGCCACGTTGCTCGAGCGGTTCGAAGACGTCGGACTCGTGGACGATGCCGAATTTGCACGGATGTGGGTGCGCTCGCGCGGAGAGATGAAGTCGCTCGGCCGTGGTGCGCTGCGGCGGGAGCTGAACGAGAAGGGCATCAAGGGCGACGTGGCCGAGGATGCCCTCGACGAGCTGACCCCCGAAGCTGAGGAGGCGGCTGCGAGGAGTCTTCTGGCCCGGCGGGCCCGTCCGTTCGACCGACGGGATCCTGCCGCGCGCGACAAGGAGCTCCGCCGGCTCGTGGGCATGCTGGCCAGGAAGGGCCATGCACCCGGCTTCGCGTTCCGGCTGGCGGCCGAGGCGCTCGACGTGGACGCCGACGGCGACGACGCTGGGCCGTCTCCTGGGTGAGTCGGGCGTGTCTGCGTGTTTCCTGAGAATCTTGTGACTAGAGTGACAAATGCGATTACTGCGGTATTCTCGGAGCTGTGCGATCTGGGCGGAAGTTCGTGGTGGGCCGGCGTTTCGGCTCTATCCGCTCTGCGCTGGTCGTAGCTGTTTCACTCGCATGCGTTGCCCCCGCCGGGCTGTCGACTGCCGTCGCCGACGATGGTCCGCCCTCGGGCTACCCGACGTGGGCCGACGTCCAGGCGGCCAAGGCCAGCGTCGACTCCACCAAGGCGGAGACGGACAGGATCGGCTCTCTCCTGACAGCGGTCGAGGCGACCGCGTCGGACGCCTCGGCCAAGGCAGTCGCTGCTGGAGCGGCCTCGGCAAAGGCAGCACAGGCGGTGAAGGACCAGGAACACGTCGTCGCCGTGCTCGATCAGGAAGCGGCCAAGCGTGCCGGGGAGCGGGACGTCGCCCAGCGCGCCGCCGGGCAGCTTGCTGCTGACTCCTACATGGGCGGAGCGCCCACCGGCCCTATAGAAACCCTCGCCATCCTGGGCCAGCAGGACGGCCTGGGCCGGCTCCAGACCCTTCAGGTCCTCGGCGACCAGACGGCTCAAGCCGTGACCGACTACCGCGTTGCGGCGAATGCGGCTACGGCGGCCGAGGACACGGCGAAGGCTGCCAAGGATGCGCTGGACGACCTCGCCGCAGCCGCTGCCCAGCGTCTCAGTGAAGCCCGGGACGCGCAGAAGCATGCCCAAGATGTCGTGGCCCAGACCCAGCAGCACGAGGACACGCTTCTGGCCCAGCTGGCCGACCTCAAGGGAAGCTCGGCATCGGTCGAGCAGGGTTTCCGGGAGGGCCAGGCCGCGCAGGCTGCCTATGAAGCGGCCCAGGAAGCGAAACGGCGCGCCGCCGAGGAGGCCGCAGCGCTGCGCGCCCAGCAACTCGCCCAGCAGCAGCAACAGGCGCTCGCACAGCAGCAGGAAGCGGCCCGGCAGCGTGCTCAGGCGCCCGCGCAGCACACTGGAGCCGCAGGTGCTGCGAGTTCTGTCGCGGCGGCCCCGGCCGCCCCAGTGGCGGCGCCTGTGGTGGCGCCTCTGGCCGCTGCGCCGCTTCCCGCTGTGAGCCCGGGTGCCGGTGTCGTCAATGACCCGGCCGGGGCACGGGCCTACGCTTCGGGCCAGCTAGGGGGGTACGGCTGGGGCAGCGGAGAGTATGGGTGCCTCGTCAAGCTCTGGAACCAGGAGTCGAGCTGGATGACGGACGCTACCAATCCGTCCAGCGGCGCCTACGGAATCGCCCAGGCGCTTCCGCCCTCCAAGTACTCGACGGCCGGCAGCGATTGGCTCACGAACTATCGCACCCAGATCAACTGGGGCCTGGGCTACATCGCGAACCGCTATGGCAGCCCGTGCAACGCGTGGGCGCACGAAGTCTCGTACAACTGGTACTGAGAACTGGCCGACTGAGACCTCACCGCAGGTTCAAGCGCAAGGTGCGCGACCGCCGTCGGCCGCTACCGGTACCCTTGATGGGTGAGTTCCCCCCTTTCCACTGAGGCGTCTGAGACAGCCGAGGCCGCGCCCGAGCCGCGCTCCTACGAGGTGCGCACGTTCGGCTGCCAGATGAACGTCCACGACTCGGAGCGTATGTCCGGCCTCCTCGAAGCCGCCGGCTATGTGCGGGCGCAGGACGGCGCCGATGCGGACGTCGTCGTCTTCAACACGTGCGCGGTGCGCGAGAACGCGGACAACCGCCTCTACGGGAACCTCGGCCAGCTCCGCCCAGTCAAGGAGCGGAACCCGGGCATGCAGATTGCGGTCGGCGGCTGCCTTGCCCAGAAGGACCGCGACACGATTCTGGCGAAGGCGCCTTGGGTCGATGCGGTGTTCGGGACCCACAACGTCGGCGCCCTGCCCGCCCTTCTCGAGCGGGCCCGGCACAACGAGGAGGCCCAGCTGGAGATCCTCGAGTCGCTCGAGGTCTTCCCCTCGACGCTGCCCACCAAGCGCGATTCCGTCTACAGCGGCTGGGTCTCCATCTCGGTGGGCTGCAACAACACCTGCACGTTCTGCATCGTGCCGAGTCTGCGCGGCAAGGAGCGGGACCGACGCCCGGGCGAGATCCTCGCCGAAGTCCAGGCCCTCGTGGACGACGGCGCGATCGAGGTCACACTCCTGGGCCAGAACGTCAACTCCTACGGCGTCGAGTTCGGCGACCGGCTCGCGTTCGGCAAGCTCCTGCGCGCGTGCGGGCAGATCGAGGGGCTCGAGCGCGTCCGTTTCACGAGTCCCCACCCGGCGGCCTTCACGGACGACGTCATCGAGTCGATGGCCGAGACGCCGAACATCATGCCCCAGCTCCACATGCCTCTCCAGTCGGGCTCGGACAGGGTACTGCGCGAGATGCGCCGGTCCTACCGCAGCGCCAAGTTCCTCGGCATCCTGGACAAGGTCCGCGAACGCATCCCGCACGCGGCGATCACGACCGACATCATCGTGGGCTTCCCGGGCGAGACGGAGGAGGACTTCCAGGCGACGCTGGACGTGGTCGAGCGGGCGAGGTTCTCCAACGCGTTCACGTTCCAGTACTCCCAGCGTCCCGGGACGCCCGCCGCCACGCTGCCCGACCAGCTCCCCAAGGCCGTGGTCCAGGAGCGCTACGAGCGGCTCATCGCCCTCCAGGACCGCATCGCGGCCGAGGAGAACGCGCAGCAGGTGGGCCGGACGATCGAGGTCATGGCAACCGCCCAGGCGGGCCGCAAGGCGGAGGAGACGCATCGCCTCTCGGGCCGCGCGCGCGATAACCGACTCGTGCACTTCTCCGTCCCGGAGGGGGCTCAGGCGCCGCGCCCGGGCGACCTCGTGACGGTGACCGTGACGTCTGCAGCCCCGTTCCACCTCATCGCCGACCCTGCCTCGGCCGCCGACTATGCCCTTCGGCGCTCGCGCGCTGGGGACGCGTGGGACCGTTCGCAGGCCGACTCGTGCGGCGTCCCCTCACCGGGGGCCGGTGGTGCCGGGCCAGCTGTGAGCCTGGGCATGCCGTCGATTCCCCTCCGTTCGGCGTAGCCGGTGCCGCCGAGCGAGGGCGGAGACCAAGGCGCTGCGTACGACGCCGGCCGCGCGCCCGCCGTCGTGCCCGCACCGTCCGTAGGCGGCGCTCCCGCCGTCATCGCGATCGTCGGGCCGACGGGGTCCGGCAAGTCGGACCTCGCGGTCGAGCTGGCCCTCGCGCTCGACGGCGAGGTCGTGAATGCCGACGCCCTCCAGTTCTACCGCGGCATGGACATCGGCACGGCCAAAATCACCCCCGCGGAGCGTCGCGGCGTTCCGCACCACCTCCTCGACGTCCTCGATGTGACGGAGGAGGCGTCCGTGTCGCGATTCCAGGCGTGGGCGCGCGGGGCCATCGCCGACATCCATGCGCGTGGCCGCCGGGCGATCCTCGTGGGCGGCTCGGGCCTGTACGTGCGGGCGGCGCTCGATGTCCTCGAGTTCCCGGGCACCGACCCCACCGTGCGTGCGCGCCTCGAGGCCGAGGCTGAGCGGGACGGCATCGCGCCGCTGCGCGACCGCCTCCGCGCCGTCGACCCCGTCTCGGCCGGGAGGCTCGGCGACACCCGCCGCGTGATCCGTGCCCTCGAGGTCCACGAGCTCACCGGGCGCCCCTTCAGCTCCTTCATGCCCGACCGCCAGTACGCGGCCCCTGCCGTGCAGATCGGCCTCGATCTCGAGCGCGCCGTGCTCCACGAGCGGCTCGCCGCACGCGTCCACCGCATGGCCGACGCCGGCCTCGTCGCCGAGGTGGAACGGCTCGCCTCCGCGGGACTCAGGGAGGGCAGGACGGCATCGCGCGCGCTCGGCTATGGCCAGTTCCTCAGGGTCCTCGACGGGGAGTCCACCCCCGAGCAGGCGGTGGAGGAGACGATTGTCGCGACGCGCCAGTTCGCCCGCCGCCAGCTCACATGGTTCCGCGCCGACCCCCGCGTCCACTGGCTCGACGCCCTGGCCCGAGACGTGGTGGAGCAGGCGCTCGCCCTCGTGCGGGCCGCAGACAAGGGCGACGACCGTGAGGCCGCCGGTAGGCTGGAGCCATGACCGTCTCAGCCCAGTCCGCCCCTGACGTCCTCCACAGCCTCGTCGGCCTGCCTTTCGCGAAGGGCCACGGCACCGGCAACGATTTCGTCCTCGTGGCCGACCCGGCGGGGGACAGGCATCTGGCCGAGGCCGAGGCGGCGGCCCTGTGCGACCGCCACCAAGGGATCGGCGCCGACGGGCTCATCCGCGCCATCCGGTGCCGCGAGCTCCCCGAGGGCGCAGCCATCCTTGCCGAGGAGCCCGCGGCGGAATGGTTCATGGACTACCGCAACGCGGACGGGTCGCTGTCGGAGATGTGCGGCAACGGCGTCCGCGTCTTTGTCGCGTTCCTCCTCGACCAGGGGCTCGTCGAGCTCGCGCCGGGCGAGGTGCTCCCCATCGGAACCCGGGCCGGGGTCAAGCGGGTCGAGCGGCGCGAGGGCGGGTTCGCCGTCGACATGGGGCCGTGGGCCTTCATCGACCCGCAGCAGGCCGAGGCGGTCGCGAGCGACGCGACGGTCGAGGCCGTGGGCCTCGACGTTGCCAGGCCGGCCCTGAGCGTGACGATGGGCAACCCGCACACCGTCGTGGCCCTCGCCGAGCCTGCTGAACTCGAGGCGCTTGGCCTGTATTCGGCGCCTGTGGTCGAGCCCGTGCCGCCGCACGGCACCAATGTTGAGTTCGTCGTTCCCGCCGAGCCACTCGTGAGCGGCGGGGTCGGCAGCATCTCGATGAGGGTGCACGAACGTGGGGTCGGCGAGACCCAGTCGTGCGGAACTGGCGCGTGCGCGGCCGCTGTGGCGATCCGCTACTGGGCAGGTGTCGGCGCCCCCAACCGGTGGGAGGTCGCAGTTCCGGGCGGTACGGTCGGCGTCGCGTTCATCCCCGGCAGCGACGGCCGCGAGCACGTCGAGCTCTCGGGGCCCGCGGTGATCGTGGCCCACGGGCTTCTGGGTTAGAGATAAGAAGGGCGCAGCTCGAAGCCCGCGGCCTCAGCGGGTGCGGGTGACCACGAGCACCCGGAAGCCTTTCGACGTCGCCGCCCGTGCGACGTCGTACGCGTCACCGAGCTCCTGGGCGAGCCACAGGGCAAGGGAGTCGGAGCCGAGGTTCTTCTGCACCACGAGCCAGGCCTCGCCGCCCACGATGAGCCGCGGCAGCCACGTCATGAGCAGCTCGTGGAGGGCGGCCTTGCCGATGCGGATCGGTGGATTGGACCAGATGGTCGCGAAGCGCACGTCCGGGCCGACGGCTTCGGGCAGCTCCGGGGCAACGTTGTCCAGGCCCAGGAGCGAGGCGTTCTCGCCTGTGAGGGACAGGCTGCGGGTGTTGACGTCCACGGCGTGGACGGTAGCGGCCGGGGAACGGAGGGCCATCGTGAGCGCAATCGGGCCCCATCCGCAGCCGATGTCCAGCAGATGGCCCTCGGCCGCGGGGGCGGGCGCCTCCGCCAAGAGGACCGCGGTGCCCTTGTCGATCCCGTCGGGACTGAAGATGCCGCCCGCGGTGCGCAGTGTCACCTCGCGGCCGTCGAGCACCACGCGGAGCGGCCGGCGTACGTCCGGCACGCCCGGTTCGGCATTGAAGTAGTGGGCCTGGTCCATAGGCATCCAGCGTAGCGCCAGCGCAGCGTCGAACCGGCCCGGGCAGATGCCTCCACGGCGGGACCCGCCCCTTGGCGCGTCCGCTACAATGGATGGCATGCTGTTCTTCAACTGACGCCGTGTGCACTCCGCCGCCGATGCCGCCCTGAGGGGCCGCAGGGGCCGCACCCAGCGATCCAGCCTGCGCCGATGTCCATTCCGGCCGGGACCATGAGCAGACATTCCAAGGAGCTTCAGTGCCACCCGAGCACCGCTCGGGGACCTCTCCGCAGGCCCCCACCCCCGACACTGCTGGCACCACCTGCCCGCACTATTCTGGAACTGCATCCGCAAAGGAGACCATGACCCACAACCAGCACTCCGCCGGACCGGCGAGCGAGAAGTCAGCCCGCGAACGCGCCCAGCACACCCCTGACGGCCATACCCCCGACGGTGCCGCGGCCGACGGCGGCGGCCAGCAGGACCTGAGCCCGGCCGACATCCAGGCCGTGATCGACAGGATTCTCGCCAAGGAAGAGGCCGCCAAGGCCAAGGGCGCAGCCCGCGGGGCCGACCCGGCTACCCGCAATGCCCTCGGAGACGGCAAGGCGCTGGCCATCTCGGACCTCGTGACCGAGCATGGGGACTACGACGGCGACCAGCAGGACCTCGCGGAACGCCGAGCCCTGCGCCGCGTCGCTGGCCTGTCCACCGAGCTCGAGGACGTCACGGAGGTCGAGTACCGGCAGCTCCGCCTCGAGCGGGTGGTCCTTGCGGGGCTCTGGTCCGAGGGCACGCTCGAGGACGCGGAGAATTCGCTCCGCGAGCTCTCCGCCCTCGCCGAGACCGCCGGGTCCGAGGTCCTCGACGGAGTCGTCCAGCGTCGGCAGAAGCCCGACGCCGGAACGTTCCTCGGCTCCGGCAAGGCGCTCGAACTGCGGGACATCGTCGCTGCGACCGGCGCGGACACCGTGGTGGTCGACTCCGAGCTCTCGCCGTCCCAGCGCCGTGGCCTCGAGGACATCGTCAAGGTCAAGGTCATTGACCGGACCGCTCTCATCCTGGACATCTTCGCGCAGCACGCGAAGAGCCGCGAGGGCAAGGCACAGGTCGAGCTCGCCCAGCTCGAGTACCTGCTCCCGCGCCTGCGTGGCTGGGGCGAGTCGATGTCCCGGCAGGCAGGTGGCCGAGTGGGCGCCGCCGGCGGCGGCATCGGCTCGCGTGGTCCCGGTGAGACGAAGATCGAACTCGACCGACGGCGCATCCGCACGCGCATGGCCAAGCTCCGCCGGGAGATCGCGGGCATGAAGCCCGCCCGCGAGACGAAGCGGGCCAACCGCAAGCGCAACGAGATCCCGTCCGTCGCGATCGCCGGCTACACGAACGCGGGCAAGTCCTCCCTCCTGAACCGTCTCACCGACGCTGGGGTCCTCGTGCAGAACGCACTGTTCGCGACCCTCGACCCCACGGTGCGCAAGGCCGAGACCCCGGACGGGCTCCCGTACACGCTCGCCGACACGGTCGGATTCGTCCGGTCCCTTCCGACGCAGCTGGTCGAGGCCTTCCGCTCCACGCTCGAGGAGGTCGCCGACGCGGATCTCATCCTCCACGTCGTGGACGCCTCCCACCCGGATCCCGAGGGCCAGATCGCTGCCGTCCGCCAGGTCCTGACCGACGTGGACGCGCGCAAGGTGCCCGAGATCATCGTCCTGAACAAGGCCGACGCCGCGGACCCCTTCGTCCTCGAGCGGCTGCGGCAGCGCGAGCCGCGGCACGTCATCGTGTCAGCCCGAACCGGGATGGGGATCGACGAGCTCAAGGAGGCCATCAGCGACGCCATTCCGCGGCCCGACGTGGTGCTCACGCTCCTCGTGCCGTACAGCCGCGGTGACATCCTCAGCCGGCTCCACACCTCGAGTGCGGAGATCCGGTCGCTCGAGCACGTCGAGGCGGGAACCCGCGTCGACGTCGTGGTCCGGGAGGAGTTCGCGGCCGAGCTGGCGCCGTTCGTGGTCCATGACTGATCCGGCACGGGCTGATCCGTCGCTGGCTGTTCGGTCAGCTGCTCTGCCCTCACCGGCTGTTCCGTCGCCAGCTGGTCCGTCATCCGGGGGAGCGGACGACGGCGGGTACGCCCCCGCCGTCGTCCGCCCACCGTCCGGCCCTGAGCGCTCACCGTCCAGCCCTGAGCGCTCACTGTCCGGCACGGAGACACCAGCAGACGCTCCCGAGGGCGCGGCGCTCGCGCTGCTGGACACCGCCGTCGCGGCGATGGGCGGGCAGCAGCGCGAGGGGCAGCACGAGATGGCGCGGCAGGTCACGAGGGCCATCGAGGAGGGCCATCATCTCCTCGTCCAGGCGGGCACGGGCACAGGCAAGTCGCTCGCGTACCTTGTGCCGCTCATAGCGCACGCCCAGACAAGCGAGAGGCCGGCTGTGGTGGCCACAGCAACGCTCGCCCTGCAGGCCCAGATCGTGGGCCGCGACCTGCCGCGGCTGCTCGAGGCGATCACGCCCGAGCTCGAAAGGCCCGTCGATGTGGCCCTCGTCAAGGGGCGGTCGAACTATCTGTGCCGGCACAAGCTCGAAGGGGGTTTCCCGACCGAGGAGCCCGCCGAGGGCCAGCTCTTCGCGGTCGGCGAGGATACCGCCGTCGTGTATCCAGGCACGGGGCCGACTACTCAGCTGGGCCGCGAGGTCCAACGCCTGCGCGAGTGGGCCGGCGAGACGGAGACGGGCGACCGCGACGATCTCGTTCCCGGCGTGACCGACCGTGCGTGGCGGCAAGTCTCGGTGACCGCCCTCGAGTGCATTGGCGCCCAGAAGTGTCCCTTCGCCGCCGAGTGCTTCAGCGAGCTCGCGCGGCAGCACGGCGCCGAGGCGGACATCGTCGTGACGAACCACGCCATGCTTGCGATCAACGCGTTCGAGGGGCTCAACGTGCTGCCCGAGTACGACGTCGTGGTGGTCGACGAGGCGCATGAGCTCGCCGACCGGGTCACCGGTGCGGTGAGTGCCCAGCTGTCCGCACAGATGATCCAGGCCGCCGCGTCGAGCGCGCGGAGGCATTGCGCGATTTCGGTCGACGCGCTCCACTCGGCGGCGACCGCCCTCGAACTGTCCCTCACCTCGGCACCGACCGGGCTTCTTCCACGCGGCCTCAATGAGGAGCAGTCCCAGGATGTGGGCCTTGTCCGGGACGCGTGCCGCGTGGCACTGTCCGAGTCGAAGCCCGGCGACGGGCAGTCGGCCGACGGCGGCCGTCAGATCGCGCGCTCGAGGCTCCTCGAAGTCCTCGAGGTGTGCGAGCGGATCCTCGATGCCGAGGTGAATCGCGAAGTCGTGTGGGTCACGCGCATGGGCGCTCCGGATCCGATCACCGGCTATGCGGCCGCGGACGACAATGGGCCCGCGATGCTGCATATCGCCCCGCTTAACGTTGGGGGGCGCCTGCGCGATGGGCTCTTCGACGGGCACACCGTTGTCCTGACGAGCGCGACCCTTGCGATCGGCTCGGCGTTCGAGCCGACTGCAGGAGGCCTCGGGCTCCTCGGCGCGGGCGCGCCATCCTGGACGGGCGTCGACGTCGGATCACCGTTCGACTACCCCAAGCAGGGCATGCTGTACGTGGCCAGACATCTCCCCAAGCCCGGGCGCGGCGTCTCGCCCGAGGCCCTCGACGAGCTCGCGGCGCTCTTGACGGCATCTCATGGCGGGGCGCTGTGCCTGTTCTCGTCGCGGCGCGCCGCAGAGGACGCGGCCGAGCAGCTGCGCGCGCGGCTCGGAATGACGATCCTGTGCCAGGGCGAGTCGTCGATGAGCGCCCTCGTGCGGCAGTTCTCCGCCGAGCCGGACACGTGCCTGTTCGGCACGATGTCCCTCTGGCAGGGCGTCGACGTCCCCGGCCAGTCCTGCAGGCTCGTCGTGATCGACCGCATCCCGTTCCCGCGGCCAGACGATCCGCTCATGACGGCGCGCTCGCGCGCGGTCGCCCAAGCGGGCGGGAACGGCTTCATGAGTGTCTCCGCGACGCATGCCGCCGTCAGGCTCGCTCAGGGCGCGGGTCGGCTCATCCGCTCGACGGCGGATCGCGGCGTCGTCGCGGTGCTCGACTCGCGCCTCGCCACCGAACGCTACGGCGCGTTCCTGCGCAGTGCGCTGCCGCCGCTGTGGGGAACGACGAACCGGCGCGTCGTCCTCGACGCGCTCGCGCGGCTCGCCCAGGCCGGCTGACGCCCGGCGGCGCCTAGACGGACCGGAGGACCGAGACGACCCTGCCCATGACCGTGGCCTGATCGCCGAGGATGGGCTCGTACTGCGTGTTCTGCGGCAGAAGCCACGTGTGTCCGTCGCGCTGACGGAACGTCTTGACCGTGGCCTCGTCGTCGAGGAGGGCGGCGACGATGTCTCCGTTCTCGGCGCTGTTCTGACGGCGGACGACGACCCAGTCGCCGTCGCAGATCGCGGCGTCGATCATCGAATCCCCCTTGACCTTGAGCATGAAGAGCTCGCCGTAGCCCACGAGCTGCCGGGGGAGGGGCATGACGTCTTCGACGGACTGGTCGGCGAGGATCGGTCCACCGGCGGCGATACGTCCCACGAGCGGGACCATGGCCGTGTCCGCCGCGCTTGCCATGCTCTCGAGCGTCGCGCCGCCCGCTCCGACCAGGGAGGCCGCGCCATCTTCGCTCACGCTCAGCTCGCCCTCGTCGAGGGTCAGCGGCATGAGCACCTCCATGGCACGCGGGCGCTTGGGGTCCCGCCGGAGGTAGCCGAGCTTCTCGAGCTGGCTGAGCTGGTGGGTGACGCTCGAGAGGCTTGCGAGGCCGACCGTGTCGCCGATCTCGCGCATCGACGGCGGATAGCCCTTGACCTGAACCGACCGCTGGATCGTCTCGAGGATCCGCTTCTGGCGCGCGGTCAGTCCCTTCGCTGAGTTGGTCCGTGGTGCCATGCCGCCCCTGCCCCTTCGTCGCAGCCGCCGCGTCCGACGGCGTGCTGGTGGTCTCCGGACCAGAACTGTCGGACCCCCTCGGCACCATGCCTTCATGGCCTTCAAGGGGAACAGCGCTGGATCCGGGTTCGGGCCCGTGCCCGGTGTTGTTCCCACCGTAGGGCAGTTCCGTGCACCTTTCAAACATTTGTTCGAGCGAGTCTGGACATCGCTCGCCGACAGATGCTAAGAAGTATCTAAACGATTCGAAAGTTCATTCGAAAATCGATTGGCTGCAGGGCCCAAAGCTTCGTATAGCTTCGAACCGTCTGGTTCGTCGGGTCGGCGGCAGAGTAGGGGAAGGCACACCATGGCACACACAACCGTCCTCGGCGGGCGTCTCGTTCTGCGGCCGGCCCGGTCCAAGCAGCCGCCCCTGCGGCTCACCCGGCGCGGCCGGATCGTTCTCGTGGTGCTGCCGATGTTCGTGGCCACCCTCGCTCTGCTCGTCGCATGGGCAGGGTTCGCAGCCCCCGCCCGCGCAGGAAGCGAGCATCTCGTGGGGCCGGGAACGGCCGTCACGGTCACCGTCCAGCCGGGAGACTCCCTCTGGACCATCGCGGCGGACCGGGTGCCCGATCAGGACCCGCGGGTGACCATCAGCCAAATCCGCGAGCTCAATGGCCTCAGGGGATCGCGGGTGCTGCCGGGCGAGCAGATCATGGTTCCCGTCACCAGCTGATCCGCCCGGTCGGCGCCGCCCAGCTATGCCCCGGGGCGCAGAACGTGGGGGCGCCCGCGGACGCGTCACGAAGAGATCCACCACTATCGATCTGCCAGTATCGATCCACCACTAAGGTGCGAATGCGGGCCGTTGCTGGCGCTGGCGTAGGCTGGACCGGTGGATGAACGGCTCGAACGACTGAATAGGCTCCCCCTCCGCGAGGACCTCCGCGGACTGCATCCGTACGGCGCTCCGCAGCTGGACGTCCCTATCCAGTTGAATGTCAACGAGAACACCCACGGCGTTCCACAGGACGTTCAGGATGCGATTGTCGAGGCTGTGCGCGGCGCAGCCGCGGGCCTCAACCGCTACCCCGACAGGGAATTCACGGAGCTGCGCGCATCGCTCGCAGACTACCTAGGTCACGGCCTGACCGTAGAGCAGCTCTGGGCAGCCAATGGCTCCAACGAGGTCCTCCAGCAAGTCCTGCAGGCTTTCGGCGGCCCAGGCCGGTCCGCACTCGGATTCCCGCCCACGTACTCGATGTACCCGCTGCTCGCCTCGGGCACGGGCACCGCCTACCTCAAGGGCATCCGCGCCGAGGACTACGGCCTCTCGGCAGAGTCGGCCGCACAGCAGGTACGGGAGCTGGCGCCCAGCATCGTGTTCCTGTGCTCGCCGAACAACCCCACGGGTACGGCGCTGGGCCTGGACGTCGTCGAAGCGGTCTACGAGGCCGGTGAAGCGAGCCAGACCATCGTCATCGTGGACGAGGCCTACGCGGAGTTCGCGCACCTCGGGACGGAGAGCGCGCTGGCGCTCCTGCCGGGGCGCCCGCGCCTGATCGTCACCCGCACCATGAGCAAGGCATTTGCCCTCGCGGGCGCACGGCTCGGCTACCTTGCGGCGGCGCCCGAGATCGTCGACGCACTCCGCCTCGTGCGGCTCCCGTATCACCTGTCGGCCGTCACCCAGGCCACGGCCCTCGCAGCGCTCCATCACCGGGCTTCCCTGATGGCAGAGGTCGAGGAGATCAAGCACCAGCGTGATCGCATCGTCAAGGAACTCGATCGGATGGGGCTCAGGCCGGCGGCATCCGATTCGAACTTCGTCTTCTTCACGGGACTCCGCGATGCCCAGAGGATCTGGCGCGGCCTGCTCGAGGCTGGCGTCATCGTCCGTGACGTCGGGATCCCGGGCAGCCTCCGCGTCACCGCTGGCACCGAGTCGGAGACCACGGCGTTCCTTACGCGTCTCGAGGAGCTCCTCAGCCAGGAAGGGCAGGGGTCTGCCGCCTAGAATGGACGCAGACCCCTGCCAGAATCCTTACCAGAAGGACAACTATCCATGAGCACCGAGCTGCAGACCGCCTTCGTGACCCAGCGCACGGCGCGGGTGGAGCGGACCACGAGCGAGTCGTCCGTCCTCGTCGAGATCAATCTCGACGGAACGGGCCGCGCGGACATCTCCAGCAGCGTCCCGTTCTACGACCACATGCTCACGGCTCTATGCAAGCATTCGCTCATCGACCTCACGGTCAAGGCGACAGGGGACACCCACATCGACGTGCACCACACGGTCGAGGACATCGCCATCACGTTCGGCGAGGTGCTCAAGCAGGCGCTCGGGACGAAGGCCGGAATCCGGCGGTTCGGCGAGGCATCGATTCCCCTCGACGAGGCCCTCGCCCACGCAGTCGTCGACGTCTCGGGTAGGCCCTACCTCGTCCACTCCGGCGAGCCCGCCGGGCAGGAATACCACCTCATCGGCGGCCACTTCACGGGCTCGCTCACGCGCCACGTCTTCGAGGCCATCACGCTCCACGCGGGCATCTGCCTCCACATGACCGTGCTTGCCGGCCGCGATCCGCACCACATCGTGGAGGCCCAGTTCAAGGCGTTCGCGCGCGCACTCAGGGCCGCGGTCGAGCCTGATCCGCGCATCGGTGATGCGATCCCCTCCACCAAGGGCGCTCTGTGACTGCGGCGCCCGACGCGCTCCCGGACGCCCCTGACGGCCCTGAGGGGGCCGTCGTCGTGGATCCGCGCCACGTGAGCGAGAAGGAGCCGGACCCGCAGGGGCGACCGACCGTCGTCGTGCTCGACTACGGTTCCGGAAACGTCCGATCCGCGGTGCGCGCGCTCGAACGGGCCGGCGCCGCCGTGACGCTGAGCGCCAAGCCGGAGGATGCGCTCCACGCGGACGGCCTCGTGGTCCCCGGCGTGGGCGCGTTCGCGACGGTCATGGAGGAGCTCAAGTCGGTCGACGCCCTGCGGATCATCGGACGGCGGGTGGCCGGCGGGCGGCCCGTGCTGGCGATCTGCGTGGGGCTCCAAGTCATGTTCGAGAAGGGCATCGAGCACGGCGTCGAGGCCGAGGGCCTCGGCGAGTGGCCCGGAACCGTCGAACTGCTGCCCGCAACGGTGGTCCCGCACATGGGCTGGAACACCGTCACTGTGCCCGAGGGGTCGAAGCTCTTCGCCGGCGTCGAGAACGAGCGCTTCTATTTCGTGCACTCGTACGGCGTCCAGAGCTGGGACTTCGAGGTGGCACAGCCGCTCATGGCTCCGCCGCTCGTCACGTGGAGCGAGCATGGGGCCCCGTTCATCGCCGCGGTCGAGAACGGCCCCCTGTGCGCAACCCAGTTCCACCCCGAGAAGTCGGGCGACGCCGGGGCACGCCTCCTGCGGAACTGGGTCGATTCGCTCAGGAAGCCTGCCACGCCCGTGGCGTCTGGCACAGAGGCGTCCTGACGCATGTGGTCAGTACTGCTCTTCGGCCTTGCGGGGCTGCTCGTGGGCGGCGCATTGTCCTTCCGCAAGCAGGGCCTGCCGAACTGGACCTGGATCGCCTTCGGTGTGCTTGCCGCCGCCGCACTCGTGGCGGCGTATCTGCTGACACTGCCGTCCGCGTGAGCCGCGGCCGCAGAAGCCTGAAGCCGCAGGCACCCGGCGCCGCAGGCATCTGACGCCGCCGAGACCGTGCCTGCTGGGAACCGTGACATGTGAGGGAGACATCATGACCGCTGAGGAGCCGATCCTCGAACTGCTGCCCGCCGTCGACATCGTGGACGGCCAGGCCGTCCGGCTCGTGCAGGGCGAAGCCGGGAGCGAGACCGGCTACGGGTCCCCGCTCGACGCCGCGCACGCGTGGCAGGACGCCGGTGCCGAATGGGTCCACCTCGTGGACCTCGACGCCGCGTTCGGCCGGGGGGACAACCGGGCCCTCATCGCCGAGGTCGTCTCGAGCCTTTCGCTCAAGGTCGAGCTCTCCGGCGGCCTCCGGGACGATGCGTCCCTCGAGGAGGCGCTCGGCCTCGGTGTCGCCCGCGTGAACCTCGGCACGGCGGCCATCGAGAACCCCGAGTGGACCGCGAGGGCCATCGCGCGCCACGGCGACCGGATCGCCGTCGGGCTCGACGTGCGGGGTACAACCCTCGCGGGCCGAGGCTGGACCAAGGAGGGCGGCAACCTGTGGGACGTGCTGGCCCAGCTCGAGGACGCCGGCTGCGCGCGCTACGTGGTCACCGATGTGACGAAGGACGGCACCCTGCGGGGCCCCAACGTCGAGCTCCTCAAGGAGATGTGCGCGCGCACCGACCGGCCCGTCGTCGCCTCGGGCGGCATCTCGAGCCTCGATGACCTTCGCGCACTCCGCGACCTCGTGCCGCTCGGCGTCGAGGGCGCCATCGTCGGCAAGGCCCTCTACTCGGGCCAGTTCACGCTCCCGGAGGCGCTCGATATCGCAGGGCGGCGCTAGGTGCCGCACGAACACGGACAAGCGCACGAGCACCCTCACGCGCACGACGGCGCGGGGTCGCCCAGTGGGCAGCGGCACCTCCCCGGGCACATCGCCGCAGCCCTTGCCCGCGCCGGAAGCCCCTCAGATTCGGCCGGCCAGTCGTGGTCAGGCCGCGACCTGAGCGGCGAGGGCAACCCCCTGCACCAGTTCGACACGGATGACGGGACCGCAGACCAGGCGGTGGCCGAGGCCCTCGCAAGGCTCGTGGCGGGCACCGACGACGAGGTGGGCGTCCACCGCGCGCTCGCAGCGGCGCGCGTGTTCGTTGCCGTCGTCGCGAGCCTCGCTGAGGGTGGGATGGGCGAGCATGGCTTCGCCCAGGACAAGGAGGCGGACATGGCGCTCGTCACCCTCTCCGCCCCGGACGGCCGGAAGGCCCTCCCGGTCTTCACGTCGGTTGAGCGGCTCGAGGCGTGGCACCGCGAGGCAAGGCCAGTGGCCGTGTTCGCGCCGCGCGCCGCCCTCTCAGCAGTCTCCGAGGGCGCAGAGCTGCTCGTGCTTGACCCCGGCGCGGCCTTCACGTTCGTACTTCGCCGCCCCGCGGTGTGGGCGCTCGCCCAGCAGCGCGAGTGGACGCCATCGTACGTGGATCCCTCACTCGTGGCGGACGTGGAGCGGGCCGTGAAGGGGCTTGCACCTGTCCGTGGCATCGAGATCGGACCGGGCGCGGGCGTCGCCTCGAGGGACGCCTCCGGTCGGGTAGTCGCGGGCGGGGGCCCCGGTCCTGAGCTGCGGCTCACCCTCGCCCTCACTCCCGGTTTGCCAGCCGAGACGGTGCGTGAGACGGTGTCAGAGCTGAACAGCAGACTCGCTGGCAGCCCGCGGTTCGCGGAGTCCGTGGACTCGATCGAGCTCAAGGTCCGCGCCGCCCCCAGCTGAGTTCCGCCCACCATCCCGGGCGGCGCACATCACGAGGAAGACTCATGGATTTCGCCCAGTACGGGCAGCTCTGGCGACGGAAGGAAGTACGCCGCCTCCTGCTCGTGGCGATGGTCGCGAGGCTCCCGCACTCGGCCGCCGGCGTCCTCCTGACGCTGCACGTGGTCCAGACGCTCAACCTCGGGTACGGCGCCGCGGGCGCGGTCGCCGCGGTCCTGACGATCGGGATCGCCCTCGGAGCGCCCTGGCGGGGGCGGCGCGTGGACACCGCCGGCCTGCGGCCCGCCCTCATCCCGTCGGTTGTGGCCGAGGCCGTCGTGTGGGGCGTGGCTCCACATCTGGACTACCCCTGGCTGCTTGTTGCCGCCCTCGTCGGAGGCCTCTTTGCGCTGCCGATCTTCTCCGTGGTCCGGCAGTCCCTCGGCGTCATGACCCACGCCGCGCAGCGCCGCACCGCGTTCGCGCTGGACTCGATCTGCACCGAGGTCACGTTCATGGTCGGGCCCGCGCTGGCAGCCGTCGTCGCCGTCAACGTCTCCACGGTGTGGGGGATCACTGCGGTGGGCGTGTCGGCGGCCCTCGCGGGCCTTGCGCTCATGTGGTTCAACCCACCGACGCGTTCGGGCCAGCCGGGCGCGGTGACGGGCATCGGCGAGGTCCTCGACGGCGCGGACCTGCCCTCGGGCAGCGCTTCGGCGGAGTCGCCCGCACCGACCGAGATCGCGTCGGGCCAAGCTGACGGCTCGTCCGGCCTGCGCCTCCTGCTGGGCAGGACCCGCGGGGGAGTCGCCTGGGTGAGCGTCGCCGTCGTCGTGGTCATGGCCGTAGCGGCCGGTGCCGGGATGGTCCTGTCGGGGACCGACGTGGGTATCGTCGCCCTCCTGCGCGGGCAGGGAGAGGGCGTGCAGCTCGGCGTCGTGTTCTTCTTCTGGTGCGCCGCCTCGCTCGTGGGCGGGGTGCTGTACGGGGCCGTGCACCGGCCGGTGTCACCGCTCGTGCTGCTCACGGCCATGAGCGTGCTGACCATCCCGATGGGCTTCGCCTACGACACGATGAGCCTGAGCCTGCTCTCGATCCTCCCGGGGCTGCTCTGCGCGCCGACCCTGTCCGCGGCGTCGGAGCGGGTGGCCGAGCTCGTCTCCGAGGATCGGCGGGGTGAGGCCATGGGCTGGTACGGCTCCGCGTTGACAGCGGGGACGGCTCTTGGCTCGCCGCTCACCGGCACGCTGATCGACTCGATCGGCCCCTGGGCTGGGTTCGTGGGCATCGGTGCTGCCGGAACCCTGCTGTGCGCCGCGGGGATCGTGGCGCAGGGCGTGCGACGGCGCCGCTCGCCTCAGGCTGCAGCGTGAGGCGAGCTGGCCCGAGGGGCCAGTTGACCCCGAGGTGCCAGTTGACGCCCAACTGACTCCGAGCTGTCAGTTGACGGGGCCTGTGTACTTCTCGCCCGGGCCCTTGCCCGGCGCATCCTGGATCGTGGACGCCTCACGGAACGCGAGCTGGAGTGACCGGAGGCCATCGCGCAACGGCCCTGCGTGCTGCGAGCCGATCTCGGGGGCTGCCGCCGTGACGAGTCCGGCGAGGGCCGTGATGAGCTTGCGGGCCTCGTCGAGGTCCTTGAGGT
This sequence comes from Sinomonas sp. P10A9, assembly GCF_041022165.1. Lineage (GTDB taxonomy): Bacteria > Actinomycetota > Actinomycetes > Actinomycetales > Micrococcaceae > Sinomonas > Sinomonas puerhi. The sequence continues at coordinate 1,668,361 of NZ_CP163302.1, forward strand.
TCTCGGCATCCGCCCCGGCCGCCAACCCACACTTGACCGCCGCCGCGCTCATGAGGTGAACCGCCGTCGTCGTGATGACTTCAACGGCCGCGACCTCGGCGATGTCGCGCACTTCGGCGCTTACGTCGGTGGCGTCGGCGGGCTGGTCGTCGGCGAAGCTGTGGCGGTGCTGCTCCGCGGGGGAGGAGGGGCTGGTGGTCATGCTGATAAGCTTGGCACAGACCGACTGGAAGTCGTTACACAGTTGACGAAGCCCACACGGCAGGCCTCCGAGATCACTCGATGGCACTGTTGCGGGTTTTGCTGCGTTCACCCTGTATACTCGACTGATAGTTTGCAAGCGGAGATCACCTCCCACCTGTCGGCGTCCGAGCCTCACGGCCGGAAAGCTGCCGGGTACTCAGGTTGGCCGGGGCGGCATTGCCGTTCCGAGCAGGCTCGCCCCGTGAGGGCGTGCTCCCATCCGAGGCCTCCGATTGCACCGGCAATCGGGGGCCTTCCTTGTTGCCGGGGCACGTCCGTCAAAGTACAGGAGCCTGAACATTAGCGATCCACGCATCAATGATCGAATCCGCGTCCCCGAGGTTCGCCTCGTCGGCCCTGCGGGCGAGCAGGTGGGTATCGTGCGCATCGAGGATGCGCTGCGACTGGCAGCAGAGTCAGATCTCGACCTGGTCGAGGTGGCGCCGCAGGCCAAGCCCCCGGTATGCAAGCTGATGGACTTCGGCAAGTACAAGTACGAGGCTGCGGTCAAGGCGCGCGAGGCCCGTAAGAACCAGACGAACACGGTTCTCAAGGAAATCCGCTTCCGCCTCAAGATCGACAAGCACGACTACGAGACAAAGACGGGCCATGCCCTGCGCTTCCTCGGCGCCGGCGACAAGGTCAAGGCCATGATCCAGTTCCGCGGCCGTGAGCAGCAGCGTCCCGAGATGGGCATCCGCCTGCTCCAGCGCTTCGCTGAGGACGTCGCCGAGGTGGGCACGATCGAGTCCACCCCGCGCATCGACGGCCGCAACATGGTCATGGTCATCGGCCCGCTCAAGAACAAGGCCGAGGCCAAGGCGGAGGCCCGCCGTGCTGCCCAGCGTGCAGCGGACAAGGCCAAGGCAGAGGCGGCGAAGGCCGCTCCCGTCACTGAGGGCCAGTCGTCGATGACGCAGTCGATCGGCGATGCGCTCCCGCCCGAATTCCTCGAGGCCGCACGGGCCCGCGAGGCCGCCGTCGAGCGGGAAGCGGCTGCCGCGGCACAGGCATCTGCAGACGAGGCATCGGCTGTTGAGAGTGACGCAACGGCCCTTGAGGTTGATGCGTCGGCCATCGAGGTCGAGGAGCCCCCGGCCGAGGTCGAGGAGTCCGCAGCTGAGGCTGAGGCCCCGAAGGCGGAGGCACCCGTGGAAGCCGAGCCTGTGGAGGCCGAGGCACCTGCCGCTGCGGAAGCCGAGCCTGTGAAGGCCGAGGTGCCCGCCCCCAAGGCGCAGGCACCGAAGGCCCCGGCACCCAAGGCGCAGGCGCCGGCCGCAGCTGCGGCGAGGCCCGCAACGCCGGCGGCCCCCGCGCCGTCGGCCGCACGGCCTGCGGCTCCGCGTCCGGCGGCACCGGCCGCTGGCGCGCCGAAGCCGGCCGTTCCCAAGCCGGGGGCTCCGCGCCCGGCAGCACCGAAGCCCTCCGCCCCGAAGCCGACGGCACCCCGGCCGTCCGGCCGGCGGGGCAACTAGCCAGACCCGGTCCGGGCCGCCTCTGTTCGTCAGAGCGGGGGGACCGGCCCATCGAGTCCTCCGGCCGCCGGTCACGCACCGGCGGGCGGTAGCAACCAGTCGGCCTGCGCGAGCAGGCCGCGAGAGAAATCCGCGGCCACCGTGCCGCGGGAAGCAAAAGGAGATCGGTTCCCATGCCGAAGATGAAGACGCACAGCGGCGCCAAGAAGCGCTTCAAGCTGACCGGTTCCGGCAAGCTCAAGCGCCAGCAGGCCAACCGCCGCCACTACCTCGAGCACAAGCCGTCGACGCTCACTCGCCGCCTTGCGGGCGACAAGATCGTCACGGGCGGCAACGCCAAGGTCATCAAGCGGATGCTCGGCATCTAGTTTCTTCCACCCACCGGTCCTGATCCAGGGGCCAACAGCCATCCCGGCCGGACGCACTGCGTCTGGGTGTCTGGGAGAGATTCAAAGGAGTACGCACGTGGCACGTGTGAAGCGGGCAGTCAACGCCCTCAAGAAGCGCCGTACCGTCCTCGAGCGGGCGTCCGGCTACCGTGGTCAGCGCTCGCGCCTGTACCGCAAGGCCAAAGAGCAGCTGCTGCACTCGTTCGTGTACAGCTACCAGGACCGTCACAAGCGCAAGGGCGACTTCCGCCGCCTGTGGATCCAGCGCATCAACGCTGCGTCCCGCGCCAACGGCCTGACCTACAACCGCCTCATCCAGGGCCTCAAGGCCGCTGAGGTCGAGGTTGACCGCCGTATGCTCGCCGAGCTCGCCGTCTCCGACGCGGCCGCGTTCTCGGCCCTCGTCGAGGTTGCCAAGAAGGCCCTCCCGGCCGACGTCAACGCCCCGGCCGCCAAGTAGCATCCGCGGGGCCGACCGGTCCCCAGTGGACCCGGCCCGTCGCGTTCCACAGCGCCCGCACAGCCCCCAGCTGCGCGGGCGCTGTTGCGTCCCCGGGGCATTCCGCGCCGTCGGCCCGAAGCCCTCGCTAGAGTTGGTCCGTGATGCCGAGCGAGACCATGACCAACCCCCGAGCCGACCGTGTCCGCGACGTGGCCAAGCTGGCCACCCGAACGGCTAGGAATCGACGCCGGCAGTTCCTTGCAGAGGGCCCGCAGGCCGTCCGCGAGGCGCTCCGCCTCGACGCTGCGCGGCGCGCGGACGGCAAGGAGCCGGCCGTCGTCGAGCTCTACGCGAGCGAGGCCTGCCTCTCGCGGTATCCCGAGATCGCACATCTCGCGGAGGCGACGGGCCTCCTCCGGCTGGCCGACGATGACGTGCTTGCGGCGATGGCGGACACCGTGAGCCCCCAGGGAATCGTCGCGGTGTGCCCGATGCTGGATGTTCCGCTCGATGCCGTCCTCGCCGCCCGCCCGAGGCTCATCGCCGTCATGTGCCGCGTCCAGGATCCCGGGAACGCGGGGACGATCCTCCGGGCCGCCGACTCGGCGGGCGCCGACGCGGTAGTCCTCACCTCCGGCAGCGTGGACATCTACAACCCCAAGGCGGTCCGCAGTACGGCGGGCTCACTCTTCCACGTCCCCGTGGTGCTCGCCGCTGAGACTGCGGCCCTCGTCGAGGCGGCACGCGCCGCTGGTCTCGGGGTCCTCGCAGCCGACGGCGCAGGTCCCCTCGATCTCGACATCCTCCAGGACGAGTCAGCGGCACGGCGGGCGGGTGGCGTCCAAGCATCCGACGCGGTCGCAGCGGGCGGCGGGTACCGGCTCGAAGGGCCAACGGCCTGGCTCTTCGGCAACGAGGCGCAGGGCCTGAGCGAGGCCGAGAAGGCCCTCGCGGACCACCGGGTCGCGGTGCCGCTGTACGGCCGGGCGGAGAGCCTCAACGTCGGCACCGCGGCCACAGTCTGCCTGTACGCGAGCGCCCGGAGCCAGCGGCGCTGACCCTCACGGACGGCGTACGCCAGGTACCCAGCTCAGCCGGTAGCTTGGTCTTCGTACGGCACCGCACGCACCCGCGGGGCCGATCACTCGAAAGGAATCTTCATGGCTTCTGGCGGTGGGACCAAGGCCGTTGTCGCGGCGCTGTCCGCAAATCTGGCCATCGCGGTGATGAAGTTCGTCGCCTTCGCACTGACCGCGTCGTCATCCATGCTGGCCGAGGCGATCCACTCGGTCGCCGACTCGGGGAACCAGGTGCTCCTGCTCGTGGGAGGGAAGCGCTCACGGAAGAAGGCGAATCCGGAGCACCCGTTCGGCTACGGGCGCGAGCGGTACATCTACGCGTTCATCGTCTCCATCGTGCTCTTCAGCGTGGGCGGACTCTTTGCCCTGTACGAGGCGTGGCAGAAGTTCCAGCACCCGCACGGCATCGAGGGCGGCTGGTGGTGGGTACCCCTCGCGGTCCTCGTCGGAGCGATCATCGCAGAGGGCCTGTCCTTCCGCACGGCCATCAAGGAAGCCAGCCACACGAGGGGCACCCAATCCTGGGTCTCGTACATCCGGAATGCGAAGCAGCCCGAGCTGCCGGTGGTCCTCCTCGAGGACTTCGGCGCCCTCGTCGGCCTCGTCTTCGCTCTGTTCGGCGTCTCTCTGACGGTCGCGACAGGGAACGGACTGTGGGATGCCGCCGGCACCGCGATGATCGGTGTGCTCCTCGTGGCCATCGCCGTCATCCTCGCGGTTGAGACAAGCTCGCTGCTTCTCGGGGAATCAGCCACGGCGGCGGATGTCGCCAAGATCGAGGCGGCCCTTGCCGGCGACGGGACCCGGGTCATTCACCTTCGGACTATGCACCTCGGACCTGAGGACCTCCTCGTCGGAGCGAAGATCAGCGTCACGAGGGGTGCCACGGGTGAGCAGATCGCCCGCTCGATCGACGACGCCGAGGCCCGCGTCCGCGCGGCCGTCCCCAGTGCGCGCCTCATCTACCTCGAGCCCGACATCCCGCGCGGGGACGCGTCCTAGCTCGTCAGGTGAGCGGCCGGCGGCGTTCGAGGACACCGCTGGCGAAGACGATCCCCAGGCCGAGTACGGCCAGGACCGCGCCCACATATGCCGGGGCGACAAAGCCCCAGCCCGCCGCGATGACCGCACCGCCCAGGAACGCACCGAGCGCGTTGGCCACGTTGAGGGCGGAGTGGCTCAATGACGTGGCCAGGGTCGCGGCACCCGGAGCGGTGTCGAGCAGGCGGGCCTGCAGGGCGGGGATCAGGATCGAGCCGGAGCCGCCGACCACGAACACCATGACCAGCGCGAGCGGCCAGATAGGTGCGGCGAGCCCGTAGAGGACCATCACCACCGCCACGGCGGCCAGCGCCCAGTAGATCGTGCCCATGACCGAGCGGTCGGCGAGCCGGCCTCCGACGATGTTGCCCGCGACCATGCCGAGCCCGTAGAGCGCGACGACCACCGGCATGAGAGATTCTGGCAGGCCGGCAACGCCGGTCATCGTGTGCGCGATGTAGGTGTAGGTGGCGAAGAAGCCGCCGAATCCCACGACGCCGACAGCGAGGGCCAGCCAGAGCTGCACCCTCTTGAGGGCCGAGAGCTCGCGCCTGATGCTCGCCTCGGGGTGGGGCGGCTCATAGGGGACGAACCGTGCCACCATGGCGACGCACACGACGGCGATCACGCCCGTGACGACGAACAGGAGCCGCCATCCGAGCGACTGCCCAAGCCACGTGGCAGCGGGGACCCCGAGCACGTTGGCGATGGTGAGGCCGGACATGACCGTGGCGATGGCCCACCCGCGCTTCGTCGGCGCCACGAGTGAGGCGGCGATGACGGCGGCCGTGCCGAAGTATGCGCCGTGGGGGAGGCCCGCTGCGAAGCGTGAGACGAGCATCGCCCCGTAGTCGGCGGCCACGAACGAGGATAGGTTCGCGATCCCGTAGAAGGCCATGAGGCCGAGCACGAGTGCCTTGCGGGGCAGTCGTGCGCCGAAGGCCGCGAGGAGGGGAGCGCCAACGACGACCCCGAGCGCGTACGCGGAGATGAGTTGTCCGGCCTCGGGCGTGCTGATGGCGAGACCGCGCTCGATCTCCTTGAGAAGGCCCATCGTCGCGAACTCGACAGTGCCGATGGCGAATCCGCCCAGACCGAGGGCGAGCATGGCCCAGAACAGCGGGCGCGGGGCGAGCAGCGTCGAGGGGCGGTGGGTGCGCGGAGCGACCGCGTCCGCGGGCTGCTCGAGTAGTGACTGCTCGGGTCGTGTCTGGTGGGGTGGGGCCGAGTCGGCCAGGGGACGTTCGGGCGTTGGCACGGCGTTGTTCCTCGGGTGGCATGGGCGAAGGTGGAGGAACAGCGTTGGCCCTCGGTCCTTGCCAACACTACGGCGCGCAGGGTCATTCCATGGGCCCTGCCTAGACTGTGACTCGTGCAGACGCAGACTGAGGGCAGCGCGGAACCCGCGGACAACGGAGGGCTCCTGCAGGTCGTGGGCGGCGCGATCGTCGACTCGCTCGAGCGGCCCGTGCGGCTCCTCGTGGCACGGCGGACGGCGCCCGAGGCCTTCGCGGGGATGTGGGAGTTCCCGGGCGGCAAGGTCGAGGCGGGGGAGGCACCCGAGGACGGACTCCGCCGGGAGCTGCGCGAAGAACTCGGTGTGGGCGTGGTCCTCGGTGACGAGATTCCCGGTCCGCTCGTCCAGGGCTGGCCGCTCAGCGGGGCGGCCGCGATGCGGGTATGGGTTGCGGCGGTGCACGATGGGGCGCCGGCTCCACTCGAGGACCACGACGAGCTTCGTTGGGTCGAGCTCGACGGCGACCGGATCATGGACCTGCCCTGGATACCCGCGGACCTCCCGATCGTCGACGCGCTCCGCAGACACTTGGCTTAGACGCGGGCAGCCGTCTGGAACTGTGCCGCGCCGGGACTCACCGGCTCAGAAGGCGGGCTGTCCTGGAACAAGGCGCTGCCCTAGAAGAGGGCGCCGTCCTACGAGGGCACTCTCCTAGAACAGTGCATCCTGCAGCGGATCGCTTTCCTGATGCCGGGGGTTCTCAGAGCCGCCGCGCCGAGCGTGGCCGCCGCCGCGGTGTGCTCTTTCGCCACTGAGCGGGCGTTCGGCGCGGGCTGTGGCATCCCGATGCCCAAAGGCCTCATCGCGCTCGAAACCTCGCCCGAACCCGTGCCGCGCTTTGGCCGCAGCAACTCGCTTCCCCAGCCACGAGCGATACTCGGCCGGAGCGTAGGCGCCCTTCGCGTAGAGGCTGCGGTACCGCCCCACGAGGTGTGGATTGGTGCGGGCCAGCCACCCCATGAACCACTCGCGGGTTCCTGGCCGCAGGTGCAGCGCCCCGGTCGTCACCCCGGTTGCCCCCGCCGCAGCCAGCTTTCCCATGAGAGCGTCCAGATGCTCCTCCGAGTCCGTGAGCCAGGGCAGGATCGGCATCACCATGACGCCGCAGGGCAGGCCGGCCTCGCGGAGGCGCGAGATGAGAGTGAGGCGCGCGGCGGGGGACGGCGTTCCCGGCTCGATGGCCGCTTGGAGCTCGGGGTCCAGCACTGCGAGGGAGATCCCCGCACTGATCGGCACGTTGGCCCCTGCGGCCTTGAGCAGCGGGATGTCACGTGCGAGGAGGGTGCCCTTGGTCAGGATGGAGAACGGTGTGCCGGAGCCTGCCAATGCCCTGATGATCCCCGGCATGAGTGCGTAGCGGCCCTCGGCCCGCTGGTACGGGTCCGTATTGGTGCCCAGGGCCACGTGCTCTCGGTCCCACGAGGGCTTCGAAACTTCCGCTCGGAGGACCTCCGCGACGTTGACCTTGACGACGAGCTGCCGGTCGAAGTCGAGGCCGGCGTCGAGGTCGAGATACGTGTGGGTATTGCGGGCGAAGCAGTACACGCAGGCGTGGCTGCAGCCACGGTATGGATTGACCGTCCAGCGGAACGGCATCGAGGACGCCGGCGGGACCTTGTTGAGCGCCGATTTCGCGGCGACCTCGTGGAAGGTGATTCCCTGGAACTCCGGCGTCCTCACCGTGCGCAGCGCGCCCGCAAGGGACAGGAGGGGCGGCTGGGCCGGGAGGCCGCTGTCCGACCCGGGGAGCGGTTCGGCCACCGTTTGCGTGTTCCATCGCATAGCGTACATTCGAATCTATCTTCGAATTGATGTCAAGCGCCCTGCGCGGGGATGTCGGGTGCGGGGCCCCAGACGCTGCATCCAGACTCAGGTCTAGGCGAGCGCCCACGCGACGATGAGCGAGGCCGAGACCTCGGTCTCGCCCGGCTCGAGGGGCGCGCTGGCCTCGGCCGCCGCGAAGGCCACCCTGCGCATCGGCACCGGCTGGCCGGGCATGCCCCCCTGGGGCCCCGCGTCGATGCGGACCACGGCGCCGAGTCCGCGTCCTGCGAGCTGTGCGAGCCGCTCGGCGCACGCCTTGGCGTCGAGGAAGGCAGCCTCCTGCGCCGAAGCCCGGGCCGTGGATTCATCGGAGATCCCGAGTGCGAGCCCATTGATCCGCACGGCGTCACCGCCTGCCGTCACGACGGCGTCGAGCAGGTCTCCGGTGCGCGCGAGGTCCCTCGCCCGCACGGTCAGCCCGCGGCCCGCCGCGTATCCGACCAACCGCTGCCCGCGCCCCTCCTCCCAAGTCATCTCGGGGGTGACGGTGAGCGAGGTCGAGGCGATGTCGTTGCGGGCGACGCCGGCCCGCAGCGCTGCGGCGACGATCGCCTCCGAGGCGCGCGACGCGCCGTCGTACGCATCCTTCAGGCGCTGCGAGCGGACCTCGGAGCCGAGACGGAGGATCGCGAGGTCCGGCACTGCCATGACGGAACCTGTCCCGGTGACGGTGATGGTGTCGGGGTGGCTCATGGTCTCAGATCCTTACGTGGCAGGTAGCCGCCGTCCTCGAGGCCGGCGAGGCGTTCGAACGGGTTGAAGGAGGCCGGGTCGCCGGGCCGTGCGAGCGTGACGGCGGCGCCAGCGAGGTAGCCGGCGAAGTACAGGGGGAGGAACGGCAGCCCGAGGCAGACCGCGTACTGGGTCGCGTGGCGGGCCTCGTGGGCGAAGAGCTCGCGACGCGAGACGAGCTCGGCGGCGCTGCCTCTCGTGAAGACGACGTTCCCCACCGTGAAGGCGCCAGCCACGGGGAGCCTCGGACGGTAGGACTCGGCGACGAACAGCCCGCCGGGGCCGCGGCGCAGGGGCGTCCGTGCCACTGCGGCCACGAGGAGGCCGAGCAGCGTCGAGAGGTTCAGCGTGTTGAGCACAGCCCGTGCCCGGGTCCCAGCGCGCACAGGTGCATAGTAGCCCGTGAATTAGACTTGGCGGGTGCCCGAGACAACGCCCTCATCAGCCGAGATCGAAGACCCTGTGACTGCCCCGAGCGTCCCTGACCCCGTTGACGAGCGGGCGGTCGGCGCCGCCGTGGACAAGGCGATCGCGGCGGTCGCGGCGGCTGCGGACCTCGACGCCCTCAAGGCCGCCCGCATTGCGCACAGCGGTGAGAAGTCGCCGCTTGCGCTCGCGAACCGCGCCATCGGGGCCCTGCCGAAGGAAGCCAAGGCGGCCGCGGGCAAGATCGTGGGGGGCGCCCGCGGGCGGGTCAACAAGGCCATCGCCGAGCGCCAGACGGTGCTCGAAGAGGAGAACGACGCCCGCATCCTCCTCGAGGAGACGGTCGACGTCACGGCGGCCCCGCGCCGTCGTCGTGCAGGAGCCCGGCACCCGCTCTCGACCCTCCAGGAGCGCGTGAGCGAGATCTTCGTGGGCATGGGCTGGGAGATCGCAGAAGGCCCCGAGCTCGAGTCCGAGTGGTTCAACTTCGATGCCCTCAACTTCAAGCCGGACCACCCCGCGCGCGAGATGCAGGACACCTTCTTCATCGACCCCCCCGAGGCACACCTGCTCCTGCGCACGCACACGTCCCCGGTCCAGGTCCGCTCGATGCTCGAGCGCGAGGTGCCGATCTATGTGCTGTGCCCCGGGAAGGTCTTCCGCACCGACGAGCTCGACGCGACCCACACGCCCGTGTTCCACCAGTTCGAGGGCCTCGCCATCGACAAGGGCCTGTCGATGGCAGACCTGCGCGGCACGCTCGAGCACTTCGCCCGGCTGATGTTCGGTGCCGACGCCAAGATCCGCCTGCGCCCCAACTACTTTCCCTTCACCGAGCCCAGCGCTGAGCTGGACATCTGGCACCCGGGCGCCAAGGGTGGCCCGGCATGGATCGAATGGGGCGGCTGCGGCATGGTCAACCCCAATGTCCTCCGCGCCGCGGGTATCGACCCCGACCAGTACTCAGGCTTCGCGTTCGGCATGGGCATCGAGCGCACGCTCATGTTCCGCAACGACGTCACCGACATGCACGACATGATCGAGGGCGACGTCCGGTTCAGCCAGCACTTCGGGATGGAGATCTAGTCACATGCGAATCCCCCTTTCGTGGCTGCGCGAGTACACGCAGCTTCCTGCCGACGCGACGGCAGAGGACCTCATGGCAGACCTGGTGAAGGTTGGCCTCGAGGAAGAAGACGTCCACCGTCCCTCGGACTCGATCCGCGGGCCGATCGTCGTCGGGCAGGTGCTCAGCGCCGAGAAGGAGCCGCAGAGCAACGGCAAGACGATCAACTGGTGTCAGGTCCGGGTAGTCCCGGAGGGCCAGGAGCAGACGCTCACGGGCAAGGGCATCGAGCCCTCCGGCGTCCAGGGCATCGTGTGCGGCGCGCACAACTTCGAAGCGGGGGACAAGGTCGTCGTGACCCTCCCCGGCGCGACGCTGCCCGGGGACTTCCACATTGCGGCCCGCAAGACGTACGGCCACGTCTCGGCGGGCATGATCGCGTCCGTCCGAGAGCTCGGGATCGGTGACGACCACGACGGCATCCTCGTGCTCTCGCGCATCGGGCTCGACCCCGAGATCGGCACGGACGCGCTCGAGCTCCTCGGCCTGACCGACGAGGCCGCCGAGATCAACGTGACCCCCGACCGGGCCTACTGCTTCTCGATCCGAGGTATCGCCCGCGAGTACTCGCACGCGACGGGCACCGCGTTCACCGATCCGGCCGAGCTCGTCAAGGCGCCCGAGACGCTCGGGGGCGGCTACGGCGTCGTGCTCGACGACCAGACGCCCATCTACGGCGTCCCCGGCTGTGACCGCTTCGTGGCGCGCACCGTGCGCGGCATCGACCCGACGCGCCCCACGCCGCCGTGGATGGTCTCGCGCCTGCGTCTGGCGGGCGTGCGCTCGATCTCGCTGCCCGTGGACATCTCGAACTACGTCATGTTCGAGCTCGGCCAGCCGACCCACTGCTACGACCTCGACAAGCTCACCGGACCCATCACGGTTCGCCGAGCCGCCGCGGGGGAGAGGATCACGACCCTCGACGAGAAGGTCCGCTCCCTCGATGCCGAGGACCTCCTCATCACCGACGAGTCGGGTCCGATCGGCATCGCCGGCGTCATGGGCGGTGCCTCGACCGAGTGCTCCGATGACACAGTCAACGTCCTCGTCGAGGCCGCGCACTTTGACACCGTGAGCATCGCCCGCTCGCGCCGACGCCACAGGCTCCCGTCTGAGGCGTCCAAGCGCTTCGAGCGCGGCGTCGACTGGAATGTCGCGCACGTGGCAGCGCAGCGCGTCGTCGACCTCCTGGTCGAGCTGGGCGGCGGCACCGCCGACGAGTCCGGGACCGACGTCGGGACGGCGCCGGAGCCCGTCCGGATCGAGCTGCCCGCTGGATTCGCGTCGGAGCGGATCGGCATGGAGTTCAGCGACGAGCTCATCACGCGCAGCCTCGGCGACCTCGGCGCCGACGTTGAGCGGGCCGGCGCAGACTTCGTCGTCACTCCGCCGAGCTGGCGCAATGACCTGGAGACGAAGGAGGACCTGTCCGAGGAGATCGCACGCCTCGTCGGCTACGACAAGATCCCCTCGAGACTTCCGACCGCGCCTCCGGGCCGCGGCTTCACGCGCACGCAGCAGCAGCGCCGGCGCCTCGTCCAGGGGCTCGCCGATGCGGGCCTCACCGAGATCCTCGCGTACCCGTTCGCCACGAAGGTGCAGAATGAGACGTTCGGGGTCGCCGAGGCCGGCGCGCCGCGCGCGGCGGTCAAGCTCGCGAACCCGCTGAGCGAGGAGCACGGCTGGCTCCGCACGTCGCTGCTCCCGGGCCTCATCGACACGGCCAAGCGCAATCACTCCCGCGGCTTCCGCGACCTCGCGATCTACGAGGCGGGCCTGGTGTTCCTGCCCGGCGACGGGGTGCTCGGCACCCCGAGCATCCCGCCGCTCGGCGTCCGCCCGCCCGAGGACGTCCTCGACGCGCTCTACGACGGGCTCCCGGACCAGCCGCTGCACATCGGCGCGGTGTTCACGGGCAGGGAGACCCCGGAGTCGCCCGGCAACGCTCCCCGCGCCTGGGACTGGGCTGACGCGCTCGACGTCGCCCGGCTCGCCGGCGAGGTTCTCGGCGTCGAGCTCGTGGTCGCGCAGGGATCGCATCAGGCGTTCCACCCCGGCCGCGCTGCCCAGCTCTCGCTCTTCTCCGGCGAGGTCGTCGGATACGCGGGCGAGCTGCACCCCAAGCTGCTCGCGGAGCTCGACATGCCGGCGCGCTCCGTCGCGTTCGAGCTTGACGCCGACGTGCTCTTCGAGGCGGCCCCGGACGTTGTCGTGGCGAAGCACCTCTCTGCGTTCCCGGTCGCGACGCAGGACGTCGCCCTCATCGTCGACGCCTCCGTGCCCGCTGACGAGATCCTGGGGTCGCTGCGGGAGGGCGCTGGCGAGCTCCTCGAGGAGATCCACCTGTTCGACGTCTACACGGGCAAGGGCATCGACGAGGGCAAGAAGTCGCTTGCCTTCGGGCTCCGCTTCCGCGCCGCCGACCGCACCCTCACCGCCGACGAGGCATCCGAGGCGCGCGCCGCTGCCGTGGCGCTCGCGGCCGAGCGGTTCGGCGCGGTCCAGCGCTGACGGCGTCCCGTCCGCTCGGGAGGTGAGCTTCGGTGCCGGGGGATCTCGTGCTGAGGGCGGTGCCCCTCGGCGCCCCGGGCTCGCCGCTTCCGGACGGCGCCCCGACCCCCGGTGAGCTCGAGCGGGCCGCTGCACTGGTCGACGCCGTGCAGCGGCACCGCTTCCTCGCCGGGCGTCTCGCGCTCCGGGCGTTCGTCGCGGGCCTTCTCGGGGTTGACCCCTACGAGGTGCGCCCCGCGTACACGTGCCTCGAGTGCGGGGTCGGGGAGCACGGTCGGCCGGGCTTCGTCCTCGCACACGACGGCGCCCCGCTTGGTGCGCTGGGCAGGTCCCGTCGGCTGCCCATCGCCGCGAGCATGTCCCGCGCTGGCGAGTGGGCCCTCGTCGCGGCCGACACCTCGCGCTCTGAGCGCACGCTCGTTCCCTTGGACCTCGAGGTGAGGCCCGGCGACGCGGAGGTCGGGCGGGGGATGGGGATCGGCGTCGACCTGGTCCGTGTCGCCGACGTCCGCGGCGCGATCCCGGATGCCGCCCTCACCCCGGCCGAGCGGCGTCGGGTGTCGGCGGCCGCCGACCCCGCGGCGGAGGCAGCGCGGCTCTGGGCCCGCAAGGAGGCCCTCCTCAAGGCACTCAGCACAGGACTGCGGACCGATCCGGCATCTGTCGAGGCCCTCGGCGACCGCCGCGTGAGCGATCTCGACGCCCGCTCTCTCGGGCTCCCGGAGGGCTTTGTCGCGGCCCTCGCCAGACCCACGCTCTGAGGGTCGCGTTCTGGCTCCCAGAACGGGCGCGGGGGCTAGGTCGGCATGGCAGGGAGCTTGCGCTCGAAGAGCCAGGGGCGCAGGAGCTCGGCGGGCCGGAACCTCCGAGCGCCGGCCCCGACGCGTTCCAGGAGCTCCACGAAATCAGAGGTCGAGGCGTTCCCGTGGCGGTTCTCCTCGCCGAAGGCCCTGAGGGCACGGAAGAATCGGTCGTCGCCGACGGCGCACCGCACGGCATGCAGGGCGAGGGCCCCGCGCTTGTACACGCGGTCATCGAACATGAGGTCGGGCCCCGGATCGCCGATGAGGAAGTCCTGCTTCTGTGCGGCGACGAGCTTCCAGGCGGAGGCCGCCCGGGAGCGCACCGAGCCCTGCCCGGCGTGCTCGCTCCATAGCCACTCGGCGTAGCACGCGAATCCCTCATGCAGCCAGATGTCCTCCCACCGCCGCACCGTCACGGAGTTGCCGAACCACTGGTGCGCGAGCTCGTGGGCGATGAGCCGCTGGGACTCCCAGGACCGGGTGATGTGGTTGCGCCCCAGGATCGAGAGTGTCTGCGCCTCGAGCGGAATCTCGAGGGGGTCCTCGGTGACCACGACCGTGTAGTCGCGGAACGGATACGGACCGAACAGGTCCGAGAACAGCTCGACCATGGCCCGCTGGTCCCGAAGTCCCGCCAGGGCCGCCTGCTTCAGATCGGGAGGAACCGCGGCATACACGCCGACGCCGGGCGAGGCCCGGTGAGGGATGTGCCCGAGCTCGAGGAGCTGGTATCGGCCGATGAGGAGCGTCGCAAGGTAGGGCGCCATGGGCTCGTGGACCTCGTACACCCACGTCTCCCGGCTCGCCTTGCGGCGGTGGCCCACAAGGAGGCCGTTCGAGACGACCCGGTAGCCGGCGTCCGCGGTGGCGGAGATGCGGAACGTGGCCTTCTGGCTCGGATGATCGTTGCAGGGGAACCAGGTGGGCGCACCGACCGGCTGACCCGCTACGATCACGCCGTCCGAAAGCTCCTCCCAGCCCACCTCGCCCCACTGCCCGTCCGCGGGCCCCGGATTGCCCTCGTACCGCACCTCGAGGGTGAAGTCCTTGCCTTTCGCGAGCGGGGACGCGGGGGTGATGCGGAGTTCGTTGCCGCGTTGGACCGTCCGTGCGGGCTTGGCGCCGTCCACCTGGGCCTTGAGCGCGCGCATGCCGGTGAGGCTCAGGGTGATCGTCTCCAGCCGCTCCTTCGCGGTGGCGCGGATCCGTGCGCGCCCGGCGAGGCGGTTGCTCGCGAGGCGGATGTCGAGCTCGAGGTCGTAGTGCCGCACGCGGTAGGCGCCGCTCCCGTGGCCGGGCGTGTACTGGTCCGGGAGGGCGCCGTTCTTGGACGTCTTCTTCGGCAGGATGTGCTTGTAAGGGCTCACCGGATGGGTGCCTCCGGCTCCTTCCACGGCACCACGGGATTGCCTCGCCAGTAGGAGGCAGCAGGAACATGCTCGCCGCGCATGACGAGCGACGCCGGGCCGACCGTCGCGCCGTCGGAGATCTCCGCCCCGGGCAGGACCACGCCGTGCGGACCGAGAGTGGCCCCCTCGCCGAGCACCACGGTATCGATGCTCATGATGCGGTCGTGGAAGAGGTGGGTCTGCACGACGCAGCCCCGGTTGACGGTTGAGCTGGGGCCGAGCGTCACGAGGTCGGCCTCGGGCAGCCAGTAGCTCTCGCACCATGCTCCCGAACCGATCTTCGCGCCCAGGGACCTCAGCCACCACACGAGAGCGGGGGTGCCGGCCGCCGCGCGCGCGAACCACGGCGCCGCGACCATCTCCACGAACGTGTCCTGGACCTCGTTGCGCCAGACGAACGAGCTCCACAGTGGATGCTCGCTGGCGCGGATCCGCCCCACGAACAGCCACTTCGCCACGGTCGCGGACGCCGCCGCGACGCCGCCGGCCACGAGCATGACGGCCCCGCACACGAGGGCGGCAGCCAGATAGCCCCAGGCGGCGGCGAGCCAGTCGAGGGACACGAGGACAACGACGGCGATCGCCACAGTGAGCACGACCGGCAGCGCACGGCACAGCTCCCACAACGCTCGCGCGACCTTGAGCCGCGACGTCGGGCGGAAGGTCCGCTCGGTGTCGACCGTGATAGCGGTGCGCCGGAGGCGGACGGGCGGGCTCCCGAGCCACGACGAGCCGGACTTGGCCTTCTTGGGGGTGGCGGAGAGGACCGCGACGAGGCCGTCCTTCGGCACCGAGCGGCCGGCCGCTGTCATGCCCGAGTTGCCCAGGAAGGCGCGCTTGCCCACCTTGGCCGGGGCGATCCTCACCCAGCCGCCGCCGAGCTCGTAGCTGGCGACCATCGTGTCGTCGGCGAGGAACGCACCGTCGGCCACCGTGGTCATCTTGGGCAGGAGCAGCACCGTTGACGCCTCGACGTCCTTGCCGATCTTCGCGCCCAGGATCCTCAGCCACACCGGCGTGAAGAGGCTCGCGTAGATCGGGAAGAGGACGTCGCGCGCCATGTCCAGCACCCGTTCTGTGGCCCAGACCTGCCACCCTGTGCGGGACCGGATGCGGTGGTAGCCCTCCGTCAGGCCGAGGCCGAGCAGCCGGGTGACCCCGGCGATGAGCAGAAGATTGAGCGCGAACCACGCGGCGGCCGCGAGGGGCGTCGCAGCGAGGAGCGGCCCCACGGCCTCGTGGAGTGAATGGTGCCCACGGACCAAACCTACGAGGACGAGAGTGGCCGCTGCGGCCGAGACGAACGGAATGAGGGCCAGGAGCGTCGAGCCCGCGGCGAACGCGCCGATCCACGCGCCCTCCCGCACCCGGGACCGCCTCACGGTGGCCTCGGGCCAGCTCGGTTTCGCCTTGCCCACGCGGGTCGCGGGCGACCCGGCGACGCGCAGGCCCTCCTTGACCCTCCCCGAGACGGCCGAGCCGGGGTCGACGACGGCTCCCGCGCCGATGCGCGCCCCGGGCAGGAGTGTGCTGCGGGCGCCGATCGTCGCGCCGGAGCCGATGCTGATGCCCCCGATGTGGACCCAGTCGCCGTCGATCCACCAGCCCGAGAGGTCAACTTCGGGCTCCACCGACGCGCCGGATCCGACGGACAGCATGCCGGTGACCGGCGGTACGGAATGGAGCACGGCGTCCCGGCCGATCTTCGCGCCCAGGGCCCGTGCGTAGTAGGGGACCCACGGCGCGCTCGCGAGGCTCACGGCCTGCGCGAGATCCGCGATCTGCTCTGCGAGCCACAGCCTCAGGTGCACGCTGCCCGAGCGCGGGTAGCGCCCGGGAGCGACTCCCCGCAGCAGCAGGCGCGCGGCCACCACCGAGATGCCCATGCGGCCCCACGGACTCACGAACACGATCCATGACGCCGCGACCCACCACCACGAGAGCGTCGGGGCTGCGGAGAACCCGGAGCCGGTGGCAATCGCGGCGGCTCCCGACAGCAGATTGTTCCCGGCCGCGAGGTACGTGAGCCAGCGCATGCCGACGAGGATGAAGAGTGGGATCCCCATGAGCGTCTGGACCAGCTGGGTCCTGCGGGACGTGGGCCGCACGGTGCGCTCGCGGGGTTCCGTGGACCCCGCTGGCGCGGAGCCGAGCACCGCCTCGACGAGGGCCCCGACGCGGGGGTGGGCGTAGATGTCGGCGACCGTCACCGTGGGGTAGCGCCGCCGCAGCGCCGAGACGAGCTGGGCCGCGGCGAGGGATCCACCGCCGTGGGCGAAGAAGTCGGCGTCGAGCCCAGGCGCCCTCGTGCCGAGGACAGCGCCCCACTGCTCGACGATCCACGCGGCGTCCTCGGGAAGCTCGAGGTCCGGGCCCTCGTCGTTGTCCTGGCCGGGCAGCGGCCACGGAAGCGCGTTGCGGTCCACCTTGCCGCTCGTCTTGGTCGGGAGGGTGTCGACGACGGCGAGCACCGGCACGAGCGCCGCCGGCAGCTCGCGCCTGAGGTGCCTGCGGGACGCGGCGAGGTCCGGTGCAGTGCCCTCGACCGGCGCAAGGTAGCCGACGAGGATCTGGTTCCCGGCCGCCGTCGTGCGCACGGCAGCAGCCGCGCCGGCGATGCCGGGGAGCGACTGGAGTGCGGCGTCGACCTCTCCGAGCTCGATCCGGCGGCCGCCGAGCTTGACCTGCTCGTCGGCGCGGCCCTGGAAGAGGAGGCCCGCGGACTCGAACTTGACGAGGTCGCCCGAGCGGTAGGCGCGCTCCCAGCCGAGCGTGGGCATGGGGGCGTACTTCTCGGCGTCCTTGGCCGGGTCGAGGTAACGGGCCAGGCCGATGCCGCCGATGATGAGCTCGCCGATGCCGCCCTCCGCGACGGGCAAGCCTGCGGCGTCGACGATCGCGAGGTCCCAACCGTCGAGGGGGAGCCCGATCCGCACGGGGCCGACGCCGTCCATCGGCGCCGCGCACGCCACGACGGTCGCCTCGGTGGGCCCGTACGTGTTCCACACTTCGCGGCCGTCCACGGCGAGCCGCGCCGCAAGCTCCGGCGGGCAGGCCTCGCCGCCGAAGATGAGCAGGCGGACGTTCTCGAGGGCCTCGGCCGGCCAGAGCGCGGCGAGGGTCGGAACCGTCGAGACGATCGTGATGCCCCGCTGCACGAGCCACGGGCCCAGATCCATCCCGGTCCGCACGAGGGCCCGGGGTGCCGGCACGAGGCATGCGCCGTGGCGCCAGGCAAGCCACATCTCCTCGCACGAGGCGTCGAAAGCGACTGAGAGCCCGGCGAGGACCCGGTCCTCGGGGCCGATCGGCTCGTCCTGGAGGAACAGCCTGGCCTCGGCATCCACGAATGCAGCGGCAGAGCGGTGCGCCACGGCCACGCCCTTGGGCGTCCCCGTGGACCCCGACGTGAAGATGATCCAGCAGTCGTCCTCGGGGGCCGCCGGGCGCGGTGCGGGGAACGGCTTGGGGCGCTTCTGGTCCACGACCATCGTCCCGCCGCCCCGCAGGATCCCGGCAACCTTCGCCTCGCTGAACACGAGCTTGGCACGCTCGTCCGGGTCGTCGGCGTCCACCGGGACGTACGCGGCCCCCACGAGCATGGTTGCGAGGATGGCCACGTACAGCTCGGTGGTTCCGGAGGGGATGCGGATCCCCAGACGGTCCCCGGCCCCGAGGCCCGCGGCGTGCAGCCTGCGGCCCATCGCACGGACCTCCTCGAGGAGCTCCGTGTAGGAGAGCGCGCGCGTTCCGTCGTCGAGAGCGGGCGCCTCGGGAAAGGCTTCGGCGGTCGCGGTCAGGACGTCGATGAGGGTCCGAGGGTCCGGGGTGCGGTCGGACCCGGGCAGCTGGGGCGGATACGGCTGCCCGGTCTCGAGGGGGCGCGGGGTCTCTGAGGCCTGATCGTCGAGTGGTTCACTCACAGCCGTGCCTTCAGGCTCGTTGGTCGATGTCATCGTGCCGCCATTCTTCCACCGGTGCCTCGGCTCCGGAGGGATCTCGGGGCCGAGGCGCTGGTCACGGCCGGGCATCGCCGGCTGTCAGTGACGACGGCGCGTCAGGGAACGGCAGCCTGTCAGGGAACGAGAAGGACCTTGCCCGTCGTGGCGCGGCCCTCGAGCGCCCGGTGGGCGTCGGCGGCCTGGCTCAGGGGGAACTGGGCCCCGATGCGGACATTGAGCGTCCCGTCCGCTACGGCGCCGAAGACCTCGGACGACCGCCAACGGCGCTCGGCGGCGTTGAGGAGGTGGTGGCCGAGGGTGGGGCGGGTGAGGAACAGCGAGCCGCCGGCATTGAGCCGCTGGGGGTCGACCGGCTCCACCGGACCGGAGGCAGCGCCGAACAGTACGAGCATGCCGCGGATGCGCAGGCACTCGAGCGAGCCGTCGAACGTGTCCCGCCCCACGCCGTCGTACACGACATCGACCCCTGTGCCGTTGGTGAGCTCGCGGACCTGCTTGGGGAACTCGTGGTAGCGGATCACATGGTCGGCCCCAGCGCCTGCTGCGAGTTCGGCCTTGCCGTCCGTGGACACGGTGGTGATGACCCGGGCGCCGCGCGCTTTGAGCATCTGGATGAGCAGGAGCCCCACGCCGCCGGCGCCCGCGTGGAGGAGGACCGTCTGGCCCGGCTCGACGCGGAAGGTCGAGTTGATGAGGTAGTGGGCCGTCATGCCCTGGAGCGGCAGCGCGGCCGCCGTCAGGAGGTCAACACCCTCGGGGACGGGGAGCGCCCGGTCCGCCGCGATGAGCGTGTACTGCGCATACGTGGCAGTGCCTTCGGCTGTGGCGACGCGGTCACCCTTCGCGAAGTCGGTCACCCCCTCTCCGACGGCGGTGACGACGCCGGAGGCCTCGGAACCGGGGGTGAAGGGCAGCGGGACCTTGTACAGTCCCTGCCGCTGGTACGTCTCGATGAAGTTCACGCCCGCGGCGGCGACGCGGACGAGGAGCTGGCCGGGGCCCGGCTCGGGCATGCCGACCTCAGCGGGGGCGAGGACCTCGGGCCCTCCCGGGACTGTGGCGACGATGGCGTTGATCATGGGATTCTCTCCTGCTTCTCGTTTCGCGTCCGGACCCATCCTAAGGACACGCACTCGATCCCCCTATGCATAAATATTGACTACCATGCATAAACTTGCCTACAGTGGGCGCGTGACCATTACTGCAGCTGTCTCCGGAGCCAGCGGCTACGCCGGGGGAGAGGTCCTCCGGCTGCTGGCCAACCACCCCGACGTTGAGATCGGGGCGATCACGGCCCACTCGAGCGCCGGCAGCCGGCTGGGCGAGCTCCAGCCGCATCTCCTCCCGCTCGCCGACCGCGTCATCGTCGAGACGACGACTGACAACCTCGCGGGGCACGACGTCGTCTTCCTCGCCCTCCCGCACGGCGCGTCCGCCGAGGTGGCCGCGGCCCTGCCGGACAGCACGCTCGTGATCGACGCGGGCGCCGACCATCGTCTGGAGGACCCCGAGGCCTGGTTCCGGTTCTACCGCTCCGAGCACGCGGGCACGTGGCCGTACGGCCTTCCCGAGCTCCCGCTGGGCGAGAGCGGGGGAGCTGGCCGCAAGCAGCGCGAGAAGCTCCTCGGTGCGCGTCGCATCGCCGTCCCCGGCTGCTACCCGACGTCGGCACTCCTGGCCCTCACGCCCGGCTTTGCCGCAGGGCTCCTCGAGCCCGACGACGTCGTGATCGTCTCCGCGTCCGGCACCTCCGGCGCGGGCAAGAGCGTCAAGGCGCATCTCCTCGGCTCCGAGGTCATGGGGTCGATGAGCCCGTACGGTGTGGGCGGCGGGCACCGCCACACTCCCGAGATCGAGCAGGGACTCTCCAACGCCGCGGGCGAGCCGGTCACCGTGTCCTTCACGCCCACCCTCGCACCCATGAGCCGCGGCATCCTCACGACGGCGACCGCCCGCGTCAAGGCGGACGTGGGTGTCGCTTCGTTGCGGGCTGCGTGGGAGTCCGCCTATGGGGACGAGCAGTTCGTCCACGTCTTGCCGTCGGGCCAGTGGCCCGCGACGCAGATGGTCATCGGCTCCAACAATGCGGTGATCCAGCTCGCGTTCGATGAGCACGCCGGCCGGGTGATCGTGAGCTCGGCGATCGACAACCTCACCAAGGGCACCGCGGGTGGAGCCATCCAATCCATGAATATCGCGCTGGGCCTGAACGAGGGCGCCGGCCTCAACCAGCTGGGAGTCGCACCGTGACCGTCACCGCACCGAAGGGCTTCCGGGCCGCCGGTATCACCGCCGGGCTCAAGGCCTCCGGCAAGCCGGACATGGCCCTCGTCGTCAACGATGGGCCGGACAAGCACGGCGCTGCCGTGTTCACGTCAAACCGAGTCATGGCCGCGCCCGTTCGCTGGTCAAAGCAGGTCGTCACGGACGGCCGGGTCGACGCCGTCGTGCTCAATTCCGGCGGGGCCAACGCCTGCACCGGCCCCGAGGGCTTCCAGAACACCCATCGCACGGCCGAGAAGACCGCGGACGCGCTCGGCATCTCCGCGGGCGACGTCGTGGTCTGCTCGACGGGCCTGATCGGCGAGCAGCTGCCGATGGACAAGATCATCCCGGGCGTCGACGCCCTCGCCGCCGCCCTCGCGGACAACGGCGGCCATTCGGCGGCCGTGGCGATCATGACGACGGACACCGTGGCGAAGGAGGCCGTGTTCACTGGCGCGGACGGGGGTGGGGTCGCGTACACGATCGGTGGCATCGCCAAGGGTGCCGGCATGCTCGCCCCGGGCCTCGCGACGATGCTGGTGGTCCTCACGACCGATGCCGAGATCCATCCCGAGATGCTCGACGCCGCGCTCCGTGACGCAACCCGGGTCACGTTTGACCGCGCCGACTCCGACGGCTGCATGTCCACGAACGATTCCGTGGTGCTGCTCGCCTCCGGCGCGTCCGGAGCCGTTCCGGACGCGGCGGCGTTCACCGCTGGCCTCACCCAGGTATGCGCCGAGCTGGCCCGCAAGCTGATCGGCGACGCGGAGGGCGCGGCCCATGACATCGCGATCCGCACCTTCAACGCCGCGAGCGAGCGTGACGCGGAAGTCGTGGCACGGGCCGTTGCCCGATCGAACCTCTTCAAGACCGCCATCTTCGGCAAGGACCCCAATTGGGGCCGCGTGCTCTCCGCCGTGGGCACGACGGACGCGGCCTTCGAGCCCGACTCCATCAACGTGTCCATCAACGGCGTCGAGATCTGCCAGAACGGCGGGATCGGCAAGGACCGCTCCCTCGTGGACCTCGAGCCGCGCGAGGTGGTCGTGGAGATCGACCTCGCCACGGGCAGCGCCGAGGCGACCATCTGGACCAACGACCTCACGCACGACTACGTGCACGAGAACTCCGCGTACTCGAGCTGAGGCCCGCATGACAGAGAGCAGCAGCGCTGACGTGAGCGCGGCGCGCAGGAACATCCGTCTGGCGATGGACAAGGCCGAAACCCTCATCGAGGCCCTGCCGTGGATCCAGAAGTTCGCCGGCACCACGATGGTGGTGAAGTACGGCGGCAACGCCATGGTCAACGACGAGCTGCGCCGCGCCTTCGCTGAGGACATCGTGTTCCTCCACCACGTGGGCATCCACCCGGTCGTTGTCCATGGAGGCGGCCCGCAGATCAGCGCCATGCTGAACCGCGTGGGGATCGAGAGCGAGTTCAAGGGCGGCCTGCGCGTCACGACGCCCGAGGCGATGGAAGTGGTCCGGATGGTCCTCACGGGCCAGGTCAGCCGAGAGCTCGTGGGCCTCATCAACTCCCACGGGCCGTACGCCGTGGGCCTGTCGGGCGAGGATGCCGGCCTGCTCCGCGCGGTGCGCACGGGCGCCGTCGTGGACGGCGAGGAGGTGGACCTCGGCCTCGTCGGCGAGGTCGTCGGCGTCGAGCCTGGCGCGGTGCTGGACATCCTCGAGGCCGGGCGGATCCCGGTCATCTCGGGGATTGCCCCCGAGGTCGTCCTCCCGGAGACCGCCGGGGCCGCGCCTGCCTTCCAGCCCACCGGCCAGGTGCTCAACGTCAACGCGGACACTGCCGCCGCCGCGGTCGCCGTTGCCCTCGGGGCCTCGCGTCTCGTGATCCTGACCGACGTCGAGGGCCTGTACCGAAACTGGCCGGACAGGGATTCGCTCGTCTCCCAGATCTCGGCCTCGGAGCTCCGCGAGATGCTCCCGGAGCTCGCCTCAGGCATGATCCCCAAGATGGCCGCGTGCCTCAAGGCGGTCACCGAGGGCGTGGACCGTGCCGCGATCGTCGACGGGCGCAGCCCCCACACGATGCTCCTCGAGATCTTCACGAACGCCGGAGTCGGCACCCAGGTGGTGCCCGACGGGGAAGGAACGGGTACACCAGCATGACCAGCGAGAACCTCCAGGGGCACCGCCCCCTCTCCGAGCTTGTCGGTGCCTCGTCGGGTGCGTCCTGGCTTGCGAGGTATTCGGACTCGCTCATGGGCGTGTTCGGCACGCCGCAGCGCGTGCTCGTCCGCGGCCAGGGCTGCTACGTGTGGGACGCCGACGGCAAGCAGTACCTCGACCTGCTCGGCGGCATCGCGGTCAACGCGCTCGGCCACGCGCACCCGTTCGTCACCTCGGTCATCTCGTCCCAGCTCTCCACGCTCGGGCACGTCTCGAACTTCTTCACAAGCCCCACGCAGGTGGCCCTCGCGGAGAAGCTCCTGCAGCTCACCGGCGCACCCGCGGGGTCGAAGGTGTTCTTCGCGAACTCGGGCACCGAGGCCAACGAGGCGGCGTTCAAGCTCGCGAGGCGGAACGCCACCAACGCGGCCGGGGGGAAGCGCACCAAGGTCGTCGCCCTCGAGGGCGCGTTCCACGGCCGCACGATGGGCGCCCTCGCGCTGACGGCCAAGAAGGCCTACCGCGAGCCGTTCGAACCGCTGCCCGGCGGCGTCGTGCACGTGCCGTTCGGTGACATCGACGCCCTCGCCGCTGCCGTGGACGAGACCACGCAGGCCGTCTTCCTCGAGCCGATTCAGGGCGAGGCCGGCGTCGTGCCGCTTCCGCCGGGCTACCTCGCCGCGGCTCGAAAGCTCACGCACGACGCCGGCGCCCTCCTGATCGTCGACGAGGTCCAGACCGGGATGGGCCGCACCGGAACCTGGCTCGCGATCGAGGGCTCGGGGATCGTGCCCGACGCCGTGACGCTCGCGAAGGGACTCGGCGGGGGCTTCCCGATCGGTGCCCTCGTGACGTTCGGCGCCGAGAACAGCGCGCGCCTCTCGGCCGGTCAGCACGGAACCACGTTCGGCGGAAACCCGGTCGCCACGGCCGCGGCGCTCGCCACGGTCCATGCCATCGAGACCCAGGGCGTCCTCGCGAAGGTCCGGGCCGTGGGGGAGCGGCTCCGCACCGCCCTCGCCGCGCTTCCCGAGGTAGCCGAGGTCCGCGGTCGCGGCCTGCTCCTCGGAATCGATCTGACCGGTCCTGGCGGGGACGCCGCGCAGGTGCCGGCCGGCGCGAACCTGGCGGCCGCCGTCGTGAACCAGGCGCTCGAGGCGGGCTTCATCATCAACGCGCCCGGCCCGCGGACCATCCGCCTCGCCCCGCCGCTCATCCTCACGGCAGCGCAGGCGGACACCTTCGTCGCCGCGCTGCCCGCCCTCGTTGCCGCCGCCGCCGACCATCTGGCCCAGACCGCCAAGGAGACCAAGTGAACACCGCCGCCGGAACAGTACGGCACTTCCTCAAGGACACCGACCTCAGCCCCGCCGAGCAGGCCGAGGTACTCGATCTCGCCGTGCGCATGAAGGCAGCGCCCTACTCGGTCCAGCCGCTCGCCGCCGATGGCTCCGCCCGCAAGACCGTCGCGGTCATCTTCGACAAGACCTCGACCCGTACCCGCGTTTCCTTCGCCACGGGAGTCTCGGACCTGGGCGGAACGCCGCTCGTCATCAACCCGGGTGAGGCCCAGATCGGCCACAAGGAGTCTGTCGAGGACACCGCGAAGGTCCTCGAGCGGATGGTCGCCGCGATCGTGTGGCGCACGGGCGCCCATCAGGGACTCGTGGACATGGCCGCGAACTCGCGAGTGCCCGTGGTCAACGCCCTGTGCGACGACTACCACCCCTGCCAGCTGCTCGCGGATCTCCTGACGGTCAAGGAGCACAAGGGCACGCTCGCCGGGCTCTCCATGGCGTACCTCGGCGACGCGGCGAACAACATGGCCAACTCGTACCTCCTCGCCGGTGTCACGGCCGGCATGCACGTGCGCGTCGCTGGGCCCGAAGGCTACCTTCCCTCACCGGAGGTCGTCGCCGAGGCCGAGGACGTTGCCGTCAAGACCGGCGGGTCCGTCCTTGTGACGATCGACCCCGCGGCCGCGCTCGAGGGCGCCGACGTGGTCACCACCGACACCTGGGTCTCGATGGGCCAGGAGGCCGAGAAGGCGGAGCGCATGACGCTCTTCCGCGACTACTCTGTCGATGCCGAGGCGATGGCCACGGCCGCGCCCGACGCCGTGTTCCTCCACTGCCTCCCGGCATACCGCGGGTACGAGGTCGCCGCCGAGGTCATCGACGGGCCGCAGTCCGTGGTGTGGGACGAGGCCGAGAATCGCCTGCACGCGCAGAAGGCCCTCCTCGCGTGGGTCCTGCACTATTCGGGGCAAGCCGTCGTCGAGGGCCTCCCGGCGGTGCCCTGAGGGGATGGCGGTGACCTCGATCCCGGGCTCTGCTCCGCAGACCAAGGCGGCCCGCCAGGCGCGCATCCGCGCACTCCTGGCGGGGGCCTCGGTGCGCTCGCAGGCGGAGCTCGCAACGCTCCTCGCGGACGACGGCGTGCAGGTCACCCAGGCGACCCTCTCCCGTGACCTTGTGGAGATCGGGGCGGTGCGCGTGCGCGGCGCGGACGGCGGCCTCGTCTACGCGATCAGGGGAGAGGGCGGCGACCGGAGCCCCCGGACCGGCCAGGCCCCTGAGGTGCTCGATGCCCGGCTCGCGAAGCTCTGCGCCGATCTGCTGGTCACGGCCGAGGCCTCGGCGAATATCGTGGTGCTGCGTACCCCGCCGGGTGCGGCCAATTTCCTGGCTCTCGCGATCGACCACTCGGTGATCCCCTCGATCCTCGGCACGATCGCCGGGGACGACACGGTCATGATCATCACGCGCGACGCCGCCGGGGGCGAGGCCGTCGCGGCCCGGTTCCTCGAGCTCGCGTCTCAGGGGGCCTGAGCCGGGTAGCACCAATCACAACAGGCCCCGGCCGGCATGGCATGCCTGCAGCAGCGCCTGTTATGCCGGTGAGGGCCTCTCATGCGGAACCTCGCGGCCGCGATCGAACCCGGCCGGCCCATCCGCCTCCTGGGCCTGGGGGCCGAGATGACCATGCCCGACGACGCCCGCGAGGGGCACACGCCCACGCGCGGCGGCTGGTGACCGCGTCAACCCTGTCAGAAGCGATTCGCCAGCTCGGTGAGCTTCTGCACGTAGGCCGGCCAGTCCAGGCTCGGGAGGTTGCCGGTGCCCGCACGGAGCCCGGCCGCGCCGTCGATCGACTCGCGGAGGATGTCGGCGTGCCCAGCATGCCGGGCGAGGTCTGAGAGCACGTGCACCATGACTTGGCCCAAAGTGACCTGCGCCCGCTCCTCGGGCCACCACGGGACGCATCCGACCGTGTCGAGGGGGAGGGTATCGACAGTCGCGTCAGCGAACGCCCAGACCCGCCGGTAGAGGTCGACGATCCCCTCCGCGGTCTCATTCTCGGTCGCGTACCAGTCGGCCTGCGGGTCGGCGTCGGTCTCCTCGTCGGACACGCGTTCCTCGGGCGAGGGCCACGAACGCCCGAAGACGTCCCCGAAGTACCCGATCTCCACGTTCGCCGCGTGCTTGACGATGCCGAGCAGGCTCGTGCCCGTGGGCGTGCGGGGGAGCCGGAGGTCGCGTTCGCTGAGCCCCTCGAGCTTCCACACGAGCGCGTCCCGGGTGCTCTGGAGGTAGCGCCGTAGCGCGTCTTTGGGGTCGCTGGGGCCGGTCATGCCAGCATTCTACGAATTGCCATTCTACAAATCGCCCGGCGATCGATCAGGAATCGAGAAGGCCGCCGGAAACGCCAGACGTAGGCTGGGCAGCATGTCATACACCGTAGATTTCAAGGAGGTCTCGAGGGTCGGTCTCGAGTCGTCCCCCGTCGTGGAGGCCCTCGCAGGACTCCGGGCCAATGAGTCCCGCTACTTCAAGAACAAGTACGACCACGACTTCACCGTTACGCCGGCCAGCGAGGCGCCCGAGACGCTCGAGTGGGTCAACCGGATCCTCGCCGAGGAGCGCAACCTCACGATTGCCTCCCGCCCGCTCGAGGTCACGTCCTTCGAGGTGGACGGCATCAAGATGGCCTACGTGTTCTACGAGTCCGGACTCTCGATCAACGTCATGTACACGCTCGAGGACGGCGGCAAGAGGGCCGTGGGCTTCAAGCTCTCCCAGGGCATGGAGGTCCCCGAGGAACTCGCCGGCACCTTCAAGTTCGCGCGGCAGAAGTCCAAGCTCGCCGGGGAGATCCGCGGCTCGTACTTCGTGATCAAGGGCCAATACTGACCGAGTGTCACACTGCGCGGGCGGGCGGTGTCTTCTGGCCGGAATCCCGATAGGCGGGATCCGGAAACCCCAGGAGGGACTGTGGCTGAGAACACCGGCGCCGCGAACACGCGCGTCGTCGTCATCGGGGGCGGGTACGCCGGCACGATGGCGGCCAACCGGCTGACGCGGCGGGAGGGCGCCGCCGTGACGCTCATCAACCCCCGTCCGCAGTTCGTCGAGCGGATCCGCCTGCACCAGCTTGTAGGCGGGACGCACGACGCCGCCCACGACTTCCGCGACGTCCTCGCCGAGGGCGTCCGGCTGGTTCTCGACTCGGCGTCGCGGATCGACGCCGCCGAGCACGTCGTCCTGCTCGAATCGGGCGGGACAGTCGAGTACGACTACCTCGTGTACGCCGTCGGCAGCTCGGGCGCGCGGCCCACGGTGCCCGGGGCAGCCGATTTCGCCCAGCCGCTCTCGACCCTCGAGGACGCCCGTCGTGCGCGCGCAGCGGTCGACGCCGCACCCGCGGCCGCCGCTGTGACGGTCGTGGGGGCCGGGCCCACCGGTATCGAGACCGCCGCCGAGCTCGCCGAGCGGGGACGCACAGTCACGCTCGTGACCGGCGGAGTCCTGGCCCCGTACTTCCACCCGGGGGCCCGCCGCGCGCTCGCCGCCCGCCTGTCGAGGCTGGGGGTGGAGGTGCTCGACGGCGCCGGCAGTCGGGCTGCCGAGGTGAGCCGCGCCGTCGTGCGCCTCGAGGATGGCCGCGAGGTGCGCAGCGACGTGACCCTCTGGACTGCGGGCTTCGCCGTTCCGGACCTTGCCGTCCGCAGCGGCCTGCGTACGGACGCGGCAGGTCGCCTCCTCACGGACGAGACACTCACGAGCGCGGACAGCCCGCGGATCGTGGCCGCCGGAGACTCGGCCGCGCCCTCGGGCGTGGCGTACAGGATGAGCTGCCAGGCCGCGCTTCCGCTCGGATCGCACGCCGCGGACACCGTGCTCGCGCGGATCGCGGGAGCGACACCGCGCGAGGTCGCCGTCGGGTTCGTCGCCCAATGTGTGAGCACGGGGCGGCGCGCCGGCCTCCTCCAGCTCGCGTCGAGCGACGACCATGCGAAGAAGTCCTTCGTCGGCGGGCGGAGCGGGGCCGCGCTCAAGGAGGCGATCTGCTGGTCGACCTACCAGGGGCTCCTCTTGGAGGCGAAGCACCCGGGGTCGGTCAACTGGGCCTTCATCAGGGACGGCCACCGCGCGGGTCTGCTCGAGGCATCCCACCGTCGGTACGTCGCGCGTACCGCGTAGCGTAGGCGGGGGAGAGGGGAGGAACGATGGGCGACAGCGTCATCGAGGGGGCCACCCTGGCGTTCACGCGCCATCGGAACCTGCTGTTCACGGTCGCCTACGAGATGCTCGGCTCGGCCGCGGACGCCGAGGATGTCCTCCAGGAGACCTGGCTGCGGTGGGTCAAGGCTCATCTTGACGAGGTACGGGACGAGCGGGCGTACCTGGTCCGGATCACCACCCGCCAGGCACTCAACCGACTGCGTACCCTGAGCCGGCGTAGGGAAACCTACGTCGGGCCGTGGCTGCCCGAGCCCCTCCTGACCTCACCGGACGTGGCGGAAGACGTCGAGCTCGCCGAGAGCCTCTCCATGGCCCTCATGCTCGTCCTCGAGACGCTCACCCCGACCGAACGGGCGGTGTTCGTGCTGCGGGAGGTCTTCGACGTCGGCTACGACGAGATCGCAGCCGCCGTCGACAAGAGCCCCGCGGCGGTGCGGCAGATCGCGCACCGGGCCAGGCAGAGCGTCGAGGCCCGGAGGCCCCGCGAGAAGGCTGCCCCGGCAGAGGTCCGGGCGGCGCTTGTGTCCTTCCAGCGCGCCGTGGAGACCGGGGACATCCAAGGGCTGCTCGATGTGCTGGCACCGGACGTGGTCCTCATCTCCGACGGCGGCGGGCTCCGGCAGGCGGCTCTGAGGCCCATCCTCGGGGCCGAGAAGGTGCTCCGGTTCTTCGCCGGGATCATGGCCAAGGCCCCTGGCCCAGTCACCGGCGAGCCCGCACAGGTCAACGGCACGCCCGGCCTGCTCATGTCCGTCGGCGGCGAGGTCGACGGCGTCATGGCGGTCCGCATCGAGGGCTCCCGGGTCACGGCGATCTACTACGTCCGCAACCCCGAGAAGCTCTCGGGCCTGAATCGCAGGACCAGGCTCGCCCGATAGCGCCGTCAGAACGGATCGGCCCGACCGCCCCCTACGCGCCCGGAGAGGCCGGTCACTTCCGGGACGCACCGGCGGTCCACCAGCACAAGGCAACCACGGCGCCGTCGTGCGCTCGAAACTCTGCTGCCAGCGCGCCGTCGCAGCCGAGCCGCTCGTCGAGGACGACCCCGGCCGACCCCACGTCCCAGTTGGTCGCGAGCCTGGCGTCGGGCCAGTCCATCGGCACCCTGAGGACCGGGAAGACGCACTTGTAGACGGCCTCGCGGAGGGCGAAGCAGACAGTTGCGACGTACTCCGCGGGTGCGCCCGGCGGAGCCGCTTGGGCGTCGTCGGGCATGACGACACGTTGCCACAGAGCGGCGTGCCGCGGCCGCACAACCTCGACGTCCACGCCGACGCCGCGCACCCCGGAGCGCGTCCACGCGGCAGCGGCGGCCGCCCACGGCGCGGAATGGGAGATGCTCCCCGCAACGCCGGCCGGCCACACCGGGCAGCCATCTGCATCGGCGCCGATGGGAACGCGCTCGAGGCCCGGGCCACCGAGGAGTCCGAGGGCGGCCCGGGCCGCGGCCCTGCCGTGCTCGTGTTCATTGCTGCGGTGGGGGCGCCCCCGACCGTCTCCGCCGTGGCGCCGCAGCACGGCGATCCGGCCGGGAAAGCCCTCCGAGGCGGCGGCGGTGAAGCCGTCCCCGCCCTCAGCCGCGGCCGACACGGAGTCGTCCGACGGCGCGAGCGCGCCGCAGCGTCGTTGCCCCACCCACTGCGATGAAGAATGCAGTCGCCGCCGCACTCACGCTCCAGACCCCGGCCGGAGTCCACGGCTCGGCGCCGGGCAGGGCAGGGAGATAGGCGTAGCCAAGTGGGGGAGGGCCGGACCAAGGCGGGTACCCGAGGAGCGCGAAGTACACGACGTCCTCCACGAAACACGCGTGGAGCCCGATCACCGCGAGGAAGAGCAGCCGCGCATCGAGCTGGCCCGCGGCGCCGTTCCGGAGCATTGCGAGCGTGCGCTGCGGGACGGCGACACCCCACAGCGCCACCCAGTACGCGATCACCCAGCCCTGACCGTCCTCGAACCGCCAGGGGAGGATCCCGTGGGTGCCGGGAGCCAGATGTTCGCCCATCGCGAGTACGTCCAGGCCCGCGTCGGCGACGAGAAGGGCGATGTTGACGATGGTGAACGACGCCGGCCCTCGCGTCCAGCGCGCCGCGGCGAGGCTCGCGGCGGCCCAGACGACGGCCGCGGGCACAAAGAGGTCCAGCCCGGCCTTCGCGTGCAGTACGAGAACCGAGGCGACCCCGGCCGCGACGAGGAAGGCCCTCGCATGGCCGGGGTCGCCCCGCGGAGCGGCGATGTGCTGGCTGCTCACCGCGCGGCCGCGGAAGGGACCTCGCCGCCGCGGAGTTCCGCGAGCAGCTCCCTGCCGCGTTGGATCCGCAGGCGGTCGGCGGCCGCGGGATCGAGCTGGAGGAACAGCTCGAGCCAACGTGCCGCCTCCTGCGGCCGGCCGGCGTCCCGGAAGACGAGCGCGGTGTGGAGCGCGTTGCGGTGGTCCTGAGTGAGCGAGACCGCCACTCGATGTCCCATGGCTGCAGCGACGCGGTCGCCGCCGAGCCACCCGGGGAGGCGCTCCATGAGCGATGCCCAGACGTGCCACGCGAGAGCATTGCCCGGTAGCCGCCGCACGGACCGCCAGATGAGACGCCTGCTCCGCAGGGCCCACGCGAGCTGCGCGAACGGGTTGCGGGTGAACCCCGCCATCTGCCCCGCGGCCCGGCCCCGCTCGAGGTCCGCATAGTCGCAGCGCACCCCTCGCGTCACGAGCAGCGCACGCCTGAACAGCTCCTCGGCCTCGCCGCTCTGTGCCCGGAACGCGCGCTCCACGAGGGCGTGGGCCGCGGCAGCACGCGAACCCCGGCGGGCGGGCCCGGGGGCCGGGGCGAACTCGGGGGCCACAAACGCCGGCCACTGCCCGGTCTGCCCCGCGATGCGGGCGAATACGCGCAGGATGAACTCCTGGCCCGCGGCCCGCCCCGCCTCGGGGGGAGCCAGCGGGGAGGCCACGTTGACCGCGATCCGACGGCGCCTGCGCGGCCAGCGCGAGCCGACCGGCAGAACCTCGTTGACACCGAAGAGGCCCACCGGGACCACCGGTACTCCGGCCTCGGCGGCGAGCGTCGCGAGACCGCGCCGCGGTGCGCGGAGCCAGCCGTCACGGCTGCGCGTGCCCTCGGCGTACATGACCAGCACGCCGCCGTCCGCGAGGACCTTCCGAGCGGCCTCAAACGCGTCCATGTCCGCCCCGCCCCGCTCCACCGGAATCCCGCCGCCCCGGCGGTTGAACCAGGCCGAAAGCGGAGAGTCGAAGAGCTCGGACTTCGAGAGGAACTTCGGGTACGGAAGGCCGTTGCACAGGAGCCACCACGCGAGGACCACGTGGTCGAAGTAGCTCGTGTGGTTAGCCGTGACGATGAACGGCGCGGCAGGCGGCTTGTCGCCGAGGACTCCGATCACCCGACGGTCCACCCAGGCCTTGAGGACGAGGAGCAGGAGCCTCTTGAGGTAGCTCACTCGGCCACTGCCAACTCGAGCTCGTCGGTGACCCGGGCGAGCCGGGCCTGGACGACGTCTTCGACCGTCACCGTGGTGAGGGAGTGGACGCGGGCGAATTCGGCGAGCTCGGCATCCCGGGCCATGTGCCCGTCGTCCGCGATGATCTCGACGATCACCGCCGCCTTGCGCAGGCCCGCGAGGGCACACAGGTCAGTGGAGGCCTCTGTGTGGCCGCGCCGGGCCAGCACGCCGGCCGGCCGTGCGACGAGCGGGAAGATGTGGCCGGGGCGCCGCAGCGTGTCGGGCGCGAGGTTCTCGTCCAGGATGACGCGGATCGTCTCGGCCCGGTCGAAGGCGGAGATGCCGGTCGTGACCCCGAAGTGGGGGGCGGCGTCGACTGACACCGTGAAGGCCGTCCCCAGATGATCCTCGTTGCGCTGGACCATGGGGGCCAGCTCCTTGGCCTCGGCGATGGACCGATCGACAGCGACGCAGATGAGTCCGCGGGCTTCGCGTGCCATGAAGTTGATCTGCTCCCCGGTCACGAGCTCAGCGGCGGCCACGAGGTCTCCCTCGTTCTCCCGGTCGGCGTCGTCCACGACCAGGATCATGTGGCCGCGGCGGAGATCGTCGAGGGCCCGTTCGAAATTCTCGGCATCAAACATGGTGTGCTCCCTGGAAGTAGTTCTAGCTGAAACTGAGGATGTCCGGAGATGTCCAGTCGACGAATGACTGCTCGTCGAACAATTCCGCAGCGTGTCCGCGCTCGACCGCCATTTCGACATATTTCACGAGGGTCTTGATGCCCTTGCTTTCGGGATGGATCTCGGCGAGCCTCCGGAAATTCTCAAGGCCCTTGGTGAATTTCGCGCCAGAATCCGTGGAGTGCTCGAGGTGGAGGTTCTTCGCCGCGGTGGTGAGGCGGATGCCGACGCCTGCGAGCTGCGCGCGGTAACCGAATTCCGTGTCCTCGGCGCCCCAGCGGGTGCCGAAGGATTCGTCGAACCCGCCGACCTGCTCGAACGACGAGCGGCGCAGCGCGAGGTTGCTCGTGCAGGTCTGGAGGAAGCGGTAGTGGTGGTCGGGGCTCGCGGCGAGAGCGTCGAGCGTCCACTTCTCGGCCACGGTCATCCGGGCGCTCGACCAGACCTCGGCATAGAGTGCAGCGTCGGCGCGCCGACCGAGGAAGGAGGGCACGACGTCGACCGGTACCGCCCAGCGCTCCCCGCGGGAGAGGACGTCCCCCGCCGCGCACGCCTCGACATGGCGGGCGACGAAGCCCGGGGCGGGCACCATGTCGTCATCGTTGAAGATCAGGACATCGCCGCGGGCCGCGGCGGCGGCGCGGTTCCGTGCCGCGCCGGCCCCGCCCCGAGGGCCCGACACGTACACCAGCCGGTAGGGGACCTCGGCCTCCAGTGAGGCGAGGGCCTCCGCTGTGCCGTCCGTCGAGCCGTCGTCGCACACGACGACCTCAAAGTCGGGGACAGCCTGGTGCGCGAAGGCCTCGAGCATGAGCACGAGGCGCTCTCGCTTGTTGTGGGTTGGAACGATCACGGAGGCCTGAGGAGTCATGCCGACGTCCCCCCGTCCACCGTGACGACCGTCCCATGGAGGTACTCGGCGTTCTCGCCCGCGAGGAAGCCCACGACACGGGCCACCTCCTCGGCGGTCGCGAAGCGGCCCAGCGGGACCTGATCGGTGAAGGCCTTGCGCGTCGTCTCGTCGAAGTCCTCGATCATGGGGGTCTCGACGAATCCCGGCGCCACAGCATTGACCCGGATCCCGAACCGCCCGACTTCGACCGCGAAGGACTTCGTGAGCGAGACGATGGCGGCCTTGGTGCTCGCGTAGACGCTCCGGCCGGGGGAGTTGACCGTTGCGGCGATCGACGCGACGTTGATGATCCGTCCTCGGCGGTGGTACGCCATATCGCGGGCCAGGACGCGCATGGCGATCCACGGCGCCGTGACGTTGACTTGGTACTGCCGCGCGAAGCGCTCGGTGTCCACGTCGATGCACAGCGCATCGTCGCTGACTCCGGCCGCGTTGACGAGTAGGTCGATCGGCTCGCTCTCGACGAGCGATCCGAGAGTTGCCTCCCAAGCGGCCGAGTCGGTGAGGTCGGCCCGTATGGTACGCACGCTCGCTCCCACACCTTCGAGCTCACGCTCGAGGTCGCGGGCGGCGTCGGCCTGGCTCCCGTAGGTGAAGATGATCCGCTCGCACGAAGGCGCGAGCTCCCGGATGACGGCGGCGCCGATCCCGCCCGTGCCGCCCACGACGAGCGCCGTGCGTGGTGGCCCGAGCGGGGCGGCCGGGCGGCGCGTCACTTGACGCCGGCGAGAGACTGCTCGCTGCAGAAGTCGAAGAGCGACTGCAGGGACTCGAACGCGGCGGTGTCATTCTGGGTGATCTTGACCCGGTACGTCCGCTCGATGCCGATGGCTACCTCGAGAAGGTCAACCGAATCGAGGCCAAGGTCATTCTGGAGCGAATCCTCGGGCTGGATATCGCCCGGTTCCATATCCAGGCCGAGTCGGGAGATCATGAGGTCCTTGAGGCCGTCGATCGTGATTTCCATGATGAATTTCGCCTTTCCCGCTAATCCGTCGGGACGCTGTTCTGTCGGGGAGTTCCGCGAGGAGTTGTCCGCGGTGCGCTCTGGACTCTACCCACGGTCCCGACTGATGGTCACCCCGCAGAAACACCGGGTTCTGACCTGCAGTTTCTGCGGTGCCGCGGCGTGTTTGCCCGCGGATACCGTGAGTCGACAACGTGCAGTTCCAATACGAGAGGGAACCAGTGACAACTGTTGAGGAAGCCGCTCCCCGCCATGCGGCCCGGGACGAGGCCCTCGCGGCGCTCGAGCTCGCGGGCGTCGTCAAGAGTTTCGGCTCCCAGCGGGCCGTCGACGCGATTTCGTGGTCCGTGCGCCGTGGCGACTTCGTCGGCCTGCTCGGCCCGAACGGCGCCGGCAAGACGACCCTGATCTCGATGATCTCCGGGCTCGTGAAGATCGACGAGGGCAAATGCCGCGTGTTCGGGATCGACACGGCCAAGGATCTCGGGAAGGTCAAACGAGTGCTCGGCGTCGTGCCACAGGACCTCGCCATCTACCCGGAGTTGAGCGCCCGGGACAACCTTCGCTTCTTCGGGGCGATGTACGGCCTCGGGGGCGCCGAACTCAAGGACCGGACCGAGGACGCGCTGCGGCGCGTCGGTCTCGAAGACCGTGCGGTGCGCCCCGCCGCCGGAAAGTTCAGCGGGGGCCAGAAGCGCCGGTTGAACATCGCGGCGGCTCTCCTGCACCGGCCCGAGATCCTCATTCTCGACGAGCCGACCGTCGGCATCGACCCTCAGTCGCGCAACTTCGTCTTCGAAACCCTCCGCGAGCTCAACCGGGAGGGCATGACCATCGTCTACGTCACGCACTACATGGAAGAGGTCGAGGCCCTCTGCCGCACCGTGGCGATCGTGGACCACGGCCGCCTCATCGAGGAGGGGCCGCTCGAGCGGGTGCTCGAGCGGCACGGTTCCTCCCTCGTGCGCCTCGGCCTGAGCGCCGAGGAGCGGCAGCTCGCCGTCGAACTCCTCGAGCAGCACCCGGAGGTCTCCCACCGCGTTCTTGAGGACGGCGACCTCCAGATCGCGGCGAAGGCGCTGCCCGACGCGGTGGCCCTGGTGACGCGAATCCTCACCGACATCGCCCCGAGCCCCGAGACCTGCAAGATCCTCCCCCCGTCCCTCGAGACGGTCTTCATCGAGCTGACCGGCAATCAGCTCCGCGACTCCTGACCTGGCCCGAGACGAAAGGCACTCTGACGTGAAAACCCTTCACGTGTTCTGGAAGGACCTCCTGATCCTCTCCAAGGACCGCGGCACCTACATCAACCTCTTTGTCCTGCCCCTCATGTTCAGCGTCGTGCTGACGATCGCCCTCGGGGGCGCGTTCGGCGGCGGGGCCTCGAGCTCTCCCGTGACCATCCCCGTCACGGCGTCCGGCGCCCAGGCCGAGGCCGTCGCGAAGGACATCACCTCTATCCCCGGGATCACCTGGCAGGAGGCCGGGGTCGACGACGCGAAGTCCGCTGTGGACCAGGGCAAGTCGATCGGGGCCGTCCTCATCGCCCCCGACGGCGCCTCCCTCGACTTCTACGAGGACCCGTCCCAGGCGAACAATGCGCAGCTGCTGTTCGGACAGATCTCGGCCGCGCTCGCCGCCAAGCACGCGGCGACCCAGGCCTCCGAGCTCGGGGCCGTCGCGGCGTCGGGCAGCCAGACGGAGCAGGTCAAGGCGGCCACGATCGCCGCGCAGCCGCAGGTCACGCTCACCACGAGCCAGTCGGGCAACCGCAGCACCGATGTCAAGCCGACGGCCGCGCAGCAGTACATCCCCGGCTTCACGGTTGCGTTCCTGTTCTTCATTGCTTCGACGATCGCGCAGTACATCTTCATGGAGCGCGACCGCGGCACCCTCCGCCGCCTGCTTGTCAGCCCGGTGGGCCGCGCGTCGATCCTCGCCGGCAAGCTGCTTCCGACGGTCGTCATCGGCTTCGTCCAGGTTGTCGTGATCTTCACCGTCGGCCGGCTCCTGTTCGGCATGACTCTGGGAGACCCGGTGGCGCTTCTCCTCGTCACGTGCGCCGCGGTCGCTGCGGCCAACGGCTTCGGGCTCATGATCACCTCGCTGAGCAAGACCCAGGCCCAAGCCACCGGCATGGCCACGCTGCTCGTCTTCACCCTCGCGACGGTTGCGGGATGCTACGTCCCCCTCTCGTTCATGCCGGGATTCATGCAGGGCATAGCCCTAGCCACACCGCAGGGCTGGGCCATGCAGGCCTACCAGAACATCATCATGAAGGGGTCTGACATTGCCCAGGTCCTCCCCGCCGTAGGCGCGCTCGCCGCCTTCGCGGTGGTCTTCTTCGGGATCGGCCTCTTCCGCTTCAAGTTCGAGGAGCGCTGACGTGAGCGAGGCCCTCATCAGCGCCAGGACGACTCAGACGATCGCCCACTTCTACCCCCATCGCCACCCGTTCCTCCTCGTGGACCGGATCGAGGAGGCCGGCCCGGACCAGGCCGTCGGCATCAAAGCCGTCACGGCGACCGAGCCGTGGTTCACGGGGCACTTCCCGGAGCGTCCCGTGCTGCCGGGCGTCATCCTCCTCGAGGCCATGGCCCAGGTCGGGCGCTTCCTCAAACCGCTCGACCGCGAGCTCCTCTCGTCACGGCTCGCGCGGATCGACGCGGTCAAGTTCCTTCGCGAGGCGGTGCCGGGCGACGTCTTGCGCATGGTGGCCACGTCCGAGGGTGAGCTCGGGGATGTCAGCAAGTACAAGGTCGTCGCGAGTGTCGACGACGAACCGTGTGCGTCGGCCCAGTTCACGGTGCACTCCGTCCTGGCCCCGGCGGCCGGTACCCCTGCGGGGGCCCGCGCATGAGCGTCGTCGTCACCGGCTACGGGCTCTGCACGGGAGTCCGCTCGGATCTCGCAGGCGTGCTCGGCGGAACCCTCGAGCCGCCGGCCGAGGTCTCGGCGGGCGCTGGGCTCCCCGTCCGCCGCGTTGACGACGCCGAGACTGCTCCGTGGGTGCCCAGGCGGCTGGCCCGCAAGATGGACAGGATCAGCCGGATCACGACCGCGGCCGTCGGCCAGGCGATCCAGCACGCGCGCCTCGACGAGCCCGATCTCGTGAGGGGTACCGGGCTCGTGCTCTCGACCGCGTTCGGCTCGGCTGGCGTGGTCAGCAGGGTCCTCGCCGACGTGCTCTCGGACGACCCCGTCATCTCGCCGCTCCTGTTCCCCAACGTCGTGGCCAATGCGGCGGCGGGCCAGGCCTCGATCGCGTTCGGGCTGCGGGGACCGAACTCCGTCCTCGGCGGCGTGGGCGGGCTCATGTACGCCTTCGACATGCTCGCCTCGGGCCGAGCGGAACGCCTCCTAGTCGGCGGCTTCGACGAGATGACGGATGTCTACGAGCGCGCGCTCGCGGCCACCGGCTTCTCCGTGCCCGTGCGCGCGATCGGTGAGGGGGCCGCCGTCGTGGTCCTCGAGACGGACGACGCCGCACGGGGCCGTGGCGCTGAGCCGCTCGCCGAACTGGTCGCTGCCTCGGTGGCCTCTGACCTCGAGTTCACGCTCGACGGCGCGTCTGCCTACGCGGGCGACGGCATGGCACGCTCGCTTGCCGCGGTCGCGGCCCAGGCCCCCGTGCCGGAGCTGTTCCTCGGTTCCGGCTGGCCGGACACGCTCCTGCGGGATTCCGAGGAGCGGTATGTCCGTCGCGCCATCGTGGACGCCGCGCAGTGGCCCAAGGACGCGACGGGCGAGATGTTCGCATGCTCGGCAGCCCTCAACGCGGTCCTCGCGGCGGCCGCGATCTCGGGGGGCCCTGACGCGGGCAGGCCGGCGCCACGCTCAGTGGTCG
The DNA here is from genome assembly GCF_041022165.1 of Sinomonas sp. P10A9. Classification (GTDB taxonomy): domain Bacteria; phylum Actinomycetota; class Actinomycetes; order Actinomycetales; family Micrococcaceae; genus Sinomonas; species Sinomonas puerhi. The sequence continues at coordinate 1,706,909 of NZ_CP163302.1, forward strand.
TCACGGCGCATGACAGCTCGCGGGGACAATCCGAGGCGGCCTACTTCCGCGCTCCGGCAGCCGCTGGGGCCGTCGGTGGCGGCGAAAACGCCGGCAACCGAGCAGTTCAACCGTCAGGGAGGGTCGCATGAGACGAGTCGTCATCACAGGGGTGGGGTGCGTGTCCCCCTTCGGGGCTGGCGTCGAGGCGTTGCGCGAGGGGATCCTCTCGTCGCGGACCGTCTTCGCTCCCGTGCGTAAGTTCGACGGATCGCAGTACGGCATCGACGCTGCGGCGGAGATCCCGGAGGACGTCGACCTGAGCGGAGTCGACGGCAGTCGCCCGTCGCAGCTGATCCAGCTGGCCGCCGAGGAGGCGCTGCGGGACGCGCGGCTCGGGGCGCGCGATCTCGCGGACGCGGCGGTGGTGCTCGGCACCACGCTCGGCTCGGACGAGATCAGCTCGGCCCTGTGGCACGAGACCCAGGGACTCGAGCCGGATTACGTGGCCGTGATGGGCTCGATGGCCGAGTGCGGGGGTCGTGCGCTCGTGGACCGCTGGAGGATCGGCGGGCCATGCCTCACGGTCATCACCGCTTGTGCCGCGGGCACCAACGCGATCGGCCTTGGGCTCGACCTGATCCGCATCGGCCGTGCGGACCGGGTCGTCGTCGGGGGGCTCGACACGCTCACGCAGCTCATCTATGGCGGCTTCGCGAGCATCGGTGCGCTCGGGACCGTGTGCCTGCCGTTCGCCGAGGCGGGACGCCGCCAGGGCACGGTGCTCGGCGAGAACGCTGCAGTCCTCGTCCTGGAGTCGGCCGAATCGGCTGCCCAGCGCGGTGCCGAGCCGTACGCGGAGGTCCTCGGCTACGGTCTGTCCAACGACGCGCACCACATGACCGCACCCGAGCCCGAGGGCCTCGGGGCCACGCTCGCCATGCAGCGCTGCCTCGAGCACGCGGGCCTGACTCCCGACGACGTGGACTACGTCAACGCGCATGGGACCGGCACGCGGCTCAACGACCCTGTCGAGGTCGCGGCGCTCCGCCGCGTGTTCGGCGAGCGGCTCGCGCAGGTACCCGTGAGCTCGCTCAAGTCCCAGATCGGCCACGGACTCAGCAGCGGCGGCGCCATCGAGGCGATCGCCACGGTCCTCGCGCTCAAGGAGCGCTTCCTGCCGCCGACGGCGCACGCGGAGCCGACGCTCGATGCTGCCCTCGACTTCGTGCGGGAGCCCCGGCCGACCTCCGGAGTCCGGACGGCGATGTCGAACTCGTTCGCGTTCGGGGGGCACAACGCGAGCGTCGCCTTCTCCGTGTGGGACAAAGGGCCCTCAACGGCTCCCGCGCCCGCCTGAGCGGCGGCGCGGCAAACCGTCAGTCGTTGAGCCAGCCGAGTTCCCGGGCGCGGGCCACCGCCTGCGTCCGGGAGCTCGCCTGCATCTTGGCGAGAAGGTTTCCGACGTGGAAATGCACGGTGCGCTCGCTGACCACGAGGGTCGCCGCGATCTCCTTGTTGCTGAGGCCGTCGCCGATGTGCCGGAGCACCTCGAGTTCGCGGCGCGTGGGGGCGGGGATGCCTGGTCCCCGTCCGCGCTCGGCCATGACCTCGGGAGTGAATGAGAGGCGCCCCGCCCGCACCGTCAGAATCGCGTCCCGCAGTTCGGCCCGTGTGCAGGCCTTGGAGAGGTAGCCGTGGGCCCCGATCTGGAAGGCAGTGCGCTGGTACTGGACTTCGTCGTGGCCGCTGAGCATGAGGACCTTGACCTCGGATCCTCCGGCGACGAGCGCCTTCGCGAGGGCGAATCCGTTCTCACCGGGGAGGCTGACGTCGAGGATCGCCACGTCGGGGGCGGCCCCTTCAAGGAGCTGCGTGGCGTCCTCCGACGTGGTGGCGGTTCCGGCGAGCGTGAGCCCCGGCTCCGCCTCGATCAGCTGGGCGATGCCCGCGAGGAAGAGCGGATGGTCGTCGACGAGCACAATCCGCAGGGGCGCACAGGAACCTCGAGCAGGTGCAGCCGTCATGCGCTGGCCTCCGGTGCCGGGCGTCGTGCTTCCATGGTTTCCCCTCTCGTGTACGGAATGCTGACGCGGACGTCGGTGCCGCCGCCATCGCGCCGGGCGATGCTCGTGGTCCCGTCGAGTTCGCGGATGCGCTCGAACATCCCCGCGAGGCCGAGGTGGCCTTCTTCGGTCAGCGCCAGGAGGTCGCCTGCCTCGGCGGCGAAACCGCGGCCGTCGTCCCTGACGGTGAACCAGACGCGATCGCAGCCGAACTCGAGCTCGAGCTCGACCTCGTCGGCCTGTGCGTGCCGGAGCACGTTGGAGAGCGCTTCGCTGGCGACCCGGTACAGCGTGCTCGAGAGGTGGCCGCCGGACGGGAGGGCGTCGGGTTCGCCCTTGACGGCGAGGCCCGCGTGGAGCCCGAACGTCGTGCGGTACCGGGCCACGAGGGCCTCAAGCGCGAGCGGGAGGGAGAGCTGGTCGAGCATGGGAGGCCGCAGATCCTCGCACACCTGGCGGAGCTCGAACGCGATGTCGCGCCCCAGATCCGCGATCTGGTCGAGGTGCGGCTGGTCGACGTGCGGCTGGGCGCCGGCACCCGCGGCGCCCGTGCGTGAGGACCCCTCGGCGACCCGCACGAGGTGGAAGAGGGACTGGAGCGCGCCGTCGTGGAGGTCCCGCGAGAGCCGTGCGCGCGTGCGCTCCTCGCTTTCGGCGAGGCGCCGATGGAGGATCCGCGTGGTGACCTCGGCGTCCTCGAGGCCGCGGATCCGCTGGTCGAGGGAATCGATGAGCCGGTAGTTCTCGAGCACGATCCCGGCTTGGTAGGCCATGGTTCGCAGGAGGTCCTCGTCCACTGCGCGGAGGCGGGCGTTGCGGTTTCGAAGGGCGACGACGAGCTGGCCCCCGTCGCTGCCGGGCACGCCGAGGGTGAACCGCCTCAGGCCCGCGGACTCCTGCTCGCCCACGTGGACCGACACCTCGGCGGCCAGCGGGTCGGTCGCGTAGACGAGGACGCGCGCGGCACCGGCCCCGGCATAGATTGCGCACCACGAGAGGTTGAGCGCCTCCATGATCTCCGAGCACAGGTACGCGCCGAGGTCCTCGGCATAGCGGAAGCCCGGGGCCGCCGTGGCGAGGTGGCTCAGGACCGTGCGGTAGTCGTACCCGTCGCGGTAGAACCAGCGGTCGATGGCGCGGTGCACGTAACGGACCGTGGGCACGAAGAGGATCGAGATACCGGCGATGGCGACCGCCGCGGCAAGCCCGCGGAGATGCAGCCCGCGGGAGAGCGCCGCGAGCGCGGCCGCGTAGGCACCGGCGGTAGTCCCCGTCAGGAGCACATAGACCAGCTCGCGGCGCAGCCTCAGGTCCACGAACTTGCCCCGCAGCGCGGACAGCGAGACCGTGAGCGGAAGGGGGATGCTCGAGAGGACCCACAGCCAGGCGAAAGGTGCGCCCGGGTCAGGCGGGCCGAAGAGTGCAAGGGCGGACGCCTGGAGCGCGCCGGCCGCGAGGATCATGAGGAGCCCGGCGCGCGCGTCGCGGTCGCGGGCGGTGCTTGCGAGCCAGACGAGGGTTGCTGCCGCCGCCAGGACCGCAGCGAGGAAGACACCCTCGCTCGCGAGCCGGATGACCTCGTCGTCGAGGCGCACGGCAGGGCCGACGATCAGGAAGGCCTCCGTGAATACGGCGACCACGTCGAACGCGCGCACGATCGCCCTGCGCGACGGCGCCCTGGCGACGACTTCGAAGAACGAGCGCACGAGCAGCGTGGGGAGGACGCCGGCCGCAGCGCGCGCGATCCCGACCGTCCAGACGACCCCGGCGTCCTCCGAGAACAGCACCGAGTAGACGAGCACCAGACCGACCACATTGAGTGCAAGGCAGCCAAGCGATTCGTGGAGCCTCGAGTAGAGGTATACGGAAGCTCCGGCCACGAGGAACACGGCGCCGACGACCCCCACAGCAAGACGCAGGAGCCACGGCGAGTCCACGGGGAGCGCAACCTCTGCGAGCACGACGACCGCGACCACGACCGCCGTCGCGGCGTGGAAGACCCTGGTCTTGACCGCTCCGTCCGCCCGCGCTGTTCCCGGCATCGCACCTCCGCCTGCAGAACGGGAGTTCCCCCTCTGCCACGCCGCACAGTAGCAAACCGCGAATAACAAACGTGCTTGGGTTACGGCCGACGGGCCCTGAGAAGCGATGTCGGCGGCCGCGACGGCGCATGGCAGGGGTACGATGTGAGGCTCGCCGATGCGGTGGATCGGCATTGCATATCTATGTAGACTGATGCATAACAATACGACCTGTTCGTGCCCCTGCTCTGCTGTGGATGTCTTGAAGGAGAACACCATGAAGGATCGCATCGTCCTCGCCTATTCGGGCGGCCTGGACACGTCCGTCGCCATCGGCTGGATCGCCGACGCTACCGGCGCCGAGGTCGTCGCCGTCGCCGTCGACGTCGGGCAGGGCGGCGAGGACATGGAGACCATCCGCCAGCGTGCGCTCGGGTGCGGCGCCGTCGAGGCCTATGTCGCGGACGCACGCGACGAGTTCGCTGACGAGTACTGCATGCCCACCCTCAAGGCCAACGCGCTCTACCAGGGGCACTACCCGCTCGTCTCCGCGATCTCCCGCCCGGTGATCGTCAAGCACCTCGTCAAGGCGGCCCGCGAGTTCGGCGGGACCACCGTGGCGCACGGCTGCACGGGCAAGGGCAACGACCAGGTCCGCTTCGAGGTCGGCATCCAGACCCTCGGCCCTGACCTCAAGTGCATCGCCCCGGTCCGCGACCTCGCGCTCACGCGCGACAAGGCCATCGCCTACGCGGAGGAGAAGCACCTCCCGATCGTCACGACCAAGAAGAACCCCTACTCGATCGACCAGAACGTGTGGGGCCGCGCCGTCGAGACGGGCTACCTCGAGGACATCTGGAACGCCCCGACCAAGGACATCTACGACTACACGGCGACCCCGGAGTTCCCTCCGGCGCCGGACGAAGTGACGATCACCTTCAAGGAGGGTGTCCCCGTGGCCCTCGACGGCGTCGCGAAGACCCCGCTGCAGGTCATCCAGGAGCTCAACCGCCGCGCCGGCGCCCAGGGCGTGGGCCGCATCGACGTCGTCGAGGACCGCCTCGTCGGCATCAAGAGCCGCGAGATCTACGAGGCCCCGGGCGCCATGGCGCTCATCACCGCGCACAAGCACCTCGAAGACGTCACGATCGAACGTGAGCACGCCCGCTTCAAGGCCATGGTGGGCCAGCGCTGGAGCGAGCTCGTCTACGACGGCCAGTGGTTCTCCCCGCTCAAGCGTGCCCTGGACGTGTTCATCGAGGATTCCCAGAAGTACGTCTCGGGCGATATCCGGATGGTCCTGCACGGCGGCAGCGCAGTCGTCAACGGCCGCCGCTCGGATACGTCGCTCTACGACTTCAGCCTCGCGACCTACGACACGGGCGACACGTTCGACCAGTCCAGCGCCAAGGGCTTCATCGACCTCTGGGGCATGTCGTCCAAGGTCGCCTCGGGCCGTGACCAGCGCGTGAACGGTGGCTGAGCGCAGCGGCGCGGGGTCGAGGCCCGGTGAGGCTCCGACTGCGCTGAACCAGCCGTCGTCCACCAACGAGGGCGCGCTCTGGGGCGGCCGCTTCGCCGGGGGACCGGCGGACGCGCTCGCCGCGCTGAGCAAGTCGACCCACTTCGACTGGCGCCTGGCCCGCTACGACATCGCAGGCTCGCGCGCCCACGCGCGCGTCCTGCACGGTGCTGGCCTGCTCGACGACGCCGAGCTCGCCGGGATGCTCGACGCGCTCGACCGCCTCGACGCGGACGTCGCCTCCGGCGCCTATGTCGCGGCGGAGTCCGACGAGGACGTGCACGGCTCCCTCGAGCGCGGCCTGATCGAGCGCGCGGGGGCGCATCTGGGCGGCAAGCTCCGCGCCGGCCGTTCGCGCAACGACCAGGTCGCGACCCTGGGGCGCATGTTCCTGAGGGACCACGCGCGCCTCATCGCCCGCGGTGTCCTCGCGACGGTCGACGCGCTCGTGGCCCAAGCCGAGGCGCATCCGAACGCGGCCATGCCGGGGCGGACGCACCTCCAGCATGCCCAGCCCGTGCTGCTCAGCCACCACCTGCTCGCCCACGCGTGGGCCCTGACGCGGGACGTCCAGCGGCTCGCTGACTGGGACAAGCGCGCGGCGGTCTCTCCCTATGGCTCGGGCGCGCTCGCGGGCTCGTCCCTCGGACTCGATCCAGAGGCCGTCGCGGCGGACCTCGGTTTCGACTCGGCCGTGCACAACTCGATCGACGGCACCGCCTCGCGCGACGTCTTCGCCGAGTTCGCGTGGGTCGCGGCGATGATCGGCGTCGACCTCTCCCGCGTCTCGGAAGAGGTCATCCTGTGGGCCACGAAGGAGTTCTCCTTCGTGGCACTTGACGACGCCTATTCGACCGGCTCGAGCATCATGCCGCAGAAGAAGAACCCGGACGTCGCGGAGCTCGCGCGCGGCAAGGCGGGCCGCCTCATCGGCGACCTCACCGGTCTCCTCGCGACGCTCAAGGGCCTCCCGCTCGCGTACAACCGCGACCTGCAGGAGGACAAGGAGCCGGTCTTCGACGCGGCGGACACCCTCGAGCTCCTGCTCCCGGCTGTCTCGGGCATGATCGCGACGCTCACGTTCAATACCGAGCGGATGGCGGCCCTCGCCCCGCAGGGCTTCGCCCTCGCGACCGACATCGCCGAGTGGCTCGTCCGCCAGGGAGTGCCATTCCGCGAGGCCCACGAGCTCTCGGGTGCCGCGGTGAAGCAGGCCGAGTCCCGTGGCGTCGAGCTCTGGGACCTCACCGACGAGGAGTACGCGGCGATCAGCCCCGCGCTCACGCCCGAGGTCCGCAGCGTGCTGTCCACGGAGGGCTCGCTCGCGAGCCGCGACGCGCAGGGCGGCACCGCGCCGTCCGCCGTCGCCCGCCAGTTGGCAGCGCTCAAGGCGCAGCTCGAGGACGCCCGGGGCTTCGCGGGCTGAGTCCTTCCCGCTGGGGTGCGTGGGGGAGCATGATCGATGTGTGCTTCCCCAGCGCACGCTCATGCTCGTCGTCGCCCACCCCGACGACGACAGCTTCGGTGTCGCCGGCTCCGTCGCCCTCCACGGCGATGAGCCGGCGTTCCGCTTTGTGCTCGTCCTCGCGACCGACGGGTCCGCCGGCCAGATCGCGCCGGGTGTCGCCGCGACGCCCGAGACGCTCGGATCCGTACGCCGGGCCGAGGACCACCTGGCGTGGGTCGCCCACGGGCGTGTCCCGGACCGCCGCGAGTGGCTCGACTACGACGACGGCCGCGTCGCCGACGTCGGCCATCCCGAGCTCACGGGCCGCATCCTCGAGATCATGGCCGAGGAGCGCCCGGACGTCGTGTGCACCTTCGGCCCCGACGGGCTCACGGGCCACCCCGACCACATCGCGGTGGGCCGCGCGACCGATGCCGCGTTCGCGGCCCTGGCAGGAAACGGTGCTGGGTGCCGCAGGCTCCTCCACTGGGGCATGAAGCTGTCCACATGGGAGTCCATCAACCGGGCGCGGGCGCGGGCCGGGATACCGCCATGGGACCCGACGCAGGTGTACCACTTCCGGGGCATCGCGGACGAGCTCATCGACATGCGCGTCGATACACGCACGGTCGCCGGCCGCGTTGTCGACGGGATCGAACAGCACCGGAGCCAGCGGCTGGCGCTCTTCCAAGAGCACATGACCCGCGAGGCATGGCTGTCCGCGGCGTCCCGTGAGTACTTCGTCCAGGCCTGGCCGCCCCGGGAGCGCGGACTCCCGCTCCTGACCGACCTCTTCGAGGGGCTTGATTAGCTACGCTGAATCCCATGGGAACCGACGCCGCTGGGCAGACCGACGAACAGCTCCTCGAAGCGCTCCGCGGCGCGGCCGAGGGCATCCACAGCGAGCTGGCCCGGCTCAGCGACGAGTCCGTCGCGACTCCGTCCGAGCTGGCCGGCTGGACCCGCGGCCACGTGTTCGCGCACGTCGAGGGGATCGCCTCCGCCCTTGCACGCCAGGCCGAGCTCGCCCGCCGCCGCGAGCAGGCGGACCTGTACGACGGTGGCATGCCCGCCCGCGATGCGGCCATCGAGGCCCATGCAGGGGGCGCCGCGGTCACCCACCGCGAGCGAGCCGGCGCCGCCGTCGACCGGTCCGTCGCGGCCTTCGCGGACCTCGAACCGGCCGACTGGGACGCGCCGGTGAGGTTCCGCCGTGGAGTGGCACGGGACGCCGCGCTGGCGCTGTGGCGCGAGCTCGTCATCCACCGCAGCGATCTCGGCACGGGCTGCACCCAGCAGGAGTGGTCTGACGCGTTCTGCCGGCACCTTGTGGGCTTCCTCGAGCCGCGCGTGCCCGAGGCGCGGGAATTCGTCCTGCGCCCGGCGTCCGGGGAGGAGATACGCCTCGGGGGCGGCAGCGACGCCGTCGTGCTCGAGGGTCGACTCCAAGACCTCGCGGCGTGGCTCGCCGGTCGGCCCGTCTCGCACGGCGCCGTCCGCGCCGAGCAGGACGGCGAGGCGGTGCCCCTGCCCGGGATCGGGCCCTGGCCGTCTGCCATGGCCATCCAGTAGAGCATGGATTTCGAAACCCTCGTCCGATGGCTCCTGCGCGACCCAGTCGCCGTGGCACCGGACCTCCTCGGCGCCGTTCTCACGCATACGACGCCGGAGGGCACCGTGGGCGTTCGACTCACCGAGGTCGAGGCGTACCGCGGGCACCGCGACTCGGACCACCCCGACCCGGGCTCGCACTCCTACAACGGCCGCACGCCGCGCAACGAGGTGATGTGGGGTCCGCCGGGCCACCTCTATGTCTACTTCACGTACGGCATGCACTTCTGCGCCAATGTGGTCTGCGGCCCGGCGGGGAGCTCGTCGGGGTGCCTCCTGCGTGCCGGGGAGATCGTGGAGGGCATCGATCTCGCGCGCTCCCGCCGTTCGGCGGCTCGCAGGGACGCCGACCTTGCCCGGGGCCCAGCGCGCCTCGCGCAGGCGCTGTCGATCGGCCGCGACGACAACGGGGCGACACTCGACGGCGCGTCCTTCCGCCTTGAACCACCGGCCCACCGGGCCGCCGGGGTGCTGTCAGGCCCCCGGGTGGGTGTGGCGGGTGAGGGAGGCTCGGCGGACTATCTCTGGCGCTTCTGGCTCCCGGGCGAGCCGAGCGTCTCGACATACCGCGCAGCCAAGCCGCGCCCCGCCCGCGGGTAGGCATCACAGGCGTTGCCTTGTCAGGTCGGCGGGGTGTGGGCGGTGGGGCATTGCGGACGTGGCACCACCGGGGGCGCCTACGCGGCGTCGCCCGGCGCGAGCTCTCCAGGGCAGTCCCGCGGGGCGAGACGGGTCAGGAGCCGGGCGCGCACCATCGGCCATTCTGCCGTCAGCACGGAGAACACATCGGTGTCCACCCGCGCGCCGTCGTGCCCTGGGCGGTACGCGCGCAGTGTCCCCTCGTGGACGGCTCCCAGCTTGAGGAGGGCCTGGGCACTGCGGCCATTCCGGCTGTCCACCCGGAAGGCGACGCGGCTCAGGCCCAGATCCTCGAACGCGTGGGAGAGGACGAGGAACTTCGTCGCCGCATTGATCCCCGTTCCCCAATAAGGGCGGGCAAAGAACGTGCCGCCCACCTCGGCGCGGCCGAGGCGCACATCGACGTCGTAGAGCCCCGTGGTGCCCACGAGGGAACCGGTGAGCTCGTCCGCCGCGGCGAACGGCAGCGTGGAAGGATCCTCGAGGCGCGCGGCGAAGAGCTCGGCGAGGTCCTCGATCGAGTCGGGGCGGCGTGCGGCCATGCCGGACCACAGCCCTTCATCGATGTGGTGGAAGAGATGCTCCGCGTGCAGTGGCGAAAGCGGAAGCAGACGGACGCCGTTCCCGGCGAGCGTGAGCTCATGATGCATGCGGATATTGAAGCACCCCGAAGCCCGTCTGAATACGCCCTCGCGGCCTATGTGGACGTGAACTTTCGGTAACGTGGACCTGTGAATGAACCGAGCCCCGAAACGACGCCCCTCAGCCCCGCCCGAGCGGGCACCCCAGCACCCGAGAAGCAGGCTGTGGAGGACGTTCTGGACCGGTTGTGCGCCACGGTGCCGGACTATCCCAAACCGGGGATCACGTTCAAGGACCTCACCCCCGTCTTCGCCGATCCGGAGGGGTTCCGGACCATCGTCGACGCGATCATCGCTCCCTTCCTCGGCCGGTTCGACCTCGTGGCCGGGATCGAGGCGCGCGGGTTCCTCCTGGCTGCTGCGGCCGCCTACGCGGCCGGCACGGGCGTCCTGACGGTCCGCAAGGCCGGCAAGCTTCCCCGCACCACCTTCACCGAGGAATACGCCCTCGAATACGGCACAGCCGCCCTCGAGGTCCACACGACCGATATCCCGCAGGGCGCACGGGTCCTGGTCCTGGACGACGTCCTCGCCACGGGCGGCACGGTGGGTGCGGCGGTGCGGCTCGTCAACCGCAGCGGAGGGACCGTGGTCGGCGTCGGGGTCGTGCTCGAACTCGACGGACTCGGGGGTCGGGCTGCGCTCGCGGGGCAGGAGATCCACTCGCTCCAGTGCGTCGGCGGCTGATCCCTGTCGTGTTCCCTGCAGGGTTTCCGTCTGTTCACCGGAATCGCTGTAGAATGGACGGTCAATCTTTTCTGACAGGGGAAGGCAAGGATGCTCGACGCCGATCTCGCCCATGAACGGGTCTACGTCAAGGGTCTCTACACGAGACTCGACGAACTGCGCGAGGAAAAGCGCACTCAGCTCGCGGCGGTCCGGAAAGCCGGCGCGATCGGCTCGATCCAGAACATTTCGGAGCGTGACGCGTTCGCCGCGATGTATGAGGACCGGCTCGCCCAGCTCGATGCCGTCGAGGACCGGCTGGTCTTCGGCCGACTCGACCTCGACGGCGGCGAGTCCCAGTACATCGGGCGCATCGGGCTCAGCACGGAGGATCTGCGCCGTCTCATGGTGGATTGGCGCGCCCCCGAGGCGAGCCACTTCTACCAGGCCACGGCGTTCGACCGCCAAGGGGTGCGGCGCCGCCGGCACCTGATTCTGCAGGGCCGGGATGTGAAGGCCATCGAGGACGACGTCCTCGATGCGGAGATGCTCGCCGACGGCGGGGCGCACCATCAGGGCGAGGGTGCGCTGCTCGCGGCGCTGAACTCGAAGCGCACGGGCCGCATGGCGGATATCGTGAGCACGATCCAGGCCGAGCAGGACCGGATCATCCGCGCACCCATGTCCGGGGCCCTCGTGGTCCAGGGCGGACCGGGCACCGGCAAGACCGCCGTCGCCCTCCATCGGGCCGCCTACCTTCTGTACTCGCACCGCGACCGCCTCAAGAGCGCCGGTGTGCTGCTCGTAGGCCCGTCGTCGTCCTTCATGAAGTACATCGAGCGGGTCCTGCCCTCGCTCGGCGAGACCGGTGTGGTCATGTCGAGCGTCGGCCGCCTCATGCCCGGGATCACCGGCGTCCCCGAGGCGGACGCACGCGTCGCCGCACTCAAGGGCAGCCAGCGCATGGTGGGTCTCATCGCGGCCGCCGTCGCGAACCGGCAGCGCATCCCGGCCACCGAGCGCATCCTCGACGTCGAGGGATACAAGATCCTCCTCTCGCCCCGCCAGGTGCGGCGCGCCCGGGACAAGGCCCGGGCAACCGGCAAGCCGTACAACGAGGCGCGCAACACGTTCGTCAAGATCCTGCTGCGCGAGCTCACGGAGCAGCTCCAGTCCAAGGTCGAGGCGAGCGGCTCGGGCAACACGACCGACCGGTCCTACCTTGCCGAGGACGTACGCCAGTCCCGCGACGTGCGAGTCGCCGTGAACCTGTGCTGGATGCCGATGACGGCGGAGAAGCTCGTCTCGGAGCTCTTCGGCCGGCGCAGCATCCTGGACTCTGTGGCGGCCGGCTTCACCGAAGAGGAGCGCGACCTCCTGCGCCGCCCCGTCGATGCGCCCTGGACCGAGGCGGACGTCCCGCTCCTCGATGAGGCCGCTGAGCTGCTCGGCGAGCTCGACGCAAGCACAGGGCACGAGGCGGCCCGGCGCGAGTCGGAGCGTCGCCGGGACCTCGAGAACGCCCAGCAGACCCTCGCGAACATCGACGCGTCCCTGCGCGACCAGGGCATCGACGGAGTGGTGGGTGCGGAGGAACTCGTCGCGTTCCAGCAGGAGCAGGAAACGCGCATGACGGCGGCCGAGCGCGCCGTCGGCGACCGCACCTGGGCGTACGGGCACATCATCGTCGACGAGGCGCAGGAACTGTCCTACATGCAGTGGCGCCTGCTCGTGCGCCGCTGCCCGGTCAAGTCCTTCACGATCGTGGGCGACATCGCCCAGACGTCCGCGGCGGCCGGAGCGTCGTCGTGGGGGAGGGCACTGCGTCCGTTCTTCGGCGACCGCTGGACGCTCGAGGAGCTCACCGTCAACTACCGCACGCCGAGCCAGATCACGGAGGCCGCGACGCGCATGGCGGCTGCCGCCGGACTCGTCGTGTCGACGCCCAAGGCCGTTCGCGAGGGCCGCTGGGATCCGATCGTCGAACGCGTGACCCCCGCCGCGGACGGCACTGCCGGGCACGGCGACGGCAGCAGCGCTGTGGTCCGGCGCCTCCTCGAGGTCCTCCCGGGAGAGCTCGAGGCGGCCGACGGCGGACTGGTCGCCGTCATCGCGAACGGTCCCCTCGTGCGCACGGCCCGCGAGGCCCTCCGCGCGGCGTACGGGAAGCGCGTGGGCAGCGGCGCCGGAAGCTTCGAGCAGGACATCGTGGTGCTCGATCCCCGGGAGGCGAAGGGCCTCGAGTTCGACGTCGTCGTGGTCCTCGAACCATCGGCCCTGCTGGACCATGAGCACGGCAAGGTGGGTGACCTGTACGTGGCGATGACGCGCCCCACACAGCGCCTCAGGCTCATCTCCGAGGGGCCCCTCCCCGCCGGGATCGGGCAGGTGGCGGCGGGCGCGTGACTGATACCGTAGAAGCCGTGCCGCAGACAGCAATCCTCGACGCCCAGAAGAACGATCCGAGCTTCCCCAACATCTGGCAGGAACTCGTGTGGCGTGGACTCGTCCACGTCTCGACGGACGAGACGGAGCTCGAGGAGCTTCTCGCTGGAGACCCGATCACCTATTACTGCGGCTTCGACCCGACTGCCCCGAGCCTCCACCTCGGCAATCTGGTCCAGCTCCTCGTGCTGCGTAGGCTCCAGCTCGCGGGCCACAGGCCGCTCGGACTCGTCGGCGGCTCCACTGGGCTCATCGGCGATCCCCGCCCCACGGCGGAGCGCACCCTCAATACGAAGGACACGGTTGCCGAATGGGTCGGCTACCTGAGGGCTCAAGTGAGCCGTTTCCTCTCGTTCGAGGGCGAGAACACCGCCCGGATCGTGAACAATCTCGACTGGACCGCGCCGATGTCCGCGATCGACTTCCTCCGCGAGGTCGGCAAGCACTTTCGCGTCGGAACGATGCTGAGGAAGGACGCCGTGGCCTCGCGGCTGAACTCGGACGAGGGTATCTCGTACACCGAATTCAGCTACCAGATTCTCCAGGGCATGGACTACCTCGAGCTGTACCGCCAGTACGGCTGCGTGCTCGAGACAGGCGGCTCCGACCAGTGGGGCAACCTCACGAGCGGCACCGAGCTGATCCGCAAGGTCGAGGGGAAGACCGTCCACGCGCTCGGCACACCCCTCATCACGAACTCCGATGGCACCAAGTTCGGAAAGAGCGAAGGCAACGCCATCTGGCTCGACGCCGCGATGTGCTCGCCGTACTCGTTCTACCAGTTCTGGCTCAACGCCACGGACGCCGATGTGGTCGACCGGCTCAAGGTCTTCACGTTCCTCACGCGCGCCGAGATCGAGGAGCTTGAGACCGCCGTCAGGGAACGTCCCTTCGCCCGAGAGGCGCAGCGTCGTCTCGCATGCGAGGTGACATCCCTCGTGCACGGCGTCGAGGCAACGGAAAAGGTCATCGCAGCCTCGGCCGCGCTCTTCGGCAACGGCGACCTCGACGTCCTCGACGAGGGCACGCTCTCCGCCGCGACCGCAGAGCTCACGACGGCGGCCGTGACGCCCGCGCAGCTCGGGATCGTCGAGCTTCTCATCGCCACGGGCCTCGCTGAGAGCAAGTCCGCCGCGCGTCGCACCGTGGGCGAAGGCGGCGCCTACGTGAACAATGCGAAGATCACTGACCCAGAGGCGATCGTCGCCGCTGAGGATGCCCTGCATGGGAAGTACTTCCTCGTCCGCCGGGGCAAGAAGAACCTCGCGACCGCTGTCCTCGAGGGCTGAGGCCGCCTGCCGGGTGACCGGCAGATGAACTCTTGCTCACATCAGCCGCCTCCGTCCTCCAAGACGGAGGCTGCGTGGCATGGTAGACACATGACCGAGCGGGTGCAGGAAGGCGACTCCGGGCCTTTGACGGCCTCGGACGGGCCCGCTCCACGCCTGTCACCCGAGATCCTCTCAGAACTCGGCCTCCTGCTCGACGAGGTCCTCGGGCTTCTGGACGTGGCGCGCGCAGCCGAGGCAGCGCATGCGTCCGTGATCGCCTCGGTACACCCGCGCCACCGGGACAGCGCCGCCAACCTCGTCCAGTACGTCGCCCTGAGAGGCCGCGACATCAGAGACCTCCAGATGCGCCTCGCATCGTTCGGCCTCTCCTCGATGGGCCGTATTGAAGCACGTGTCGAGGCCAACCTCGAAGCAGTGTCCATCGCGCTCGCGCTCCTGTGCGGCCGGCGCGACGTGCCGATACAGCGCCGCCCGGACCTGACCGCGGGCCCACGCCGGCTTGATGCCAACGCTGCCTCCCTGCTCGGCCCCCAGCCCGGGCATCGCGTCTCGCGCATCATGGTCACCTTCCCGTCCGAGGCGGCGACGGACGCGGGCCTGGTGGCGCGCATGATGGACGCAGGCATGGATGTCGCCCGGATCAACTGTGCCCACGACGGCCCGCGGGCCTGGGCAGCGATGGCAGCGAATGTCCGGACCGCCGCCGGGGGCGGGGACTGCCGCATCTCCATGGACCTCGCCGGGCCCAAGCTGCGCACGGGCCCGGTGGCCCCCGGTCCCGAAGTGCTGAAGGTCCGGCCGAAGCGCTCGGCGACAGGCGTCGTCGTCGAGCCGTCCCGCCTCGCGCTAGTGCCTGCCGCGCAGGGCGGCGTCGACGTGCCCGAGGGCCTCCCGCGCCTACCGATCGACGACGCGGACTGGCTCGCTTCCCTGCGAACGGGCGGTTCGGTCAGCCTCATCGACGCGAGTGGTGCGCGCAGGCGCCTGTCGGTGGTCCACGGACGCGACGGGTGGGTAGAGGCCATGACGGACAAGACCGTCTACTTCGCCACTGGCCTCCGTCTGCGGAGCCATGGTCACCGCTCGGCCCGCATTGGGACGATTCCTGCACTGCCCGGCGCCCATCTTGTGCGGGCAGGGGAGCAGGTCGTGCTCACGCGATCCATGGAGCCGGGTCCCGTGGTCACCGGTGGACCCCACCGCATCGGCTGCTCCCTTCCGCAGGCCTTCGACGACGTCCGGCCGGGCGATCGGGTGTGGCTCGACGATGGCAAGATCGGCGGCGTCGTCCGCACTGTCACCGCCGAGGCGATGACGGTTGATGTGCTCACTGCCGGCGTCAACGGCGTGCGTCTGCGTGCCGAAAAGGGCATCAACTTCCCGGACAGCGAACTGAGCGTGCGCGCCCTCACGACGGACGATCTTGCCGCGCTGGATCACGTGGTTCGCCACGCGGACATGGTCAATGCCTCATTCGTCCGCACCGCGGGGGACGTGATCGCGCTCCTCGACGCCGTGCGGGCCCGCGGCCGTCAGGACCTCGGTATCGTGCTGAAGATCGAGACCGTCGAGGCCTTCGAGAACCTTCCCCAGATCCTCCTCGCAGCCATGCAGACGCCGGACCTCGGCGTGATGATTGCGAGAGGCGACCTCGCCGTCGAGGCAGGCTTTGAGCGCCTGGCCGAGGTTCAAGAACAGATCCTGTGGATCTGCGAGGCCGCGCACGTGCCTGTCATCTGGGCCACCCAGGTCCTGGACACCATGGCGCGGACTGGGCTTCCGAGTCGTGCAGAGGTGACTGACGCCGCGATGGCCGACCGGGCCGAATGCGTCATGCTCAACAAGGGACCCTTCATTGTCGAAGCCATCGGCTTCCTCGCGGGGATCCTCACGCGGATGCAGGCGCACATGAGCAAGAAGCGCACACTCCTGCGACGCCTGCGCAGCTGGTCACTCGACGCCGAAGACTGACCGCGCCCCCGCCCCTTGCGCCCACTTGGTACGGCCGGCCGGGCACCGGTGAGGTCAACTTGCACGCACGCGGAGCAGGGGGTAATGTAGTCCGAGTCGCCGCCGCAGGGCGGGGACAGAATCCCCAACAACTTAGCCGAGAAATGCTCGGATCGCCGGAATTCCGGCGCTTCTGCAGCGCCTCGGGGCAGGTTTCGGATAAAACGCGGATTTGCTTCTGCGGTCGGAAATCGGTAAAGTTGTGGATCGTGCTTCAGGGAAGTGCGCGGCTGAAATGGCCTAGCGCGTTACCTGGGGGCCTGTTGTTTGAGAACTCAATAGTGTGCCAAGTTTTGTTGATGCCGTTTTTTTGGTGTCTTTTGCCCGGTGCTGTGCCGCTCCTGTGGTGTGGTGCCGGGTGTTGATGCCGGATCATTTTCTGTCGGCCTGGCTGCCTTATTTTCCTGGGGTGCCGGGTCGGCGTGTTTTTTGACGGAGAGTTTGATCCTGGCTCAGGATGAACGCTGGCGGCGTGCTTAACACATGCAAGTCGAACGATGATGCCCAGCTTGCTGGGCTGATTAGTGGCGAACGGGTGAGTAACACGTGAGCAACCTGCCCTTGACTCTGGGATAAGCCTGGGAAACTGGGTCTAATACCGGATATGACCCCTTTGCCGCATGGTGGGGGGTGGAAAGCCTTGTGCGGTCTTGGATGGGCTCGCGGCCTATCAGCTTGTTGGTGGGGTGATGGCCTACCAAGGCGACGACGGGTAGCCGGCCTGAGAGGGTGACCGGCCACACTGGGACTGAGACACGGCCCAGACTCCTACGGGAGGCAGCAGTGGGGAATATTGCACAATGGGCGGAAGCCTGATGCAGCGACGCCGCGTGGGGGATGACGGCCTTCGGGTTGTAAACCCCTTTCAGCAGGGAAGAAGCGCAAGTGACGGTACCTGCAGAAGAAGCGCCGGCTAACTACGTGCCAGCAGCCGCGGTAATACGTAGGGCGCGAGCGTTATCCGGAATTATTGGGCGTAAAGAGCTCGTAGGCGGCTTGTCGCGTCTGCTGTGAAAGCCCGGGGCTCAACCCCGGGTCTGCAGTGGGTACGGGCAGGCTGGAGTGCAGTAGGGGAGACTGGAATTCCTGGTGTAGCGGTGAAATGCGCAGATATCAGGAGGAACACCGATGGCGAAGGCAGGTCTCTGGGCTGTTACTGACGCTGAGGAGCGAAAGCATGGGGAGCGAACAGGATTAGATACCCTGGTAGTCCATGCCGTAAACGTTGGGCACTAGGTGTGGGGGCCATTCCACGGTTTCCGCGCCGCAGCTAACGCATTAAGTGCCCCGCCTGGGGAGTACGGCCGCAAGGCTAAAACTCAAAGGAATTGACGGGGGCCCGCACAAGCGGCGGAGCATGCGGATTAATTCGATGCAACGCGAAGAACCTTACCAAGGCTTGACATGTGCCGGACGGTCCCAGAGATGGGGCTTCCCTTCGGGGCCGGTTCACAGGTGGTGCATGGTTGTCGTCAGCTCGTGTCGTGAGATGTTGGGTTAAGTCCCGCAACGAGCGCAACCCTCGTTCCATGTTGCCAGCACTTCGGGTGGGGACTCATGGGAGACTGCCGGGGTCAACTCGGAGGAAGGTGGGGACGACGTCAAATCATCATGCCCCTTATGTCTTGGGCTTCACGCATGCTACAATGGCCGGTACAAAGGGTTGCGATACTGTGAGGTGGAGCCAATCCCAGAAAGCCGGTCTCAGTTCGGATTGGGGTCTGCAACTCGACCCCATGAAGTCGGAGTCGCTAGTAATCGCAGATCAGCAACGCTGCGGTGAATACGTTCCCGGGCCTTGTACACACCGCCCGTCAAGTCACGAAAGTCGGTAACACCCGAAGCCGGTGGCCCAACCCCTTGTGGGGGGGAGCCGTCGAAGGTGGGACTGGCGATTGGGACTAAGTCGTAACAAGGTAGCCGTACCGGAAGGTGCGGCTGGATCACCTCCTTTCTAAGGAGCCCCTCGCACTGTTCGGTGCCGGCCTGCATGGGCTGGTGCCGGTGGTGCCAGGCGAGAGCCCGTTTCGTGCCCGTTCGTGGTGCGGCGGGTGCTCATGGGTGGAACATCGGCAGGATTCGTGGCCCGTGCCCTGTGCGCGGTGCCCCGGGCAAGTACGCTCCGGCCCCCTCTTGGGGGGTGCTGGTGCTGGAACGCCGGGGGTGCTGTTGCGCAGGGGTGGGGTCCTTGGCACACTGTTGGGTCCTGGGACAGCAGTCCCCGCGCCCTCCTTCCCGGCCCCTGCCGTCCTCCTCCTGTCCCCCCTTGTTGTGGGGTGGCTGGTGGGGGCGGGGGTGCCGGGTGTGGGGGGTGTGTGGTGCCCGCCTTCCCCTGGCAGCCGCCTGTTCGGCGGTGTGTGGGGGTTGTGGGGGTTGTTGTTTGAGAACTGTATAGTGGACGCGAGCATCTAGCAATTTCGTCTTTCGAGACGGATTTATTTTTTTGCTGTAGGACAGCGTGCGCGCCGTTTGTGGCGTGTGTGTGTCCTTGGTTTCTTTGCGTGTTGAAGTTTCCAAGGGCGCACGGTGGATGCCTTGGCATCGGGAGCCGATGAAGGACGTGGGAATCCGCGATAGGCCTGGGGGAGTCGATAACCGGACTTTGATCCCAGGGTCTCCGAATGGGGGAACCCCGCCGCACTTGATGCGGTGACCCGCCGTTGAACGCATAGACGGTGTGGAGGGAACGCGGGGAAGTGAAACATCTCAGTACCCGCAGGAAGAGAAAACAACAGTGATTCCGTCAGTAGTGGCGAGCGAACGCGGATGGGGCCAAACCGTGCGTGTGTGATACCCGGCAGGGGTTGCGCGCATGGGGTTGTGGGGCCTTGCTTCGACTGTCTGCCGGCGGTCGGGGGTGTGGTGCAGTGGTGTAGGCGAACGGTCTTGAACGGCCGGCCGGAGAGGGTGTGAGTCCCGTAGCCGCAATGCCAGCTGCCGCCCTTGCGAGTGTCCCCAAGTAGCACGGGGCCCGAGGAATCCCGTGTGAATCTGTCAGGACCACCTGATAAGCCTGAATACTACCCGATGACCGATAGCGGACTAGTACCGTGAGGGAAAGGTGAAAAGTACCCCGGGAGGGGAGTGAAACAGTACCTGAAACCGTGCGCCTACAAACCGTCAGAGCGGGCCTGCTCCCGTGATGGCGTGCCTTTTGAAGAATGAGCCTGCGAGTCAGTGCCACGTCGCGAGGTTAACCCGTGTGGGGGAGCCGTAGCGAAAGCGAGTCTGAACAGGGCGTTCAGTGGCGTGGTCTGGACCCGAAGCGGAGTGATCTACCCATGGCCAGGTTGAAGCGACGGTAAGACGTCGTGGAGGACCGAACCCACTTCAGTTGAAAATGGAGGGGATGAGCTGTGGGTAGGGGTGAAAGGCCAATCAAACTCCGTGATAGCTGGTTCTCCCCGAAATGCATTTAGGTGCAGCGTTGCGTGTTTCTTGCCGGAGGTAGAGCTACTGGATGGCCGATGGGCCCCACAAGGTTACTGACGTCAGCCAAACTCCGAATGCCGGCAAGTGAGAGCGCAGCAGTGAGACTGCGGGGGATAAGCTTCGTAGTCGAGAGGGAAACAGCCCAGACCACCGGTTAAGGCCCCCAAGCGTGTGCTAAGTGGGAAAGGATGTGGAGTTGCGAAGACAACCAGGAGGTTGGCTTAGAAGCAGCCACCCTTGAAAGAGTGCGTAATAGCTCACTGGTCAAGTGATTCCGCGCCGACAATGTAGCGGGGCTCAAGCACACCGCCGAAGCCGTGGCAGTCCCACGATACCCAAGCCGTCATGGTTCAGGGGTGGGGCTGGGTAGGGGAGCGTCGTGCGGGCAGTGAAGCCCCGGAGTGATCCAGGGGTGGAGGCCGCACGAGTGAGAATGCAGGCATGAGTAGCGAAAGACGGGTGGGAAACCCGTCCGCCGGATGATCAAGGGTTCCAGGGTCAAGCTCATCTGCCCTGGGTAAGTCGGGACCTAAGGCGAGGCCGACAGGCGTAGTCGATGGACAACGGGTCGATATTCCCGTACCGGCGAAGGACCGCCCATGCCGGACAGCCGATGCTGACCGCCCGAGCCCCACGCCGTGCCTCCTTCGGGAGGCGCACTGTGGGGGGAGCGCGGGGACCAGAGCTGCGAGGCAAGCGTATTAACAGGTGTGACGCAGGAAGGCAGCCCGGCCAGGCGATGGTAGACCTGGTCCAAGGATGTAGGGCGCGCGGCCGGCAAATCCGCCGCGCACGAAGCCTGAGATCCGACGGGACCCCCTCACGGGGGGATCGGGTGATCCTATGCTGCCTAGAAAAGCATCGACGCGAGGTCCCAGCCGCCCGTACCCCAAACCGACACAGGTGATCAGGTAGAGAATACCAAGGCGATCGAGAGAATCACGGTCAAGGAACTCGGCAAAATGCCCCCGTAACTTCGGGAGAAGGGGGACCCGGGCCCACATCCGCACGCGCTGCGGGGAAGGGGCCTAGGTCGCAGAGACCAGGGGGAAGCGACTGTTTACTAAAAACACAGGTCCGTGCGAAGTCGCAAGACGATGTATACGGACTGACTCCTGCCCGGTGCTGGAAGGTTAAGAGGACCCGTCAGCCGCGAGGCGAAGCGGAGAATTCAAGCCCCAGTAAACGGCGGTGGTAACTATAACCATCCTAAGGTAGCGAAATTCCTTGTCGGGTAAGTTCCGACCTGCACGAATGGAGTAACGACTTCCCCGCTGTCTCGACCGTGAACTCGGCGAAATTGCACTACGAGTAAAGATGCTCGTTACGCGCAGCAGGACGGAAAGACCCCGAGACCTTCACTATAGTTTGGTATTGGTGTTCGGAGCGGCTTGTGTAGGATAGGTGGGAGACTGTGAAGGGGGCACGCCAGTGCCCGTGGAGTCATCGTTGAAATACCACTCTGGTCGCTTTGGACACCTGAACCTCGGCCCGTGATCCGGGCCAGGGACAGTGCCTGACGGGTAGTTTAACTGGGGCGGTTGCCTCCCAAAGAGTAACGGAGGCGCCCAAAGGTCCCCTCAGCCTGGTCGGCAACCAGGTGGCGAGTGCAAGTGCACAAGGGGGCTTGACTGTGAGACAGACATGTCGAGCAGGGACGAAAGTCGGGACTAGTGATCCGGCGGCACCTCGTGGAAGGGCCGTCGCTCAACGGATAAAAGGTACCTCGGGGATAACAGGCTGATCTTGCCCAAGAGTCCATATCGACGGCATGGTTTGGCACCTCGATGTCGGCTCGTCGCATCCTGGGGCTGGAGTAGGTCCCAAGGGTTGGGCTGTTCGCCCATTAAAGCGGTACGCGAGCTGGGTTTAGAACGTCGTGAGACAGTTCGGTCCCTATCCGCTGCGCGCGCAGGAGATCTGAGAAGGGCTGTCCTCAGTACGAGAGGACCGGGACGGACGAACCTCTGGTGTGCCAGTTGTACCGCCAGGTGCACGGCTGGTTGGCTACGTTCGGATGGGATAACCGCTGAAAGCATCTAAGCGGGAAGCCCGCTTCAAGATGAGATCTCCATCCACCGCAAGGTGGGAGAGGCCCCCAGCAGACCACTGGGTTGATAGGCCGGACGTGGAAGACAGGACTGAAGACTGTCGAAGCCGACCGGTACTAATAGGCCGACAACCTCAACACCACCACACCCACCACCCCCAAAAGGGCGGCCCGGGTGCGGGAACGAAACCATGCTACGCGTCCACCATACGGTCCCCAGACAACAAACCCCAGGGAACCAGCCACAGCAGAACACCACAACCGAACAACGACTCACGGAACACCGTGACCACACACTTCCCCACCCCCACACCCGGGGGCGCGCGGAGCAAGGGTTACGGCGGCCACAGCGTGGGGGAAACGCCCGGACCCATCCCGAACCCGGAAGCTAAGACCCACAGCGCCGATGGTACTGCACCCGCCAGGGTGTGGGAGAGTAGGACACCGCCGGACAACCATTCAAGGCAGAACGGGCCCCACCACGTGGGGCCCGTTCCCGCTTAAGCACCGTGATCGTGCTGGTGGCGAGTGCCACTCCCCGGGCCATGACGATGTGGTCCACGTAGACTTGATGTCAAACAGGCCAGGAATCCCTGGCAGCCAAACGCATAGTGACGAGACGCGGCCAGTGCCGCTGATCAAAGGAATCCAGGAAAGAGGAGCCACCATGGCAGAGCAGAACGGACGCGGTCCCGGAGGACGGGGTTTCAACGGGCCCCGCGGAGGTTCGGGCGGCCGGGGGTCTGATCGCTTCAGTGGTCCGTTCCGGGGCACGAGTGGCTCCGGAGGCCGTCCTCGAGGATTCCGCGATCGCAACAACGACGATCAGCAGCAGGGCGGTCCTTCGGGTGAGCGTCGTCCGTACGGTGATCGTCCGCAACGTGACGGTGAGCGTCGTCCGTTCCAGCGTGACGACCGTGGCGAGCGCCCGCAGCGTGATGACCGTGCCCCGCGCAGCTTCAACCGCGACGAGCGTGGTGAGCGACGCCCCTTCGGTGATCGTCCCCAGCGTGACGGTGAGCGTCGTCCGTTCCAGCGTGACGACCGTGGTGAGCGCCGTCCGTTCGGTGATCGCCCGCAGCGTGATGACCGTGCCCCGCGCAGCTTCAACCGTGACGACCGCGGTGAGCGCCGTCCCTATGGCGATCGCCCCCAGCGCGACGGTGAGCGGCGCCCCTTCCAGCGCGATGACCGTGGTGAGCGCCGTCCGTTCGGTGATCGTCCGCAGCGTGACGGTGAGCGACGCCCCTATGGCGATCGTCCCCAGCGTGACGGTGAGCGTCGTCCGTTCCAGCGTGACGACCGTGGTGAGCGCCGTCCGTTCGGCGATCGTCCCCAGCGTGATGACCGTGCCCCGCGCAGCTTCAACCGTGACGACCGTGGTGAGCGACGCCCGTACGGCGATCGCCCGCAGCGTGATGACCGTGCCCCGCGGACCTTCAACCGTGACGACCGCGGTGAGCGCCGTCCCTATGGCGATCGCCCCCAGCGCGACGGTGAGCGGCGCCCCTTCCAGCGTGACGACCGTGGTGAGCGCCGTCCGTTCGGTGATCGTCCGCAGCGTGACGGTGAGCGACGCCCCTATGGCGATCGCCCCCAGCGTGACGGTGAGCGTCGTCCGTTCCAGCGTGACGACCGTGGTGAGCGCCGTCCGTTCGGCGATCGTCCCCAGCGTGATGACCGTGCCCCGCGCAGCTTCAACCGTGACGACCGTGGTGAGCGACGCCCGTACGGCGATCGCCCGCAGCGTGATGACCGTGCCCCGCGCAGCTTCAACCGCGACGACCGCGGTGAGCGACGTCCGTACGGCGATCGCCCCCCGCGCGAGGAGCGCGCCCCGCAGCACAATGCCGCGGATCTGCGCGTCTCGAACCGCGTCGACCGCGAGCGGTCGCCTGAGATCGACCCTGATGTGACGGGCCGCGAACTCGATCGCACGACGATGGGCCAGCTGCGCACGCTCGAGGGCAACAACAGCGAGTGGGTCTCGAAGCACCTCGTCATGGCCGGCCGCCTGATCGACAGCGACCCCGAGGCTGCGTTCCAGCATGCCCTCGCGGCGAGCCGCCGCGGTGGCCGCATCGGCGCTGTCCGCGAGGCCGTGGGAATGACGGCCTATGCAGCGGGTCACTATGACGACGCGCTCCGCGAGTTCCGTACGTTCCGCCGAATCACCGGCTCGAGCATCCACCTGGCTCACATGGCCGACTGCGAACGAGGTCTCGGGCGCCCCGAGAAGGCGCTCGAGCTCGTGCAGTCCGACGAGAAGGAGATGCTGGACAACGCGGGCAAGGCGGAGCTGGCCATTGTCGCCTCCGGTGCGCGGTCCGACATGGGCGATTTCGCTGCGGCGGTCAAGGAGCTCGAGATCCCGCAGCTCGACATCAACCGGGCCTTCTCCTTCAGCCCGCGCCTGTTCGAGGCCTACGCCGACGCGCTGTCGGCCGCGGGTCGTGCTCCCGAAGCTGCCAAGTGGTACCGCCAGATCGGAGTGGCCGAAGAGGCGCTGGGAGTGGGCGACTACGAGGAGCCCGAGATCGTGGACCTCGGCTACGACGAGGAAGAGGAGCGGCGCGAGCTCGAGGAACGCCGTGCCCGGGCGGCGGCGGCAGCGCCGACCGGCGCCGAGCCGAATGAGGGCGAGGTCGCTGAGGACGAGGCCACTGAGATCGAGTCGGGTGAGCCGCACGCCGGCGGCGAGTCCGCGACGTCGGACGGCGACGAGGACGAGTCCCACGACTCCGTCGACGATCACCACGTGCTCGGTCTCGCGGAGGACGAGCTCGGCATGAACGAGTCGACGGCGGGCGCGGACGAAGGGCACACGTCTGAGGAGCACACAGACGGCCACGACCCCGAGTTCCCGACCGATGGCATCGGCGAGCACGGGCACGGGTCAGACCAGGCGTAACGTGGCCGACCTCATCGAGGCGTTCGACGCCGTCCTGTCTGATCTCGACGGCGTCGTCTACGCCGGTCCTCACGCCATCCCGGGTGCCGTCGAGGCGCTCCGGGGTTTTGCCCCGCGCGGCATCCGGCTCGGCTACGTGACGAACAACGCGTCGCGCACGCCCGCCGAAGTCGCGGCGCACCTGCGCGAACTCGGCGCACCGGCCGGGGATGACGACGTCGTGAGTTCGGCCCAGGCCGGCGCGGAGCTGCTTGCAAAGAAGGTCCCGGCCGGAACGCGAGTGCTCGTGACGGGGAGCGCCGCACTCGCCCGCGAGATTGAGCTGCGCGGCCTGACGCCGGTCCGCTCCGCCGACGAGGCGCCCGAGGCCGTGATCCAAGGGTTCAGCCCCGATCTTGGCTGGAGGGACCTCGCGGAGGCGGCCTACGCCGTCGCCGCGGGCGCTCTCTGGATCGCAACGAACGCGGACATGTCGATCCCGCAGGCCCGGGGCATCGCCCCGGGCAACGGGACCCTGGTGGCGGCGGTCCAGGCTGCGACGGGCCGGACGCCGCTCGTTGCGGGCAAGCCGCAGGCACCGCTCTTCCTTGCGGCGGCCGAGCGCCTCGGTGCGAGCCGCCCGATCGTGGTCGGCGACCGGCTTGACACCGATATCCTCGGCGGCAATCGTGCGGGATTCGCGACCGCGGCCGTCCTGACGGGCGTAGATACCCGAGAGTCGATCCTTGCCGCGCGCACGGCCGAGCGGCCGACCTTCATCCTCAGTGCCCTCGACGATTTCTTCCGCCCGTACCCTGACGCGGAGGCGCACGACGGCGCGTGGCGGGTCGGGTCGTCGTCGGCGCGGGCCGTGGACGGCCGGGTCGAGATCACGGGCGATCCGGACGACCTCGATACCTGGCGGGCGGCGTGTGCCGCGTGGTGGAACGCCCATCCCGAGACGGACAAGCAGGCGGTCCCAGAGCTCCACTGGACCGCCTGAGGGGGGACGGAACGCCCAGGGCCTGCGGGAATCTGTCGTCGACTCTCGATAAGCTGGGCCCATGAGCGAGGATCCGCGGGAAACGGCCATCGAGGCGGGGCAGCCCGAGGTCGAGGCTGCGCTTGCCGGCCTCGCCTCCGCTGCGGACCAGCCGCTCGCCGCCCAGGCGGACGCCTTCGAGGCCTTCCACGCAGCACTCATGCACGTCCTCGACGCGGAGCCGGCGGAGTAGCGTGGCCCGGCTCGATCTCGAACTCGTGCGCCGCGGCCTCGCCCGCTCGCGCACGCACGCCGCGAAGTTGATCGCGGATGACGCCGTGCGCGTCGACGGCGAAGCCGTCTCGAAGGCCTCCCACCCGGTCCCTGAGAGCGCGGCCATCGAGGTCTCCGACACGGAGCACGACCGCTATGTGAGCCGTGCGGGCCATAAACTGGCTGGCGCCCTCGCGGCCTTCCCGGCTGTAGACCCGCGAGGCGCACGCTGCCTCGACGCGGGCGCCTCGACGGGCGGCTTCACGGACGTGCTCCTGCAGGCCGGAGCCGCAGAGGTCGTTGCGGTCGACGTCGGGCACGGTCAGCTCGTCGAGGCCATCCGCCGCGACCCCCGCGTCCACGTCCACGAAGGCGTCAATGTCCGCGATCTCTCCCCGGAAGACATCGGCGGATCAGCCTCTCTGACGGTGGCAGACCTCTCGTTCATCTCGCTCACGCTCGTCCTTGGCGCCCTGTACTCCTGCACGCTGCCCGGCGGAGACCTCCTCGTCATGGTCAAGCCGCAGTTCGAGGTGGGCCGGGAGCGGCTCGCGAAGACCGGCGTCGTAGGCTCGGATGGCGAGCGACGCCGCGCGGTCACCGGCGTGGCCGAGGCAGCCGTCGGCGTCGGGTTGGCCCTGCGCGGCCTCGCCGTGAGCCCGCTGCCCGGCCAGGACGGGAACGTCGAGTACTTCCTGTGGCTCAGCCGACCGGCAGAGCCACAGGCATCGCAAGCTTCCGCGGCGGCCGACGCCCAGGCTTGGGTCTCCGGGCTCTGGCCGGCCGCCCCGCACGAGGAGATGCCCACGTGACACGTCGCATTCTGCTGCTGGCCCACATGGGGCGCGAGGACTCCATGGTCGCCGCCCGTGAGGCCGCCGCCCAGCTCTACGGCTCCGGGCTCTCGCCTGTCATGCCCGCCGGCCAGCAGGCCGAGCTTTCGGAGCGCTTCAACGGACTGGACCACCCCACCGAGGTCATCGGCCGGGACGTCGGGCTCGAGGACATCGAGCTCGTGATGGTCCTCGGCGGCGACGGGACGATCCTCCGCGCCGCCGAGCTGGTCCGGCACGTCGACGTTCCGCTCCTGGGGGTCAATCTCGGACATGTCGGCTTCCTCGCCGAGAGCGAGCGCGCCGACCTCGCCCAGACGGTCCAGTGGATTGCCTCGCGAAGCTATTCCGTCGAGGAACGCATGACGATCGACGTGAACGTGTGGTACCGCGGGGCCAAGGTCGCCCACACGTGGGCCCTCAACGAGGCTGCCATCGAGAAGGCGAGCCGCGAACGCATGATCGAGGTCGTCACCGAGGTCGACGGCAAGCCGCTCACGTCCTACGGCTGCGACGGGATTGTCCTTGCGACGCCCACCGGCAGCACAGCCTATGCCTTCTCGGCCGGCGGCCCGATCGTGTGGCCCGAGGTCGAGGCTCTCCTCATTACGCCCATCAGCGCCCACGCCCTGTTCGCCAAGCCGCTCGTCGTCTCGCCGCGTTCCACGCTCGCGGTCGAGATCCTGAGCCGGACCGACGCGCACGCTGTCCTGTGGTGCGACGGCCGTCGGTCTGTGGATCTGCCGCCCGGTTCCCGCGTCGAGGTCACCAAGTCCCCGGTGCCGGTGCGACTCGCCAGAACCAGCACGACGCCGTTCTCCGCGCGCCTCGTGCGCAAGTTCGAGTTGCCGATCCACGGCTGGCGCGGCCCGGTGCCCGGCTCGCCCGTCACCGCACCGGGGCCGATGGTCCCCGAGGTGCCGCCGATCGCATGGACACAGCGTGGCCCCGGCAAGGGCGTCGACGAGGCCGACGGCACTCACGAGTCCCCCGAGGAGCACGCATGATCGAGGAACTGCGGATCCGCGACCTGGGCGTCATCACGGACGCCGCACTCCCGCTGGGGCCGGGCCTGAGCGTCGTCACGGGCGAGACCGGCGCGGGCAAGACGATGGTCGTGACGGCATTGGGGCTGCTGCTCGGCGGTCGCTCCGATGCCGGAGCGGTCCGGACCGGGGCGAAATCCGCCGTCGCTGAGGCGACCGTCCGCCTCGAACCGGGCCACGCCGCCGTCGTGCGCGCTCAGGAGGCGGGCGGAGACGCGGAGGAGCACGACGGTGCCGCCGAGCTACTCCTGGCCCGCACCGTGGGCGCGGACGGGCGCAGCAGGGCCCACGTGGGCGGGCGCTCGGCGCCGGTGGGAGTGCTCGCCGAGGTCGGGGCGCACTTAGTGGTGATCCACGGCCAGTCCGAACAGCTGCGGCTCAAGAGCCCGACCGCGCAGCGCAGGGCCCTCGATACTTTCGCCGGCGAGTCGTTCGCCGCGGTCCAGAAGGAGTACTCGGCGCTGTACGCCGCGTGGACGGGAGCGCGCCGGGAGCTCGAGGAGCTCACGTCTTCCTCACGGGAGCGGATCCGCGAGGCCGAGTCCCTCGAGGCTGCATTGGCTGAGATCGAGGAGGTGTCTCCGCAGCAGGGGGAGGACGAGGCGCTCAAGGCCGAGTCGGTGCGCCTCGCCCACGCCGAGGCACTCCGGCTCGCCGCGCAGCAGGCCCACGAGGCACTCGTCTCGGAGGACTTCGGCGAGGCCTCGGACGCGACCACACTCGTGGACGGCGCCCGCCGCGCCCTCGAGCACGAGGCGGAGCATGACGACGCGCTGCGGGCCTGTGCGGAGCGGCTCGCCGACGTGGGATATGTCCTCAACGACATCGCCCAGGAGCTCGCGAGCTATGCGACGTCGCTCGACACGGAAGGCCCCGGGAGGCTTGCGGAGGTCGAGGAGCGCCGAGGCGCCCTCGGCCGCCTCACCCGCAAGTACGCCCCCACCCTCGATGAGGTCATCGCTTGGGCTGAGACCGGCCAGAAGCGGCTCTTCGAGCTCCAGGACGACGACGGCCGGATCGAGTCCCTCACCGACCAGATCGGCCGGGACGAGGCAAGGCTCCACGAGCTGGCCAGCCAGCTGGCCGAGCGGCGGCGGGCCGCCGCGGGCGACCTCGCGGAGCGCGTCAGCGGCGAGCTCACGGCCTTGGCCATGCCGGATGCGATGCTGCGGGTCGAGGTCGTCGAGACGGACGAGCTGGGCCCGGACGGCAAGGACACGGTGGCGATCCTCCTGCAGCCTCACGCAGGCGCGCTTGCCCGCCCGCTCGGCAAGGGCGCGTCCGGGGGCGAGCTCTCCCGCGTGATGCTCGCGATCGAAGTGGTCCTCGCAGCCGTGGACCCCGTGCCGACCTTCGTGTTCGACGAGGTCGACTCGGGCGTGGGCGGCCGCGCCGCGGTGGAGATCGGGCGTCGGCTCGCGATGCTCGCGTGCCACGTCCAGGTCCTGGTCGTGACCCACTTGCCCCAGGTTGCAGCGTTCGCGGACCGGCACATCACGGTCATCAAGACCTCCCGCGCCTCGGCACGGGGCGCGGACGGTGTAACGGGCGTGACCTCAAGCGACGTGCGCGTCCTGGACGAGGCCGAGCGCGTCATCGAGCTCGCGCGCATGCTGGCGGGCCAGGAGGATTCGGCGAGCGCCCAAGCGCACGCGCTCGAGCTCCTCGAGGATGCAAGGTCCTCCCGCGCGGCCGCCGCGAGCTGAGGATCACGTCGACACACCCGGCTTCGCGAGGGGTGGCACTCAGATCGGTGATATGCTCGAATTCCGTGGTGCAGCGAACTCATTCCCGTTTTTCAGACTCCGCCAAGACGACCAAGCAGATCTTCGTCACCGGTGGCGTGGCCTCCTCGCTCGGGAAAGGCCTGACGGCTTCCAGCCTCGGTCACCTGCTGCGCGGCCGCGGCCTCTCGGTCACGATGCAGAAGCTTGATCCTTACCTGAACGTCGATCCCGGAACGATGAACCCGTTCCAGCACGGCGAGGTCTTCGTCACCGAAGACGGCGCCGAGACTGACCTCGACATCGGCCACTACGAGCGATTCCTCGATGAATCCCTCGATGGCTCCGCCAATGTGACCACGGGCCAGGTCTACTCGACCGTGATCGCCAAGGAGCGCCGCGGCGAGTACCTCGGTGACACCGTCCAGGTCATCCCGCACATCACCGACGAGATCAAGCGCCGCATGCGCCTGCCGTCCGACGGTGAGAACGCGCCGGACGTCATCATCACGGAGATCGGCGGCACGGTCGGCGACATCGAGTCCCAGCCGTTCCTTGAGGCCGCACGCCAGGTGCGCCAGGACATCGGCCGCAGCAACGTCTTCTTCGTCCATGTCTCCCTCGTGCCCTACATCGGCCCGTCGCAGGAGCTCAAGACCAAGCCGACCCAGCATTCCGTCGCGGCGCTGCGCTCGATCGGCATCCAGCCCGACGCGATCGTGGTCCGCTCCGACCGCGAGATCCCGGACGCGATGCGGGACAAGATCGGCCGCATGTGCGACGTCGACACCGACGCGGTGATCAACTGCCCGGACGCCCCGAGCATCTACGACATCCCCAAGGTGCTTCACGCCCAGGGGCTGGACTCGTACATCGTCCGCGCCCTGAACCTGCCGTTCAAGGACGTTAACTGGACGGCGTGGGACCGTCTCCTCGAGGTCGTGCACCACCCGAAGCACCAGGTCGAGATCGCGCTGGTCGGCAAGTACATCGACCTGCCCGACGCGTACCTCTCCGTGACCGAGGCGCTGCGCGCCGGAGGCTTCGCGAACGACGCCAAGGTCAACATCCGCTGGGTCGCCTCGGACGAGTGCCAGACCCCGGCCGGTGCGAGGAACGCGCTCGCTGGAGTTGACGCGATCCTCGTCCCGGGCGGCTTCGGCATCCGCGGTCTCGAGGGCAAGCTCGGTGCGCTGACCCTCGCCCGTGAGGGCAAGCTGCCGACTCTGGGCCTGTGCCTTGGCCTCCAGTGCATGGTGATCGAGTACGCGCGCAACGTCGTGGGCCTCGAGGGCGCCTCGTCGAGCGAGTTCGAGCCCGATTCGAAGTACCCGGTCATCGCCACCATGGCGGAGCAGCTCCACATCGTGGAGGGCAAGGGCGATCTGGGCGGCACCATGCGCCTCGGCCTCTACGACGCGGTCCTCGACGAGGGCTCGGTCGTGGCTGAGACCTACGGCAGCACGAAGGTCTCCGAGCGCCACCGCCACCGGTACGAGGTGAACAACGCCTATCGTGAGCAGATCGCGGCCAAGGGCCTCGTCTTCTCGGGTACGTCACCTGACGGCAAGCTCGTCGAGTTCGCCGAACTGCCCAAGGACGTCCATCCCTACTATGTCGCCACCCAGGCCCACCCCGAGCTCGGCTCGCGGCCCACGCGCCCCCACCCGCTGTTCGTGGGGCTCGTCAAGGCAGCCCTCGAGCACCGCGGTGCGTCTGCCGACACGCGGGACGCCGGGCCGGCGGCCGCGAAGCCTTCAGGAGCGAAGCGCGCGGCGTCGGACGCGGCCGCTGAGAAGGTTCCAGCCTCCGCAGGCGAAGGCAAGTAGGTCCGTGGACACGCACGCGCCGCAGCCCGGCGTTGAATCGGAGGCCCACAGCGGCCCGAGTGTCGAAGACGCGCCGAGCCCGCGGCGCGTGCTGTCCTCGGACACGGTCTACAAGGGCCGCATCTGGGACGTCCGCAGCGACGCCTTCGAACTCGCCGACGGTGCAGGCGTGCTGCACCGCGACTACATCGAGCACCCCGGCGCCGTCGCCATCCTGCCGATGGACGACGACGGGCGCATCCTCATGCTGCGTCAGTATCGCCACCCGGTGGGGATGGATCTGTGGGAGGTCCCCGCGGGTCTGCTCGACGTGGACGGCGAGTCGAACCTCGATGCCGCCGCGCGCGAGCTGGCCGAGGAGGCCGACCTCACGGCGAGCCAGTGGCACGTCCTCGCGGACTTCTTCACTTCACCGGGGTCCTCGAGCGAGGCCATCCGCATCTACTTGGCCCGCGGCCTGAGCGAGGTCGCGCCCAAGGAACGCCACGAGCGCACCGACGAGGAGGCCGAGATCCAGTTCGCGTGGGTTCATCTGGACGCGGCCGTCCGCGCCGTCCTGGCCGGGCGCCTGCACAACCCGAGCGCAGTGGTTGCCGTCCTCGCTGCGGACGCGGCGCGCCGCACGGGATTCGCGTCCCTGCGCGCAGGCGAGACCCCGTGGCCGGCGCACCCGGCCCAGCGCTGAGTGGGCCTGTCGTGCAGGTGACCGAACCCGCGCCGCCCGCCGCTCAGGACGCCCCCGGCAGAGAGTCGTCGGGGGTGCCAGGTCGTGTCCCGGTGCCTCCGGCAGCTCTGCCGCGGCTCATCGCGCGCGCGATCGAGGACTACCTGCGCCACCTTGCCGTGGAGCGGGGCCTCGCCCCCAATACCCTTGCCGCGTACCGCCGGGATCTGGCCCGCTACGGCGCGCACCTCGCCCGCGAAGGCGTCAGCACGCCCTCGGGCGTCGAACGGCACCACGTGGGCGCCTTCGCCCAGGCGCTCCGCGACGGTGCCGACGGCGGGAGCCCGTTGACCGCCCGCTCCGCCGCAAGGACGGTGGTCGCCGTCCGCGGGCTGCACCGCTTCTGGGCGCTCGAGGGCACGACGCCGGATGACCCGGCCGCCGACGTGCACCCGCCGCTCGCCGGGCAGCGCCTGCCCAAGGCCATCAGCATCCACGAGGTGACGCGCATCCTCGACGCCGCGGCCGCCGACACACCGTCTGGCCTGCGGGACCGCGCGCTTCTCGAGTTCCTCTACGCCACAGGTGCCCGCATCAGCGAGGCCGTCGGACTGGATGTCGACGACCTGCGCCTCGACACCCCGGACGGCGGCCCGGCAGTGGTGCGGCTGTTCGGCAAGGGCTCCAAGGAGCGCATCGTGCCGATCGGCTCCTACGCCGCCCGGGCGATCGACGCCTATCTTGTCCGCGGGCGACCCGCGCTCGTCGCCAAGGGCAAGGGCACCCCGGGCCTGTTCCTCAACGCCCGGGGCGGTCGGCTGAGCCGCCAGAGCGCCTGGACGATCCTCAAGGATGTTGCCGAGAAGGCACAGATCACCCGGGACGTCTCGCCGCACACCTTGCGGCATTCGTTCGCGACGCACCTGCTCGAGGGCGGCGCCGACGTCCGCGTGGTCCAGGAGCTCCTCGGCCACGCCTCCGTCACGACGACCCAGGTGTATACGCTCGTCACCGCGGAGACGCTGCGCGAGGTCTACGCCCTGGCGCATCCGAGGGCCCGGGGATGAGTTCCCCCCTGGCCGTCCGGGGAGTCGGCTGATGGGCGCGCCGGTGGCGCTCTGCTTCCTCCTGAGGGACGGGGAAGGCGGCCGTGAGGTCCTGCTGGGGCGCAAGAAGCGCGGGTTCGGACGCGGGAAGGTCGTGGGCCTAGGCGGTCACCTCGAGGCAGGGGAGACCCCCGCGGAGGCCGCCGCACGCGAGCTCGACGAGGAGGCGGGCGTCGCGCTCGACGCCGCTCGGCTGGCACCCGCGGGAACGGTCGACTTCCGCTTCCCCGCACGTCCCGAATGGGACATGGAGTGCACGATGTTCACCGCCACGGTGTGGACCGGTGAGGTCGCGGAGAGCGAGGAGATCGCACCCGCGTGGTACCCGGTGGATGCGCTGCCGGTCACGGACATGTGGCAGGACGCCGACCACTGGCTCCCGATCGTCCTGACCGGGGCTGTTGCCGACTTCCGCGTCGAAATGGCGGAGGACAACGAGTCGGTCGCCCGATTCGTCGTCCTCCGCCACGCCGAGGCTGACTGAGCCCCTGCCGAAGGTCCCCGGAGGCTAGTCCAGATGCCGCTCGTCGGGGCCGTTGTAGGCCGAGAGCGGACGGATGAGCGCATTGTTCTCGACCTGCTCCATGACATGCGCGGTCCAGCCGACGATCCGGCTCGCCACGAAGAGCGGCGTGAACGTGGGGATGTCGAAGCCCATGAGGTGGTACGCCGGCCCGGTCGGGTAGTCGAGGTTGGGTTTGATGCCCTTCGCCTCGTCCATGGACTGCTCGAGCCCGTCGTACAGGCCCAGGATCTCAGGACGGCCGTAGAACGCGATGAGGTCGTCGAGGGCGGCCTTCATGGTCGGCACCCGCGAGTCGCCGTGCTTGTACACGCGGTGGCCGAAGCCCATGACCTTCTTCTTCGCCGCGAGCGCCTCGTCCATCCAGACCTTGGCCCGGACCTTGGCCTGCTCGTGGGTCTCGTCCGTGCGGATGCCGATGTCCTCGAAGGTCTCCATGACCGCCTCGTTGGCCCCGCCGTGGAGCGGGCCCTTGAGGGCGCCGATAGCCGCGGTGACCGCGGAGTGGAGGTCCGAGAGGGTCGAAGTGACCACGCGGGCGGTGAACGTCGAGGCGTTGAACGAGTGCTCGGCGTAAAGGATCATCGAGACCTCGAACGCGCGGACCACCTCGGGGGCGGCTTCCTCGCCGAACGTCATCCACAGGAAGTTCGCGGCGTAGCCGAGATCGTCCCGGGGCTCGACGAGGCTCTCGCCGCGGCGCCGGCGCTGGTCGTAGGCGACCACCGCGGGCATCGCAGCGAAGAGTTCGACGGACTTCGCCAGGTTCGCCCCGCGCGAGGAGTCGCCTGCCAGGGGGTGCCGCGCGCCCTGGACACTCGCCGCGGTGCGGCACACGTCCATGGGATGGCATGTGACGGGGAGCTCGTCCACGACCTGCTTCAGGAGCGGGTCGAGGTGTCGGCCGGCACGCTCCCGCGTCTCGAACTGGGACAGCTGCTCGGGCGTGGGAAGCTCGCCGTACCACAGGAGGTACGCGACCTCCTCGAAGCTGCAGCGGGCAGCGAGCTCCTGGACCGGGTAGCCGCGGTACAGGAGGGAATTCGTGTCAGGGTTGACCTTCGAGATCGCGGTGTAGTCCACCACCACGCCGGCAAGGCCCTTCCTGATCGCGCTGTCGCTCTGCATGGTGCTTGGCACCTGTGTCATTGCAGGACTCCTTTGTCAGTGGCCCTCGGAGCCGTCAGTATCGGCCCGGAACCTGGAAGTTGAACACGCTGGTGTCGAAGCCGTTGTATGCCTCGTAGTCAACCAGCTCGTAGAGGCGTGAGCGAGTCAACATGTTCTCGACTTGGGCCTCCTGCGTGCCGTCCGCCCTGATGCTATCCAGCGTACGTTCTGCAGCGCCCATGGCAATGCGGAGCAGGGTGACCGGATAGATGACCATGTTGATGCCCACCGAGGCGAGCTCCTGGGCCGTGAAGAGGCGGCTCTTGCCGAACTCGGTCATGTTGGCCAGGACCGGGACGGTTACGGCGTCCCGGATGGCTTTGAACTCCTCGATGCTGCCCATGGCCTCGGGGAAGATCGCGTCGGCGCCCGCCTCGACAAGCGCCTTGGCGCGCTCGACGGCGGCGTCGAGCCCCGCCGCGCCCTCGCCCGTCGCACGGATGTCGGTCCGCGCCATGATGAGGAAGTTCGGGTCCCGCCGGGCGTCTGCCGCGGCGCGGACGCGCTGGAGGGCTGTGTCCAGGTCCACGACCGACTTGCCGTCAAGGTGCCCGCACCGCTTCGGATTCACCTGGTCCTCGATGTGCATTCCGGCGAGGCCAGCGTTCTCGAGCTCCTGGATGGTGCGCGCCACGTTCATGGCCTCGCCGAAGCCCGTGTCGGCGTCGACGATCGCCGGCAGCTCGGTCATCCGGGCGATCTGGCCGGCCCGCGTGGCGACCTCGGTCAGGGTCGTCAGGCCGATGTCCGGCAGGCCCAGATCGTTCGCGAGCACGGCCCCCGAGATGTAGACCCCCGGGAACCCCTTCTCCTCGATGAGCCGCGCGGAGAGCGGGCTGAACGCGCCCGGGAACTGCTGGAGCGTGCCCGAGGCGAGGATCTCGCGCAGTTTGACGCGCTTCTGCTCGGGGGTGGTGGTGGAGTAGAGCATGGTCGTCAGTCCTCTCAGAACAGTCTCAGAAGAGACCATGCGGCGCGGCGGCGAGGTCGATCACGCCGTCCTTCGCCACGATGTTGAGCTGGTCGAGCTCGCCGGCGCCCAGCTCGGGCAGACGCTGCACGGCGGCCAGGAAGCGGTCGATCTCCTCGGGTGCCACGGACTCGGCGGCGAGCGTCCGGAACTTCGCGATGTACTGCTCGCGGCCGAACGGGCGGGCACCGAGCGGGTGCGCGTCGGCGACCGCGATCTGGTCCTCGATGACGGTCCCGTCAGTGAGGGTGATGACGACCGAGCCGCCGAAGGCCTTCTCGGCGATGTCGAGGGAGTGGTACCGCCGCGTCCACTCGGGGTCCTCCTCGGTGGTCACCTTGTGCCACAGCTCGACGGTGTCCTGCCGGCCCGCGCGCTCGGGGGAGTAGGAGTCCACGTGGTGCCACGTGCCGTCCTGGAGGGCGACCGCGAAGATGTAGGGGATCGAGTGGTCGAGCGTCTCGCGCGAGGCCGTCGGATCGTACTTCTGCGGGTCGTTGGCCCCCGAGCCGATCACGTAGTGCGTGTGGTGGCTCGTCTTGATGAGGATGCTCGCCACGTTCTCGGGCTTGGTCACCTCGGGGTGCTCGCGGTGCAGCTTGCGCGCGAGGTCGATCCAGGCCTGTGCCTGGTACTCGGCCGAGTGCTCCTTCGTGTACGTGTCCAGGATCGCCCGCTTGGCCTCGCCTTCAGCGGGCAGCGGGACCTCGTACGCGGCGTCGGGGCCGTCGAGGAGCCAGGCGATGACGCCGTCTTCGCCCTCGTAGATCGGCACGGGGGAGGTCTGGCCGCGCATCGCGCGGTCCACGGCCTCGACGGCCATCTTGCCCGCGAACGCCGGGGCGTGGGCCTTCCAGGTGGAGATCTCGCCCTTGCGGGACTGGCGGGTCGCCGTCGTCGTGTGCAGGGCCTGGCCCACGGCCTGGAAGATCGTCTCGACGTCGAGGCCGAGCAGCGTGCCGATACCTGCGGCGGCCGAGGGGCCGAGGTGCGCGACGTGGTCGATCTTGTGCTTGTGCAGGCTGATGGCCTTGAC
Source organism: Sinomonas sp. P10A9 (assembly GCF_041022165.1). Taxonomy (GTDB): domain Bacteria; phylum Actinomycetota; class Actinomycetes; order Actinomycetales; family Micrococcaceae; genus Sinomonas; species Sinomonas puerhi. The sequence goes on from NZ_CP163302.1 coordinate 1,743,776, forward strand.
GAGGTCGACCTGGATCTCGTAGCCGGTCGCGATGCCGCGGATGAGGTCGTGGCCGGTGGAGCCAGCATGCTGGCCCACGGCGAGGATCGGCGGGATGTTGTCGCCGGGGTGCGAGTACTCCGCCGCGAGGAACGTGTCGTGGTAGTCGAGTTCGCGGACCGCAACGCCGTTGGCCCAGGCGGCCCACTCGGGGGAGACCCGGTCGTCGACGCCGAAGACGAGGGAGCCCTTTCCGCCGGACGACGGCGCGTGGCTGAGTGCCTGGGCGCGCGCTGCGACGATCGGACCGCGGTTGAGCGACGCAATGGCCACCGACGCATTGTCGATGATGCGGTTGATGATCATCTCGGTCACCTCGGGCGTGACCTCCACCGGGTCGGCGGCGACCGTGGCGATCTTGTGCGCGAGCTGGTCCTCGCGGGGCAGGTTCTCTTCGCTCTTGTAGACGCGGACCTTGTGCATCTCAACCATGGGTGGCCTCTCCTGGCGGTGTTTTACCTGGCGGTGTTTTACCTGGCGGTGTGTTGGCGGACTTGATGTGGTTCAGGCTGTTGTTCAGGTGGATCGCCGTCGCGGCGGCCGCGAGGTGCGCATTGCCGTCCGCGATGGCCCCGGCAATCGCCGCGTGCTCGGATGCGGCCTGCCTCAGCCGCGCGGCGTCGTCCTTCGCCAGGCGACGGACGCGGGTGAGGTGTACCCGCAGCCCCTCGAGGGACTGCGTGAGGTAGGAGTTGCCGATCGCGGCGTCGATTTCGGCGTCGAGCTCGGCGGCGAGCGAGTAGTACTCGTGCCGGAGCGGGTCATCGTCGGTGAGGAGGGCCGGCGCCGCGAGGAACCGGTCCCGCAGGTCGGCGAACCGCTCGCGGTCGCCGCGCGCTGCCGCCAGTGCCGCGGCCTTGGATTCGAGGACCTCGCGGAGTTCGAAGAGCTCGTCGATGTGGGCGAGGGAGATGTCGCTCACGATGACGCCGCGGCCCCTCTGCGCGGAGGCAAGGCCCTCGGCTGTGAGGCGGGCGAGCGCTTCGCGCAGCGGAGTGCGGGAGACCCCCAGGCGCTCGGACTGCTCGACCTCTCCGAGGACCGTCCCGGGGGTGAGGCGCCATTCGACGATGTCATCCCGCAGGGCCGAGTACGCGCGGTCGCTGGCCTTCATCGCACTCCCCTCTGAATGGAACTGGCTGGCTCTTGCTACGAACGGGCTTGGCCGCTCAGGAGACCGATCAACCGGCTCTTCTGTATACATTGACACCGCCAACCTGAGAATGCAAGTAGAGATTCCTGAGAAATTCGGGCCGGGTGTCGCACGGCAGATGCCTCAAATGTATACATGTGCCCTTGTGGTGCGACGTCGACTGACTTAGTCTGGGCAGACCACGAGGAAGTGAGGAGTGCCACAGTGACACAGGGGACGGGCGTGACGCGGGAGACGGGATCGTACGCCGAGGTGTACCGGGAGAGCCTTGAGGAGAGGGAGGCCTTCTGGCTCGAAGCAGCGAAGGCGGTGGACTGGGTCGATGAGCCCACCGCGGCGCTGGATGCGACCGAGCCTCCGCTGTACCGGTGGTTCCCGGATGGCACGCTGAACACGAGCTACAACGCGCTGGACCGCCATGTCGAGGCCGGCCGGGGCGACGCAGCCGCCCTTATCTACGACTCCGCCGTCCTCGGCGTCCAGCAGACGTACACGTACTCCGAGCTCACCGACCTCGTGGCCCGCTGCGCCGGCGCACTGCACGCGCTGGGCGTCGGAAAGGGGGACCGCGTCGTCGTCTACATGCCGATGATCCCCGAGGCCGCCGTCGCGATGCTCGCGTGTGCCAGGCTCGGAGCCGTGCACTCGGTGGTTTTCGGCGGGTTCGCACCCCGCGAGCTCGCGGCCAGGATCAAGGACGCGCGCCCCACTGTCATCGTGACTGCGAGTGGCGGGATCGAGCCGAACCGCAGGGTCGAGTACCTTCCGGCCGTGGCCGAGGCTCTTGAGATCGCCGAAATGCCCGAGGTCGGCGTCGTGGTCAAGGTCCGCCCTGGGTTCGCCCACCAGCTCGCGGACCACAGCGATTGGCACGATTTCGACGCGCTCATCGCGGATGCCGAGCCTGCTGCGCCCGTGCCGGTGGCCGCGTCCGACCCCCTCTACATCCTGTACACGTCCGGAACCACGGGCACGCCCAAGGGAGTGCAGCGGGACAACGGCGGCCACGCGGTGGCGCTCGCATGGACGCTGAAGAACCTCTACGGCGTGGGGCCGGGCGAGGTCATGTGGACGGCCTCGGATGTCGGGTGGGTCGTTGGGCACTCCTACATCGTCTACGGCCCGCTCCTGGCTGGCGCGACCACCCTCCTCTACGAGGGCAAGCCCGTGGGCACGCCGGACGCCGGGGCCTTCTGGCGGGTCGTGGCCGATCACGGGGTCAAGGTCCTCTTCACAGCGCCGACTGCACTGCGCGCGATCCGTCGAGCCGACCCTGAGGCCGCGCTGCTCGCCGGCTACGACGTCTCCTCGCTCGCGCGCCTGTATGCCGCGGGCGAGCGGCTCGACCCTGAGACCTACCGGTGGGCCGGCGAGAAGCTCGGCGTCCCCGTGATCGACCACTGGTGGCAGACCGAGACGGGCTGGGCCATCTGCGGGAACCCCCGGGGGCTCGTGGACATGCCGCTCAAGGCGGGATCGCCGTCCGTGCCGATGCCGGGCTACGACCTTGAGATCCTCGACGGCGCAGGTGAGCCCGTGGGGCTCGGGGAGGAAGGGAACATCGTGCTCCGGCTCCCGATGCCCCCGGGAACCCTCACGACCCTGTGGCACAACGACGAGCGCTTCATCGGCTCCTACCTCGCTGCGTTCCCGGGCTACTACGCCACCGGCGACTCCGGCTACCGTGACGCGGACGGCTACGTGTTCGTGATGGGCCGTACCGACGACATCATCAATGTCGCGGGCCATCGGCTCTCGACGGGATCCATCGAGGCGGTCCTCGCGGGCCACCCCGCCGTGGCGGAATGCGCCGTGATCGGCCTCAAGGACTCACTCAAAGGCCAGCGGGCCGTCGGCTACGTGGTGCTCAAGGCGGGGGTCGAGATGCGCGAGGAGGACCTCGTGCCCGAGCTCGTGGCGCTCGTGCGCCAGCAGATCGGGCCGGTGGCAGACTTCAAGCAGGCCATCGTCGTGGACGCCCTGCCCAAGACCCGCTCCGGCAAGATCTTGCGCAAGACGATGCGCCAGATTGCCGACGGCGAGCAGTACACCGTCCCGTCCACGATTGAGGATCCAGGGGTGATCGAGCGACTGCTCCCGGTCCTGCAGGCAGGGGGCTGGGGCTCCTGAGGGCGATGTGACATTCAAAGTTACTCGTGAGTAACATGATGTTATGCACTTGCTCCTCCGGACTCTGGTCCATCTCTTCGCCTCCCGACTGCGCCGGCCGCTGAGCCTCTGGGACACCTCCTCGTTGCGCATGCGCGTGCTTCCCACCGACATCGACATCGCGATGCACATCAACAACGGCATGTACTTCTCGCTCATGGACTTGGGCCGCTTCGACCTCATGGTGCGGGCCGGGGTTTGGGACCGGATGCGCGCCAGGGGCTGGAGCCCCGTGGTGAACCTCGAGACCATCACCTTCCGGAAGTCCCTGACGCTCTGGCAGGCCTACACGATCGAGACGAAGATCATCGGCTTCGACGAGAAGGCGATCTTCTTCGAACAGCGCATGGTGGCCGACGGCGAGGTGTACGCGCGTGCCTACCTCGCCACCCGCCTCGTGTCGGCAGGCGGCCCTGTGTCGAACGAAGAGATCTTCGCGGAGACGGGCGAGCCGCCAGCGGAACTGGTCCTTCCCGGCTTCCTGCACCGCTGGCGCGAGGAGAACGCCCTGCCGAGCACCCGGCGCCCGGCGCTCCACGTCTGGTAGTCGGCCGCCCGGTTCCTGATAGCTGGTCCGTGATGGCTGGTCCGTGATGGCTCATTCCTGACGACTGCTCGCGGCCGCTCCGAGGGCACCGCAGCCGGGCGACTTCCTGCGCGCTAGCGTGGGGTGATGGACATCGCTGCCCGGCCCGAGCTCGCTGGCACCTTCGGCATGGTCTCGGCGACCCACTGGATCGGCGCCCAGGCGGGCATGGCGATGCTCGAGCGCGGTGGCAATGCGTTCGACGCCGCCGCTGCCGCCGGCTTCGCGCTCCAGTCCGCTGAGCCCCAGCAGAATGGCCCCGGCGGGGACATGACCCTCATCTTCGCGGTGCCCGGGTCCGAGCCGCAGGTCCTCTGCGCCCAGGGCACCGCACCCGCCGGCGCGGACATCGAGGCGTTCCGGGCCCTGGGACTCCGTCACGTCCCGGGTACCGGCCTCCTGGCCGCAGCCGTCCCCGGTTCCACCGTGGGCTGGCTGACCCTTCTGGCCGATCACGGCACACTCCCTCTCGCCGAGATCCTTGTCCCCGCCTTGAGCGTGGTCGAACGCGGACTTCCGATCAGCGCCGGCCTCGCCGCGGTCCTGGCCAGGATGGCGCCGCACTTCCTGGCCCACTGGCCGGCCTCGGCCGCCGTCTATGCCCCTGACGGCGTGCCGCTCCCTGCCGGTAGCCTCCTGAGGAATCCCGCGCTCGCGCACACGTGGCGTCGGCTCATCGATGCCGAGTCCCGGGCCCGAGCGGGAGGCGCGAGCCGCGCGGCGTCGATCGGCGCCGTCGTGCGCGAATGGACGGAGGGGTTTGTCGCAGAGTCCATTGATGCGTTCTGCCGCATGCCGCAGCGCGACTCGAGCGGCCGCGCCCACGCCGGGCTGCTGACGGCCGCTGACCTGGCCCAGTGGCGACCGCACTATGAGCCGACGGTCTCGTCCGACTTCCGCGGGCAGACCGTTCACAAGTGCGGGTTCTGGAGCCAGGGCCCAGTGTTCCTGCAGCAGCTGGCCCTCCTGGACGAGATCCCGGGCTTCGGCGCAGGTCTCCTCGCCCCGGGAACCGAGGGCTACGTACACGCGGTCCTCGAGGCGACCAAACTCGCGCTCGCAGACCGCGACGCCTGGTACGGGGACGGCCCAGGCGTGCCGGCGCGGGAACTGCTCTCACGCGAGTACGCGGCGGAGCGAGCCCGGCTCATCGGGGAGACAGCGTCCCTCGACCTGCGCCCGGGCTCGCCCGGTGGCCGCGCACCCCGGCTGCCAGACCTCGTGGTGCGCGGGGACTTCGATGCGGCCGGGGTAAACGGGCTCGGTGAGCCCAACGCGGTCCGCGCCCTGCTGGAGGCCGCAGCGCTTCCTGATCGGCAGGGACGGGCGCGCACCGACACCGTGCACATCGACGTTGTGGACCAGTGGGGAAACATGGTCACGGCCACCCCGAGCGGCGGGTGGCTCTCCAGTTCGCCAGTCATCCCCGAACTGGGATTCCCGCTCGGAACGCGGCTCCAGATGTCCTGGCTCGAGGAGGGGCTGCCCAACTCCCTCGCGCCCGGCCGCCGGCCGCGTACAACGCTCTCGCCCACCCTGGTCACGCGTGGCGGGGAGGCGGTCATGGCTTTCGGCTCGCCCGGCGGGGACCAGCAGGACCAGTGGCAGGCGCACTTCTTCCTCGATGTGGCGCTGCGTGGCGCGGGGCTCCAGGAGGCGATCGATGCACCGGCCTTCCATTCGGTGCATTCGCCCTCGAGCTTCTACCCGCACGAGCGTCAGCCGGGAGTTGCGCTGCTTGAAGGGCGGTTCGAGGGAGGGGCCGTCGATGCCCTGCGGCGGCGCGGGCACCGCGTCGGGGTGGCGGGGGACTGGGCCATCGGCCGGCTGTGCGCCGTGTCGCGCGAGCCTTCGACCGCCATCCTCCGTGCTGGAGCCAACCCCCGCGGAATGACCGGTTACGCAGCGGGACGCTGAGCGGGCGGGTGTTTGGGTCGTGGGACGCTGAGCGGGCGGGTGTTTGGGCTGCGGAACGCTGAGGTGCTGGCGCTGTGTTTGGCGCATTGAGTTCGGGGTGCGCTACCCGGCAGATCTGTACCCGGGGTGCCGCTACGCGGCCATCTCGCGGAAGGCCGCGGCCAGCTGGGGATAGTGGAACTCGAAGCCGGCGGCCGTGAGGACTCCGGGCACGGCGCGCACGCTCTCCAGCGCGAGCTGCGGGTTGGTGCGGAGCACGGCCGCCGCCGCGCGCAGGAGAGGCGCCGGGGCCGGGATGCCCAGGGGGACTCCGACGTATTCGCGGACATGCGCCATGAGCTCCCGGTTCTGCACCGGGTGGGGAGAGGTGGCGTTCACGACGCCGTCCGGCAGGTCGAGCGGCCGCTCGCCCGCGGATAGCGGAAGTCCGAGCGCCGCGCGCACGACCCGCAGCCAGTCGGCGATGTGGATCCAGCTGAACCACTGGCCCCCGGTGCCGAGGGCGCCGCCCGCGCCGAGCCGCGCGGGGACGGTGAGCCTGACCAGGATCGCAGCGTCCCGCTCGAGCACGACGCCCGTCCGCAGGACAATCGAGTGCGCGGCGGCGGCGCCGTCGAATGCGGCTTCCCAGTCCCGCACGACTCCTGCGAGACCAGGCGCGTCGGCCGGGGGAACGGCGGTCTCACCCATCGGCTCGGGAGAGTCTCCGTAGATTCCGACGGCGCTCTGCTGGACCCAGCGCTCCACAGGCTGGTTCCAGCTGCGGCTCGCCGTCACGAGCGCGCGCGTGGGCTCCACCCGCGTGGCGGCCAGCATCGTGATATTCTCCGGGGTTCCCGGGCGATCGAGGCTCACGCCGGCCAGGTTGACGATGTTCAGTCGACCGCGGGCGCCGAGTTCGTCGCTCCATTCGCCCTGCCCCCGGCCGTCCCAGAGGATCTGCCGGACCGGTGACTTCTTGAACGAGCGGGTGAGCAGGGCGACCTCGTGGCCAGAACACACCAGCTCCGACGCGAGGGCGGTCCCGAGGGAGCCGGTGCCGCCGGCGATGACCGTGAGCGGGCCCGACGGCGCGCCGTCGAGCGTCGCGGTCGGTGAGGCCGGAGCGGCGAGCCGGTACAGGCGGGCGCACTGGGCGGCGAAGCCGCGCACGAGAGGCTCGCCGGCGGTGAGGCCGAACTGCTGGGCCAGCGGTCCGTCAAGGGTGACGCGCTGGGTGAAGACTGTCCCGCCGTCGCGCTCTTCAAGCGACCATGCGATGTCCTGCCCGCCGCCGGGCTGGGGCTGGCGAAGGACGATGCTGCGGCCGGGATCGAGCTGCGCCACGGCGAAGCCGGGGGCGGTGCGCCGGTGGAGGAGGCCAACGACCCGCTGGGAGGGGGCGTACCGGCCCATGGCGCCCTCGGCGAGGGAGCCGTCAAGCGACGCCTCTGCGACGGCTGGATTCCAATCGGGCCAGCGTCGCAGGTCAGCGAGAACGCCCCACAGGGCGCCAGCAGGAAGGTTGAACCACTGGGATGCAGTGCGATGCCAGGTCACCTGAGCCAGTCTAGTGATCCGCGGCGTCTCATCCGCGAGGCACTCATCCGCCGGCGGATGGCGCACGGTTGCCGCGCGGCGGTTACTGATGGCCTGTGCCGGCAATGGGCTGCGGTTACTGGGATGCGGTGGCCGGCGCCGTTACTGGGCTGTCGTCGCCGGGCTGCCATCACTGGGCGGCGGTTGCCGGGCTGGGCTTACCGGTCTGCGGTGCTGCACTCCTCGGCGCAGGCGCTCGAGGCTCCCGCGGAGTCTGCCTCGGCGGCGATGGCAGCTGCGATGCGCTCGCACGCGGCGCCGAAGAGGGCCTGCTCCGCGGGGGACAGCTGGTCGAACACGGCCCGACGGACAAAGGCGACGTGCCCGGGAGCAGCCTCGGTGATGGCCTCGCGCCCCACATCGGTCAGGTGGACGTCCTGGCCGCGCGCGTCGTCCGCCGAGCATGTCCTCGATACGAGGCCCTTCGCCTCCATACGTCTGAGGATGTGGGAGAGCCGGCTGCGTTCCCAGCCGAGCTCCTGTGCGGCCGTGCCGGAACGCAGCACCCCGTCGGCGCACTCCGAGAGTGTCGCGAGGACCGAGTACTCTGGCCCGGACAGGTTGGAGTCCCGGGTCAGCTGCCGGTCGATGGCGGGCGGCAGACCCCAGAGGAGCCGCCGCAGGGCGAGCCACACATCCTTCTCGCGCTCGTCGAGCCAGCTCGGCTCTGTTGTTGCCTCAATGGGCGTGGTCACTGTCACTCCTCAGGGTCCCCAACGGTGCTTGACACATCAATTATGCCTGTGTTCTAGTGGAAACATCAAGTTTTGATTGATGCGTCAATATGTCATCACCAAGGAGTTGCACATGAGCAAGATCGCAGTCGTCACCGGCAGCACCCGTCCGGGCCGCAACAACCTCCAGGTCGCCGAGTGGGTCCTCGCCCGCGCCCAGGAGAGCAAGCCGGAGATCGAGTTCGAGCTTGTCGACATCGCCGCCTTCAACCTCCCGCTCCTGAACGAGGCCATGCCGGCCGCGTACCAGGCCTACAGCCAAGAGGCCACCAAGGAGTGGTCGGCCCGCATCGACGAGTTCGACGGCTTCATCTTCGTGGCGGCCGAGTACAACCACTCCGTGTCCCCGGCTCTGGCAAACGCCCTCTCCTACCTCAATGCGGAATGGGCCAACAAGGCCGCCGGCATCGTCTCCTACGGCTCCGCCTTCGGCGTGCGCGCCGTCGAGCACCTCCGCGGCATCCTCTCCGAGCTCCAGATCGCCCACGTCCAGAAGACCGGCATGTTCTCGCTCTTCGGCGACTTCGAGAACTTCTCGACCTTCAAGCCGACGGAGATGCAGGCCGCATCGGTCGATCCGATGCTCGACCAGCTCGTGAGCTGGACCAAGGCCCTCGAGTCTGTGCGCGCGGCCGCTGCCGTCGCGTGATTTCCTCGTTGAACGACGGTCGCCCCTGAAACTCGGCGCACCGCCACGCACGACGGCGGCACTCGGGTGAGCTTTCAAGCTCACCCGAGTGCCGCCGTCGCGCGTCTGCGTGGCGTTACGGGGTAGCCAGCGCCGCCGATCGCTGGAAGCATGATCGCTGGAACCATGACGATGGACGGCTGCTGAGGCCGGCGAAGGGAGTCAGACGTGGAGATCGCACTCACGGGCGGAAGCGGCAAGCTGGGGCGGGTGGTGCTCGCCCACCTGCGCGAGGCTGGCCACACGGTATGGAATCTCGACCTGGTGGGGGAGCGGGACCGTGGCTTCATCCGCACTGACCTCACCGACTACGGTCAGGTCGCGGACGCGCTGCAGGGCATCGACGACCGTCATGAGGGTGTTGACGCGGTGGTGCATCTCGGCGCGATCCCCGCGCCCGGGCTCCAGCCTGACGCGGCGACGTTCCGCAACAACATGCTCTCGACCTACAGCGTCTTCCAGGGCGCACGGCGTGCGGGCATCAAGCGCGTCGTCTATGCGTCCAGCGAGACCGTGCTCGGCCTGCCCTTCGATGCCCCGCCGCCGTACATCCCCGTCGATGAGGAGTACCCGGCGCGTCCGGAAAGCACCTATTCGCTCGTCAAGCATCTCGAAGAGCAGATGGCCATCCAGCTGTGCCGTTGGGACCCCGAGCTGAGCATCAGTGGGTTCCGGTTCTCCAACGTCATGGTGCCTGAAGACTATGCGGCGTTCCCCTCCTTCGACACCGATCCCTCCCTGCGGAAGTGGAACCTGTGGGGCTACATCGATGCGAGGGATGGCGCCCAGGCCGTGGCGCGCGCACTCGAGGCGGGCCGCCCAGGCTTCGAGGCCTACATCATCGCGGCCGCGGACACGGTGATGTCCCGCAGCTCCGCGTCGCTCGCCGCCGAGGTGTTCCCGGACGTTCGCCTCACACGGGACCTCTCAGAGCATGAGACCCTGCTGGGGATCGAAAAGGCCCGCCGGCTTCTCGGGTACGACCCGCAGCACTCGTGGCGGGACCACGCTTAGAGGCCGAGCGCGCGCGACATCTCCTCGCGCAGCTGTTCCTGGCCGGCGACGGTCGGGTGGTCCCCGTCGGGACCCTCGTACTCGCTGGCCGCGAGCCACTTGCCTGCAAGCGGGTCGACGAATTCCGCGCCGGTCTGGAAGGCCGCCGCTTCGAGCGCATCGCGGACCGCGAGGCGCTCGGGTTCGGGGTCGTCGGTGAATGCAGTCGGTCCGACCACGACGATCCGGGCCGACGGCGCCGTCTCGTGTGCCGCCTGGAGCGTAGTGACCGCTGCATCCGTGATGCTGGCGAGATCCTCGTCCATGTCGTTCTCCGAGCCGAAGAACACGACAATGCTCGTATCCGGCGTCACGGCCGCCGCTGCGTGCGAACCGAACGTGCCGCCCTCGGTACCGATGGAGAGGTAGCCGTCGCCGTTCTCGGACGCGTTGACCACGTTGAGCCGGCCCTGTTCGCCCTCGGACAGCAGGAGGGGCCACGCCCACCGGGCGGAAGTGCCGTAGCCGGTGCTGAGCGAATCGCCCACGACCACGACGCGGTCTGCCTGTGACTGGCTGTGCGGGTCCTGATCGGCCGAGAGGAAGCCGCTGGCGAGCACCGCGGCGACTGCGAGGGCAGCGCCGCTGGCGAGTGCTCCGTTCTCCGGTCGTCTCACGTCTACCCCCCGGCTCCTGTGTGTCGACTGTGCGTGCACTGGACGCGCCCGCTCGTGAACCCATGTTCCCAGAGGAGAGCTGGCAATGTCTTGTCAAGAACCTATGCGCTGCCTGAGGATCCAGACAGTCGCGCGATGTGCGCAGTGTTGCCGGCTCTCAGGTTCTGGAGCTTGCCCTGGACGCTTGGGCAACGCTCGAATGGAGGTCTTCCGACCCGTCCCAAGGCACGCCAAAGGGCCGGCAGGCCTAGACTGCCGGCCCTCCGGGCGATCAAGAGTCTCCGCGGCGGGAGCCTCTGGGAATCAGAGCGGGCGAACGTTCGCGGCCTGAAGACCCTTCGGACCCTGCTGGGTCTCGAACTCGACCTTCTGGCCCTCGAGGAGCTCGCGGTAGCCCTTGGACTCGATCGCGGAGAAGTGGACGAAGACGTCCGCAGAGTTGTCATCGGGAGCGATGAAGCCGAAGCCCTTTTCGCTGTTAAACCACTTGACGGTGCCAGTTGCCAATCTATGTCCTCCTTGGACAGTGCAGATCCCGACCGTCGGGAACTGCGCGCAGCGGTGTCCGTATACCGCATGGCGCGCACGCACCGAAAACCTCCGGCGGAGGCAGGCACCGTACAGGCACAACGTGAAACACAACGACTACATGCTTAACCGTACAGGAATCCGGCACGCTGGAGCGAGTGCGGCGCGGCATTTGTCCCGCCGCAGCGACATGCGCCGTTCAGTCCATACCGAGTTCGACGTCCGGGTTCTCTTCTTCGATATCCAACTCGATGAGACGTCGCGGATCGTGGAGCGGATCGAGCTCGTCCATCGTCTCCGGGTTGTCGCTCGATCCCTCGGGCGCCTGGCTGTCCCTGCCGTCCAAGGGCTCGGTGAGGTCATCGTCCTCGGTGTTGCCGAAGTCCAGGCTGTGGGTCATATCGATCCTCTCTCGTGTCCCCCCGGGGGTGGTGAGGCTTCGCTGGGCTCAGCCCGCGTCGAAGCGCTCGGTATCGATCTCATCCGGGTCCCGGTCGTTGCCGGACCCGTCCGGAATGGATCCGACGTCGAGTTCGATGCGCACCTGAACGTTCTCGACGACGCCCTGGATGTTCTCGCTCATGGCGACTCCCTTCGGTTGGGAAGCCCCTGCGGAAGATACTCTGCAGAACAGCGATCGGACAGCGGCTTCCTGCTTCAAATCTAGGCTTGTTTGGCGCGCTGGGACAGGAGGCGGAAGGTCCCCTTCGTGTCGCGGCGCTCATCCGTTCCAGCGGTACTCGTTCTCGGGCCGGCCCGGCGCGCCGTAGCGCGCGGATCTTGCCACCTCGCCCGTATCTGCGAGGTGTTCGAGGTAGCGCCGGGCCGTCACCCGGGAGACTCCGACGGCTTCCGTGACTTCGGCCGCCGAGGCGGCACCACGATGCGTGCGCAGGAACTCGCGCACCGATTCGAGGGTGCCCGCGGAGAGGCCCTTGGGCAGCGGCCGGGCAATGGGTGCGCGAAGGGCCGCGAGTGCGTCATCGACGGCCGCCTGCGAGGTCTGTCCGCCGGCCCCGGCGAGGGCCTCGTGGTAGACGCGGTAGTGCTCGAGGCGCTCGGCGAAGGCCGCGAACGTGAACGGCTTGATGAGGTACTGCACGACGCCGACGGAGATGGCGCGCCGAACCACCGGCAGTTCGCGTACCGCGGTGATCGCAATGATGTCCACCGCGTGCCCGGCAGCCCTCATACGGCGTCCCACATCGAGACCGTGCAGGTCGGGGAGGTTCATGTCGAGCAGCACGAGGTCCACCGGGGTTCCCGCAGCGGCGAGCTGGCCTGCGAGCCGGAGGGCGGACGCGCCGTCGTGCGCCGTCCCGATGTGGAGGAAACCGGGGACGCGCCCCACATAGGTGGCGTGCGCTTCAGCCGCGATCGGCTCGTCCTCGACCACGAGGACGCGGATCGCGGTGACGTCCGGCCCTGCTCCGGTCCGCGGGCTCATGCTGCGGACTCCTTCCTGGGCAGGACCACGGTGAACACGGCGCCGGCCCGGCGGGAGACGGTGAGGCTCCCCCCGAGGCGCTCCACCGAGCGCTTGACGAGCGCGAGGCCCAGCCCCCGTCCATGGCCCGTCTGGGGCTTGGTCGAATACCCGAACCTGAGGATCTCGTCGGTCTCGTTCTCGCGGATGCCCGGCCCGGAGTCTGCGACCTCTATGACGATCGATCCCTCGTGCTCGACGATCTCAAGGGACACCCAGCGGGGGGTGCTGCCCGCTGCGGCGGCGTCGATCGCGTTGTCGACGAGATTGCCGACGATCGTGACGAGGTCTGCCGGTGCGAGGCCCGAGCCGGCCACCGACGCAGTGGCCTCCGCGTCGAGCCGGATCCCGCGCTCATTGGCCTGGGCTGCCTTGCCCATGATGAGTGCGGCGACGATGGGTTCGTCGACCGAGACAACAAGCTCGTCGGCGAGGGACTGGCTCAGGCGCAGGTCGTCGGTCGCGAAGGCGAGCGCCCGCTCCGTCTGCCCGAGCTCGAGGAGCGAGACGATCGTGTGCAGGCGGTTTGCATGCTCGTGCGTTTGGCTGCGGAGTGCGTCCGAGAGCGTCCTCATGGTCTGGAGCTCGCTGCCGAGGGCCTCGATCTCCGTCTGGTCGCGCAGAGTCGCGACGGCTCCGAGTACCCTGCCGCGGCGCCCCTCCTGCGAGACCGCCGGTTCCTGGTTGACCACGAGGACCCTCTCGCCCGTCAGATGGATCTCGTCTCGCGCAGTGCGCCCGCTCGCGAGCAGCTCGCGGAGGCTACCGGGGATGCCGAGGCTGCCCAGAGTGGGCAGCGGTGCAGGCAGACCGGTGCCGGAGCGCGGCGCGGGCCGCCGGGGGTCGTTGCGCGGGGGGTAGTTGCGCGAGCCGGCGTCGTCGTCCGGAATGCCCAGCAGCCGCGAGGCCTGGTCATTGCGGATCACTACCTGCCCCTTCCCATCCACGAGGATCACGCCCTCGCGGACGGAGTGCAGCACCGACTCGTAGTAGGCGAAGAGCTGGCCGAGCTGCTCTGGGCCATAGCCGCGCGTCACCCTCGAGAGGTAGCGTCCCACGGCGAACGCGCCGAGGGAGCCGAGAGCGAGCACGACGGCGGCGATCGCCAGGAGGGCCGGCAGGCGGCCCGCCGTGGCCACCTCAATGGCGCTCACCTTGACGCCGGCGGCGACCATGCCCACCACCGCAGTACCCTCCATGATCGGCACGATCGTGCGCACCGACGGGCCCAGAGTGCCCGCGGTCTCCTCGGTGAACGGATGGCCGGCGAGCGCCTCATCGATGCTTCCGATGTACTTCCCGCCGATCTCGGCCGGATTCTGGTGGGTCCACCGGGTGCCGTCCGGGGCCATGATCGTGATGAAGTCGAGGCCTGCATCCCGGGTCACCTGGACGGCGTACGGCTGGAGGGCGGTGGTCGGATCGACCGCCCGCGCGCGAGTCGCGGCATCGCGGACCACGGGGCTGTCCGCGATCGCGGCGGCGACCGCCAGCGTCCGCTTGGCAGCCTGCTGCTGCGATTGGTCGCGGGCGTCGACGTACATGGCCGTCCCTACGAACGCCGTGAGGAGCACGACGGCGAGCACGAGGGTCCAGAGCATCCGTGCGGCGAGGCTCAGGGGGCGCATCGGATCTCTCACCTCCTCGTGGTCAACGCAGCGGCGTCGTTCGCCCTGCGTTGGATCGGACCGCACTGGATCGAACTGGATCGAACGGCTGTGACCAATATGACCGCAACGGTGAGGTCTGTCACAGCATCGACCAGAGTGGACCGTGTTCTGGCCCACAGGGGTCAACCGTCAAGGTATCAAGTCACCGAACCTACCCTAGGAGCACCCCGTGGCACTGTCGCCAACGGCACCGGACGCGTCACCGGTCAAGAAGAAGCCGGCCGACCGCACGCATTGGCTCTACATCGCCGTCATCGTCGCCGTGGTCCTCGGCGTCGTCGTCGGCCTCGTCTTCCCCGGCAAGGACGGACTCGCCGCGAACCTCAAGCCGCTCGGCGACGGCTTCGTGGCCCTCATCAAGATGATGATCGCGCCGGTCATCTTCTGCACGATCGTGCTCGGCATCGGCTCGATCGCCAAGGCGACGACGGTGGGCAAGGTCGGCGGCCTGGCCCTGGTGTACTTCATGGTCATGAGCACGTTCGCCCTCGCGATCGGTCTCGTGGTGGGCAACGTGGTCCATCCCGGTGAAGGCCTGAACCTCAAGGACGCAACCTACAAGGCGACCGAGTCTGCTGACACGACGAACTTCCTCCTGGGCATCATCCCGAACACGCTGCTGTCCTCGCTCACGTCGGGCCAGATCCTCCAGACGCTGTTCGTGGCGCTCCTTGTCGGCTTCGCGCTCCAGCGCATGGGCAAGACCGGCGCGATGCTGCTCGAGTTCATCCGACAGGCGCAGGTGCTCGTGTTCCGCATCCTCATCATGGTCATGTGGCTCGCGCCGATCGGCGCCTTCGGTGCCATCGCCGCTGTGGTGGGCGCTACGGGCTGGAAGGCCGTCCTGAGCCTTCTGACGCTCATGATCGCGTTCTACATCACGTGCATCCTGTTCGTCGTCGTTGTTCTCGGCACGATCCTGAAGGTTGTTTCGGGCGTGAACATCTTCAAGCTCATGAAGTACCTGGGCCGCGAGTACCTCATCATCGTGTCGACGTCCTCGTCCGAGGCCGCCCTTCCTCGCCTCATCGCCAAGATGGAGCACCTCGGTGTGTCGAAGCCGGTGGTCGGCGTGACGGTCCCGACCGGCTACTCGTTCAACCTCGACGGCACCGCGATCTACCTGACGATGGCCTCCCTGTTCATCGCTTCCGCCATGGGCCAGCCTCTCGCCCTCGGCGAGCAGATCGGGCTCCTCGTGTTCATGATCATCGCCTCGAAGGGTGCGGCGGGCGTCTCCGGCGCCGGTCTCGCTACCCTCGCCGGCGGCCTGCAGGCCCACGCCCCGCAGCTTGTGGGCGGCGTGTCCTTCATCGTGGGCATCGACCGCTTCATGTCCGAGGCTCGCGCACTGACGAACTTCACCGGCAACGCGGTCGCGACCGTGCTCATGGGCACGTGGACCAAGGAGATTGACCGCGACCGTGTGGGCGAGGTCCTCGGCGGCCGGCGGCCGTTCGACGAGACCACGATGCTCGCGGGCCACGGCCACGGCCACGGCGGCGCGTCCGAGGACGAGAGCCTCACGGGACCGAGTGCGGCGGCGACGCCCGGCCCTGCCGGCGAGGAGCTCAGCCGCGTCTGAGCAGCAGTCTGAAACCCGCATCCGGGTATGAAACCCAGATCCTTCTGGAGGTCATCTCCTGTAGGTCATTGTCCGCACAATGACCCTCGGGAGGTGACCTTCAGGCGCGTCCGGGACGGCGAGAAGAGACCAACCTTGAAGTTCAACTTGAGGGTAAGGCGCGCCGGTGGGGCACTTGTCAAGGTCCGCATGGTCCGTGTCGCCCGTGTGTAGGCTGTGGTGTCAAGGAGGCTGCAGGCATGCCAAACGCCGCTAACGAATCGAAAGTGTGGATGGATACGTGAGCACAGAGCAAAGCGCAGCGACTCTGGACGGCATCTCCGACACCCTTGACGAGGGACAGGACGGCGTTGAGCTCGGCCCCACCGGCCGACCCCTGCGGGACTTCCCGGAGCCAGCGCCTCTGGAGTCCCATGGCCCGGCCCGCATCATCGCGATGGTCAATCAGAAGGGCGGCGTCGGGAAGACCACATCGGCCATCAATCTGGCGGCCGCGCTCGCCGAGTACGGCCGCAAGGTCCTGCTCGTCGATTTCGACCCGCAGGGTGCCGCCTCGGCGGGCTTCGGCATCAACCCCCATGAGCTAGATACGACCGTCTACAACGTCATGATGGACCGCCACGTCGACGTCCATGAGGCCATCCGCCACACGGACGAGCCGAATGTCGACCTCCTCCCGGCCAACATCGATCTGTCGGCGGCCGAGGTCCAGCTCGTGAATGAGGTGGCCCGCGAACAGGTCCTTGCGAGCTCGCTCCGAACCGTCGAGGACGACTACGACGTCATCCTCATCGACTGCCAGCCCTCCCTCGGCCTCCTCACGGTCAACGCGCTGACCGCGGCGCACGGCGTGATTATCCCCCTTATCTGCGAGTTCTTCGCGCTGCGTGCCGTCGCACTCCTGGTCGAGACCATCGAGAAGGTCCAGGATCGTCTCAACCCGCGCCTGACGGTGGACGGCGTTCTGGCCACGATGTACGACGCACGCACGCTTCACAGCCGAGAGGTCCTGGCCCGCCTCGTCGAGGCGTTCGGCGACAAGGTCTTCGAGACGGTCATCAAGCGCACCATCAAGTTCGCTGACGCGACCGTGGCCGCCGAGCCCATCACGCGCTACGCATCGAACCACCCGGGCGCCGAGGCATACCGCAGCCTGGCCCGCGAGCTCGTGGCCCGCGGTGGAGCTCCCTGACATTCAGCCGACCCAGGCGGCAGAGACCGCTGCGGTTCAGCCGATCGTCGCGGGGTCGACTGCCGCAGCGTTGGCTACCGCGGGGCAAAACGCAGCCGGCTTCGAGGTTCATCTGGCAAACTTCACGGGTCCTTTCGACCTGCTGCTCGGGCTCATCGCGAAGCACCGGCTCGATATCACCGAACTCGCGCTGGCCACGGTCACGGACGACTTCATCGCCTACTCCCACGCGCTCCGGGCCAAAGGTGAAGACTGGGGCCTTGACGAGGCAAGCGAATTCCTCGTCATCGCCGCAACCCTGCTCGACCTCAAGGCCGCCCGCCTCCTGCCGCAGGGCGAGGTCGAAGACGAGGAGGACGTGGCCCGTCTCGAGGCCCGTGACCTCCTGTTCGCGCGACTCCTGCAGTACAAGGCCTTCAAGGAGATCGCGGGCATCTTCGCCGAGACCCTCGATGCGGAGTCGCGCCGCTTCCCGCGGTCGGTGACGCTGGAAGCGGGCTTTGCCGCACTCCTGCCCGAACTCGTCTGGCGGCACACCCCCGCGGAGTTCGCTGACCTCGCCGCCAAGGCGTTCGCCCCGAAGGAGGCCCCGCCCACCGAGGTGGGGATCGACCATCTCCACGCACCGCCCGTGAGCGTGCGCGAGCAGGCAGAGCTTCTCGGATTCAGGCTTCAGGCGTCGGGCCCGCTGAGTTTCCGCTCGCTGACGTCTGACGCCGAATCGCGGCTCGTGGTCGTGGCCCGTTTCCTCGCCCTGCTCGAACTGTTCCGCGACCGCGCGGTCGCGTTCGAACAGGCTGGCCCCCTCGCCGAGCTCAGCGTGCGCTGGACGGCGGGGGAGGAGTGGTCGTCGGAGCACCTGAGCGAGGAGTACGACGACGGTGGGGCGCCACTGCCGGCAGGGCTCACGGAGTCGGTGCCGGGGGAAGAGACCGCGGGAGAGAGTGCGGAAGAGACCGGGGGCAAGAGTGCGGAACACATGATCGGCGACAGGGAGGAACAGCATGCAAGCTGACGGTGGCATCGGCGCGGCCCTCGAAGCAGTCCTCATGGTCGTCGACGAGCCCGTGAGCGCAGCCGAGCTGGCAGCGACGCTCGAAGTTCCCCAGCCCGAGGTTGAGCATGCCCTGGCTGCCCTCGCGGCTGAGTATGCCGCGCAGGGAAGGGGCTTCGAGCTGCGTGCGGTGGCAGGAGGGTGGCGCTTCTACTCTCGCCCCGAGTTCGCCGACATCGTCTCGAAGTACGTCCTCGAGGGTCAGACCGCGCGTCTCACCCAGGCTGCGCTCGAGACTCTGGCTGTCATTGCGTACCGCCAGCCCGTGGCCCGATCGCGTGTTGCGGCGATCCGTGGTGTCAACGTCGACTCGGTGGTCAAGACCCTCGTGACCCGTGGCCTCATTGAGGATGCGGGCAACGACCCGGAGTCAGGGGCCATTCTGTACCAGACGACGTCGTACTTCCTGGAACGCCTCGGAATCGGATCTGCAGAAGACTTGCCACGGCTTTCGCCGCACCTTCCGGGCCTCGACGAGCTCGAGGCGATCGACGGCGCGTACTAGCCTTCGCGTGGCGCGGTGGTGTCTCGTGCTCGCGTCGCGCGGTGGTGTCTCGTGCTCGAGTCGCGCGGTCGTGCCTTGTGCACGCGTTGCGCGGTCGTGCCTCGTGCTCGTGGCGCGCAGCCAGACCGCCTCAATGGGTGCGGGCATTGGTCTCCTAGGCTCCAGCGCTGAGCACGGTCCTCGTCGGAAAGGCGTTGAGAAAGTCGGAAAGGCGTTTAGAAAGGCGGCGGGTCCTCACTGCGCGGGTAGGTGATGTATGTGCGGCCGGAGGGCGCCGTCCATTCGAGCGTCCCGGGCGGTCTCGCCGGCACGGGCTCCGATCCTGCGCCGAGCTCGGACGCTGATCCTGTCCTGAGTTCTACCGCCGGCGCTACGCCCGCGGCCGATGCGTCGTCGAGCGTGGTGACCTCAGTGGCAGTGTCGGTGGCGAGGTGGCGCACGGTCCAGTTGCCGAGGCTCTTGAGACGATGATGTTCCGGACAGAGGAGCGCAAGGTTCGCGACGTCCGTGTTGCCGCCATGCTGCCACTCCACGATGTGGTCGGCTTCGCTGGCCGCTGAGGGTTTGTCGCACCCCGGGAACCGACAGGTTGCGTCGCGGAGCGCCAGGAACCGGCGCATAGATGCCGTCGGTGCGTAGCTGATCCGGCCGATCGACAGCGGCGCACCGTCCTTCGCCCCGACTACCATCCTCGACCAGGAGGTGGTCTGCGCCGCGAGCCTCTTTGTCGTTTCCGCGTCGATCGGGCCGTAGCCCAGGATTTCACCGGGTGCGTCGCTCGTTCCGTTCACGGTTGCTTCGGCGGCGGTGAGGACCAGTTGCATGCGCACGCCGCCCAGAGGAGCTTGCGGCCACCGAGTGTCCGCAGCACCCGGGCCCCCAACGCCCGCCCCACCAAGGCCGGGCCCCTCGGTGCCCCCAGCGTCCGGCCCCGCAGCGCGTGCCCCGGGCGCTGGCCACTCACCGCGCCCAGCGCCGGGCTGGTCAGTGCCGAGCGGGCCGGTGGCAAGGTGACCCATCCCAACGGGACCCATCCCAAGGGGAGCGGAGCCAAGGACGAGGTCGCGGAAGGCGTCCGCGCGGAGCTGGTTGATGGTGCGGTGCTCGTTCGGGCCGTGGAGGGAGCGCGCGATCGCACCCAACCGGGTGTCGATCAAGGCACCGTCTTCCAAGGGCAGCAGGGCCGTGGTGCAGCACATGCCGTCCCCGACTGGGCTGACATCAACCCGTCGGCCTGCGACGGCTTTGGACTTCCGCGCGGCGAGGGGCTCCGCCGCGTAGTCCTCGGCGAGGCGGCGTAGCCGCCGACCCAGTGCTCCCGGGGTGGGGGTGCGCTGCGGATCCATCGGCGCGGCGATCTCGGCTGCGGCCGCCGCGAAGTCTGCCAGTCGCCCCGCAGGCACGGGTACTGCGGCATCGACAGCAATCGCTGCCCGCTGCCGGTTCAAGCGTCCCTGCCTCATTCCCTCGAGCACCGGCGCCATCGCCCGATCGGTGAGTGCCCGTGCTTCCTCGATCCGCGCCCTTGCGGTGCGCTGTGGGATGCGCAGCGCAGCGGCGACCTCCGAAGCGGCCAGCCCTGGAGCCTCGAGTCGCGTCATGAGGTCAGCATCGGCGCCTCCCTCGGCCTTTACGAGTTCAGCCATGATCCAGATGCGACCCGCATCGAGGCGGGCCTGTGCGGCCTCGGAACGTTCCAGCGCCCGCACGAGGAGAGCGGCATACTCCAACGCGTCACGACGATCGGCGGGGATGGATTCCGACTCCTGGCCATTCGCCCCGGTGACCCTCCACGACTCGGCGATCTCCCACAGCTCTGCGTCGTCCTGCTCATCCTGCCGCTCTTCCAGGGCTTCAGCGTTCCGGTCCCACCACCCGGCGTCGAAGGCGTCCCCATCCAGGCCATCCGCATCGACGATGCCCGATTCGGACGAGTCCGTGGAGGCCGAGAAATCGGCCGCGAGCAGGGCGTACTTGTCCAAGTACTCGTCCCCCCATGACCATTTCCCTTGCAACCACTCGCTCATGATCCCAGTATAGAACATATCTTCGAACCATGAAGTGAATCATCGAAGAGAAAGGCTTCAGATGTCCGCTGATTCGAGCCGCGTGCCGGGGCCTCGCGAGGATCGGTTATCCTAGAGGGTGGGCATTCGCCCCATCACTTCAAACACGCACCCGAAAGGGCTGCTTCATACTGCAGAGGCATTGGTTATGGCACAGGCGGGACGCCAGGGTTCACCACGCAACGGGGGCACCCCCAACAGGGGGAACAACAGCAACAACTCATACGGCAGCGGAGGTCGCGGAGGCGCCGCTCGCGGCGGCGCAAAGGGCGCCCCGAAGGCATCGCAGCACAAGCGCGGCGAACGACCCTTCGCCAAGGGGTCAGGCGCGGCGCCGTTTGCGAATGAGCGCTTCGGGCGCAATCTGGGGCCGGTCCGCAAGGACGCAGCCCCCCGCAAGTCCCCGGCGCCCCTGCCCAAGCACGAGCCCCGCACCCGCGCCGAGATGGCAGAGGAGGGCATCCGCCTGCAGAAGGTCATGGCCAACGCGGGCGTAGCCTCGCGCCGGGTGTGCGAGGAGTTCATTGCCGAGGGCCGCGTTGAGGTCAACGGAGAGGTCGTCACCGAGCTCGGCACCAGGGTCAACCCGGAGACGGACGTGATCCACGTGGACGGTGTGCGCGTCCAGACCAACGAGCACCTCGTCTACATGGCGTTCAACAAGCCCCGCGGCGTGGTTTCCACGATGGATGATCCCGAGGGCCGCCCGTGCGTCTCGGACTACCTGCGTCCGGGCACGCCCGAGCGCCTCTTCCATGTGGGGCGCCTCGACACGAACACCGAGGGGCTCCTGCTCCTGACGAACGACGGCGAGCTCGCGAACCGCCTCACGCACCCCTCCTACGAGATCCCGAAGACCTATGTGGTCCAGGTCCGCGGCCCCATGCCGCAGGGCATCGGCGCCCAGCTGCGCCACGGTGTCGAGCTCGAGGACGGGATTGCCCGGGTCGACTCGTTCCGCCTCGTGGACTCGACGCCAGGCTTCGTGCTCGTCGAGGTCGTGCTGCACTCTGGCAAGAACCGGATCGTGCGCCGCATGTTCGACGCCGTCGGGTTCCCCGTCCAGCGCCTCGTGCGCGCCAAGATCGGCCCGATCGGGCTCGGCGACCAGAAGCAGGGCACGGTCCGCAGGCTCGGCAAGCAGGAGATCGGCCACCTCATGGCCGCGGTCGGCCTCTAGGCCGGGAGAGGCCGGGAGAATATCCACATGTCCGCAACGCACCTGCACGGCCCGGTCGTCGTGATCGGCACGGGCCTCCTCGGCGCGAGCATCGGCCTGGGGCTCGAGCACCGCGGCGTGCCCGTTTTCCTCGAGGACACGTCGCCCACCAACCAAGCGGTCGCCGTCGACATCGGGGCGGGCCGGCCGGTGGCAGAGCTCGACGCCAACCCGGGCGTCCAACCTGAGCTCGTCGTCGTCGCCGCGCCGCCGGACGTGACGGTCGACGTCGTCGCGCGGGCCCTCGAGCGGTGGCCACGCGCCGTCGTGGTCGACATCGCGAGCGTCAAGGGCGCGATCCTGGCCGGACTGCGCGAGCGGGGCGCCGACCTCACCCGGTACGTGGGCACGCACCCGATGGCCGGGCGGGAGAAGTCCGGCCCCGTGGCTGCGCGCGGCGAGCTGTTCACCTCGATGCCGTGGGTGGTCTGCGCGCCGCCGGAGGCCGATCATGACGCAGTCCGTCTTGCCAAGTCGCTCGGCGCGGACCTCGGCGGCAACGTCATCGAGTTCGACGCCGCAGAGCACGACGAGGCCGTGGCGCTCGTGAGCCACCTCCCGCAGGTCATGTCATCCCTGCTCGCGTCCCGCCTGCAGGGAACCGACCTGCGTCTCCTGGCGCTTGCGGGCAACGGCCTGCGCGACACGACGCGGATCGCGGCGAGTGATCCGGGCCTCTGGGTGCAGATCCTCGGTGCGAACGCGCCTCAGGTCGTCGAGCACCTGTACGGTGTCCGCGACGACGTCGAGCGCCTCATCCGCACGCTCGAGGCACCGACGGCGCCCGGCGCGCGGCTGGACATGGCCCAGCTCGTGAGCGAAGGCAATGCCGGCGTAGCCCGCATTCCGGGCAAGCACGGCGGCCCGCCGCAGGCCTTCGCCTGGATGAGCATCCTCGTCGACGACAGGCCGGGCCAGATTGCCCGGCTCCTGACGGAGATCGGCGAGATCGGGGTGAACCTCGAAGACCTGCGCCTCGACCACTCGTCGGGGCGCAATGTGGGCATGGTGGAGATCTCCGTGCTCCCGAGCAAGCATGATGCACTGGTTGCGGAACTGGAGGAGCGCGGATGGCGGGTATTGCAGTGACGGAGCTGAATTCTCAGAGCACTGAGCACGGGACTGCCGTCCGCTACACCCCGGCGCCCGGCGCTGAGCCCCTGCGGCTCGGCCGACCGCTGGTCGTCGCTATCGACGGTCCGTCCGGCTCCGGTAAGTCGAGCGTGTCCAAGGAGGTCGCCCGGCAGCTCCGGCTTGCGTACCTCGACACCGGTGCGATGTACCGCGCCGTCGCGTGGGACTGCCTCGACCGGGACGTCGACCTCGACGACGGCGAGCTGGTCGAGGCGGCCGCCCGCACCCTGGACCTCGAGCTGAGCACAAGCCCAGACGCGGAGCGCGTCGTCGTGCGCGGTGCGGACGTGACGGATGCGATCCGTGAGCCGCGCATCTCCGCGTCAGTCAGCGCCGTCGCGACCAACCTCGGGGTGCGCGACGAGCTGATCCGCCGCCAGCGCGCGATCATCGCAGCGCACGGCCGCCGCATGGTGGTCGAGGGGCGCGACATCACCACCGTCGTGGCGCGCGACGCCGAGGTGCGGCTCCTGCTCACCGCCTCGGAGGAGGCGCGACTGCGCCGTCGCGGGGCCCAGCTCGGAGGGACGCAGAGCGTCGAGGACCTGCTCGAGCAGGTGGTCGCGCGGGACGCGAAGGACTCGGCAGTCGCGAGCTTCACGCAGGCAGCGGACGGGGTCTACACGGTGGACTCGTCCGATCTTGACTTTGACCAGACAGTCGACGCCGTACTCGGCGTCGTGCACGCGGCCCTGAGCCGCCCGGCCGGTGCGTGAGCGCCGCCCATTGACACTCTCAAGGAGACTCCCATGACCGATTCCCTGGACACAGGCTCCCTCGAGGCAGCCGGGAGCGGCGGCGCCGAGGACTACACCCCCGAGGGCGAGGACCAGGTCGCCGAGCACCTCGCCGCGATGGACGACGCCGAGGCGGAGCACCGCGCCGCGACGCTGCGCGCCGGCCTCGACGACTACGACCTCGACGAGGAAGACGCCCGTCTCCTCGCCGGCGAGGACGAGGCCTGGGACGCCGACACTCCCACGCGGATGGATCCGGTCCTCGCGATCATCGGCCGGCCGAACGTGGGCAAGTCCACGCTCGTCAACCGCATCATCGGACGCCGTGAGGCCGTCGTCGAGGATGTCCCCGGCGTCACCCGGGACCGGGTCACGTACCCGGCCGAGTGGAACGGCCGCAAGTTCACGCTCGTGGACACCGGCGGCTGGGAGCGCGATGCCAAGGGCATCCACGCGATGGTCGCCGAGCAGGCCGAGATTGCGGTGAGCATGGCGGATGCCGTCCTTTTCGTCGTCGATGCGACCGTGGGCGCCACGGCGACGGACGAGGGCGTCATGCGGATGCTGCGCAAGTCGAAGAAGCCCGTGCTGCTCGTTGCCAACAAGGTCGACGACTTCGCCCAGGAGGCCGATGCCGCGGGGCTCTGGGGCCTCGGGTTCGGCCAGCCGTGGCCCGTCTCGGCCCTCCATGGCCGAGGTGTTGCGGACCTGCTCGACGCCGCCCTCGAGGTGCTCCCCGAGTTCTCGGCCATCGCGGGCGTCGAGCGCACCGGTGGCCCGCGCCGCGTCGCGCTCATCGGCCGGCCCAACGTGGGCAAGTCCTCGCTCCTGAACAAGCTCGCAGGGTCCGAGCGCGCCGTCGTGAATGAGCTCGCCGGCACCACGCGCGATCCCATTGACGAGTACATCGAGCTCGGTGGAAAGACATGGCGCTTCGTAGACACGGCCGGCATCCGCCGCCGCCAGCACATGGCCCACGGGACCGAGTACTACGCCTCCCTGCGCACGCAGGCCGCGCTCGAGAAGGCGGAGGTCGCCGTCGTGCTCCTCGGCGCGGACGAGGTGCTCTCCGAGCAGGATGTGCGCATCCTGACGCTCGCCATCGAGTCCGGCCGGGCGCTCGTCATCGCGTTCAACAAGTGGGACCTCATGGACGAGGAGCGGCGCCGCTGGCTCGAGCGCGACATCGAGAAGGACCTCGCGCACGTCGAGTGGGCGCCCCGCGTGAACATCTCGGCGAAGACCGGCTGGCACAAGGACCGCCTTGTGCCTGCGCTCGAGAAGGCGCTCGCCGGCTGGGACACGCGCATCCCGACCGGACGCCTCAACGCGTTCCTCGGCGAGCTCGTGGCCGCGCACCCGCACCCCCTGCGTGGCGGCAAGCAGCCCCGCATCCTGTTCGGTACCCAGGCGCAGAGCCGCCCGCCGAAGTTCGTGCTCTTCACCACGGGCTTCCTCGATCCCGGGTACCGCCGCTTCATCACCCGCCGTCTCCGTGAGACGTTCGGCTTCGAGGGCACGCCGATCGAGATCGGCATGCGTGTCCGCGAACGGCGCTCGAAGAAGAAGTAGGCGCGGCGTCAGGCCACGTCGAGACCGCGACGGCGGCGAGGCTCCCCTCACGGGGTGCGTCGCCGCCGTCGTGCGTGGGGGCGTCTACACGTCGGCGACGGCGGGCTCGTTCCGGAAGTGCCCGACGGCGATGAGCACCGCGCCGAGGACCGCCCACCCCGCCAGCACGAGCCACGGGAAGGCCGTGGCCGCGTCCGGGAAGTAGGAGAGGTCGCGCAGGAGCGTGCCCGAGGCGCCGGGCACGAGCCACTGGCCGAGGTCGCCCCACGGCGCCGGCAGGAACTCCTTGGGCTGGGTGAGCGACGAGAGCGGGTTGCCCACGAAGAGCGTGATGACCGCGCCGAGGGCGATGCCCGCCCGCCCGATGAGCGCGTTGAGGCTCACGATGATCGCGGCCGTGGCGACGACCCCGAGTCCGATGGCGCTGGCATTCGCCGAGAAGTCCCCCTGCAGGATGTGGAACCAGCCCTGCAGGATGCCCGCCAGGCCCAGCCCCGCGAGGACGCCGTAGGCGAGGATCGCTCCGAGCCGGCGCCACGTCCCCGAGACGAGAAGCGAGATGAGGACGCCGCCGATCATGCCGCCCATCGCGAGCGGGAGGCCTGCTACGGCCAGGCCTGTGCCGCGCGGATCATCGGGGGAGAGGGGCACGACGTCGGTCACGGTCACCGTGGGGATCGCCTGCGGCGGGGTCTGGGATGACTGCGGGGCCTTGGCGGACGACGGCGCCTGCCCGCCCGCCGCTGCCTGCTGGGCGGCCGCGGCTGCCTGCTTCAGCGCGGCCTGCAGCGCGGCGATGGCCTGGCTCTGGATCTGGGACTGCATCTGGGCGCCCATCTGTGTCAGCGCTTGCGATGCCACGGGGCTGCCGGCGCTCGCGACCAGGATCTCGGGCGCGCTGCCGAGCACGATCGCTCCGTAGACCTCGCGGTGGCGGATGAGGTCAACGGCTTCGTCACGGCTCGCGGCCGTCCTGACATTGAGCGCGCCGTCGGGCGCCTTCGAGGTGATCTGGGCGATCTGTTCGGCAGTCCCGATCGCCGCGACGGGGAGGTTCTGGACCTTGGCGGTGACGCTCGGCCAGGCGAAGGCGAGCAGGACCACGCACACGGCCACGGCCGCGAGGACAGCGGTGCGGACGGCGTGGGTCCAGGGCGTGTGGGGGCCGGATACCGGCTCGGAGCGGTGTTCGGCGTCGGTTCGTGCGGTTGCCGTGGACATGGGCGCGTCCTCTCGGGGTTGGTGGAAAAGGAATGCTTGTTCTCCATTGTGCCTGCGAGGGGCTCGAAGTCAAGAATGATCATTCGTTTTTTATCCTGTACCGTGGAGGCATGCCGAAGGTCAGTGATGAACATCGCGCGGCGATGCGCGAGCGGATCCAGAGTGCCGCCTTGGCGTGCGTGGCCCACAAGGGCTTCTCGAACGTCTCGATGGCAGACATCATTGCCGAGGCAGGACTGTCCGCGGGGGCCGTGTACGTGTACTACCGCAGCAAGGAAGAGCTTGTCGTCGACGTCGGGCGCCGCGTCTTCCAGGAGCGCATGACGGCGCTTGAGCGGCTGCGCGATCAAGACCCGATGCCGGCGCCCGCTGAGGCGATCCCTGCGCTCATGCTGGGGCTCATCGAGACGGAATTCTTCCCCGGTGTCGCCGTCCAGGTCTGGGGAGAAGCTGTGCGCAACGACTCGCTCAGTGAGATCGGGCGGGGGATCCTGGACGAGATCGGCGGCCACATCGAGGCGTACCTTGCGCTGTGGCTGTCCTCAGCACGTGGCCTGGATCGTGCTGAGGCGGCAGCCGAGGGCAGGCGGCTCGCCCCAGCCGTCATGGGAATCATCCAGGGATTCGCGATCCAGTCTGCCCTCCGCGGTCATGAGTTTGCCGGGTACTATATCGACTCCGCGAGGGCCCTTCTGGCAAGCCTTTAACCGATGTGCTGGCCGCCTTCGAGGAGGCTCGCCGGGGCCTTGTCGATTCGCGTGATCGGCGGCCTTCCTATATGCTGGAGCGGTTGCTTGGCGGGTCGCGAGAGCGGTAACGGCCGGCGATGTTCGGGCTGTAGCGCAGCTTGGTAGCGCACTTGACTGGGGGTCAAGGGGTCGCAGGTTCAAATCCTGTCAGCCCGACCAGCAGGACCTGATCTGCACCCGCAGATCAGGTCCTTTTTTGTCGTTCCGGCAAGATCCGCGGCGCGACTCGATCGCAGGATGGTGACCGTGCTTCCGCTCGCAGTCGTTCCGCGCCGACGAGGAATGAGTCGTTCGCCCCTAACAGGGCGACCGGCGCAGGCGCTGAATGTACCCGGATGGAACAAAGCGCCGTCGGAAGAAGTAGCCATGCGCCTCCCCTGTGAATCACCCGACGGCCTGCCGGGCCGCGACTAGGGTGCCCAATCGACGGGACCGGCTCAGCGCGTTCGACTCGATCTTCCTGCTGCTGGAGAGCGATACCCAGTCGCTCCACGTTGGGTCCGTGCTCACGCTGGAGGGCCCGGCGCCTAGTCCGGCACAGTTCCGCGCGCTGGTCGCCGAACGTGTGGCATCGGTCCCGATCCTCCACCGGCGCGTGCTCAGGATGCCCTTCGAGCTCGGCAGGCCCATCTGGGCCGATGCTGAGGACTTCAGGCCAGCCGATCACGTCCACCACCTCCTGCTCGAGCCCGCCGGCGCCACGCGCCGGCTGCAGGAGGCCGTGGTGCGGATCATGGGACCGCGCCTCGATCCGGAGCGGCCTCTGTGGGAGGTGTGGCAGGTCACCGGGCTCGAGGATGGCCGCTGGGCGGTGGTCGCGAAGGCACACCACACCATGGTCGACGGGCAGACAGGAATGGACCTGGTGCAGGCCCTCCTGGCCACCACGCCGGAGGAGCCGGCCTCGCCGTCGCCTCCCTCCGATCCGCTGTCCGTACCTTCGCGGTACCGGCTCGCCGGCGATCTCCTCACATGGCTCGCCCGCACGCCGCTCCGGGCGGCCCGCATGGCAGGGCGCTCGCTGCGGGCTCCCCGCCGGACCCTCCAACGCATCAGGCAAGTGCGCCTCGGGCTGGCCCAGGTCATCCGTCCGGACCTGCCGGCGTCGGTCCTCTCGGGCCCATTGAGCGCGCAGCGGTCCTGGGGCTGGGCCGAGGCCGATCTCGACGCCGTCATCAGGACGGCGAAGGATGCCGGGTGCACGGTCAACGACGTCTTCCTCGCTGCGCTCGCCGGCGCCTACCGCCGCTTCCTGCTGGATCGCGGGGAGCTGCTCGACGCGATGGTCCTCCGGGCCATCGTGCCGGTCGGGCACCGGCCTGTGGACCAGCCCGGGCCGAGGAGGAATTTGGCCTCGGCTATGTTCGTCGAACTGCCCGCCGACCTCCCTGACGCGCAGTCCAGGCTCGCCGCCGTCGCCCTGCGCACCACCGAGCAGAAATCGCGCGCGGTGGCGGACGGGACGGCGGCTGTCGTCGCGGCGGCTGACCATATCCCGGCGCCGTTGCTTGCCGGGGCCGCCAGCATCTACGGAAGGTCACGGCAGGGCAGAGTCAACGTTGCGGCCACCAATGTCCAGGGTCCCGCAGATCCCCAGTTCCTCGCAGGCCGACGAGTCCTCGACATCATTCCGTACATTCCGGTGGCGCTGGATGTCAGAGCGACGGCGGCCATGCTTTCCTACGCGGGCCGGCTCACGATCGGGGTCACCGCGGACGCTGAGGCCCTTCCGGATGCGGACCGACTCATCGCGGCGGTCGACGCCGAATTCGGACAACTGAGCGCCAGCCGCCAGCGGCGTGTCACGAGTGAGGGGTCCGAGGGTCCCGCGCTGGCCCTCGACGGCGGTGAACAAGAGCCGCCTCCAGATCATCCAGCCCGTCCCGGAACCGCTCCGGCAGGCTCCGAGTCGCTGGATCGCTGATCCACCGTGCGACTGCGGTGCGGAACGCGGCAATCGTCGTCTCGCCGATGAGGACGGCGATGTGCTCGGCAGTGCCGCGCTCCCGCAGAGCCCCGGCGACCGCCATCGCAAGCTCGGCATGCTTGCTGAGGTCGCGTTCCCGCAACTCGGGATTCTCGGCAATGAGGCGTGCCCGCAGGGCGGCGAGGCTTGGACTCCGCTGAATGAGGGCGCATCGCTCCTCGATCGCATCGGAGGCTGCGTCTATGGGGGTTGCGTCCGTCGCGCTGCCGGCAATCGAGGCCGCAAGCTCGTGCGCTACCCCGTCCATCGCGTAGAAGAACACCTCGCGCTTATCCCCGAAGAGCCGGAAGAACGACCGTTCGTGCATCCCGGCCCGAGTAGCGATCTGCGCCCCCGTGGTCTGTTCGAAGCCCTGTTCCCCATACAGCTCAAACGCCGCCGCGGCCAGCCTGCCCCGTGGATTCTCCGCCCAACGTCCCATGGTCCGAGTCTAGGTGATGACATTGACTGCTATCAAAGGTATGCTGATAGCAGTAAATGTCATCAGGAGGTCATCATGAAGGTTTTCGTCACTGGCGCATCCGGCTGGGTCGGGTCGGCTGTGGTTCCCGAACTCTTCGCAGCAGGGCATGAGGTCACTGGCTTCGCGCGGTCGGATGCATCTGCAGCGGCTGTGGAAGCGATGGGTGCGCGGGTGCTTCGCGGGGACCTCGACGATCTCGAGGCTCTCCAGGAGGGAGCCCTGCATTCCGATGGTGTGGTCCATCTCGCGTTCCGGCATGACTTCGCCGACTTCGACGCGGCGGTCGAGTCCGATGCGCGGGCCATTGGTGCGTTGGGGCGCGCCCTCGAAGGCAGCGGGAAGCCATTAGTCGTGACCAGTGGAACTCCTGCACTCGCCGGCCAGGTCGCGACCGAGCGGGATCGGAGCTCCGGTGGACTTGCCTCGGGCCGCGAGGCGAACAGCGACGCAGCCCTCGCCTTCGCCGCACGAGGTGTGCGCCCCGTCGTCGTGCGTCTTCCGCGGTCGGTCCACGGCCAAGGCGACCACGGATTCGTTTCGCGGCTCATCGCGATCGCCGGCGAGCGCGGCGTCGCCGGCTTTGTCGGAGACGGCTCGGCGAGGTGGCCCGCCGTCCACGTCAGGGACGCGGCCCGGCTCTACCGGCTTGCGCTCGAGCAGGCGCCCGCTGGATCGGTGCTGCATGCAGTGGGCGATGAAGGCGTGTTCACTGGCGACATTGCGAGCACCATCGGGGCGAAGCTTGGCCTGCGCGTCGAGCCGGCAGCGCCCGAGACCTTCGGGTTCCTCGGAGCCCTGATGGGGCTCGACCAGCCCGCGTCATCGGAGCAGACCAGAGCGCTGCTCCCGTGGAGCCCTGTCGAGGTGGGACTCCTCGCGGACCTTGAGGCTGGACACTACTTCGGCTGAAGTCTTTGCGCCAGTGATCCGAGGACTGGTGCCTCGTGATGCAGAATCGACCCGGGCAGCGGCCTAAAGGCTGATCCGGACCTTCCGCCTGTGAAGCCACCACGCGAGGCAGGTGAGGGCGCCGAGGATCACCGCAAGTTCGAAGATGGCCAGCCATGCCGGTGCATCTGTGTACCAGAACGGGATCCCGGGCAGTACCACGAGGGCAAGCAGGACAAGATGCGTGAGGTACAGAGCGAGTGCGTTCTCCCCCCACCAGGAGAGGGCGCCTGGGTGGCGGGGAGCTGTGCGGGAGCCGAGGTCGACGGCCAGAAGCGCCAGTGCGCTGACGGCCAGCGAGATGAGGACGTAGCTCAGCGACACGCGGATCTTGCTCACCGGCGCAATGACGAGGGACGCGGTCCCCACGGCCGCGAGCGCGGCGCAGCACAGCCCGTACGGCACGAGACCCTTACGCCATACGTCCGCAACCGCGGTCGAGAGGACCAAGAGGGCCCCCCACGAGATTGAACCGAAGAGGCCACCCTGCACCGATGCAAGCGCCGAGGGCAGCATGAACGCGTCGAGCAGGAGCTGGTAGGCCACGAGGAGCACGACGCCGACGGCGAACCTCGCCGCCGTGCCGAGCCGGATGAAGGCGAGACAGATCAGCCCGGCTACACCGAGGGCCTGGAGCACTCCCCATTCGGTGGGCTGCCCCGCGACCACAGCACCGGCCGTGAGGATCGCACCGATGCCGATCAGGCTGAGGTACCGCAGCACGAAATGGCGATACGCCGGCGTCGTGCTCGCCCGGCTCCGCCGGTCGAACGAGGGCCCGAAATTCACTCCTATCGCGAAGACGAAGCACGGCGCGACCAGATCGGCGACGGTCAGTCCGATATCCGGCGCGTGCTTGAGGAATGCGGGCACGAAGTGCACCTCGCTCGCGAAGTTGCCGGCAACCATGAGGACCACCAGGCCGCCGCGGAGCCGGTCGATCCGGACGTCCCGGGGCGGCGTCGTGCCTTCTGGGGACTCCGCGGGGCCCCCGGACGTGGTTCCCCGCGACATCGACCGCATGAAGCCGAGGTTACTCGGCGGCGACACGCCGGGGGAGTGACGACGCGCCCCGGAATAACATGCAGATGCATGCAGTTGACGCGGAGGTGAAAGCCTTTGGATTCCTCTCTTTCGGACACTACGCCCCGATGCGCGGCTCGCAGACCGGCACGGCGGCGGAGATGATCCGCCAGGCGATCGACCTCGGAGTGGGCGCCGACGAGCTCGGCGTCAACGGCGCCTACTTCCGCGTGCACCACTTCGCACCGCAGCAGGCTTCCCCCGTGCCGTTGCTCTCGGCCATCGCTGCCAAGACGCAACGCATCGAGGTCGGTACGGGCGTGATCGACATGCGCTATGAGAATCCCCTGTATCTTGCCGAGGAACTGGCCGCGCTCGACATCATCAGCGCCGGACGCATCGCGATCGGCGTGAGCCGCGGCTCGCCGGAGCCCGCCCTCCGCGGCTACGAATCCTTCGGCTACACCGGCTCGACCGACCCGCGTGGAGGGGATCTCGCCCGCGAGAAGTTCGCGCTGTTCCTCAAGGCGATCGACGGCGAAGGAATCGCCCCCGCGGACCCGCGCCAGGCCCCGGCCGGGACGCTGCTGCCGATCGAGCCCTCCTCGCCCGGCCTGCGTGACCGGATCTGGTGGGGGAGCGGTACCCGCGCCACGGCCGAGTGGACCGCGCAGCTCGGCCTGAACCTCATGAGCTCGACGCTCCTCACGGAAGCAACCGGCGTCCCCTTCCACGAGCTCCAGAGCGAGCAGATCGAGGCGTACCGCACCGCGTACAAGGCCGCGGGCCACACCCGCCCACCGCGGGTCTCGGTGAGCCGCAGCATCTTCCCGATCATGAACTCGAAGGACGCGATGTACTTCGGTGTGCGGGACGGCGGGGACCAGATCGGCATCATCGACGGGTTGCAGTCCACGTTCGGCAAGACCTACGCCGCCGAACCGGACGAGCTCGTCGAGCAGCTCAAGGGCGACTCAGCCGTCATGGCCGCGGACACCGTGATGCTCACTATCCCGAACCAGCTCGGCGCCGAGTACAACCTCCACATCCTGGAGGCCTTCGCGAAGCACGTCGCCCCCGAGCTGGGCTGGAAGCCGAACACCGACGGCCCCGTCCAAGGCGACCCGATCGACTGACAGGTGGCGCACGACGGCGCGGCCCCGGCTCGCGCCGTCGGCCTCCGTCCTCGCCACTCGCCTCGGCACCTACTAGCGTGGCCGCATGGCCGCCGACCTGCCCGAGAGGCTCGTCTACGCGGGCTTCTCCCTCGGCGCCGTGCCTGCCCAGAAGCTCGCTCAGACACGTCCGGGGGCGGCCGGCGCACGGCGGTACTACTCGTGCGTGCCCCTCGAGGCGTTCGGCGGCGTCTGGCCCGAGGGCGTTCCCGTCCAGATCCATGCGATGGATACGGACCCGTGCTTCGTGGGCGAGGGCGACGTCGACGCTGCCCGCGAGGTCGCCGCGCACGCCGAGGACGCCGAGCTCTTCCTCTACCCAGGTGATCAGCACTACTTCGCGGACAGCACGCTTCCGAGCTATCGTCCCGAAGCCGCTGCCCTGCTCAGGGCGCGGACCCTGGAATTTCTCGCGACGGTCTGACCGCGCTCCCGACCGTGACGAGCGCCGTGAGGGCGAGCATCTCGAGTCCGGTCCAGACGAGCATGCCGCCCCAAAGCTCTGGAGAGAACGTGAGTGCGCCGTCCCTGAGGGCGACAGCCCCGAAATAGGGTCCCCAGAAGACTACCGGCGCGATGGCCAGCGCCGTCAGGAGCCGGCCGGGCCGCTCTGGGCGGGGCCGCGCCGTGGCCCACACGACGCCCACGAGCAGCCCGCCGACGGCTGCGGCGCCTACGAGCCACCCGTCGCGGAACGCCACCATCGCCTGGAGCGCCACCGACGGCACAGCAGCAAGGACCGCGGCGAGCCAAGCGCGGACACGCCACCGAACGGACAGGAGTAGGAGCGGAATGAAGAGCGTCGCGGTGGAGACGAGGAACGATCCGAACGCCACGATGATGCTCGACGACGGCGCGGAGGACGCCACGTGCTGTCCTCCGCTAGTCCCGCCGTACGTCTGCACGAGTCCATGCCGCGCATACACGGCGAACTCCTGCAGGATGAACGCCCCGACCATTCCACAGAGCATCGCACTCACGACGGCGGGCACCAGCCTCGCTCGCGAGCGTGCCTCCGGGCTGTGGGCAGCGGCAGCGAACGGTGCGCCGAGGATCAGGAAGCCGCCGGCCGCAAGCCCGAGGTGCGATGGGCTGAACAGCGCCTTGATGTCCTGTTCGATCCCGAAGACCGTGTGCCACGTGAAGTCGGCCGCCCCGGAGACAAGGAAGAGCACGACGCCCGCTGCAGCGGCGCCGTATCCGGCGGGGACGGCGCCGCGCCAGGGTACGCCGGGGACGCGGCGCCGCCACACGAGCAGGCCGATCCACACGGCGCACGCGGCGAAGCCGGAGTATAGGACGGCGTGCCATGGTGTGAAGAACGTCTCGAGGTCATGCAGGTTGTTGTGGGCCCAGCCGTCGATGTACGTCCCGGTGAGGAGCCAGACGCCTGCGGCCAGCGTGATGACGTCCTCGGCCGCGCTCGTCGGCCGGTGCGCGGCAGGCCGCCCGGCCACGATCGGAACTGGAATGATGCCCATGCGTCTACGGTAGGTCCCAGCACCGTCGAGAGGAACGGGGCCAGCGTGGGTGGTTCCCGGCCTCGTCTCAGAGGTCCTCGAGGTGACGAAGACTCGCGGCCGGCCGCCGGAGGGACGGTCAAGGAGGGAGGGTGTCGAATGTCGGCGAGCACGGCGGCCGCGGGTCGCCCTCGCACGCTGCCCGGGCGATTTCAGGCAGCACACCGATGAAAGGCCACCACCGTCCGATCCCGAAGGCATACGAGGGGACCCCGATTTCGGCCGCCACGATCGCTGAGGCCGAGAGCGCCGCAGGGTCGTCGCGGACTGCCGGGTACTGGGCCATCACCTCGTGGGTGAGCGTCTTGAGCGAAGAGAGTTCCTCAGGAAACGCGACCGCGTCGGCACCGGAAGGCGACCGAGAAACGGAGGCCCCACGGCGACATGGACGTCGGCGCCCGCCCGTGCGAGCGCCTCGGCAAGCGGCAGGAGCGTGTACAGGTGGCCGTATGCGGCCGCTGCGGCAAGGGCGATCCTCGGCCGGTCGGCCGACCTGCTGCCAGGGACCCGTCCCTGCCTGCTAACACGTCCATCATGACAGAGGTCACAGCGCTATTGACGGCAGAGGAATACAGTGATTTGCGGCACGTGCAGAGCAGCCCGTGCGGAGAGGGATCAGGTGCACGAGCGAATCCGCCACGAGGGCATGCTGCAGAAGAGGATGAGCGCCGGCGAGGCCGCCGCTCTCATCCGGCCGGGGATGACGGTGGCCATGAGCGGCTTTACGGGGGCCGGGTATCCGAAGGCGGTGCCAGAGGCCCTCGCCGCGCAGATGGAGGCCGCCCACGCAGCGGGGGAGGACTTCAAGATCAAGGTCCTCACCGGGGCCTCGACCGCACCGGAACTCGACGGCGTCCTCGCCCGGGCCGACGGCATGGAGCTTCGCCTGCCCTACATGTCAGACCCGGCGCTGCGGAAGCGGATCAACGACGGCGAGCTCGACTACATGGACATCCACCTGAGCCATGTCGCCCAGCACACCTGGTTCGGCTTCTACGGGGACGTGGACGTTGCCGTCGTCGAGGTCGTGGGGATCCTCGAGGACGGCCGTCTCATTCCGTCTTCGTCCGTCGGCAACAACAAGACGTGGCTCGACATGGCGGGGAAGGTCATCCTCGAGGTGAACTCGCGCCAGCCCGCGGCCATGGAGGGCATGCACGATGTCTACTACGGCACTGCCCTCCCCCCGAACCGCAAGCCGGTGCCCATCCTGACTCCGAGCGACAGGATCGGCGAGCCCTACCTGCGTGTCGACCCCGAAAAGGTGGTCGCCGTAATCGAGACGGATGCGCCCGACCGGCTCTCCGGATTCAGCGCCCCCGACGAGGCCTCGAAGGCCATCGCGGGCCATCTGCTCGAGTTCCTCGACCACGAGATCCGCCGCGGCCGGCTCACCGACCGGCTCCTGCCGCTCCAGTCCGGCGTCGGGAACATCGCCAATGCAGTCCTCGCGGGGCTCGCCGAGGGCGGGTACAAGGGCCTCACCGCCTACACAGAGGTCATCCAGGACGGAATGCTGCACCTGATCAAGGACGGCACGATCGGGTTTGCCTCCGCGACGTCGTTCTCGCTCAGTGAGGCGGGGGTCGAGGAGTTCACCGAGAACGTCGACTACTACCGCGAGCGCATCCTCCTGCGCACCCAGGAGATCTCGAACCACCCCGAGGTGGTCCGCCGGCTCGGATGCATCGCGCTGAACGGGATGATCGAGGCCGACATCTACGGCAACGTCAATTCGACCCACGTGGCCGGGACGAGCGTCATGAACGGGATCGGCGGCTCCGGCGACTTCGCCCGCAATGGGTTCCTCAGCGTCTTCATGTCCCCGTCCGTGGCCAAGGGCGGCAGAATCTCGGCCATCGTTCCGATGGCGAGCCATGTGGACCACACGGAGCACGACACGATGGTGCTCGTCACCGAGCAGGGCATCGCGGACCTGCGCGGCCTCGCGCCGAAGCAGCGGGCCCGGACCATCATCGCGAACTGCGCCCACCCGTCGTACCGGCCGGCTCTGACGGACTACTTCGACCGGGCACTGCGCGACAGCTACGGCAAGCACACCCCGCACCTGCTGGGGGAGGCACTCTCGTGGCATGAGCGCTTCGTGCAGACCGGGGACATGCGACCGGCGTCGTGACTACTTGAGGAACTTGGACGTGCGGCGGTCCGCGAGGGGCTTGCCGCCTGTCTGGCATGTCGGGCAGTACTGCAGTGCGCTGTCCGCGAACGAGACTTCGAGGATCGTGTCCCCGCACACCGGGCAGGGCTCGCCGGCTCGCCGGTGCACACGCATCGTGGCCCGCTTCTCGTCCTTGAGCTCGTCCGCGGGCAGGCCCATCGCGTGGGCCACGGCGTCCGCGAGCACGGTTCGCATCGCCTCGTAGAGCCTCTCAGCTGTGGTGCTGTCAAGCGTCGACGCGATCGCGAAGGGCGAGATCTTCGCGGCGTGGAGGATTTCGTCGCTGTAGGCGTTGCCGATCCCGGCGATGAGCTTCTGGTCCCTGAGGAGCCCCTTGATCTGCTTCTTGTGTGCCAGCACCTTCCGGAACGCCTCGAGCGTGAACGAGTCCTCAAGAGGCTCGGGGCCGAGGTCGGCGATGCCCGGAACGTCCTCGAGCCGCCTCACAATGTGCACCGCGAGCCGCTTCCACGTGCCGGCCTCCGTGAGCTCGATGCCGCTCTCCTCGCCGTTGCGCACCAACCCGAACCGGGCCGCGATGTAGCCCCGCCCGCGCGGCACCTTCGGCTCGGGCAGATGGTCGAGCACGCGCACCCACCCGCCCAGTGAGAGATGCACGACGACGGCGAGCGGGCCGCCGTCGTCGGCCTCGCCTCGCGCCGTGCCTTCCTCCGTGCCTTCCGGCGTGCCAGTCAGGAGGACGATGTACTTGCCGCGGCGGCCCACGCCCTCGACCTGCCGTCCGACCAGTGCGGTGTAGGGCGGGTCGGCCGTCTTGAGCGCGTTGATCGCACCGATCTGGACGGACATGATGCGGGCCCCCGCCAGCCGCGCATCGAGATATGCGGCCAAGGCTGTCACCTCGGGGAGTTCCGGCATTGGACCCCTCCTGACTGGATCGACGTCTCCCGGCACCATGGTGTCAGGAAATGACCCGCTGCGCGGGCAAATCCCCGGGGAGCCTATGCCTATACTTTCAGCGACACCGCACCTTCAGAAAGGCGAGCCCCCCCATGAGCAACGTTCCTTCGGAGCTGTCCTACACCGCCGAGCATGAGTGGATCTCGATGGAGCCTGGCGATGGAGTGGTGCGCATCGGCATCACCGATTTCGCCCAGGACGCCCTCGGCGACGTGGTCTACGTCCAGATGCCCGAGGTCGGCGCCGAGGTGACCTCGAACGCCGTCGTGGGGGAGGTCGAGTCCACCAAGAGCGTGAGCGACATCTACGCTCCGGTGTCCGGCAAGGTGGTGGCCCGCAATGAGTCCCTCGACACGGATCCGGCGCTCGTCAATTCCGATCCGTACGGCGAAGGGTGGCTCATCGAGGTGCAGCTCTCCGACGGATCTGAGACGGACAGCCTGCTCAGTGCCGCCCAGTACGAGCAGCAGGTAGGGTAGAAGCCTGAGTCCGGGACTTATCGGGAGGAACTGATGGTGAGCGACGAGCGCCAGGACAGCAGCGCCGGGGAGGTCACCCAGCGCCAGGAATCGGCGTCGGAGACCACATCGATCCAGATGCCGCCGATGCCGGCTGGGTCGACGATGGCGCCTGCACTGAGCTCTGACGAGGCCGGGGCCGTGGCGGCGCTGCCCAGCGGGTCCGCGCTTCTCGTTGCCCATTCCGGACCCAACGCGGGTGCGCGGTTCCTCCTCGACTCCGAGGTGACAACCGCGGGCCGGCATCCGGACGCGGACATCTTCCTCGACGACGTGACGGTATCGCGGCGCCATGCCGAGTTCCGCCGGTCGGGCCGCGGCTACGAGGTAGTGGACAAGGGCAGCCTCAACGGGACCTACGTCAACCACGACCGTGTAGACCAGGCAGCCCTCCGCAACGGCTCGGAAGTGCAGATCGGCAAGTTCAGGCTCACGTTCTACATGAGCCCTGCACAGAGCCCGGTGCGGCCCGCCGCCTGAAGGGGGCGGATGCATGGCAGCAGCCCAGCCTGAGCGCAGGGGGGCCCCGGCCCTCAACATCGGCGATGTCCTGGCCACTCTGGCGGAGGATTTCCCGTCGATGACGGCGTCCAAGATCCGCTTCCTCGAGGAGAAGGGCCTCATCGCCCCGAACCGCACGCCCTCCGGGTACCGCCAGTACAGCCAGGGCGATGTTGAGCGGCTGCGGTTCGTGCTCGCCCTCCAGCGCGACCAGTACCTTCCGCTCAAAGTCATCAAGGACTATCTCGACGCGATCGATCGCGGGGAACGGCCCGAGAGCCTCCGGGGCGGGTTGAGCATTGCGCCGCGTGCCGTCTCGGACGGGCTCGGCGCCCTGCCGGGCGGCATGCGGCCGCGGGCGCTGAGCGAGGCCCAGCTGCGCGCCGAGTCCGGCGCCAGTGCCGCCCTCTTCGAGGCGATGCTCAGCTTCGGACTGATCAGCGCCGAGAACGGACGATTCGACGAGCATGCCCTCACCGTTGCCCGTTCCTGCGTGGCGCTGGCAGACCACGGCCTTGAACCCCGCCACCTGCGCCCGTTCCAGACCGCGGCGGAACGTGAAGTCGGCCTCATCGAGCAGGCAGTCGCCCCGAGTGCCTCGCGGCGGGACTCCGTGTCCCGTGCGCGCGCCGCCGAGGAGGCCCGTGAGCTCAGCGACCTTTTCCTGACCCTGCACCGTGCTCTGGTCCACGGGCTGATCTCGAGGATGGATGGCTGATGATCGAGGTAGAAGTCG
This sequence comes from Sinomonas sp. P10A9, assembly GCF_041022165.1. Lineage (GTDB taxonomy): Bacteria > Actinomycetota > Actinomycetes > Actinomycetales > Micrococcaceae > Sinomonas > Sinomonas puerhi. The sequence goes on from NZ_CP163302.1 coordinate 1,782,999, forward strand.
TGGGCGTGCGCATCGAGCTGCCTTCCAACCAGCCCCTCGTCCTCCTCAAGGAGGCACACGGCGAGCGGCACCTGCCGATCTGGATCGGCACCGCAGAGGCGAGCGCGATCGCCCTCGCCCAGCAGCACGTGGTCCCGCCGAGGCCGCTCACCCATGACCTCCTGGTCAGCGTGGTCCACAGCCTTGGCCGCCAGATCGTGAGCGCCACGATTGTGTCCGTCGAGGACAGTGTGTTCTACGCGCAGCTCGGCTTCGATGACGGGACCACGGTCGAGTCTCGGGCCTCCGACGCGCTTGCCGTGGCACTCAGGGTCAACTGCCGGATCTGGTGCGCAGACGCGGTCCTGGAGGAGGCCGGCGTGCAGCTGGCCGAGGGGAGCGACAGCACCGAAGAGGGCGGCGAGCCCGCGGACGAGGAGAGCGAGATGCGGCGGTTCCGCGAGTTCCTCGCCGATGTCGAGCCGGAGGACTTCGACGAATAGGCGCTCGGGTGCGGGCTTCACGCCGGGATGGGAATCCGACACGCCCCCTGCCGAGCGGCGGAGGTCTTTGATTTCGTCTCGCCACGGTTCTAACGTCGGTAGAGACAAGCTCCCATTGCTTCCCCGAGACGTACAGGCGACACTGGAGAGTGCACCCCCGCTGTAATTACACCAAGGTGCGCCTCGAGGTCCCTCTCGGGGTGCGATGCCCCCAGGGGAGCGGTGAAGGAGGGTTTTGTGAATCCCACGCGAGAGCACGGTGAGCTCAGGCACACGTCGGCTGCAGGCGCCGAGGTGCCCGCCGGCACCCAAGGTCTTCTCTTCGACGACGACCTCCCAGAACTTGACGAGGAGGCGGGCTACCGCGGTCCGACGGCCTGCAAGGCTGCCGGGATCACGTACCGACAGCTCGACTACTGGGCTCGTACGGGACTCGTCGAGCCCACCGTCCGTGGGGCCGCAGGCAGCGGTTCCCAGCGCCTGTACGGCTTCCGCGACATCCTCGTGCTCAAGGTCGTCAAGCGTCTCCTCGACACGGGTGTCTCCCTCCAGCAGATCCGCAGCGCCGTGGGTCACCTCCGCGAGCGCGGCGTGGAGGACCTCGCCCAGATCACGCTCATGAGCGACGGCGCCTCGGTGTATGAATGCACGTCCGCCGACGAGGTCATCGATCTCGTGCAGGGCGGCCAGGGTGTGTTCGGCATCGCGGTTGGCCGCGTGTGGCGTGAGGTCGAGGGGAGCCTAGCGGAGCTGCCGAGTGAGCACGCCGCGGACCAGACGTTTCCCGGTGATGAACTGAGCAAGCGTCGCGCGGCACGCAAGACGGGCTGACGCGCCGGACGCTGAAGCCCCGATCTACCTGTCGTCCTCCAGGACGCACGACGTCGAGGGGTCGCCTCCCACGGGAAGCGACCCCTCGACGTCGTGCGCGGCACGCTGACGGAAAGGTGCTAGATGCCGGAGAAGTGCTCGATGGCGGAGAAGTGCTCGATGACACAGCAGCGCGCGTTGGCCGAGGACAGGCGAACTTGGGGCGAGCCGGGCCGGGAGGCGAGGAAGCGTGCGACTAGCGGGCGACGCGCGGGCGGAAGTCGCGGCTCTGCTTGAGGACCGCCCCGAGGAGCTGGTCGTAGAGGGCGGACGTGCCGCGCGCGGCCTCCCCAGGCCAATGGTGGACGGCGTGCGCCGCCCCCTGGATCTGCTGCCAGTTTGCAACCTCGGGGATGTTCGGCTCCATGAGGAGCGCGCCGAACATCTGCCTCATCTCCTCCAGCCGGTAGCCATGCTCGGTCGAGGAGGGACGCACCCGGTTCGCGACGACCCCAGCCGGGGCAAGCTTGGGGGCGTACTCCTGCTTGAAGAGCTGGATGGCCCGGAGGGTGCGCTCGGTGCCGGCCACAGAGAAGAGGCCCGGCTCGGCCACGAGGAGGACACGGTCGCTCGCGGCCCACGCCATGCGCGTGAGTCCGTTGAGGGACGGCGGGCAGTCGATCAGCACGAGTCCGTACCCCTCGAGCCCGTCGAGCACAATGCTGAGGCGGCGAAGGTCACGGCGGCCAAGGTCGGGACGGTCGTAGATGCCGCTCAGGGACCCGCCGTAGGCGACGTCCAGGACACGGTTCTGCTGGCCATTGAGGGCGGCGGCGCGGCGCACCCATCCGCTCGGCACCACGTTGTCCTCGAGGAACACGCGCTTGGGCGCCTTGAGCATGCGGCCGACTTCGAGCCGGCCTTCGGGGACGACGCCCAGCGCGGTGGAAGCATCAGCGTGTGGATCGAGATCGACCACAAGGGTGGGGATGCCGGCTGCGAGGGCTGCTGAGGCGAGCCCAGTGGTCACAGACGTCTTCCCGACTCCGCCCTTGAGGCTGCTGATGCTGACTACTTGCACGTGAAATCCACTATCTATCCGCTGGCCGACGTCTCCCATCCTAATCTGCCGCAGTACCGAAGACCCGACACGCCGCGGACCCCTCCGGGTCCCACGAGGCGAGACGTTACGTCCGTGATTCAGGACACTGGCCGTTGCCTTGGTAGTTTTGGCCCATAGACACTAGGCACCACCTAGTCAGTCCTGCGTTGCGACAACAGGAGTCCCATGTTCTCCAAGATTCTGGTAGCGAACCGCGGTGAGATTGCCATCCGCGCGTTCCGTGCGGGCTACGAGCTCGGTGCCAAGACGGTCGCGGTGTTCCCGCATGAAGACCGCAATTCGATCCACCGCCAGAAGGCGGACGAGGCCTACCTCATCGGTGAGGAGGGCCATCCGGTCCGTGCCTACCTCGACGTGGACGAGATTGTCCGCGTCGCCAAGGAAGCCGGCGCGGATGCGATCTACCCCGGCTACGGCTTCCTCTCGGAGAACCCCGAGCTGGCCAAGGCCGCCGCCACTGCGGGTATCACTTTCGTCGGTCCGCCTGCTGACGTCCTCGAGCTCGCCGGCCACAAGGTCCATGCGCTCGCAGCCGCCCGCAAGGCCGGCATCCCGGTCCTGAACTCCTCGGCGCCGAGCTCCGATACCGAGGAGCTCATCGCCGCGGCGGACTCGATCGGCTTCCCGATCTTCGTCAAGGCTGTGGCCGGCGGTGGCGGGCGCGGAATGCGCCGCGTCGACACCCGCGAGGCCCTTCCCGAGGCCCTCAGCGCCGCGATGCGCGAGGCCGACGCCGCCTTCGGCGACCCGACCATGTTCCTCGAGCAGGCCGTGCTGCGCCCGCGCCACATCGAGGTTCAGGTGCTCGCCGACGCCGAGGGCAACGTGGTCCACCTGTTCGAGCGCGACTGCTCGCTCCAGCGCCGCCACCAGAAGGTCGTCGAGATCGCTCCGGCCCCGCAGCTGGACGAGTCCATCCGCCAGGCCCTCTACTCGGACGCGATCAAGTTCGCCAAGGCCCTCGGCTACGTCAACGCCGGCACCGTCGAGTTCCTCGTCGACACCGTGGGCGAACGCGCGGGCCAGCACGTGTTCATCGAGATGAACCCGCGCATCCAGGTTGAGCACACGGTCACCGAAGAGGTCACCGACGTCGACCTCGTCCAGGCACAGCTGCGCATCGCCGCTGGAGAGACCCTTGAGGACCTCGGGCTCACGCAGGACAAGATCCACCTCAAGGGTGCCGCGCTCCAGTGCCGGATCACCACCGAGGACCCGGCCAACGGCTTCCGTCCCGATGTCGGCAAGATCACCGGCTACCGGTCGGCGGGCGGCGCAGGCGTGCGGCTCGACGGCGGCACGATCTACCAGGGCGCCGAGATCAGCCCGCACTTCGACTCGATGCTCGTCAAGCTCACATGCCGCGGCCGCGACTACGCGACGGCCGTCAAGCGTGCCCGCCGCGCCCTCGCGGAGTTCCGCATCCGCGGTGTCTCCACGAACATCCCGTTCCTCCAGGCCGTGCTCGACGACGAGGACTTCGTGGCCGGCAACGTGGCGACATCGTTCATCGACGAGCGGCCCGAGCTGCTCAAGGCACGCTCGTCCGCAGACCGGGGGACCAAGCTGCTCACGTGGCTCGCGGAGGTGACGGTCAACAAGCCGAACGGCGAGCTCAAGGTCCACGCCGACCCGCGCGCCAAGCTGCCGAAGGCCGATCTGGACGACGCACCCGCCGGCTCACGCCAGCGCCTGCTCGAACTCGGTCCGGAGGGCTTCGCGAAGGCCCTGCGCGAGCAGAACGCCGTCGCCGTGACGGACACGACGTTCCGCGACGCGCACCAGTCGCTCCTCGCAACCCGCGTGCGCACCCGCGACCTTGTTGCCGCCGGGCCGGCCGTCTCGGTCCTGACCCCTGAGCTCCTCTCGGTCGAGGCATGGGGTGGTGCGACCTACGACGTCGCGCTGCGCTTCCTCGGCGAGGACCCGTGGCAGCGCCTCGCCGCGCTCCGCAAGGCGATCCCGAACATCTGCCTCCAGATGCTCCTGCGCGGCCGCAACACGGTGGGCTACACCCCGTACCCGGAGGAGGTCACGGTCGCCTTCGTCAAGGAGGCTGCCGCCACCGGCATCGACATCTTCCGGATCTTCGACGCGCTCAACGACGTGAACCAGATGGCTCCCGCCATCAAGGCCGTCCGCGAGACCGGGACGGCCGTGGCCGAGGTGGCCCTCTGCTACACGGGCGACCTGCTCGACCCGGCCGAGGAGCTCTACACGCTCGACTACTACCTCGGCCTCGCGCAGAAGATCGTCGACGCCGGTGCCCACATCCTCGCGATCAAGGACATGGCCGGGCTCCTCCGCCCGGCCGCGGCTGCGAAGCTCGTGACGGCCCTGCGCGAGCGGTTCGACCTCCCGGTCCACCTGCACACGCACGACACGGCGGGCGGCCAGCTCGCGACGCTGCTTGCCGCCGTCGACGCAGGGGTCGACGCCGTCGACGTCGCCTCTGCGGCCCTCGCTGGCACGACGAGCCAGCCCTCGGCCTCGGCGCTCGTCGCCGACCTCGCCCACACGCCGAGGGACACGGGTGTCTCGCTGAAGAACGTGAGTGCCCTCGAGCCGTACTGGGAGGCCGTGCGACGCGTCTACGCGCCGTTCGAGTCCGGCCTTCCGGGCCCCACGGGACGTGTCTACCTGCACGAGATTCCGGGCGGCCAGCTCTCCAATCTGCGCCAGCAGGCCATGGCTCTGGGCCTCGCCGAGCGATTCGAGGCGATCGAGGACATGTACGCGGCCGCCGACCGCATCCTCGGGCGTCTCGTCAAGGTCACGCCCTCCTCCAAGGTGGTCGGAGACCTCGCCCTGCACCTCGTGGGCCTCGGCGCCGATCCGGCCGAGTTCCAGGAGAACCCGCAGAAGTTCGACATCCCCGAGTCGGTCATCGGCTTCCTCAGCGGCGAGCTGGGCGACCCGCCCGGGGGCTGGCCCGAGCCGTTCCGCACCAAGGCGCTCCAGGGCCGCACGGTCAAGGTTCGTGAGGAGACCCTCTCGTCCGAGGACTCCGCGGCGCTCGAGGGCGATTCGGCGACTCGCAGAGCGACCCTCAACCGGCTGCTGTTCCCCGGTCCGACCAAGGACTACCTCGCCAGCCGCGAGAGCTACGGCAACCTCGCAGTGCTCGACACGCGCGACTACCTCTACGGCCTCCAGCGCGGCCAGGAGCATGTCATCGAGCTCGAGAAGGGCGTGCGCCTCATCGCGCAGCTCGAGGCCATCTCCGAGCCGGACGAGAAGGGCCTGCGTACGGTCATCGCGACGCTCAACGGCCAGTCGCGGCCCGTCGCCGTGCGGGACCGCTCCGTCCAGAGCAACGTCAAGCAGGCGGAGAAGGCCGATGCGACGAACCCCGGCCACGTGGCCGCCCCGTTCGCCGGCGCGGTCACCGTCACGGCGAGGGAAGGCGACCTCATCCAGGCCGGCGACTCGGTCGCGACCATCGAAGCCATGAAGATGGAGGCTGCGATCACCTCGCCCATCTCGGGCAAGGTGGGACGCGTCGTCGTGAGCGGTGTCTCCCAGGTACAGGGTGGCGATCTCCTGCTCGTCGTCGGCGCCGAGTAGCCGTTCGATCCTGTCAGATCGGCCCGGCAGCAAGCCCCGAAATTCGGGCCTGCTGCCGGGCCGACGGCTAGACTGAGCGCGATCGAGGGAGGCGGCGTGCCGCTGCGCCTCGTACCGACGACGCGAACGGGAGCCGATGACCGAGGAGACCAAGCCCACGCCGGGACCGCGCCGCAGCGCGGCGCAGGCCGCACCGGACGGTACCGACGAGGCGGCTGCAGCGTCAACGCCGGCGAGCGCAGAGGATGTGGACGCGCACGCAGACGGGGCGCCCACGGTGGAGGGCGACGGGAACGACGCCGCGGCGCAGCCCGCCGTCGACCGCGTTGAATCCTCGCCCATCGACGTCGTCACGGTGACCGATGCGCAGGACCGCACGAGCGCAGACTCGCTTTCGGCGCTCACCTCCTTGAGCGTTCCCGTCGACCTCAACGCGGTGCCGCCGGCACCGTCGCAGCCCCCGGCGGGATGGCTCGCGAGCCATCCTCTTGCGGCACCGGCGGGAGATGCACCGGAGGCCGCCAGTAGCGTGCCGGAGCCGACGGAAGTGCCGCTCGAAGTGTTCGCGCCGACCACCGAGATCGAGCCCGGGTATCAGCCGCGCGGCTCTGAGCCTGTGTCCGAGGCCGTTGCCGACGACGAGCCGGCGCCAGCCCTGAGCGAGCGTCGGGCTCGCGCCGAAGGTCCCGAGCCTGCCACGTCGCTGACCTCGGACAGGCTCGTCGAGAAGACCGCGGCCCCGCCCGTGAGCGGGTGGCGGCGATGGCTCTACTTCACGACGTTCGGCTACGTGAACCTGGGCGACTCCGACGCCGTCAGGACCCAGCGGGCCCTCGAGCACCGCATCGCCGTCCGCCTTGGCGACCGCACGCGGTACGTGCCCGTGCTGTCCCGCAAGGGCGGCGTCGGCAAGACGACCGTGACCACCCTGCTGGGCATGGCGCTCGCCGACCTGCGCGAGGACCGCGTCATCGCGATGGACGCCAACCCGGACCGCGGCACTCTCTCCGACCGCAACCCCGGGCGTGCCTCGCAGACGGCGCGTCAGCTCGTCAAGGATCGCTTCGACGTGAACTCCTTCGCGCAGCTCTCCACCTACACCGCCCGAGAGGGCTCGCGGCTCGATGTGCTCGCCTCGGATGCGGATCCGATGGTCGCGCACGCGTTCAACGACGCCGACTACCGCGCGGTCACGGACATCCTCGGCAGGTACTACTCGATCGTCCTGACTGATTCAGGCACCGGCATGGTGCACTCGGTCATGCAGGGCACGCTGGAGAAGGCCGACGCCGTCGTGCTGGTCTCCGGGGGAAGCGTCGACGAGGCGCGGCTCGCCTCTGAGACGCTCTCGTGGCTTGAGGCGCACGGGCGCGACGACCTGGTGCGCAAGGCGATCGTTGCGATCAACCTGGCGGCGGGTGACGGGACAAGGGTCGACGTCGACGAGATCGAGGACCACTTCCGCTCCCGGGTCCGGCACGTCGTGAGGATTCCGCACGACCGGCACTTGGCCGAGGGATCACAGATCGAGTTCGCGAAGCTGCGCGGCGCCACGCGCGCGGCCGCCGTCGAGCTCGCTGCGCTCGTCGTGGACGAGCTGACCGAGGACTGATCGCTCGCAAGACTCCGGGGTGACGCGAAAGGCCCGCGGTCCCTTCCCGGACCGCGGGCCTCTGCTGTTCGTGCCGGCGTCAGACCTTGCTCGGCTTGGGCGTGGAGTAGATCCCCTCGACGTAGTCCCCGAAGTCACTCATGATTTGGGCCCGCTTGACCTTGAGGGACGGCGTGAGGTGCCCCGAGGCCTCGGTGAAGTCCATGGGGACCACGCGGAACGCCTTGATGGCCTCAGCCTTGGAGACCGCAGTGTTGGCGTGGTCGATGAGCGTCTGCACATGCGCGAGGACCGTCGGGTTCGTCGCTGCCTCCTCCATGCTCGTGCCCTTCGGCAAGCCATGGCGATCAAGCCAGCCGGGGAGGGCCTCCTCGTCAAGGGTGACAAGCGCCGCGATGAACGGGCGGTTCTCGCCCACGACGACGACCTGCGAGACGAGCGCGTCGGCCCGGATCTGGTCCTCGAGCGGCGCGGGCGCAACGTTCTTGCCGCCAGCCGTGACGATGATGTCCTTCTTGCGTCCGGTGATGCGCAGATAGCCGTCGGCGTCGAGCTCGCCGATGTCTCCTGTGTGGAACCAGCCGTCCGTGAACGTCTGGGCCTGGAGCTCGGGCAGGTTGTAGTAGCCGCGCATGACGCACACGCCCTTGGCCAGGATCTCGCCGTCATCGGCGATTCGCACCGCGTTCCCCGGCAGGGGGGCGCCCACGGTGCCGATCTTGATAAGCGAGGGGGTGTTGACCGAGATGGGCGCTGTCGTCTCTGTGAGCCCGTAGCCCTCAAGGACGAGCAGCCCGATGCCGTGGAAGAAGTGCCCGAGCCGCTCGCCGAGCGGACCGCCGCCCGAGACGGCGTACTTGACGTGGCCGCCCATGGCGGCGCGAAGCTTCCTGTACACGAGGAGGTCGAACAGCGCGTGCTGGAGGCGGAGGCCGAGCGGCGGATGGCCGCCGTCTTCATGCGCCTTCGACCAGGCGATCGCAAGGTCCGCGGCGCGGCGGAAGATCTTGCCCTTGCCGCCGTCCTCGGCCTTGGTCAGGGCGGAATTGTAGACCTTCTCGAACACGCGGGGCACGACGAGGATGAACGTGGGCTCGAAGCTCTGCAGATCGGCCAAGAGGTTCTTGACGTCCGGCGTATGCGCCATCTGGACACCGGCCGCCACCGCGAGCACTTCGATGAAGCGGGCGAAGACGTGGGCCAGGGGGAGGAAGAGGATCGTCTTCGCACCCGGCTCGACGACCTCGCCGAGCGCCGTCGCCGCATTCTCCGAGAGCGCGACGAAGTTCCCATGCGTCAGCTCGCATCCCTTGGGCCGTCCAAGCGTGCCGGAGGTGTAGATGATCGTCGCCGTCGAGTCGAGGGTCGCGGCCGATCGGCGCGCCTCGAGCTCCTCGTCCGAGACGCTCTTTCCCGCGGCGCGCAGGGCGTCGAGGCCGGCGGCGGACATCTGCCACACGTGCTTCATCCCGCTGAGGCCCTCGGACTCCACGGCCTGGCGGACAGCATCCTCGTGGTGCGGCGTCTCGCCGAAGGCTGCCATTGCGCCCGAGTTGCCCAGGTTCCAGGCGATCTGGCTCGGCGATGAGGTCTCGTAGATCGGCACGGAGACCGCCCCCGCGAACCAGATGGCGAAGTCGATGAGCGTCCACTCGTAGCACGTGCGTGCCATGATGCCGACGCGGTCTCCTAGACCGACTCCTTCGGCGATGAGTCCCTTGGCGATCCGTTCGACATCGGCGCGGAACTCCTTGGCGGTGATGTCCTGCCACGCGCCGGCGGCATCCCGCTTGGCGAACAGCACGGGGTTCGACGGCTTCTCGGCCTGTTCGATGACGAAGTCCGTGGTGTTGTGCGACACGGGGGTGGGGACAAGGGGCGGGACGATCTTTTCGCGCACGATTTCTCCTTCGGTATCTCCCGGTGCGCGGGAGATGGCTTAACCATATCCAAGCCCCACATTCCGGGTGTGCCTTGGATCACGCATAATCCTACTGGCGAGTAACAATAGCCCGAGCGGCAGCGTTGCGCCACACGGCTCCGCGGCGTCGCCCCATTAGAATGGCCAGCGTGCGCAGACCCCGCTTGGCCCCGACGTTCAGACAGCAGGACCCGAGGCTGAGGCGCAGGGGCCTCGCGATAGGCATCGACATCGGCGGAACGAAGGTCGCTGCGGGCGTCGTCGATGCCGAAGGACGGGTGCTGCGACGCGCCCGCCGCGCGACGCCGGGCACACGTCCCCGCGAGGTCGAACGCGTGATCGCCGAGCTCGTCGAGGAGCTCAGCGCGCACCACCGGATCACCTCCGTGGGCATCGGCGCGGCCGGCTGGATGGACCTCGACGGCGGGACGGTGCTCTTCAGCCCGCACCTCGCCTGGCGCAACGAGCCGCTCCGGGAGAACCTCGAGAAGCTCCTCCGCCGCCGGATCTACCTCTCGAACGACGCCGACGCCGCCGCATGGGCGGAGTGGCGCTTCGGCGCGGGGAAACACGAGAGCCGGCTCGTGTGCATCACGCTCGGCACGGGGATCGGCGGGGCCATGGTGATGTCCGGCCGTCTCGAGCGGGGACGCTACGGCGTGGCCGGCGAGTTCGGCCACCAGATCATCATGCCCGGCGGTCACCGGTGCGAATGCGGGAACCGCGGCTGCTGGGAGCAGTACGCATCCGGCAACGCCCTCGGGCGCGAGGCGCGGGAGCTCGCCCGCGCGAACTCGCCGGTCGCGCAGGAGCTGCTGCGCGCCGTCGACCGCGATCCGGAGCGCATCACGGGAGCGATCGTCACCGAGCTGGCCCGGGAGGGCGACGCCGCCTCACAGGAGCTCCTCGAAGACGTAGGCGAGTGGCTCGGCCTGGGGCTTGCGAACCTCGCGGCCGCGCTGGATCCGGGCACCTTCGTGATCGGCGGCGGACTGTGCGATGCCGGGGAACTGCTCTTGGCTCCGGCGAGACGGGCGTTCGCGAGAAACCTGACGGGCCGCGGCTTCCGCCCCCCGGCGCGGATCGTGCGGGCGGATCTTGGCCCCGAAGCCGGCCTTATCGGCGCCGCCGACCTCTCACGCGTTCACCTGCGCTCGCGCGGTTGGGCGCACTGACGCGTCGGATCCGTTCGGTGTGCTCGGCTAGATCCGGGCGCCGTCGTCGCCGTCGTCGTCCTTGTTCCGGGGGAGGCGCATGATCAGCGTTCCGACCCCAGCGATGAAGGCTGCCACGAGGAGCACGATCACGAAGCCCGGCACGCCGCGCCACACGAGCGCGCAGACGAGTAGGGCCACGGGGCCGCCCAGCGCCCCAGACCACGCAAGCACCGAGACCGGGTCCGCGCCCGCGAGCACGGGCTCCGGCTCGTCGGGGACGAAGTCGCCGGGCAGGCCGTCGTGCTCATCGCCGGCCGGTCCTCGGCCCGACACTCCGCTCCCCGAGGATTCGGACCGGCCCCCGGAGATTCCGAGCGGGTCGAAGCGCGAGAAGCCGGCGCCGTCGTCCCCGAGAGCGCCGGGATCACCATCCGTGGGTTCGACGTTGCTGGGCGCGTCGGGGTGGATGAGCCCACTGCGGGGCCTGTGCCCGCGCGGCGGGGCGCCCGCGGCGGCGCGCTCGGCCGCGGATGGTTCGCGCGGTGCAGGCCCCCCGCCTTCGTCGCCGGACGGCCCACCGCCGAGGCGCGCGACAAGGTCGCGCCACGCGTCGTCGTCGGGTGCGGCGTCGTGGCCGTCAGGATCCGGATGACCGCTCATGCGGCGGACTCCGCTCCGTCGGTGGGCCGGGTGCCTTCGACAGGTGCGTCCGCGTGCGTCGCAGTGCCGATGGTCTCGCGGATGAAGGCGGCCGACCGCGTGAAGATCGTCTCCGCGTCGTTGTCGAGCGTCGCGACATGGTAGCTGTCAGTGAGCCGGACCAGGCGGATGTCCGTTCCGCCGTACCGGCCCAGAATGGCCCCGAGGCTCCGCTCGCTCGTGACCACGTGGTCCACCGTCGAGCGGAAGACCTGGAGGGGCGCGACGGCCCGGGGGAGGGCCTCCACGGTATCGCGGAAGAGGAGCTTCATCTGGTGCGCGGCCGCGACCGGGACGATGTCATACCCGCCCTCGTCCTGACCGGGTCTCTTGATGTCGTTGTGGATGCCCGGCACGGTCTTGACGACGTAGCGCATCACGGCCGAGACATGGGAGCGGGGATCGTCCACGACGAGTGCGGGGTTGACCACCGTGACCGCGGCGACGGGCCGGTGTGCGGCAAGCCGCAGGGCCAGGGCACCGCCCATCGACAGGCCTGCCGCGACCACCGTGTCGCAGTCGCGTGCGAGCTCGAGGTAGGCGGCCTCGTACGCTTCGTACCAGACGCGCCACGGGATACGGGCGAGATCCTCGACCGACGTGCCATGGCCGGGCAGAAGGGGGGTCGAGACGCGGAATCCGGCCTCGCGGAGCGCAGTGGCCCACGGCACGATTCCTGCGAGCTCGCCCGTGAAGCCGTGGCTCAGCGCGACCCCGACTGTCGGAGGGGTGTCCATGGCATGAATTATGCACCGAGAGCTGGCCTCCGCCCTCACGCCACGAGGTTCGGGCGCGTCTGTCAGGCCCCGATCCCCGTATGCAGCGCGGCGTGCTCGGCCCAGCGGTCGAACGTGTCGGCCGTGCGGTCGATGATCAGCCGGGCTTCGGGTCCGCGTGTGGCGACGTGGGGGCTGCCGTGGAGGGGAACCACCTGGACCTCCGGGCTCGAGACCCGGCCCACGATCCGGGCGAGCGACGACGGCGGGACGACCGGGTCGACGTCGGACTTGAACGCGATCAGGGGCACGGTGACGCGCGGCAGGACGCGGTCGGTGGCATGGAAGAGGCGTTTGAGCTCGTGGACAGCGGCGATGGGGGTCCGCGAGTAGTCGCCCTCGTCGCCGACGGGCTGGGGTGCGTCGGCCTCGTCGATCGGACCTGTGGTGCGCATCAGCAGGCGGTAGACGCCGATGAAGCGCGCGCGCTGGTCATAGAAGCCGAGACCAGGATTGACGACGGCGATCCCCGCCACCGGGGGCACAGGGCCGTGCCCTTCGGCTGCTGAACGGCGCGCCGCGGTGTGGAGCGCGATCGTCCCGCCCATCGAGAGGCCCGCGAGGAAGAGGATGTCGGTGCGGGCTGCGACGGCCGCACAGGCTGCCGAGAAGCTGTCGGTCCACTCGTGCCACCGGCGCTTCTCGAGGTCTCGCCAGCTGGTTCCGTGTCCGGGAAGAAGGGGGACCTCGACGTCGAACCCGCGTGCGGCGAGGCCGTCCGCCCAAGGCTTGACGGACGAGGGGGAGCCCGAGAATCCGTGGCAGAGCGCCACGCCGAGCCGATGAGGACGGACCCCGCCTTCCATATGCTCCATGGGTCCATCGTGACAGCACGCAGGACACTTCGCATCGCGTCCGGTACGACATCCTGCGTGGCGTGGGTGAAAGCGTGCGCTCGTGCAGTCCGCGTGACACTACAGTGAGTCGTGGAAGCGCGAGCGAGTCGAGGAAGCGCGCCCGTACAGCAGCGCCTCATACAGCAGAAGGGCCACGCCTTGGTCTACTGGATCCTCAAGCAGATCTTCATCGGTCCGCTCGTCAAGCTGCTCTTCAGGCCGTGGACGAAGGGCACCGCCAACGTGCCCTCGACGGGTGCCGCGATCCTCGCCTCGAACCACCTCTCCTTCTCCGATTCGATCTTCCTGCCGCTCATGGTGCGGCGCCCCGTGGTCTTCCTCGCAAAACAGGAGTACTTCACGGGGCACGGACTCAAAGGCTGGTTGACGGCGGCCTTCTTCCGCTACACGAACCAGTTGCCCATGGACCGCTCCGGCGGGGAGGCCTCGGCGGCGTCCCTTGAGACCGGCGCCCACGTCCTGCGCAGCGGCGGGCTCCTGGGCATCTATCCCGAGGGCACACGAAGTCCCGATGGCCGCCTGCACCGCGGGAAGGTCGGCGTTGCCCGGCTGGCCCTCGAGACGCGCGTGCCGGTCCTGCCGGTGGCTATGATCGGCACGGAGAAGGTCCAGCCGATCGGCCAGCGACTGCCGTCGATCCGGCGCGTGGGGGTCATCATCGGCCAGCCGATGGACTTCTCGGAGTTCTATGACCGCGCCGAGGACCGGAACGTCCAGCGCGAGGTGACCGACCGGATCATGCGCCAGATCCAACAGCTCTCGGCCCAGGAGTACGTCAACATGTATGCCGCGGACGTCAAGGCCCGGCTCGCCGAGGAGGCCGCCCAGCGCCGCACGGAGCGCCCACCGGCCGACTCATGAGCGCGAGGACCCGGCGGTGACTTAGCCTTGGGTGGTGACTGATCTTTCCGTAGCGCCCGCCGGCCGATTCACGAGCACCGCCCAGAGCGGCGCCGCCGACTACCCGGGTCTGGACAACTGGCGTTCCCTGCCCATCTCGCAGCAGCCCACGTGGTCCGATGCGGATGTCTTCAAGGCCTCGGTCAGCGAACTGTCGATCCTCCCGCCGCTCGTGTTCGCCGGCGAGGTGGACGTGCTCCGCGAGCGCCTCGCCGCGGCAGCCCAGGGCCGCGCGTTCCTCCTCCAGGGCGGCGACTGCGCCGAGACCTTCGAGGCCGCCACGGCGGACCGCATCAGCGCCCGCGTGAAGACGATCCTCCAGATGGCCGTGGTGCTGACCTACGGCGCGCAACTACCCGTCATCAAGATGGGCCGCATGGCGGGGCAGTTCGCCAAGCCGCGGTCGTCGGAAACCGAGACCCGTGACGGCGTGACGCTTCCCGCCTACCGCGGTGACATCGTCAACGGCTACGAGTTCACGCCCGAGACCCGCGCGCATGACGCAGCCCGCATGCTCCGCGCCTACCACACCTCGGCGTCGACCCTGAACCTCATCCGCGCCTTCACGCAGGGCGGCTTCGCCGACCTCCGGCTCGTGCATACGTGGAACAAGGGCTTCACGGAAAACCCGGCCCACGCGCGCTACGAGTCGCTGGCCCGTGAGATCGACCGCGCCATCAAGTTCATGGACTCGTGCGGAGTCGACTTCGACGCCCTGAAGCGCGTCGAGTTCTTCGCGAGCCACGAGGCCCTCCTGCTCGACTACGAGCGTGCGCTCACCCGCATCGACTCGCGGACGGGCCTCCCGTACGATACGTCGGCCCACTTCCTGTGGATCGGTGAGCGCACCCGTGAGCTCGACCACGCGCATGTCGACTACCTCTCCCGCGTGCGCAACCCGATCGGCGTCAAGCTCGGCCCCAAGACGACCGGCGACGACGCGCTGCGGCTCATCGACAAGCTCGACCCCGAGCGCGAGGCGGGCCGCCTGACCTTCATCACCCGCATGGGTGCCGGGAACATCCGGGAGAAGCTGCCGCCGGTCGTCGAGAAGGTCACGGCCTCGGGCGCGCAGGTCCTGTGGGTCACGGACCCCATGCACGGAAACACGGTCACGAGCCGCAACGGCTACAAGACGCGCCGCTTCGACGATGTCGTGGACGAGGTCCGCGGCTTCTTCGAGGTGCACGAAGGCCTCGGCACCGTCCCGGGCGGCCTGCACATGGAGATGACGGGCGACGACGTCGCCGAGTGCCTGGGCGGTTCCGACCCGATCGACGAGGCGGCCTTCGAGGACCGCTACGAGTCCGTGTGCGATCCCCGGCTGAACCACATGCAGTCGCTCGAGATGGCATTCCTGGTGGCCGGGGCTTTGTCCAAGCACCACTGACGTCGACAGGGCGTGGTGCCAGCGCGGCACCGGTAGGGCTCAGGCGACCGTGATCGTGATCGTCGAGCCCTCCGGCTGGGCGCCCGTCTTGTCCTGGCCCGCGACGAGGCCGAAGATCGGACGTCCGTAGGTATAGCTGCTCTTGACGGTGAACCCGGCGGCCTGCAGCAGCTGGGTCGCCTCCTTCTCGCTCTTGCCGAAGACATCGGGTACCTGAACGAGCTTCGGGCCCTTCGAGATGGTGAGGGTGACCTTGCCCCCCTTGGTGAGGGTGGCGCCGTCGACCGGATCCTGCGCGGCGACAGACCCCTTGGGCACGGTCTTGTCATTGACCTCGTCCGTCGAGACCACCGGGTCGAGTCCCGCGGCGCGCAGGGCCGCGAGGGCGTCGGACTGCGTCATCCCGACGACCTTGGGCACGGGAATCGGCTGCGGCCCCTTGGAGACGGTCAGCGACACCGTCGAGCCGTGGCGCAGAGGCGTTCCGGACGCGGGGTCCTGGGCGACGACGGTTCCGGAGGGCACGGTGTCGCTGTAAGTCTGCGTGATGGTCCCGACTGTGTCCTTCGCGGCGGTGATGGCCGCCTTGGCGTGATCAGCCGTTGCCCCGACGAGGTTCTCGAGCGGGAAGAGCTCGGGGCCTTTGGACACGAGGACATCCACTCCCTGAAACCTGCGGATCTGGGTCCCTGATGCTGGCATGCTGCCCACGATGAGCCCGGACGTGACGGCGTCGTCGAACACGTCCCGGGTCGAAAACGTGAGCCCCGCCTGCTCGAAGAGCGGGCGTGCCTGCTCGACGGTTAGGTCCTTGACGGGCGGCACGGTCGCGGCCGCTCCCGGCCCCACACCGAAGAACCACCCGGCCAGCGCCGCGAGAACGGCGAGGAGCAGGACGACGATCGCCCACACGGCACCGCGGCGCCGGCGGTTGCCGGGCAGGAGCGTGCGGGTCGGGGTCGCTGCGGCGGCGGCTGACTGCTTGGCCTCCTCGCGCTCAAGCCGACGCAGCTCGCGGCCCGTCGGGGCGTGCTCCGGCTGCGGCATGACGCTCGTGTGCTGCGTCGGGTACGCCGAGCCGATCACTTCCGTGCGGCCCGCGGGCAGCGCCTCGGTCTGGGTGCCGACGCCGGTCGGGGGCTGAGGGATGTATTGGGTCTGCGCGGAATCCGGTGCGGAATCCTGTGCGGAATCCGGTGCGGACTCCGGCGTGTGGGCGGCGTGCAGGTCGAGCTGGGCGTCTGTCAGGTGCGTCCGGATGTGCCTGATCTCGTCGAGGAGGGCCTCGGAGCTGACGGGCCGGTCCTCGGGATCGCGTGCCGACGTCCATTGCACGAGCTCATCGAGCTCCGGAGAGAGCCCTGGGACCAGCGCGGAGGGCGGCGGGACGTCCTGCGTGACATGCTGCATGGCGACCTGCACGGGTATATCGCCGCGGTAGGGCTGGTGGCCCGTGAGCAGCTCGTAGAGCATGATTCCGACGGAGTACAGATCGCTGCGGGCGTCGCTCCCGGTGCGCTGCACCAGCTCGGGGGCGATGTACCCGACGGTGCCCAGGGTGAGGCCGGTGTTGGTCGACGTCGTCACGGCGCGCGCGAGGCCGAAGTCGGCGACCTTGATCTGCCCCTTGTCCCCGAGGAGGACATTCTCGGGCTTGATGTCCCGGTGGATGAGCCCGGCCGCGTGGGCCGCTGTGAGGCCGTCCACGACCGCGTCGATGAGCGCGAGGGCCTGGCGCGGTGGAAGTGCTCCGCGCTCGTTGAGCAGGTCCCGCAGATTCCTGCCGGGCACATACTCCATGACGATGAAGAAGATCTCGTCGTCGTGTCCGCGGTCGAGCACGGAGACGACGTGCGGGTGCGAGAGCCGCGCGGCGGCTTTGGCCTCGCGCTCGAGCCGGTCCGCGAACGTCGGAT
Source organism: Sinomonas sp. P10A9 (assembly GCF_041022165.1). Taxonomy (GTDB): domain Bacteria; phylum Actinomycetota; class Actinomycetes; order Actinomycetales; family Micrococcaceae; genus Sinomonas; species Sinomonas puerhi. The sequence goes on from NZ_CP163302.1 coordinate 1,800,209, forward strand.
CCTGGCTCAGATGGGGATGCAGGACCTTGAGGGCAACCTCTCGGTCGAGGTTCGTGTCCGTGGCAAGGTAGACAGTGGCCATGCCACCCATGGCAAGGCGCGATACCACGTGGTACCGCCCGCCCACGAGCGAGCCGACGAGCGCATCGCTCAGCTTTCCATTCACCCCACGATCCTAAGCGCTACGCCTTGAGTGCAGCCTGAGGCCGAGTCTCAGGAGAACGTGGCCTTGTGGGCCTTCACAGCGGCGACGTACTGCTTCGTGTCGTCGTACAGCCCATGCTTGGCGACCGAGTACTGGCCCTGGTAGTACCCGGCGATTGCGGTGTCCTCGTCCTTGCTCGTGCGGACGAGAGCACGGATGATCGCTACCCCGGCCGTGGCGTTGTCATAGGGGTCGAGCAGGTTGAGCGTCCGCCCCACCAGGTCGGAAGCCCACTGGCCCGAGGACGGAACGAGCTGCATGGCGCCGATCGCGTTCGCGGGCGAGACCGCGCGCTGGCTGAAGCCCGACTCCTGGTACGCGAAGGCCAGAGCGAGTGCTGGGTCGACTCCCATCCGGCGTGCGGTGTCCGTGATGATCTGCTTCATCTCGGCGCGGCTCGGCACGGGGGCGGCGTTCAGGAGCCTCTTGTTCTCGTTGGCGGACGCGACTGTTGCCGTCGGGTACTTGTACCCCATGAAGCTGTCGGCGACGAGCGGCTTGACGGGCTCCGACGAGGCGGGCGTCACGCTCGAGGCAGGTTCGGCGCTGCCGACGGGCACCGGTACTTTGAGGGTACGGCCCGCGTAGATGACGCTGGTGAGGCTCAGAGAGTTCGCGGCGAGCAGATCGCCCAGGGGTACGCTGAGGCGCGCGCTGATGCCGTAGAGCGTGTCCCCGGGCCGGATCGTGTAAGTCGTGCTCTGGGACGGCTGCATGGCGGCAGAGGCGGACGACGACGGGGGGCTGGCTGGCGCTGGCGGCGCACCGAGGAGTCGGATCACCTGCCCGGGGCGGATGATCGTCGACGGGGTCAGGCCGTTGAGGGCAAGGACGTCGGCGACCCCCAGGCCGTACTTGGCCGCGATCGCCGTCACGGTGTCTCCGGCGCGCACGGTGTGAGTTGCGGGCGGATCGGCCTGCAGCGATTCTCCCCGGGCGGGCCCCCCCTGCTGTGGAACCGCGAGGCGTGCGGGGACCAGTGCGGCGATCTCGGCCGCGGGCACCACGGCGGCCTGGCCCGTACGATCGGGGGCCGTCGAGATGGCGCCCTGACGCTGCACAGCGGGGGCCGTGGCAGATGCGGGTGCCGCAAGTGCCAGCGAGGAAAGGGCGACCACGGGAAGGACCGCTGTTGCCGCAACGAGGGGCAGGGGCTTGGCAGCAGTGGACCTGTTCGTGCCGGGCGTGCTCATCGGTCGACCTCCTTGAGCCGGGGGTGGTGTCACTGGTGTGAGGTGAGATACCGGAGATTCATGATGTGATTTGAGTGATTAATTTCGACTGATGTTACTAGAGTGACGATTGTGAATCTCTCACGATTAGCCAGCCCGCACAAGACAGCGGCAACCCCGGACTAGGTGGACAGGCCTGTGCCGTGGCAGGCTGGTGACGTGAGTGATATTGAAAATCTGGTGTCTGAATGGCTTCCCCTGCCGGACGTTGCGGAGCGACTCGGCTGCACGGTCACGAAGGTGCACGCCCTGCTGGATGAACGCGCCCTTGTTGCAGCGCGAGTCGGCGAGAAGAATGTCCGATCCGTCCCCGCACTATTTCTCGACGGGAATGCCATAGTGGACAGCCTCAAAGGAACCGTTGCTGTCCTAGTAGATGCGGGCTTCAGCGATGAAGAGCTGATCGGGTGGCTCTTCACACCGGATGAATCCCTGCGCGGCCGGCCCATCGACGCACTGCGCGAGGGCCGCAAGACCGAGATCCGCCGGCGGGCCCAGATCCTCGCCTGGTAGGAGTCCTGGCCTGACGGGCACCTGGCGTCAGGCGGCGCGTCGCACCGCCGCGAGGCCGAGGGCCTCGAGCGCGGCGCGCACGTCGACGTCGAGGTGGAGCCGGGCCAGAGCCGCGAAGGCTCTGCCCGAGAGCTCGTCGATGAGTCCCTCCACCGCGTTGAGCGCGCCCGTGGTGCTGATGATGTCCCGCAGCCGGTCGACGTCGTCGATCCCGAGGTCCTCACGCCCGAGCCCGCTTTCGAGCGTTGCCCCGGCGGCGCCGTCGGCCGCGTCGAGAGCGAGCGCGACGAGGACGGTCCGCTTGCCCTCGCGGAGGTCGTCACCGGCCGGCTTCCCCGTGGTCTGGGGGTCACCGAAGACGCCGAGCACGTCGTCGCGCAGCTGGAAGGCCTCCCCAAGCGGGAGGGAGAACGCCGAGTAGGCGGCCAGCAGGGCTTCGTCGGCCCCAGCGAGCGCCCCGCCGATGGCCAGAGGATGCTCCATGGAGTACTTCGCACTCTTGTACCGGATCACGTTCCTGGCGCGGACCACGGCGTCCTCGCGGGGACGGGTCCGGCCAGCCACTTCCTCGAGGATGTCGAGGTACTGGCCAGCCATGACCTCGGCCCGCATGGTGTTGAAGATCCGGCGAGCCGTCGTGGCCGGCCCCGCGGCGGGGCCGACAGCGGTGAACGCCTCCTCGCTGAACGAGAGGCACAGGTCGCCGGTCAGAATGGCGGCGGCGTGGCCGAAGCGCTCCGCGTCGAGGCCCCAGCCCGATGCTTCATGCAGGGCGGCGAACCGCTCGTGCACGCTCGGCGCACCCCTGCGGGTGTCCGAGCGGTCGATGATGTCATCGTGGATGAGTGCGGCGGACTGGAACAGCTCGAGCGCAACTCCCGCGCGGACCGGCTCCTCGGCGAGGACCGCACCGCCGGCCGCGCGCCAGCCCCAGTAGCCCAGGAGGGCCCGCAGCCGCTTGCCCCCGGAGGCGAGACCCGAGATCGCGTCCATGAGCGGCGCGACGTCGGCCGAGACGAGGTCCATCGCAGCCCGCTGGCCCTCGAGGAAGCCCTCGAGCTGCCCAGCGAGCGACTCCCGGTACGTCTCCTGCTCGGCCTCGAATCCGGAGGGATCCGGCTGCACTCGGTTCACGCTGCTCCTTGGCGGGGACGACTGCTTCAGTGACGGCTGAAGGGGACGGCTACTTCAGCGCGGATGGCGCCACGGAGATACTGACCGTCGCCACGGCTTGGCCGTTCGCGGTCACGACCGTGATGGTTGCCGTCTCCGAGCCGTTGGAGCGGATGAAGTCGCGCAGGAGGGTACCCGCGGAAGCCATCGCCGACGCCGCGCCGGTCGAGCTCGCGGCGGGGACCGCCGTGAAGCCCTGGTCCGTGAGGACCTTGGTGTAGTAGTCGAGCATCTCGGCTGCGGACGACTTGCTGCTCGATGCGACGAGGGACGCCACGGCGGGAGTCGTCGACGCGTCGAAGCTCGTCGCGAGGGCGGCGGCGCCGGGCATGAGCGGCAGGGTCTTCGACGGGAAGCCCGAGGCGATCGCGCTCACGGTCCCGCTAGCCGAAGCCGATGCCGACGCGGTGGCCCGCGAGGTCGAGGATGCGGAGGCCGAGGCGGAGCTCGAAGGCGGGGTGGTGCTCTGCCCCGACCCTGCGGTTGGGCCGCTGCAGGCAGCCATGGCGAGCGCGGCCGAAGCCAGCGCTGTGGCACCTGCAAGCCGACGAATCCTGTGGGTCGTGAGTGCCATCGAGATTCCGTGTACCTTCCGTGGGCCCATTGAGGTCCCGCCCAGTCTAGTGGGACCCGCTGACCCCGCCCGCCTACGATGGACTCGTGGAGACGCCGGATGTACCTCGGCCGGATGAGCCGCGGAGAGAGCCGCTCGACGCCCAGAGGCGCCGGGGGATCCTGCACGTTGACATGGACGCGTTCTTCGTCGCAGTCGAGCAGCGCGAACGCCCCGAACTCCGCGGCCGCCGCGTGATCGTGGGCTTCCCTGCGGAACGCTCTGTGGTCCTCTCCGCGAGCTATGAAGCCCGTGCCTTTGGCATCCGCAGCGCGATGCCCATGCTCATCGCGCTGCGGCGCTGCCCGGACGCAATCGTCGTCGAGCCCCGTCACCACCTCTACTACGAGGTGTCCAAGGAGCTCATGAAGGTCTTCGGGGATTTCACGGACCTCGTCGAGCCGCTCAGCGTCGACGAGGCGTTCCTCGACGTATCCGGCGCCGTCCGGCGGCTGGGCGCCGCTCCGGAGGAGATTGCCGCGCAGATCAAGACACGCATCCGGGCGGACCTCGGGATCACTGCGTCCGTGGGGGTGGCCGGCACGAAGTTCGTTGCGAAGATCGCCTCGGCGAGGTCCAAGCCGGATGGGCTGCTGGTGGTTCGACCCGAAGACACGGTCGCATTCCTCCATGCGCTTCCCGTGGGTGCGCTCTGGGGGATCGGAGGCAAGACGCAGGAGGTACTCGCGCGCCTCGGCATCCATACGATCGCCGATCTGGCCCACACGCCGGACTCGACGCTCAAGCGTTCACTCGGCGCTCCCGGTCTGCACGCCAAGGGCCTGAGCTGGGGCCTCGACGAACGAGCGGTGACCCCCGTGCGTGAGGAGAAGAGCATCGGTGCCGAGGAGACGTTCGCCGCCGACGTCACGGACGATGCCGCGCTCCGTGCCGAGCTCCTTCGGCTCGCCCATCGCGTTGCCGGACGGCTCAGGGCGCAGGGGGTCGCGGCGGCGACCGTGGTCCTCAAGCTGCGCTATTCCGATTTCTCGACGCTGTCCCGCTCGCATACCCTCACCGTGCCGACGGACAGCGCGCAGCATCTGTACTCGGCTGCCCGCCAACTGCTCGCTGCGCTGGGCAGCCGGCCTATGCCAGTGCGCCTCATCGGCCTTAGGGGCGAGCGGCTCGAGCGTGCCGCGGGCGCTCCACGGCAGCTGAGCCTGGACCGCATCGAGGACAACTGGCGCACTGCCGAGGAAACCCTCGACCGCGTGTCGGAGAAGTTCGGGGCTGGAATGATCCGCCCGGCCCGCCTCCTCGCCGAGCGGAGGGCCGCTGGTCACCGGGACGGGAGGCCTCCGCGGGGCTGAGACATCCGAACGCGTGAGTCTCCCTGTTGGAACCTACCCGGACGTCATATCCTTAAGGAACCTCGAATATTGGGAGCAGCGAGTCGGCTGGGGATTCAATCTGAGGCGGGTCGCAGCGGCTCGTCCGGCGAATGGAACCCGGAGCCGGTTCGATGCGTTGATGCAGGTGATGGGCCGTCCATCGTCCGCATGCGTGAAGGAGTCGCCATGCCTCTCTCGGAGCACGAACAGAAGATGCTGGAGCAGCTCGAGAAGCAGCTCCACGAAGAGGATCCGAAGTTCGCTGATTCCATGGGTGCCGATGCCCTGCGGACCTTCTCGACCAAGCACATTGTGCTGGGCGTCTTGGGCGTGATCGTAGGCATCCTCGTCCTCCTCGTCGGAGTGAGCATCCAGAACATCTTCGTGGGCGTTCTGGGCTTCCTGCTCATGGGAGCGAGTGTCTACTACGGAACACTTCGGCGTCCGGGGCGGCGCCTGCGCTCGGGCGGCTCGAAGCGCAGCAGCGGCGGTTTCCTCCACAGACTTGAAGCGCAATGGGAGGAACGCCGGCGCGAGGAGGGCTGACCCCGGCCTCCGGGCCCCTGTTGAGGCTCGTCGCGTCGTCTGAACGCGTCCCCGCAATCGCCTGGAACGGCTCGGCGTTCGCGTGGCCGATGCCTTGAGCGCATGAATCCCGACCCCACCTGACGGCCTGACTGCGCCCCGGAACTTCGGTTCCGGGGCGCAGTTGTCTGTCCGGGCGCAGTCGTCTGTCGGTCTCCATCCGGCCTACGGCGGCGGACACCCCACCTTTTTCCCACGCCAGTGCTTTCTCTCAGGGCCCCTGCTTCGTCCCCGGCACCCCACCTTCCTGACCGGGGATCGACTCTTGTTGCAGTCCTCCACTTTGCTCCCCGAACGGCGTCCGAACCCGTCCGAAGCGCCCGCCAGCGGGCTCGCGAAGGCTCTAGGGCGCCGTCGTGCGCCCTGGAACCTGGCGGCTTGGAAACGCACTCCACCACCCTCCACCGGTTCGGAAAGGCCCGGAAATCCGCGGAATGGTGGGGGAGTTTCTTGTACAGATGGTGCGACATGCGTGTCGGTACTCGTTGACGGGGGAGGGGAGTGGAGTAAAGTGGGGGTTGTTGGAGGGAAGTGGCGGCTAGGGACGTTCAGCCTCGGACGGACGGGTGGTGGTACCGATGTTGCTCGGTACGTATTCGCCGCGTCTGGACGAGAAGGGGCGGCTCATCCTCCCGGCGAAGTACCGCGACGAACTGGCCGAAGGGCTTGTTCTGACACGGGGCCAGGAGCGCTGCATCTACGTCTTCAGCCAGAAGGAATTTGAGAGAGTCCACGAGCAGATGCGGGAAGCCCCTATCTCCTCGCGTCAGGCACGGGACTACCTCAGGGTCTTCCTGTCTGGGGCTTCCGACGAGGTGCCTGACAAGCAGGGGCGCGTGACGATCCCCCAGAACCTGCGCAAGTATGCGGGTCTGGACCGGGACCTGGCCGTTATCGGCGTAGGGACCCGGGCAGAGATCTGGGACGCCCAGGCATGGGAGGACTACCTGTCCGAGAAGGAATCCTCCTTCTCGGAGACCGACGACGACGCACTGCCCGGGATCCTCTGATCCCGTTGGCTGGCCGAGATCTCCAGCCGCCTCGCAAGCCTCCCTGGCTCACCTTCCCCGGAGCCAGGCGGCCCACCGGCGCGGAGGGGGATCTGGGCACAGCCCACCGAACGGAACACGAGCAACGCGAGCCCGACACGACCGGGCGAACCAGACGAGGAGGAGAGGACGATGGCGGAAGACGAGCAGATCAAGCCGACGGCGGAACGCCACGTTCCGGTGCTCCTCGACCGCTGCGTGAACCTCCTCTCGGTCGGCGTCGAGGCGGCGGTGGCCGCGGGCCGGGCGCCTGTCGTCGTCGACGCAACCCTCGGCATGGGTGGCCACAGCGAAGCCATTCTCACGCGCTTCCCGACCGTGACCCTCGTGGGCATCGACCGGGACGAGCAGGCTCTGGCCCTCGCCGGAGCTCGGCTCGCACCGTTTGGCGCACGCGCAAAGCTCGTCCACGCGGTCTACGACGAAATCCCCGAGGTGCTCGAGGGGCTCGGCCTCGACGGCGCCGACGGCGTGCTCATGGACCTCGGGGTCTCCTCGCTGCAGCTCGACGAGCGCCAGCGCGGCTTCGCCTACTCGTACGACGCCCCGCTCGACATGCGCATGGACACGAGTCGTGGCATGACGGCAGCCGACGTGGTCAACACCTACAGTGTCGAGGACCTCACGCGGATCATCCGCTCGTGGGGCGAGGAGAAGTTCGCCGGCCGGATCGCGCGGAACATCGTCGCCGAGCGCGAGAAGGAGCCGTTCACCACGACGGGGCGCCTCGTTGAGGCGATCCGCGCCGTCGTGCCGGCAGCAGCGGCAAGGACTGGGGGACACCCGGCCAAGCGTACGTTCCAGGCGCTCCGGATCGAGGTCAACGAGGAGCTCGACGTCCTCTCACGGGCCGTGCCCGCCGCCATCGACGTCCTGCATCTGGGCGGCCGAATCGTGGTCATGAGCTACCACTCGCTCGAGGACCGGATCGTGAAGACCGCTCTTCAGTCCAGGAGCCGCTCGAGCGCGCCTCCCGGATTCCCGGTGGAGCTCGAGGAACACCGCCCCGAACTCAAGACGATCACCAAGGGAACAGAGACGCCGACGGAAGCCGAGATCGCGGAGAATCCCCGCGCAGCCTCGGCGCGCCTGCGGGCGGCACAACGGATCAGGACGAGGAGTGGAAGATGAGCGCAGCAGCACAGGGGACGGCGGCCGTGGCCGGCACGTCTGCCCTCAGGGCGGCCCCGGGGCGCCCGTCATCGGCGCCCGCCCCGCGCCGGGCACCTCTGTCCTTGGTCCGCTCGCTTCCGCTGCGCCGTCGCGCGCCGTTCGCGGTCTTCTGCCTGGGAGTGCTCGGAGCAGCACTCCTCGCTGTGCTCGTGCTCAACGTCTCCGTGTCCACAGGCCAGTACCAGCTGGTCCAGCTCCGCAGCGAGCAGCTCACCCTTGAGAAGCAGAACCAGGATCTGACACAGCGCGTGCAGAACTACGAGGCTCCCCAGAATCTGGCTGCCCGCGCGGCACAATATGGAATGGTCGCTTCGACGTCCAATGGACAGATTGACCTGAAGACACTCGCGGTGACCGGCGAGGCCAAGGCGGCGCAGAAGGGCACCCCCCAGGGCGCCACGATCGCGCCGCCCGCGGTTCCGGGACAGATTGCTGCCGTGCCGGCTGCGACGACCAAGGATCCGCTCGAGGCGAAGGCTGCCAGCGCGGCGGCTTCCGCCGCCGCGAAGACGGCTGACAAGCCAGCGGTCGATCTGCATGGCGGGTCCATTCCGGCACCCGCGCAGAAGGCTCCGGGCCAGTAGGCACAGCGGCCCACGGTCTTCGTGCGCGGCGGGCCGAGTGTGAGGCCAGAGCACCGAGATCCGAAGGGCAGGGAAAAGCGTGGCAAGAACGAGTTCGGATGCACGGCGCACCGGCCCGCGTAGGGGAGAGCGGCCCGACGACCGCGCCTCCCGGCACGCACGCACTGGTGTGCGACGGCTCAGGCTCGGCCTCGTGGCCATGCTCGCGCTCCTGATCCTCATCGGCGGCCGCCTCGTTCTGGTCCAGGGCCTGGACGTGGGCGGAATGGCCGAGGCGGCGGTGACCAAGAGGCTGCAGAAGACAGTGCTGCCGGCCGCACGCGGCCAGATCGTCGACTCGCAGGGCGCCGTGCTCGCCTCGAGCGTCGTCCGGTACAACATCACGGTCGACCAGAGGATCGCCTCGGCCAAGGACTTCACCGACCTCGACCGGAGCGTCGACGCGGGGGACGGTAGCAAGAAGGTCGTCAAGATCCCCCGCACCCAGGCGCTGCAGGAACTCTCCAATGCCCTCGGCAAGTCCGTCGCCGACGTGACCACGTCGATCACGGGGGACAAGCCATTCAACTACGTGGCCCGCAACGTGACGCCTGACACCGAGGCGACCGTCATGGGCATCGGTTTCCCGGGCATCCTCTCCGAGGGGGTGACCCAGCGCGTCTACCCCAACGGTGCCGTGGGTGGCAGCTTCGTCGGATTCCTCGGCTCGGACGGCACTGCCCTCTCAGGGCTCGAGCAGACCCAGGACGACGTCCTCAAGGGCCAGGACGGTTCACGGGAGTACGAGATCGGCGCCGACGGGCTCCGCATCCCTGTCGCAACAGACAAGCTCACCCCGGCGCAGGACGGCAAGACGGTCCGGCTCACCATCAACTCGGACCTGCAGTACTTCACCCAGCAGGCCATCCAGACGCAGGCCGACAAGTACAAGGCGGAATGGGGCGTCGCGATCGTCATGGACGCCAAGACGGGGAACATCCTGGCCATGGCCGACTCCAATTCGGTCGATCCGAACGATCCGGGCAAGTCCGCCGCGAAGGACCGCGGCGTGCGCGCTGTGACCGCGGCCTACGAGCCCGGGTCGGTGGAGAAGACGATCACTATGGCGTCGCTCATCCAGGAGGGCAAGGCCAACCCGCTCTCCGAGTACACCATTCCCCCGACGTATACGATCGATGGCCAGACGTTCGCCGACGCGTTCACGCACGGCACCGAGCACCGTACGCTCGCGGGCATCCTGGGGTACTCGATGAACACGGGAACCGTCATGGCTGGCAAGGAGCTCTCGCCGCAGCAGCGCTACGACTGGTTCACGAAGTTCGGCATCGGGCAGCCTGTCGACATCGGCCTGCCCGGCGAGGCGTTGGGTATCCTCCATACGCCGCAGGAGTGGGATACACGCCAGCAGTACACTGTCCTGTTCGGCCAGGGCGTGACCCAGTCCACTCTTCAGACGGCCCGCGCGTATGGCGTCATCGCCAACGGTGGCGTCATGGAACAGCCCCGGCTCATTGACGCCTATGTCGGCCCGAACGGCCAGACGGAGAAGTTCCAGACGGCGGCGCCCCAGCAGGTGGTGAGCCAAAACACGGCGCAGCAGGTTCGGGACATGCTCGAGAGCAACGTCACCGCCGGTGAGGTCAAGCCCGCAGCCATCGACGGCTATCGCGTCGGCGCCAAGACCGGCACCTCGGAGGCGCCGCGCGAGGACGGGGTTCCCGGATTCGACGGCGTCACCTCGTCCCTCATCGGCATGGCGCCGATGGAGGACCCGCGGTACGTAGTTGCCGTCGTTATCCAGAGGCCCCAAGGGGACATCTTCGGAATCGGCAACGCCGACGTATTCCGCTCCGTGATGTCCCAAACGCTCCACAAGTACGGTGTCCAGCCGTCCACGGGCACGCCCGTGAAGCTGCCGCAGTACGCCCAGTGACCGGGCCGTGACACGCGGGCGGTGACCCGGCCCGGGGCCATCAGGGCCCGGAGAGGTCTGAGCGGCCTCCGATATAGAGTTGGAATCTCCCGAACAATGAAGGTGAACGTGAGCGATCAGCCCATGCCCTCGGGCAGGAGCGTGCCCCCCGGGGACGCGCAGCATGACAGTCAACAGGCCATCAGGCCAACCCACGTTGAGCCTGTTCCGCTCACGCAGATCGCGACGCTCGTCGGGGTGCCCACCACCGGACTCGAGAGCGCGGATCCGGCGACCGGTGCGAGCCTCGATTCGCGTGCCGTGCAGCCCGGTGACCTCTACTTCGCGCTTCCCGGAGCGTCCCGCCACGGCGCCGACTTCGCGCGGCAGGCGGTCGACGCCGGCGCCGTCGCCGTGCTGACTGACGAGGAGGGCGCGCGCCAGATCGCCCTCGCCGAGTCCCTCGAGGGCGTGCCGGTGCTCGTGATCGACAGGCCGCGTTCGGCGGTAGGGCCGGTGTCCGCGCGGATCTACGGCACGCCGCGCGCCGGTGCAGGGGATGCCGGCATGCTGCTCCTCGGCGTCACCGGAACGAACGGCAAGACCACCACGTCCTACTTCATGAACTCCCTCCTGCGCGCCCTAGGGCACCGCACGGGCCTCATCGGAACCATCGAGATCTCCGCGGGCGGCGAGGCGATCCCGAGCCGGCTCACCACGCCTGAGTCCACCGACCTCCACGCCCTGCTTGCCCTCATGCGCGAGCGGAGCGTCACGGCGGCCTCGATGGAGGTTTCCTCGCACGCGATCGAGTTCGGCCGCATCGACGGGGTCCGTTATGACGCGGTGGGCTTCACCAACCTCACCCAGGACCACCTCGACCTCCACGGGACGATGGACGAGTACTACGCGGCGAAGGCGGAGCTGTTCACGCCCGGGCGGGCAGGGCGCGCCGTAGTGACGGTCGACGACGAGTGGGGCCGCCGCCTCGCGGTCGAGGCGCCGATTCCGGTCACCACTCTCAGCACGGGCGCGGGCGAGGACGCGGACTGGACGGTCGGGGCGATGACGCCCTCCGGAGTGGGCACAGCGTTCGAGCTCCACCACCGCGGGGGTGACGTGCTCCGGATGCGCACGGGCCTGCCTGGAGCGTTCAACGTCGCGAACGCTGCCCTCGCAGCGCTCCTCGTGATCGCCGCGGGAGTGTCCCCGGCGGAGGTCCAGGGGGCACTCGACGCGGCCGACCCGTTCACGCTCGAGGTTCCGGGGCGCATGCAGCTCGTCGGGACCGCGCCGACCGCAATCGTCGACTTCGCCCACAACCCGGATGCGCTCGAGCGCGCCCTCGCTGCGGTGCGCCCCGCGGACAAGGCGGGGCGCGTCGTCGTCGTCTTCGGGGCGACCGGCCAGCGCGACCAGGGGAAGCGGCCCGTCATGGGAGCGGTGGCCGTGCGCGGCGCGGACGTCATCGTCGTGACCGATGACGATCCGCACGACGAGGACGCCGCCGCCATCCGGGCCGAGGTCACTGCAGGGGCCCGTGCTGAGGACGCCGAGCACGGCTTGGGCCGGCGGATCGATGAGGTCCACCCGCGCGCGGAGGCCATCCGCCACGCAGTGGCCCTCGCGGAGCCCTCAGATGTGATCCTTGTCGCGGGCCGTGGGCACGAGGTCTTCCAAGAGGTCAAGGGCGTCAACATCGCCCTCGACGACCGGACCGAACTGCGGCAGGCCCTCGTGGATCACGGCTATCCCGTGGTTCCCGCCGCGCCGGGATTCCCGTCTGAGGGCCCGGGCGCACTAGAGTCCGAAGCGCAATGATTGACTTCACAGCGGCGCAGATCGCCGAGATCACGGGCGGGCGGCTGGTCGCGGACCCCGCTATCGTCCCCCAGAACGTCGTGACCGACTCCCGCGAGGTCGGGCCCGGCTCGCTGTACGTTGCCAAGCCGGGCGAGCACGCCGATGGCCACGCCTTCATCGGCGCAGCGTTCGCCGGCGGGGCCGTCCTGACGCTCTGCGAGCGGGAGGTGACGGATGACGACGGCGCGGCCTACCCGTGCGTCGTCGTACCGGACGCCGTTCTCGCGATGGGCGCGCTCGCGAAGGCGGCCGTGGACCGGATCCGCTCGGCGCGTGCGGAACGCGGCGAGGAGTTCACGGTCGTGGGCATCACCGGCTCCGCGGGGAAGACCACCACGAAAGACCTTCTCGCTGGCATCTTCCGCTCGAGCTCAGCCGGATCGGCCTCGGCGACATCGACCGTGGCTCCCCAGGGCTCGTACAACGGCGAGGTCGGTGTCCCGCTCACGGTCTTCCGCGCGGATGCGTCCACGCGATACCTCGTCATCGAGATGGGCGCCACAGGGATCGGCCACATCACCTACCTTGCGGAGATGGTGAAGCCGGACATCGGCGTCGTGCTGTTCGTCGGAACGGCCCATGCGGGCGAGTTCGGCGGTGTCGAGAACATCGCCACGGCCAAGGGCGAACTCGTCGAGGCCCTCTCGCCCGCGGGGACCGCCGTCATCAATCTGGACGATCCCCGCGTCAGAGCCATGGAGCCCCGCACGCGCGCGAAGCTCGTCTTCTTCACGTCACACCCAGAGGCGGCGGGGGAGGCCAGCCAGCGCGGCACAGTGGTGGCTGCGCACGGCGCGACGGTCGACGCCGGTGGGTCACCGGTGTTCGACCTCGCCATCGGCTCGGAGCCGCCCGTCCACGTGGCGAGCCGCCTCATCGGCGCCCACCACACCGCCAACCTCCTCGCCGCCGCCGCCGCCGCGCACGCCGCGGGGATCCCGGTGCCGCAGATCGCCGAGTCCCTCTCGGCGCAGGGCCCCGGCAGCCGCTGGCGCATGCAGCGCACGGAACGCCCGGACGGCGTCACGGTCATCAACGATGCCTACAACGCCAACCCCGAGTCGATGCGCGCCGCCCTCCAGGCCCTCGCCGACCTCGGCCGCGGCCGGCGCACGTGGGCTGTCCTGGGCGCGATGCTCGAGCTCGGCAGCGAGTCGATCCCGGCCCACACCGCGGTCGGAACCCTCGTGGTGCGCCTGAACATCGACCGCCTCGTCGTGGTCGGGCGGGAGGCGCGCGCGCTGTACGTCTCTGCGGTCAACGAAGGCTCCTGGGGCAACGAGACCACCTTCGTCGAGGACGCAGACGCTGCGTACGCACTGCTCGAGTCGGAGCTCCTCCCAGGGGACCTGGTCCTCGTCAAATCCTCGAATGGCGTCGGGCTGGGACTCCTCGGCGATCGGATAGCATTGGCGGCAGCTGACGGGTCAACGCCACACTCAGGAACGGAGCTGACGTGATCGCACTGCTGATCGGCGGTGGTCTGGCGCTTGTCTTCGGGCTGGTCGGGACCCCGCTCTTTATCCGTCTGCTGGTCCGCAGAGGCTACGGGCAGTTCATCCGCGACGACGGCCCCACGAGCCACCACACCAAGCGTGGAACCCCCACCATGGGCGGTGCAGTGTTCGTGCTCGCCTCGGTGGTCGCGTACTACCTCACGCACCTCGTCCTGTGGCTCCTGAACCCGGCATCGACCGGACCCACGATCACCGCAGCCCTCCTGCTGTTCCTGATGGTCGGCATGGGAATCGTGGGCTTCCTCGACGACTTCATCAAGATCTCGAAGCAGCGTAGCCTCGGCCTGAGTGCCCGGGCCAAGCTCATCGGGCAGGGTCTCGTGGGCGTGGTGTTCGCGGTGCTCGCGCTCCAGTTCCCCGATGGCCGCGGCCTGACCCCCGCCTCGACCCACATCTCGTTCCTGAGGGACATCCCGTGGCTGAACCTCGCTTTCGGCGGCACCGTCCTGGGAGCGATCCTGTTCGTGATCTGGTCCAACCTGATCGTCACGGCCGCGAGCAACGGAGTGAACCTCACCGACGGGCTCGACGGACTTGCTGCCGGTGCGTCGATCATGGTCTTCGGCGCCTACACGCTCATGGGGATCTGGCAGAGCAATCAGGCCTGCGGGTCCGCGAGAGTCATCGGATCCGTCTGCTACGGCTCGCGTGACCCGCTGGATCTGGCCCTTCTGGCAGCCATCATGAGCTCGGCCCTCGTCGGGTTCCTGTGGTGGAACACCTCGCCGGCCAAGATTTTCATGGGTGACACGGGCTCCCTCGCGATCGGGGCGGCGATCGCTGGCTTCGCGATCCTGTCCCGCACGGAGCTGCTGCTGGTCATCATCGGCGGGCTGTTCATGGTCATCACGCTGTCGGTGATCCTGCAGGTCGGGTACTTCAAGGCAACCAGGGGCAAGCGGCTGTTCAAGATGGCGCCGCTCCAGCACCACTTCGAGCTCAAGGGCTGGGCAGAGGTGACCGTGGTGGTCCGCTTCTGGATCGTCTCCGGCCTCTGCGTCGCAGGCGGGCTCGCCGTCTTCTATGCAGAGTGGGTGGCAGGGCTGTGATCGGGAAATCTTCCTCAGCATCGGCGGAGACCGCAGCCCGGCTGGCGTCGCTCACATCGTGGGACGCCGACTGGTCTGGCCTGCGGGTCGTCGTCGCGGGCATCGGCGTCTCTGGCTTCGCGGCGGCGGACACGCTCATCGAACTCGGTGCCAGCGTCGTGGTCGTCGACGCGTCGGTGACTGAGCGGACCCAAGCGCAGGCGGAAACCCTCCGGATTGTCGGTGCACAGGACGTCCTGCTCGGCCCGGACGCCGTCGAGCATGTTCCTGCGGTCGACGGCGCGCAGCCGGACCTCGTCGTGACCTCTCCCGGGTGGAGGCCTGACCAGGCCATGCTCGCGGAGGCGACGCGCAGGGCCATCCCGGTGTGGGGCGATGTCGAACTCGCGTGGCGCCTGCGGAGCCGCCGAGGGAAGAAGGCCGCGGACTGGCTCACGATCACCGGGACGAACGGCAAGACGACGACGGTCGGCATGGCCGAATCGATGCTGCGGGCAGCAGGCCTCACGGCCGTCGCAGTAGGCAACGTGGGCAAGCCCATCCTCGACGCGCTCCGCGAACCCGTCGAGTACGACGTGTTCGCCGTCGAGCTCTCGAGCTTCCAGCTGCACTGGGCGAACTCCCTCTCGCCGGTTGCGTCCGTCGTCCTGAACGTGGCCGAGGACCACGTCGACTGGCACGGCTCCTATGAGGGCTACCTCGCGGACAAGGCCAAGGTCTACGCGAACACCCAGAAGGCGTGCATCTACAACGCCGAGCAGATCGAGACCGAGCGGATGGTCGAGGACGCAGACGTCATCGAGGGCTGCCGCGCCGTTGCGTTCACCACCGGAACCCCCGCCGTGAGCATGCTCGGGGTCGTGGACGGGCTGCTCGTCGATCGTGCCTTCATCGAGGAACGCCGCGAGCACGCTGCCGAACTCGGCGCGCTGACGGACCTTGGTCCCTCTGCGCCGCGGCACATGGTGGCCAACGCGCTTGCCGCGGCTGCGCTTGTCCGTGCCTACGGAGTGGAGCCCGCCGCAGTCAAGGCGGGACTGCAGGCCTACCACCCGGGCGACCACCGCATCCAGCCGGTCGCCGCGGCAGGGGGAGTGGTCTGGGTCAACGACTCCAAGGCGACCAATCCGCATGCCGCATCGGCCTCGCTCTCCGCCTTCGATCATGTCGTATGGATCGCCGGTGGCCTCTCCAAGGGCGTCGCGTACGACGAGCTCGTCTCCCGGCACGCGGGAAGGCTGCGCGCCGTCGTCCTGATCGGTCTGGACAGCTCAGAGCTCGCCGGAGCGCTCGCGCGACACGCGCCGAATGTCCCGGTCTTCCCCGTGGATGCGGGTCAGACTGGTGACGACCAGCCCGCAGGCGGATCCCTGACTGGACGCGAGATCATGGCGCGGGCCGTGGAACTCGCCGCCGCCCACGCGGAGCCGGGCGACACGGTGCTCATGGCGCCCGCAGCGGCCTCGATGGACCAGTTCGTCTCGTACGCCGAGCGTGGGGCGGCCTTCACCGAGGCTGCGCGGGCTGCGGCAGCCCGGGAGACGACCGAGGAGTAGGACATGGCCAGCACGGCGCAGCGGACCCCCCCAGCGCCCCTGCGAGCGGCAGTTGGCCTCTGGCGGCGGATCGTGCGCATCGATTCAGCGAGCAGCGGCACGAGCTACTACCTCATCCTCGGTGCCACTCTGGCGCTCACGGCGATCGGCATCATGATGGTGCTCTCGGCCTCAAGCGTCGAGAGCATCGCCGCCGGGGACAGCCCGTACACCGCAGCACTCAAGCAGGGGCTCTTCGGAGCCCTTGGCCTCGTGGGCATGCTCGTCCTCTCCCGGATCAACGTGCGCTGGCTCAAGCGCCTCGCGTGGCCCGGGATCGGCGTCACGATGGTTCTCCTCGCCCTCGTCCAACTCGTGGGGCGCCGCGTGCTCGGCAACCGCAACTGGATCGACATCGGCGGCTTCAGCCTCCAGCCGTCCGAGTTCGCCAAGCTCCTGCTGGCCCTGTGGATGGCCACGATCCTGAACAAGAAGGCCAAGCTCATGGACAACTGGGTCCATGCGCTCATCCCCGTTGTCCCCGTGGGGCTCGGCGTGGCTGGCCTCGTCATCCTGGGGCACGACCTGGGGACGACCCTCATCATCCTGCTCATCGTGGTCGGTGCCCTCTTCTACGCCGGAGTGCCGACCAAGCTGTTCGTGACGTCCGGCCTGCTCCTCGCCCTCGGCGCGATCGGCTTCGCGATCACGAGTCCCAACCGCATGTGCCGCCTCTACGCGTGGGTCGGGCAGACCCCCGACATCTGCACCGCCGATGGCGGTGACTTCACCTACCAGGTGCAGAACGGCCTGTTCGGACTCGCCTCCGGCGGCTGGTTCGGGGTGGGCCTCGGCCAGAGCCGCCAGAAGTACAGTTGGCTCCCGGAAGCCCAGAACGACTTCATCTTCGCTGTGCTCGGCGAGGAGCTCGGGCTCATCGGGACCCTGCTGGTGCTCGGGCTCTTCGCGGTGCTGGCGGTCGCCGTGTTCCGCGTCGTGTCCAGGCAGGGAGAGCTCTTCCCCCGAATCCTCGGCGGCACCATCATGGCCTGGATCCTCGGCCAGGCAGCGCTCAACATGGCCATGGTCACGGGCATCGCCCCGGTCATCGGGGTTCCGCTGCCGTTCATTTCCTCGGGTGGCTCGGCCCTCGTGAGCTGCCTGTGCGCCATCGGCGTAGTCTTGTCCTTGGCCCGCGAGGACATGCGTCCTACACGGCGCATGCGAGAGAAAGTCCGCAAGGCGAGGGCGCCCCGGAAGGGTGCCGTAGCCCCGGACCGCAGACCCAAAGCGAGTGCGGCCGCGCCGGTCGCCAGCCGGGCCGCGCGCCCGAGCAAGGCTGGCAGTACGAGCCGGGCCGCCACCCCCAGCAGTGCCTCCAGTCCGCGCAGTGCCGCGGGTCGGAGCAGCACAGCCCAGGGCAGAGGCACCAACCACGCACAACGGAAGGCCACGACCAACCCATGACCCTCGAGGATCCCGCAGGGACCCCGGCCGAGTCCTCCGGACCCTCCGTCGTGCTCGCGGGCGGCGGTACGGCCGGGCATATCAGCCCGCTGCTCGCTATTGCCCGTGCGGTCGTCGACGCATCACCTGACGCGCGCATCCTCGCCGTCGGCACGGCCAGCGGAATGGAGACCCGGATCGTTCCCGAGGCCGGATTCGAGCTCGCCGTGATCGACCGTGTACCTCTCCCGCGCAGGCCCACCATGGACCTGCTGCGCCTTCCAGGGCGCTTCGTGAAGGCGGTCCGGCAGTCTGAGGCCATCCTCGATTCGGCACAGGCCGATGTCCTTGTGGGAGTCGGCGGCTACGTGTGTACCCCGATGTACCTCGCGGCACGCAGGCGCGGCGTGCCGATCGTGATCCACGAGGCGAACACGCGTGCAGGCATCGCCAATCGTGTCGGTGCCGCATTCACCCAACGGGTCGGCAAGGCGTTCCCCGCGACCAGACTGCGGCACTCCCGTGTGGTCGGCATGCCCATGCGCCGCGAGATCTCGGGACTGGACCGCGCCGCGGCCCGGCACGATGCCCGTGTGCGCCTCGGGCTCGATCCGAATGCGACGACGCTCGTCGTCACCGGCGGCTCGCTGGGCGCGGCAAGCCTCAACCGGACGATCGCCTCCTCGCTCGACGCGATGGCCCACGCCGGCATCCAGACGCTCCACATCACTGGGCGGGGCAAGACGGTCAACGGGCCGGACGGCCTGGAGTTGCGCGCCCCCGGATACCGTCAGGTCGAGTACATCGACGGCATGGAGGAGGCCTACGCCGCCGCAGACCTCATCCTCTGCCGTTCGGGCGCGGGCACCGTGTGCGAGGTCGCAGCGGTGGGACTCCCCGCGGTCTTCGTCCCCCTGCCCATCGGCAACGGCGAGCAGGCCCTCAACGCCCGCGGGCTGGTCGACTCCGGTGCCGCGGTCATGGTCCGCGACGCGGACTTCACTCCGGAATGGCTCGATGCTACCGTCCTGCCGCTGCTCGGCAGCCCGGAGAGGCTCGCCGAGATGTCCCGCAGGGCCTCCGAACAGGGGATCCGGGACGCGGACACGCAGATGGCGGCGATGGCCCTTGCCGCAGCCGAGGGCAGGATCCAGGAAGGAACACGCGCATGAGCCCCAATGAGACGCTTCCGGAGGGGCTCGAGGAGCTCGGCAGGGTCCATTTCGTGGGCATCGGCGGGGTGGGCATGTCCGCCGTCGCGCGCGTCATGGTGGCCCGCGGCGTTCCCGTGAGCGGCTCGGACGCGAAGGACCTGCCCGTCATGGCCGATCTGGCGACGCTGGGCGCACGGATCGCCGTCGGGTACGCGGCCGAGAACCTCGGCGACGCGGAGACCGTGGTGCGCGGCTCTGCCATCCGTGCCGACAACCCCGAGCTCGTCGAGGCGACGTCGCGCGGTCTGCGGGTTCTCCACCGCTCAGAGGCCCTCGCCGCGACCATGGCCGGAGACCACGTCATCGCCGTGGCCGGAACGCATGGCAAGACCACCACTACCTCCATGGTGACCTGGATGCTCCGCGGGGCCGGCCTCGACCCGAGCTTCGCCATCGGCGCCAACGTGCCGGCACTCGGTGTCAACGCCGCCGCGGGGGAGAGCGGCATCTTCGTCGCCGAAGCCGACGAGTCCGATGCCTCGTTCCTCAACTACCGGCCGGTGACCGCGATCATCACCAACGTCGAAGCCGATCACCTCGACCACTACGGGACCGCCGAGGCTGTCCACGAGGCGTTCGACCAGTTCGCCGCGCTCGTGCCCCGGCACGGGCTCGTCCTCGCGTGCGCCGACGATCCCGGCGCCCGCGCCGTGGCCGAAGGCCTCCGTAGCCATGAGGGCGCTCCGCGTGTGCTCCTGTACGGCACTGCGGGCGACGCCGACGTGCGCCTCCGCTTCGATCCCGCCGGCTCCGAGGTGCTGTGGGACGGCCGCACCTCGGTGCTTCCCCTGCGTGTCCCCGGGCTCCACAATGCGCTCAACGCCGCCGGGGCCTTCGCCGCGGCGGTCGACGCCGGTGCGGACCCCGAACGTGCCGCCGCGTCCCTCGCCGACTTCTCCGGTGCGGCCAGGCGCTTCGAGCTCAAGGGAGAGGTGGGCGGCGTCCGCGTCTTCGACGACTACGCCCATCACCCCACCGAGGTGCGAGCCGCGCTCGCCGCAGCCCGCGCCGTCGCCGGTGGCCACGGTGTCCACGTGCTCTTCCAGCCCCACCTGTTCTCCCGCACCCGCGAGTTCGCGGCAGCCTTCGCCGATGCCCTGTCAGGAGCTGACACGGTCCGTGTCATGGACATCTATCCGGCGCGCGAGGACCCGATCCCCGGCGTGACGAGCGAGCTAGTGACCGCGCACCTTCCGGCGGGTTCCTACGCCGCCGGCGCCGAGACCGCCGTCGCAGAGCTCGCGGCCGCGGCGCAGCCCGGCGACATCGTGCTCACGGTCGGCGCCGGCGATGTCACGTTCCAAGGCCCCGAGATCCTGAAGGCCCTTGCCGCGAAGGCCGGTCATTCTGTTTCCTCCGATGCTGTTGGCCAGTCCGACGCCGCTGTCGCCGCCAGCCGTGAGGCTCCGCATGACTCCTAGCGGACGCGTGCCCAGAGTCCCGAGGGTGCCTCGCCAGCCGCGCCCCGGCGGTGCGGCTCCCCAGGGCACCCAAGCGCGGCGCACGCAGGAGCAGGGCTCGGGGTCGGAGCACCTGACCGAGCCGGCAGAGCGTGCCGCGGACCGGTTCGGCGTGCCTTCCGATCGATCGCGCACGGCTTCTGACCAGACTGGCCCTCCAGCGGCCGCACGAACGGCGGGCGACGCCGCCCGGTCGCCGTCGGGCGGTCGGGTGACGGTCGGCAACGGGGCCAAGGTGACGCGGCTCAGCCCCGCGCGGGACGGCGTCGACGGGCGAGGAGCGCCGACGGACGCGAGAACGCCCGACGCGTCCACACCGGAGCCAGAGAGGTCGCGGAAACGCGAAGGTCCCCGCTTCCGATTCGGCCGCGGCACAGGGAAAGCCACGGTGGGGCCGGGCACCGGCGGCCAGACAGCCGAGGGCCCGGGATCGGCCGAGGTGCTCGCCTTCCCCGAGCCCCCGGCGAAGCGCCATCGTCGGCACGTGCTGATCGGAGGTATCGCCGCCGTGGCCGTCGTGGCGGGGCTGTTCGCGATGCTTCTCTTCACGCCGCTCATCGCGGTGCGCAAGATCACCGTCCAGGGCACCCATCTGCTTCCGGTGCAGCGGATCGATTCCGCCCTCGGCCCCCTCCGGGGCAGGCCGCTGGCCACGGTGGGAAGTGATGACGTCGCGAGGCTCCTGGGCCAGTTCGTCGAGGTCAAGAGTGTTAAATCCCGGGCTGTGCCGCCCGATACGCTCGTGGTCCAGATCGCGGAACGCGTGCCCGTGGCTCTCGTGAAACAGGACAAGAAGCTCTTGATCGTGGACGGCGACGGCGTGGTCCTCGGTGAGGCCGCCGACCTCTCGCAGTACGCGGTGCCGGTGATCGACGGCTCAGCCATGCCCATGGGCCAGTCGGTGTTCCGGGCCGTGACGGCTGTGCTCGCAGCCCTCCCGGCCGATGTTCTGGGCAAGCTCGCGACAGCCTCGGCCCAGTCGGCGGACTCTGTTGAGCTCAAGTTGTCGGATGGTCGCACGGTACTGTGGGGGAATGCCGATGACCGCGAGCTCAAGGCCAGAGTCCTCTCGGCCCTCATGAAGGCGGCGGAGTCCCCCGTGAAGGGGCAGGCTCCTCCGCAGGTCTTCGATGTCAGCACCCCGCGTCACCCGGTGACGCATTGACGGGCGAGCCCCAGAGAGAGCGAGCGGGGCAATGGCGCGACACGCCTCGACGGTCGTTGCGCGCCCCGAGGGCGCCCCATACCGTCTTCCTAAGAGCTACTTGACATAACTATAACCCTCAAGTTGAAGGTTAAGGTTGTGGACTCCGAGCTTTTGCAGAACCAGCAGGCTTTCGAACAAGGGACACTCAACGTGGCAGCACCGCAGAACTACTTGGCCGTCATCAAGGTCGTCGGCATTGGCGGCGGTGGCGTGAACGCAGTCAACCGCATGATCGAAGTCGGTCTGCGAGGTGTGGAGTTCATCGCCATCAATACCGACGCCCAGGCGCTGCTGATGAGTGACGCGGACGTCAAGCTCGACGTCGGCCGCGAGCTCACCCGCGGCCTCGGCGCCGGCGCCAACCCCGATGTGGGCCGCCAGGCCGCTGAGGACCACTCTGACGAGATCGAGGAGGTCCTCCGCGGGGCCGACATGGTCTTCGTGACTGCTGGAGAGGGCGGCGGCACGGGCACCGGGGGCGCACCTGTCGTTGCCCGCATCGCCCGCAGCCTCGGCGCCCTGACGATCGGCGTCGTCACCCGTCCGTTCACCTTCGAGGGCCGCCGCCGTGCTTCGAGCGCCGAGAACGGCATCGAGGCGCTGCGCGACGAGGTCGACACGCTCATCGTGATCCCGAACGACCGCCTGCTCTCCATCAGTGACCGCAACGTCTCCGTCCTGGATGCCTTCCGGTCGGCGGACCAGGTGCTGCTTTCCGGTGTCCAGGGCATCACCGACCTCATCACCACCCCGGGCCTGATCAACCTCGACTTCGCGGACGTCAAGTCCGTCATGCAGGGCGCCGGCTCGGCCCTCATGGGCATCGGCTCCGCCCGGGGCGAGGACCGTGCCGTCAAAGCCGCTGAACTCGCGATCGCCTCGCCGCTCCTCGAGGCCTCGATCGATGGTGCCCACGGCGTCTTGCTCTCCATCCAGGGCGGCAGCGACCTCGGCCTCTTCGAGATCAACGAGGCCGCACGACTCGTCCAAGAGGTCGCGCACCCCGAGGCCAACATCATCTTCGGTGCCGTGATCGACGACGCGCTCGGCGACGAGGCGCGCGTGACCGTCATCGCGGCGGGGTTCGACGACGTCAAGGCTACGTCGCCCTCGCTCGAGGACGTCAAGGCTGCGCAGGTGCCAGCCCCGCCCGCCCCCGTCGCCGCACCCCACGCAGCGGCGGCAGGCAACGGCGGATCGCCCCTGGCGCCGCGTCCTGCTCAGCCGGTCGCGTCGCACGCCGGGCTGAGCCAGTGGAGCCAGGGCCACACGGGCCTGCCCGCGGACGGTGGGTTCGACGTCGAGCTTCCCGCCGTCGTCGAGCCGGACCTGTCGGGCAACCGCAACGACGACCTCGACGTGCCCGACTTCCTCAAGTGAGCGACGGCTCCGTCGAGGGTCCGCAGGCCGAGAATCTCTTCTGGTGGCGCCGGGATGTCCGTCCCGGCGTCACGGTCGCGTTCACGCGGTCCGCCGCGGGCAACCTCGCGTTCCACGTCGGGACTGATGACGACGCCGTGAAGCGCCACCGGGAGTCCCTCGCCGCCGCGGCGGGGGTGCCGTCATTCCAGTACATGAGCCAGGTGCACGGCCGTGACACGGCGTGGGCCGGCGTCGATCAGTGTCCGACCGCGGATGCGCTCCTGTCCCGTGGTGAGCCGGTCGCGGTGATGGTCGCAGACTGTGTCCCGATCGTGATCGTCGGAGAGTTCGAGGACGGCAGCCCTGCGCTGGCCACAGTGCACGCGGGCCGACCGGGGTTGGCCGCAGGAGTCGTGCCAGAGGCGGTCGGCCAGCTCAGAGATGCTGGTGCCCGAGGTCTTGAGGCGTGGCTGGGCCCCAGCATCTGCGGCAGCTGCTACGAGGTGCCCGAGCAGATGCGCGACGAGGTCAACCGCGTCGTCCCGGGAACGGCGGCCACGACGAGCTGGGGGACCCCTTCGCTCGACCTTCCGGCGGGCGTCAGGTCCCAGCTCGAGGCCGCAGGCGTCGCTGTGCACCGAGACGCCGAGGCCTGCACCTACGAGCATCGCGAGTTCTTCTCCCATCGGCGCGAGCCCGGTGTCGGCCGCATTGCGGGTGTGGCGTGGAGCCATGGCTGAGCACATCGGAAACGGGGGACGTCGGGCCGAGCTCGCGGCGAATCTGACACGGGTCCGGGAACGCATCCGGGCCGCGTGCGAGGCCGCCGGCCGTGCTGACGAGCCTGAGCTCATCGTGGTGACCAAGTTCCATCCTGCGTCCGATGTGAGGCTGCTCGCCGAGCTTGGGGTTACCGATGTCGGTGAGAACCGCGATCAGGAAGCCTCGGCAAAGGCTGCGGAACTCGCGGACCTGCCGCTCACGTGGCACTTCATCGGACAGCTGCAGACCAACAAGGCCAAGAGCGTGGTCCGCTACGCGGACGTCATCCACTCCATCGACCGATCGTCGCTCGTCGGCGCCCTCGGCAAGGCGGCAGCCGCGGCAGGGCTTCAGGATCTTGCGTGCCTGGTCCAGGTCAACCTCGACCCCGAGGCCGCTCCCGGACGAGGGGGAGCGCTCCCCGCCGAGGTGCCCGCTCTCTCGCAGCTCATCGACGACACGCCCGGATTGAAGATCGCGGGGGTCATGGCCGTGGCACCGCTCGGCGCCGACCCGGCGGCGGCGTTCAGGCGTCTCATGGCGGTCTCGGCGGGCATGAGGGCGCGGTTCTCGGCCGCCACGATGGTTTCGGCCGGGATGAGCCAGGACCTCGAGGCGGCCGTGGCCGCCGGTGCGACACACCTGCGGATTGGCACCGATGTCCTCGGTGCGCGTCCAGCGGTGGGGTAGCTTCAAAGTGCCGGGACCTTCTGGGCCGAGTGATCCGGCGTTGCGTTTGCACACCGACCGGCCCGAGGAAAGGAGTCGAGCATGGCTGGCGCTCTGCGCAAGACGATGATCTACCTCGGTCTGGCGGACGGCGACGAGCAGTTCGAGACCGAGACACACCACGCACGGACAGAAGAGGAACAGCCGGTGCACACAGAGCGCGAAGAACGCCGCACGGTGCTGGCCACCCGCGAGGCGGCCCCTGCCGAGGTTGAGGAGTATCGTGCTCCCGTGACACCTATCAAGCGGGCCGCCGCCGTGCGCGACGACGGCGGACTTCGCCAGATCACCACCGTGCATCCGCGCTCGTACAATGATGCAAAGGTTATCGGCGAGAACTTCCGGGATGGAATCCCTGTGATCATGAACGTCACGGATATGGGCGAGGCAGACGCGAAGCGCCTCGTGGACTTCTCCGCGGGGCTCGTGTTCGGCCTCCACGGGAGCATCGAACGCGTCACGAACAAGGTGTTCCTGCTGTCGCCGTCGAACATCGAAGTCCTCGGTGAGGACAAGAAGGCCACCGAGACCCAGGCAACCTTCTTCAACCAGAGCTGATCCGCGGAGACCCATGGGCATCCTGTTCGCCGTCCTGTACCTGCTCCTTGAGCTGTTCTTCCTAGCGCTCGTCGCCCGTCTGGTGTTCGACTGGGTGCAGTCGTTCGCGAGGTCGTGGCGTCCGAGGGGCGCGGCCCTCGTGGCCGCAAGTGCCGTGTACTCGGTGACCGATCCGCCCATGAAACTGTCCCGGCGATGGTTCAAGCCACTGCGGCTTGGTGCGATGAGCCTTGACCTGGCTTTCATCGTGCTCATCATCGTCGTGGTGATCGCTATGGCGGTCGTTACGAATCTCGCGTAGGTTCGTGGCAGAGTAGTCCGCTGAACACCCGTCCGCCACCTCAGGCAAGTGGGCGAGTGGAGCAGCAGGTAACAATTCAGATACGGTAGTAACGGTGGCGGACGCTGCCCGATCTATTGAGACCCAAGAGGTGAGCAGATGGCTCTGACGCCAGAAGACGTTGTCAACAAGCGGTTCCAGCCGACGAAGTTCCGCGAGGGCTACGACCAGGACGAAGTAGACGACTTCCTCGACGAGATCGTCATCGAGCTCCGCCGCCTTAATCAGGAGAACGACGAGCTCCGCAAGAAGGTCGCCGAGCTCTCCAGCAAGGAAGGCGCGCCCCAGGCTGCCGAGAAGCCGGCAGCCCCGGAGGTTCGCGAGGAGGCCAAGCCGGCCCCCGCCAAGGTCGCCGAGGTTCCCGCGCCGACCCAGGCGGCGCCCATCGCGCCGTCCGCTGCCCCCGGTCCTCAGGCCGCGGGCGGCCGTTCAACGGCCGCCGAGTCCGCCGCCGGCCTCCTCGCCATGGCGCAGCAGATGCACGACAAGCACGTCCAGGACGGCATGGACCAGCGGGACAAGATCATCGCTGAGGCCCAGATCGAGGCAAGCGGCCTCGTCAACGACGCCCAGGAGAAGTCCCGCAAGACGCTCGGCGCCCTCGAGCAGCAGCGCTCGGTGCTCGAGCGCAAGGTTGAGCAGCTCCGCGGGTTCGAGCGTGACTACCGTTCGCGCCTCAAGAACTACATCGAGGGGCAGCTCCGCGACCTCGAGGCCCGGGGCTCCGTCGCCACGGCCGATATCTCCGACAACGCCGAGGTCTGATCACCCTCAGTCCGCAGGACCGGCGGCTGCCTCAGGCGGCCGCCGGTCCTGCGTTGCCACCGGAAAGAAGTATGGACACTACGCCTGACGCCCCCGAGGCCAGTCCCGGGCGGCGACGACGCGCCGTCGTGCTCCTGGCCCTCATCGCGGTTGTCGCCTACATCGGCGACCAGCTGACCAAGCTGTGGGTCACGAGCACCATGGTCGAGGGAGAGCGGATCCCCGTTCTGCCGCCGCTGCTGCAGTGGTACTACATCCGTAACTCGGGCGCTGCGTTCTCCATCGGCGAGGGTGTGACCTGGGTCTTCACGATCGTCATGACCGTCGTGTCCGTGGGCATCGTCATCTACTCCCGGAAGGTTCGCTCGCTGTGGTGGGGCGTCGCGCTCGGGCTTGTGCTCGGCGGAGCCCTCGGGAACCTGACGGACCGGCTGCTCCGTGAACCTTCCTTCGGCATGGGCCACGTCGTGGACTTCATCTCCCTGCCGAATTTCGCGATCTTCAATGTCGCCGACTCCGCCGTCGTGTGCGGCGTCGTGCTCGTGTGCCTTCTCACCTTGATGGGACTCTCGCCGGATGGCACGCGCCAAAGGCGCGAGAGCACGCCGCCCGACGGCGCGCCGCAGGATGGGGCATCCACCGAAGGCGAGCATGACTGAATCCGAGCACCTGCTCGTCCCGGAAGCGTTGACCGGGGCCCGGGCGGATGCCGTGCTCGCGGAGCTCCTCGGGCTCTCACGCTCCGCAGCGGCGGCACTGTTGTCCGGCGGGCACGTGCAGCTCGGCGGCAAGGCCGTGGCCAAGTCGGCCAAGCTGGGCGCCGGGGATGAGCTCGTCGTCGAGCGGCCGGAGACGCGTGACCCTCTGGAAGTAGTGGTGGAGACAGTGGACGGACTCGAGATCCTCATCGACGACGAGGACTTCGTTGTCGTCGACAAGCCGGTAGGCGTCGCCGCCCACCCGTCACCCGGCTGGGTCGGCCCCACGGTGGTCGGGGGTCTCGCAGCAGCCGGCTACCGCATCTCCACGTCCGGGGCCCCCGAACGTGCGGGGATCGTGCACCGGTTGGACGTGGGTACTTCCGGGGCAATGGTCGTGGCCAAGACCGAGCACGCCTACACGCTGCTCAAGCAGGCGTTCAAGGAGCGCACGGTCGAGAAGGTCTACCACGCGGTGGTCCAGGGGATCCCCGACCCGCTCGAGGGGACGATCGACGCCCCGATCGGCCGTCACCCGGGCTACGACTGGCGCTTCGCCGTGGTCGAGGACGGCCGCCCCTCCGTGACGCACTACGAGGTCCTCGAAGCCTTCGGGCGGGCAAGCCTGGTCGAGGTCCACCTTGAGACCGGCCGGACCCATCAGATCCGCGTCCACTTCTCAGCCTTGCACCATCCGTGCGCCGGGGACCTCACCTACGGCGCGGATCCGCGCCTCGCTGCGGATCTGGGCCTCACGCGCCAGTGGCTCCACGCCTACCGGCTCGCCTTTGCGCACCCGCGCACGGGGGAGCGCGTTGAGGCTGTGAGTCCTTACCCGGCGGACCTCGAGTACGCCCTCGATGCTCTGCGCGAGGGGCGCGTGTAGGTCTGCTCGGCGCGTTGACCGCTCCGGGCGCCGGGCCCTACGCTGACGGCGGAGGGAGCATGATGGGACGCGCCTCAGACTTGGACAGCCCGCTGGGTCAGGATGATCTGTCGGTGCGCCGAGCGGCCAAGACGGCCATAGGCGCCGCAGGAGTCTGGCTGATCGGCATCGCTCCGATTCCCCGGGTCTACACCGAGCCCGACGCCGCCAAACGGCTCGAACTGCTGAAGGCGGGCCGGGTCGAGTGGGTGCTCGGCGAACATCTGGCGGCGGCGGGCACGGCCGCAGTCCCAGCCGCCTTCGCGCGCTTGGCGATCGCGCTCCCGGCCGGACGCGCCAAGAAGCTCGTCGCGGTCGCAGCGAGCGCCCTCCTCGCGGGAGCGCCGCTCTTCGTCTCGGAGATCGCCACGCGGACCTCCGACATTGAGTGGTTCGCGGCCCGCAGGGGCGCCCTGTGGCCCTTCAGAACGTATGCGTGGCTCCACGTCGTGGCCCTCGGCTCGCTCGCGGGAGCCCTCTGGTCGATGCCGGGCCACCGGAGGGAGGCGGCCGCCGTCGGACTCCTCGCGACCGGGACGGGAGCCGTGCTCGCACGCACCGGCGACGTGGTGCCGGCCGTGTTCTATCTCGGCGAGCAGATCGCCGCGGCGAGCTTGCTCAGGCGCAAGGCGGGCTGAAGGCGCGACGGCGCGGGCCGCCGTCGTGTCTCCCCGCACCCTCGTGGGGCGGCGCCTAGACTGGTGCGGTGACTTCCAGCGGTTCCTTCGTCCACCTCCACAACCACACCGAGTACTCGATGCTCGACGGCGCGGCGAGGCTCGGGGACCTGTTCAGCCACGCCGAGGAGCTGGGCATGAACGCCCTAGCGACCACCGACCACGGGTTCGTGTTCGGGGCGTTCGACTTCTGGAACAAGGCCAACAACGCCGGCATCAAGCCGATCGTCGGCGTCGAGGCCTATCTGACGCCGGGCACCGCACGCCAGGACAAGACCCGCGTGCGGTGGGGCGAGGGCGGTCGCGACGACGTCTCCGGTGCCGGTGCATACACGCACATGACGATGTGGGCCGAGACCACCGAGGGCATGCACAACCTCTTCCGCATGTCCTCACTCGCCTCGCTCGAGGGGTACCTCTACAAGCCCCGCATGGACCGGGATCTCCTGCAGACCTACGGCAAGGGTCTCATCGCGACGACCGGCTGCCCCTCAGGCGAGGTCCAGACGAAGCTGCGCCTGGGCCTGTACAGGGAGGCCCGCGAGGCCGCCGCGGAGTTCCGGGACATTTTCGGCGAGGGCAACTTCTTCTGCGAGCTCATGGATCACGGCCTGGACATCGAGCGGAACGTGCAGGCGGACCTCATCAAGCTCGCGAAGGACGTCGGCCTCCCGCTTGTCGCGACCAATGACCTCCACTACACGCATGCCGAGGACGCCTCGAGCCACGCGGCGCTTCTGTGCGTCCAGTCCGGCTCGGCCCTCGCGGATCCGAAGCGCTTCAAATTCGACGCGGACGAGTTCTACCTCAAGTCTCCGGCCGAGATGCGCGCGATCTTCGGCGACCACCCCGACGCCTGCGACAACACCCTGCTCATCGCGGAGCGTTGCGACGTGGGGTTCAACACCAAGGCCAGCTATATGCCCCGTTTCCCCTGCCCCGAGGGGGAGAACGAGGAGTCGTGGTTCGTCAAGGAGGTCGAGCGGGGACTGCACTACCGGTTCCCCGCGGGCATCCCGGACGAGGTCCGCAAGCAGGCCGAATACGAGATCGGCATCATCACCCAGATGGGCTTCCCCGGGTACTTCCTCGTGGTCGCGGACTTCATCAACTGGGCCAAGGACAACGGCATCCGCGTGGGGCCGGGCCGTGGCTCGGGCGCTGGATCGATGGCCGCCTACGCGATGCGCATCACCGACCTCAACCCGCTCGCCCACGGGCTCATCTTCGAGCGCTTCCTCAATCCGGACCGCGTCTCGATGCCGGACTTCGACGTCGACTTCGATGATCGCCGCCGCTCCGAGGTCATCAAGTATGTGACCGAGAAGTACGGCGACGACCGCGTGGCCATGATCGTCACCTACGGCACCATCAAGGCCAAGCAGGCGCTCAAGGACTCCTCACGCGTGCTCGGCTACCCGTTCTCCGTGGGGGAGCGGCTCACGAAGGCCATGCCGCCGGACGTCATGGGCAAGGGCATGCCGCTTGCCGACATCCACAATCCCGAGGCGAAGCGGTACGGCGAGGCCGAGGAGATGCGGGAGCTCCTGCGCACGGACGCCGACTCGCAGCGCGTCTTCGAGACGGCCACCGGGCTCGAGGGCCTCAAGCGTCAGTGGGGCGTGCACGCGGCCGGCGTCATCATGTCCTCGCACCCGCTCATCGACATCGTGCCGATCATGCGCCGAGAGCAGGACGGCCAGGTCATCACGCAGTTCGATTACCCGACCTGCGAGGGCCTCGGCCTGATCAAGATGGACTTCCTCGGCCTGAGGAACCTGACGATCATCACGGATGCCCTCGACAACATCAAGGCCAACCAGGGCATCGACCTGGACCTTGAGCGGCTCGAGCTCGACGACGCCGCCTCGTACGAGCTGCTGGCCCGTGGCGACACCCTAGGCGTCTTCCAGCTCGACGGCGGCCCTATGCGCTCACTCCTGAAGCTCATGCGCCCCGACAACTTCGAGGACATCTCCGCCGTCCTGGCGCTCTACCGCCCGGGTCCGATGGGCGCGAACGCCCACACCAACTATGCGCTGCGCAAGACCAAGCAGCAGGAGATCACCCCGATCCACCCCGAGCTCGAGGAGCCCCTGCGGGACATCCTCAACACGACCTACGGCCTGATCGTGTACCAGGAGCAGGTCATGGCCATTGCACAGAAGGTCGCGGGCTACTCGCTCGGCCAGGCAGACATCCTGCGCCGCGCGATGGGCAAGAAGAAGAAGTCGGAGCTGGACAAGCAGTTCGAGGGCTTCTCGGGCGGCATGCAGGACCGCGGCTATTCCGACGCCGCGGTCAAGGCCCTGTGGGACATCCTCCTGCCCTTCTCCGACTACGCGTTCAACAAGGCCCACTCGGCGGCCTACGGTGTGGTCTCGTACTGGACGGCGTACCTCAAGGCGCACTTCCCGGCCGAGTACATGGCGGCACTGCTCACGTCGGTGGGCGACGACAAGGACAAGTCGGCGATGTACCTCAACGAGTGCCGGCACATGGGCATCACGGTCCTCCCGCCGGACGTCAACGAGTCCTCCCTCAACTTCACCCCGGTCGGGAAGGACATCCGCTTCGGCATGGGTGCCATCCGCAACGTGGGGGCCAACGTGGTGCACGCGATGGTTGGTGCACGCGAGGAGAAGGGCGCCTTCGCGGGGTTCTCCGACTTCCTCACGAAGGTCCCGGCCGTGGTCTGCAACAAGCGCACCATCGAGTCGCTGGTCAAGGCCGGCGCCTTCGATTCCCTCGGCCACGCGCGCCGGTCCCTCGCGATGATCCATGAGGAGGCCGTCGACGCCGTCATCACCCTCAAGCGCAACGAGGCCAACAACCAGTTCGACCTCTTCAGCGCTTTCGGGGCCGCTGAGGGCGACCCCGGCGCCGGTCTCGCGGTGGAGGTCCCGGACCTCCCCGAGTGGGAGAAGAAGGACAAACTCGCCTTCGAGCGGGACATGCTGGGCCTCTACGTCTCGGACCACCCGCTTCAAGGGCTCGAGGGCGTGCTCTCGCAGCACGCGGAGGCCGGGATCAACACGCTCATCGCGGATGAGGGTCCGGGCGACGGCTCGATCGTCACCATCGCAGGTATGATCACGTCGCTTTCCCGGCGCATCGCCAAGTCGAGCGGCAACGCCTACGCGCGGGCGGAGATCGAAGACCTCGGAGCGTCGATCGAGGTCATGTTCTTCGGCCAGGTGTACGGCCCGATCTCCGCGATCCTCGCCGAGGACCTCATTGTGGTGGTCAAGGGTCGGCTCCAGCGGCGGGATGACGGCGCGGTGACCCTCAATGCGATGGAACTGACCGTCCCCGACCTCTCGGACGCGACCGGCGGCCCCGTGGTCATCAGCATGCCCACCCACAAGGCCACCGAGCGTGTGGTCACCCAGCTCGGGGATGTCCTGAAGACCCACCCTGGCCACAACGAGGTTCAGCTGAGGCTCCAGGGGACGCGCAGCATCGAGGTCATGCGGCTCGGCGTGCACCTGCGCGTCAACCCCAACCCGGCGCTGTTCGGTGACCTCAAGGTCCTCCTCGGCCCAGCGTGCCTCGATGCCTGAGGCGACGCCAGTGCCCGATGCAGCTGAGCCCGATGCAGGTGGGCCGGATGTGATTCCGGTCCCTGATGCGACTCCGCAGCCCGAGGGCGCCTCTGAGCTCGCTGCCGCGCCGGTTCTCGTGCCCGATACCCTGTCCAGGCCCGTGCCCGGCCTCGTGCCCGGCGCCGCACCCGACCCCCGGCAGGGCGGCTCCAGAGATGAACGCCGTTCTCTCCTGAGGTGGACGGTGTTCCCGGTCCTCGCTGGGCTCGTCCTCGGGACCGTCTGGGTAGTCGCCGCACCCGGTGGCCTCCTCTACGGCTTGGGAACCGAGTACGCCGCGTGGGATGAGCGGGATCTCGTGTTCGCGGGGCTCGGCCTCATCGCGGGACTCGCGATCGCCGTCGTGCTCGCCGCGACGCGCCGCCGCGTCGGCCTGCCGAATCGCGGCCTCGCCGCCCTGGCGGGGAGCGTCCTCGGATCCCTTGCGGCCTGGGGCACGGGAGTCGGGCTCGGGCGAGTCCTCGGGGCACGTGGCGTGAGCGCGTCCGTGGCCGAGTCGGCGTTCGGCCTGCAGGCCGTGAGTTCGCTCGCCGTGTGGCCGTGCGTCGTGGCCCTCATGGTGCTGGCCCTCACGACCCTCTGGTGGGCGCCGCCCCGCGAGTGACGGCGCTGGCGCCGGTAGACTGGACCGGTGACTTCCGCCGCTACCACCGCTTCCTCGCCTGCCTTCCGCACGATCGACCTGCGGGGCCACGCCCTCGGCCTCGCCGAACTGCGCGCGGCAGTTCCACGCCTCACGGCGGGCGATGGGGCGAGCGTGGAGGAGGCCGTCCGGGGCATCATCTCGCAGGTCCGGGGGAGCGGCTTCTCCGCTCTCACCGCGCTGGCTGCGAAGTTCGACAGCGTCCGGCAGCGCCACCCACGCGTCCCCGCCGAGGCCATCTCCGGTGCTCTTGCGGGGCTCGATCCCGAGGTCCGCGCCGCCCTCGAGGAATCCATTGCGAGGGCGCGGAGCTTCGCCGCGGCCCAGGTCCCGGCTGACGTCACCGTCCACCCCGCTCAGGGCGCCTCGGTTACCCAGCGGTGGGTGCCGGTCGGCCGTGTGGGCCTGTACGTCCCCGGCGGGCTCGCCGTATACCCCTCGAGCGTCGTCATGAACGTCGTCCCGGCACAGGCCGCGGGTGTTGCCTCCATCGCGCTGGCCTCGCCGCCGCAGAAGGACAACGACGGGCTCCCGCACCCCACGATCCTCGCCGCCGCCGCCCTGCTGGGCATCGACGAGGTCTACGCGATCGGCGGCGCCCAGGCGATCGTGACCTTCGCCTACGGGATTCCGGCTGCACACGACGACGCGGGCGAGCTTCCCGCGATTGCCCCGGTGGACGTCGTGACCGGACCGGGGAACATCTTCGTTGCGACGGCCAAGAGGCTCGTCAAGGGGGTCGTCGGCATCGATGCCGAGGCCGGCCCGACCGAGATCGCGATACTCGCCGATGCTGGCGCCCGGCCCGAGTTCGTCGCGGCGGACCTTATCAGCCAGGCCGAGCACGATCCCCGCGCGGGCAGCGTTCTCGTGACCGATTCGCCGGAGCTGGCTGACCGTGTCCGAGAACAGCTTGCCGTGCTCGCAGCCCGGACGAAGCACCGGGACCGCGTGGTCGAGGCGCTGTCCGGGGAGCAGTCCGGCGTCGTGCTCGTGGACACCCTGGACGCCGGCATTGCGGTGTGCGATGCCTACGCCGCCGAGCACCTTGAGATCATGACGGCAGACGCGCCGGCCATCGCCGCACGCATCCGCAACGCCGGCGCGATCTTCGTCGGCGACTACAGCCCGGTGAGCCTCGGCGACTACTGTGCCGGCTCCAACCATGTGCTGCCGACCTCGGGAACCGCCGCGTTCTCTTCGGGCCTGAACGTCACGACGTTCCTGCGCGCGATCCAGATCATCGACTATTCGGAGCCGGCCCTCTCCGGCGTCGCGCGGCACATCCGCAGCCTCTCCGACGCCGAGGACCTTCCGGCGCACGGCGACGCCGTCGAGGTCCGGTTCGCTGACGCTCTCCGGCTCTCTGGCCCTCCGGCTCTCTGACCCCCGGCTCTCTGAGGATCTCTGGACCGCAGACAACGACTGACCCCTACACATAGTGGCGGGCTGTACTACATCTTGTGGTCTGCCCTTGTGGTCCGGGCTGCCGTGTCAGTACTATTGAGGCCGTGTACTGCCCGTTCTGCCGCAATCCCGATTCCCGCGTCGTCGACAGCCGCCTCCAAGATGACGGCTCGGCGATCCGGCGCCGTCGGCAGTGCCCCGAGTGCGGCCGGCGTTTCACGACGATGGAGACCACGAGCCTCACGGTGCTCAAGCGTTCGGGCGCAGGCGAGCCGTTCAGCCGCTCCAAGGTGATCACGGGTGTCCGGAAGGCCTGCAAGGGCCGCCCCGTGACCGACGACGACCTTGCGCTGCTCGCCCAGGAGGTCGAGGAGACCATCAGGGCCGCCGGCTCCGCCGAGATCCGGGCCCAAGAGATCGGCCTCGCGATCCTCGGCCCCCTCAAGAAACTGGACCAGGTCGCCTACCTGCGGTTCGCGAGCGTCTACCAGGACTTCGAGTCGCTTTCCGACTTCGAGGACGCGATCGGTGTCCTTCGGGCCGAGCAGGCGGCGGCCTCGGCCTAACGCGTCCAGAGACAGATTCCGGGGAATGGCCGCGCTATGGACCGGGTCCGCTGACTCAGGCCTTCTGGGATGAGCGCGACGCCGCGGGGCCCGGACACGCTGTCCGGGCCCCGCGGCGTCGCGCGTCACAAGCGGCTACTCCGCGAGCTTGTAGTGGATGGCCACCTGAAGCGCGGCCCCCACGATCCCGGCCTCGTTCTTGAGCTTCGCCGGCACGATCGGTGTGCGCAGCTTGAGCAGCGGCAGGTACTCGTCTGACCGCTTGGAGATTCCGCCGCCTACGATGAAGAGCTCGGGGGAGAAGAGGAACTCGACGTGCGAGAAGTAGCGCTGCAGCAGGACGGCGTACTCCTCCCAGCTGAGCCCATCGCGTTCCCGCGCGACGGCCGAGGCCTTCGTCTCGGCGTCGTGCCCGTCGATCTCGATGTGCCCCAGTTCGGCGTTCGGCACGAGCTTGCCGTCGAACACGAAGGCCGAGCCGATGCCCGTGCCGAGCGTGATGACGAGGACGGTCCCGTCCACGCCCTCGCCGGCGCCGTAGCGCACTTCCGCGAGGCCTGCGGCGTCTGCGTCGTTGATGACCTCGACAGGGCGGCCGAGGCGCTCGGTGAAGTGCTTGTCCACCTCGTAGTCGATCCAGGACTTGTCGACGTTCGCCGCGGAGCGGGCCACGCCGTGCAGGATGATCGCGGGGAACGTCACGCCGACTGGGGTATCGGCGTCGGGCGCGCCCTCGCGGCCGCTGAGTTTCTCGACGATCTCGGCCACGACGTCCGCCACGGCCTCGGGGGTCGATGGCTGCGGCGTGTCGATGCGGTACCGCTCGCCGACGAGCTTGCCCTTCTTCAGGTCGACGATGCCTCCCTTGATCCCGGTGCCGCCGATGTCGATGCCGATGACGGTCTGCGGGGACTTGCTCTTCTTCTCGCTCTTGGCCATGCGTTGCCCTCTCGCGGGGTAAGGGTGGGTGAGGCGGTTCTGGGGTGAGGCAGGTGAAGCTGGGCGGTTCGTCTAGGGAACCGTGAGGACCTCGGCGCCGGTGTCGGTGACGACGAGGGTGTGCTCGAACTGGGCGGTGCGCTTGCGGTCGCGGGTGACGACCGTCCATTCG
This sequence comes from Sinomonas sp. P10A9, assembly GCF_041022165.1. Lineage (GTDB taxonomy): Bacteria > Actinomycetota > Actinomycetes > Actinomycetales > Micrococcaceae > Sinomonas > Sinomonas puerhi. Next base: position 1,836,021 of record NZ_CP163302.1, read on the forward strand.
TCCTCCCACATGTCCCACTCGATGCCGCCGAGTGTGAGCATCGGCTCGATCGTGAAGACCATGCCCGGCTCCATCACGGTGCTGTAGGCGGGCGCGGCATCGTAGTGCGGAATGATCAGGCCGGTGTGGAAGGCCTCGCCCACGCCATGCCCGGTGAAGTCCCGCACCACGCCGTACCCGAAGCGCTTGGCGTAGGCGGCGATGGCACGGCCGATCACGTTGATCTCGCGCCCCGGGGCAACTGCCTTGATGCCCCGGCGCAAGGACTCCTGCGTCCGCTCCACGAGCAGCCTCGACTCCTCGTCGACATCCCCCACGAGGAACGTGTAGTTGGTGTCGCCGTGCACGCCGTCCTTGTACGCGGTGATGTCGATGTTGATGATGTCTCCGTCGGCGAGCACGGTCGAGTCCGGGATGCCGTGGCAGATGACCTCGTTGACCGAGGTGCACAGTGACTTCGGGAAGTCGCGGTAGCCGAGCGTCGACGGGTATGCACCGTGCGCTATGAGGAACTCGTGGCCCACCCGGTCCAGCTCGTCAGTCGTCACCCCGGCACGGATGTGCCGGCCGACCTCGAGAATGGCCTGCGCGGCGATCTTGCTGGCGGCGCGCACCTTCTCGACCTTCTCCGCCGTGAGGACGTTGGACCCGGTGTACTTCGCGGGTGCCTTCTTCCACGCGTACTCGGGCCGTGGGATCGAAACGGGGACGGGCAGGACAGGGCTCACCGTGCCACGCACAAGCGTGCCGACGGGTGCCGTGGAGGGGGCTGAAGGCATAGGGTGATTCTACTGGTCGAGTGGTTTGATCCGGGTTCAGAATCAAGCCGGACCCGATGGAAATTGCTGGATGACATCGCTTGAGGAGGGCGCGGAGATGGCCGAGTACTGGTACAACGTCCGTACGCACGAGGTCGAGGAGGACGCACAGAGCGACTGGACCCAGCTGATCGGACCCTACGCGACGCGCGAGGAGGCCGAGAAGGCCCTCGAGAAGGTCAAGGAGCGCAACCGCGCGTGGGACCCCGCAGATGTCGATGGCGATGGCTGGAGCGACAAGGACTGACCCATAGGCCCGCTCAGAACGAGTGTTCGGGTCCGGGGAACTGCCCCGTGCGCACCTCGTCATGGTACTGGCGTGCGGCGTCGAGGAGTGCCGTCCGCAGGTCCGCGTACTGCTTGACGAACTTCGCGACCTTGACGCCCGGACCGCCCCGCAGGCCGGCCATGTCCTGCCACACGAGTACCTGGCCGGTCGTCGCGTTGCCGGCGCCGATGCCGATCGTCGGGACCGTCAGCGCGGCGTCGACCGCGGCCGCCGTTGCGGCGGGCACCATCTCCATGAGCACGCAGAACGCCCCGGCCGACTCGAGGGCCTTCGCGTCCTCGATGAGGCGAGCTGCGTCGTCGCCGCGGCCCTGCACGCGGTACCCGCCGAGCGCGTGCTCGCTCTGGGGAGTGAAGCCGATATGGGCCATGACGGGAATGCCCGCCTGGACCATGGCGCGGACCGTGTCCGCGTAGTAGGCCCCGCCTTCGAGCTTCACGGCGTGGGCGAGCCCCTCCTTGAGGAAACGGACGCCCGTCGCGATGGCCTGGGCAGGGGAGGCCTCGTAACTGCCGAAAGGGAAGTCGGCGACGATGAGGGCGTGCGGGGCCGAGGTTGCGACGGCGCGGACGAGCGGGATGAGTTCGTCGACTGTGACCGGCAGCGACGTCTCGTGGCCGTAGACGTTGTTCGCAGCGGAATCGCCGATGAGGAGCATCTCGATGCCGGCTTCGTCGAAGATCCGGGCCGTGTATTGGTCATACGCGGTGAGCATGGCGAAGTGTTCGCCACGTTCCTTGGCCTGGGCCAGATGGTGGACCCGGACGCGTGCGGTACGCGGCGTCGAGGCCGAGCCGGTCCCGTAGGGCGCAACCGCCTCGTCAGGGCGCTGCTCATCAGAACTCGTGGGGGCCATACGCACGAGAGTAGTCGATGCTTCAGTAGAGTGGGGGAAGCGTGCAGGGCCCAGACGGTAAGGATGCGAAGACCCCATGAATCGTCAGCAGGAGTTCGTCCTCCGGACTATCGAGGAACGCGACGTGCGCTTTGTCCGTCTCTGGTTCACGGACGTGGTCGGGGCGCTCAAATCGGTGGCGCTCGCCCCGGCCGAGGTGGAGGGGGCCTTCGAGGAGGGTCTGGGCTTCGACGGGTCCTCGATCGAGGGCCTCGCGCGCGTGTCCGAATCGGACATGCTGCTGCAGCCGGACCCCTCGACCTTCCAGATCCTTCCGTGGCGCGGCGAGACCGAGCCGACGTCCCGCATGTTCTGCGACATCCTCACACCGGACGGCGAGCCCTCGCTTGCCGATCCGCGCAACGTCCTGCGGCGCACGCTCGCGAAGGCCGCCGAGATGGGCTTCACGTGCTATACCCACCCTGAGATCGAGTTCTACCTGCTCGAGTCGGACCAGCTCGGCCCCGATGGTTCGCCGGTTCCCGCGGACCAGGGCGGCTACTTCGACCACGTCCCCGGCGGCGTCGCGCAGGACTTCCGCCGCACTGTCGTGAACATGCTCGAATCCGTCGGCATCTCGGTCGAGTTCTCCCACCATGAGGGCGGCCCCGGCCAGAACGAGATCGACCTGCGGTACGCCGATGCGCTCCAGACTGCGGACAACATCATGACGTTCCGCACCGTCGTGAAGGAGGTCGCGATCCAGCAGAACGGCTACGCGACGTTCATGCCCAAGCCGTTCTCGGCTCATCCGGGCTCCGGGATGCACACGCACTTCTCCCTCTTCGAAGGCGACAGCAATGCGTTCCACGAGCCCGGGGCGGAGTACCAGCTGTCCAAGACGGCACGCCACTTCATGGCGGGGCTCCTGCGGCATGCCACCGAGTTCACCGCCGTTACCAACCAGTTCGTGAACTCCTACAAGCGCCTGTGGGGCGGGGGAGAGGCGCCGAGCTACCTCAGCTGGGGCCACAACAATCGCTCGGCCCTGGTCCGCGTGCCCCTCTACAAGCCGGGCAAGGGGACGAGTGCCCGGGTCGAATACCGCGGCATCGACTCGGCAACCAACCCGTACCTCTCCTACGCGGTGCTCCTCGGGGCGGGTCTGAAGGGCATCGAGGAGGAATACGAGCTTCCCGCCGCCGCCGAGGACGACATCTCGGCCCTGACCTCAGCGGAGCGCCGTGCGCTGGGGCACGCGCCCCTGCCCGCGAGCCTCCATGACGCGGTCAACGCCATGGAGGAATCGGAGCTCATGGCCGAGATCCTGGGCGAGCAGGTCTTCGAGTACTTCCTGAGGAACAAGCGGCAGGAATGGAACGAGTACCGGCTCGAGGTCACCCCCTACGAGCTGCACCGCAACCTCGGGATCCTCTAGGAGCACAGGGTGGCCCCGAGTCTGACGCGCCGGCTCATCTCGATTGGATCGGCTGATCCGGAGAGGGCGGAGCGGTTCCTCGCGGCCCGCGAGCTCGAAGGCCTTGACGGTGAGGCGCTCCTCGAGGGCCTCGCGACTGCCCCCGACCCGGACGGCGCCCTCCTGGGTCTCGTGAGGCTTATTGAACGCCGGCCGGACATCCGCCAGCTCGTCGAGGCTGGGATCGGCCGGAGCGAGCCGCTCTTCAGGCTGCTCGGCGCCTCCGAGGCCCTCGGCGAGTTCCTCATCCGCCACCCCGAGCACACCGACGTGTTCAAGACGCACCTCTCCGCGGAACCGGTCGGGGCGGACCCGGCGCTCCTGCGGGAGTCCCTGCTGCGCTCCGTGGGCGCAGACCCCGGGTCGTCGCGTCCCGTCGCATCGTCGACGGGTCCCCAGGCGTACGCGGCGCTGCGCATCGCCTACCGACGCCATCTCTGCGAGCTCGCCCTGCGTGACCTCGGCGCCGCATCTCCCACGGACTTCCTGCCGGCCGCTGCCGCGGAACTCTCCGATCTGGCGGGCGCCGCACTCGAGGCGGCCCTGGCGGTTTCGCGAGCAGAGGCGGAGGCGAGCTTCGGGCGCGAGGAGGTGGCCGCCGTCGCCCTCGCCGTGATCGGCATGGGCAAGTGCGGTGCGCGCGAACTCAACTACATCTCGGACGTAGACGTCGTATACGTCATCGAGGCTGAAGGTTCGCCGGACGGTGCAGGGTCCATTGGCTCGGCGTCTGTCGACGCGACGCGTGCGGCCACGATCGGGACCGCGCTCGCGAGCGGCCTGGCCCGCGCGGTGTGGTCCCCCGGGCGGGAGCCCGCGCTGTGGCAGGTCGACGCGAATCTCAGGCCCGAGGGCCGTGACGGGCCCCTCGTGCGGACCCTCGATTCACATCTGGCCTACTATGCGCGCTGGGCCGAGAGCTGGGAATTCCAGGCGCTCCTCAAGGCCCGCTGCATTGCTGGCGACCGCGATCTCGGCGCGAGGTACGAGGCCGCCGTGAGCCCGCTCGTGTGGGCGTCCGCGGGCCGGGACGGCTTCGTCGAATCGGTGCAGGCGATGCGTCGCAGGGTCACGGACAACATTCCCGCGGCCGAGGCCGACCGGCAGATCAAGCTGGGCGCGGGGGGCCTGCGCGACGTCGAGTTCACGGTCCAGCTGCTCCAGCTCGTGCACGGCCGCGCCGACGAGTCGCTGAGGGTCCGCGACACGACGTCGGCCATCGCTGCGCTCGCGGCAGGCGGTTACATCGGGCGCGCGGCCGCGGTGGAGTTCGACTCCTCGTACCGGTATCTCCGGCTCCTCGAGCACCGCGTGCAGCTGACCAAGCTCCGCAGGACCCACCTCATGCCCACTTCCGATGACGCGCTGCGGGCGCTCGCGCGCTCGGTGCAGGGCGTCCTTGAGACCGGACGCCCGTCCCCCGAACAGCTCCTCGACGCGTGGCACAGGACCAAGCGCCGTGTGCGCGAGCTCCACGAGCGCATCTTCTACCGACCGCTGCTCAACACCGTGGCGAACTTGAGCCCCGACGAGGCGAGGCTCACCCCGGAGGCGGCCCAGGCCCGGCTCGCGGCTCTGGGCTATAGGGACCCCGTGGGCGCCATGCGGCACATCGAGGCCCTCACGGCAGGCGTGAGCCGGCGTGCGGCGCTCCAGCGGCAGCTCCTGCCTGTGCTGCTCGGCTGGATCGCCGAGGGCGCGGACCCCGACGGCGGCCTGCTCGCCTTCCGGCGTGTGAGCGAGGCCTTGGGCACGACCCATTGGTATCTGGGACTCCTGCGGGACTCTGCCGCTGCGGCCGAGCGTCTCTCCCACGTGCTTGCCGATTCCCGACTCATCGCAGATCTCCTCGAGGTTTCGCCGGAGTCGGTCAAATGGCTCGGCAGCGATGCGGACCTCGAGCCGTTGACCCTCGAGTCCCAGTGGCAGGAGATCAAGTCCAAGCTCTCCCGTCACACGGAGCATGAGGCGGCCATGCGCCTTGTCCGGCTTATCAGGCGGCGCGAGATCCTGCGGATCGCCCTGGCAGACAGTTCAGGGGTGATCGACCCGGACGCGGTCGGCCGCGCGCTCTCTGACGCGGACCAGGCCGCGGTCCTCGGGGCGCTCAGGATCGCCGAGGCCGCGGCGGAGGAGGCCGACGGCGCGCTGCTCACCCACGTTCTCGTCGTCGCCATGGGGCGTCAGGGAGGCCGCGAGATCGGCTATGGGTCGGACGCCGACGTCATCTACGTGCATCGGCCACTGCCAGGTGCCGAGCCCGAGGCGGCGCAGCGCCAGGCGCTGTCCATCGTTGGCACCCTGTCCGCTCTCCTCACCCAGCCGCTCAAGCCTCCGGTTCTGGCCGAGCGCGTCCTCGCCCTTGACGCCGATCTGCGGCCCGAAGGGAAGAATGGAGCGCTGGTCCGCTCGATCGACTCCTTCGCCGAGTACTACCGGCGCTGGGCGCTCGTGTGGGAGGCCCAGGCACTCCTGCGGGCCCGGCCCATGGCGGGCGACGACAGCCTCGCCCACGACTTCATGGCCCTCGTCGATACCGTGCGGTACCCCGAGGAGCTCTCAGCCGCCGATATCCGGGAGATCCGGCGGATCAAGGCCCGGGTCGAGTCCGAGCGGCTGCCGCGGGGCGCGGACCCGTCCCGCCACGTGAAGCTCGGACGCGGTGGACTGAGCGACGTTGAATGGCTCGTGCAGCTGCTCCAGCTCCAGCACGGAGCTAGGCATCCCGAGCTGCGGAGCACCGGCACGATGGAAGCGCTCTCGGCCGCCTCGACGCTGGGCCTCATCCCGGCGGACGAGGCGGAACTCCTCGCCGAGGCGTGGCGGCTCGCGAGCCGCATCCGGAGCGCGAACGTAGCCTGGAGCGGGCGGGCGTCGGATCTCCTGCCGTCCTCGCGCCGGGATCTCGAGGCCGTGGCGCGGTGGTGCGGTTATCCCCAGGACCAGGCGAGTGCACTCGAGCAGCACTATCTCAATGTCACCCGCCGGGCTCGGCAGGTGTTCGAGCGACGCTTCTACGCGGCAGAGCCGTGATCCCCACGGCGCACCGGACGGATGAAGGGAATGACTGATGGATGAGACGATCGACCTCGGCCGCGCGGCAGCGGACGAGCTGGAGAAGGCGCGCCAGAGCCCACATGGCCGCAGCGCCCGGGCACTCCTGCACGACGGGCACTTGAGGCACACACTCCTGGCGATTCTCGACGGCCAGGTGCTCGGCGACCACGCCAAGCCGGTCGCCGCGACCCTCCAGGTGCTCTCGGGCACGTTCGTGGTGCGCGGGGGAGACGCCGAGCTGCGCCTCAGCGCCGGCCAGCTCGCTGTGCTCCCGGGTCCACGCCACGACGTGACCGCGGAGGGCGACTCGGCCGGAATCCTCACGACCCTCGCTGGATAGCCCGGGCGCCGCACACGTCTGCGTTTGCAGTGGCACTGTGAAGCCAGGGATGACGACGGCGCCCCTCGCCTTCCGCCGGTTGGCAGCAGGAGGCGAGGGGCGCCGTCGTGCGCGGACAGGCCGCGCCGGGAGGGCGAGGATCAGACCCCGAAGTAGAGCTCGAACTCGTAGGGGTTCGGGCGCAGCGAGAGCGGCATGATCTCCTTCTCCCGCTTGTAGGCAACCCACGTCTCGATGAGGTCCTGGGTGAAGACGCCACCTGCCTGGAGGAACTCGTTGTCGGCTTCGAGGGCCTCGAGGGCCTCCTCGAGGGAACCCGGAGCCTTCGGGATGTCGCGGGCCTCCTCGACCGGAAGCTCGTAGAGGTCCTTGTCGATCGGAGCCGGCGGCTCGATGCGGTTGCGGATGCCGTCGATGCCGGCCATGAGCTGGGCCGAGAACGCGAGGTACGGGTTCGACGACGGGTCCGGCGCGCGGAACTCGATGCGTTTCGCCTTCGGGTTCGAGCCCGTGATCGGGATCCGGATGCCGGCGGAGCGGTTGCCCTGCGAGTACACCATGTTGACCGGGGCCTCGAAGCCCTTGACGAGGCGCTTGTACGAGTTCACCGTCGGGTTCGTGAACGCAAGCACCGCGGAGGAGTGCTTCAGGAGGCCGCCGATGTACCAGCGGGCGAGGTCCGAGAGGTTGGCGTAGCCCTTCTCGTCGTAGAAGAGCGGCTCGCTGCCGTTCCACAGGGACTGGTGGCAGTGCATGCCCGAACCGTTGTCGCCGAAGATGGGCTTCGGCATGAAGGTTACGGTCTTGCCCCACTCGAGCGCCGTGTTCTTGATGATGTACTTGAACTTCTGAAGATCGTCCGCAGCACGCACGAGCGTCGAGAAGCGGTAGTTGATCTCGGCCTGGCCAGCGGCGCCGACCTCGTGGTGGGAGCGCTCGACCTCGAGGCCTGCGGCGTCGAGGGCGAGGCACATGGCGTCGCGGAGGTCCGCCTGGTGGTCCACGGGGGCCACCGGGAAGTACCCGCTCTTGAACGGCGTCTTGTTGCCGAGGTTGCCGCCCTCTTCCTCGCGGCCCGAGTTCCACGGGGCCTCGATCGAGTCGACCTTGTAGAAGGAACCCTGCGGAGAGGACTCGAACTGGACGTTGTCGAAGACGAAGAACTCGGCCTCGGGGGCGAAGAACGCCGTGTCTGCGATGCCGGTGGAGGCGAGGTACGCCTCGGCGCGCTCTGCTACGCCGCGCGGATCGCGGTGGTACGGCTCGCCTGTGCGCGGGTTCACGATCGAGAAGTTCAGCGCGAGGGTCTTCTCGACGCGGAACGGGTCGAGGAACGCCGTTGTGACATCCGGGATGAGCTGCATGTCAGACTCGGCGATGCCCTGGAATCCGCGGATCGAGGAACCGTCGAACAGCTGGCCGTTCTTGAAGAAGTCGTCGTCGACCGTCTTGGCCGGGATGTTGAAGTGCTGCTGGACGCCCGGGAGATCGGTGAAACGGATATCGACGAACTTGACGTCCTCATCCTTGATGTATGTGAGGACTTCATCCGCAGATTTGAACATCTGTACTCCTAATGCGTCGGTGGTAACAGTCGGGCCGGCGCGATCATCGCACGCGCATGCACTGCGCGGCGCCGAACGCCTCGCTGCAACTGGTACCACACTACGAACAGGGGGTTTCCCGTCCATGTCGGCATTGTTTCGGCGAGGTTACGCGGCCCGACCCCGTGTAAACGCTAGCGGCACGTGATCCCGAGGGCCAGCCCGCGCCCAGAAGTCGTCCGCTGACCCCGGGCAGGTCGGGGGTTCTGACGCTCCTAGAATGGATGGATGATCGACCGCAGAGACATCGGATCCTGGATCAGTGGCCCCCAGCTCGCTGAAGGGGACTTCCCGGGGAGGCGGCTGGGCATGCCGCGCACGGGACCGGGCTCCGTAGGCCGGCCGGGGCGCCGCGTCCTGGCGTTGTGCATTGACTGGGCAGCGTCCTACGCGATCGCCGCCGCGTTCTTCGGCGGAAGCCAGATGTCGATCCTCCTCGTGTTCGCCCTCGAACAGGTGCTTCTCGTCGGGTTGGCGGGCTTCGGCCTCGGCCACCGGCTCGCGGGCCTCAAGGTGCGTCGCCTCGATGGCGGGTCGGTCGGGATTCCGCGGGCGGCTCTGCGCACGCTCCTGCTGTGCCTCGTGATCCCCGCGGTGATCTTCGACCCGGACCAGCGAGGCATCCACGACAAGGCCGCGGGGACCGTCGTCACGCGCCTCTAGAAGCCCACCTGCACGCACCTCTGAGGTCACCGGTCGTAGCTCCCTGAAAGCGATGGGGCTGAAAGTGATCGGGCTGCAGCCGGCATGCGAAAGGCCCCGGCAGTCCTGCCGGGGCCTTTCGCTTCAGAGTGCGGTTATTCCGTGCCTTTCTCAGCGACCGCGCATCGCGCGACGGTCGGGGCGGACCCTGTTCGGGTCGATGCCCTTCGGGATGGGCAGCTTGCTGCCGAGGGACCCGATGCGCTTGTTCACCGCGGTGACCTCGACCTTGGTCAACTGGGGCTTGAGCTTGTTCATGGCGCCGGCAACGTTGCGGAGCTGGGTCTGACCCTCGTCGCGGCCTGTCTCGATCACGTGGATCGGAACGTTGGGGAGGATGCGGGCGAGGCGCTTGCGCTCGCTTTCGACGAGCGGACGGACGCGGGTGCTCGGGCCCTCGGACACGAGGACGACGCCGGGGCGGCCGACCGCACGGAACACGACGTCCTGAGTGCGCGGGTTCACGGCCACTGGCTGCTCCTCGACGATCCAGCCGCGGCGGAGCGAGTTGAGGGCGGCGCCGGCCGCGCCGGGCTGACCTTCGATCTGCGAGTAGGCGGCGCGTTCGGCGCGCCGGCTGAGGATGAAGACCGCACCCAGGACGCCCAGGAGGACGCCGATGATGAGGCCAGTGATCCAGTTGTCGACGAGGAATCCGATCAGCAGGCTCACGGCCGTGACCCCGAGGAACACGAGCAGCATGAGCCACACGGAGTTGGGATCGGCCTTCCGAGTCATCTGGAAGACCTGGATGAACTGCTGGAAGCCGTTGGGCTTCTTCGCCTTCTTCGGAGCCTTGTCCGAGGGCGTGGTGTCGGTGCTCTTCGCCATAGTGCCTCAATTCTAAGTCACCGGCGGCCTCGCGGGACGCCCGAACGCCCGCTCTCAGCGAGAACGGGCGTTCCGGTGGATGTGCGCGGCCTCAGCCGAGGTGGGCGGCGACCAGTGTTGCGGCCTCCTGGCGCGTGGTGCCGGAGGACTCGATGTGGGCCAGCTGGGCAGGGATCTCCCAGCCCTTCTTGCGCATGGCGGTGGCCCACAGGCGGCCGGCCCGGTAGGAGGACCGCACGAGGGGCCCGCTCATGACGCCGAGGAAGCCGATCTCCTCGGCTTCCTGGGAGAGCTCGACGAACTCCTGGGGCTTGACCCAGCGATCCACGGGGTGGTGGCGCTCCGACGGGCGCAGGTACTGCGTGATCGTGATGAGGTCGGTCCCGGCGTCGTGCAGGTCCCGCAGCGCCTGGGAGATCTCCTCACGGGTCTCGCCCATGCCGAGGATGAGGTTCGACTTCGTGACCATGCCCTGATTGCGGCCCTGGGTGATGACGTCCAGGGAACGCTCGTATCGGAACGCGGGCCGGATGCTCTTGAACAGGCGCGGCACGGTCTCGACGTTGTGTGCGAATACTTCGGGCCTGGACTCGCAGATCGCGGTGATGTGCTCAGGCTTGCCGGAGAAGTCGGGGATGAGGATCTCGACGCCGGTGCCCGGATTGAGCTCGTGGATCTTGCGGACCGTCTCGGCGTACAGCCACACGCCCTCGTCTTCGAGGTCGTCGCGGGCAACGCCCGTGACGGTCGCGTAGCGCAGCGCCATGGACTGGACCGAACGGGCCACCTTGGTGGGTTCGAAGCGGTCCAGCGGGGAGGGCTTGCCCGTGTCGATCTGGCAGAAGTCGCAGCGACGGGTGCACTCCGAGCCGCCGATGAGGAAGGTGGCCTCCTTGTCCTCCCAGCATTCGAAGATGTTGGGGCAGCCCGCCTCTTCGCAGACGGTGTGGAGCCCCTCCTTCTTGACCTGATTCTTGAGCTGGATGAACTCAGGGCCCATCTGGACCTTGGCCTTGATCCACTCCGGCTTGCGCTCAACGGGGACGGCGGCGTTGCGCTGCTCGATGCGCAGCATGCGGCGCCCTTCGGGTGCGAGGGTCACGCGGGAACTCCTTCGGTCTGGGCGACGAACTCGCCGGCACGGCGGGAGAGCTCCTCCGTGATCCGGCCGACGATGTCCAGCGGGCCGACTTCCCGGCCGCACTCGGCGGAGATCGTGGTGGTCCCGGCATCGGTGATGCCGCACGCGATGATCTGCTCGTAGGGCTCAAGGGTGTTGCTGCAGTTGATCGCGAAGCCGTGGCCCGTGATCCCTTCATGCACACTGATGCCGATGGCGGCGATCTTCCGGTCACCGCCGCGCTCGTCCGCGCGGACCCAGACCCCTGAGCGCCCGTCGACGTGCTCGGCCTTGACCCCGTACTCCGAGATGACGGTGATCATGACGTTCTCGAGGAGCTCGACGTAGGCGCGGACGCCGCGCGGCTCGGCGAGCCTGACGATAGGGTAGCCCACGAGCTGGCCCGGGCCGTGCCAGGTGAGCTTGCCTCCTCGGTCCACGGGCACTACGGGGGTGCCGTCGAGAGGACGCTCGTGGTCCTCGGTGCGCTTCCCGGCGGTGTACACCGGGGAATGCTCGAGGAGGAGGACAGTGCTGGGGGCGGTTCCCGCCGCCACGTCCTCGTGGAGCTTGAGCTGGGCGGCCAGACCATCGGTGTATTCGACGTAGTCAGGCGCGAACCCCAGCCGGGTGAACGCAAGAGTCATGCGGACAAGCTTAGTCCTCCGCTCGGAGGCTTCCCGAAGAGTGTGACGAGCCTCGCATCCGGGCCGCCTGTGGATAACTTCCGAGGCACTTTCCCGATCTGGGGTAGACATGAGCCATGGACGCTTTCAGCGCTGGTCATGGTGGTGCGGGCGGCAATCCGGCCGAGGTCCCCGCCAGCGGCGGCGCCGCGGGCCCCGCCGACGGGATTCCGGTGCTCGCCGGGCACGAGGTGCTGCGTCCCCTCGGCGTGGGCAGTGCGGGGACGGTGTGGCTGGTGCGTGAGGCAGCGAGCGGCCGCCAGTTCGCGGCGAAGGTCCTGCTCGCGGGTGCCGAGGGCGCCGATCTGGACGACGCCCTCGCCCAGGCACAGAAGGAAGTGAGGATCGCCCGTGCGCGCCCGCACGACCACGTCCTTCCGGTCCATCGGGCCATGTCGGCGCAGGCCGCCGGCGGAACGGGGCGGCATGCCATCGCGATCCTCAGCGACTATGCCCCCGGAGGTTCGCTCGGCCATCTCCTGCGGGTGCGGGGCCGACTCCCGATCGGCGAGTGCATCACCGTGGTGGCACCGATCGCGCAGGCCCTCGCGGCGCTCCACGCCGAGGGCACCGCGCACGGAGACGTCTCCCCGGGCAACATCCTCTTCACGGTGGACGGCATGCCGATGCTCGCGGACTTCGGCCTCGGCCGAATGGTCGGGGACGCCGCTTCGAACCACGGCGGAACGCCGGGCTTCTCCGACCCGGTTGCGGCAGGCGCCGGGCCTGCCAGTGGAGCGGACCCGTTCACGCACGACGCCGCCCGGCCCGGTCGCGCACGCGGGCTCGGACCCGCCACGCTCGCCGCGGCGGGCGACGTTTTCTCACTCGGTGCGGTGGCCTGGTTCATCCTCACCGGCGAGCCGCCTGCCCCGACGGACCAGAGACCACCCCTCTCGCTCATCATCGAGGACGTGCCGGCCGAGCTGGCCGCGGCCATCGAGGCAGCGCTGCGCGATGACGCCCGGCAGCGGCCGTCCGCGGAGGAACTCGCGCGTTCGGTGCTGCGCAGTGCGCGCCCGGCAAGCGTGGACCTCGCGCCCGCCGTGGACGCGAGCGTCCTCCCGGAGCTGCTGACGCGACGGAGGGAGCCGCCGTCCGGGAGACGGGGTCCTCTGTCTGCCCGGCATTGGCCCCGCGGTCTCCTGCGCTCCGGCGTGGGGCGGTCAGGCATGGGGCGGTCAGGCGTCCAGCGCTCCGGCATCCAGCGCCCCCGGGCCAGCGGTTCTGGCGGTCTGGGACCCGGGAGCTCCGGTCTGCAGGGTGCCGGACGCAGGCACGCTGCCACAGCCCGCCGCCCACGGACGACGCCTCGGAGCGACTCGCGGGCTGGACTGCGGGTCGGGCTGCTGTGGTCGGCGGCGGCCGTTCTCGGGGCCGCGGTGCTCGCCGGCGCGTGGTGGATCGGGTCCTTCGGGCCGGGCATGAGCGGCGCCGAGGGCCGAAGTGCCGGCACCGCAGCGCAGGCCGGCTATCCGCGGCCCGTAGCCTGGTCGGTGCTCCCCGAAGCCCTGCGCCGCGGCGCAGACGCGGCCGACCCCGTGCAGGCCGTCCAAGCATTGTCCGAGATCCGCGCGCGGGCGATCGCGGGACAGGAGCGTGAGCTCCTCGACACGGTCAATGCGAAGGGCTCCTACGCGGCATCGGCAGATGCGGCCCTCCTCGACCGGCTCATCGCCGACGGCCAGAGGCTCGAAGGCTTCGCCGCACGGGTCCTCTCCGCCGACCTCGAAACGGGGGAGACGGGCCAGGCCTCCCTGCCGTCCGCAGGGCCGCCCACCCCGGGCGCGGAGACCGCCGTCGTGCGCGTGCGGATCGTGACGAGCGGCTACACCGTCAAGGACAGCGACGGCGTGACGGTGGGGGAGCGGCCGGCGGGCCTCGACCAGGAGCTGAGGATCATCCTCGAGCGCGACGAGCAGGGCTGGAAGGTCGCGCGCATCGCCGCCGCATAGCCTCCTGCACCCGCGTCATGACCTCTTCCGGTGCAATGTAGGTCACACTCGCCGTGGCGGCCTCCGACGGACCCGGCGCGGGTCGCTGCCCTGCCTATGATCGGAGAATGACTGGCTCCAGCTACTTCCGCTATCCCCACGTCCACGGGGACCTCGTGGCGTTCGTCGCCGAGGATGACGTCTGGCTTGCGCCAGTTGCCGGCGGCCGCGCCTGGCGGCTCTCGTCGCTCGGCCTCCCCGCGCGCAACCCGCGCTTCGCACCCGACGGCAGCAAGGTCGTGTGGACCGTGGTGCAGGGCAGTGCGCCCGAGGTGGTCTCGGCCGACGTGGACGGCGGCGGGTTCCGCCAGCTGAGCTGGTTCGGCCACTCGACCACACGCGTCAAGGGGTTCACACCGGACGGACGCGTGGTCGTCACGAGCGCACACAACCAGCCGGACGGCCGGCACACCCACGCGTACTCGATCCCTGTGGACGGCGGGTGGCTTGAGGAGCTCCCGTACGGACCGGTGGACTCGGTGGCCTTCGGGCCGAGCGTGGGTGACGATCGTCCGGTCGTTGTCGGGAGTGTCCTGACCCGAGACCCTGCGCACTGGAAGCGGTACCGCGGAGGGGCCGAGGGCAAGCTGTGGATCGATCCGGACGGCGGCGGAGAGTTCCGCCGTCTCGCCACCGGTCTGGACGGGAACCTCGCCGACCCGATGTGGGTGGGAGGGCGCATCGCCTTCCTCTCTGACCATGAGGGAGTCGGCAACCTCTACTCGGTCGACCGCACCGGCGGCGATCTCGCGCGCCACACCGACCTGGACCGCTTCTACGCGCGGCATGCGAGCACTGACGGTCGCCGCGTCGTCTTCGAGAGCGCGGGGGAGCTCTGGATCCTCGACGGCCTCGACGCGGAGCCCCGCCGCCTTGAAGTGGCACTCGCCTCGGCCTCCACGTCCCGACGCACGGTTCCGCTCGCCGTCGGCCGTCACCTCGGCGAGGTTGTCCCGACTCCTGACGGCCGCGCGAGCGTGGTCGAATCCCACGGCACCGTGCACTGGCTCACGCACCGCGACGGCCCGTCCCGGGTCGTCGAGGCGACCCCCGGCGTTCGCGCGCGCCTGGCGCGGCCCCTCGGGGCGGACTCCGTCGTGTTCATCGCCGACCACGACGGCGAAGAAGGGCTCTTCATCCGGCGTCTCGCCGCCGACCCCGCGGCTGCCTCCCACGAAACCCCACACCCCGTGCCCGCAACGCACGACGGCGCCCCGGCCGGTGACGGTGACGTCACCGCACACAGCCTTCCCCTGCCTGTCTCGGCGCGCGGACGCGGAGGGTTCGACGCGCAGGGCGCCGCCGGTGCCGCCGACGGGGCTGCGGCGGGCAGCGACGTTTCCGCGGGCGGCCCCGCAGATGGGACCGGCAACGGGACCGAGTCGGCTCGGCGCACGCCGGATATGCCGGGGTCCGCCGGGGGCCAGCGAAGCCTGCGGTCCTACTCCGTGCCTGCGCGGACCGCTGTTCCGGCGGCGGACGAGGCGGACACGCTTCCGAGCCTGCGCCGCATCGCCCTGCCGTCCCCGCACCGGCCGGCCGAGCTCGTCCCGAGCCCCGACGCGAAGTTCATCGCCGTCGGAACCTCGTTCGGCGACGTCTACCTCGTGGACGCAGAGCACGGCACAGCGACGACCCTCAGCACCGTCGAGGAGGGCACGATCGAGCAGCTCGCATGGAGCCCCGATTCGCGGTGGCTCTCGTGGAGCGAGCCCGTGACGGCATTCGGCGCGCGTTCGAAAGTGCGTCTGGCCGAGCGCGAGACGGGCCGGGTCGCGGACGTGACCGACGGACGCTTCTGGGACGCATGGCCCGCCTTCACCCCGGATGGGAAGTACCTCGCCTTCCTCTCGGGGCGCAGCTTC
The DNA here is from genome assembly GCF_041022165.1 of Sinomonas sp. P10A9. Lineage (GTDB taxonomy): Bacteria > Actinomycetota > Actinomycetes > Actinomycetales > Micrococcaceae > Sinomonas > Sinomonas puerhi. Next base: position 1,851,639 of record NZ_CP163302.1, read on the forward strand.
GATCCGGTCTACGACGGCCACTCATTCGATCTTTCATTCCCGAGTCCCATCAAGCCGTACATTGTGCCGCTCGCGGCGACGACCTCGAGCCCCTTCGGCCCGCGGGTCGCAGAGTTCACCTCGGAGTCCGCCCCCGAGGACGCCGCCACCGATTCCGATCCCGCCACGCATGACGACGCGCAGTCTTATCTCACCGAGCCGTCGGAGGGCACCGACGCGTCCGAGGGATTCACGCCTGCCGGGCAGCACGTGGACCACATCGAGGTGACGGTCGATCTGGAGGGCATCCAGCACCGCATCACGTCGCTGCCCGTACGCCAGGGCAACTATTCTCGGCTCACGGCTACCAAGGACGCCCTCCTCTGGATGTCCCAGGACCTCACCGGCGCCACGGGCGAGGGAAAGGCCAAGCCCAGCGACAAGGATGCCGCTCCGACGCTCCACCGCCTCGACCTCGCGACCGGCGCCGAGACGACGATCGTCAGCGCGCTCGAACGCTACAGGGTCAGCGCCGACGGCAGCCGGGTCGTGTACGTGCGCGAACGCTCAGTCCACAGCGTGCCGAGCGACAAGCCGGCAGAGGACGGACACGGCGAGCACGTGAGTGTGGACCTGGACCGCATCCGGGTCCGACTGGACCCGATCGCCGTTTGGGCGCAGGCCTTCGACGAGGCCTGGCGCCTCCAGCGCGATTTCTACTGGACCGACGACATGGCCGGCGCCGATTGGGACGAGGTCCGAGATCGGTACCGTCCCCTCGTGCCCCGGCTCGGCTCGCACGACGATCTGGTCGACCTGCTCTGGGAGATGCATGGCGAGCTGGGCACATCGCACGCCTACGTCACGCCGACTCTCGTGACGGAGCCCGGTGCGGGGGGACAGGGCCGTCTCGGCGGCGAGTTCGACTTCGACGGCGGCTGGGTGGTGCGGAGGGTCCTGGCCAGCGAATCCTCGGACCCGCTCGCCTCGTCGCCGCTCGCCTCCTCCGGTGCCGGGGTCCGCCCGGGTGACCGCCTTCTCGCCGTGGACGGCGTGCCACTCACCTCCGACTTCGGCCCCGCCATCGCGCTCGCGGGCGCGGCTGGGAAGGTCGTCGAACTCACGATGCTCAACGGCTCCGAGCATGGCGACCGCGCTGGGGCGACCCGGCGGATCGCCGTCGTGCCCATCCGCGATGAGGAGCGACTGCGCTATCAGGAATGGGTGCAGGCCAACCGGCGGCTCGTGCGCGAGGCGTCCGAGGGGCGCTTCGGCTACCTGCATGTACCGGACATGGGCGCTCGCGGCTGGGCTCAGCTCCACCGTGACCTGGACACGGAGACCGCGCTCGACGCGCTCGTCGTCGACGTGCGCCGCAATCGCGGGGGGCACACGTCCCAGCTCGTCGCGGAGCTCATCGGCCGCCGCGTCATCGGCTGGACCATGCCGCGTGGAGAGCAGCCCAGGACGTACCCGCGGCACGCCCCGCGCGGACCCGTCGTGATCCTCGCCGACGAGTTCGCCGGATCCGACGGCGACATCATCACCCAGGTGGGCAAGCTGCGGGGGATCGGCCCCGTGGTGGGCACCCGAACCTGGGGCGGCGTCATCGGGATCGACAACCGGTTCAAGCTCGCCGACGGCACGTCGGTGACCCAGCCGCGCTACGCGACGTGGTTCGAGGGCGGGATCGGCTGGGGTGTCGAGAACTTCGGCGTCGAGCCGGACATCGAGGTGCCGTACCCGCCGCAGGCCTACGCCGCGGGGATCGACCCGCAGCTTGAGCACGGCATCGGCGTGCTCAAGGAGATGCTCGTCGAGATCCCGACCCAGCGCCCCCCGGCGCGCGAGGGGTACCGTTCGGTGCATCCCACGGCCCTCCCTCCGCGCCCGCAGGACCTCGCGGAGGCCGAGGCGGTGCCCGCCTACGAGGGCTGAGCCCGGCTGGCGGGGCCTTGCCTTGCCAGCACGGGCAGGGCCGGTCCTCGCGTGGGCGGAGCCCGTTCGTGACGGCGGAACCCGTCACGTGGCGCGATTCAGACGGCGAGAGGCCCCTCCTCCGGGAGGGACCTCTCTTGTCAATGCCGCAGGAGGGTCAGTTCTGGTCGGTGTGGCCGTTGGCCCAGGCTCAGGACTCGAGGGTGGCCTTGAGCGTGATCGGGATCGAGAGAGCCGAGCTGACCGGACAGCCGGCCTTGGCCTTCTCGGCGATCTGCTGGAACTCGTCCTGGGCGATGCCGGGGACCTGCGCGGTGACCGTGAGCTGGCTGCCGGTGATGCCCTCGCCCGCCTTGAAGCCGACCTCTGCGGACGTCTCGATGCGCTCGGCCTTGTAGCCCGCGCCGTCGAGCTCGTTGCTGAACGCCATCGAGAAGCACGAGGCATGGGCCGCGGCGAGCAGCTCCTCTGGGCTCGTCTTGCCGTTGGCCTCCTCGGTGCGGGCCTTCCATGTGACGTCGTAGGTGCCGAGCCCTGATGTGTCGAGGGTCGTCTGGCCGGAGCCCTCGAACAGATTGCCCTGCCAGACGGTGTGCGCCTTGCGGATCGTAGGCATGCGTGCTCCTCGCGAAATCGTTGTTGTGCGGCGCGGACGGAACGACCGCGCCGTCTTGGCCCATCGTAGGCACAGCGAGGCCCCGCACGCTGAGCATTAAGCCGGCGGACGGGGCCTTCGATCGGGGCGCTTCGGTGCGCGCCTCTGCATCAGCGACAGATAGCCGTCACTGCCAGATCGTGGCGATCGCGATGTTGAGCAGCGCGAGACCGCCGACGCCGTGCGCGAGTCCAGGGGACACGGTCTCGCCGGCCTTACGCCGTCGGTTGCCCACGAACGCGAGCGCGCCGACCACTACCGCGATGATGAACTTCACGGTGAGCTTGATGTACAGGCTCGTGGTGAGGGGTTCGACGCCGCTGTCTGCCTGCTTCGAGAGCACGGTCACGAGTCCCACGAGGATGATGCCCGTGACGAGCTGCGTCATGGCACCGTCGAACTGACGCGGGCCGACCGTGGGGCTCTTCATGTTGGCGATCCATGGGCCGACGATCATCGCCGCACCCACCACGTGCAGGAAAATCACAATGTTCAGGACGACAGTCATGGTCCCGAGTTTAGTGGTGGGCCGAGCGGGCCCCCGTCGAAACCGGCGGCGAGCGCGTTCCAAGTGCGTAACGAATGTCGGGGCGCCACGACGCAACGGCGCCCGCCCCGGGAAAGGGGGCGGGCGCCGTCGTGCGTCTGGCTGGATCTATAGCGTCAGAGACGCATCAGAGTCCCAGATCGGCCTCGAACGCGCCCTCCTCGAGGCGTGCGCGGAGCGTCTGGAGGAAGCGTCCGGCGTCCGCACCGTCAACGAGGCGGTGGTCGTAGGTCAGCGAGAGGTACATCATCGAGCGGACCGAGATCACGTCGTCGCCCTCGGCGTTCTGGGAGACCCAGGGGCGCTTGACGATCGCGCCGGTGCCGAGGATGGCGACCTGCGGCTGGTTGATGATCGGCGTATCGAACAGCGCGCCGACCGAGCCGATGTTCGTGATGCTGAACGTGCCGCCGGAGAGCTCATCGGGACCGATCTTGTTGTTGCGCGTGCGCGCAGCCACGTCGGCGATGTGGCCCGCGAGCCCGGCAAGGTTGAGGTTGCCCGCGTTGTTGATGACCGGGACGAGGAGGCCCTTGTCCGTGTCCACCGCGATCGCCAGGTGCTCCGCGTTGTGGTAGGTGATCTGCTGGGTTTCCTCGTTGTACTCCGCGTTCAGCTTCGGGTGCTGCTTGAGCGCCTCGGCCACGGCCTTCGCGATGAACGGCAGGAACGTGAGCTTCACGCCGTTCTGGGCGAGGAACTTCGCCTTGGAACGGTCGCGGAGCTTCGCGATCTTGGTCATGTCGACTTCGTGCACCTGCGTGAGCTGCGTCGAGATGTCGAGGGACTCGCGCATGCGCCGGGCGATGACCTGGCGGATGCGGGGCGCCTTCTCCGTGGTGCCGCGCAGCGATGACGCAGGAGCCGCGGAGGCCTCCTTGGACGCAGCCGCGGCCGGGGCGGGCGTGGCAGCCAGAGCTGCAGCCGCCTTCTTTGCCTCGACCGCAGCCAGGACATCCTGCTTGCGGATACGGCCGCCGACGCCGGTGCCGGTGAGGCTCGTGACGTCGATGCCGTTCTGGTTGGCCAGCTTGCGCACGAGAGGTGTGACGTAGCCCGACTCGGTGCCCTGAGCGGCAGGCGCGGCAGGCGCCGCTGCGACCGGCGCAGGCGCGGCGGCCGGAGCCGGTGCAGCAGGAGCAGCCGGTGCAGCCGGGGTGGCCGGTGCCGGGACCGCAGCGGGTGCCGGTGCGGCGGCGGGCTCGGGTGCCGGTGCGGCGGCGGGAGCGGGAGCCGGGGCTGCCGGAGCACCGGAGCCGACGACGGCGAGCACGGCGCCGACCTCTGCGGTCTCGTCCTCTGCGACCCTGATCTCGAGCAGGGTACCGGCGACCGGCGAGGGGACCTCGGTGTCGACCTTGTCGGTGGAGACCTCGAGGAGCGGCTCGTCGACCTCGACGGTCTCGCCCACGGCCTTGAGCCAGCGGGTCACGGTGCCTTCCGTGACACTCTCACCGAGGGCGGGGAGCTTCACTTCGTGCCCCTCGGCCGGGGCGGTGGAGGCAGCTTCGGTGGTGGGCTCGGGAGCAGCGGCCGGCGCGGGAGCAGCGGCTGGCGCGGGAGCAGCAGCCGGAGCCTCGGGCGCCGCGGGGGCCTGCTCGGCGGCGGGTGCCGCAGGGGCGTCAGGCGCCGATGCGCCGTCGCCGATGATGGCCAGGGGTGCGCCGACCTCGGCAGTCTCATCTTCGGCGACGAGGATCTGCTCGAGGATACCCGCGACGGGGGAGGGGATCTCGGTGTCGACCTTGTCGGTGGAGACCTCGACGAGGGGCTCGTCGACCTCGACTCGGTCGCCGACCTGCTTGAGCCAGCGGGTGACGGTTCCTTCGGTGACGCTTTCACCGAGGGCCGGAAGGGTAACGGATTCAGACATGGGTGCCCGTGCTCCTAGATTCTTCTCTGTGCGAATGGTGTCTGCGTCGGTTCAGCCGTGGAGGGGCTTGCCGGCCAGTACGAGATGCGCCTCGCCGAGGCTCTCGTTCTGCGTCGGGTGGGCGTGGATGAACTGGGCGACGTCCTCGGGGTACGCCTCCCAGTTGACGATCAGCTGCGCCTCGCCGATCTGCTCGCCCATGCGGGCGCCGATCATGTGGATGCCCACCACGGGGCCATCCTTCTGACGGACAATCTTGATGAGGCCTGACGTGCCGATGATCGAGCTCTTGCCATTTCCCGCGAGGTTGTACTCGGCGGTTTCGACCTGGTCGTCGCCGAACTTGGCCTTCGCGGCCTTCTCGGAGTATCCGACCGTGGCGATCTCGGGATCGCAGTAAGTGACCTTGGGGATGTTGATGTCCTCGACGACGACGGGGTTGAGCCCGGCGATCTCCTCAGCCACGAAGATGCCCTGCTGGAACCCGCGGTGGGCCAGCTGGACGCCGGGAACGATGTCGCCGACGGCGTAGATGTTGCCGACGCCCGTGTGGAGGCGCTCGTTGGGGATGACGAAGCCGCGGTCCATGGTGATGCCCGCCTCCTCGTACCCGAGGTTGGCAGTGAGCGGGCCACGGCCGACGGCGACGAGGAGGAGCTCGGCCTCGAACGTCTTGCCGTCCACGAGCGTCACCTTGACGCCGTTCTCATCCTGCTCGACGCCCTGGAAGAACGTTCCTGTGCTGAACTTGATGCCGCGCTTTTTGAAGGCGCGCTCAAGCTGCTTGACGATCGTGGCGTCCTCGTTCGGGACGAGCGAGGGAAGGCCTTCGACGATCGTGACGTCCACGCCGAACGAGTTCCAGACCGACGCGAACTCGACGCCGATGACGCCTCCGCCGAGCACGATCGCACTCTTGGGCACGTAGTCGAGGGTGAGCGCCTGCTCGGAGGTGATCACGCGGCCGCCGATCTCGAGGCCGGGCAGGCTCTTCGAGAAGGAACCGGTCGCGAGGATGATGTTCTTGCCCTTGTAGGCAGTGCCGTCGACGGTGACGGTGTCCTGGGCGGTGAGCCGCCCTTCGCCCTCGATGACCGTGATGCCCTTGGCCTTGATCAGGCCCGTGAGGCCCTTCCACTTCTTGGAGATGATGCCGTCTTTGTAGGCATTGACAGCGGGCATGTCGATGCTGTCGAGAGTGACGTTGATGCCGTACTTGGCGGCGTCGCGGGCGTGGTCCACGAGCTCGGCCGAGTGGAGGAGCGCCTTGGTCGGGATGCAGCCGGTGTGCAGGCACGTGCCGCCGAGCTTGCCCTTCTCTACGAGCCCGACGCTGAACCCCAGCTCGGAGGCGCGGATTGCGGCAGCGTAGCCGCCGCTTCCTGCGCCGAGGATCAAGATGTCGAATTCGTGCGCAGTTGCCTCTTCGGCCACGTGTACGCTCCCTCGCCTTGAGGACGGCGTGTTCCGCCGTCGGATGTGACAGTTGGCCTGCGGCTGTAGCGCGCCGGCCGGGTATTCAGGGAAACCCTATCCCCCCGACTGACTATGCTCCACCTTCGCCGAACGAAAGTCGCTGCCTTGTGTCCAGACTCACGGAACTTTATCATTTCTCAACAGATGGATTTTAAATTTCGAATTATGGAAACTGTCTGTTGGCCGACGAAGGGTGGCAGTGGCCGGGTGGCAGGCTGGGGCCTCGGACGTCAGGCGCTGGCGACGCGTTCGAGGTAGCCGATGAGGGTCCGGACGGTCGATCCCGTGCCCTGCTTGGGAGTGTGTCCATAGGCCGAACCCGTGTTGAACGCCGGCCCGGCGATATCCAGGTGGGCCCACGGGACCGAGCTGCCGTCGGGACGCTCGCCGACGAACTCCTTGAGGAAGATCGCGGCGGTGAGCATGCCTCCTGGCCGCTCGCCCACGTTCGCGATGTCTGCCGTGGCCGAGTCGAGCCCCACGCGCAGTTCCTCGGGGAGAGGCATGGGCCAGGCCGCCTCGCCCGCGTCCGCGGCGGCGTCGAGCAGCGGGCGGGTCACGGCGTCGTCGCCCATGACACCCGCCGTGCGGGTGCCGAGCGCGATGAGCGCCGCACCGGTGAGCGTCGCGACGTCGATCAGCGCGTCCGGGTTCTCCTCACTCGCCGCCGCGAGCCCGTCCGCCATCACGAGGCGCCCCTCAGCGTCGGTGTTGAGGACCTCGACCGTGCGGCCGCCCCGGACGGTGATCACGTCGGACGGTCGCTGGGCGCTGCCCGACGGCATGTTCTCGGCAATGCAGAGCCAGGCCGTGACCTTGACGGGGAGCCCCAGCCGGGCAGCTGCGAGTGCCGCATTGAGGACGGTTGCCGCCCCTGCCATGTCACTCTTCATCTGTTCCATGTTGGCGGCCGGCTTGATCGAGATGCCGCCAGAATCGAACGTGATGCCTTTGCCCACCAGATGGATGTTCTTGGCGGATGCCGCCTTCGCGGGGACGTACTCGACCTTGACCAGCCGGGGCGGGCGGGAGGAGCCCTGGCCGACGGCGAGGATTCCCCCGAAGCCCTCTTTGGCGAGCCTCTTCTCGTCGAACACCGTGACCTTCACGGGCAGGGCCTTCGCGAGGTCCCGTGCAGCTTCTGCGAACGTTTCGGGGTAGAGCTGGCTCGGCGGCATGTTGACGAGCGTGCGGGTCGCGTTCACGGCCGCGCCGACAATCGACGCGCGGGAGAGCACAGCCTCAGCATCGGCCGCGGCCACTGCCGGCGCGTAGAGGATCGCGCTGCCCACGTTGCCCTTGATGCTGGTGCCGGCGTCAAGGGCAACCGCGTCGGCCGATTTGTGCTCTGTATAGGAGTAGGCGCCCAGTGCGGCGCCCTCCGCGACGGCTGCGATGTCCTCCGCCGTCGAGGAAGGCAGGGCGAGGACCACCGTGTCGTTGCCCGCGAGCTGGCGGATGGCGGATCCGGACGCGCGCCGCAGCTGTTCGGCGCTCGGCGCGGCGTCGCCGTCGAGCTTGCCGATACCCACGAGCGCAAGGACATGCGCTCCCAGCTCGGGGAGCCCGGGGAGCCGGTGCAGCTGGTCCTGAGCGCCCGTGACGCCGAGTGCCGCGAGTGTCGAGGCGACGGCCTCGGCATTTCGCTCGCTCAGTGGGGTTTCGAGGAGCACAGGTCCGTCCGCCCCTTGCGCGACGCCGATGACGAGCACATCGCTCGGGGTCTTGCGCAGGTCCTTCGACACTGCCCTCAGGGTGACTTCACGGTTGCTGAACACTGCGGCGCCTCGATTCTGCAGGGGCTGCGGTGCAGTGCGCCGGCCTCGCCCGTGCGGGGGAACTGTGGTGGAAAGGGTCACGTCTTCCCGATCGTAGCCGGACGCCGGGCGGCAGGGCGGGTGCGGATGGAATGATAGAGGGCCAATGACTGTTGGAGCGTGCAGAGTCAAGAGAGGACAGATGCCGTGATCGACCCCGCCTCCGGGCCACTGCAGGATCCCGCCGGCCTCTACACAGCAGCCCTCGAGCTCAGCCGTGACGAGGGTGTGCGTGGCTTGCCGCTCATCATGGGCTTCACCGGGTTCGCGGATGCCGGCCATGCCGTGCGCCAGATCAGCGAGGAGTTGATCAGCGTCCAGGCCGATGGCGCCCTCGTGGCGTTCGACGTCGACCAGCTGCTCGACTACCGCTCGCGCCGGCCCCGCATCCGTTTCGTCGAAGACCACCTCGAGGACTACGACACCCCGAAGCTCGCGCTCTACCGACTCGAAGACGGGCTCGGGAGGCCCTACCTCCTGCTGTCCGGACCCGAACCAGACCTGCAGTGGGAGCGGTTCGCGCGGGCCGTCGTCGGCCTCGTCGAAGAGCTTGAGGTGAGCCAGACGCTGTGGGTCCATGCGATCCCCATGCCTGTTCCGCACACGCGGCCCCTCGGAGTCACGGTCCACGGCAACCGGCCCGAGCTCGTCGAGGGGATCTCGCGATGGAAGCCCGTCGTCGAGTTCCCCGCCGCGGTGGGGCACTTAATCGAGCTCCGGCTCATTGAGGCAGGCCATGACGTGACCGGATTCGTTGTCCACGTCCCGCACTATCTCGCCGAGGCCGAGTATCCTGCCGCGGCCGTGACCGGCCTCGAGCACCTCGGCGCGGCTGCGTCTCTCATGCTTCCGAGCGATCGTCTCCGGGAGGCCGCGCGCGAGGTCGAACGGCAGGTGGCGGACCAGGTGGCCGCATCCGAGGACATCCGCGAGGTGATCTCTGGGCTCGAGGAGCGCTTCGACGACCGCAGCGCGGAGGTGCCGCGCAGGTCGCTCCTGGCAGGCTCTGCAGACGAGCTCCCCTCCGCCGAGGACCTCGGCGCGGCGGTCGAGGCGTACCTCGCATCGCACGGCGAGGCGGACGCGGCGCGGGACACCGAGACGGGCGACGGCGCGGGCTCGCCCCGCGATGGTGACGCACCGCACGGGCCGGATGACGCGGGAGGAGCGCCCCGGGACAACCCGCCGAAATAGGATCGTGGGGTGAATAGCTGGCGCGCCTATACGGTCTGGGGAATCGGAGTCTTTGCCTATCTGGTGGCGGTGCTCCAGCGCACGTCCTTCGGCGTGGTGGGACTCGAGGCGGCCGACAGGTTCCATGCCGGCGGTGCCGCGCTCTCGGCGTTCACCGTTCTGCAGCTCGTGGTGTACGCCTCGCTGCAGATCCCGGTGGGCATCCTGGTGGACCGTTTCGGCAGCCGGGTCATGGTCGCCGCGGGCGCCGTCTTCATGGCCCTCGGCCAGCTGCAGATCGCCGAGGCGGAGTCCGTGGTGACGGGCATCATCGGGCGCATGCTCGTCGGCATGGGTGACGCCATGACGTTCGTCTCGGTCCTCAGGCTCGTTCCGCTTTGGTTCTCGGGCCGCAGATCGCCGCTCATGAGCCAGCTCACGGGCGTCATCGGCCAGCTCGGCCAGCTCGTGAGTGTCATACCGTTCCTTGCGCTCCTGCGGGCCACCGGGTGGTCGCAGGCCTTCATGAGCCTCGCAGCCCTCTCGGTCCTCGTGGTCGTGCTCGTCCTCACCCTCCTGCGCAACGCGCCACCGGGAACGAAAGTCGAGCCGGAGGGTGAGCCCGAGGGCACCCGCGCCGTGCTCGCCGCTGCGTGGCGCCAGCCAGGGACACGGCTCGGAATGTGGAGCCATTTCACCGTCCAGTTCAGTGGGAACGTCTTCGCGCTCATGTGGGGCTTCCCGTTCATGGTCGCGGGGCAGGGGTACGACGCGCAGACGGCGGCGGGGCTCATGTCCTTCTTCGTCGTCGTGGCCATCATTGCCGGGCCTCCGATGGGGCGATTCGTTGCCCGGTATCCGCTGCGCAGATCGACGCTCGTGCTTGCCATCTGCGCGCTGACGGCCGCCGTCTGGATCGCTGTGCTCCTCGTGCCGGGACACGCGCCGGTGTGGCTCATGGCCGTGCTCGTGGCCGTCCTCGCCCTCGGGGGCCCGAGTTCGATGATCGGCTTCGACTTCGCGCGCACGTTCAATCCGTCCCACCGCCTCGGAACGGCCACCGGAATCGTCAACATCGGGGGGTTCGTCGCGGCGCTCCTGACGATGTTCCTCGTTGGATACCTCCTCGACCTCCAGCACGCACTCGGCCTCTCACCCCAAGGGCTGTACAGTCTCGACGCGTTCCGCGTGGCCCTCTCGGTCCAACTGCTCGTCCTCGGCGGCGGCGTACTCGCCCTGATCCGGGTTCGGCGCAAGGTGCGGCGCAATCTCGCGGCCCAGAACGTTCGCGTAGCCCCCCTGCGCGAGGTGTGGGCCGACTATCGGGCCCGCCGCCGCTGAGCCCAGACGCCGCTGAGCCCAGACGCCGCTGAGCCTAGACGCCGCTGAATTCGGCCACTGCCGCTGAGCCCCGGTGCTAGTGAGTCCGCTGCTGCTGAGTCCCGCCATCGTGGGTTCGGAGGCATGCTCTGGTCTGCGTCGGGTCTGGCCGGTGCTGGATTCTCCTCCACACAAACCTTCCGGGCGCGTTGTCCACATAGCGAGGCCCTCGGTGTCCAGAGGACCACGCGGTCAGAAGACTGGCTCCATGGACGAAACCCAGCATTCCGCACCCCACCCAGCGTCTACGGACGCGGCCGCGCCAAAGGACCTCGCGGCGCTCGCCCCGGCGGACGAGCCCCTTGCCATCCGTACCGCCGAGGACATCCTTGCGTACATCCCCCACGCCCTCGGCGAGTGGCCCCACGAGAGCCTCGTCGTGGTGCGCCTCGCCGGTGGGCAGCTGGGGTCCACGCTGAGAATTGACCTTCCCGGCCGCCGCGGGCCGTCGGCCCTGCGCCGGTTCACCGACACAGTGGCCGAGTACGCTGCCCATGGCGGGCCAGCAGCCGCCGTGCTGGCCCTCTACACACACCGAGCGTGGCCGGATCCACAGCGTCCGCCGCACCGCGAGGTCCTGGACGCCGTCGTGGCGAGGCTCGCCGAGGAAGAGGTCCAGGTGGGAGAGGTGTGGGTAGTGGGTGAGAAGCATTGGCGCACCGCGACCTGCACCGACATCCTCTGCTGCCCGTGGCCGGGGACCAGCGTGGAATCGCTTCGGGCAAGCCGGATCGAGGCCGAGATGGTCTACCGGGGGAGCTCCTACGGGACACGTGACCTTCTTGAGCCCGTGGGGATTCCCGTGGCGCCACCGGCAGCCGTGGCCGCTGCCATCGAAGCCTGCCTGCAGGACCCAGAACGGTGGTGGGACCCCCTCGTCTTCACCGCGGCGCTCGCGGCCTGGGAGGACGTGCTCTCCGGGCAGGCAGTGCCTGATCCGTCCCGCCTGCGGCTCCTGGCGGCGACCGTCATGCGGCCAGCGCTGAGGGACGCCGTTCTGGTCGCTTCGGCTTCGGATGCCGCGACGGCATGGCAGGGCTCTTCCGCCACGGCAGTGCTGCGGGCTGCGCAGCCCGAGGGACAGCCCCCAGGTCTGCCCGGCGGCGTGTCGGTGGCCACTGCGTCGGCCGCGCTTGACCTCTGGTCTGCGAGCCCTCCGGGCTTCGAATTCGGCCCGGTCCTGCTGGGCTCGACCGGATCAGCGCCCGCATGGGATCGGATTGCCCGGCTCGAACGCATCGCCTTGAGCCTGGCCCAGATGGAGGAGCCCGAGGTCCGCGCCCCGGCGCTGTCCATGCTGGCCTGGGTCCAGTGGGCGAGGGGCCGGGGCGGCCGGAGTCTCAAGTTCCTCGAACGGGCGCTCTCCGCGGACCCGGACTACCGGCTCGCGCAGCTCCTCTGGGACTTCGTCCAGCATGGCCAGCTTGCCGGGTGGGCGCTCAACAGGGAGACAGCCTGGCACCGTGCGGCGGAGGCCGCTGACGAAGAGGTGGGCCGGTGCCTGCGCGCCGGGGATGAAGGAGCGGCGCCTTCATGAGAGAATAGTCGGCAGACCCGGTTGGGTCCGAACTTCGGCTGGATGTTCTCGTTCGGGTTTTGAATCCGCGCGTGCGGGAACGAATCCAGTGGCCGAGGGGTTGTAGGAATACAGACCCTTCGGACCGGAGCGGCAGCGTGAGCAGCCGATCGGACTTGACAGGGTCATAGTGGTGTTGCCCTCAGGGCAATCACCGGCACTGCGGCAGGAAGGTAATCGTGACGCCCCCCACGGAGAATGAGACCGCCGAGACGGCGCTCGAGGAGAACGCCTCGGTGAGCGCTCCCGCGCGCACCGCGGCCAAGCGGTCTGTGGCCAAGACGGCTGCACCTAAGGCGAAGGCGCCCGCACGCAAGCCGGCGGCGAAGGCCGCCCCGAAGGGCCGGGCGAGCGCAAAGACCGCAGAGACGGCGACCCCAGCGGCAGCGCCGACCGAGGACGCCGTCGTGGAGGACCTCGAGGCGGTCACGCCCGATGAGGGCGAGATTGCCGCGGAGAGCGAGGCCGAGAAGGCATCGGGCTCTGCCATCGTCATCTCAGATGCCGACGATGACGACGCTCCGGTCCAGCAGGTCACGAGCGCCGGTGCGACGGCCGATCCGGTCAAGGACTACCTCAAGCAGATCGGCAAGGTGGCCCTCCTCAACGCCGAGCAGGAAGTCGACCTCGCACTGCGGATCGAGGCGGGACTGTTCGCCAAGCACAAGATCGACGAAGAGGGCGCGACCTACGACGCACAGCACCTCCATGACCTCGAACGCATCGTGCACGACGGCGAGCGGGCCAAGAACCACCTGCTCGAGGCAAACCTGCGCCTCGTCGTCTCGCTGGCCAAGCGCTACACCGGCCGCGGCATGCTGTTCCTCGACCTCATCCAGGAAGGCAATCTGGGCCTGATCCGCGCGGTCGAGAAGTTCGACTACACGAAGGGCTTCAAGTTCTCGACCTACGCCACGTGGTGGATCCGTCAGGCCATCACCCGTGCCATGGCGGATCAGGCCCGTACGATCCGTATCCCGGTCCACATGGTCGAGGTCATCAACAAGCTCGCCCGCGTCCAGCGGCAGATGCTCCAGGACCTCGGACGTGAGCCCACACCCGAGGAGCTCGCCACCGAGCTCGACATGACGCCCGAGAAGGTCGTCGAGGTGCAGAAGTACGGCCGCGAGCCGATTTCGCTCCATACGCCGCTCGGCGAGGACGGCGACTCGGAGTTCGGCGACCTGATCGAGGACTCGGAGGCCGTGGTCCCCGCGGACGCCGTGAGCTTCACGCTGCTCCAGGAGCAGCTCCACTCGGTCCTCGACACGCTCTCCGAGCGGGAGGCCGGCGTCGTCGCGATGAGGTTCGGCCTCACAGACGGCCAGCCCAAGACCCTCGATGAGATCGGCAAGGTCTACGGCGTCACGCGCGAGCGCATCCGTCAGATCGAATCGAAGACGATGTCGAAGCTGCGTCACCCGTCACGCTCGCAGGTTCTGCGCGACTACCTCGACTGAGAATTGCAGCTGCTGTGGGGTGTTTCCGCAGGTCAGAGGCAGTTTTCGAAGCCTGAACCGTTCGGCGGAGACACCGCACAGCGCTCCTAGTCGAGATATCAGAGGTAGACTGGGGGCATGCCCAGCACGGCCCCCAGTCCCGACCCCGGCTCTCTCCTGCCCTCGTGGCTGCTCGCCCTGCGCGCCGAGCGGAAGTCCCCGGCCACCCTGAAGTCCTACGGCGACGGGGTGCGCTCGTTCCTGTCGTGGTGCGCCCAGGAGGGCAGGCCCGCCCTCCTCGACCGTGCCACCGTGAACGGCTTCACAGCCTCCCTGCTCGACGACGGACGCGAGCCCTCCACGGTCCGCTCGCGCCAGCTCGCCGTCCGCCGCTTCTCGGCGTGGCTCGTCGAGGAGGGCGAGGCCGAGGCCGACCTCCTGCTGGGCATCAGGGCACCCAAGCTCGACGTGAAGGTCGTCGAGCCGCTGAGCGACGCCGAGCTGAAGGCGCTGGTGAAGGCCTGCGCCGGGACCGACCTGCGCGACCGCCGTGACGAGGCCATCGTCCGGTTCATGGCCGAGACCGGGACGCGGGCGGGGGAGTGCGCGACCCTCCTGCTCGCCGACGTCGACCTCGTCCACGGCACCGCCATCGTCCGGCGCGGCAAGGGCGGCAAGGGCCGCGCCGTGCCTTTCGGTGCGCAGACTGCCCGGGCCCTCGACCGCTACCGCCGGGTCCGTGCCTCCCACCGCCTCGCGGACACCCCCGCCCTCTGGCTCGGGGACCGGGGCAAGCCTTTCGCCTACGACGGCCTCCACAAGACGCTCTCCGAGCGCGCCGCAGCCGCCGGGATCGCTGGGTTCCACCCGCACAAGCTCCGCCACACTGCCGCCCACCGGTGGCTGGCCGCAGGCGGGTCCGAGGGCGGGCTCATGGCCGTCGCGGGATGGACCCGGCCCGACATGCTACAGCGCTACACGAAGGCCCGCGCATCCGAGCGGGCCGCAGACGAGGCCCGCAAGCTGAACCTGGGCGACCTGTGACGCGGGAACGCATCGACACCCGCGCGCTCCTGGAGGGCACCGCGACCAGCGTCGAGGACGTCGACCCCGACTGGCCGAGCACGGATGCGGCGGCGCACGTGGACCGCATCGTCAGCGACGAGTACGCCCCCGCACGCGCAGCGGACGCCGCCGAGGCCGAGCGCATCCGCAGGGAGGCCCGGGAACTCGCGCGCATGCTCGTCCCGCCCGGCGAGCCGCGCACCCCGTGGGTCTCGCTCAGGTGCGGGGACGCCGCCGTCGAGCCGGGCTGGCGCCTCGCGGTCACCCGGGACGTGGACCTCCTGCTCAGCGTCCCCGGCGGGACCACGGTGTCCCTCGACCAGCCGATCCGCTGCACGTGCGCCCATGGGACCGCTGCCGTGACGGTGCCGACCCTGCTCCGCGCCGTCCTCGCCGCGCTCGCGCACCGAGACAGCCGGAGCGCGTCCGTCGACGTGCACAGCCTCCGCTGACTCTGGCGTCGTCGCAGGAGAAGCCGAAGCACTGTGCGCGGGGGCCCGCCTACAATGGTGGCTGAGGCCGCAGCGCCGCCTGTCGAAGGCCTGCCGCAACGAGGAGCCCGGCACCGTACCGGGCAGGCCGGGAGGCCCCTCGGGACTCAGGGCACCACGCCCGCGAGCATCCGGAAGGCCTCCTCCGTTGCCACGACCCACCTCCACCGAGCGGCGGCTCAGCGCGCAGGCCGCCGCCAATACCTCCTGGGCCTACACCCAGGACCGCGCCGCGCGCACCGCACCGGCCCGAGCGGCGGCAGCAGCCCGCTTCGAACACCTGGTCGACCCCGGCGGCGTCCTCGCCCCGGATGAGCGCGCACGCCGCGCCGAGAGCCTGAGGAAGGCGCACTTCCAGCTGCTCGCGCTGAAGTCCGCACAGTCCCGCAGGCACGCCAAGGAGGCCGCCGAACAGGCCGAGGCCGCAGATGCAGAACTGGACGCCCTCCGCGCAGCAGACCCTCAGGGGCTGAAGTGAGCGCGCGGCCCCAGATCGGCGGCACGATGAGGATCCGCCTCCGTCCCGGGCGCCGCGACGTCTGGGGCCACCGGGACGGCCACGCCCTCACGCGCGCCATCGAGTCCGCCGAGCACGCGTCTGCGGGCAGGAGAGTGGTCTTCGAGGTGCCGCGCGGCCTCCAGCCCGACTGGGAGGGGCTCGCGTACCTCGCAGCCCACGCCCGCCACGTCGGCGGGATCGACTTCGACACCCCCGACCCCGACACGTTCCACGCATGGGAGGCCGCGACCGGCGCCGCGTTCGACGCCGACGACATCCGCCGCAGCAGGGGCACCAGGGGCGAGTATGACGGATGGCGGCGGCTGCGATGAGCGCCAGCACCGAGACCCGGGCCGACATCCTCGACGGCGCCAAGACGGCGGCGGCCCTCATGGGCGAGACGTTCGCGCCGCTGCGCTACGTCGTGGAAGGGCTCATCCCCGAAGGCCTCACCGTCATCGCCGGGCCGCCCAAGGCGGGCAAGTCCTACCTGGTCCTCGGCATCGCCGGTGCGGCCAGCACGGGCGGCAGGGCCCTCGGGCACATCCCCACCGGCCCGGCCCGGCCCGTGCTCTACCTCGCGCTGGAGGACGGGTGGCGGCGGCTGAAGACCCGGCTCTCCGACACGGGCACGGGACAGTCCCATCGGCTCGCGCTCATGACCAAGCTCACCGGCGGGATCCTCGACACGGTCCGCACCTTCATGGAGCGCCACGACGGCGAGGACCCGGTCGTGATCGTCGACACCCTCGCCAAGGTCATGTTCATGTTCCCTGCCGCGAACGGCGAGACCTCATACGAGCGCGACTACCGGGTGATGAGCACGCTGAAGGAGATCGCCGACGCCCACCCCGGTTCCGGCATCATCGTCGTGCACCACACCCGGAAGATGGACGCCACCGACTACGTCGAGCGGATCATCGGGACGCAGGGGATCGCCGGGGCAGCCGACAACCTCCTCGTGCTCCAGCGACGGCGCGGCGAGGCCGACGCCACCCTCTGCGTCACCAGCCGCGAGGCACCCGAGGGCGAGTACGCCGCCCAGTTCGGGGACCGGGGCGTGTGGACCCTCGCAGGCCCGACGCTGGCAGCCGCCGCACAGGCGGCCAGTACCCGCCGCGCCGTGGAGGGCGTCGGCGACCGCATGGCCGACGTGATCGCCTCTGTCAACCGGCATCCGGACGGCATCGGGCCGAAGACCGTCGCGCTCGACGTCGGCATCGACGAGACCACGACCCGCGTCTACCTCGGGCGCGCCGTCGAGCAGGGCCGCATCCGCAGGACCGGTCGCGGCAAGTACGCCCCCCTGCCCCCTGTTACAAGCGTTGCAAGCGTTGCGTTCGACCTCCCCCACGAACACCCCGAAAGTAACAAGCAACACTCGCAACACCCCTCTGAGGGAGACACCCCATGACCAGCCTCATCGGACCGCTCGTCATCGTCCCCGAGGACCTGCTCCCCGCCTTCATCGCAGCCATCGAGGCCCGGCCCTGCCCCGACTGCAACGCCGAGGTGCTGCACCTCCACGACCCCAGCGGCGCCGTCCACCGCTGCGTCATCCGCCACGAGGACAGCTGCCCGTCCTACCGCGCCGGGCTCAACAGGGCCCAGCGCCGGGCAGCCGCACGGAAGGAGCAGCGGAAGTGAGCGCGCATGAACGGGGGGACCTCGTGACCGACGTCGTCCGCTACGACGGGGCGCATTCGTTCGGGCTCCCCGAGGATCCGTGCCGTGGCGAACCCTACGTGACCCCGGCAGTCCTCCAGTCCCCGGGGTCACCCGACCTGCCCGGCGTCGCCGTCTTCACCGAAGGGTTCGGCGGGCTGCGGCTCATCCTCACCCCATCCCAGGCTGTCCGGCTCGCGGACGACCTCGTAGACCTCATCGAGAGCACCGAAGGAACGATGCCATGAACCCCGACCCCAAGGACTGGGCACTCACCGCCCAGCGCCACGAGAACATGCTCGCCGCCGGGCTCTTCCACGGCGAGGTCCGCCAGCGGGACCTCCTGCACGCGCTGGACGACATGGCACACGAGCAGCCTGCCGAGCTGCGCGAGGCGTACCTGCTGCGCATTGCCGCGACCGCCATCACGTTCGAGGCCGCCGTCCTGCGGACCCTCGGCGAAGAGGGTGGAACGGCGTGGCTGGAGGAGAAGGGCCGCTCCCTCGAACTGCTCGCCCCGCATGTGCGCTTCGAGCCGCCGCCGGACGACGTGGACGACGAGGACGAGCCGTGAGCAAGCGCCAGCCCCCGAGCAGGCCGCGCCGACTGCCGCCACCACCGCCGCCGAGGCGTCCACGGCCACGGGGGCACTGACCAGAAGGCCAAGGCGTGGGACATGTGGCTCGACTGCCACGACGCACCCAGGATCGAAACTCGGGTTCGCGAAGGCGGATGATCCGACCGACAAAAAGGACGACGCCGCGAGCACTGTCAGGAATTGGCTCCGTCAAAACCGCAAAGCTGCGGAATTGACGGAGCCCCCCGAGTCGCGGCAGGACTTCGACGTGTGGCAGTTCGCCGCCGCCGAGAGGGACGCCGGGTGGGAAGTCACTTCCCACCTCCGGGGCGCGCGAAGTCTGTGGGGGGGGGAGGCTGGGGACTCGGTAATTCAAGATTCTGCATTTTTAGGGGGAGGCTTGGATCACTACTTGGGGATCCCAAGGAGTGATCGAGCCACTGGCCCCGGGGACGTTCCCTGCCGGTGGGCCCGGATCTCGCCCCGCTCCTGCCCTTCCCGGATCCTTGACGAACCCCCCGGGGGGGGGTGACACGTAGCAGTCAAACCCAGGGACGGGCCCCAGCGAGCACCCCAGCGCACCCCCCGCCAGTCACACCACCCCCATCCCACGAGCGCTCCAGGCAGGCGCACAGCCACGCACGCCCGGCACTCCCACCGACCAGCAGGCAGGGAAGATGTCCAACGTCGCCGCCTCGCGTGAACTGGCCAGCCCTCGAAAGGAATTACGCCGCAGTGCGGCGCAATTCTCCAAGAAAGACCTCGGGATCGACCACCGCCGCGCATCTCGGTGGGCCAGAAGGTTTTCATCCCCGGCAGGCTCAGATTCGTCACGGAATCATGAGGAATGGCACACCCAAAACGACCGGACACAACAAGGACAATTCGCCGAGACGCAACCGGCTACAGCGACAGTCACGCACCACGCCAACCCAAGGCCCCCGGGGGGGGTCGTTTTTTTGGGCGCGTGTTCTTCGCGAACCTCTTCGTCTTCCCTTTTCTCTCTCCCCCGGGGCAAAAAATGGATCCGCCCCGGTCGGGCCGTTGGGGGTCGGCTGGCCGGGGCGGACGCTTCGAGAGTAACGCCGTTCCGTACTGGGCGGGCGGCTTGGATGCGGGTGCGGTCGTGTCAGGTGTCCCGAAATGGGACACCTGACGGTCGCGGTCAACAGCGCTTTTGCTAACGCCCACAATCGGCGCGATGGCCCGCGCGGACATGCCCGCGTCATAGAGGGACCCCACGGGCCCCCGGAGTAGTCTGGATGCACAACACTTCGGCAGCCGCCGAGGGGCCGTGAGGGCAGCGCGACACGCACCCGATGGCATCTCTTCCCGGCTGAGCGGAGCGGGATCCCGCCGATGGTCCGGCAGCGCGTGACGCACCGGGCCGCAGCGCCGCCGATGGCCTCGCGAGCCGTCAGGGATTGGCGCCAAGGCACGGCCCGCAGGCCCGCAGCCACCCATCCATCCACGGGCGGTTCGCGCCTTGTCGGGCCGCCTGCTCCGTTGCAGGAGATGAATCACCAATGTCCGCTCTCATCGAAGAGTTCGTCGCGAAGCGGGAGGCGTGCATCGCGGACGCCCGCGCCATCGTCGATGCCGCCGAGCGGCAGCACCGCAGCCTCACCACCTCGGAGGACGAGAGGTTCGCGCAGCTGCTCGCCGACGCCGACACCTACCGGAGCCAGGCGGAGAAGTTCCAGGGGTTCCGCGACCAGGCCGACGCCGCCGGGAACTTCTACGCGCAGCTCGGGCACCGTTCCGGGCCCGGGAACGACGAGATCAGCGACAAGTTCCGCGAGGTCATCCGCTCCAACAGCCGCGAGCCCATCGAGGTCCGGGACACGTCCCGCCGGACCATCTCCCAGCCGGGCATCGAGCTGCGCGCCCTGTCCACGTCCACGGCCACCCTGCGCCCGACGAACATGTACAGGACCATCGTCGAGTCGATGACGGAGACCAGCGCCGTGCTGAGGGCAGGGGCGACCCTGCTCACGACGGACGACGGCGGGCCCCTCGTGGTGCCCCGCTCGACCGGGTTCTCCACCGCCGCCATCGTCGCCGAGGGCGGCGCCATCGGGCTCTCCGACCCGACGCTGGGCTCCGTGACGCTCGGCTCCTACAAGTACGGCGTGCTCGTCCAGGTGAGCTACGAGCTGCTCCAGGACACCTCGGTGGACCTCGCCGCGTATCTGGGCCGGGAGACCGGCACGGCCATCGGGATCGCGCTCGGGAACCACCTGATCAACGGCACCGGCACGGGCCAGCCGCGCGGGGTGATCCTCGACGCCACGGTGGGGGTGACCGGGCCGACCGGCACCGCGACGACGCTCGGGGCGCAGGGCACCGCCGGGCAGGGCGCGGATCTGCTCAACAACCTCGTGGGGTCCGTGGCCGAGCCGTACGCGACCTCGCGGGCGTCGGCGTTCCTGCTCCGCAACGCGTCCCTGACCCTCGTCAGGAACCTGAAGACGACGCAGGGCGACCTCGTCGGCCCGCAGTACATCGCCACGTCCCCGTCCCCGTTCTACGTGGACCCGAACGTCCCGGCGATGGCCGCCAACGCCAAGTCCGTCCTCTACGGCGACTGGTCCCGGTATTTCGTCCGGTTCCAGAATGGGATCAGGTTCGAGCGCTCCGACGACTACGCCTTCAACACGGACCAGGTCACCTTCCGGGCGCTGCTGCGGGCGGACGGCGCGCTGATCGACACGAGCGCGGTCAAGTGGTTCGCGAACAGCGCAACATGATCGCCTGAGAGTGCGGCGTCAACGTCACCCCGGGCGGCATGTTTCCTCCTCCTAAATGGGGCCGTCCGGGGATCGATGGCGTGGATGGGCCTGTTGTGCGGCCTGTGTGAAGCGCCAGCGCCGCCACCGCGACCCCCCTCCCCGACCCCCTGCATCGGGTCCGTGGGAGGGCGGGCCGCCACCCAGAACCTCTGAAACAGCCCCCAGGAGGGCAGCCATGGCCCGTACGACGACGAAGACGGTCCGGATGACCGTTCACATCTCCGGGGTCCGCTGGGGCCCTGACGGGCCCGCAGAGTGGCCCGACGCCGGTGGCACCGTCGAGCTGCCCCGAGCCGAGGCCCTCGACCTCATCGCCGCCGGACACGCCGAGGACCCCGACGCCGTGGTACTAAAGGCCGCGCCCGAACCGAGGCGGAAGGCACCCGTGGGACGGAAGGCCATCAGGCCTCTCGTGAAGGGAGCTGCTCAGCAAAGAGGGGCCCCTTGGACAGAAAGCCGTCCCGGGGGCCCCTTCTGATGCACGCTCAAAGAGGTGGCATCGAATACTTCTCTGCCGTGCTCCTGAACACCTCGCACGGCCAACGTTGTCCGCAACTCGCGCACGTGCCCGGCTGGAAGCTGCCACGGGTCGAGTGCATAGTTGCGAATGTCAGGTCCGTCTCCGCATCCATGTTCGGGACGATGGATCCCGAGCCCTGTGCCCGAATCCGCTTAAGCAGTTCCGACCGGTACGCCTCAACGTCTACGCTCATACCTGCAACAGTAGGCGATGGTTCAATTTCTTCCTCGCCACGGCACACCGAGGCTCTCTACTTCTTCTGTGAGACCTTGGAGTCAGTCCAGGATATTTCACCCAACAGCGTCCTATCCGGGTAGCTGGAACTACCGGGATTGAGGGGACTTTGCACAGCGTTCAGGCGGCTAGAGTGCGCGACTACCTGGACTGAGTCAGGCACGTGAGAGGGCCCGGACACCTTCGGGTGTCCGGGCCCTCTCACGTGGTGCTTCAGCGGGACGCTCGCCCGCGGCGAGTTCGGCCCTCTTCGCTCAATCAGTCCTCGGCAAGCGCGACCTTGTCGGTCAGCCGGCTCGACTCGTCGTGCCACATCGATGCCAGCGGACGCAGGGTCGGCTCGACAGCGCGGGCGTGGTGGGCGCAGAACTGGAGTGCTCCACCCGATGCTTCCAGGACCACCCGCACATAGGCTTGGGCGCCACAGCGGTCGCAGCGGTCAATGGCGGTCAGGGTGGGATCCGCGAGTGCTGCAGTCATCTCAGCCTCCTTAGCTCTTTCACCGGGTGCTGGTACACGGTTCATTACATCTAACACCGGCACACCGCGGTTTTCTGCCAAGGATCCGCAACTTTCGCTCGCGGCGTATTGCAGTTCGGACACAGCCTGGGCGACGTCGGCCACGGTTCCATGCACACCGAGAGCCGCTGCCGATAACTGGCGGGCGGCGGACTAATCTTGCTCTGTACCCTGTCAAGACCACTGGGCCGGCCCGCACAGCACAGCGCTGCCCGCCAGCCCGCAACAGCACCACCCGAAGGAGTCCCGCGCGCGTGACACCGAGTTCTGAATACACCGCCCGGCACCTGTCCGTCCTCGAGGGACTCGAGGCCGTTCGCAAGCGGCCAGGGATGTACATCGGTTCGACCGACTCGCGCGGCCTCATGCACTGCCTGTGGGAGGTCATCGACAACTCGGTCGACGAGGCTCTCGCCGGGTTCGGCCACGAGATTGCCGTCATCCTCCATGCGGACGGCTCTGTTGAGGTGCACGACGACGGCCGCGGCATCCCAGTCGACATCGAGCCCAAGACCGGCCTGAGCGGCGTCGAGGTCGTGTACACGAAGCTGCACGCCGGTGGAAAGTTCGGCGGCGGCTCCTACACGGCGTCGGGCGGTCTCCACGGCGTGGGGGCCTCGGTCGTCAACGCGCTGTCGGCCCGGCTCGACGTCCAGGTGGACCGCGGCGGGAAGACGTACCAGATGTCGTTCCGGCGCGGCGAGCCCGGCCGGTTCAAGGACGCGGCCCGACCCGGCCCGGACGCGCCCTTCGAGCCGTTCGTCAACGACTCCGTGCTCGACGTGGTCGGCAAGGCGAAGCGGGGCGTGACGGGCACCCGTGTGCGGTACTGGGCGGATCGTCAGATCTTCACGCCGGATGCGAAGTTCTCCTACGACGACCTCGCGAACCGCGCCCGCCAGACCTCGTTCCTCGTGCCCGGCCTGCGGATCACCGTCCGCGACGAGCGCGGGCTGCCGGGAACGCCGGGCGCCGAGGGGCCGCATGAGGAGGTGTTCCACCATGATGGCGGCATCTCCGAGTTCGTCGAATACCTCGCCATCGACGCGCCGGTCACTGACGTCTGGCGGCTCCATGGCACCGGGACGTTCTCCGAGACGGTTCCCGTGCTCGACGAGCAGGGGCACTCGCGCATCGCCGAGGTCGAACGCTCGTGCGAAGTCGACGTCGCCCTGCGCTGGGGGGTTGGGTACGACACGGCGCTGCGCACGTTCGTCAACATCATCGCGACCCCCAAGGGGGGCACCCACCAGGCCGGCTTCGAGGCCGCGATCCTGAAGGTGTTCCGCAAGTCCGTCGAGGCCAACGCGCGCAAGCTCAAGGTGGGCAACGACAAGATCGAGAAGGACGACGTCCTCGCCGGCATGACGGCCGTCCTCACCGTGCGGCTCGCCGAGCCCCAGTTCGAGGGCCAGACGAAGGAGATCCTGGGCACGCCCGCGGTCCGCCAGATCGTCTCACGCGTGGTCGAGAAGGAGCTTGGCGCCAAGCTTTCCTCGACCGCGCGCGGCGACAAGAACCAGAGCGCCGTGCTCCTGGAGAAGGTCGTCAACGAGATGAAGTCGCGCATCACCGCGCGGGTCCACAAGGAGACGCAGCGGCGCAAGACGGCGCTCGAGACCTCGACGCTGCCGGCGAAGCTCATCGATTGCCGCACCGACGACACGGCCCGCTCCGAGCTGTTCATCGTAGAGGGCGACTCGGCGCTCGGTACTGCCCGGCACGCGCGCTCGAGCGAGTTCCAGGCCCTCCTGCCGATCCGGGGCAAGATCCTCAACGTCCAGAAGGCATCGGTGGGGGACATGCTCTCCAACGCCGAGTGCGCTGCGCTCATCCAGGTGGTCGGCGCCGGCTCCGGGCGGAGCTTCGACATCGACGTGGCCCGATACGGCCGCGTGATCCTCATGACCGATGCCGACGTTGACGGCGCGCATATCCGCACGCTGCTGCTCACCCTGTTCTTCCGGTACATGCGTCCCATGGTCGAGGCCGGGCGCGTGTTCGCTGCCGTCCCCCCGCTGCACCGCGTCGAGGTCGTCAACCCCGGCTCGAAGCCGAACGAGATGGTCTACACGTACTCGGACGCCGAGCTCCACCGCGTTCTGGCGCGTCTCGAGGCCGAGGGGCGCAAGCACAAGGAGCCCCCGCAGCGCTACAAGGGCCTCGGCGAGATGGATGCGGACCAGCTCGCGGAGACCACGATGGACCCCCGGCATCGCAGCCTGCGGCGCGTGACGATCGAGAGTGCCCAGCGCGCCGAGGAGGTGTTCGAGCTGCTCATGGGCTCGGACGTGGCCCCGCGCAAGGACTTCATCGTGACCGGCAGCGGCCAGCTCGATCGTGAGCGGATCGACGCGTAGCGCGACGGGCCTCGCCTGAGTGCGTCGCGCCTGAGGACCTCGCGCGACGGGGCGTCAGACGAGGCCCGGTGCGAGGAGCAGGACCGTCGGAACGGCGATGAGCATCAGGCTCGCCGTGAGGACGATCGCGGTGGCGCCCTTCCCGAGCGGGGGCCGCGGCGACAGGAGCCTGCTGAGGCGCCCGGCGATGTCGACGCCGTTCGTGTCGAAGGCACCGGCCGCGAGGCCCGAGTCCGCTTCCGTCTGCGGGGAGGGACCGCCCCGTGCCCGCCGGGCGCCGTCGGACGCGGATGCCGAATGCTCGGCATCGCCCACGGCAACGAGGGCAATCGCGCGGATGAGGACGTCGTCCGGGGCTGTGCGCCGCGCGACGTCGTCGGCGAGCATCTCAACGAGTGAGTTGACGGACTGCCGCGCGAGGCGGCTCGTCGGCAGCCACGGCAAGGCTGATCGCCAGGCCTCGAAGGCCCAGAGGAGCAGGTGATGGCGCTGGGTGAGGTGGGCCCGCTCGTGGCTCACGACAGCGTCGAGCTCCTCGGGCGCGAGGGTCTCCATGAGTCCGTCGGAAAGGACGGTCACGGACCGGGACCCGCCGGGCAGGCAGTAGGCGACGGGGGCAGGATGGCTGATCACCCACGTGCGCTCTAGCGCGCCGGAGGGCGCGCTCAGGAGGAAGAGCAGCTCGCGGTGCCGGTGCCGCTGGGCCACGATCCGCGCGTAGGTCAGGAGGAGCGTGAAGACAAGGTGCAGGCTCAGGAGGGCCGCCGCGCTGAGCGCGAAGAGGTGCCAGAAGCGGAGCTCGGCGGTGGACTGGTTGGCGACGACGATCGTCACCGCGCGGCGCACCGCGGCCACGAGGCTGTCGCCGAGCGGAGACAGCCCATAGACGAGCATCGCGCCGATCATCGACAGCCCCCCGGCGAGCGCGATCGACTGCCACAGGACCATCGCGGCGAAGGGGGAGCGGGCGGGCCAGCGGGCGCGCGAGAGCGCCACCGGCACCGGCCACGCGAGGACCAGTGCCAGCAGCGCGAGGAGGTAGGAGGCTACGAGCACGCGCCCACTCCGGCGGTGCGGATCAGCCGCGCGCCAGGAGCTTGCGGAGGGTCGCCGCCTCGGCCTCGGTCACAGAGCCGATGAACCGTGCGAGCACGGCCTCACGGTCGGGTGCGGTACCGAGCGCCTCGTGCATGAGGCGCGCTGTGTGATCCTCGCGGGTCGAGATGGAACGGTAACGGTGGGGCCGTGTGCCGCGCTCGCGCTCCACGAGGCCCTTCTTCTCGAGCCGGGACAGGACGGTGAGGACCGTGGTCACTGCCAGATCCTTGCCTTCCTGCCCTTGGCTCGCGGTCTGGGCCAAGCGATCACGGAGGTCATTCGCGGTGGAGGCCTCCGGGGCGGTCCACAGGAGGTCCATCACCGAACGCTCGAGTTCACCCAGGCTTGCCATGTTTCTTCCCAGTCCTTAGATGCAGTTCCGAAGATGCAGTTCCGACGCAGCCAACCCTTGACACGTCTACTCCATTCTACGCACGGTAGAACAGTTTCGTGGTGCTACGGCGCGAGCCGTTCGCTCACAGCGCGATCGGGACAACCTCGACCTTGCGCGAGAGATCCGGCACCTAGCAATGTTCTACACTCTGTAGAAGTCAATCTTTCTACGCAACGTAGAAGTTTAGTCGGCAGAACCGGGAGCATGTGCGTGGACGCTTTGGAGATAGCACGCTGGCAGTTCGGAATCACCACGGTCTACCACTTCATGATGGTGCCGCTGACCATCGGCCTGGGACTCGTCGTGGCGGTCCTGGAGACTGTGTGGGTCCGCACGGGCAAGGTCGAGTTCCTGAGGATGACCAAGTTCTGGGGCAAGCTCTTCCTCATCAACTTCATCATGGGCGTGGCCACCGGAATCGTGCAGGAGTTCCAGTTCGGCATGGCCTGGAGCGAGTACAGCCGGTTCGTCGGCGACGTGTTCGGCGCCCCGCTGGCCATGGAGGCGCTGCTCGCATTCTTCGTCGAGTCGACGTTCCTCGGCCTGTGGATCTTCGGCTGGAAGCTCCTGCGGCCGGGGCTGCATCTCGCCGCCCTGTGGATCGCGGTGATCGGCTCGGCGGTCTCGGCCTACTTCATCATCGTTGCCAACAGCTGGATGCAGCATCCGGTGGGCGTCAAGGTCGTGGACGGAAGGCCCGTCATGACGGACGCGTGGGCCGTCTTCACCAACAACACCGCGCTCGTCGCCGTACCGCACACCATCTTGGGTGCCCTCGGCGTGGCCGGCGGGTTCCTCCTCGGCATCGCCTGGTACCACCTGTGGCGCCGGCGCCATGATGGCATCGACACTGTCGAAGTCGCCCAAGAGGGCACGGCGCGCGGCAAGCAGCGCGTCGTCGTCGGCGAGGCCGTCGGTGTGGCTGGACGCGACCGCACGGACCATGCCGTCTGGCTCAAGTCCCTCCGGATCGGCGCCGTCGTCGCCATGATCTCCTTTGCCGGGACCGCCATCACGGGCGATCTCCAGGGCAAGCTCATGTTCGAGCAGCAGCCCATGAAGATGGCAGCCGCGGAGGCTGCGTGCCACGACGGCACCAGCTTCTCGGTCCTCTCCGTGGGCAACCTCGGGTCGAAGGACTGCTCGGACGTCGCAGCAGTCATCGAGATCCCGGGCCTGCTCTCCTTCCTCGCCCACAACGACTTCACCACGAACATCCAGGGCGTCAACAGCCTCCAGGACCAGTACAGGAAGGCCTATGGCACCGCGGTCCCGGACAACCCCATCTACGGCGACCGCGCCGGGCAGGCCATCAACTACGTGCCCGTGATGGAGGTCACCTACTGGGGCTTCCGGGCGATGATCGGGTTCGGCGGTCTCGCTGCGCTTGCTGCACTCATCGCGCTCGTCATCACGCGCAAGGGCACCGTGCCCGAGTCCCGCTGGCTCATGCGGCTGGCTGTCCTCGGCATCTTCGCACCGTTCGGCGCGAACGCAGCGGGGTGGATCTTCACCGAGATGGGGCGCCAGCCCTTCGTCGTCGCGCCCAACCCCGCCATGGCAGGCAGCGTCGACCAGGTGTTCATGTTCACAGCGGCCGCAGTGTCTCCGGGCGTGACGGCGGGGGAGATCCTCACGTCGCTCATCGTCCTGACCCTCCTGTACGCGGCCCTCATGGTGGTCGAGGTCCGTCTCCTCGTGACCTACATTCGCGGCGGCGTCGCGTCCGCCATGCCCGAACTCGCCGAGACCGCGCAGAAGCACGACGGCGGCCCGCACGACGGCGGTGATGGCACCGGCGGCGCCGTCGCCGAGAAGCCCGCCGACGACGTCCTGGCCTTCGCCTACTAGGAGGAAACGACTGATGGAAACCCTTCCCACAGCCCTGGGCACGACATGGTTCTGCGCGATCGCCGTCCTGTGGCTCGGCTACCTCTTCCTCGAGGGCTTCGACCTCGGCGTCGGCATGCACATGAAGCTCTTCGCCCGCGGTGAGCGTGAGCGGCGCGTGCTGCTCAATACGATCGGCCCCGTCTGGGACGGCAACGAGGTGTGGCTCCTGACTGCGGGCGGCGCAACGTTCGCGGCCTTCCCGCGCTGGTACGCCTCGCTCTTCTCCGCGCTGTACCTGCCCCTCACCCTCGCCCTCGTCGCGCTGATCTTCCGGGCCGTCGCGATCGAGTACCGGGGCAAGGTCCACTCCGACCGCTGGCGCACGGCGTGGGACTGGGCGCTTGCACTCGGCTCGGGCGTGGCCGCGTTCTGCGTCGGAGCGATGCTCGCACTCACGACGACGGGCCTGCCGCTTGACGCGAACGGCGACCGCGTGGGCGGGCCGTTCGTGTGGCTCAACGGGTACGCGGTGCTTGGCGGCCTCGCGGTCGTCGCGTTCGCCCTCGTCCACGGGCTCGCATTCCTCGCCCTCAAGACGGACGGCGAGATCCGCACGCGCGCCCATGGCGCGTTCGTCCGCTGGCTTCCCCTCGCAGTGCTCCCGCTCGTCGTCTGGGTCCTCGCAGTGCAGGTCCGCACGGGTGCCTGGTGGAGCTGGGCTCTGACGGTTGTCGCGGCGGCCGCAGCCGTCACCGCGTGGCTCCTGGGGCGGCGGGGCTCGGAGGGCCGCGCATTCATCAGCCTCGCCGCGTTCCTCGCCGCCGGCGCTGCGGCGATCTTCTCCGCCGTCTACCCCGTGGTGCTGCCCTCGACCCTCGATGCGGCGAACAGCCTCACCGTGGGCAGCGCGTCGTCGTCCGACTACACGCTGGGCCTCATGACAGTGGTCGCGCTCATCGGGCTCCCGCTCGTGCTCGCCTACCAGGTCTGGACCTACTGGGTGTTCCGCCGCCGGCTCACGGTGGACAGCATCCCCACGGCGCACTCGGTGGTTCCGGCGATCGTGGTCCGACTCGTCACGGGCAAGTCGGCCTAGGGCCCCATGCGACCGGAGATTCCCCTAGGACCCTCGACCCGCCGGGCGCTGCTGGGCCTCGGCCTCCTCGCCGCAGCCAAGGCTGTGGGGCTCATCCTCATGGCCCAGGGGATCGCCGCGGGTATCGCGGGGCTCGCGTCCGGGACCCCCGGCACGGGGACCGTCCGCGATGCGGCCCTGTGGGCAGCCGCAGGTGTCCTGGTCCGGGGCGTCGCACAGTGGGGAACGTCCGCGGTGGGCCGGTGGGCCGCCGTTGGGGTGAAGGAGGAGCTCCGCGCCGAGCTGATCGAGGCTGGGATGGACGCTGGAGGCACCGAAGGCCCTTCCGCGGACGACGGCGCGGACCGCGTCGCGTCGTCGCCCGCAGCGACCGCCGTGCTCGCCGGCCGGGGCCTCGACGCCCTCGACTCGCTCTACACGCAGTACCTTCCCGCGATGGTCGGGACCGCTACTGTACCGGTGCTGCTCGGGGCCCGGATCCTCGGCGCGGACTGGGTGAGCGCGCTCATCCTCGTGCTCACGCTCCCGCTCGTGCCCCTGTTCATGATCCTTATCGGGCGCCACACCGTCGGTGCGGTGTCGGAGGCCCAACAGGCGCTCCTGCGGCTCGGCTCACACCTGGTCGAGCTTGCGCAGGGCCTGCCCGTGCTCGTCGGCCTCGGCCGCGCACGCGAGCAGCGCGTGGCCCTCGGTGAGCTCTCCCGTGCCTACAAGGGCCGGACGATGGCAACGCTCAGGGTCGCCTTCCTGTCCTCACTGGCCCTCGAGCTCATCTCCACGATCTCTGTGGCCGTAGTGGCGGTTTTCATTGGCGTCCGCCTCGTGTATGGCGAGATGACCCTGGAGGCAGGGCTCCTCGCCCTCATCCTCGCTCCGGAATGCTTCCAGCCGCTGCGCGATCTCGGCAGCGCCCACCATGCGAGCGAGGACGGCACGGAAGCCCTGCGGCGCACGCGTGAGCGGTTGGCTGTGCCGCACGGCGCACGGCTCCTCTCGGCAGCAGAGCGGCCCGGCCGTGAACCGGGTCGCGACGGCGGCGGCCCGCAACAGCTGAGCGTGGAGCGGCTCTCCGTGAGGTACGACGGCGCGCCCCACGACGCCGCAGGGCCGCTCACCTTCACCGCTCCGGCCGGGCGCGTGACCGTGCTCGCCGGCCCCAGCGGCTCAGGCAAGACCACCATCCTGGCCGCGATCGCCGGGCTCGTGCGCGACGGCGCAGGGGCGGCTGTCTCGGGGACGGTGCAGGGCTCGGATCCTTCCGGGATCGCATGGGTCCCGCAACACCCGCAGTTCACGCAGCGCACCGTCGCGGCCGAGCTCGCGCTGTACGCGGGGAGTGCGGTCGATCGGGATGCGACGCTCACGGACGCCATTCTCCGCAGGCTCGGCCTCGCCGGGCTCGCCGACGCCGACCCGAGCGAGCTGAGCCCCGGCCAGCAGCGCCGCGTCGCGGTGGGCCGCGGCCTGGCCCGCGTCGCGGACGGGGCGGCCCTCGTGCTGCTCGACGAGCCCACCGCGCATCTCGATGGCGCCTCCGCGGACCTCGTTGAGCGGGCCATCGCCGCACTCTCGGGCCGCGCGACGGTTCTGCTCGTCTCCCACGAGACCCGAACGGCGGCCCTCGCTGACCACGTCATCGAGCTCGCACCTTCCGCTGGCACCGCATCCGAGAGGTTCCGCTCCGCGACGCCGGAGACGCCCGCCCCGACACGCGATGCGCCGGCGGTCACCACCGCGCCTCGTGGCGCGTGGCTACGCGTGCTCGTCTCCCTGATCCGCCCGGACGTCTGGAAATACGCCCGCGCGGCCCTTGCCGGCCTCGGATCTGCCGCAGCCGCAGTGGCCCTCTCGACGCTGTCCGGCTGGCTCATAGTGCGCGCTGCCGAACAGCCTCCGATCCTGTACCTGCTGACGGCGATCACGGGGGTGCGGTTCTTCGGCATCGCGCGGGCCGTGCTGCGGTACCGGGAGCGCCTGGTGCTGCACTCGGCGGTCCTGTCCACGCTCACCGTTCTGCGCGACCGGCTCTGGGGCGCGCTGTCGAGCCGTGGGCTCGCTGCGCGCCGGCTCCTGGTCCCCGGTGCGGCACTTGAATCCCTCGTCGGGGACGTCGAGGCGGTGCGCGATCAGCTCCCGCGGGTGCTGCATCCCCTCGCGACCGCGGTCCTCGTGGGCGCCGGCGGCGCCGTCGCCGTCGGGATCCTGCTGCCCGGCCAGCTGCCCGTGCTCGCGGCGGCCCTCGTGGTGTCGCTCATCGCCGCGCCGGCGGCGGCCCTGGCAGCGGACCGGCGCTCGGCCGTGCGCCTCCAGAGCGGCCGTGCACGCTTCCTGGCCCGGATGGGGCAGGCGCTCGCCGCAGCCGGTGACCTCGCGGCGAACTCCCGCACCGGCGCCGTCCTTGCCGGCCTCCGGTCGGAGGACGGAGCGCTCACCCGCCTCGAGCGCCGCGGGGCGGCGGCCGAGGGCCTCGCGCAGGGGATCGTCATTGCCGCGACCGGCATCGCGGCCGTCTTGACCCTCGTCACCGCCCACGCGGCGGGCGCCCCGGCAACCACGGTCGCCGCCGTCCTGCTGCTCCAGCTCGCCCTCGCCGAGCCGCTCGCAGCCGCGAGCACGGCCGTCCAGCAGCTTCCGGCACTCCGATCCGCACTCACGCGCGTCGCGGCGGAGGAGTCGGTGGGGGCCTCGCGGGCGGTGCCGGGCCGAGACGCGGCCCACACGGAGGCGGTGCGGCCGAACACTGGCCGGCCGAACGCAGTCCAGCCGAACACTGCCCGGCCGAGCACTGCCCACCCGAACGGAGCCGAGGCGGCCGCAGCACAGGCGAACACTGCCCGGCCGAACGCAGTCCAGCCGAACACAGCTCGGGCGAAGACAGCCCAGCCGACGACAGCCGGGACTGCGCTGTTGCGGCCCGACCCACGGGTGTCCGCGGCCGGACCCACGGGTGTCCGCCTCCGCGACGTGGGCGTCGGGTGGCCCGGTGGCCCCGACGTCGTCACTGGGCTGGACCTCGCGGCGGGGCCGGGGGACTGGGTCATCGTTGCGGGTCCATCCGGAGCCGGCAAGTCCACCGTGCTCGCGCTCCTCACGGGGTTCCTCAGACCGCGCCGGGGGACTGTCGAGGTCACCGGACCCGTGGCCTGGTGCCCTCAGGAGTCGCACCTCTTCGACTCGACCGTCCGCGGAAACCTCGCAATCGCCCGCGACCGCGACCACGCGCCGTCGGACGCCGAACTCGAAGAGGTCCTCGCGAGGGTCGGCCTGCTCGCCCATGTGCAGACCCTCCCGTACGGCCTTGAGGCGCGCATCGGCAGCCGTGGGTCCTTCCTCTCGGGCGGCCAGCGGCAGCGGCTCGCCGTGGCGCGCACTCTGCTCGCGGGGGCCGAGACGGTGCTCCTCGACGAGCCGACCGCCCACCTCGACGCGGAGGCCGGCCTCGAGCTCGTCGCCGCGCTGCACGAGGCGCTCGCCGACCGGACCGTCATCATGGTCACCCATCACGCCTCGGAGCTCATGCCGGGGGACGTGCTCGTGGAGCTCGGAGCGCCGCGCGCTGACTCCGCGCACGACGCCGGCCTGTCGGCGCAGCTGGCCCGCTGAGCCCCGGCGGCGGGCACAGTCCGCCGGGGACAGTCCGCCGTGGAAGGCCGAGGGGGTCTGTGCGCCCGTTCAGGCCTTGACGTCGTGCAGGTGGTGCTCGACGTCGTGGAGGAAGTACCGCGCGAGCGTCACGACCGTGAATTCGCTCCCGTTGCTGCGCAGGCCGCGCCGGCCGAACGCCTCGTCGGGGACGCCCGCGAACGCGTCCCGGGCCAGGGCGCCCTGCTCGGCCAGTTCGGAGCGGACGGTCCGGGGATCTGCGCCGGCATAATCCTTCTCGCGGGCAGTCGCATCCTGGTCCCAGTCCGCGAACCGCGCCCCGTCCTCGGCGAGGATGAGGTCCAGACGCCGGCGGAATAGCTCGAAGACATCACGCACGTGGCACGCGTACTCGAGCGCCGACCAGGTCGACTCGTCCGGGCGCACCCGCACGTCCTCGCGGATCAGCGCCGCATCCCAGCGCGGCAGGGTCGCTTCCACGCGCCGCGCGACGTCCTGCGGGGTCAGCGAGTCGGGGTCGAATCCGCACTCGGGGCAAGGATGGTCGAGGACCCAGGTCCAGTCCTTGGTGTCAGGGGTGATGGCCATGGCGGCAGTCTAGCCCGCGGTCCGGAAGGGCCCGACCCGCCGGTGCATCACGTGAGGCTGGGTCCGATCTCGTCCACCGACTGGCTCAGCGGCACACCCGAGCCGTCGCGGCGGCCGTGTTCGCTCGGCAGCGAGCGCGCCACGCCTGCCGCCGACGAGGCCTTCGCGGGCCCTCGGCCCACCCACGCGAGCGTCAGCCGGTCCTCCCCCTTGAGGAACCGATGCGAGCGCACGCCGCCGGTCGCACGGCCCTTCGCAGGGTACTCGTCGAACGGAGTCACCTTCGCGGTCCCGGCGGTGGTCCCTGGCAGGGCGGCGTCGCCGTTCGCAATCGTGACCACGACGGCGCTGTGTCCAGTAGCGTCGCCTGCGTCACCGGCGGACACCACGCCGAAGAAGATAGCCGTATCGCCCTCGGCGAGCTTGATCCCGGCCATGCCGGCGGCGGTGCGGCCCTGCGGACGCACCACCGACGCGTCGTAGCGCAGCAGCTGCGCCTGCGCCGTGACGAACACGAGGGTGTCGGCGTCCGCCGCCGGCGCGGCTCCGATCACGGCGTCGCCCGGCCTGAGCGTGATCGACTCCCAGTCCTCGCGGTTGAGGGGGTAGTCCGATGTGACGCGCTTGACCACGCCCTGGGCGGTGCCGATCGCGATCACGGTGTCCAGCGGCACGAGCGCCACGAGCGTCTCGCCCTTGGCGAGCGGGACGAAGTCCTTCATCGGCACCCCGCCGGCCAGATTGGGAAGCCCGGTCGAGGCGGCCAGCATCGGGAGGTCGACGGTCTGAAGGCGCAGCATCCGGCCCGCCGAGGTCAGGGCGCCCACCTCGCCGCGCGCCGTCGTGTGCACGACCGAGCGGAACA
This sequence comes from Sinomonas sp. P10A9, assembly GCF_041022165.1. Lineage (GTDB taxonomy): Bacteria > Actinomycetota > Actinomycetes > Actinomycetales > Micrococcaceae > Sinomonas > Sinomonas puerhi. Next base: position 1,885,691 of record NZ_CP163302.1, read on the forward strand.
CGTCGTGCCGCACCCGTGGCCCCGACTCGACAAGCGGTTCGTCGTGGGCGGTGCGCGCCACCATGCCCGAGGCGGACAGGATCGCCCAGCAGGGGTCGTCGGCGATCTCCAGCTGCAGCGGCGCGGCCTTCGCGGCGGCCGAGGTCCCGGCTGCCGCAGCGCCAGCGGCAGCTCCGATCGCACCACCGGCCGAGGCCCGGCTCCCGAGGGCGGGCGCGTCGTCGTGCTCGAGGAGTACCGTGCGGCGCGGCGTGCCGTACGTGGCGGCGACTTCGCCGAGCTCGCGCGAGACGAGTTCGCGCAGGAGGGTGTCCGAGCCGAGGATCGCCTCGAGCTCCTCGATCTCCCGGCGCAGCTCGTCCTGCTCCTTCTCGAGCTCGATCCGCGAGTACTTGGTGAGCTGGCGGAGACGCAGCTCGAGGATGTAGTTGGCCTGGATCTCGGTGAGGTCGTAGACCATCATGAGGCGTTCGCGTGCGGCCGCGACCTCGTCGGAGGTGCGGATGATCTGGATGACCTCGTCGATGTCCATGATGGCCACGAGAAGGCCCTCGACAAGGTGCAGGCGGTCCTTGCGCTTGCCGAGCCGGAACGCGGTGCGGCGCCGCACGACGTCGAGCCGGTGGCCCACGTACACGCGCAGGAGCTCGAGCAGCCCCAGCGTCTGCGGCTGGCCGTCCACCAGCGTGACGTTGTTGATGCCGAATGAATCCTCGAGCGGCGTGTAGCGGTAGAGCTGCTGCAGGACCGCCTGCGGATTGAAGCCGTTCTTGACCTCGATGACGAGCCGCAGCCCGTGCTGGCGGTCGGTGAGGTCGGTGACGTCGGAGATGCCCGTGAGCTTCTTGGAGTTGACGGCGTCCTTGATCTTCTCGATGACCTTCTCAGGCCCCACCGTGTACGGCAGCTCGGTCACGACGAGGCCCGTGCGGCGAGCCGAGATCTGCTCGACCGCGACCTTGGCACGGGTCTTGAACGAGCCACGGCCCGTCCGGTACGCGTCGCGGATGCCGTCAAGCCCCACGATCCGCCCGCCGGAGGGCAGGTCGGGGCCGGGCACGAGGTCCATGACGTCCTCGAGCGTCGCCTCGGGGTTCTCGATGACGAGCTGGGCGGCAGCAATGACCTCGACGAGGTTGTGCGGCGCCATGTTCGTGGCCATGCCCACCGCGATGCCCGTGGTGCCGTTGACGAGCAGGTTGGGGAACGCCGCGGGGAGGACCTCGGGCTGGGTCAGCTGTCCGTCGTAGTTCGGGACAAAATCGACGACGTCCTCGTCGAGGTTGCCAGTGAGGGCGAGCGAGGCCGCGGCCAGGCGGGCCTCGGTGTAGCGCGGGGCGGCCGGACCGTCGTCGAGCGAGCCGAAGTTGCCGTGCCCGTCGATGAGCGGCAGTCGCAGGGAGAAGCCCTGTGCCATGCGCACCATCGCGTCGTAGATGGCCGTGTCCCCGTGTGGGTGCAGCTTGCCCATGACCTCGCCGACCACCCGCGCGCTCTTCACGTGCGCGCGGTCCGGGCGCAGTCCCATGTCGCTCATCATGTAGAGGATGCGGCGCTGGACCGGCTTGAGGCCGTCGCGGGCATCGGGGAGCGCCCGGGAGTAGATGACGGAGTAGGCGTACTCGAGGAAGGACGTCTCCATCTCCTCGGCGACGTCGATGTCGGTGATGTTCTCCGCGAAGTTGTCGGTTCCGGGGAGAGCATCCGTGCCGGAGAGCTGTCCAGCGCTGCTGCGCGGGTTCTGTCGACGTGCCAAGACTCGGTAGATCCTTCATGTGGTGGTGCAGGGAGGCTGAACTAGGCTAAGCCTATGGCGGACTCGGCATCGACGGACGCATTTGGCCAGCCCAGCGCACCTGAGGGCCACTATCCGCATCACTGGGAGGCAGACGTCGTACTCCGCGACGGCGGGACGGCCCACCTGCGACCGATCCGCCCCCAGGATGCTCAGGCCCTCCAGGACTTCCATATCCACCAGTCCGAGAGCTCGACCTACCTGCGGTTCTTCAGCTACAAGACGCGCCTGACGAGTGCCGAGCTCAAGCGCTTCACCGAGGTCGACTACAGCAACCGGGTGGCCCTGGTCATCACCCTCGGCGAGGAGATCATGGGGGTCGGACGCTACGACCGCCTCACCGACCCGACCGAAGCAGAGGTCGCGTTCAACATTGCGGACCGCCATCAGGGCCGCGGGCTCGGCTCGATCCTCCTCGAGCACCTCGCCGCGGCCGCGCGGGAGAACCAGATCCGGCGCTTCACGGCCGAGGTCCTGCCGGAGAACCGCAAGATGCTCACGGTGTTCGCCGACGCCGGGTACGCGGTCAGTCGGCATTTCGACGAGGGCGTCGTGAGCGTCGAGTTCGAGATCGATCCAACCGAGAAGTCCCGCGCGGTCATGGAATCCCGTGAACACCGTTCCGAGTCCAAGAGCGTCCTCGGGCTGCTCGCGCCGACCTCCGTTGCCGTCATCGGCGCGAGCCGCACGTGGGGGACGCTGGGCTACCAGCTGCTCGAGCACATCGTCGAGGGGGGCTTCACCGGGCGCGTGTACGCGGTGAACCCCGAGGCGCTCGAGCTCGGCGGCATGATGGCGCACGCGCGGATCGGCGAGGTCCCCGAGACCGTCGACCTCGCCCTCGTCGCGGTCCCCTATGACGAGGTGCCCGGCGTCGTCGCCGAATGCGCCGCCGCAGGCGTCAAGGGCGTCGTCATCGCCTCCGGCGGATTCGCCGAGCGGGGCGAGGAAGGCCTCCTGCGCCAGCGGGAGATCGTGAGGCACGCGCGCGCCCACGGCATGCGCGTCGTCGGGCCCGAATCGCTCGGCGTCGTGAACACAGACCCCCGAGTGCGACTCAATGCCTCGCTCGCCCCGCGGCTTCCGCGTCGGGGCAGCCTGGGCCTGTTCAGCCAGTCGGCGTCGATCGGGGTGGCCCTGTATGCCGCGGCCGAGCAACGGCGTCTCGGCTTCACTGCGATCTTCTCCTCGGGCAACAGGGCGGACGTGTCCGGCAACGACCTCATGCAGTACTGGGAGGACGACGAACCGACGCGCGCGGTGGGGCTGTACTTCGAATCGTTCGGCAACCCCCGCAAGTTCTCCCGCATCTCGCGGCGTCTGGCGCGCAGCAAGCCGGTCATCGTCGCCAAGAGCGACGTCACCGGGCTCCGGCTCCCGCCTGGCCATTCGGTCCGGACCACGCAAGCGCCGCCCGGGGCGCTCGACGCGGTGCTCCGGCAATCCGGCGTCATCCGCGTCGGGACTATTGAGGGGCTCATCGACGTCGCCCAGATCGCTGTCGGGAGGCTGCCCGCAGGTCCCAACGTCGCGGTGCTGAGCAACGCGCTCGGGCTCGCGCGAGTGGTCGCGGACAGCGCTGAGGGCGAGGGGCTCAACGTCGTCGCAGTGGCCGGCGACCTCGACCTTTCCCAAGGCCAGTCCCTCGCGCTTCCCGAAATGAACCGTCGGCTGACCGATGTGGGGGCGCGCGATGACGTCCATGCCGTCGTCGTCGCGGTCCTGCCAGCGCCCGGCGTGCGCGTGCCTGCTCTGGCCGAGACCCTGGCCGAGGCCGCCGAGGCTCTCGGAAAGACTGTCGTTGCAGCGTTCCCCGGAGTGATTGACCGTCGTGTGGACACCGAGGGACTCCTGCCCGCGGCGGATGGGGCCCCGCAGGACGCCGCACCGTCCGCGGCGGCAGGTTCAGCGCCTGAGGCCGTGCCGGCGGCAGCATCCGCGACGGTGCCCAGCTACGCGAGCGCGGGCGACGCCGTGACCGCGCTCGCCGCCGTCGTACGGTACAGCGAGTGGCTCGCGCGCGACCAGGGTCCGCTCTTCGAGGCGGACTTCGACGACGACGCAGCCGAGGCGATCATCGGCTCCGCCCTCGCGGGAGTCGAGGGTACCGAACTGCGACAGCTCGGCCCCGAGGACGCTGCGCGGCTCCTGGCGTGCTACGGCATCGCCGTCCTTCCCGCGCTGGGCATCGCGACCGCGGACGAGGCAGTGGCGGCCGCCGACGCGCTCGGCTGGCCCGTAGCCATCAAGTCCGCCGCGGACAACCTCCGGGCGCGCCTCGACCTCGGAGCTGTCCGGCTCGACGTGCGCGACGCCGCCGACCTCCGGGCTGAGTTCGACCAGATGCGCACTGCGCTGGGCCCCTATGGCGAAGCCCATTTCGAGGTCCAGAGCATGGCCCCGCTCGGCCAGGCCTGCGTGATCAGGGCGATCGAGGATCCGCTCCTCGGCCCGATCCTCTCCTTCGGGCTCGCGGGCGACGCCGTGTCCCTCCTCGACGACTGGGCGCACCGCATGACGCCGCTCACCACGGGCGACGTCCACGAGATCGTCCGCGCGCCGCGGACCGCCGTCAAGCTGTACGGCCACGAAGGCCTCCCAGCCCTCGACGTGCCGGCGCTCGAGGACCTCGTGGGCCGTGTCTCGCTGCTCAAGGACCGCCACCCCGAGGTATCACTCCTCGAGCTCAAGCCCGTCGTCGTGAGCGCGCAGGGCCTCACAGTGCTCGCTGCTTCGGTGTGGGTGGGGAACCCGGCCCAGCGCATGGACAGCGCTCGCAGGGCCATGATCGCCCAGTGACGTGACACCTCCTTTTGAGCTGTTCCGCAACGTTCTGGGAGAATGGCACCCATGAGCCACTTCCCGTCCGGCGCACCCACAGGCCAGCACGGCAGTCAGGGGGAGGGGGAGACCCTGACCGCGGCGCTCGAGAGGACGGGCTTCTACCCGCTGCTCGTCGGCCATGTGGTCGAGGACGCCCTCGACGGCCGCACGCCGGTCGCCCACCTGAGCCACCTCGAGACCCACTTCGAACGTGCCGAGGTCCGCCGCCATGTGACTGTCCTCGTGCTCACGGATGACATGCTCGTCGTCACCCATGTCGACGAGTCGCCCCTCGACGAGAAGGGGAGCCGCGTCGCCGCCCAGGTGTCCACGGAGTCAGTCCCCGTCGCCCAGATCGCCACCGTGGTGCTGTCCTATGTGTATGCCGATCCTGCCGAGTACACGGCCGGAGACCCGGTGAGCGAAGTGACCCTGGCCATCGCGTGGAGCGGCGGCCAGCGCGTCGACATGGTGCCCGCCGGATGCGGTGACCCCCAGTGCGAGGCCGACCACGGGTATACCGGCACCGTGGCCCAGGAGGACCTCGTGCTGAGGATCAGCGCCGATGCCGACGGCCCACGCGCCGTCGGCACCGCGAAGCACTTCGCCCGACTGCTGCGCGCCCTGAGCACGGGCTCGCGGCCGCTTCCACCCGCACCCACGAGGCCCCGCCTTGCCGGCCTGGCCTCGAGGACGCTGCGCGGCCACGGTGGCCGCTAGATGACGGCAGCCTCCGACTCTATGCCCAGCCGCACCCCGTCCAGCACACCAACCGCTTCTGCGGCCGGATCTGCGGCCAGCGGCGCTGTGCCCCTGCCGCCGCCACCCGCCTTCGGCTCGCGATCCATCGCCGATGTCCTCCCGTCCTGCGCCGCAGCGCTCGGCGTCCAGGGGTTTCCCAATCCCCTGGCCATCCCCGCGTCCTCGCGCATCTGCCTCGTGATGGTCGACGGTCTCGGCCGCAACCTCCTGTCCAAGCGGACGGCCCATACTCCCTTCCTGCGCGAGAAGCTCTCAGCAGGCCAGGGCGCCATCCCCGAGACGCTGGACGCGGCATTCCCGAGCACCACGGCGGCGTCGCTGGCAAGCCTCGGCACGGGCGTCCCGCCCGGCCAGCACGGCATGGTGGGGTACGACGTCTACGCTCCGCACCTCGACCGCGTCGTGAACCAGCTCAACGGCTGGGATCCCGACGTCGACCCTCAGCGCTGGCAGCCGTGCCCCACGATCTTCGAGCGGATCCATCCCGATATCCACGTTGCGACGGTGAGCCTGCCGCAGTTCGAGGGCTCGCCCATGACACGTGCGGCCCTGCGCGGCGGTGAATTCATCGGTGCGGTGAGCCTCCACGCGCGCACGACGGCGGCTGCCGAGGCTATGGCGGAGCACCCGCGGATGCTGGCGTACTTCTATCTGAACGAGCTCGACAAGGCCGGTCACCAGTACGGCTGGACCTCGGCCGAATGGACGGTGGCCCTCGAGGAGGTGGACTCGTCCCTGCGGCGCCTCGATGCCCAGCTTCCCGCAGGGACCCTCATCCTCGTCGTGGGCGACCATGGGATGGTGGACATCGCTCCCTCGCGGCGACTCGATATCGGCGCCGATCCCTCCTTGACCGAGGGCGTCCGGCACACCGCTGGGGAACCCCGCATGGTTCACCTCCACGTCGAGCCGCCGCGGAACGGCCGCGGCGCGGGTCACCCCGCGAAAGACGATGCGGCGTACGACGCCGCGGTGGCCGCGGTCGCTGCCCGTTGGCGCGAGCGACTCGGGAACCAGACCTGGATCCTCACACGCCGGGAGGCCATCGACCACGGCCTGTTCGGGCCGGTGGTGACCGAGAGCGTGCACGCGCGGATCGGCGACCTCATCGTGGCCGTGCATGGCGATGTGGCCCTGTACGACGGCCGCCGGGTGCGTCCTCAGGCGTTCGAGATGGTCGGCCAGCACGGGTCGTGGACCAAGGCCGAGAGGCACGTCCCGCTCATCGCGTTCCGCGCACGGGGACGGGTCCAGGGGAAGCGCTCGGGCCGTGGCTGAGCTCGTCTTCTTCACCGGCACGATGGACAGCGGCAAGTCGACCCTGGCCCTCCAGATGGACTACAACCACCGTGCCGGAGGCCGTCTGGGCCTCCTGTTCACGCGCCATGACCGTTCGGGGGAAGCCGCCATCACGAGCCGACTCGGCCTCAGGACACCCGCGATCGAGGTCACGGCGTCGTCGAGCTTCTGGGACGAGGTCGTCCGGCGTCGAACCCATGGGGAGGAGGTGGACTACCTCATCTGCGACGAAGCCCAGTTCTACCGCGCGGAGCAGGTCGATGACCTTGCCCGAGTCGTGGACGAGCTGGAGGTGGACGTGTACGCCTTCGGGATCGGGACCGACTTCCGCGCGCGCCTGTTCGAGGGTTCGCAGCGGCTCGTGGAGCTCGCCGACAGGATCGAGAGCCTCCAGGTGCCGACGCTGTGCTGGTGCGGCCGGCGGGCAACCCACAACGCGCGCACGGTCGGCGGGACGATGGTCCGGACGGGGGAGCAGGTCGTGGTCGCGGATATCACCGGCCGAGGCACTCTTCCGCCCGCAGGCGTGACGGCTCAAGGCCAGCCCGTCGAGGTCGGGTACGAGACCCTGTGCCGCCGGCACTACATGGCCGGGCGCACCGCCGCGACGGCGGACGTCATGGGCGAGGGGGAGCAACTCCTGCCGTTCGGTGAATAGCAGATCGCTCGAGGCAGGTGCTTCCCGCGCGGCCGGGGTCAGTCGCCCTTAGTCCCGAAGACGATCTCGTCCCAGCTCGGGACGGAGGAGCGCTTGGGCCTTCCGGACCGCCGCGGCGTCTCCTGGCCCGGACCGGGCTGGCGTGGCTCCGGCCGCGCTGAGTCGGTGCCGCCAGACGCCACCTGCGTTGATTCCGTGCGGCCGATCTCTGGGCCGCGGGATTCCGTGGGCCGGGACTCCGAGTTCGCTGGCGCGCCGGCGTAGGGGGCGTCCTCCGGGGAGCTGCCCCCTTGAGAGGTCACCCCCGAGGTGTGCTCCTGATCGCCTGCCTCGTGATCGGGCCCTGGCGGATGTGCAGAGGGGACCAAGGTGATCTCGTGGGTGGCCGTGCTGATGCCCGGCTTGAGACCGAGGCTGTCGTCTCCCTCGTGCACGCGAGGGTTCAGGCGTGAGAGCAGCGATGTGATCCCTCCGCGCGGCGCGGCAACGCGGTCGTCGTCCGCCGCGCTCCCCGGTCGGGTGGGGCGATCGTGACGCTCGGCGCCGTCTGTGACCTCGGCGTCGTCGTCAGCATCCGCGGGGTCAGCGTCGGAGGGTCGTGGATGCGCAGCCGGGATGCCATGCGTGAGGAGGAGCGCGAGCGCATCGTCGCCGTCCTCGTCGACGCCGAGCCGTTGCCCGCGCCGGGCACGCAGCATGTCCAGCAGCTCGGCCTCACGGTCAAGGGGCGTCGGGAGGGCTGCCTCCGCGCGGCGCATGGCCTCCGGTGCCTCGACATCGAAGGGCCTGTCGGACACGGCTGCGAGGCGGCGCCGAGGGGCCGGGCCGTCGAGGGGCTCGAGTTCGCTGAGCTGCTGCGCCCACCGATTGGCGTTGGCCACCGTGCGGTGGATGGGGTGGTAGGTCCACATCGCGGGCGGCTCTTCTCCGATGGACGACGGCGCGCCGTCGGGCAGCTCGAAGCGCGCGACCACGGTCCATTGGCCGTCGGGACGTCGCCACGAGTCCCACTCGACGCTGTCCGCAGACACGCCGTGGAGGGAGAGCCGGTAGGCGGCCATCTCTCCGAGCGTTGCGGGCCGATCGGCCTGGGGGCCGCGCAGGGCATCGTGCGTGGGGAGCCGCCCTGGCACCTCGACGCCTTGGGCGCGCCGTGCCACGTGCTCGCGCTCCGCCAGGACAGGCCCCTCGAAGCGCTGCACGCGCGCGAGCGGGATGCCGGACGAGACCGCAACCTCCTCGGCAGTTGCCCCGCCCCGGATCTCGGCCTGAATCTGTCGTGGTGTCATACCGGCGCCATCGCCGGTCGCTGGACGCTGGGGTGCGGGCCTGGAGACGGCGCGGCGCAGCGCCTCGTCGAGCGGGAGCCGGAAGACATCTCCGTTCGCCGCGCTCACGAGGAGGTGGGCTCCGTCCTCGTGGACACCCACGAGCCGCAGTTCCTGCGCTTGATCCTGCGCTCGCTCCCGCATTGAGGCCCTCCAGCTAGCTTTTAGTCTGAGTAGAACTGTGCCATTTGCCGGGGGAAAACACGGGCTGCGCACGCGGTGCGCCGCGAATTTCCAAGCATGTTCGACCCCAATAGGCAGGTGCCCGTGGCCCATCGCGGTGGTTCTGGACGGAATATTCCGGGCCGGAGTGGCGTTTTGAGGCTGCATCGGGAACAATCTCCCCCGTCACTGGGCACAAAATGGGGGCCGAGTGCGTTGGAGTGGACTACGTGGGATGCCACGTGACTAGCTAGCTTTACGGAGCGTGAACGAAGAACTATGGCGACCGACTACGATGCGCCGCGCAAGAACGAGGAAGAGCTCAACGAGGATTCCATCGAGGAGCTGAAGTCCCGCCGCACCGACAAGCAGTCCGCTTCGGTGGACGAGGACGAGGCGGAGGCCGCGGACAGCTATGAGCTGCCCGGCGCCGATCTCTCCGGCGAGGAACTCCTCGTGCGTGTGCTGCCGGCACAGGCCGATGAATTCACGTGCGCCTCGTGCTTCCTCGTCCGTCACCGCTCCCAGATTGCACGGGAGAAGAACGGCCTGCTATACTGCAAGGAGTGCGAGGGCTGAGCCCTCGGCGCGCGCAAGGAAAACAGAAAATCGGTGGCCCCGGGCGCGACAGCGCGCCGGGGCCACCGTGCATTCCAGAACGGAGTTTCGCCTCTGACGGTCTCGTCCGCCAGCCCGTTGTCCCGTCAGACGGACTCGGCCGGCCCGGGATGGTCGGTGAGCGCAGCCACGAGCTGGGCCGGATGGCGGGTCGAGACGAGCCAGTATGGCGTGCGGTCGTCCGGGTCGTTGAGCTCGAGGCGCACCACGGACGAGATCCAGCCGCGGATGCAGAGGTACGCGAGCCCGTGGAGCCGTACGCCGCGTTCAGCGGTTGCCTCGTCTCCCGTGAACGCCTCAGCATCACCGGCGACGGCGAGTGGGAGGGTCGCACGTCCGGCGCGGAAGGACTTCGCGGTGACCACGACTGCTGGGGTCGAGGCGATCAGGGCGCCCGCGAGGATGACGAAGAGCACCATGGCGGCTGTGTAGCCGGCAGCAAGGCTGATCGGCGCGAACACGAGGATACCCGCCGCCGAGACGCCGATGGTCACGAGCCAGACCCACCAGGCGGGCCACAGCTTCTCTGAATAGACAACGGGGTCTGCGGTGCCCGCGGCGGGGGCGGGCGTCGTGGCTTCAGGCATAGTCCCAAGCTTTCCACCCCCCGCGGCGTGGCGACAAAACCGGGCCTCGCGCGCAGGGCCGCTACAGTTGACGGGTGAGTGCGCAGCAGCAGACAGTTTCCGAGGGCATTTCCGGTTCCAATCGGATTTCTGGTTCCAATGGGATTTCCGGTTCCGATGGGATTTCCGGCGACGCGTCGGTCTGGGAGCCGACCCTCGAGGTCCAGCTCAAGATGCTCGACGACGGGATCGAGCCGCCGTCCTACGCGCACCCGGGCGATGCCGGTGCGGATCTCAGGGCCCGAGTCGACGTCACCCTGGCCCCTGGAGAGCGGGCCCTCGTGCCGACCGGTGTGAGCATCGCCCTCCCGTTCGGCTTCGTCGCCCTCATCCACCCACGCTCGGGTCTCGCCACGAAGCACGGCCTCACCGTGGTCAACGCCCCGGGTACCGTGGACGCCGGATACCGCGGCGAGCTCGCGGTGACGCTGCTGAACACCGACGCCGCGCACACGCTCACCCTCCGGCGTGGCGATAGAATCGCACAGATGGTGATCCAGCGCGTCGAGCATGCGCGCTTCGTCCCCGTCGAAGAACTGTCCGAATCCGTGCGCGGCTCGGGGGGCTTCGGTTCGACCGGCGGATTCACTGCCCAGTAGCCGGTGCGTCCTGCGCGAGTGCCCGGCACATCCAAGTGCCCGGCCGCGGCGGGCAACGACTGGGGCCGGCCAGGCTGCCGGCAAGACTAAGGAGTTTGTGTGGCACTGTTCGGACGCGGCAAGAACGCCAAGCTGACGGCCGAGGACGCTTCGGTGCTCAGCACGCCGGCCCAGAAGCGTCCCGAGCCGGACAAGAGCGGCTACGGGCGCGCGCAGAAGGGGCCTTTCGACGCGAGCGAAGCCAGCACCGAGAGCGGGTATGTCGACCTCGGCTCCATTCTCGTGCGGCCTACCGATGGCCTCCAGCTGCGCCTCGAGCTCGAGGAGGCCACGCAGCGAGTTGTCGCTGTCACCATGGACCTCTCAGGATCGAGCCTCCAGCTCCAGGCATTCGCGGCTCCCCGCTCTGAGGGCCTCTGGGGCGAGATCCGCGCCCAGATCGCGCAGTCGGTCGAGAGCCAGGGCGGCACCGTCGAGGAGACCGAGGGCAGCTTCGGCCCCGAGCTCGTAGCCCGGCTCCCCGCAGACGCCTCGGGGGAGGGCCGCAGCTACCGCGCGGCCCGATTCATGGGCGTCGACGGTCCGCGCTGGTTCCTCCGCGGCGTCATCGGCGGGCGGGCGGCCGAGAGCCGCGAAGGCTCCGCCGAGCTCGAGGACCTCTTCCGCCACGTCGTGGTGGACCGCGGCGAGTCGCCGCTTCCTCCGCGTGAGCTCCTGCCACTGCGCATCCCCGTTGAGGCTGCCCCGCACGAGAACGGCCGCGGTCACACCGCCCAGGCGCAGCAGCAGCCGCAGGCGCCGGAGCGGGGACCGGAGATCACCCATCTTGGCTGAGCGCACGGGCGCGATACGGCTCGAGGGCTTCGGCGGACTTCCCGAGCGTGGCCTCGTGGCGGGCCAGGGCGTGGTCCGGTCCCTCACGTTCGTGCCCGCGGGAGACGCGCCGCGCCTCACGGCCGTCATCGAGGACGAGTCGGCACTGCCGGGGCGGGGCCCTGCGCTGTGCCTTGTGTGGCTCGGGCGCCGCAGGGTCAGCGGCGTCAATGCGGGCACCCGACTCCGCTTCTCCGGGATGCTGGCCCACTTCCACGGCACGCCCACCATCTACAACCCGCGCTACGAGATCCTGGCCCAGGAGGACTGACATGACCGCACCCTATGGCGGCCACGAGGCCCCAGACGGCGAAGACCAGAAGCAGGGCGAGCGCGCCCCGAGCGCGGCGGACCTCGCGGGTGCATACGCAGCCAAGGCGGGGCTGCACCGGCACCACGATGGGCGGATCGACGTCCTCCGCAGCGCCGGAGGGGTGCGGGGCATGCTCGAGAGCATCCTGCCAGGACTCGTTTTCCTCGCATACTTCACCCTCGCGCAGGACCTCGTGCTCGCCGTCGTACTGTCGCTCGTGGTGGCGGCCGTGTTCGTCGTCGTGCGCCTCGTGGGCAGGACACCGCCGACCCAGGCGTTCGCCGGGATCATCGGCATCGGTGTCTCCGCGGCTCTCGCGCTCTTCACCGGCCGCGCCGAGAATTTCTATCTCTACGGCTTCTTCACCAACGGGGCGTACATCGTTGCCCTTATGGCATCGGTCCTGCTCAAGTGGCCGCTCATGGGGGTCATCTTCGGGTTCCTCCGCAATGAGGGCCTCCACTGGCGTCAGAATCCGGTCCGGGCACGGCAGTACCGGCTGGGGACATGGATCATGGTCGCCGTGCTCGGCCTTCGGCTCATCGTTCAGATGCCGCTGTACTTGATGGGCGACGCCGGCCTCACAGCCCTCGGTGCGACGCGCCTGCTCATGGGCGTGCCGCTGTACGCGCTCGGCCTCTGGGTCGCCTGGCTCGTCACGCGTCCGATCGGAGCACCGGGGCCGGAAGGGGACTGATCCGGCGAGGTCGTGCCAGTTGGCCCTATCCGGTCCTCCTCGGCGCACCTAGCCTCGACGCATGGAGAACAAGGCCCTGAGGGTAGTCTTCCCGATCTTCCTCGGCATCCTGATCGCGCTGCTCGTCGGCTTCGGCGTCCAGGTCTTCTATCCGCAGCCCGAAATGTACGTAGGGCCGCAGGGCGGGAGCGAGAACACCTACCTCGCGTACCACCAGACACTCCAGGACTACAACGGGATTGTTTCCGGTGCGGTCTCGGCGATAGGCGCCGTGCCACTTGTGGTGGGGTCGCTCCTCCCGAAGCGACTCGTCGTGATCGCCGATGGGCTCCTGCTCGGCGGGGTCTTCACGCTCGTGTACGCCGCAGGACGCGGCATGGGCGCGACCGCTGGCCTCGGCACGGCCGCGAGCTTCGCCGCCGTAGGGGTGGGCTTCCTCTTGGCCCTGGCAGCGCTCTTTGTGCGTCAGACGGGGTGGACGCTGCGGCGGAACGCCCGAGCCTCGTCGTCGTCCGACGTCGACGACGCGACGCTCGCCGTCGTCTTCCCCCTCGCGGCGGCGCCACTGGCAGCGATGGTGGTCTCGCTCGGCATCCAGGCGTTCTATGCCCAGCCCTACCTGGGCGGGTACTTCGGGTCGGGCTATCCGGACACGATGGCAGTCTACGGGCGCAACTCCGCCCTCATCGCCTCGTCGGCGGCAGTAGTTCTCCTCGCCGCGGGGTTCGCGCTCGTGCGGCGCGCATCGATCCCGGCCGATGCGCTCCTGCTCGGCGGCCTCGTTGCCCTTGTCATGGGTACGACACGGGCCATCAGTCCCAAGACCGCGGTCGTCAGCTTCGTCGTGGGCGTCTTCGCGCTGCTCGTTGCACTCGTGGTCGGCCACCTGCGGATGGTCGGGCGGCGTTGGCTCCCTGCAGCGGAGGCGGACGGCTCCGGGCCCCGGGCTGGCTCGCGGATGTTCGCGGTACTGCATCCGCTGGCCACGGGCGTACTGGCCGTCGTGGTCTTCTTTGTGGGCATCAACGCGTTCTACCCCGAGCCGACGGTCGGAGGAACCCAGTCGGCATGGCTGCGGACCGTGAGCCTGAGCGCGACGATCGTCGCCGTCGTCCTGCTCGTTGCGAGCCTCGCGCTCGGACGGATCTCCTCCGCCGATGCCAACGCGCTGCTGGTGAGCGGGCTGTTCACGCTGGTCGCGGGCGTCGTGCCCGCCGCCATGGCGGGCGAGCAGACGATCGTGTTCATCGCGCTGGCCGTTGCCCTCGTGGTCGTCCTCTTCGTGGGGTACCGGCGCTTCGCGGGGCGCGGACGCGGGCCTAAAGCACCCATGGGTGCCCCGCCCCTCCCGCCCGCGCCTGCCGCCTAGAGACCGCAGCCCGGAGTCGGGAGGTGCCTCAGCCGTCGAACGCGGCGTCCTCGTCGTCAGCGAGGACAGGCATCTCCTCGGACCTGTCGGACTTCTCGGACTGGGGCGCGAGGAGGCCGCGCAGGTCATCCTCGCCAGCGATCGTCGAGATGAAGAACAGCTCGTCCCTGTGGTCGATCACATCGTCCCGGCTCGGGGCGATCGGCTTCTGGTCGCGGAGGATCGCCACGAGCGTGCAGTCCTCCGGCCACTCGATCTGGCCAACGGTCTTGCCCACGACGAGGGAGTCGGCGGGCACCGTGAACTCGACGATAGAGGACACTCCCGTCTGGAGGGTCAGGAGGCGCACGACGTCGCCGATCTCTACGGCCTCCTCGACGAGGGCCGTCATGAGCCTCGGAGTGTTGACCGCGACGTCGACACCCCACGAGCCGTCGAACATCCAGTCGTTCTTCGGATTGTTGACCCGGCCCACGGTGCGGCCCACGCCGAACTCCGTCTTGGCCAGGAGCGAGACGACGAGGTTGACCTTGTCGTCGCCCGTCGACGACACAACGACGTCGGCCTCGTCGACTTTGGCCTCCTTGAGGGTCGAGAGCTCACACGCGTCGCCGATGAGCCACTTCGCCCCGCGGAGCCCACTGCGTCCGATGACCTCGGGCTTGGGGTCGATGAGCAGAACCTCGTGGCGGTGCGCCAGCAGCTCCCGCGCGATCGAACTGCCGACGCTGCCGGCTCCGGCAATGATGACCTTCACTCGGACTCCTTGGCAGGCGGCGCGGACAGGATGCGGGAGACCTCGGCTCCGTCGGCGATGTCCATCATGACGTGAACCGTGTCGCCCTCCTGGTAGGCGGTGGTCGAGGTGGGCAGGATGCCTTCGCCGAACCGGGTGATATAGGCCACGCGCACACGGGCCGCGTGTTCGATCCTGGCCAGAGGCTGGCCCAGCCACGTGGGGTCCACGGCGACCTCCGTGAGCACGAGGCGTCCCGACGGGTCGCGGTAGTCGCCCGCAACGCCGGATTCGGGCAGGATGCGCCGCAGGACCTGATCGGCGGACCACCGGACCGCGGCGACGGTGGGGATGCCGAGCCGCTGGTAGATCTCGGCGCGTCCCGGATCGTAGATGCGGGCGACGACGTGCGGCACGTGGAACGTCTCACGCGCCACCCGGGTGGCGAGGATGTTCGAGTTATCGCCGCTCGAGACGGCCGCGAACGCGTAGGCGTCCTCGATCCCGGCCTGCTTCATCGTGTCGCGGTCGAAGCCGATTCCCGTGACCTTGCGGCCAGAGAAGGTCCTGCGCAGGCGGCGGAAGGCGCGATCGTCCTGATCGATGATGGCAACGGAGTGGCCGGAGTCCTCAAGGGTGTGGGCCAGGGTGACGCCGACGCGTCCGCAGCCCATGATCACGTAGTGCGCCATGGCCCCCAATGTACCGCGCGATGACATATCCCGCGGTTGTCGCATAACGTGTCAGGGTGCTGACGATATTTAATGCGGTCAAGCGCGTGGTGGTGGGCCGCGCGCTGCGCAGCGACCGACTCGCGCACACGCTCCTCCCCAAACGCATCGCGCTGCCGATCTTCGCCTCGGATGCGCTCTCTTCCGTGGCGTACGCGCCCGACGAGGTCTTCCTCACTCTGGCGCTTGCCGGCGTGTCCGCTGTGGCATTTTCGCCCTGGGTGGGGCTCGCGGTCATCCTCGTGCTCGTCACGGTCGTTGCGTCGTACCGGCAGAATGTCCACGCCTACCCGTCGGGCGGCGGTGACTACGAGATTGCCACCGAGAACCTCGGCAGGTTCGCCGGGCTCACGGTCGCGAGCGCGCTGCTGGTCGACTACGTGCTCACGGTGGCCGTGTCCATCTCATCTGCCGCGACCTACCTGACCACAGCGGTGCCTTCGCTCCACGGCACGCAGGCGGTGATCGCCGTCGTGGGCGTGGTGGTCCTCGCCCTCGTGAACCTGCGGGGGATCCGCGAGGCGGGCACGGTGTTCGCAGTTCCCACGTACGTGTTCATGGCCTCAATCCTCGGCATGACCCTGGTTGGGATCATCCAGTGGCTCACCGGCACCCTGAGGCCAGCCCAGAGCGCCGACTTCACCATCGTCGCCTCACCCGAATTCGATCAGGGGCTCGTGGGCCTCGCGGGCGCGTTCCTCCTGCTCAGGGCGTTCTCCTCGGGTGCGGCGGCGCTCACCGGCGTCGAGGCCATCAGCAACGGCGTGCCGAACTTCCGGCCGCCCAAGAGCAGGAACGCGGCCACGACCCTGCTCCTCCTCGGCGCGGTCGCCGCATCGATGCTCGCCGGTATCATCTTCCTCGCCAACGTGACCCGCGTGCATCTCGTGCAGGACCCCGCCACCGAACTCCTCAAGGACGGTCAGCCACTCTCCGGCGAATACATCCAGACCCCGGTCATCGGCCAGATCGCCGACTCCGTCTTCGGCACGGGCAGCATCCCGTTCTACATCGTCGTTGCGGCGACCGGCGTGATCCTCGTCTTCGCCTCCAACACGGCGTTCAACGGCTTTCCGGTCCTCGGCTCGATTCTCGCCCAGGACGGCTACCTCCCGCGCCAGCTGCGCACTCGCGGCGACAGGCTGGCGTTCAGCAACGGGGTCCTCGCCCTCGCGGCCGGCGCGATCGTCCTGATCGTTGCGTTCAACGCCGATGTCACCCGGCTCATCCAGCTCTACATCGTCGGTGTCTTCGTCTCGTTCACCATGAGCCAGCTCGGGATGATCCGCCACTGGACGCGGGAGCTCAAGCGCGTCAAGGACCGGGCGGTGCGCGTGCGCATGCAGCGTTCGCGGGTCATCAACACCATCGGGTTCGCGATGACTGCAACCGTCCTCGTCATCGTGCTCATTACCAAGTTCGAGCACGGAGCCTGGATCGCCCTCCTCGCGATGTTCGCCATCTTCCTCATCATGTCGAGCATCCGCGTGCACTATACGAACGTTGCGCGTGAGCTCGCGGTCGGCGACGACGTCTCGGCCCGCGCGCTGCCCAGCAGGGTCCACGCTGTCCTGCTGGTCTCCCACGTGCGCAAGCCCGTGCTGCGTGCGCTCGCCTATGCACGGGCATCCCGTCCGTCGAGGCTCGATGCCGTGACGGTGGACATCAGCCCCGAGGAGACCGCCCAGACGGTGTCGGACTGGGAGAAGCTCGAGATCCCGGTTCCGCTCACCGTGCTTGCGAGCCCCTACCGAGAGACGGTCACCCCGCTCATGGACTACATCCGCGGCATGCGACGTGACTCTCCGCGGGACCTGATCGTGGTCTACATCCCCGAGTACGTAGTGGGCAAGTGGTGGGAGCAGCTGGTGCACAACCAGACCGCTCTGCGCATCAAGACCCGGCTCCACTTCGAGCCGGGCGTCATGGTCGCGTCCGTCCCGTGGCAGCTGAAATCGAGCGAGGAAGCCAGGAGGCTGCAGGAACTGTGAGCTCAACCGAAGAGACAGGCCCCGCACACGTCCTCGAGCTGCGCCTGGGGCCTGTAGCCCACGGAGGGCATATGGTCGCGCGCCACGAGGGCCGGGTTGTGTTCGTCCGACACGGCATCCCCGGCGAACTGGTCCGCGCCGAGCTCACCGATGGGGGAGACGACGCGAAGTTCTGGCGCGCCGACGTGGTCGAGGTCCTCGAGCCTTCGCCGCACCGCCGCGACCACCCCTGGGACCGTGCCGACTCGCTCGCCGCGCATGCGCGGGGCGGCCTGCCCGTAGGCGGGGCCGAGTTCGGCCACATCGCGCTCCCCGAGCAGCGTCGCCTCAAAGAAGCCGTGATCCGGGAACAGCTCTCCCGACTCGCCGGCGTCGGGCAGAGCGGGACTGAGCTCGGCGGGACTGAGCTCGGCGCGACCGGGCACGGTGCGGGACTCGATGTCGAGGTCGAGCCGGTCCCGCTCGCCGCGGGTTCGCACGACGACGCCGGAGGCCTAGCGTGGCGGACCCGCTGCAGCTTCGCGGTGACACCGGACGGCAGGCTCGCGATGCACGCCCACCGGTCCGAGACGCTCATCCCCGTGGAGGACATGCCGCTCGCGACGCGGGAGATCAACGACCTGCGCCTCTGGGACCTCGATCTGCGCGGCGTCGAGCGCCTCGAGGTCGCGGCGCCCGCCTCCGGTTCGGCGCCCCACGTGCTGTTCGGCCTCGCCGACGGTGTGGCGCCGTCGAAGCTCGCGGGTGCCCTGGAGGGGCTTGACCCGGCCGTCTCGGTGAGTGCTGTGGGTCCTACAGCAGGGAAGACGCCGATCACGATCAGGGGACGGGGCTCGGTCTCCGAGCACGTCCTCGGGCACCACTACACGGTCACCGGGGACGGTTTCTGGCAGATCCACCGCCGCGCGCCCGAGACCCTCGTGACCGCCGCCATGGAGGCGCTCGACGGCGTCCTCGCGCCCGGTGCGCAGGTGGCCGACCTCTACGCGGGTGCCGGCCTGTTCACGGCACCGCTCGCGGCCGCGGTCGGACCGGGCGGTTACGTCCTCTCCGTCGAGGGCGCCCCCGGGACGAGCCGCGACGCGCGGCGCACGTTCAAGCGGCAGCCCGAGGTCGCCGTCGTGCAGGGGAAGGTCGAGCGCGTCCTGCGGCGGCAGAGTGACCAGGGTTCCTTCGACGCCGTCGTCCTCGATCCTCCGAGGGCCGGCGCCGGTCGGGACGTGGTCCGCCAGCTCATCGACATGGCACCGCGCGCTGTTGCCTATGTCGCCTGCGATCCCGCCTCGTTCGCCCGCGACCTGGGCTGGTTCCGCCAGGCCGGATGGCGGCTCGAGAGCTTCCGGGCCTTCGATCTGTACCCCATGACGCACCATGTGGAGACCGTCGGGCTCCTGCTGCCGCCACCGAAGGGCTGGTGACGCCGCGGTGAACCGTCGCCCCGCCGCACCGCGCGAACTAGGATGGGCCGGGATGGCCCCGGCCTGCAGGCAGGCGCGCGGTTAGGCATGCCTAACTAGCACCGCCCCGAGGCCGGGACAAAGATGGCAGTGTTGCGAGAGGAGTCCTGCATTGAGCACTGTGGACAGCTTCGGAGCCAAAGGCGTCCTGAACGTCGGCGGAACCGAGTATGAAATTTTCCGGCTGAACTCTGTGGAAGGCGCCGAAAGCCTCCCCTTCAGCCTCAAGGTCCTTCTGGAGAACCTTCTTCGCACCGAGGACGGCGCGAACATCACCGCGGACCACATCCGCGCACTCGCCGGCTGGGACGCGAACGCCCAGCCGAACACCGAGATCCAGTTCACCCCAGCCCGCGTCATCATGCAGGACTTCACCGGCGTCCCGTGCGTCGTTGACCTCGCGACGATGCGCGAGGCCGTCAAGGAGCTCGGCGGTGACCCCACGCGCGTCAACCCGCTGGCCCCGGCCGAACTCGTGATTGACCACTCGGTCCAGATCGACGTGTTCGGCAACGCCGGCGCGATCGAGCGCAACATGGAGATCGAGTACCAGCGCAACGGCGAGCGGTACCAGTTCCTGCGGTGGGGCCAGACGGCGTTCGAGGACTTCAAGGTCGTCCCCCCGGGCATGGGCATCGTCCACCAGGTCAACATCGAGTACCTGGCACGCACGGTCATGACCCGCTCAGTGAACGGCAAGCTCAGGGCCTATCCCGACACGCTCGTCGGCACCGACTCCCACACCACGATGGTCAACGGCCTCGGTGTGCTCGGATGGGGCGTCGGCGGCATTGAGGCCGAGGCAGCCATGCTCGGCCAGCCCGTCTCCATGCTCATCCCGCGCGTTGTCGGCTTCAAGCTCTCCGGGGCGATCCCGGCGGGCGCGACCGCGACGGACGTGGTGCTCACCATCACCGAGATGCTCCGCAAGCACGGCGTGGTCGGCAAGTTCGTCGAGTTCTACGGCGAGGGTGTCGCGGCGGTCCCGCTCGCGAACCGCGCGACGATCGGCAACATGAGCCCCGAGTTCGGCTCGACCGCCGCGATCTTCCCGATCGACGACGTCACACTCGACTACCTGCGCCTCACGGGCCGCCCCGACGAGAATGTTGCGCTCGTCGAGGCGTACGCCAAGGAGCAGGGCCTCTGGCACGACGCGGCCCACGAGCCGCGCTTCTCCGAGTACCTCGAGCTGGACCTCTCGACGGTTGTCCCGTCCATCTCCGGCCCGAAGCGTCCGCAGGACCGCATCGAGCTCTCGGATGCGAAGGAGCAGTTCCGCAAGGACCTGCACAACTACGTCGAGGTCGGCAACGGCCACGTCGAGGACGGCTCGGTCGACGAGACGGTGGACGAGTCCTTCCCGGCCTCGGATGCCCCGACCACGACCGAGGCTGACAGCCACGTGCACGAGACCGCTCGCCTCGCGAACCCGGTTGAGTCCGCAGCTTCGGGCGCGTTCGGCCGCCCGTCGGCCCCGAAGCACGTCACGATGGCCGACGGCCGCGAGTTCGAGCTCGACCATGGTGCGGTCTCGATCGCATCGATCACCTCGTGCACGAACACCTCGAACCCGTCCGTCATGCTCGCTGCCGCAGTACTCGCGCGCAACGCCGTCGACAAGGGCCTCGTCTCGAAGCCGTGGGTCAAGACCTCGGTTGCTCCGGGCTCCAAAGTCGTCACCGACTACTACGAGAAGTCCGGCCTCGTGCCGTACCTCGAGAAGCTCGGCTTCTTCACGGTCGGCTATGGCTGCACGACCTGCATCGGCAACTCGGGCCCCCTCGAGTCGGAGATCTCTGAGGCCGTCCAGGCCAATGACCTCTCCGTGACCGCGGTGCTCTCCGGCAACCGCAACTTCGAGGGCCGGATCAACCCGGACGTCAAGATGAACTACCTCGCGTCCCCGCCGCTCGTGATCGCGTACGCCCTCGCCGGCACGATGGACTTCGACTTCGACGCCGAGCCGCTCGGGCAGGACCAGCAGGGCAACGATGTCTTCCTTAAGGACATCTGGCCGAACCCGACCGAGGTCCAGGACGTCATGGACGCCTCGATCGACAAGGAGATGTTCGTCAGCTCGTACGCGACCATCTTCGACGGCGACGAGCGCTGGAAGTCCCTGCCGACGCCGACCGGCAACACGTTTGAGTGGGACGCCAAGTCCACCTACGTGCGCAAGCCCCCGTACTTCGAGGGCATGAAGGCGCAGCCCGACCCCGTCACGGACATCTCGGGCGCTCGCGTGCTGCTCAAGCTGGGCGATTCGGTCACGACCGACCACATCTCGCCGGCCGGTTCCTTCAAGTCGGACACCCCTGCGGGCCAGTACCTCCTCGCCAACGGCGTCGAGCGCAAGGACTTCAACTCCTACGGCTCCCGCCGTGGCAACCACGAGGTCATGATCCGCGGCACCTTCGCGAACATCCGCATCAAGAACCAGCTCCTGGACGGTGTCGAGGGCGGCTTCACGAAGGACTTCACGCAGGACGGCGCACCGCAGGCCTATGTCTACGACGCGTCCGTGAACTACCAGAAGGCCGGTACTCCGCTCGTGGTCATCGCGGGCAAGGAGTACGGCTCCGGCTCGTCCCGCGACTGGGCCGCGAAGGGTACGGCGCTCCTCGGCGTCCGGGCCGTCATCGCCGAGAGCTACGAGCGCATCCACCGCTCGAACCTCATCGGTATGGGCGTCCTGCCGCTGCAGTTCCCGGCGGGCGAGTCCGCCGCGACGATCGGTCTCACCGGCACCGAGGTGTATTCGTTTGAGGGCATCACGGCGCTCAACGACGGCACGACGCCGGCCACCGTGAAGGTGACCGCTACGGCAGAGGACGGCTCCGCGAAGTCGTTCGACGCCGTCGTGCGCATCGACACCCCCGGTGAGGCGGACTACTACCGCAACGGCGGCATCCTGCAGTACGTGCTGCGCCAGATCTCGGCGCACTGACGCAGTCTGCAAGCATGGAAGGGCCCTACCGATCGGTAGGGCCCTTCCGTGCTCGGGGAGGAGCCGTCGGCGACGCGGGCCCCGGAGGCGTTACAGTGGTTCGTGCACGTTTCGAGCAAGGAGTCGCCCTTGGGCATCTTGGAATCCGTCGAGGGTCCGAAGGATCTGGCGCGACTGAGCGCAGGGGAGCTCGACGACTTGGCCGGAGAGATCCGGCAGTTCCTGATCCGCAACGTCGCCCAGACGGGCGGTCATCTGGGACCGAATCTGGGCGTCGTCGAGCTCACCCTCGCTCTGCACCGCGTCTTCGAGTCCCCACGGGACAGCATCATCTTCGACACGGGCCACCAGTCCTACGTCCACAAGCTCGTGACTGGCCGCAAGGACTTCTCGACGCTGCGGCAGGAGGGCGGCATGTCCGGCTATCCGTCGCGGGCTGAGAGCGAGCACGACATCGTCGAGTCCTCGCACGCCTCTTCCTCGCTCTCGTGGGCCGACGGCATCTCCCGGGCGCGCAAGCTCACCGGTGAGGGCGACCGCTACACGGTCGTCGTGGTGGGCGACGGCGCGCTGACCGGCGGTATGGCCTGGGAGGCGCTGAACAACATCGCCTCGGACCAGGACCGCCGCGTGGTGATCGTGGTCAACGACAATGGCCGGTCCTACGCCCCGACCGTCGGTGGGGTGGCGGACTACCTTGCTTCGCTGCGCACCGCCATCGACAAGGTGCGCACCGCCCCGGCGTACGAGGGCGTGCTCGATGCCGCGAAGCGGCGGCTGCAGAACGGCGGGCCCTTCGGGCAGTTCGTCTACAAGGGCCTCCATGCCACCAAGAAGGGCATCAAGGACTGGTGGGCGCCGCAGGGCATGTTCGAGGACCTCGGCATGAAGTATGTCGGCCCGGTGGACGGGCATGACGAGCGCGCGCTCGAGGAGGCCCTCGCGACCGCCAGGAACTTCGCCGGACCCGTGATCGTGCATGCCATCACCGAGAAGGGCCACGGCTATGCCCCGGCCCGCAACCACGAGGCGGACCAGTTCCACGCCGTGGGCGTCATCGACCCGGAGACCGGGCAGCCCGCCGAGTCCGGCGCGGCGGCGTCGTGGACGTCCGTGTTCGCGGACGAGATCGCGAAGATCGCCGACGAGCGCCCGGACGTCGTGGGCATCACCGGCGCGATGCTCATCCCGGTCGGCCTGAACAAGTTCGCCGAGCGGCACCCTGACCGCGTGTTCGACGTCGGCATCGCCGAGCAGCACGCGGTCACGAGCGCTGCCGGTCTCGCGTTCGGCGGGCTCCACCCCGTCGTTGCCCTCTATGCGACCTTCCTCAACCGGGCCTATGACCAGCTGCTCATGGACGTGGCCCTCCACAAGGCCGGCGTCACCCTCGTGCTGGACCGGGCCGGCGTCACCGGCCCCGACGGCGCGAGCCACCACGGCCAGTGGGACATGGCGCTCGTCCAGAGCGTGCCCGGGCTGCACCTCGCGGCGCCTCGCGACGCGACCCGGCTGCGAGAGGAACTGCGCGAGGCGATCGCGGTCGACGACGCCCCTACGGTCGTGCGGTTCTCGAAGGGCGCCGTCGGGCCCGAGACGGAGGCCATCGAGCGACTGGCCGACGGCGTGGACGTGCTCGCGCGCACGGGCCACAGCGCCGTTCCCTTCGATGACCGCGGGCGCTCCGACGGTCTGGACAGCCGAGACCTCCACGACGGCCGGGACGTCCACGACAGCCAAGACGTCCACGACAGCCGGGAGGCAGGACCGGACGTCCTGCTGGTGGCCGTCGGCGCGATGAGCGACCTCGCGCTCGACGTCGCCCAGCGGCTCGACCACCAGGGCATCAGCTCGACGGTCGTGGACCCGCGGTGGGTCCTGCCCGTGCCGCGCAGCATCATCCGGCTGGCCGCACATCACCGGATCGTCGTGTGCCTCGAGGACGGAGTACGGGCAGGCGGAGTGGGCTCGCGGATCCGTCAGGAGATGCGCGCCGCTGGCGTCGACACTGCCCTGAACGAGGTGGGCCTGCCGGTCGAGTTCCTCGACCACGGGACCCGCTCGCAGGTGCTGGCCCGCGTGGGGCTCACCGCCCAGCAGGTGGCCCACGACATCGTGGCCCAGGTGCTCGGCACGAAGGTCCCCTTCGCGCGGCCCCTCCCGGGCCAGACAGCGCCCACGACCGGTACCATCCCGACACTGTGACGTGGGTGATCCAGCCCACCGCGGCCGGTGACGCGCCCCGCCCGGGTGAGCTCGTCGTCGCCCGCAACCGGAAGTGGGACGGCATGGCCCACTGGGTGGTGCCCGGCTACGGCCTGGGCGAGGACGAGCATGGCTGGTGGATCTATCAGGGCCGCGGCGAGTTCATCTCCCGCCCGGGGGCCGCCCTCCACACCCGCTCGGACGCGGTCCTCCTGATCCCGCGAGCTGGCGGTTACGCCGCGACGTTCTACGACGAGACCAACCCCGGCGACTTCCGCGTGTACGTGGACCTCGCATGGGACCTGTCCTGGCGCCGCATTGGGGAGCCCGCAGGTCCGGGGCACCCCGGCGTGGTCGAGTTCCACATGGTCGACATGGACCTCGACGTGATCCGCTCATCGAGGCACGGGGTGTTCGTGGACGACGAGGACGAGTTCAGCGATCACACGGTCTCGATGGCCTACCCGGACGGCCTCGTGGCTGCGGTGCGCGCCGAATGCACCCGCATCCACGCCGCAGTGCTCGACGCGACGGGTCCCTTTGAAGGAATCTCGGACGCCTGGATGGCGCTCGGACGGAAGGACTACTCATGAGCTACACCCGCCTGTACCGCCGCCGCGACGACGGGACGCTTGAGTTCCGCGAAGCGTGGCACGACGAGGAGGCCGCACAGTTCGTGATCAACCACGGGAGGGTGGGCCACCAGTCCGAGACGGAGGAGACCGACGACGTCGACGGCGCCACGGCCGAGGGTCTTATGGGAGCGTTCGAGGACCAGTGCGCCCAGGACGGCTACGGGCCGCTCGGGGACAAGGAGCTGTGGCGCGTCGTCGCGCAGTTCTCCCTCAAGACGGCGGGCGGCACCGACCGCGACCGTTCCCTCGAGCGGCAGGCCTCCGAAGCCCTCGCCGCGCACCTGGCATGGCGGGGCCTCGGAACGGTGGACGGCAGCTCGATCGACGGGAGCAGGCTGAACATCGTCATGACCTGCGTCGACGCTGGTAAGGCCGTCGCGGCCGTGAAGACCTGCCTCCGCGAGGCCACAAGCGACTTCACGAAGCTCTCGATCGGCGTCGCCCCCGTCACGGATCCCGAGGCATTCAAGCTCAGGCACGGTCCGGCCGGCGCCCGCGGCTTCGCCCTCTGACGCCCGCTTCGCAGGCCCGGTTCGCAGTGTCGGAGCCGCGGGTAGGCTGGCACCATGACTGACTACCGCCGTCTCGGACACTCCGGCCTGACCGTCTCGACCGTTGGCCTCGGCTGCAACAATCTGGGCCGGGCCAACACACCGACCGAGACGCAGGAGGGCACCGACGCGGTCGTGCACGCGGCGATCGATGCCGGCATCACGCTCTTCGACGTCGCCGACACCTACGGCCGGACGCCGGGCCTGAGCGAGGAGATGCTCGGGAAGGCACTCGTGGGCCACCGCGACGACGTTGTCGTTGCCACGAAGTTCGGCATGGACATGCATGGGGCCAACGGGAACGACTTCGGGGCGCGCGGTTCGCGCCGCTACATCCGCAAGGCCGTCGAGGCATCATTGCGGCGCCTCGGCACGGAGTGGATCGACCTGTACCAGTTCCACACCCCGGATCCACTGACTCCGATCGAGGAGACGCTCTCGGCCCTGGACGATCTCGTCCGCGAGGGCAAGGTCCGCTACCTCGGCCACTCGAACCGTGCGGGCTGGCAGATCGCCGAGGCGGAGTTCGTCGCGCGGATGGGCGGCTTCACGCCGTTCGTCTCGAGCCAGAACCACTACAACCTCCTCGACCGGCGCGCCGAGCTCGAGGTGACTGAGGCCGCGGAAGCCTACGGGCTCGGGGTGCTCCCGTACTTCCCCTTGGCCAACGGCCTGCTCACGGGCAAGTACTCGCGGGACTCGGCGCCAGAGGGCTCGCGCCTGTCCCACACGCGCACGAACCTCGTCCATGACGCGGACTGGGACCAGCTCGACCGGTTCTCTGCGTTCGCCCAGGAGCGTGGCCTCACGGAGCTCCAGGTCGCGTTCTCCTGGCTTGCCGCACAGCCCTCCGTGTCCAGCGTGATCGCCGGTGCGACGAGGCCCGAACAGATCCGCGAGAACGCCGAGGCCGCCTCGTGGGACCCGAGCGTAGAGGACCTCGCCGAGCTCGACGAAATTTTCCCCCAGACGGCCCGCGTCGCGCTCTTCTGAGGGCAGGCACGCATGCACGACCAGTCCCGCCCTGTTGTCCATGAGCCGAGCCGGACACCTGTGTCCGTCCTCCTGGACTGCGACACGGGCATCGATGATGCCCTCGCGCTCCTGTACCTGTGCAGCCAGCCCCACGTCGAGCTTGTGGCGGTCACGAGCACGCCCGGCAATGTCGACGCGGACCAGGTCGCCGCGAACAACCTCGCCCTCCTGCAGCTGTGCGGCAGGGGCGATGTGCCGGTGGCCATCGGTGCGAGGGCCCCGCTGCGGATCCCCCTCGTCACGACCCCGGAGACCCACGGACCCCAGGGGATCGGCTACGCCGAACTGCCGACGGCGAGCCGGGCCCCCGAGGCGAGGGGCGCCGTCGATCTCTGGGTCGAGGCGGCACGCGCGCGCCCGGGCGAGCTGACGGCCCTCATCACCGCGCCGCTGACCAACTTCGCCCTGGCCCTGCGCGCCGAGCCGCGGCTGCCCGAGCTGCTGGCCGGCGTCGTGATCATGGGAGGGGCCTACTACTACCAGGGCAACACGACGCCCACGGCCGAATGGAACACGCACGTGGATCCGCACGCGGCCGCGGAGGTGTTCGCGGCGTTCGCGGGGCAGCCTGAAGAGCGGCTCCCGATCGTGTGCGCGCTCGAGACGACCGAGCGGATCGAGATGCACCCCGAACACGTCGCCGCCCTGGCGGAGGCGGCCGGATGCGCGGCTCCCGAGCTTGTCCTCCCCGACCAGCCCGAGGGGCAGCGCAGCACGGCGTCGAACAGGCTCGTCAAGCACGTCAGTGACATGCTGCGCTTCTACTTCGAGTTCCATCGGCATTACGACCAGGGCTACGTAGCCCACGTGCACGACTACTTCGCAGCGAGCGTCGCGGCCGGGACCGCCCGGTACGCGGTCAGGACCGCCACGGTGCACGTCGAGGTCGACTCGCCGCGGCTCATCGGCACGACGGTGGCGGACTACCGCGAGCTGTGGGGCGAGCGGCCCAACGCGCGGATCGTGAGCGCGAACCACCCCCAGGAGGCCTTCGCCGAGCTCATCGGCTCGCTTGCCTCTCTCGCGCGCACGGTGGGCTAGAATTTCCGGTGCGCGCGGATGAGTCCGTGCGCCCGCCGAGGTGACATAGGCGGCCCGCTTCCACGCGCAGACCTGAAGGACGTGCCCTGCCATGTCACACTCCCGGACATCACACCCCCTGACTGAGGAAGCGCCGCGCCGCACCCCGCTGAGGACAGCGCTCATCGCCCTCGGCGCGGCGGCCATCATCGCCACGTTCATCTACCTCGTGGCCACATCCCCGGCCGAGCCCGTCGACGTGCCGTCGGCCTCCGCCGCGCTCGTGGCGCTGACCGGCTATGGCCTCGCCGCCGTGCTCCTCTTCGCGGGCATCCTCCCCACGCTGCCCACGACGACGCTTGCCCTCATCCCCGTGGCCCTCGTGCTCAATATCGTCCTGGGCCAGTTCGTGGGAACGGCCATCGTGCCCATCTACCTCGACTCGATCGGCACGGTCCTCGTCGGATTCCTCGCCGGGCCCGCGGCCGGGGCGGCGACGGGCCTGCTCAGCACGATCGTGTGGAGCTTCTTCAACCCGACGCTCATCCCGTTCGCTGCAGGCGCTGCGGTGATCGGTGCGCTCGCGGGGCTCACGGCGCGCCTGGGCGGCGTGCGGCGCGTCTGGCTCCTGCCCGTCGCCGGCCTCGTCACGGGAGCCATTGCGGCGGTGATCGGAGCGACGGTCGCGGTCGCCGTGTTCGGAGGGACATCCACGGGCGCGACCGGCGCCGTCATCGCCGTCTTCCGCGCCACGGGGGACACCCTCGTCGATTCGGTCGTCAAGGGGGCCATCCTCTCTGACCTCATCGACAAGCTCATCACGTTCGTCGTGGCAGCACTCCTCGCCTACGCCCTGCCGCGGCGGGCCACGCAGCGGTTCGACTTCGTCCGCAGGTACCGCGTGCTCGCGTCGCGCACCAACGACGCCAAGGCGGCGCCGGCTGTCTGACCACCATTCCCCGACCGTCCCCCCGAGGCGACGGCTCAATCCCCTGACGGGACTCGGGCTGGCCGCAGCCGGCGTCGTCGTGTGCCTCGCGTGGCCCCATGCGGCGGTGTGGATCGTCGCGATCGTGGGGGGCGCAGCTGCGGCGGCACGGGCGGGCACCCTGCGCCGCGTCGGTGCGACGGCCGCAGTCGTGGTCGCTCCGTTCGCGCTGTGGGCCCTGGTGATCCACGGGCTCTTCTTCCCCGAGGGCCACACCGTGCTCGCCTCGTTCGGTCCCGCACGGGTGACCGTCGAAGGTCTCGCGTACGCGGGCGGGTTCGTGCTGCGCACGGCCGCGCTCGTCGTCGTCATGCTCGCGTTCTCGGTGTGGGTCGACATCGCGGTGCTGCGGGTCGCGCTGCTGCGGCGAGGCGTGCCCGCCCCGCTCGGGTACGTGCTGGCCTCCGCCCTCGGACTGGCCTCGACCGTCGCCGAACGCATGCGGCGCATCCGCGAGGCGCAGGAGGCCCGCGGGCTCGTGGTCAGGCCGGCACCGGGCGGACGGATCCTCGCGGCCAGGCTCCAGGTGTTGCCCCTTGTCCTCGCTCTCGTCGACGAGGCGGGGGAACGGGCCACGGCCCTCGACGCACGCGGCCAGCGGCTTCCCGGCCCGCTGACCTCCTATGTCGACGAGCCCGACTCGGCGGCGCAGCGCGTCCTCCGCTGGGCCCTCGCCGCCGCCTGCGTCGGGATCGTCGGCTCGGTGGTGGTTCGGGCCGTCGCCGAGGCTCTCGCCGGTGGTGCCGGATGAAGGTGCCGAACACGCTTCTCGCGGCTGAGGTCACGCGCTTCGCGTACGACGGCGCCCCCCTGCTCTTGCGTGACGTGAGGCTTGCGTTGGGGGAGGGGACCCTCACCGCAGTGCTCGGGGGCTCGGGAAGCGGCACTTCGACGCTCGCGAAGATCCTGGCAGGCTGGGCCCTGACCGGCGGACGCAACAGGTTCGAGGGGCATCTCGAGCTTGCCGGAAGCTCGACTCGGCTCGCGTTCCATGGGACCCCCGACGATCCCCGCCTCAGTCTGGGCGCGTGGGGCCGTCACGTCGCGTTCGTCCCGCAGCGGGCGGCCGATCTGCTCACCGGTGCCTCAGCGACCGTCGGCGAGGAGATCGCCTTCACGCTCGAGCATCGCGGTCTTCCCCGCGAGCGGATGCGAGCGTGCGTCGAGGAGGCCGCGCGCGCCGTCGGCCTTGCGGCCCATCTTCACCGGCATCCGGCCGGTCTCTCCGGGGGAGAGGAGCGTCGGCTCGCCCTCGCGTGCGCGATCGTCGGCGAGCCTGCCGTTCTGGTCCTGGACGATCCGGCGGCCTCCCTCGATGCCGACGGACGCGCGGCACTTGCCCGTCTGGTCGACGCCGAGCGCGCCCGCGGCGCCGCGGTGGTCGTGGCGGGCTCCTGCGCAGATGGGCTCGCCCGCTGCGCCGACCACTGGATCCTCCTCGACGGCGGCACTGCCGTCGCGGCAGGTCGACCCGCCGAGGTGCTCGCGTCTGCGGCGTTCGGACGCTCTGGGGTGCTGCCCCGGGACCCTGCGGAACCGGGGTACCCGGATCGGACGGTCTCCTCGGATGGGGCGAAATGCCACGATGGGCCGGAGGTGTCCAGCGCCTCGGCCTCGCACTCCGGGTCCTCAGCGACCTCGTCGGCTGCGTCCGAGGGCCTCGAGACCCGCGAGGGGTCCCGTGGTGCCCCCCTGGCGGTCCTGGACCGGGTCACATTCGCCTATCCGGGTACCGCCTCGGACGGGCAGCGCAGCGTGCTCATCGACGCAGACTTCGAGGTCCGCCCAGGCGAGGTGGTCGCGATCACGGGCCCCAATGGCGCGGGGAAGTCCACCGCGCTGCGGCACCTTGCTGGGCTCGTGCGCCCGGGGTCCGGCCGAGTGCGGATCGGCGGTCAGGACATCGCGGGCCTCCCGGCCGGGCGCGTCGCCGAACACGTCGGCACCCTGTTCCAGGAGCCGCGCGACCAGCTGTTCGAGCGCACCGCGCTGCGTGAGGTCGCCTTCGGGCTCCGCATCGCTGCGCGCGGACGCCCTCGTGTGCCGCGGGACGTCGCCGAGCGGCGCGCGCTCGAGGCGCTGCGCGCCGTCGGCCTTGAAGCCAGTGCCGGCGAGCACCCCTACGACCTGCCGGTCTCGGGCCAGAGGCTCGTCGCGCTCGCGACAGTGATCGCGCGGAGTCCTCGGGTGCTGCTGCTCGACGAACCGACCGTGGGGCTCGACCGGCACGGTCTTGCCCGGCTCGAGTCCGTGGTCGCCGAGGCCGCGCAGGAGGGGTGCGGCGTCGTGCTTTCCACCCATGCGCTGGGCTGGGCGAGGCGTCACGCACATCGCGTGCTTGCTCTTGAGGGCGGCCGCTTCGTGGCTGCCTGATCGGTGCGGAAGCGCCGGTTTGCGGAGCCGACGGCCCGGGCCGCTCCGGTAATGTTCTTCGCTAGGGCAACGGGCTGAGAACGGCCGCGTAAGGCAGTGGCCCGAGAGCATGAGGAGGGCGCGTGCGCGCTGCGTGGGAGCGGTGGGAGGGCTTCTGGGTGGCCGGGGTGCGGCGGGGTGCCGTCTGCCGAGCGTTCGACGGCGATGTGCTCACCACCCGCATCGCGTTCGACGACGGCTCGGGGACCCTCTTCGCGTCCGAGTCGCTCATCCGGCTCACTGCGTCGGGCGAGACGTGGGAGGCCTTCAGGTTCCGGCAGGAGCCGGGCGGCCTGTGTGCCGGCGCGCGCCGTGACGAGGCCGGTCACGACGCCGACACGCTGCCCGCGAGCGGGGAGTATCTCCTGGTCTCCCAGCTTGCCGGCTCCGCCCGCGAAGCAGCCACGTACCGGCGGGTCGAGGACGCCGCACCGCACGAGACACCGGCTCCGGCCGAGGTCCGGCGACACCCGGCGGAGCCCGTCGATCTTCCCGACGGGCGGACGGTATGGGCCGAGCGCTTCGATGTGACCGCCGGCGGGGTCCGCGTCGCAAGCCACTGGACGCATGGCGGGGCCGTGGTCCGCAGCTCGTGGGCCGGCGCACTCTGCTTCGCGAGCCCTTCGGGAGCCGAGGCCCTCGACGGCCTCGGCGAGCGGCTCGGCGCCTTCCTGACGGCGGGCTTCCCACGCGACTGAGCGCATGCGCGCTCGACCGGCCGCCAGAGACCCCGCAACGGGCCGCCAGGGACCCCGCAACGGGCCGCCAGAGACCCCACAACCTGGGTGTGGGGTTGCGGGGTCTCTGGCGGTGACTTGAGGGGTCTCTGGCGCCTCAGGACGCCTGGTGGAAGGGCTTCCCGTTGACCCGCTGGGAGGCCCCGACGCGGTCGAGGTACGGCGTGATGCCGCCCAAGTGCATGGGCCAGCCCGCGCCGAGGATCATGCACAGGTCGACGTCCTCGGGGCCAGCCACAACGCCCTCGGCGAGCATGAGCCCGATCTCCTCCGCCAAGGCGTCCTGGCAGCGAGTCAGCACCTGCTCGGAGGTCGAGGGCGTGTCGCCGAACCGCAGGACGGCAAGCGTCTCGGCGGGGATCTCCTTGCCGCCATCCGGCGTCGTGGTCCAGAGTCCCTTGATTCTCGCGTCGATGAGCGCCTGCTGGTTCGCAGACACGTGGAAGCGGTCGCCGAACGCCGTGTGGAGGGACTCGGCAACGTGCTGGGCCACGGGCAGGCCCACCATCTCGGCGAGCACGAACGGCGTCATCGGAAGGCCCATGGGCGCGAGCGCGGAGTCGGCAATCTGGGCTGGGGTGCCCTCGTCGAACGCCGCAGTGACCTCGCCCATGAGCCGCAGGAGCACCCTGTTCACGACGAACGCGGCGGCATCCTTGACGAGCACCGCCGTCTTCTTCAGGCCCTTCGCGAGCGCGAACGCCGTGGCGAGCACGGTTTCGTCGGTCTCGGGGGCGCGCACAATCTCGATGAGCGGCATCACGGCCACCGGGTTGAAGAAGTGGAAGCCGACGACGCGCTCGGGGTGCGCGAGGTCCTCGGCCATGGCAGTGACGGACAGCGAGGACGTGTTGGTCGCCAGGATGCACTCGGGCTTGACCACGGCCTCGACCTCCGCGAGGACCTGCTTCTTGACCGAGAGCTCCTCGAACACTGCCTCGATCACGAAGTCCGCGTCCGCGAACTCGGCCTTTGAGGCGGACCCGGTGACGAGCGCCCTGGTGCGGTTCGCGGCGTCGCGGGAGACGCGGCCCTTCGCGAGGAGTTTGTCTACCTCGGCGTGGACGTACGCCACGCCCTTGTCCACGCGCGCCTGATCGATGTCCGTCATGACGACCGGCACCTTGAGCTGCCGCGCGAACAGAAGGGCGAGCTGGCCCGCCATGAGGCCCGCGCCGACGATGCCGACCTTGGTGATCGGCCGCGCCAGCTTCGGGTCGGGCGCCCCGGCGGGCCGCTTGGCCCTCTTCTGGACCAGGTCGAGGAACGCGTACACGGTGTCGCGGAACTGCGGAGTCTGCATGAGCTCGGTGAGCGCGGCAACCTCTAGCTCGGCAGATTCCTTCTGCGTCGCCGTCCGGCCCGCCTCGAACACGTCGAGGACCTTGAGGGGTGCGGGGGCCGCGTTGGACGTCTTCGCGGCGACGAACGCGCGGGCGGCCTTCGCCGCGGCAGACCACCGCTGGGCCACGGCCGGGTCGGTCAGTGGTTCGACGGCGTTCGGCCGCTCCACGCCGGTCTCTCCGGCGATCACCGACGCAGCCCAGGCGAGGGACTGCTCGAGGAAGTCCGCCGGCTCGAAGAGCGCATCGGCGATCCCGAGCTCGAACGCCTGTTTCCCGCCGATCGAGCGGTTGCCGTTCAGTGGGTTCTCGAGCATGACCTTCATTCCCGCTTCAGGGCCCGTGAGCCGCGGGAGGCGCCATACGCCGCCCCAGCCCGGCACGAGGCCGATGAACGCTTCGGGGAGCCCGATGCCCTGGGCGGCGGCGGAGACGGTGCGGTAGGTGCAGGCGAGCGCGATCTCGAGGCCGCCGCCGAGCGCCACGCCGTTGATGAACGCGAAGGTCGGCACACCCATGTCGTCCAGGAGGTCGTAGGCGGCGTGGCCGAGGCGCGCCATGCTCTCTCCGGCCGCCGGATCCTCAAGCGTCTTGACGGTGGAGAGGTCGGCGCCGGCGACGAGGAAGTACGGCTTGCCGGTGACGGCGACGGCGTTGATCTCGCCTGCCGCCGCGCGGGCGTGCAGGACCTCAAGGGTCTTGCCGAGTTCGATGAGGGTGTTCGGCCCGAGCGTCGTGGGCTTGCTGTGGTCGAGGCCGTTGTCGAGGGTCACGAGGGCGATCGTGACGCGTCCGCCGTCGCGGCCCGGCAGGACGACGTCGTTCACGAGCGAGTGCGTGACGATCTCGTGCGGAACCTGCTTGGCGAGCGGGGCGAAGGAGTCGAAGCGTGAGGGCTGCGTGGGCTGGGGTGCGGCGGTCATTCACTCGCCCTTTCCGTAGTCGGGGTGGTTGGGGTTCTCCCAGATGACGGTGCCGCCCATACCGAGTCCGATGCACATGGTCGTCATTCCGTAGCGCACGCTCGGGTCGTCGGCGAACTGGCGCGCGAGCTGGGTCATGAGTCGCACACCGGAGGAGGCGAGGGGATGCCCGACGGCGATGGCGCCACCATAGCGGTTGACGCGCGGATCGTCGTCGTCGATCCCGAAGTGGTCGAGGAAGCTGAGCACCTGGACGGCGAACGCCTCGTTGACCTCGAAGAGGCCGATGTCCTCGATGGAGAGGCTGGCCTTCGCGAGTGCCTTCTCGGTGGCGGGAACGGGGCCGATGCCCATGACCTCGGGCTCGACGCCCGCGAACGCGAACGAGACGAGCCGCATCTTCGGCGTGAGGCCCAGCTCGTCGGCCGCTTCCGCCGAGGTGAGCAAGCATGCGGTCGCACCGTCGTTGAGGCCCGCGGCGTTGCCGGCCGTGACGCGGCCGTGGGGCCTGAACGGGGTGCGCAGCCCCGCGAGGTCTTCCATGGTCGTACCGGCCCGCGGGGGCTCATCCGCCGTTGCGAGCCCGAATCCTTCGCCCGGGCGGCGGGTCGCGACCGGCACGAGGTCCGGCTGGATCCTGCCATCCGCGTAGGCGGCGGCCAGCTTGGCCTGCGACGCGACGGCGTACGCGTCGGCGCGCTCTTTGGTGATGGCAGGGAAGCGGTCGTGGAGGTTCTCGGCCGTGTTGCCCATATTGAGCGCCGCCGGGTCGACGAGCCGCTCCGACATGAAGCGCGGGTTCGGGTCGGTGCCCTGGCCCATCGGGTGGTTGCCCATGTGCTCGACTCCGCCCGCGATCACGACGTCGTACGCGCCGACGCCGATGCCGCTGGCTGTGGTGGTCACCGCCGTCATGGCGCCCGCGCACATGCGGTCTATCGCGAAGCCCGGAACGCTGCGCGGGAGGCCGGCCAGGAGTGCGGCGGTGCGCCCGATCGTCAGGCCCTGATCTCCCGTCTGGGTCGTGGCGGCGATGGAGACCTCGTCGACCCGCTCCGCGGGCAGCGACGGGTTGCGGCGCAGGAGCTCGCGGATCGTCTTCACCACGAGGTCGTCGGCGCGGGTGCCGTGGTAGATCCCCTTCTCGCCGGCCTTGCCGAACGGGGTGCGGACGCCGTCGACGAAGACGACGTCGCGTATGTGCCTGCTGGCCATGGACAGCTCCTTGGATGTCTCGACAGGGCGTGGCCGCCCTCACACCTCATGTTACTGATGGGTAACTTCGAGTGCAATCCGGTCGGAAAGCACCCCCTGCGGGGGAGAGGGTCCACCCTGCCGAGGGAGGCCGGCATCCAGCGCCACGAGGAGGCTGGAGCCATGAGATCAAGCATGGCATCCAGCACTCCTCACACGCGCCCTTTGCGCCACACACAGCCGAGGAGGATTGCACCCCTCGCGGGCTTCGCATCGCTCGCCTATGCCGCGGCTGTCCTGGGGTGGGTCGCCCTGGGACACCCGTACCCGCTCGGTGCCGGCACAAGGCCGTCACCGGACCTCCTCAGCAGCGGATGGCCGTGGGAGCCAGCGGCGGCCGTGGCCGTTGCCGCGGCGTTGACCGGTGCAGGGCTCGGCGCCCTCCTGTCGCGGCGCCGGGCGCCGTCCGCGCTCCTGACAGGGGGCGCCGTCGCGTTCGCGGCCGCCGTGGCCCTGGCATTCCTCACGCTCATTGCGGATTCCGGCATGCTTGCTGTCGCGGGCTACCTGCCGCTGCTCGTGGTCAAGGCGTTTTCGGACCCGGCCTGGTTTGACGGCCGCGACATCCCGTGGGACCAGTTCGTCAACGAGTACGCCGTCCTGGCCGTCGCGGGCCTGTGGGCCGGAGCGGCCGTCGTGGGTGTGCGGGAACACCGCGGTCGGTGCGCCGCGTGCGGCCGTCGTGACACGCACGACGGCGCCTCACGGTCGCTGCATCGCTGGGGCACCTTCGCGACGTGGACGGCCGTGGCCATCCCCCTCGTCTACGCGACGACGCGTTTCGCGTGGGTTGCCGGCATTCCGCTGGGGATCAACGCGACGGCGTACGCGTCCCTCCGCGACGAGGGCGGGCTCGCGGCCGCCGCCGGTCTCGCGTCGATGGCCACTCTGGGCGCCTCCCTCACGTGGGGCCTCGTGGCCCGGTGGGGCGAGCGGATCCCCACGTGGGTGCCATGGCTCGGCGGCAGGAGGGTCGCACCCCTCGCGGCCCTGATCCCGGCACTGGCAGTCGCCGCGATGCTCGTTCCCGCGAGCGTCATGATGGTCCGAGCGGGGCTCGGCATGTCCTCGGACGCGCCCTCGGGCCTCACATGGTCCGACTGGGGCGCATTCGGTCCTGGGCTGCTGTGGCCACTCTGGTCGGTGGCCCTCGCCACGGCCGCCGTCGCGTATTGGCTGCGCCGGCGCGGCGTGTGCCACCGCTGCGGCCGCAGCGCCTGAGGGATCACAATGGGAGCCATGGCGCGGTTGGTGAAGCGGATCCTGTTCGTCCTGCTCGGCAGCCTGCTGTCCGCCCCGTATGTCGCTGTCGTCGTGTGGGCGATTGCACTCTACCGCTTCGGGTCGGTCAATCCGCTCGCGCCGCTGTTCGGCACGGGCGTGGCGATCGGCCTTTTCGCGGTGCCAGCGGCGCTGCGTGTCACGGCGTCCCTCGAACGCACAGCCTCCGACGAGCTCCTCGGGACCCGGCTGGGCCGAGACGCGCCCCGTGCTGAGCTAGGCGACGTGCTCCGAGCCGCGCTCTGGTTCGGCGTCCACCTCGCCACAGGGTTCCTCGCGGCGGTCTTCCTCGTGGTTCTCCTCCCCGCGACCGCTGCGGTCGCCGTCGACGCGCTGGGCGGCGGACCCGGCCTGATCCCAGGCCTGCTCGAGGGCGTCGGTCCGGGCACGACGGCGGTGCTGCTGTCCGCGGGTACGCTCGCCTCGGCGGCGCTCCTGACCGTGGTCGTATCGCAGCTGTCCCGATGGGCGGCGTTCCTGCTCGGGCCCTCCGCGGGACAGCGGGTGGCTCTCGCCGAACGCGAGGCCCGCGCCGCGGCGGCAAGGAACCGCCTCGCCCGCGAACTCCATGACTCGATCGGCCACGCGCTCACCGTGACGACGCTCCAAGCGGCCGCGGCACGGGCCCAGCTCGGCACTGATCCCGACGCGGCCTACGCGGCGCTCACAGCAGTCGAGGAGACCGGGCGCCGGGCCCAGGGGGAGCTCGACGCCGCGCTCGCGGTGCTCCGCGACCCGGGAGGCCCCCAGGCCTCGGGCGCGCTGGCTGAACCGCCCGGGCTCGCGCAGCTCGACGAGCTGGTTGCCACGTTCAGTGCCGCGGGCCTCACCGTCCACCTGACCGCCGATCGCGCGTGCCGGACTGGCGCGCTGCCGGCGGGGGCGTCCCGCGAGGCGTACCGGATGGTCCAGGAGGCCCTGACGAACGCGCTGCGGCACGGCGCCGAGCCAGTGGCCCACGTGTGGCTCGCGCTCGACGGCGCGTGGCTGCGGGTCCGTGTCACGAACCCCTCTGACCCGGGCACGCCCGTGCGCGCGAGGCCCGGCACGCCGTCCACGGGCCGGGGACTGCTCGGCCTGCGCGAGCGGGTGCTCCTTCGGGGAGGCAGCCTCGAGGCGGGCCGGAGCGACGGGACGTGGACGGTGGTCGGTGCCCTGCCGCTGGGCGACAGAGGAGACCGGATGGAGGGCGGAGACCCATGGTGACGGTGGTGCTCGCGGACGACGACGCGCTCGGGCCTGCGGGCCCTGCTCGCCGCGGCCGGGGGAATCGACGTTGTGGGCGAGGCCGCGGACGGCGCGGAGGCGGTGAGCGTCGCGCGCGAGGTCCGGCCCGACGTCGTGCTCATGGATGTGCGGATGCCGGGAATCGACGGCATCGAGGCAACCCGGATCCTTGTCTCTCGGCCGTCGCCGCCCAAGATTCTCGTGCTCACGACGTTCGGCAGCGACGACTACGTTTTCGCGGCGCTCCGGGCTGGTGCGTCGGGATTCCTGCTCAAACGCGCCCGGCCCGAGGAACTCGCCACCGCCATCGAGGCAGTTGCCGCGGGCGAGAGTCTCGTCTTCCCTGAGGCCATCCGTGCCCTTGCCGCGCACGCGGCGCAGGGCTCCGAGCAGGAGGTGCCGCAACGCGGCGAGGGCTGGGCCCGGCTCACGCCGCGCGAGGAGGCCGTGCTGCGTGCAGTGGCCCGAGGGATGAGCAACGCCGAGATCGCCGCGACGATGTTCCTGGCGCCGGAGACGGTCAAGACGCACGTCGGGTCCGTGCTCGCCAAACTCGGGGTCCGGGACAGGACGCAGGCGGTCATCGCCGCCTATGAGGCCGGGTTCATTGATCCCCGGACGCCCCGCGCTCCTTCGGCTTGAGGGGTTCGGGGTGCTCGAACGCGTCGAGCAGCGTGGGGACCACGCGCGCGATCTGCCACTCGCGGGCGCCCAGGTCCCGCAGGGCGGAGGCAAGGGACTCATCGGTGAGCGGCTCGGGTGGCCGCCAGGCGACCCGGCGCAGGTAGTCCGGAGTCAGCAGGTTCTCCGTGGGCATCCCGAGGCCCTCGGCGACCGAGGCAATGCGTGGGCGGGCGGTCTTGAGCCGTGCGGCGGCCGCGGGATCGCGATCGTCCCACGCGCGGGGCGGAGGCGGTCCCGAGCTGGAGACGTGGAGAGGGGGAAGCTCGTCGAGGCGCCGCGCCGCCGAGATCGCCCTCAGCCAGCGCGGTGCCTCGCGCTGCGCAGCCCGTCCGTGGAACCCCTTCGTGGTGAGCAACTGCGGCACGGTGGTGGGCATCGCGCGGGCTACGGCGACGAGCGCAGAGTCCGGAATGAGCTTGCCGGGGGCGATGTCCCGCTTCTGGGCCAGAGCGTCCCGCTCGAGCCAGAGTTCACGGACGGCCGCAAGTTCGCGACGGTCGCGGATCTGGTGCACACCGGACGTGCGGCGCCAGGGTTCGGGCTTGGGCTCGGGGAGGCCCGCGGCCAGGATCGCGGCGAACTCCTCCTGAGCGATGCCGAGCTTGCCTTGAGACTCGAGGAGGTCCGCGAGCTCGTCGCGCAGTTCGACGAGGACCTCGACGTCGAGCGCCGCGTAGCGCAGCCAGGGTTCGGGGAGGGGGCGCGTCGACCAGTCGGCCGCCGAATGCTCCTTCGCGAGGCCGAACCCGAGCATCTGCTCGACGACGGCGGCGAGGCCCACCCGTGGAAGGCCCGCCAGACGCGCGGCGAGCTCAGTGTCGAACAGCGCATCGGGCCACATCCCGAGCTCGGACAGGCAGGGAAGGTCCTGCGTCGAGGCGTGGATGATCCACTCGACGCCCGAGAGCGCCTCGTTGATGACTGCGAGGTCCTCGAACGCCTCGGGGTCGATGAGCCAGGTCCCCGCCCCATCGCGCCGGATCTGCACCAGGAAGGCGCGCTGGCCGTAGCGGAAGCCCGAGGCGCGCTCGGCGTCGACGCCTGCCGGACCTGTGCCCGCTGCCAGCGCGGTGGCAGCGCGCTCGAGCCCCTCAGGTGTGGAGATGACCAGCGGAACGCCATCGCGCGGTTCGTCGAGCTCGACGACGGCCGGGATGGGCACTTCGAAGCCGTCGACGACGATGCTCTGCGGAGCGTCCTTCGGAACTGCTCTGCTGGGCTCCGAGCCCGGATCGGCCTCCGGGCCCGTCCGCGGTCCGCCGCCCGCTCCCGTCCCCGTGCTTTCGTGGGTGTCGTCCTGGGGCTCTGCGGTCATGATTCCGCCAGTCTAGCGCCGTCGTCGGATTTCACCGGTCAACGGGACTCGGCCCGGCGGCCCCGGCGGGGGAGCGCGGAGACGCCGGCGGGGAGTGGTGGCACCCCGGCGAACGTCGCCACCATGTCACACCAGGCTTCGAGATGGTCGGTGAGATCAGGGCCGGCCGGAGTCCAGGAGGCCCGCAGCTCGATGTCGATCGTGTCGCTGCGGTCTGCGAGGGTCCCATAGGTCTCGGACAGCACACGGGTGGCCGTTCCGCCCGCTGCGGTGTACTGGGCGTGGTGCTTCTCGAGGGACTCGACGAGCCAGGTCCATGCCACCGAGCCCAGGAGCGCATCGTTGCCCATCTCCGGCTCGAGCTGCGCCCGGATGTAGGTCACGACACGGAACGTGCCCGCCCACACCTCGGGCGGCTCGGGATCGTGCAGGACGATGAAGCGTCCCGTGGCGAGCTCTTCGTCTCCCTCGATGACGTCGGCCTCGAGCGCCACGGCGTACTTGGCGAGCCGTGCGGGTGCCGGGATCTCTTCGAGGCGGAGGCCCCCCGGGCGAGCCGCGCTCGTGGCACTCCGCAAGGAACGGAGGGCGGCCAAGAAGTCCGCAGGCAGATGTGCTGATGCGGTCACCATCACAGGGTACGCCGGGCCCTCGAGTCTGGGGGGAGCGGCACGCCGGAGCTGGGTGCCGGGCCCGCTCGGGAGGCCGAGCCGCCTAGCGGGCCACTTCCTCCTTGAGCGCGGCAGCGAACGAGTCCACGTCGTCCTCCGTCGTGTCGAAGGAGCACATCCAGCGGACCTCGCGCCGTGCAGGGTTCCAGTCGTAGAAGCGGAACCGTGCGCGCAGACGATCCGCGACCCCCTCGGGCAGGATCGCGAAGACCCCGTTGGACTCGGTCGCCTGGGTGAGCTCTACGCCGTCAACTCCTTCGACCGCTGCGCGCAGCCGCGCCGCCATCGCGTTGGCGTGGGCGGCCGAGCGCAGCCACAGGTCGTCTTCCAGCAAGGCCAGGAACTGCGCCGAGACGAACCGCATCTTGGAGGCGAGCTGCATGTCCATCTTGCGCAGGTACGTCAGGCCCCGCGATGCCTCGGGGCTGAGGGCTAGGACGCACTCGCCGAAGAGCATGCCGTTCTTCGTCCCGCCGAACGAGAGCACGTCGATGCCGGCGTCCGTGGTGAACTCCCGGACCGGGATCGCCAGGCCGGCGGCGGCGTTCGCGAGGCGTGCGCCGTCCATATGGACCTTCATGCCGAGGGCGTGCGCGTGGTCGGTGATCGCCTTGACCTCGGCCACCGAGTACCGCGTGCCCAGTTCAGTGGTCTGCGTGATGGAGACCGCGAGAGGCTGTGCGCGGTGTTCGTCGCCCCAGCCCCAGGCCTCGCGGTCGATGAGCTCAGGGGTGAGCTTGCCGTCCTCTGCGGGCACGGACAGCAGCTTGAGCCCGCCCACGCGCTCCGGGGCGCCGTTCTCGTCGACGTTGATGTGCGCCGTCGTCGCGCACACGACCGCGCCCCAGCGCGGCACGAGCGACTGGAGCGACACGACGTTGGCCCCCGTCCCGTTGAACACAGGGTAGGCCTGGACGTCGGCGCCGAAGAGCACGGTCATCTCGCTCTGGAGCCGCGCCGTGTACTCGTCCTCGCCGTAGGCGACCTGATGCCCGCCGTTCGCCGCCGCGAGAGCCGCGAGCACCTCGGGGTGGGCGCCCGAGTAGTTGTCGGACGCGAAGCCGCGGACCGAGGCGTCATGCAGGGGCCACCCGGCCGGGGCCGAGGGGGACAGGGCGGGTGCGGACACGTCAGAAGCAGGGGGGAGGGAAGTCACAGTCACAGCCTAAGGTCGAAGCGGGGGTCAGGCGGTCAGATCGATCAGACGGTCAGATCGATGCGGGAGCCGTTGACGTCGGCGGCATCGTCGGAGAAGAGGGCCACAGCGCGCGCAGCCAGGACGTCGACGTGCGTGTAGCCGGGAAACCGGCGGTTCGGCTCGGCGGCGCGCATCGCCTCGTCGAGGAGCGCCTTGACCGCGAGTACGACGGCGGCGCTCGTCTGAGGTTTCGGATCCTCCGTGCGCGCGGACTCCAGGAGCGAGAGGCCCTGGGCCATCGACCTCGTCCAGGCCTCGGCGGCGGCCTTGGCGGCCTGGTAGTTCGCGTTGGCGGCACTGGGCCGGGCCAGCGTCGTGGACGACACCATGGCGAAGCGCCCGCGCGGCGACGCGGCGACGTCCTCGAAGAAGGCCCGGGAGGTGTTCCGCAGCGTCGTGATGCCGCCGCGGGCGAGGAAGTCCCAGTCGGCGTCGCTCTGGTCAGCGAAGGACCCGCCGCCACGCCATCCGCCCACGAGGTGGATTACGCCGTCAACGCCGCCGAAGGCGTCACGCACGTCCGCGGCGAGCGATTGGACAGCCCCGAAGTCGGCGAGGTCGCAGGTTCGCTGGGCCGCGCCGTCGCGCGGGCCCGGCTCCCCGAACGCTGCGGCGAGCCGGGCGGCGTCGCTGCCCACGGCGATCGGCGTAGCGCCGGCAGCGCGCAGGGCGCGGACCGCCGCGCGCCCGGAAGCCGAGGTGGCTCCAGCGACGACGACGACCGCGCCCTGCGCGCCCGGGCCCGGAGTCGGCTCCGGCTTCACGCGGCGTCCGGGTGGCCGGGCAGCGCGGTGTCGCCGGTGATGCCGGCGGTGGACTCGATCACGGAGCGCATCTTCTTCTCCAGGGCCTCGTAGAACATCGACAGCGGGAACTCGTCGTCGAGGACCTGGTCCGTGATCTCGCGCGGCGTCCCCGTCAGGGGCAGGGCGTCGGGGCCCTTGGCCCACCTCGATGCCGGATGGGGGGTCACGGTGTTCGAGACGAGCTCGTACGCTGCGAGCCAGTGTGCCACCTTCGGGCGGTCAATGGAACGCCAGTACAGCTCGTCGATCGAATCGCCGAGGGCGCTCACCACCTCGGGCACCCGGTCCCAGTCGATCGCGAGCTTCGTGTCGGTCCAGTGGAGCACGTGGTGCTGGTGCATCCATGCGAAGAGCAGCTGCCCACCGAGCCCGTCGTAGTTGCGGACCCGGCCTCCCGTGATGGCGAAGCGGAAGATCCTGTCGAAGATCACGGCGTACTGGACGAGCTTCGCGTGCCGGCGTGCCTCGGCAGCCGCCTTCTCGTCCCGCTCGATCCTGACTGATTCGCGGAACGCCGTGAGGTCACAGCGGAGCTCCTCGAGCGAGTAGAGGAAGAACGGCATGCGCTGCTTGATCATGAAGGGGTCGAACGGCAGGTCGCCGCGCATGTGGGTGCGGTCGTGGATGAGGTCCCACATCACGAACGTCTCCTGGGCCAGCTTCTGGTCCGTGACGAGCTCGGCGGCATCGGCAGGCAGCTCGAGATTCGTGACCTTCGCGGCGGCGTCGAGCACGCGGCGGAAGCGCGCGGCCTCACGGTCGGCGAAGATGGCGCCCCACGTGAACGTCGGGATCGAACGCATCGCGACGGTCTCGGGGAACAGGACGGCGGAATTCGTCGCATATCCGGGCGTGAAGTC
Organism: Sinomonas sp. P10A9; assembly: GCF_041022165.1. Taxonomy (GTDB): domain Bacteria; phylum Actinomycetota; class Actinomycetes; order Actinomycetales; family Micrococcaceae; genus Sinomonas; species Sinomonas puerhi. Next base: position 1,928,623 of record NZ_CP163302.1, read on the forward strand.
GAGGAAGCGGATCGGAACGAAGAGCTTGTTGCTGTAGGCGCCGGACTCGAGCTCGGCGACGAACTCGGGCCACACGACCTCCACGAGGACGGCCTCGACGTAACGGTTGCGGCTTCCGTTCTGGGTGTACATCGGGAAGACCACGAGGTGCTGCCGGCCGTCGGCGCGATCAAGCTGGGGCTGGAACGCGACGAGTGCCTCGAGGAAGTCGGGCACACCGAATCCGGTGGCTGCCCACGAGCGGAAGTCCTCCTGGAGCAGCCGGAGGTACTCGGCGTCGTGCGGGAAGCGGGGAGCGAGGGCTGCGACGGCGGCGACGATCGTGTCGACCAGGACCCTGGCATGCTCGGCGTCCGATGACTCGGGCACGGAGCCATCCTGGGACTGGAGGCCCTGGAGGCAGATCGCAGCATCCTTGAGGGCGAGCCAGGCGGGGTCGGCCTGGACGGGGAGCAGGGGATTCGATGCGACGGGGGTCGCGACAGCGTTGGCGGTCATGTCACTCTCGCTTTCTATCAGCTGCCCCGAGCGTAGCGAGATACCTAGTTGCCTGAGTCTGAAATAGCTTGAGCATCAGAAAGAATTATGCTTGAGGGGACGCGCGACGACGGAGGCGGGCCTCGCGCTGATCCTCGCCAGCGCGCGACCCGCCTCAACGGGGGGTGTGATTCAGCTCTCGTCCGGAACGAGCACTAGGGAGATCGAATTGATGCAGAATCGCTGGTCCATCGGCGTCCCGTAGCCCTCGCCCTCGAAGACATGGCCGAGATGGGAGTTGCAGGTCGCGCACCGGACCTCGACCCGGTCCATGCCCAGCGTCCGGTCGTGCAGGTAGATGACGGAATCATCGGCAAGCGGCGCCCAGAATGAGGGCCAGCCGCAATGCGAATCGAACTTCGTGGTGCTCGTGAAGAGCTCTGCGCCGCACGCGCGGCAACGGTAGGAGCCCTTCGTGTGCGTATCCCAGTACTCTCCCGTGTAGGCCCGCTCGGTACCGGCCTCGCGGAGCACGCGGTACTCGTCCGGCGTGAGCTGGGCACGCCACTCGGCATCGGTCCGCTGGACCTTTCCCTGGACGTCCGTGGCGGAGGCGTCAGGCGTGGAGTCTGATGTGGTGTCCATGCACACTCCAACGCTCAGGAGTCGCCGATGAATCCCGTTCCGGCGTAGAGATGCAGTACCGGGATGCCGATCTTCCGCTGGGCCTGGTTCGCCCAGTCCGTATGGAACGTGTCCTCGATCGCGTGGGGGAGCGTCACGACTACGGCCTGCTCCGCCCCCGTCGCTGCGGCTTTGTCGGCCAGCGCCTGAACGGGGTCGCCCTCGATGATGCTGCCTGTCACGCCGGTTCCGAGGCCTTGGAGGGCCGCGATCGAGGTATCGAGAGCGGTCTGGGCGACCGAACGCGCCACCTCGGGCGCGGGCCCGCCGGCGGAGAGTCCACCGACGGCCTTGGAGAACTCGAGCATCGAGAGGTGGTCGAGGAAGTCGATGACGAGCCGGCGCTTGCGTCCGGCGGGGACGAGGACCTCGAGCGCGGCGGCACCACTGGCCAGCAGGCCCTCGACGGCCTCCCGCTCGCTCGGGCCTAGGGCAACTTCGGTCAGGATGAGGATCGGGGCGCTCATGAACACAGACTAGGCCAGCGCGGGTACTGCGGGGGAGAGGCGTGCTCCCGCACGGGGTGTGGCGTCCTCTCCGGTCCTGCTGGGCGCCGCGACCGCCTGGCGTTTGCCACAATGGGTCCATGCCCGACCGAGTGACCAGCGCGCCGTCGTCCTTGCCGCACCTGCTCTTGCCGCAGCCGTCCTTGCCACAGCCGTCCGCGGTCAGGCGCTCCGCATCAGAGCCCCTCCCACGCACAGTCTGGGCACTCCTCGGCGCCGGCGGCGCACTCGCGCTCGCGTCCGCGGCGGCGGCGTCGAGCTCGGCGCTCGCGGCGTACTTTGCCCGACGCATCATCACGCCCGAGCGGATCAAGGCAGAGGACGAGGAGGTCCTCGCCGTCCAGGGCGAGGGCTCGGCGCGCCGGGTCATCCTCCGGGCCACCGGGGAGACACGGATCGACGGCGAGTACAGCCTCTTCTTCGACCGTGGGGCCGGCCATGTCCGCCTCGGGCCCCTCGAGGACTTCACGCCCGAGGAGTCGACCGTGACGCGCCGGGTCCTCGCGGAGTACGCGGGCGATGTCACGAAGGCGGTGCGGGCGCGCTGGAGCGGCTACGTCTTCAGCTCCCCTGCGGATGTGGGTCTCGAGTACGAGGACGTCATGCTCCCGCTGGACGTCGGTTCGGCGCCGGCCTGGCATGTTCCGGCGGCCGACCCGCGGTCGACGTGGGCCATCATGGTCCACGGCCGGGGCGCCATGAGGGGCGAAGGGCTGCGGGCCGTGACGAGCGCCCACGCGCTCGGGATGCCGAGCCTGCTCATCTCCTACCGCAACGACGGCGAGGCACCCTCGACGCCGGACGGGCGGTACGGCCTCGGCATGACCGAGTGGCGCGACGTCGAAGTCGCGATCCAGTACGCGCTCGACGCCGGTGCGCGCGACGTCGTGCTCTTCGGCTGGTCCATGGGCGGGGCCATCAGCCTGCGCACCGCCGATTCCTCGATGCTCCGCGAGCACGTGCGCGCGCTCGTGCTCGACGCTCCGGTGGTGGACTGGGTGGATGTGCTTGCGTACCAGGCCCGTCTCAACCGCATCCCCTCGGGGGTCGGGCGGCTCGGGCAGCTCCTCCTCGGGCAGCCGTGGGGCAGACGCCTCACGGGCCTCGCCGCCCCGCTCGACTTCCGGGCCATGGACTGGGTCTCGCGCGCCGTCGAACTGCGTACCCCCACCCTCGTGCTGCACAGCGTCGACGACGACTTCGTGCCAGTGGGTCCCTCGCTCGAGCTAGCGAAGCGCAACCCAGAGATGGTCACGCTCGAGACGTTCAGGCATGCGCGGCACACGAAGGAGTGGAACGTGGACCCGGAACGCTGGGAGACCACCGTGCGCTCGTGGCTGGCGGACGTACTCGCGCCTCGCAGGGTGCCGGGGCGCACCGAGTAGGGCGTTCGCCGTTGTCCAGCCGGCCGTGCCGGTCAGCCGGCGGTGCGCAGCCGGGCGACGACGGCGCCGGTGAGCCGCACCAAGTCCGCCGGCGCGAGCTCGATGTCGAAGCCGCGCCGCCCTCCCGAGACGAGCACCGTCTCGTGCTCGAGCGCCGAATCGTCGATGGCCGTGGGCGAGGACTGGCGCTGCCCGAGCGGTGAGATGCCGCCCCGCACGTAGCCGGTCCGGCGCTCAGCCGCAGTGGGATCGGCCATAGCCGCCTTCTTGGCCCCGAATGCGGCGGCGGCGGCCTTCAGGTCCAGGCTTCCGATCACGGGCACCACGGCGACGCACAGCTGGCTACCGCTGCCCGACGCGACCTCGACCATGAGCGTCTTGAACACACGGGCGGGGTCCGCCCCGAGGGCCTCGGCCGCCTCGAGCCCATAGCTCACGGCCGCAGGATCGTGGGCGTACGAGCGCGCTGTGTACGCGACCCCGGCGACGTCGAGCGCCGTCGTGGCCGGCGTGCCCGGGCCCTGGGGTGCCTTGGACTTCTTAGCCACGTCAGCCCAGAGGGCACTCTCCGCGCACCTTGCGCTTGATCCGGCCGAGCATCGCCGACATGCCGCGCATCCGCAGGGGGCTCACGAGTCGTGTGAGGCCGAGCTCCTCGGGCATGTCATCCGGGACAGCGAGGATCTCGGCGGCAGTGAGCCCGTCGAGACCCTCGTGGAGGACCGAGGCGAAGCCCCTGGTCGTGGGGGCCTCCGGTGGGGCCGAGAAGAAGAGCCGCACCACCGGACCCGCCTGCGCCGGCGTCCCCTCCGGGGCGGGCTCCGACTCGATGGCGATGAACAGGGGAGACTGGCACTCCACGACCTGCTCCAGCATCTCTGGGTGGTCCTTGAGCCGCTCAGGGAGCTCGGGGAGAGCGCGCGAGAACTCGAGGAGGAGCTGGAGCCGGTCGCGCTCGTCCACGGCCTGGAAGTCGCCGACGATCTCCGCCAGCGCGGTGGGAATGGTATTCGTGCTCATCCCCTCCAGCCTACGCGCAAGGCCCCACCGAACGGCGTGTGTTCGCCGTCGGCAGGGCCTTGTGTGACTCCGGATTGCCGCGCCTCATGGTTGGGCGGCAGGATTGCCGCGCCTCAGCTGAGCGGCCAGGCCGCCCTTTCCGCCTCCCCGATCGGGGCCGCAGGATTGCCGCGCCTCAGCTGAGCGGCCAGGTGCCTCGCGATTCGCCCTTCACAATCGGCACGCGCACAGCGTTTCCCCACTCGGTCCACGAGCCGTCGTAGTTGCGCACGGTGTCGAAGCCAAGGAGGTACTTGAGCGCGAACCACGTGTGGCTCGAGCGCTCGCCGATGCGGCAGTACGCCACGACGTCGTCGCCCGCCGCGAGGCCGGCCTCGCCCAGATACAGGTCCTCGAGCTCCTGGCGCGACTTGTACGTGCCGTCCTCGGCGGCCGCACGGGCCCACGGGATCGACGCCGCAGTCGGGATGTGGCCGCCGCGGAGGGCGCCCTCCTCCGGGTAGGCCGGCATGTGGGTGCGCTTGCCCGAGTACTCCTCGGGGGAGCGGACGTCGATGAGCGGCTTGCCGAGGTGCGCGAGGACGTCGTCCTTGAACGCACGGATCGGGGTGTCGTTGCGGGCGACGACGGGATAGTCGCCTCGTACGGGAGCCGGCGCCTCGGTCGTGAGCTCGCGGCCCTCTGCGATCCACTTGTCGCGGCCGCCGTCCAGGAGACGGACGTCCTCATGGCCGAACAGGGTGAACACCCAGAGCGCGTATGCGGCCCACCAGTTGGACTTGTCACCGTAGATGACCACGGTCGTGTCCCGGGAGATGCCCTTGCCGGCGAGGAGTTCGGCGAACGCCGGGCCCTCGACGTAGTCGCGCTCGACTTCGTCGTTCAGGTCCGTGTGCCAGTCGATCTTGACCGCACCGGGGATGTGGCCTGTCTCGTAGAGCAGCACGTCCTCGTCCGATTCCACGACGACGAGCCCGCCGCTCGCGGCCGCGCCGGCGGCGAGCTGCTCGGCGAGCCATTCGGTGGAGACGAGACGCTCGGGATGTGCGTAGGCGGCGAACTTCTCGCTGCTGTCGACTGGGTAGCCCATGGTGTGCCTTTCGCTCGGCTGAGCCAGGGCGCGCGGTTCGTCACGGCGGGCGTTCGCCTCCCGTGGACAGACGTCCTGGACCGCGCTCCTGAGTGGTCCCCTCAAGCGTAGCCATGGGCCGCGGCCCATGGCTCCAGCGTGGTCTCGCTGGGTGTCACGCAGCGCAACATCGGTCGTGCGCCGAGGGCCGATCGTGGCCCTGTGCCGTTGAGCACAGACCGGCCGCGTGCGGCGGTGGCCGCGATATGCTGTCCGGTGGCCCTGCGACCCCTTGACCACGGACGGATTCTTTGGCGACTGTCGAACACCTCACCACCCGCACGCCTCGAGCGTCCGTCGAAGAGCTCCTGACCGGCCTGCACCCCTCATCGCGTTTCGGCGACGTCTCCTTCTCCAGCTACCGGCCGGATCCCGCCCAGCCAAGCCAGACCGCCGCAGTCAAGGCCCTCGAGGCTTTCGGCGACGGCATCACCGTCTCCAATGGCGGGCTCTTCTCCAAGCTCTTCGGCTCCAAGCCCAAGGGGCGCGCGGGCATCTACCTCGACGGCGGATTCGGCGTGGGCAAGACCCACCTCCTCGCCTCGCTGTGGCACTCAGCGCCGGGGCCCAAGGCCTTCGGCACGTTCGTGGAATACACGAACCTGGTCGGTGCCCTTTCGTTCCGCAAGACCGTGGAGGCCCTGAGCTCCTACCGGCTCGTGTGCATCGACGAGTTCGAACTCGACGATCCGGGCGATACCGTCCTGATGTCCCGGCTCATGCGCGAACTGGCCGACGCCGGCGTCAAGCTCGCGGCGACGTCGAACACGCTTCCCGGTTCTCTCGGTGAGGGCCGCTTCGCGGCCGTCGACTTCCAGCGCGAAATCCAAGTCCTGGCCGAGCAGTTCGACGTTGTCCGCATCGACGGCGAGGACTACCGCCACCGCGGGCTTCCGGCGGCGCCGGCGCCGCTGTCCACCGGCGAGCTCGACGCCCGGATGAATGCCGAGTTCGACGGCGGGCTGGTCGCCGTCGACGACTTCGGCGCACTCTTGAAGCATCTCGCCGGAGTCCACCCGAGCCGCTACCGCCAGCTCATCGACGGGATCGACGGGATCGTGTGGAAGGACGTCCACACCATCGAACACCAGGCCACGGCGCTGCGCTTCGTAGTCCTCGCCGACCGGCTCTATGACAAGGACGTGCCGATTCTGGCTTCGGGCGTGCCGTTCGACCAGCTCTTCACCGCCGAGATGATGGCCGGCGGCTACATGAAGAAGTACTTCCGCGCCGTCTCGCGCCTCACTGCCCTGGCCCGCGAGGGCCAGAGCCACGAGCCCTCCTGACCTCAAACGCCAAGTGCCGGTCCCGCCTCGCGGCGGTACCGGCACCCAGTGACGATTTCGGGCTGCTCAGGCTCCTTCGACGGCCGCCTCAGCTGGCGCGGACGGCTCCGCGACGGGCGCGGATTCGTGCGCAGGCGCGGCATCGGTCGGTGCGGTCACGGCGTTGCGTGACCCAAGCCTCCCACGTATTCGGAGGCGGCCTGCTGGACTCCATCGACCTGATCGGCGAGCTTTCCACCGGTCTTCTCGTCGATGAAATCACCGGCCTTCTCGATGCCGCCCTTCACAGCGTCGGCATTGCCGCCGATGAGTTCCTCAGCCTTGCCCTTGATGTCGTCGAGAAAAGACACGGCCACCTCCCTTCATGCCACCGGGGCCACATCGCCCCTCCTGTGGTAGATGGTAGCCACGCACCGCGCCCAATCCAACCACTGGGGCGCGAGGGGGGTTGCGCTGTCAGCGGACGGCCGGGAGCGGCGCGGCGCGTGGCCGCCGACAGGTGGGAGACTTCGGGGCGGCGGGTATGACGCGAGTTTCGTCGCCGTTGGGTCCGTGGGCGATACTGGGATCGAACCAGTGACCTCTTCCGTGTCAGGGAAGCGCGCTACCGCTGCGCCAATCGCCCGTGTTCAATTGTGAGGTTCCTGAGCGGACGACGAGACTCGAACTCGCGACATCCACCTTGGCAAGGTGGTGCTCTACCAACTGAGCTACGTCCGCAGGGGGAGCGCAGGGCTCCTCCGTGGGCGATACTGGGATCGAACCAGTGACCTCTTCCGTGTCAGGGAAGCGCGCTACCGCTGCGCCAATCGCCCGTGTTCAATTGTGAGGTTCCTGAGCGGACGACGAGACTCGAACTCGCGACATCCACCTTGGCAAGGTGGTGCTCTACCAACTGAGCTACGTCCGCAGGGGGAGCGCAGGGCTCCTCCGTGGGCGATACTGGGATCGAACCAGTGACCTCTTCCGTGTCAGGGAAGCGCGCTACCGCTGCGCCAATCGCCCTCACTCCCGTGAGGAAGCAGGTTGTCCACCGAGGTGGGGACGGGATTCGAACCCGCGTATACGGCTTTGCAGGCCGCTGCCTCGCCTCTCGGCCACCCCACCGTGTAGGCATCACGAAGATGCTTCGACAGTGTCCTGCGAGCGGACGACGAGACTCGAACTCGCGACATCCACCTTGGCAAGGTGGTGCTCTACCAACTGAGCTACGTCCGCAGGGTGTTCCAGTGCGCTCGGCCAGAAGAGACTCCCAGGGGATCTCTTTTCCGGCTCCAAGGCGCGCTTCAACGAGTAACGACTTTATCGGACCGCTAGGCAATGCACAAATCCGCGCGGCCCCTTCTGGAAGGTCGCGATGCGCCCTCGGGATTTGGCGGCCGGGGCGCTTCTGGGCTAGAGTCGGATAGCGCCGCAGGCCGGTAGGACCGTGCTGGTGGCAGCGGGCGATTGGCGCAGTGGTAGCGCGCTTCGTTCACACCGAAGAGGTCACTGGTTCGAACCCAGTATCGCCCACGTTCAGGACCCCCGGACCGCGTCCGGGGGTCCTGTTGCTTTTCCCAGGCCCGCCGGGCCGCGCCGGCAGGCCAGGACTCCGGCGTCTAGCGTGCTCGTCCGTAGACTGTCGGACCGTCGTGAAAGGGTGGCCGCATGACAGCCCCGGAACTCGCAGTAGCCTCCCCTGACGGGTTCGGACGCATGTACCGGCGTTCGTCCCATGAACCGCCCACCGTGCCGTCAATCACCACGGTCATCGCACAGCAGCCAGTCGAACTCGACGGCTGGCGCAGCTATATGGCGGCGAAGCACGTCGCGGACCATCCCGACCTCCGGGATGTGCTCGCGGACCCCGCGCAGATGCGCCGGCTCGTGCGGACCGCAGTGGATGCCTCCGAGGCTTATGCACGCTCCGCGGCCGAGCGCGGGGACCGGGTCCATTCCTATGGCGAGCAGCTTGCCCTGCGCGCGCTCGGGCGCCAACATCGCGTCGAGGAGACGCGGGGAGCGCTCCGGGAGCATGGGGAGGAGGGGTTTGCTGAGAGCATGGACCGCTGGTGGGAGACGTTCGAGGTCGAGCCCCTCGCGGCGGAGCTCACGGTATGGAATCACACCCTCGGCTATGCGGGCACCCTCGATCTTGTGGCACGGATCAACGGCCGCGTGTGCCTCGTGGACTACAAGACGAAGGGAACCTCGCGCGACGGCCGAGTCAAGGCGCTCGACGACAAGGTCGCCATGCAGCTCGTCGCGGGCATGAAGGCCGAGGAGAGCCTTGTCGATGCCGAAGCCGGCACGTGGGAGCCCTGGGCCCACGGCGAGGATCCGCTGCTCATCGCTGTCGCCGTGGGGGAGACCGAGTACGCGGCCGTCCGGGTGAACCCCGACGTGCGGCGGCACCACTGGCTGACCTTCTGCCAGCTGCGGCGCGTGTGGGGGGCACGGGTTGACGCTGCGTCTGCCGGGCACACCTTGCTGCCGCTTCCCCCGCCCCCTGGCGCGTCGGCGTCGTGAGCCCGCCCGCCTAGACTTGAGGGGCATTCACACGGTGCCCAGCTCTTCCCGTACCCACAAGTGCTTGGTGTACGCAGTCCGCCCGAGAAAGGCATCCGCCATGGCCGTCTTGCCCATCAGGATCATCGGCGACCCCGTGCTCCGCACGGTCGCGGAGCCCGTGACGGACTTCGGCCCCGTCCTCAAGCGCCTCGTCGACGACATGCTCGAGACGATGGAGGACGTCGAGGGCGCAGGCCTCGCGGCCCCACAGGTGGGCGTGAGCCAGCGGGTCTTCACCTACCAGATGGCTGGCGAGCGCGGTCATGTGGTCAATCCCGTCCTGACGCTCTCGGAGGATTTCCAGGACGATGCGATCGAAGGGTGCCTGAGCATCCCCGGCGTGGCGTTCCCCGTCCGACGCCGGGCGCGCGCCAAGGTTGCAGGGTTCGACGTCGATGGAAATCCGGTCGAGTTCGAGGCCGACGGACTGCTCGCACGCATCGCCCAGCACGAGACGGACCATCTCGACGGCGTCCTGTTCCCGGACCGGCTCGAGGGCGAAGACCGTCGGGCTGCCCTGCGGTCTATGCGGTCCATCAACTACAACTCCACGGTCGATGCGACCCTGGCCAAGCGCTCCGGCCACGTCGGCTCCGCCTTCGGGGCCGGGCCGGTGGCACCGGGAGCCTCATTCGGGGCAGGCGCCCGCACATGAGGATCGTCTTCGCGGGAACGCCGCAAGTGGCGGTACCGTCCATGGACCGACTCGTCGAGGCCGGCCACGAGATCGTCGGCGTGCTCACACGGCCCGACGCACCAGTCGGCCGCAGGCGGGTCCTCACGCCGTCGCCGGTCGCCGCCCGGGCCGAGGCCCTCGGCCTACCGCTGCTCAAGGCCAGCCGCGTCACGGACGAGGCCACGGCACAACTCGCCGCCTGGAACCCTGACGCCGCGGCGATCGTGGCGTACGGCGGGATCATTCCGCCCGCCGCCCTCGCTGTGCCCGCCCACGGCTGGATCAACCTGCACTTCTCGCTGCTGCCTGCATGGCGCGGAGCGGCCCCGCTCCAGTACTCCGTCATCCACGGCGATGACGTGGTCGGCGCCAGCACGTTCCGGCTCGAGGAGGGCCTCGACACCGGACCTGTCTACGGGACCCTCGTCCTCACGCCAGGACCGGAGGCCACAAGCGGTGAGCTCCTTGCCGAGCTCGCCGAGAGCGGGGCCGAACTTCTCGCCCAGACCATCTCGGGTATTGACGCCGGGCGCCTGGAGCCCCGTCCCCAGACCGGCGAGCCGACGTACGCCCCGAAGCTCACCCTCGACGACGGACGACTCGAGTGGAGCCTCCCGGCGGTCGCGCTGCACCGCCGTGCCCGCGGGGTCACTCCTGAGCCGGGCGCGTGGACGCTCCTTGACGGAGCGCGGCTGAAGCTCGCGCCGCCCCGACTCAGGCCGGACATCCAGGGTGTCCCTCCGGGCAGACTGGCCTGGGCGGGCAGGGCAGTCGTCGTGGGAACCGGCACTCACGCGCTCGAGCTCACGCGGGTCCAGCCCTCCGGGAAGAAGATGATGCCCGCGTCAGATTGGGCCCGCGGAGCGGGAGACATCGAAGGGACGGTTCTGGGATGAGCGAACGCGGGGAACCACGCGACCGGGGGAGGGCTCGGTCCGGAGGCGACGGCGAGCGCCGTCGGGACCCTCGTCGGGACGCCCAGGGCCGGGAGCGCAACCGTGGCGGGGCCGCACCGCGCCGCTTCAGCGAGCAGGCTCCGAGCCAGCGCTCGCGCGCGGCGGACCCGGCGCGGCTCGTGGCGTTCGAGGTGCTGCGCGCAGTCTCGCGGGACGACGCCTACGCGAACCTCGTCCTGCCCCAGCGGATCCGCCATCATCGATTGGACCGCCGGGACGCAGGGTTCGCAACGGAGCTCGCCTACGGAGCCCTGCGCGGCCAGGGGACGTATGACGCGATCCTTGCCCTGAACGTCGACCGTCCGCTGGGCCAGCTCGATCCCGCCGTCCTGGACGTCCTGCGTCTCGGTACCCATCAGCTCCTCGGGATGCGCGTCCCGCCGCACGCCGCACTCAACCAGACTGTTGCGCTCACCCGGGCCGTCGTGGGCGCAGGTCCGGCCTCACTGGTCAACGCCGTGCTCCGGCGCGTCAGCGAGAAGGAGCTCGACGAATGGCTCGCCGAGCTCGAGTCGGCGCAGCCGGATGCGACGGAACGGGACGCACTGAGGTACTCCCACCCGGGGTGGATCGTGCGCGCCCTGAGGCAGTCCCTCGCGGCCCACGGCCGCGGTGCGGATGAGATCTCGGACCTGCTCGAGGCGGACAACGCGGCGCCCGTGGTCAATCTCGTGGCGCTTCCGGGCATCGGGACGCTTGACGAAGCACTCGAGGGGGGTGCCCGCACCGGCGACCTCGTCGAAGGGTCAGCGCTGTCTGGCGGAGGCGACCTCGGACGGTGGTCCGCGGTACGTGACGGGACACTGCGCGTGCAGGACGTCGGTTCGCAGCTCGTGGCCCGTGCTGTCGCCGCCGCACCATTGGATGAACCCCCGCAGGACTCCGGGCGCAGGCCCGAGCGATGGCTCGACCTGTGCGCCGGGCCAGGCGGGAAGGCCGCGCTGCTCGGTGCCCTTGCAGCCGAGCGCGGCGCCACCCTGTTTGCCAACGAGGTGCTGCCGCACCGGGCCGAGCTCGTCCGCAAGGCCCTGCACCCGGTTCCCGCGGACGCGTGGGAGGTCCACACCGGCGATGGACGCACCCTCGGGACCGAGCATCCGGGTCAGTTCGACCGGGTGATCGCCGACGTCCCGTGCACGGGCCTAGGCGCCCTCCGCCGGCGCCCCGAGTCGCGGTGGCGCCGCTCGCCCAATGACCTCGCAGAGCTCGGCCCGCTCCAGCGGGCCCTCCTCGAGTCGGCGATTGATGCGACGGCTCCCGGCGGCGTGGTGGGCTACGTGACGTGTTCCCCCCACCCCGCGGAGACTACCGTGGTCGTCGCGGATGCCCTCAGACGGCGCGACGACATCGAGCTCCTCGACGCGGGAGCCGCCCTCGACGCCGTCGCGCTCCACCCGCTTGGAGCCGGCCACGACGGCACAGCCCAGCTCTGGCCGCACATCCACGCCACCGATGCGATGTTCCTGGCCCTGTTCCGCAAGCTGCCGGCCGCCACGCGTCTGGCGGACCGTCGTCGATGAAGGAGTCCCCAGTGACCTGCTGCATCCACCCGAGCATCCTCTCGGCCGACTTCGTCAATCTCGAGGCGGAGCTTGCGAGGATCTCCACGGCGGACGCCGTGCACGTCGATGTCATGGACAACCACTTCGTGCCGAACCTCACCCTCGGCCTCCCCATCGTCGAGCGGATCCAGGCCGTCAGCCCGATCCCGCTCGATGCGCACCTGATGATTGCCGACGCCGACCGGTGGGCACCGCTGTACGCGGACTTGGGCCTCGCATCTGTCACCTTCCACGCCGAGGCTGCCACGGCACCCATCAAGCTCGCGCGCGAGCTGCGGGCGAGGGGCTCGAGGGCGGGAATGGCCCTGCGCCCGGCGACCGCCGTCGAGCCCTACCTCGACATGCTGGGCGAACTCGACCTGCTGCTGATCATGACCGTCGAGCCGGGGTTCGGAGGGCAGTCCTTCCTCGATGTCACGCTGCCGAAGATTCGGCGCGCCCGCGCCGCGGTTGACGGCTCAGACGCGAAGGTGGCCATCCAGGTCGACGGCGGCATCTCCGCTGCGACCATCGAGCGGGCGGCGGAAGCCGGCGCCGACGTGTTCGTCGCGGGCTCGGCGGTCTACGGCGCGCAGGACCCGGCGGACGCCATTCGCCGGCTTCGCGGGCTTGCAGTGAGCGCGTCCAAGGCCTGAGGCCGCCCTTCGGGGCTTATTGTGACTGTCCGCACTTCACCACTGCGCGGCGTGTGGCACAATGTAGATGGCCGTTTGGTTGAACTGTCATTAAACACTTGACCAGACGCCTGTACCAATGAAGAACGTGCTCCGGGGTCGGTGAAAGTCCGAACCGGCGGTGATAGTCCGCGACCCGGCATCCTGCTTGTCACAGAGCGGGAGGCTGGTTGAGCCGGTGGAATTCCGGCACCGACAGTCAAAGTCTGGATGGGAGAAGCACGTGCAGTCCGCGGTGCGCCGAATGTGGCGTATCGCTTCTGTCGCAACCCCGGAGCCGCTGCGGTGAAGGGAAGGATGGTTGCGATGGACTTCATGCAGTGGCTCTTGACAGCGCAGATCCCCGTGGGGGGATCCAAGCTGCTGCTCCGCGAGGTGGTCGGAAAAGACTCCGGTCTCGCGATGGCCCTTGGCGGCATGCCCCGCCATGAGGCGGTGGTGGTCGTATGAGGGCCGCGGACACGACCCTTGCGGTCGTCGACGCCGATCTGACATTCATGGACCAGGCTCTTGCCCTCGCTGCGCGCGGCGTGCGGGGGGCCAACCCGCTCGTGGGAGCGGTCGCCGTCGGCCGCGACGGTGCGGTCCTCGCGACGGGCTGGCACCGGGGTGCCGGGACCTCCCACGCCGAGGCGGATGCGATCGCCACTGCGGCGCGCGAGGGCACAGACCTTGCCGGCGCCACCATGTATGTGACGCTCGAGCCCTGCAACCACACAGGGCGCACCGGACCGTGCGCACAGGCACTCATAGCGGCACAGGTCTCCCGTGTCGTGTACGCGATCGACGATCCGCACGCCGCCGCGAGCGGTGGTGCCGAGACGCTCCGCGCGGCCGGCATCGAAGTGGTCAAGGGCGTACGCTCCGACGAGGCGACCGAACTCAATCGTCGGTGGCTGGGCGCTGTCTCGTCACGCCGCCCCTTCGTGACACTCCACCTCGCGCAGACGCTCGACTCGCGGATTGCCGCCGAGGACGGCACGAGCCAGTGGATCACCTGCCCGCAGTCCCTTGCGGACAATCACGCCACACGCTCGCTGATCGACGCCATTCTCGTCGGCAGCCAGACGGTGGCCGTGGACAACCCGAGGCTCACGGCCCGGGACACTGACGGTTCCCTCCTGGCCCACCAGCCGCTGCGGGCCGTCATGGGACTGCGCGACGTCCCTGAGGGCGCCGCAGTCCGCGGAACCGACGGGAAGTTCGTGCACCTGCGCACGCAGGACCCGGCGGAGGCGCTCGAGACGCTCTTCAGCCTCGGCGTCCGCCACGTCATGGTCGAGGGCGGCGCGCGCATTATCGCCGCGTTCCTCGGCGCGAGCCTCGTCGACGAGCTCATCGTCTACCAGGCCCCCACGATCCTGGGCTCGGGCAAGAACGCCGTGAGTGACATCGGCGTGCACACGCTCGCCGACGCCCAGCACTGGGACTGGGACGAGTCGGACGGTGGCGCCGTACGGCGGCTGGGCAACGACCTCAGGCTCCACCTCTTCCCGGCCGCCGCGCCGGCTACCACCCTGTCATCCAAGGAGATCCACTGATGTTCACCGGAATCATCGCCGAGCGCGGCACGATCGAAGAGGTCCACAGCAGCGGCGAGAGCGCCGTCCTGACGCTCACTGCCCCGACGCTCGCCCGGGACCTGCCGCTCGGCGGTTCGATCGCCGTCGACGGCTGCTGCCTCACTGCCGTCACGAATGACGGGCACCGGTTCACCGTCGACGTCATGGGGGAGTCCCTCGTCCGGACCACGATCGGTGGGCGCAAGGCCGGAGACCAGGTCAATCTCGAGCGCTGCGTCCCTGCTGGCGGGCGTCTCGACGGGCACGTGGTGCAGGGACACGTCGACGGTGTCGGCACCCTTCTCGAGCGGGAGCCGCTCGAGAACTGGAACCGCCTGCGGTTCTCCGTTCCGGCGGACCTTGCAAAGTACATCGCCGAGAAGGGCTCCATCGCGGTCGACGGTGTGTCACTGACAGTGACGGCCGTCAGCGAGGCCGGCGCGGAGTCCCCGTGGTTCGAAGTGGGACTCATCCCAGCGAGCCTCGCGGAGACCGGCCTTGGCGCGAAGCCCTTGGGCGGCGCGGTGAACCTCGAGGTCGACGTGCTCGCTAAGTACACGGCCCGCCTCCTTGCCTTCGACGGACAGGGGGCCCAGCGATGACCGATACGCTGCACGGCATCAGGCTCGAACCGGTCCAGGCCGCCGTCGATGCACTCCGGGACGGTCGGCCGGTCCTTGTCGTCGACGACGAGGACCGCGAGAACGAGGGCGACATTATCTTCGCCGCCCAGCACGCGACCCCGGCGCTCATGGGCTGGACCATCCGCTACTCGTCCGGCGTGATCTGCGTGCCCATGCCGGGGGAGACGGCTGAACGGCTCGAGCTCCCGCCCATGGTGGAGGTCAACCAGGACGCCAAGGGGACCGCCTACACCGTCTCGTGCGACCTGCGCGCGGGAATCACCACGGGCATCAGCGCGACGGACCGCGCGAACACCGTCGCGGCCCTCGCGGACGCCACGTCGGCTCCCTCCGACTTCACCCGGCCGGGGCATATTTTCCCGCTGCGTGCGGTTGACGGAGGTGTACTGGTCCGTCAGGGCCACACCGAGGCGGCGGTGGAGCTGTGCCGTCTCGCAGGTCTCGCCCCTGTGGGGGTGATCGCCGAAGTGGTGCATGACGACGGCGAGATGATGCGGCTTCCAGCGCTGCGGGGGTTCGCGGACGAGCACGGCTGCCCGCTCATCTCGATCGAGGACCTCGTGGACTACGTGGCCGCCAGGCGGACCGCGCAAGGAGGAGAGCGATGAGCAAGAGTCCTTCCCCGACACCGGCGGCGCGCCCCCAACATCCCCACCCGGTCTCGGGGGGCCCGATCGTGAAGCTGCCCACGGCATTCGGCGATTTCGTCGCCCAGGCGTGGACTGACGAGGAGACAGGGGCCGAGCACCTGGCGGTGAGCTCGCCCGAGCCGCCCGCGGCGGGTGTTGCGCCCCTCGTGAGGCTGCACTCGGAATGCCTCACGGGTGACGTCTTCGGGTCCTACCGGTGCGACTGCGGCGAGCAGCTCGCCTATGCGCTGGGGCTCATCGGTGCCGAGGGCGGAACGCTCCTGTACCTGCGCGGCCAGGAAGGCCGCGGCATCGGACTCGCGAACAAGATCAAGGCGTATGCCCTCCAGGAGGCCGGCTTCGACACGGTTGAGGCCAACGAGCAGCTTGGACTGCCGGTGGATGCCCGCTCCTACAGGGCCGCGGCCCAGATCCTCGCCGAGATGGGCCTGACGCACATTCGGCTTCTGAGCAACAATCCCGACAAGAAGCGGCGTCTGGCGAAGGCCGGCGTGCACGTGGTCGAGATGGTCCCGACCGAGGTGCCCTCGCGCGTCGAGAATCTCCGCTACCTGCAGACCAAGAGGGACCGCATGGACCACCTGCTCCAACTCGCTGCCGAACCGGCCGGCCTTCGGGCCATCGGCGAGGCCGACTGACGGCGCCTGGCCCTGTCAACTGGCCCCGCTCGCGCTCGACCCACGATACCATCCCCCCAAGACCCAACCCCAGACGAAGGAACCATTCTGCATGAGCGGCTACGGCGCCCCCACCCTGTCCCTTGAGAACCCCGAGCTTGCAACGCTTCGGCTCGCCGTCGTCGCTGCAAGCTGGCACACGCAGATCATGGACGGTCTCCTCGACGGCGCCCTGCGCGCCGCGGAGGAGGCGGGAATCGCCTCGCCGACCGTCGTCCGCGTCCCCGGCAGCTTCGAGCTGCCGGTGGCCGCCGGGAAGCTCGCCGAGACGCACGACGCCGTGGTCGCGCTCGGCGTCGTCATCCGTGGCGGGACGCCGCATTTCGAGTACGTGTGCGAGGCCGCGACGATGGGCCTCACCGACGTGAGCGTGCGCACCGGCGTGCCCGTGGGCTTCGGCGTGCTCACGTGCGACACCGAGGAGCAGGGGATCGAGCGCGCCGGCCTCCCGGGCTCGAAGGAGGACAAGGGCCACGAGGCGACGACGGCGGCGCTGCTCACCGCGGCGACCCTCCGCGCGCTCTGACGGGGCATGTCGTCTTTGTCACACGGGGTCGGTCACATGGCTGGCCCCGGTGCGGGCCTACTCTCGGCCTCCAGTAGTCTTGAGCCCGTGAAGGATTTCGAGACACTGTTCGCCGAGCTCAGCGAGAAGGCCCAGACCCGTCCGGCCGGCTCGCGCACCGTCGCCGAACTGGAGTCCGGAGTGCACGGCATCGGCAAGAAGATCGTCGAAGAGGCCGCCGAGGTGTGGATGGCCGCCGAGTACGAGTCGGACGAAGAGGCCGCGGAGGAGATCTCGCAGCTGCTCTACCACGTCCAGGTGCTCATGATCGCGAAGGGCATGTCGCTCGCGGACGTGTACAGGCACCTCTAGCCGCGCGCGCCCACGGGCGCCGCGGCGAGAGAGAAGCCAGTGGCAGCAACAGCCAGTACCGCACCAAGACCAGAGAAAGCCCTCATGCTCCGTGTAGCCGTCCCGAACAAGGGATCCCTGTCAGAAGCCGCGACCTCCATGCTGTCCGAGGCCGGATACCGCCAGCGCCGCGAAGGCGGCCGCGAACTCGTCATGGTCGATCCTGACAACGACATCGAGTTCTTCTACCTCCGTCCCCGTGACATCGCGGTCTACGTGGGCCGTGGAACCCTTGATGTGGGCATCACGGGCCGTGACCTCCTCCTCGACTCGGAGGTCGAGGCCGAGGAACTCCTCGGTCTAGGCTTCGCGGCCTCGACGTTCCGCTTCGCAGCCCCCGTCGGGGCGTTCTCCACCCTCGCGGACCTCGAGGGCAAGCGCATCGCGACGAGCTACGACGGACTCGTTCGCCGCTACCTCGGTGAGCGCGGGATCGAGGCGTCGCGCGTCGTCCGGCTCGACGGCGCCGTCGAATCCTCGGTGCGGCTCGGCGTCGCCGACGCGATTGCCGACGTCGTCGAGACCGGCAGCACGCTCAAGGCCGCGGGCATGGAGGTGTTCGGGGAGCCGCTGCTCCAGTCCGAGGCCGTCCTGATCGGCCGCACTGGCCACACGCTGCCGGCGATCGAGGTGCTCATCCGCCGCCTCCAGGGTGTCCTCGTGGCGCGTCAGTACGTCCTCATGGACTATGACGTCCGCAAGGACCTCGTCGAGCAGGCCGCAGCGCTCACGCCGGGCCTCGAGTCCCCGACTGTCTCCCCGCTGCGCGACTCGGAGTGGGTTGCCGTGCGCTCTATGGTCCCCAAGCGCGAGACCAATCGGATCATGGACGAGCTGTACGACCTCGGCGCCCGCGCCATTCTCGTCAGCAGCATCCACGCCTGCCGCATCTAGGGGAGGTACACGCATGTCCGTCGCCATCCGCGTCATTCCGTGCCTCGACGTCGACGCCGGCCGCGTCGTCAAGGGCGTGAACTTCCTGAACCTCCGTGACGCCGGTGATCCAGTCGAGCTTGCCCACCGCTACGACAACGCTGGCGCCGACGAGCTGACGTTCCTCGACGTCACCGCGTCCTCGTCAGACCGGCAGACCACGTTCGACGTCGTGCGCCGCACCGCCGAGGAAGTCTTCATCCCGCTCACCGTCGGCGGTGGCGTGAGGGGAGTGGACGACGTCGACCGCCTCCTCCGTGAGGGCGCGGACAAGGCGTCGATCAACACGGCGGCCATTGCGCGGCCCGGCGTGATCGATGAGATCACCCGCCATTTCGGATCGCAGGTGCTCGTGCTCTCGGTCGATGCGCGCCGGGTCCAGGGCGAGACGATGACGCCGTCGGGCTTCGAGGTCACGACCCACGGCGGCCGCAAGGGCACGGGGATCGATGCCGTGGCGTGGGCCAAGGAGGCCGCAGATCGGGGCGTGGGGGAGATCCTGCTCAACTCGATCGACGCGGACGGCACGAAGGAGGGGTTCGACCTCGAGCTGATCCGCCTGATCCGCGCGGCCGTCAGGGTCCCGATCATCGCTTCGGGCGGTGCCGGTGAGCCCGGGCACTTCCCGCCGGCGATCGAGGCCGGGGCGGATGCCGTTCTCGCCGCGTCGATGTTCCATTTCGGCCCCGCGGACATGATCGGCCAGGTCAAGGCCGCGATCCGTGAGGCTGGCTACGCCGTCCGCTGACGCTGGTTCCGCCACCACGGCAGGCAGGTACGGCGTCTCGCGCCAGCCGGTGCGGCGGCTGGCGCGACGCAGCTATCGTGCCCTGACCTTCGCCGCCTCGGCCCAGCCCTGTTCGAGGTAGGCGGGGATGCTGGCGGGATCGCCGTCGACAATCGTCACGAGCCACTCCGCGCCCTCGAGGAATGCTTCCTCGGCCAGCGCCGAGACGACGGCCGCCCCGAGGCGCCCATCGGCGTCGTCGGCGGTGAACTCGAAACCACCGATCGCTGCGACTCCGTCGCCGAACGACACGAGGCCCTTCGCGGCCGGGCGGCCCCAGATGGTGAGCTCGACGGCGTCGTAGTCACCCAGGGGCGCCTCGGCGAGGCCTCCGCCCTCCGGCAGCTTGGGCGGCTGTGGAATGTCTCCGGTCGGGATGGCCAGGACAGTCGCGTCCGCGCTGCCGGAGCCGTCATGCAGCGAATACCCGTGGGGGTCCTCGCCGAGGGCAGCAAACAGTGGAGCGACGGTGTCCCAACGGAGCTCGAAGTCAGTCATGACTCCATCCTGCCACCGCGCACGCGGGCGGCTCGCCCCTCACCGGCGCCAGTGGTCCGAGGACCGGGATCAGTGGCCGATGTCGGCGCTTGCCAGGAGGGCGACGGCGTCGGGCTGGCCCTCGAATGTCACGAGCGACTGCGCGGTCCGGCCGTAGGCATGCAGGAGCAGTTCGCCCGGGTCCCCGACGATTGCGACGGAGACAGACGACCGTTTGGCCACGTGCCGCGGGCCCGCGGTGCTCACGAGCACGATGCCGAGATCCACTCCGCGGTAGAGGAACGCCGCCCGCCGGACCACCTCGTCCCACAGTGCGTCGGCATACGCGGTGTCAAGCGCTCGAGGCGCCCATCGGTCGCCCGCGCGCCGCACATCCTCCGTGTGGACGAAGAACTCGGCCAGGTTGGCCGCCTCGTCGAGGGCCGCGAGCTTCAGCGGCGAGTAGGCCGGCGGCCCGGCACGGAACGATTCGACGAGTTCGGAGAACCGCTCGGCAGTGGCGTGCTCGGCCGCGAGCCTCTCCGTTGCGCGATCCGACGTGCCCGCCCGCGACTTGATGAGCAGGCCAAGGCCGACTCTGGGGCTGTGCTCGCGCAGGAAGAGGTGGGCGGCCAGATGCCTGGCCCTCCACCCCTCGCAGAGGGTGGGCGCATCGGGGCCGGCCGCGAGGAGCGTCTCGGCCAGGACTTCACGCGACGGGTCTACGAAGTGCATCACTGGCGAACCTAGCACGCGCGCGTGTGAACAGCACGCGCCGGAGCGCGCGGTGACCTTGCGTCCCTGAGGGGGACGCCGCGGGACGCCGGGCGGCACGGCGCGAGGACCGGAGCCGCCCCGCCAGCGGACTAGACTTGGGGGGATGTCTGAGCAGATCACGCCACCCGCCACAACGGCCGCAGAAGGGCAGGCCAGTTCCTTGCCCGCCGGCCTCGCAGCGCGCCTCAAGAGGGACGACGCCGGCCTTGTCGCCGCCGTCGTGCAGCAGCACGACACGAACGAGGTCCTCATGGTCGGCTGGATGGATGACGAGGCCCTCCACCGCACCCTGACCTCCGGGCGCGTGACGTTCTGGTCCCGGTCCCGGCGGGAGTACTGGCGCAAGGGCGACACCTCGGGGCACGTCCAATGGGTCAAGTCGGTCGATCTCGACTGCGACGGCGATGCCCTCCTCGTGCGGGTCGACCAGATCGGCGCGGCCTGCCACACGGGGACGCGGACGTGCTTCGATGGGAGGCGTCTCGACGCCGTCGTCGGCCACGCCGCCGCTGACCCCGCGGCCTGAACCCAGACCTTCCTTCCTGAAGCGCTGAACAGGCGCAGAGCCCGAAAGCGGTACCGCACCCCATGAACGACCTTGGAGTCATCAGCCCGACGCTCGAGGAATTCCGCGACGTTGCCGCCCACCGTCGAGTTGTCCCCGTCCATGTGCGGGTGCTCGCGGACGCCGAGACCCCCATCGGCCTGTACCGCAAGCTCGCGGACGGCAGGCCCGGGACGTTCCTGTTCGAGTCCGCGGCCGTCGGCGGCTCGTGGTCTCGCTACTCGTTCATCGGCGCCGCATCCCGCGCTACCCTCACGAGCCGCCGCGGAGAGGCACACTGGATCGGCGAGCCCCCTGTCGGCGTTCCTACCGCGGGGAACCCGCTCGAGGCCCTCCGGGACACCGTCGCGGCGCTGCGCACCGAGCGCTTCGATGGGCTGCCGCCGCTGACCTCCGGCATGGTCGGGTTCGTCGGCTGGGAGGCTGTGCGCCGCTGGGAGAAGCTCCTCACCCCGCCGGAGGACGATCTGGACCTCCCTGAGCTCGCCATGAACCTCGTCACGGACCTTGCGGTCCACGACAACGTCGACGGCACGGTGACCCTCGTGGCCAACGCGATCAACTTCGACAACAGCGATGAGCGCGTCGACGAGGCCTGGCGCGACGCCGTGGCCAGGCTCCAGCACATGCTCGCGGCCCTGCTCCGCCCGGCCCCCGCTGCCCTGAGCGTCCTGAGCCCCGTGGGGGACTATCAGGACAAGGTCATCCACCAGTGGGCGGAGCAGGGCTATCTGGACGCGATCGCCCGCGGCAAGCAGGCTATCTACGACGGCGAGGTGTTCCAGGTGGTCATCTCGCGCCGCTTCGAGCTCGAGTATGACGCCGCGCCGTTGGATGTGTACCGCGTCCTGCGGAAGATGAATCCGAGCCCGTATATGTACCTGCTGACGCTCGAGGATCCAGAGGGACGGGAGTACTCGATCGTCGGGTCGTCGCCCGAGGCGCTCGTGACGGTGACAGGGGAGCAGGTCGTGACCCACCCCATCGCCGGCTCCCGGCCGCGCGGAGCCACGGTCGAGGCGGACAAGGCCTTCTCCGATGAGCTCCTCGCGGACGAGAAGGAGCGCGCCGAGCACCTCATGCTCGTCGATCTGGCGCGCAATGACCTCTCCAAGGTATGCCGGCCCGGCACCGTCGAGGTGAGCGAGTTCATGGAGGTGGAGCGGTTCAGCCACATCATGCACCTCGTCTCCACCGTTGACGGCAAGCTGCGCCCCGACGCGACGGCCTACGACGTCCTGGCCGCGACGTTCCCCGCCGGCACCCTCTCGGGGGCGCCCAAGCCCCGCGCACTGCGACTCCTCGACGAGGTCGAGCCCGTGCGCCGCGGTGTCTACGGCGGCGTGGTCGGGTACTTCGATTTCGCGGGCGACTTGGACATGGCCATCGCGATCCGGACCGCCCTCCTGCGCGAGGGTCGGGCCTACGTTCAGTCCGGCGGGGGCATAGTAGCCGACTCTGACCCGGCGGCCGAGGCTCAGGAGTCGGTCAACAAGGCGGCCGCCCCGCTGCGCGCCGTCCACACGGCCTCGGCGCTCCGCCCGGCCGAGACCATCGCCGGTGCCCGCGTTGATTCCGGGTCAGAAGGCGGCCCCGACGCAGCTGCCGGGAAGACCGGGGTCGCACGTGGCTGACGCCCCAGGCCGTGGACCGGACGCAACGCGTCGTGGGGTGCCCCGGTGGGCCCGCAAATCGATCGTGGTGATCGTCGCGGTTGCCTTCGCACTGCTCGCCTTCGGCGCGACGACCCAGACCTGGCTGGATGCCGAGGTCCAAGGATCTGCGGTCCGCACCGCACATCTGACCGTCCAGGGCAGCAAGGCCGCGACGTCGGTCTCTGCCCTCGCCCTTGTGGGCCTGGCCGGGACGCTCGCCGCGGCAGTCGCCGGACGGGTCGGGCGTGCGGTGGCGGCGGTCGTCGTCGTGCTTGCCGGGATGGGTGTCGCGGCGGCCTGCGCGTCAGTCCTCGCGGATCCGCGTGGCTCGGCCGAGGGGGCGATCGCCCAGACGACGGGCCTTGCGGGAGCATCGGCTTCCGTCACCCTCACCCCGTATCCGATGCTCGCCGCTGTCGCGGGGGCGCTCCTCGCTGCGTCCGGCGTGCTCCTGATCGTCGCCTCGCGCTTCTGGTCACTGCGGACCAAGTACGACGCCGCCCGGCCGGGCGTGTCGGGGCACGCACCGTCGGCAGGGGCTCCGGCAGGCACCGGCAGTCAGGCGGGGGGCCCGGAGCGCGGTGCCGGAGCGGTCGACGGAATCGACGGCTGGGACCAGCTTTCCCGCGGCGAGGACCCCACCGACTGACCCGCCCGGGGTGGCCTTCACCCTTGCCCGAAGATGGCAGAATGACACTAGACACGCAACGTCAGGAGTAGAGATGAGCAACACGCGCAGTTCGCAGGCCGGGACCAACGAGGTCATGCACGGTGAAGACCTCGGGCACGGGAACAGCCCCGCCGCCTGGACGTGTGTCTTCATCATGATGCTCGGCTCGATCGTCTCCTGCATCGCCTTCGCGATCGCGAACACCCCCGTCTTCTGGGCAGGCATCGTCGTGATCGCGATCGGCCTCGTCGTCGGCTGGGCGATGCGCCGGGCAGGCTACGGAGTCGGCGGCAGCAAGCTCAAGAACCAGCACTGATGCCTACGGTCCTCGACGACATCATCGTCGGTGTCCGCGAGGACCTCGCAGAGCGGGTCCTTGCGGTACCGGCGTCGGAGGTCGAGGCGGCCGCCGCCGCGCGTCCTGCTGCGCTCGACGCCTGGGCCGCGCTCGGCGGCGGCAGCCCAGCCGGAGACCTGCGGATCATCGCGGAGGTCAAGCGCAAAAGTCCCTCGAAGGGCGCACTTGCCGAGATCGCGGATCCGGCGTCACTCGCGGCCCAGTACGAGCAGGGCGGCGCGTCGGTGATCAGTGTGCTCACCGAGCAGCGGCGCTTCAACGGTACTCTCGCCGACCTCGATGCGGTGCGGGCCGCCGTCGGCATACCGGTGCTCCGCAAGGACTTCACGGTCGAGGAGTACCAGGTGCACGAGGCCCGTGCACACGGCGCCGACCTTGTTCTCCTCATCGTCGCCGCGCTCGACGACGCGCGGTTGCGCGGGCTCCTCGATCTCACCCATTCACTGGGCATGAACGCGCTCGTCGAGACCCACACTGAGGAGGAGATTGATCGGGCTGCAGCCGTCGGCGCCCGGATCGTGGGCGTCAACGTGCGCAACCTCAAGACGCTCGACGTCGACCGCGCGGTCTTCGCCCGTCTCGCGGGCCGGCTCCCGGAAGGCGCCGTTGCCGTCGCCGAGTCCGGTGTGCGCGGGCCTGAAGACATCGCGTACTATGCGGGGCTCGGCGCAGGTGCCGTCCTCGTCGGTGAGGCACTCGTGACCCACGGCGACCCGGTGGCCAGAGTTCAGGAATTCAAGAGAGCAGGTGCGGCAGCGATCGCCGCACGCATCGCAGCGCAGCAGACGACAGCGCACTAGAGCACACGGCGTCGGCCCAGCAGGCGCCGCAAGGAAGGTAGGACTGGTGGACGAGAACACGCCAGCAGGCACCCCGGGCGCCGGGGAGACATCGGGCGGCGACCCCACAACCGGGGATGCCTCGACCGGAAGCCACGCAGCCGGGGATGCGGCTCAGGCTACCGCCGAGGCATCCGCCACGGCGGCCTTCCTCTCGGGGCACCTGCGACACGCACCAGGGCCCTACTTCGGTGCCTACGGCGGCCGATGGATGCCGGAATCGCTGATCGCGGCGCTCGACGAGCTCGAGGACACCTTTGAGAAGGCCAAGGTCGATCCCGAGTTCCTGGCCGAGATTGCGGAGCTGAACCGCTCCTACGCAGGCCGGCCGTCGCTCCTGACAGAGGCCAAGCGCTTCTCGCAGCATGCCGGTGGCGTCCGCGTCTTCCTCAAGCGTGAAGACCTGAACCACACGGGCTCGCACAAGATCAACAACGTCATCGGGCAGGCGCTCCTGGCCCGCCGGATGGGCAAGTCAAGGCTCATCGCGGAGACCGGGGCCGGCCAGCACGGCGTTGCGACCGCGACCGCCGCGGCCCTGTTCGGCATGGAGTGCATCGTGTACATGGGAGCCGAGGACTGCCGCCGGCAGGCCCTCAATGTGGCCCGTATGCAACTGCTCGGCGCTACCGTCGTGCCTGTCACGAACGGATCCCAGACCCTCAAGGACGCCATCAACGACGCCCTCCGCGACTGGGTCGCGAACGTCGAGACCACCCATTACGTCCTCGGCACTGCGGCCGGGGCCCACCCCTTCCCCGCCATGGTGCGCTTCTTCCACGAGGTGATCGGCGAGGAGGCACGCGAGCAGATCCTCGCCCAGACCGGACGCCTGCCCGACGCTGTGTGCGCGTGCATCGGCGGTGGGTCCAATGCCATTGGGATCTTCCATGGGTTCCTGGATGATCCGTCGGTCAAGATCTACGGATTCGAGGCGGGTGGCGAAGGCGTCGAGACCGCCCGCCACGCGGCGACCATCACCCTGGGGCGCCCCGGCGTGCTGCACGGGGCGCGCTCCTACCTCATGCAGGACGAGGACGGACAGACGGTCGAGTCCCACTCGATCTCCGCCGGCCTCGACTACCCGGGCGTTGGGCCGGAGCATTCCTACCTGCACGACATCGGCCGTGTCACGTACGAGCCCATCACGGACACCGAGGCCATGGACGCGTTCAGCCTCCTGTGCCACACGGAGGGCATCATCCCGGCGATCGAGTCCGCGCACGCCCTCGCCGGCGCCGTCAAGGTCGGCGAGCGGCTCGCGGCTGAGGGCGGTGACCCGCACGAGCGGATCGTGATCGTCAACCTCTCGGGCCGTGGCGACAAGGATGTCCAGACAGCCGCCGAGTGGTTCGGCCTGCTCGATGAGAACGGACAGGTCAAGGGCACGACCCTGTCGACGCGGCGTCACAAGGGTTCCTCCCGGCTTGGCGAGGCCCAGAACGAAGCAGCTCAGGACGAGTGGCAGGAGGGAATCGCGTGAGCAAGGTCGCCGACGCCATCGAGAAGGCCAGGGGCGAGGCCCGCGCAGCCCTCGTGGGGTATCTCCCTGCGGGCTATCCGAGCGTCCAGGAGAGCATCGACGCCGCGATCGCACTCGCCCGCAACGGCGTGGACATCATCGAGATCGGTATTCCCTACTCTGATCCGGTGATGGACGGGAGCGTCATCCAGGCAGCGACGACCGAGGCCCTCGCGAAGGGCTTCCGCGTCGCGAGCGTCTTCGACGTCGTCAAGGCCGTCACGGATGCCACGGCCGACCTCGGAACCGCCGTGCTCGTCATGACGTACTGGAACCCCGTCATGCGGATGGGCGTCGACGAGTTCTCGCGGCGGCTCGTCGAGGCGGGCGGCTCCGGCCTCATCACCCCGGACCTGGTCCCGGACGAGGCGGCCGAGTGGTTCGAGGCGTCGGACAAGTACGGCCTTGACCGGGTGTTCCTGGTCGCGCCTTCCTCTTCCCCCGAGCGCGTGGCAATGACCGTCGCCGCGACGCGCGGCTTCACGTACGCCGTGTCCCTCATGGGGGTCACGGGTGCCCGCACCGCGGTGGACTCCGCGGCGCGCCACGTGGTCGAGGCGGCCCGTGCCGCAGGCGCCCCCCGGGTGTGCGTGGGGCTCGGCGTATCGACCTCAGAACATGTTCGCGAGATCGGGTCCTACGCCGACGGCGTCATCGTCGGAACGGCCATCGTGAGCGCCCTGCGTGAGGGGGGTCCCGAGGCTGTCGGCCGGTTGGCCGCGGAACTCAGCTCCGGCCTCAAGCGCACGACGGCGGCCGGGGCCTGAGCACCATGGCTCTGACGTTCGTGGCCGGTGTGTCGGCGACGATGGCGATCCCGAGCCCCGTCTGGTCCGGCTTCGACATCCCGTTGCCTTGGGGCACTCTGCGGATCCATGCCTACGCGCTCTGCATCCTCGCGGGCATCGTCGTGGCGCTGTGGCTCACGGCGCGGCGCTGGAAGGCCCGCGGCGGCAACACCGACGCGATCTGGGACATCGCCATCTGGGCGATTCCCGCCGGAATCATCGGCGGCCGGCTCTACCACGTGTTCACCTCGCCGGACCGGTACTTCGGCCCGGGCTACAACGGGACGGGCGATCTGAGTGCGATCCCCCGCATTTGGGAAGGCGGCCTCGGCATCTGGGGCGCCGTCGTGCTCGGAGCCGCGGGCGCATGGATCGGCTGCCGCCGCGCGGGAGTCCGCCTCACGGCCTTCATGGACGCCGCGGCCCCGGGACTGCTTCTGGCCCAGGCCATCGGCCGTTGGGGCAACTACTTCAACCAAGAGCTCTTCGGCGGCCCCACGACCCTGCCGTGGGGACTTGAGGTCGACCCCGGGAGCCCGAACTTCCCCGCTGGGTATGCGCCCGGTACTCTCTTCCACCCGACGTTCCTCTATGAGATGGTGTGGAACGCTGTCGGCGTCATCATCCTGCTCCTCCTCGACCGCCGATTCCGATTCCGCGGGGGACGCCTGTTCTGGCTGTACGCCGTGTACTACACGTTGGGGCGCGTGTGGATCGAAGCCCTGCGTATCGATGATGCCCAGATGATCACGATCGCGGGGGTG
Organism: Sinomonas sp. P10A9; assembly: GCF_041022165.1. Classification (GTDB taxonomy): domain Bacteria; phylum Actinomycetota; class Actinomycetes; order Actinomycetales; family Micrococcaceae; genus Sinomonas; species Sinomonas puerhi. Next base: position 1,956,115 of record NZ_CP163302.1, read on the forward strand.
ACCGCACGCCTGAATGTGTGGACGTCCATCCTCGTGTTCGTCGGCGCGCTCGTCGTCCTGGTCGCTCTCACGCTGCGACGCAGCCGAGAGAGCGATATCGTCTGGCTGCCGGGCCGCGGCCCTGCCAACGAGGTCGACGTGAGCGGGGGCGACCAGTCTGCAGACGGCACCGCTCCGGAGGGCGGCGCTGAGGCGGAGGGCGGCGCTGAGGCGGACGAGGGGGTTGAGGCGGACGCTTCGAGTACCTCGACGGATGCGCCGAAGCCCCTGACGGATGCGCCGAAGCCCGCGAAGGACCCGTCACATCACGGCCGGGCTGACTGACCTTTTCTTCACACATGGCTCCGCCAGGAGTCACATGACGTCCGGTATTCGGACGCCTAAGTCTCGCCATGTGGCGGCGTGGTAATCTTGCCCCAGTCGAGACGGCGATCACACTCCGCGGCCCGCATCAAAGGCCGCACCGGAGTGCTGAGACCGCCGAACGGCCGCACGGCAGGGGGAGCCGCGGCCGCTCCTTGCCCGGGCCACCGCCCAGGCGGCTCGCACCACAACGATGTGGACCAGAATGCCCTCCCGCGCCAACCAAGGGATGGGCACGATCGTATAGTCGCAAGTCCGGCGGGCCATTCAGCCCAGCACGGGACGGCCATACAATTTCCAGTAATCAGCGCCTTGCTGTGCCCTGTTGTGGCCAGCATTGCGGGGCCAACGTTGTCCCCTGTCGCACCATCGACCAGGAGGAAGGACGTTACGTCATGACTCACCACACCCAAGGCGCCGCCGAGACTGTGTCCGAGAGGGTGCTCTCGCCCTTTGAACGCTTCTCCGCTCTGCCTTCCTCTCAAGGCCTGTACAACGCCGACGCCGAGAAGGACGCGTGCGGCCTTGCGATCGTCGCAACACTGCGCGGCGAGGCCGGGCATGACATTGTCGATGCGGCACTGCACGCGCTGCGCGCCCTTGAGCACCGTGGCGCCGTCGGCGCCGACGAGGGCACGGGCGACGGCGCGGGCCTCCTCACGCAGATCCCTGACGGCTTCTACCGTGAGGTCGTCGACTTCGAACTGCCCGCTGCGGGCCAGTATGCCGTCGGCATCGCGTTTCTGCCTACCGAGGACCGCGAAGTGGCAACCGCCCGCGCAGGCATCGAGTCGCTCGCCGAGGCCGAGGGCCTCACCGTTCTGGGCTGGCGCAAGGTTCCTGTTGTCGCCGAGCTCGTCGGGGCGATGGCGCGCGCGTGCATGCCCCGCTTCGAACAGCCGTTCTTCGCCTCGGCCTCGGGCGAGGAGCTGGACCGCAATGACCTCGATCGCCGCGCCTGGCGTATCCGGAAGCGCGCTCAGAACAAGCACGGCGTGTACTTCCCGTCGCTGTCCGCGCGCACCATCGTGTACAAGGGCATGCTGACGACCGCCCAGCTCGAGCCCTTCTACCCGGACCTCTCGGACGCCCGCTTCGCGACCAAGCTCGCGATCGTCCACTCCCGCTTCTCGACGAACACGTTCCCCTCGTGGCCGCTCGCCCAGCCGTTCCGCACGATTGCGCACAACGGCGAGATCAACACGGTCAAGGGCAACCGCAACTGGATGCGTGCGCGCCAGTCCCAGCTCAAGAGCCCTCTCCTGGGCGACGCTCCCGAGGAGCTCTTCCCGATCTGCACCCCGGGAGCATCCGATTCGGCCTCGTTCGACGAGGTTGCCGAGCTGCTGTGGCTCTCGGGTCGTCCGATCACCCATTCGATCATGATGATGATCCCCGAGGCGTGGGAGAACCACGTCTCGATGGATCCCGCCCGCCGGGCGTTCTACGAGTACCACTCGCTCCTCATGGAGCCGTGGGACGGCCCCGCGGCCGTGTCCTTCACCGACGGCACCCTTGTCGGCGCAACCCTTGACCGCAACGGGCTGCGCCCCTGCCGCTACTGGGTCACCGAAGACGGCCTCGTGGTGTTCGCCTCGGAGGTTGGCGTCGTCGACGTCGAGCCCGCCAACGTGGTCAAGAAGGGCCGCGTCTCGCCGGGCAAGATGTTCGTCGTCGACACCGAGGCCGGCCGAATCGTCGACGACGAGGAGGTCAAGGCCGAGATCGCGGGCACGAACCCGTGGGCCGAGTGGCTCACGGACAACGTGATCCGCCTCGACGAGCTCCCCGAGCGCGAGCACGTGGTGCACACCCCTCAGTCGGTCAACGTCCGCCAGCGGACCTTCGGGTACACGCAGGAGGAGCTGCGCATCCTCGTCGGCCCGATGGCACGCACGGGGGCCGAGCCCCTCGGCGCCATGGGCACCGACACTCCGGTCGCAGTGCTGTCCAAGCGCCCCCGCCTCCTGTTCGACTACTTCGTGCAGTCCTTCGCCCAGGTGACGAACCCGCCGCTCGACGCGATCCGTGAGGAACTCGTGACGAGCCTCAACGGCGCGATCGGCCCGAACGGCAACCTCCTGAACACCGAGCGGGTCAAGGAGAGGCAGGTCATCCTGCCCTTCCCGGTCATCAACAACGACCAGCTCGCGAAAATCGCCAACATGGAGGCGCCAGCCACGGCGGAGCACAGTGGGAACGCGGGCGACCGCATCTCCGTCAAGATCCGCGGGCTCTACCGTCCTGAAGGCGGAGAGGCCGCTCTGCGCGCGCGCCTCACCGAGATCTGCGAGCAGGTCTCGGGCGCGATCAACCGCGGCGTCCAGTACATCGTGCTGTCCGACCGCGACTCGAACGCCCAGTGGGCGCCGATCCCCTCGCTCCTGCTGCTCTCTGCGGTCCACCACCACCTCCTCCGCAGCGCGAACCGCACGAAGACCGCGCTCGTGGTCGAGGCGGGCGACGTGCGCGAGGTGCACCACGTCGCCGTCCTGCTCGGCTACGGAGCCTCGGCCGTCAACCCGTACCTCGCCATGGAGAGCGTCGAGGAGCTCATCCGTTCCGGAGAGCTCCCCGGCGTGCGTCCCGAGGACGGCGTCTACAACCTCATCAAGGGCCTCGGCAAGGGCGTCCTGAAGATCATGTCCAAGATGGGCATCTCCACGGTCGCGTCCTACTGCGGCGCGCAGACGTTCGAGGCGCTGGGCCTGTCCCAGGACCTCGTGGACGAGTTCTTCGCCGGAACCCGCAGCCAGCTCGGCGGCATCGGCCTCGACGTCATCGCTGCCGAGGTTGCGGCACGGCACGAGATGGCCTACCCGTCCACGGGCATCGAGCAGCCTCACCGACCGCTCCTGAACGGCGGGGAGTACCAGTGGCGCCGCGACGGCGAGCCGCACCTGTTCAACCCTGAGACAGTGTTCCGCCTCCAGCACTCCACCCGCGAACGCCGGTACGACGTCTTCAAGTCGTACACGCAGGGAATCGACGACCAGTCGAAGAACCTCATGACGCTCCGGGGTCTGCTGAAGTTCAAGGATGGCGTGCGTCCTGCCCTCCCGATCGACGCCGTCGAGCCCGTCGCGAGCATCGTCAAGCGCTTCTCGACGGGTGCGATGAGCTATGGGTCGATCTCGAAGGAAGCCCACGAGACGCTCGCCATCGCGATGAACAGGCTCGGGGCCAAGTCGAACACGGGTGAGGGCGGCGAGGACGTCGACCGCCTCCTCGACCCGTCGCGCCGATCGGCGGTCAAGCAGGTCGCCTCGGGCCGTTTCGGCGTCACGAGCCTCTACCTGACGAACGCCACGGACATCCAGATCAAGATGGCGCAGGGTGCCAAGCCGGGCGAGGGCGGACAGCTCATGGCCCAGAAGGTCTACCCGTGGGTGGCCCGGACGCGTCACTCGACGCCGGGTGTCGCCCTCATCTCGCCGCCGCCGCACCACGATATCTACTCGATCGAGGACCTCGCGCAGCTCATCTACGACTGCAAGCGCGCCAACCCGAGCGCACGCGTGCACGTCAAGCTCGTCTCCGAGGTGGGCATCGGCACGGTTGCCGCAGGCGTGACGAAGGCGAAGGCCGACGTCGTGCTCGTTTCGGGGCACGACGGCGGAACGGGCGCCTCGCCGCTGAACTCGCTCAAGCACGCTGGAGTCCCCTGGGAGCTCGGCCTCGCCGAGACGCAGCAGACCCTCATGCTCAACGGCCTTCGGAACCGCGTTGTCGTCCAGGTCGACGGCCAGCTCAAGACGGGACGAGACGTTGTCATCGCGGCCCTGCTCGGGGCCGAGGAGTTTGGGTTCGCCACGACCGCACTCGTGGTCTCGGGCTGCATCATGATGCGCGTGTGCCACCTGGACACCTGCCCGGTCGGCGTCGCGACCCAGAACCCCGAGCTGCGCGCGCGCTTCACGGGCAAGCCCGAGTTCGTGGTGAACTTCTTCGAGTTCATCGCCGAGGAGATCCGTGAGCTCCTCGCCCAGCTGGGGTTCCGCTCGATCGAAGAGGCGATCGGCCATACCGAAGTCCTCGAGACGCGCGCGGCGATCGACCACTGGAAGGCCGAGGGCCTCGACCTGTCGCCGATCCTCGCAGGCCTCGACTTCGACGAGGATGCGCCGCTGCGGAACATGACCGGCCAGAACCACGAGCTCGAGAAGCACTTCGACGTGCAGCTCATCGAGCTCGCCTCGGACGCGCTGGCCGAGCGCACCCCGGTGAAGATCAGCCTCCCGGTCGTCAACACCGACCGCTCGGTCGGAACGATGCTCGGCTACAACGTCACGAAGAAGTTCGGCATCGAGACCCTCGGAACCGACACGATCGACGTGACGCTCACCGGCACCGCGGGCCAGTCCCTCGGGGCGTTCCTGCCGGCCGGCATCACGCTGCGCCTCTTCGGCGACTCGAACGACTACGTCGGCAAGGGCCTCTCGGGCGGGCGGATCATCGTCCGGCCGGACCGCACCAATGTGTTCCCCGCCGAGCACAACGTCATCGCCGGCAATGTGATCGGGTACGGTGCCACGGGCGGCGAGCTGTTCCTGCGGGGACAGGTCGGCGAGCGGTTCCTGGTCCGCAACTCGGGTGCGACGGCCGTCGTGGAGGGAATCGGCGACCACGGCTGCGAGTACATGACCGGCGGACAGGCCCTCATCCTCGGACGCACGGGCCGCAACTTCGGCGCAGGCATGTCCGGGGGCACGGCCTTCGTGCTCGATCTCAAGCCGGGACGCGTCAACAAGCAGGCGCTCGACTCGGGCGAACTGCAGCTCATTGAGCTCGACGACGAGGACCGCGACATTGTGCGCAACCTTCTCGTGAAGCATGTCGAGGAAACCGACTCCGCGCACGCGCAGCGGCTCCTCGACAACTTCGATGACACCGCGGCCAGGATCACCAAGGTCCTCCCGCGTGACTATGCAGCTGTGCTGCAGACCCGTCTGGGCGCCCTCGAGGAGGGCCTCGACCCGGACGGGGAGGAAGTTTGGTCTCGCATCCTGGAGGTGACCGGTGGCTGACCCACGCGGATTTCTGAAAGTCCGGCAGCGTGAGACGCAGCCGCGGCGCCCCGTTCCCGTCCGCATCATGGACTGGAAGGAGGTCTACGAGGCCAGGCAGGAGGGCACCATCCTCGCCCGGCAGGCCGCGCGCTGCATGGACTGCGGCGTGCCGTTCTGCCACCACGGGTGCCCGCTCGGCAACCTCATCCCCGAGTGGAACGATCTGACGCGTCGCGGCAAGGGCCAGGACGCCTCCGAGCGCCTGCACGCGACCAACAACTTCCCGGAGTTCACCGGTCGCCTGTGCCCGGCCCCGTGCGAGAGCGCCTGTGTGCTCGGCATCAACCAGCCGGCCGTGACGATCAAGCAGATCGAGGTTTCGATCGCTGAGCAGGCGTTCGACGAGGGATGGGTGGAGCCGCTCCCGCCGGCCCGCCTCACGGGCAAGACGGTCGCGGTGGTCGGCTCGGGGCCCGCGGGACTCGCGGCGGCGCAGCAGCTCACCCGCATCGGCCACACCGTCGCCGTCTACGAGCGGGACGACCGCATCGGCGGCCTCCTCCGCTATGGCATCCCCGACTTCAAGATGGAGAAGGACGTCATCGACCGGCGCGTGGCCCAGATGCAGGCCGAGGGCACGCGCTTCCGCACCGGAGTCGGCGTCGGCAAGGACGTCAGCTGGGATCAGCTGCGGCGGCGCTACGACGCTGTCGTCATCGCGACCGGGGCAACCGTGCCGCGTGACCTTCCGATCCCCGGTCGCCACCTCGGCGGCGTCCACTACGCGATGGACTACCTCGTGCAGTCCAACCACGCGTCCGCGGGGGACACCGTGACGGACCAGATCGACGCGCGCGGCAAGCACGTGGTGATCCTCGGCGGCGGCGACACGGGAGCCGACTGCATCGGCACCGCGCACCGCCAGCAGGCTGCCTCGGTGACGACGCTCGCGATCGGCAAGCAGCCGCCCACCGAGCGCCCGGCCCACCAGCCCTGGCCGATGTTCCCGAATCTCTTCGAGGTCGCGACCGCCCACGAGGAGGGCGGGGTGCGCACGTACCTCGCCTCGACCGTGGAGTTCGTGGGGGAGAACGGCAAGCTCGCAGGGCTCAAGGTCGCCGAGACCGAGTTCGTCGACGGCAAGCGTGTTCCCAAGGCAGGGACGGAGCAGATCATCCCTGCCGATCTCGTCTTCCTCGCCCTCGGCTTCACAGGCGCCGAGCCCGCCGGCATCTCGGATCAGGTCAAGGCCAGCTTCGATGAGCGCGGCAACGTGGCCCGGGACGGCGACTACATGACGGAGATTCCCGGGATCTTCGTGGCGGGCGACGCCGGTCGTGGCCAGTCGCTCATTGTCTGGGCCATTGCCGAAGGCCGTGCGGCCGCTGCGGCGGTGGACCGGCACCTCATGGGCTCAACGACACTGCCGGCGCCGGTCGCGCCGTCGGACCGGGCTATCACGGTCCTCTGATCAGGGCCCCAACTGTTCACCTCACCAGAAACCGCTGTCGACAACTTCAGACCTAGGGTAGGTATATGAGACGCGCGAAGATCGTGGCCACGTTCGGTCCGGCCATCTCCAGCTACGAGAACACCGTCGCTGTCATCGAGGCGGGGGTGGATGTGGCCCGCATGAACATGAGCCACGGCGACTACTCGGTGCATGACGGCACCTACGAGAACGTCCGCAAGGCGGCCGCCGAGCTCGGCAAAGCCGTGGGCATCATGGCCGACCTCCAGGGCCCCAAGATTCGCCTCGGCCGGTTTGTCGACGGCCCGCACCTGCTTGCCGTCGGCGATGTCTTCACCATCACGACCGATGACGTTCCGGGCACCAAGGACATCTGCTCGACGACACTGAAGAGCCTCACCGAGGACGTCAGGGTGGGAGACACCCTTCTCATCGACGATGGAAAGGTCGCGCTGCTCGCGACCGCGGTTGACGACGTGAAGGTCGTCACCGAGGTCACGGTGGCCGGCACGGTGTCCAATAACAAGGGCATCAACCTGCCCGGTGTCGCCGTGAATGTCCCCGCGTTGAGCGAGAAAGATGAGGCCGACCTCCGCTGGGCTCTCAAGCGCGGCGTCGATTTCATTGCGCTCTCGTTCGTGCGGGATGCGAGCGACGTCGACCGAGTGCACGAGATCATGGACGAGGAAGGTCGCCGTGTGCCGGTGATCGCCAAGATCGAGAAGCCCCAGGCGGTGGACCAGCTCCACGAGATCATCGACGCGTTCGATGCGATCATGGTGGCCCGTGGCGACCTCGGCGTGGAGCTTCCGCTCGAGCAGGTCCCGCTCGTGCAGAAGCGCGCGATCGAGCTTGCACGCCGCTGGGCCAAGCCGGTCATCGTGGCGACCCAGGTGCTCGAGTCCATGATCGAGAACCCCCGCCCGACGCGCGCCGAAGCTTCCGACTGCGCGAATGCTGTGCTCGACGGCGCGGATGCGGTCATGCTCTCGGGCGAGACGAGCGTTGGCGCCTACCCCATCGAGACCGTGAAGACGATGGCGCGGATCATCGAGTCCACCGAGGAGCATGGCCTCGAGCGCGTACCGCCGCTCGGGTCCCAGCCGAAGACGCGAGGTGGTGCGATCACCCGTGCCGCCGTCGCGATTGCGGACCAGCTCGACGCCAAGTACATCTGCACGTTCACGCAGTCCGGTGACTCGGCGCGTCGCCTGAGCCGCCTCCGGCCGCAGAAGCCGATCTTCGCGTTCACCCCGCTGACCTCGACGCTGAACATCCTCAGCCTCTGCTGGGGGATCCAGCCGCGGATGGTGGACTTCGCTGCGCATACCGATCAGATGATCGCGCAGGTCGACGACTACCTCCTCCACGCCGGTCTCGCTACGCCGAACGATATCGTCGTGGTCGCCGCCGGCTCGCCGCCTGGGGTCGCGGGATCGACCAACGCCTTGCGCGTCCACAAGGTCGGGGACCTCGCCGACGCCGGGCAGATGCTCGAGGGTGCGGCAGCCCCGGTCCGCGAGCAGATCGGTCCTTGGCCGCTGCCCACCGAGCCCAGGCGCCAGAAGCTCTAATCGGCGCTCCGGCATCTGGCCGGCATCTGCCGACCACGAAGAAGGGCGGCACCCACAGCGGGTGCCGCCCTTCGCCGTCGTCCGAGGACCCGTTGTCCGAGGACCTGTTGTCCGACGACGCGGATGTTGCCGTCGTCGCCGGACTCCGACCTCAGGTGACCTGGTTGATGATGGTCTCCGAGACCTCGCGCATGCTCAGCCGGCGGTCCATCGACGTCTTCTGGATCCAGCGGAATGCCTCGGGCTCCGTGAGGCCCATCTTCGTGATGAGGAGGCTCTTGGCGCGCTCAACGAGCTTGCGCGTGGCGAACTGCTCCTTGAGGTCCGTGACCTCGGACTCGAGGGCCTTGATCTCCTCGTGGCGCGAGAGCGCGATCTCGAGGGCGGGGAGGAGGTCGTTGGGCGTGAACGGCTTGACGACGTAGGCCATCGCACCGGCGTCGCGGGCGCGCTCGACGAGTTCCTTCTGGCTGAAGGCGGTCAGGAGCACGACGGGAGCGATGCGCGCCTTGACGATCTTCTCGGCGGCCGTGATGCCGTCCATGATGGGCATCTTGACGTCCATCAGCACGAGGTCCGGCTTGAGCTGCTCGGCGAGCTCGACGGCGCGCTGCCCGTTGTCGGCCTCGGCGACGACGTCGTAGCCCTCCCCGCGGAGGATCTCGATGATGTCGAGACGGATGAGAGTCTCGTCCTCGGCCACGATGACGCGGCGCGTTGGCGCAGAGGTGTCCGTCTTCTCATCGGCCAGGCCGGGCTGGGGGGTCTTATCTGACACGCGGGCTCCTTGAGAGTCAGGCGGATGTTTCTGCCCTCGATCCTACCGGGTACAGTAGTCGCGGAGGCCACCCAGGTGGCCGTTGGCCCGAGTGGCGGAATTGGCAGACGCGCCGCACTCAAAATGCGGTATCGAAAGGTGTGTGGGTTCGAGTCCCACCTCGGGCACAGTGTCTTCTGGGTTCGGAGGCGTTGGGAACCGCGGCCCGGTCACTGCTCGCAGGGCCTTGAGCGCCGTCCCCGCTGGCCACGTGACTCAGCGACCGCGGCGCCCCACCCACAGCCCGTGGAGCAACGGAACCACAGACACGATCATGAGCACGCTGCCGAGCGTCGAGTCGTCCGCCCGGACCACGGAACCTGCGATGAGCAAGGCGCCGAATACGAGAGCCGATGCCGATCGCTGGGCCGCGCGGTTAAGGCGCGCCATCTGCCGTTCCAGACGCGGATTGGCCACGGACAGTGAACCGTCCTCGATGCGGGCGACAAGCCCGTCCAGGCGTTTCGGCAGACGCAAGACGAGTCCCGCTGCATCGAGCGCCTCCTGGGCTACGTCCTGCACGATGTTGCCACGCTCGTCGCGCAGCAGCTGCGCCGCGTAGGGCTCGACCGCATCCCACAGATTGAAGCGAGCGTCCAGCGAGCTGCACACGCCCGAGGTCAGTGACATCGCCCGGATGATGAGCAGGAAATTCTCGGGCAACTGGAAGGGCAGCGAGCGGACGACGTCGCCGAACTCCACGGCGAAGTCAAGGAACTCCTTCTGGTCCACCTCGCGAAGCTCGGCGAAGCCCATCCCACCAAACCGGGCGAAGAGCTGTGTCATCGCCCGCTCAAGCTCGGTTGTGTCGGTTGACGGCACCAGGGCGCCTATGTCGTTGATCGCGGCTATCAGGCCCTTTCCGTCACGCGAGGCGGCCGCGATCAGGAGCTTCCGCAGGCCGCTGCGGGTGCTGGACGGAACCTCGCCCATCATGCCGAAGTCGATGAACGTCAGCTTCCACGGGCGTCCTGCGGGTGAATCCTCAGCCGGAGTGACGAAGATGTTGCCGGGGTGCGGATCGGCGTGGAAGAAGCCGTTCTTGAACATCTGGTCGAACATGACCGACGCAAAAACGGGGGCAACCTGCACCGGATCGATTCCCGCCGCAAGCAGTGCCTTCAAGTCCGTGATCTTGATCGCCGAGACGTCTGCGAGCGTGAGCACGCGGCGGGTGGTCCACTCCCAGGCGACGTCGGGCACACCCACACGGTCGTCATCGGCGAAATCAGCCGCGAAGCGCTCTGCATTCGCTGCCTCATGCAGGTAGTCGATCTCCTCCAAACTTGTCTGCGCGAACTCTTCGACGAGAGCCGCCACGTCCACCCGATCGGACACCACCCGCACGTGGCGGAGCCAGCCTCCTACCTTGCGTAGTGCGGCCAGATCGACCTCGACAATCGCGTCGATTCCAGGGCGCTGCACCTTCACCACCACGCCCTCGACCCCCGCTTCCGCGGCATGGACGGGAAGGAGTTGCGCACGGTGCGCCTGGCCGAGGGATGCCGCGGCGAGTGGGATCTCCTCGAGCGACGAGAAGACCTGGTCCAGGCGGCCCAGTTCCGCCTCGGCGAGTGCGCAGATTGCGGGGAACCGGACCGGGGGCACCTCATCTTGCAGACCCTCGAGCTCTTTCGTGATCTCAGGCGGAAGCACGTCCAGCCTGGACGAGAGGAACTGGCCCACCTTGATCATCAGGCCGCCCAAGTCGACCGCGAGCAGGTGGAAGCGCTGCGCGAAGCGCCGCATCCTCGCGGTGCGAGTGCGCTCGGCAATGCCGCCCAGCCCAACCCGTGGGAGAACCAGCTCGAACCACCAGGTGACGGCGAGGTGCCACCCGGCGAAGCGCAGGATTCGCCGGTAACGGGCACGGGTGCCCCCCGCGCCGGGTACCGGGTCCCCTCGGTCCCGACGAATCGACGTCACCCCCGTCAGTCCTGGGCGAGGATCGCATACAGACGACGGCGTGCCTCGTCGAGCACTGCCACGGCCCGCTCCACCTGCTCCGGCGACCCGGTACGCCCCACTTGGGCGGCGGCCTGAGCGAGCTCGACACCGGCCCTCGGAAGCGCCGCGAACCCGGTGCCGGATGCCGCACCTGTCGACTCCCAAGGCGCAGACGATTCGGCGCGCGCAGCGTCGTCCCGACCTGTCTCCGTCAGCGAGTAGATCCTTCGGCCGCCGGACTCCTCGGCACTGATGAGCCCTTCATCTGCCAACAGCTGCAGCGTGGGGTAGACGGAGCCGGCGCTCGGCTTCCAGCCGCCACTGCTGCGCTCCTCGATCTCACGGATGATCTGATAGCCATGCATCGGCTGTTCCGTAAGGAGGGCCAGCACCGCCGACCGCACCTCGCCTTGCCCTGCGCGGGTGCCTGAGCGCTTCTCAAACCGTGAACGCAGCTCCTCGACGGCCTGGAAGATCCCATCGATACGGGGGGCGCCAAATTTACCCGCCGGGAATGAATTGCGCATTCTGCTCTCCTGGAGTGAATCGAGAACGATAGGTCTTGACGGTAGCGCCGCAGTCTGGCCAAGTCCACGGCCGCCGAAGGTTCTGGGAAAGCCGTGGTGGCGTGGCTAGTGTGGGGCCATGTCTGACTTCGTGTACTTCGTGGGAAGCAGCCTGGACGGCTACATCGCGCAGGACAACGGTGGCCTCGACTGGCTCACCGCCTTCGATTCCGTCGAGGGCCTCGGGGCGTCCTACAAGGCGTTCGAGGCAGGGGTCGGATGCATCGCGATGGGCGGCGGAACGTATGAGTGGATTCGCGCACACGTACCCGGCCAATGGCCCTACAAGGTGCCATGCTGGGTCTTCACCCACCACGAGCTCGGTGTGGACGACGGCGCTGACGTGGTCCTCGTGCGCGGCGATGTCGACACCTTCGCGGAAGAGCTGCGCCGTGACGCGGGGGAGAAGGACGTGTACATCGCGGGCGGAGGATCGCTCGCGGGGCAGTTCCTTGCCGCGGGGCTCATTGACCGCATCGTGCTCACGATCGTCCCGGTCGCGCTCGGCGGCGGCGTCCCGGTGCTGGGCGGAAACCCGCTGGGTGTCCCCTCGGAGTTCACACTCGAGGGCCTCACTGAACGCGATGGCACCGTGGAGCTGCGCTACCGGAGGAGCATGCCGCCGCCCGCGCCGGGCGACTGACCGGGTCAACGCGCCCCGATGCGGACGGGCATCACCCCCGGCCGGACCCTCATCAGCCGGCGCGGGATCCCGCCGGGTTGTCCCGCACGAGGTTCGTGATGCGTGCCGTGCACACGCGGTGCCCCTCGTCGTCGGTGATGACGATCTCATGGGTCGCGATGGTCCGCCCGAGGTGCAGGGCGGTGCACGTTCCGCGCACTCGGCCCAGGGCCGCGGGGCGGTGGTGGGTCGCGTTGAGGTCAACGCCCACCGCATGGCGGCCCGGGCCGGCATGGACCCACGCGGCGAAGGAGCCGAGCGTCTCCGCGAGGACTGCGCTCGCGCCGCCATGGAGGATGCCTGCCACCTGCGTATTCCCTGCCACCGGCATGGTCGCGACCGCGCGTGCGGCGGAGAGTTCCTCGAAGACGATGCCCAGCTTGACCACGAGGGCCCCGACGCCGTGCGCGGCCAGAAGCGGTCTCAGCCCGACCGGGATCCCCGCCGCTTCGAGCTCCGCAGCGACCGCGGGATCGACCGGATTTCCGGGCGGATCGGCGGACGGACGGGCATCGGAGGCCGCTGCGGGCCGAATGAAATTGTCATGCATGGCCACTAGGCTGGCACCTGTGACTGAAACCAGCCAAACCCTCGCCGCACCCGCCACCTCCATCTCGGGGGGAGCCAGCGGGGGAGAGCGGCCGAGGCTGCTGGTCCTCGACGGGCACTCGATGGCCTTCCGGGCCTTCTTCGCACTCCCTGCTGAGAGCTTCGTCAATGCGGCGGGGCAGCACACGAACGCGGTCCACGGCTTCACGTCGATGCTCATCAACCTCGTGCGCGACCAGAAGCCCACCCACATCGCGGTCGCCTTCGATGTCAGCGACGAGACGACGCACCGCAAGGCCGAATACAGCGAGTACAAGGGAGGCCGCAACGCGACGCCGCCCGAGTTCGCCGGGCAGATCGGCTACATCAAGCGGGTCATGGACGCCTTGGGCATCCGCACGATGGAGCTGCCCGGCCACGAGGCCGACGATATCCTTGCTACCCTCGCGGCCCAGGGGTCGGCTGCGGGCTACGAGGTCCTCCTCGTCTCGGGAGACCGGGACACGTTCCAGCTCGTCAATGACAACGTGTTCGTGCTCTACCCGCGCAAGGGCGTGAGCGACATCCCGCGCATGGACGCCGCCGCGATCGAGGAGAAGTACTTCGTTCCGCCCGCACGGTATCCGGATCTGGCGGCGCTCGTCGGCGAGAGCGCCGACAACCTTCCGGGCGTCCCCGGAGTCGGCCCCAAGACCGCGGCCAAGTGGATCACCCAGTACGACGGTCTCGAGGGCGTTCTCGCCCACGCCAGCGAGATCAAGGGCAAGGCGGGGGAGAGCCTCCGGGACAACATGGAGTCCGTCCAGCGCAACCGCCGGCTCAACCGGCTCCTCACCGATCTCGAACTGCCGGTCGCTCTCGACGAGCTCGCGGATCCGCGGCCCGAGCGCGCTGCCGTGGAGTCGCTCTTCGACGAGCTCGAGTTCAAAGCCCTCCGCACGCGCGTCTATGACATCTTCGACACCGAAGGCCCCGAGGGGGTCGAGGACGCCTTCCACGTTCCGCCGCACACCGTCGCGGCGGACGACGGCGCGCTGGTCGCCGCGCTCGAGGCCCTCGCCGCGGGCGCGGGTGAGGCACCCGTGGCGGTCGCCGTCCGCACCGACGGGGGCAGCCCCCGGCCGGCAGCAGAGTCGATTGCACTCGCGACGGCGGAATCGGCGGTTGTGGTGCCCGTCGAGGCCGGGGTTCCCGCACCGCTGCGAGCGTGGCTCGCAGACGCATCAGTGCCCAAGGCCATGGCCGAGTTCAAGGAGGCAGCCAAGGCCCTGCGCGGTCTGGGTGCGGAGGTCGCGGGCCTCATGGACGACGTCTCGATTTCGGGCTACCTCGCAGAACCGGACCGGCGCTCCTACGCGCTGGCCGATCTCGCGCAGCACCACCTGGGCATCGAGCTCGCTGCCGGCGGGCCGCAGACGGGCCAGCTCGCGCTTGACCTGGCCGGCGCGGAAGCCGCGGCCGCGGCGCTCGCCCGGGAGGCCGCCGTCGTGCGCGCCCTCCACGATACGCTCGCCCCGCAGCTCGAGCAGTTCGGTGCGACGGCTCTCCTGCGGGAGATGGAGCTACCGCTCTCCCGGGTCCTGCTGGACATGGAGTGGGCGGGCATTACCGTCGATGAGAAGCAGATCGATGGACTCCTTGACGAGCTCGGTGCGACGAGCGAGCAGGCGGCCGCGGCCGCCTACGAGGCCATCGGGCACGAGGTCAACCTCGGCTCGCCCAAGCAGCTCCAGACGGTCCTCTTCGAGGAACTCGAGCTTCCCAAGACCAAGAAGATCAAGACCGGGTACACGACCGACGCCGCCTCGCTCAAGGAGCTCCTGGACAGGACCGGGCACCCGTTCCTCGAAGCGCTCATGGCCCACCGTGAGTCGAGCAAGCTGAGGCAGATGGTCGAGACGCTCAAGAGGGCAGTCACGAAGGACGGGCGCATCCACACGACCTACGCGCAGACCATCGCCGCGACCGGGCGGCTCTCCTCCAACAACCCCAACCTCCAGAACATCCCGATCCGCTCCGAGGAGGGGCGCCGCGTGCGCGACGTGTTCGTTGCCGGCGAGGGATACGAGTCGCTGCTCTCGGCCGACTACTCGCAGATCGAGATGCGCATCATGGCGCACCTCTCCGGCGACGAAGGACTCATCGAGGCGTACCGCGCAGGTGAGGACCTGCACCGGTTCGTGGGCTCGCGCATCTTCCACGTCGAGCCGGCGGACGTGACGAGCGAGATGCGGTCCAAGGTCAAGGCGATGTCCTACGGCCTGGCCTACGGGCTCTCATCCTTCGGCCTGTCCAAGCAGCTGGAGATCTCGGTCGACGAGGCGAGGACCCTCATGAAGGACTACTTCGACCGGTTCGGTGCGGTGCGGGACTACCTCCGTGGCGTCGTCGAGCAGGCCCGGCAGGACGGCTACACCCAGACCATCTTCGGTCGCCGCCGGTACCTGCCCGATCTCACGAGCCCGAACCGGGCGCACCGCGAGCTGGCCGAGCGCATCGCCCTCAACTCGCCGATCCAGGGATCGGCCGCGGATATCATCAAGCGGGCCATGATCGGCGTTGAGGGCCAGCTCCGCGAGCGTGGGATCGGGTCGCGGCTGCTGCTCCAGATCCACGACGAGCTCGTGGTCGAGGTGGCTCCCGGCGAGGAGGCCACCGTGCGGGAGATCGTCGAGGCCGAGATGGGAGGCGCCGCCGAGCTGAGCGTTCCGCTCGACGTCCAGATCGGCGTCGGTCGGACGTGGAACGAGGCCGGCCACTGATGACCGTGCAGCCTGGATCGTCTCCCGCAGACGCCTACGAGATCCGTCGGTTCCGCGCAGCGCCGGCCACGGCGCCGGACTTCGGCGTGACCGAGCAGTGGATCCGCGCCGTCAACTATGGCTTCTACGAGAAGGCCATCGGCGAGGAGTATCTCGCGAAGATCGCCCAGGCCTACCTCGATGACGACCGCGAGCTGACCGGCGCCTATGAGACCCTGGCGTCGGGGTCGCCGGCGTTTGGCCACGAGCGGCCAGTGGCCACCTTCGGCACGCTGCGCAAGACGCTCAATGTCGGCCACGGCCAGTTGGTCCAGGCCCACCTCGTCACGGCAGTGACAGTGCGCACCGATCATCGTCGGCGCGGACTCCTGCGCCGCCTCATGGGGGAGGACCTCGCGCGCGCGAAGGCCGACGGCGTTGCGATCGCAGCCCTGACTGCTTCGGAGGCGTCGATCTATCGGCGGTTCGGCTTTGGGGTTGCGACGCGGGAGCGCAGGATCACAGTGACGACGGGACCCCAGTTCCGACTGGCCGTCCCCACGAGTGGCCGGGTCATCGCGGCGGAGCCGTCCGCCATGCTTGACCTTGCGCCGAAGATCTTCGCTCGGGCCCATCGGGCCACTCCCGGCTCGGTGGACCGCCAGGAGCGGTACCGGCTCCGAGCGGCGGGCCAGTGGGACCACGAGACGGGCGGCACCGATGCGGCGCTCCGCGTCGCCGTGCACCTCGACGACGACGGCACGGCCGACGGCTACGCGGCGTATTCGTTCAGGGGCTGGGACCACGAGCCCGCGACCGTCAGCATCCGCGATCTCGTCGCAGCGACACCAGAGGCCTATCTGGGCCTGTGGGACTATCTCGGCTCGCTCGATCTCATCCGCAGCGTGGAGTGGGACGAGGCGCCCGTTGAAGACCCGCTCGCGTGGGCGCTCGTGGATCCACGGGCTATCCGCCTCGGCGTCGACACCGACATGCTGTGGCTTCGGATCCTCGATGTCGAGGCAGCGCTCGGCGCCCGCCACCTCGCACACGACGGCGAGCTCGTGCTCCGCGTCGAGGACCCCCTCGGCTTCACGACCGGCACATACCGGCTCGCTGTGTCCGCGGGGAGGAGCCATATTGAGCGTCTGGCGGACGACGACACCACGCCCGGGGACCTCGCCCTGGACATCGCGGAGCTTTCCTCCGTCTATGTGGGCGGCGTGAGCCCTGTGACCTTGGCCGAAGCGGGGCGGATCCGTGCGGGCAGGTCTGGGGGTTCTGCCCGACTCGTCACGGACGCTTCGCTCACGCTCGCGCGGATGTTCGCCGTCGAACGCCCCGCCCATTGCTCCACGCACTTCTGACGCAGCGCCGCGACTTCACCATCCGTTCACCGGACCGTTCTCGGGCGCGGTAAATTGGAAGGGACGGAGGCTGGCGCGCTCCCGGTAGTTGGCGCCAGCGGCCGTACACTCCCCAGCACCCTTCCCCAGCACCTCCCCGGAGTCTCCTTGCCCACGCGCCGCAGCGTCCTCGTTGCTTTCTCTGCTCTTGCCCTCGGCGGATGCTCGGCACCCGCGCCGTCCGGCTCCGCCTCTCCGGTGGCAGCTTCGGCGGCCTCGGTGGCCGATGCTGCTGCTGCTGCTGATACCGCGGTGGACGTCGTCACAACTCCTCCGACTGTTCCGGCACATGCTTCCCCAACTCCGCCTCGTCCGACGCTTGAGCAGGTCCAGGCGCGGTTCGGTGGGCGGGCGCCGAAGACTTGGGGACTCGACGTGCCCGGCGTCGCGACCCGCTCGGGCGCGGGCACAGTCGCGCTGACCTTCGACGCCTGCGGTGGCACAGGCGGCAACGGCGTGGACGGAAGGCTCATCTCGGCCCTCAGGAAGAACAAGGTTCCCGCGACGCTGTTCCTGAATGCCCGCTGGATTGCTGCCAACCCCGGGACGAGCGCGGAGCTCGCAACAGACCCGCTCTTCGAGCTCGCCGACCATGGCACCGTCCACCGACCGCTGTCCGTGAATGGGCGCAGCGCGTATGGCATCGCGGGCACGGCGTCCCTTGCAGCGGTGTATGAGGAGCTCGTCTCGAACCGGGCGCACCTCGAAGCACTCGTCCCCGAGCCGGGGCGGTGGTACAGGCCCGGAACCGCCTACTACGATGAGGTGTCCGCGGAGGTGACGCGCGCCGTCGGCCTTGTTCCGGTGAATTTCTCCGTCAATGGCGACGGCGGTGCGACGTTCTCTGCCTCCCAGGTGGTGACGGCGGTGGGGGCGGTGGGCCCAGGGGATATCGTGATCAGCCACATGAACCGGCCGGGGTCCGGGACGGCTCCCGGCTATGAGGCGGTCCTGCCGCGATTGCTGGACAGAGGAGTCACGTTCGCTACGCTGTCGAAGGCCGGCCTCGCCTTGGCGTGATGCCGCCCCAGCTTTTGACCCGCATTGCGCGCGCCGATTAGACTGGACGGGCGCGTATTGCGCGCGACAAGCACAGTTAGACAATCACCTCTTCGGTCTGTTCACGAGTGCGGCCTGTGCCGCGCCCATGGTCCGGCCGACTGACCAACTATCCACATCGGAGCCCCTACTACATGACCATCACCTCCACGACGACGTCTACCACGCCGCAGGTCGCCATCAACGACATCGGCACGCCCGAGGAGTTCCTCGCGGCCGTCGATGCCACCATCAAGTACTTCAACGACGGCGATCTCGTTGAGGGCACTGTTGTCAAGGTTGACCGCGACGAGGTCCTGCTTGACATCGGCTACAAGACGGAGGGTGTCATCCCCTCCCGTGAGCTGTCCATCAAGCACGACGTCGACCCGAGCGACGTTGTCGCCGTCGGCGACCAGGTCGAAGCCCTCGTCCTCACCAAGGAGGACAAGGAAGGGCGCCTGATCCTCTCCAAGAAGCGTGCCCAGTACGAGCGCGCGTGGGGCGACATCGAGAAGATCAAGGAGGAGGACGGCGTCGTCACCGGCACCGTCATCGAGGTGGTCAAGGGTGGCCTCATCCTCGACATCGGCCTCCGCGGCTTCCTGCCGGCCTCGCTGGTCGAGATGCGCCGCGTCCGCGATCTTGCGCCGTACATCGGCCAGAAGATCGAGGCCAAGATCATCGAGCTCGACAAGAACCGCAACAACGTGGTCCTGTCCCGCCGCGCATGGCTCGAGCAGACCCAGTCCGAGGTCCGCTCGTCCTTCCTCAACAAGCTCGAGAAGGGCCAGGTCCGCACGGGCGTCGTCTCCTCGATCGTCAACTTCGGTGCGTTCGTTGACCTCGGCGGCGTCGACGGCCTCGTGCACGTCTCGGAGCTGTCCTGGAAGCACATCGACCACCCGTCCGAGGTTGTCGAGGTCGGCCAGGAGGTCACCGTCGAGGTTCTCGAGGTCGATCTCGACCGCGAGCGTGTCTCCCTCTCGCTCAAGGCGACGCAGGAAGACCCGTGGCAGACCTTCGCCCGGACGCACGCCCTCGGCCAGGTTGTTCCGGGCAAGGTCACGAAGCTCGTTCCGTTCGGCGCGTTCGTCCGCGTCGAGGACGGCATCGAGGGCCTCGTGCACATCTCCGAGCTGGCTGTCCGCCACGTGGACCTCGCCGAGCAGGTTGTCTCGGTGGGCGACGAGCTCTTCGTCAAGGTCATCGACATCGACCTCGAGCGTCGCCGGATCTCCCTGTCGCTCAAGCAGGCCAACGAGGGCGTGGACCCGGACTCGACCGAGTTCGACCCGGCGCTCTACGGCATGGCTGCCGAGTACGACGAGGAGGGCAACTACAAGTACCCGGAGGGCTTCGACCCGGAGTCCAACGAGTGGCTTGAGGGCTACGAGACGCAGCGCGCCGCGTGGGAGCAGCAGTACGCCGACGCCCAGACCCGCTGGGAGGCGCACAAGAAGCAGGTTGCGCAGCACCTCTCGGACGACGCGGCCGCCGCGTCGGGCCACCACGAGTCGTCGGCGCCGACCACGTACTCCTCGGAGGCTCCGGCAGCCGAGCACGGCACTCTCGCCTCGGACGAGGCGCTTGCTGCGCTTCGTGAGAAGCTGACCGGCAACTGATCCCGCTCGCGGCCGCCTAGGCCGCGGGATCGACACCGTCATCAAGGGCGGGTCCTGCTATGGCAGGGCCCGCCCTTGACGTGCATCTCAACCCCGCTGTGCGTGACGGCCTTGTCGAGCATTGCAGCCTTGCCGCGTGGTCAGCCGGCTGTACAGTGCATGCAACCCGTATTTCAGACAGCATTTTCAGGCGTTTTCGGGTCCTTTGCCCCTTCTCCGGCGCGGCCGTGCTTCCTAATCTGGCCAGTGGAGGCGGGTTACACCCCAGCACCCGCCTCCGCCTATCGTGCCGGGAGGACCTCCATGGACGCTGTTGTGGTGTATGCGTCGCAGTTCGGCAACACACGGCAGATCGCCGAGGCGATCGGGCGCGGTCTGGGTCCGGACGCGCGTGTTCTCGAGGCCGACGGGTTTTCGCCCGCGCAGCTGAGCCCGGGCTCGCTGCTTGTCGTGGGCAGCCCGATTGTCGGGTGGAAGCCGCTCGAGGGCCTGGGCGTCTGGCTGGATGGACTGGTCCCCGGGGTGCTCGACGGCGTGCGCACGGCCGCTTTCGACACCCGCGTCAAGCTCTTCATCCATGGAGACGCGGCGAAGAAGATTGAGCAGGCGCTCGAGAAGGCGGGCGCTGAGCGCGCAGCCGACCCGACGTGGTACTACGTGGCAGGGAGCGAGGGGCCGCTGCTTGACGGCGAGATCGAGCGCGCAGAGGCGTGGGGGAGAGAGCTCGCGGCTGCCTGACGTGCGGCGACATTGACGGCCGTCTCGAACTGGCGGCCGAGCCAGGCACTGAACTCGTCTTCGCTCCATCCGCGGCCCAGGACGAGGGCGAGGTAGTGTGCCGGATCGTTCAGGAGCCAGAGTGCGTCGGTGGCGCGTTCGGCGGTCGGGGTGCCCATGGCCCACCGGCCGGCCTCGATGTCCTCGAGCCGTGCGATGACCATCGCCGCTCCCCGCCTGCGGTTGTCGACGGTTGCCCGCCAGAGGTCCCGCGTATCCTCCCCAACGTCGGCTGCGCGTCGCGCTGCCTCGAACAGCAGTGCCGCCCGGGAGCCGATGACCGTGCACACGTGCGCGTAGGCGGCGAAGAGCTCTTCCCGATCCCGTGCTTCAACCACGGGCCGGAACCAGGGCCGCTGCGCTACGGGGACCGGGTCGTCGTCCCCCGCCAAGGCCTCATCGAGCGCCTCCTTGAGCAGCGCGCACTTGGATCCGAAGACCGTGGTGACGGTTGGCCGGGCGACGCCGGCGGATTCTGCGATCTGGGCCAATGATGTCGCAGCATAGCCCGCGGCGCGGAAGTGCTCGGCCGCGGCGGTGAGTACCGCGCGGCGCGTCTGACGGGCAGCCTCCTCGCGCCGCGGTGAGACGTAGGAGCGGGTCTCGTTTCCTCCCTTGACGCTGACCATAGGTCGACCCTACCGTGGTCTTATTCAAAAGACATCGTCTAATGAATATCTCTCAGACGTTCAATTGACCGGTGTAGGACCAGGGGAAGCGATGGAAGCCGCGATGCAGACAGCCCAGAAGACCGAAGCAGCACAGGACACCGGAGCAGTGCCGGAGAGGGCGCACGGCGCTCGGGTCCTCGCGGCGAGCGAGGGTCAGGCGTATTGGTTCCTCGGATCGAAAGTCATCGTCAAGGCCTCAGGGGAGCAGACCCGGAACCGTCTCACGGTCCTCGACTTCGTCAACCCGCCGGGATTTGCGCCCCCGGTGCACCGGCACCTGGTCGAAGACGAGTGCTTCTACGTCATCTCGGGCTGGGCCACCTTCGTGGTGGACGGGCAGAGGCTCCCCGCTGGCCCCGGTGACTTCGTATACCTCCCCGTGGGGAGCACGCACACGTTCATCGTGGGCGACGGCGCGCCGCTGCACACGCTTCAGATCACCGTTCCCGCGGGTTTCGAGGAGTTCACAGCCGAGGCTGGCGAGCCGGTCACGGGCGACACGCCTCCCGACACTCCGCTCGACCCTGTGGCGCTGACCGCGGCGGCGGCGCGCCATCAGATCGAGATCCTCGGTCCGCCGCCGGTCCACTAGTGCGCCTATAAGAGCTCCCAAACCCTGTGGCCACGGCACCGAGTCCCAGCCTCGGTGGCGGGGTCGCGGTGTTCCGAAGGGCGACCGGGCCGGTCGGCGAAAGGGGACTCGCTGTCAGGAGACATCGACCCACGAAGTGCCGAGCGGCACCGCCCGAGTCGCACCGCCGGTCAGGCTTGCCAGACGCGCTGCAAATGCCGCTGCGCGGGCATCCGAGTCCTCGAGCGCGATCCTGAGCGTTGCGTCGCTCGGCCCGTAGTCCGTTCCGAGCACGACCACACCAGAGGTTCGCAGCTCGTTCTCGAGGCGTGGTGCTGCAGCGTGCGGTGCCTCGATCCCGAGAAGCCGGAGGCGCTGGCGCCGAACGAGCAGCGCGGAGTCGAGTCCGGCGGACACCGATTCCGAGTAAGCCCTGACGAGTCCGCCGGCGCCCAGAAGGATTCCCCCGAAATACCTCACCACGACGGCGACGACGTCGCTCAGATCCGTCACGCCGTCGTGCGTCTCCCGTTTGGTGAGGGCATCCAGCATCGGGATGCCGGCGGTTCCCGCGGGCTCACCGTCATCGCTGCTGCGCTGGATGGTGCGGTCTGGGCCGAGGACGAACGCGCTGCAGTGGTGGCGCGCGTCATGGAACTCGCGCCTTAGGTCGGCGATCAGTGCGCGCGCTCCCTCTTCGGCGTCAACCCGCGCCAAGACCGTGATGAACCGCGAGCGCTTGATCTCGAGCTCATGGCGGCTTGCGCCGGCGACGGTCGTGTACGCCGTGGCACGGCTCGGGGTCTCGGTCACTGTCCCCAGTCTAGGAGGTTGCTCGATTACGCTGGACAGGTGCTGAGTATCGGGCTGACGGGCGGGATCGCGTCGGGGAAATCGGAAGTGTCACGGCGGTTGGCCGAGCGAGGCGCCGTCATTGTAGATGCGGACCTGCTCGCTCGCGAGGCCGTCGATGCAGGCTCGGACGGGCTTGCCGAGGTTGTTTCTGCGTTCGGGCAGGGCGTGCTCACGGCTGACGGCGCGCTCGACCGTGCGGCGCTCGGCGCCATTGTCTTCGCGGATCCGGCAAGGAGGGAGACGCTCAACGCCATTGTCCATCCGCGGGTGCGCGCCCGTGCCGCCCAGATCGCCGCCGCCGCGGTCGCTGCAGATCGGCAGGCCGTGATCGTCCAGGACATTCCCCTCCTTGTCGAGACGGGACAGGCGGGCAACTTCGACGTCGTCGTGGTGGTGGATGCGCCCGATGACGTGCGGGTCGCCAGGCTGCTGGCTCGCAACGGCATGTCCGAGGCGGAGGCCCGCTCGCGGATTGCCGCCCAGGCTACCCGTGAAGAGCGCCTTGCTGCCGCGGACCACGTCATTGCCAACACTGGATCGCTGGCGGAGCTGCGCGAGGCTGTGGACAGGCTCTGGGATGATGTTCTGGCCCCGGCGGCAGCCAAGCAGGGGACGTGACGGCGCTGCCGCCCGAGGCCCGCTCGCCTCGCGAGCCGGAGGGCCCGAGGCGCAAGCATCTTGAGGGCGCCAATCTGGGAGGAGTCCGCGCTCTCGCCTGGTCCGGTGCGGTGCTCATGGCCGTTGCCGCGATCGTCTGGCTTGCCCTCGGTGGCCGCAGCGAGGCGATGGCCGGCCACGATGCGGGGTGGAAGGGCGTGGTCGCCGGCACCGCGTTCGGGCTCGCATGGGTCGTGTGGTTCGCCGCCGGCGTCTGGTTCCTCGTGCTGATGTCCGTTTCGGTCATGAATAGGCTCGACGACTCGTACCTGACGCGGACCCCCCTGCGGCGTCGGAAGAAGTAGCGCGGCCGGAAGAAGTAGTCAGCCCTCCGCGATCGCGCGGAGAAGCGGACCTGAGCTGTCCGCTGCCCGGCGTAGATTTGGTGCATGAGTC
Source organism: Sinomonas sp. P10A9 (assembly GCF_041022165.1). Lineage (GTDB taxonomy): Bacteria > Actinomycetota > Actinomycetes > Actinomycetales > Micrococcaceae > Sinomonas > Sinomonas puerhi. Next base: position 1,979,830 of record NZ_CP163302.1, read on the forward strand.
TTGCCCAGGAGATCAACCGCGTCGTCGCACCGTTCGAGGTGGTCAGCGATTACCAGCCGGCAGGGGACCAGCCTGCGGCCATCGCGGACATCGCGGAGCGGATCCAGAACGGTGAGAAGGACGTCGTGCTGCTCGGTGCGACCGGCACGGGCAAGAGTGCGACGACCGCATGGGTCATCGAGAAGCTCCAGCGGCCCACGCTCGTCATGGTCCAGAACAAGACCCTCGCCGCGCAGCTCGCCAACGAATTCCGTGAGCTTCTGCCCAACAACGCGGTCGAGTACTTCGTCTCCTACTACGACTACTACCAGCCCGAGGCCTACGTCCCCCAGACGGATACCTTCATTGAGAAGGACTCCTCGATCAACGAGGAGGTCGAGCGGCTGCGGCACTCGGCCACGAATGCGCTCTTGACACGGCGTGACGTCATCGTTGTCGCAACCGTCTCGTGCATCTACGGCCTCGGCACGCCGGAGGAGTACGTGGCGGGCATGGTGACGCTGCGGCGCGGCATGGAGATGGACCGAGATGCCCTCCTGCGGAAGTTCGTATCCATGCAGTACGTACGCAACGACGTGGACTTCCACCGCGGCACCTTCCGCGTCCGTGGCGACACTGTCGAGATCATTCCGATGTACGAGGAGCAGGCGCTGCGGATCGAGTTCTTCGGCGATGAGGTCGAGTCGATCCACACGCTCCACCCCCTCACCGGGGAGGTGATCCGCGAGGAGACGGAGATGTACGTCTTTCCGGCGAGCCACTACGTCGCGGGGCCCGAACGCATGTCCCGCGCGATCAAGGGCATCGAGGACGAGCTGGCCGAGAGGCTCAAGCTGCTCGAGTCGCAGAACAAGCTCGTCGAAGCCCAGCGCCTGCGGATGCGCACCACCTACGACCTCGAGATGATGCAGCAGATGGGCTTCTGCAACGGCATCGAGAACTACTCGCGGCACATCGACGGCCGCGAGTCCGGGACCGCGCCGCACTGCCTCCTGGACTACTTCCCGGAGGACTTCCTCCTCGTCATCGACGAGTCCCACGTGACGGTTCCCCAGATCGGCTCGATGTACGAGGGCGATATGTCGCGCAAGCGCACCCTCGTGGAGCATGGCTTCCGGCTCCCCTCGGCGATGGACAACCGGCCCCTCAAGTGGGATGAGTTCCTCGAGCGCATCGGCCAGACGATCTACCTGTCCGCGACGCCGGGCAAGTATGAGCTGGGGAGGGCCGACGGCGTGGTGCAGCAGATCATCCGGCCCACCGGTCTCATCGACCCCGAGATCATCGTCAAGCCCACCAAGGGCCAGATCGACGACCTTCTCGGCGAGATCCGCGATCGGGCGGAGCGGGATGAGCGCGTGCTCGTCACGACCCTCACGAAGCGCATGGCCGAGGACCTCACCGAGTACCTGCTCGGGCATGGCGTCAGGGTCCAGTACCTCCACTCCGACGTCGACACGCTCCGGCGCGTCGAACTCCTCCGCGAGCTGAGACTCGGAACCTTCGATGTGCTCGTAGGCATCAACCTCCTGCGCGAGGGTCTCGACCTGCCCGAGGTCTCCCTCGTGAGCATTCTCGACGCGGACAAGGAAGGCTTCCTGCGGTCCTCGACCTCGCTCATCCAGACGATCGGCCGAGCAGCCCGGAACGTGTCCGGCCAGGTCCATATGTATGCGGACAGGATCACTGACTCGATGGCTCAGGCGATCGACGAGACGAACCGCCGCCGCGAGGTCCAGACCGCCTTCAACAAGGAGCGGGGCATCGATCCGCAGCCGCTTCGGAAGCGTATCGCGGACATCACGGACCAGCTCGCGCGCGAGGACGAGGACACGCGGGCCCTTCTCGAGGGCAGCCGAAGCGGCAAGGGCGGCAAGCGGACCAAGGGCACGTCGGCTGCCTCGGCACGCGAGCGCGCCGAATCTGAACTGCGGCGCGATGGGCTGGCCGCTGCCCCGGCCGAGGACCTCATCGGCCTCATCGAGCAGCTCACCGAACAGATGCACGGCGCCGCGGCTGAGCTCCAGTTCGAGCTCGCTGCACGCCTCCGCGACGAGGTGGGTGACCTCAAGAAGGAACTGCGGCAGATGCAGGCAGCCGGCCATGCGTGACGCCGACGAGGGCACTGTCGGCGCACACTTGTCGGCCGACGGTGCCAACCCGGCTGGCGAGATCCAGAACAGTGGTGGGCATCAAGGCAGTGGTGGGCCGCCGGCTGCGTCCGAAGTAGCGGTGCCCGCTGCGCACGACGGCGCCGCTCGCCGTCGGATTCAGCGGCGCACCGTCGGCGTCCTGGCCGTTGCCCAGCTCCTGAGCGGGCTCGGGAATGGCGCGACTCTCGCCATCGGATCGCTTCTTGCTGTTCAGTACGGGGGATCCGATGCATGGGCCGGTGCCGTCACGACGCTGCTCACGCTCACGGCAGCCGTTGCCGCCCTTCCACTGAGCGGTCTCGCGGCGGCCCGTGGACGGCGGACGGCGCTCGTGGCCGGACTTGGCCTTGCGGCACTCGGCGCGCTGAGCATCGTGCTGGCCACCATGGCATCGTCCCTCGCGCTGCTCCTCATTGGCGGCGCGCTGCTCGGAGTCGGATCGGCGGTGAACCTGCAGTCGCGCTTTGCCGCTGTAGACCTGGCCGACGCCGCGCACCGCGGCCGCGATCTCTCCCTCGTGGTCTGGTCGATCACCGTCGGCGCGGTCGCCGGCCCGAACCTCATCAAGCCCGGCGCGGCACTTGGGGCAGCCCTCCACCTGCCCGGGACAGCTGGACCCTTCCTCATCTCCGTGACCGGGATGGTGATGGCGGGAGCGCTGCTGTGGTTCGGTCTGCGGCCCGATCCGCTCCTCGAAGCACGGAAGCACGCGGCCGCACCGACGCCGGCCAGGATGTCCCGGCAGGTATACGCCCCGACGGGGCGGCAGGCCTGGCGAAAGGCCTTCGGCGGGGGTGTGCACGCGATCCGGACATCGCCGGGTGCCGGTTTGGCCGTCGCGGGAGTCGTGGTGGCCCATGCTGTCATGGTCGCCGTCATGTCGATGACTCCGTTGCATCTGCAGCAGGTCACGGTTGCGCCCATGGGAGCCATGGACCACTCGGGGCATGCCGACCAAGTGAGCACGGACTCTTTCGCGCTCATAGGATTCACGATCTCCCTGCACATCGCGGGAATGTACGCCCTTTCGCCGCTCATGGGCTGGCTCGCCGACAGGCTCGGTCGACGACGCGTCCTCGCGGGAGGCCATGGGATACTTCTGGTCTCCGTGGCGCTCGCTGCGATCGGCGCCTCGAGTCCCGCTGCGGTGACAGTGGCGCTGGTCCTCCTCGGGCTCGGCTGGTCCGCGGCAACGATTGCTGGCTCCGCGCTGCTGGCCGAAAGCGTGGGCGAGGCGCATCGCGTCCAAGCCCAGGGTGTGAACGACACGGCCATGGGGCTGGCCGGAGCACTCGGCGGTGCGCTCTCCGGCGTCGTGATGTCTCTTGTCGGATTCCCCGGCCTCGCCCTCGTCGCCGGTGCGTTCAGTGTGGCCCTCCTCGTGGGCGCGATGATGAGCAGAGGGCGACCGGCCCGTGTCTAACACGTGATGACCGCGCGGCCGGATTCACCCTCAGTCCGGATCTGCCATGCCGAGGAGCCTCGCGAAGATCGCTTCGCCGTCGTCGGTGATGCCGTCGTGGTGGAAGTCCGACGTCTCCCAGACCTGAAGGCCGCGCACACGGCCAGCCGTTTCGAGCGACAGTCCACGGTCTACGAAGATGTCGTCACGGTAGACCGCGGCGGCGGCCGGCACGGTGTTGGCCGCAAGCCGCGCGGAATCATACAGCGGCCCCCAGTCGGACTTCTGGGCGAGGATCTCGGCGGTATCGGCGAGCGGCACGAGCGCCGGATCCTGCTCGAAGTACCACGGCATGACCATCTCACCGAGCAACAGTGGCTCCGCGGCGTCGGCCTTGAACTCGGGGCGCTCATCGAGGACGCGCCACGCGGCCCAATCGCTGGCCCCGCCCTGGGCATAGATCGCCTCATGCAGGACGGCGTAGAGGGGGTTGGGCGCACGCGTCACGAGCCCTTGGACCTGAGCCAGGAACACATCCGACAGCCGCGCACCGTTCCCGCCGCCTGAGCCGCCCACCCCACCGCCGAAGGCGTCCTCGAGCAGATAGTGCAGCGTGTCGACGCGTGTGTTGCCCCCCAGCAGGCTCCCCACGAGCTGGAAGCGCTCGGGAGTGAGCCGCTCACCCGACGGTAGCCGCTCGTCGTGGTCCCTCAGGTGCCCGATCACGGCGGACACGGCCGCGCGGTCGTCGGGATACCAGCCGAAGTACTGGGCATTGCGTGCGGCAACCCGCTCGTAGGTCGCCCGGTAGACGCGTTCAGCCGGTCCCTCGAGGGGCGCAAGGCCGCCCGTGAGGAGCGCCCGACGCAGGCCGTGGGGTGCCAAGGAGAGATACGTGAGGGTGCAGAATCCGCCGTAGCTCTGGCCGAACACCGTCCAAGGGCCGGACCCGAGCTCCCGCCGGATCGCCTCGCAGTCCAGGACGATCGAGTCGGCGCGGAAGTGCGAGAGGTATTCTGCCTGCGCAGCGGCGCCCCCCCGGTGGGGGAGCGTGACGCGGTCGGCGGGGGTCGAGAGTCCCGTTCCCCGCTGGTCGAGCATCAGGATGCGGAAGTCCGCCGCGGCTGCCTTCATCCAGCCGCTCAGGCTCGTGACGCGATTGCCCCGGCCTCCCGGGCCGCCCTGCAGGAACACAAGCCACGGCAGCTTCTCGGCGGCTTGCGCAGGATGCGCGGCCGAGGTGTACTCCCGCGCGAACACCTCGATGAGCTCGCCGTCCGGCCGTCCATGGTCGATCGGGACCGCGAAGACATGCTCCACGGTCCGCAGTCCGCGGAACTCATGGCGTCCGACGATACGGTGGGCGAACGACGCCGCCACCCTCCCGCTGAGCCCACTGGTGCCTCGTGACGGACGCGGCGCTGTACTCACCGCCCGGCCCCGAAGGCGGCGAGGGCATCACCCGTGAGCCGGAAGGTGTCCCATTCATCCAGGGGCGATGCGCCCAGACTGCGGTAGAAACCGATCGAGGGTTCGTTCCACTTCAGGACGGCCCATTCGACGCGGGCGTAGCCGCGCTCGACGGCGATCCTCGCAAGCTCGGTGAGGAGCGCCTTGCCGTAGCCGCGGGCGCGGGCCTCGGGCCGAACGTACAGGTCCTCCAAATAGATCCCGTGGGTGCCCTCCCACGTCGAGTAGTTGAGGAACCAGAGCGCGAAGCCCAGCACCTCCGGCGAGCCGGATGTGCTGTCCTCGACGACATGGGCGAAGATCGCCGGATTCTCCCCGAAGAGCTGGTCCGTGAGCGCCTCGACCGAATTCTTGACGGCGTCCGGTTCCTTCTCATAGACCGCGAGCTCGTGGATGAGCTCGAGGATCGAGGGGACGTCATGGGGAGCGGCGGGCCGGAGGCTCGCTCGCGCGGGTGGGCGGGAAGAATCAGCGCGGCGGGGCACGGCAACGGATGAGGAACTCATACCTCCAACCTAACCGTCGAGCCTTCCGATCTTGGTCACGCGGATCACGGCGCTGCCAGCCGCATCGCTCTCGGCGAGGTCGACGTCGGCCGAGAAGCCCCAGTCACGGTTGCCGGCGGGATCGTCGAAGATCTGCCGCACGTGCCACAGGCCGGGCCTTTCATCGATGATGAGCAGCTGCGGGCCGCGTGCGTCGGGCCCGGTGGCGATGTCCTCGTGCTCCTCGAAGTAGCCGTCGAGCGCCTCCTCCCATGCCTCGACGCCGAACCCGGCCTCACCGTCGAGCGCGGCAAGTGCCTGGGAGTCCTCGTCCGCGAAGAGCTCGACGCGCCGGAACAGCTCGTTCCGGACCATGACACGGAATGCGCGCACGTTGGACGTGAGCGCCGGCGGGGGAGGCGGCGGGGCGTCATGGGTGTGGAGGTCCCTGCCGCTCGTGAGCTCCTCCCACTCGTCCAGGAGGCTCGAGTCCACCTGGCGGACCAGCTCGCCGAGCCAGGCGATGAGGTCCTCGAGGTCCTCTCGCAGAGCGTCCTGCGGGACCGTCTGGCGCAGGGCCTTGAACGCGTCGGTGAGGTACCGCAGTACGATGCCCTCGCTCCGGGCCAGCCCGTAGAACTGCACGAACTCGCCGAAGTCCATCGCCCTTTCGTACATGTCCCGCACGACGGACTTCGGCGCGAGCTCGAAGTCGCCGACCCACGGCGCGTGCTTGCGGTACTCCCCGAAGGCGGCCTCGAGGAGCTCCTTGAGCGGTTCGGGGTACGTCACAGCGTCGAGCGCGTTCATGCGCTCGGTGTATTCGATGCCGTCCGCCTTCATTGCCGCGACGGCCTCCGTGCGGGCCCGCTTGAGCTGGGCGGAAAGGATCTGCCGGGGCTTCTCGAGGGTTGCCTCGATGACGGAGACGACGTCGAGCGCGTACGACGGTGTCTCGGGACCGAGCAGGTCGAGCGCGGCGAGCGCGAAGGGGGACAGGGGCTGGTTGAGCGCGAAGTTCTCCTGGAGGTCCACCATGAGGCGCAGGGTGTGCCCGCTCGCGCGCTGTTCGGGCGTCAGCTCGCTGTCCGGGATCCGCTCGACGACGTCCGCGGCGATGAGTTCGCGCAGGATGCCCAGGGCGCGCCGCATGAGGCGCAGCTGCACGGGCCGCGGCTCGTGGTTCTCAGTGAGGAGCCGGTGGGCGGCCGCGAACGGGTTGCCGGGTCTGGCCATGAGGTTCAGGAGCATCGCATGCGTGACGGTGAAGCTCGAAGTCAGCGGCTCCGGCGAGCCCTCGACGAGCTTCTCGAACGTGGGCCGGCCCCACGAGACGAAACCCTCGGGCGGCTTCTTCTTCACGACCTGTCGCAGCTTGCGCTGGTCGTCGCCGAATTTCGCCCGGGCCTTGTCCATCGCGCGGTTGTTCTCGACCACATGCTCGGGCGCCTGCACGACGACGGTCCCGGCCGTGTCGTACCCGGCCCGCCCCGCGCGGCCCGCGATCTGGTGGAACTCGCGTGCGTTGAGGTGACGCGTCCGGGAACCGTCGAACTTGCTCAGCGCCGTGAGCAGGACCGTGCGGATGGGCACGTTGATCCCCACACCGAGCGTGTCCGTGCCGCAGATGACCTTGAGGAGGCCAGCCTGCGCGAGCTGCTCTACAAGGCGCCGGTACTTGGGCAGCATGCCCGCGTGATGGACGCCGATCCCGTGGCGAACGAGTCGGTTGAGCGTCTTGCCGAAGCCGGCCGCGAACCGGAAGTGCCCGATGAGCTCGGCGATCCGGTCCTTCTCCTCGCGCGTGCACATGTTCACGCTCATGAGCTGCTGGGCGCGCTCGATGGCCTCGAGCTGGCTGAAGTGCACCACGTAGACCGGGACCTGTTTGGTCGCGAGCAGTTCCTCGAGCGTCTCGTGGACGGGCTTCTCTTCGTAGTAGTAGTGCAGCGGAATGGGCCGTTCAGCGTGGGCGACGGTCGTCGTCGTGCGTCCCGTGCGCTCGGTGAGTTCCGTCTCGAAGCGGCTCACGTCGCCGAGGGTGGCGCTCATGAGGAGGAACTGCGCCTGGGGGAGCTCGAGGAGCGGCACCTGCCACGCCCAGCCGCGCTGCGGGTCCGAGTAGAAGTGGAACTCGTCCATGACCACCGGGCCGAGCTCGGCGGCGGCGCCTTCGCGGAGTGCATGGTTGGCGAGGATCTCGGCCGTGCAGCAGATGATCGGGGCATCGGGATTGACCGAGGAGTCTCCCGTGACCATGCCGACGTGCTCTGCGCCGAAGATCTCGCACAGGGCGAAGAACTTCTCCGAGACGAGCGCTTTGATCGGTGCGGTGTAGTAGCTGCGCTGGCCGGTCGCCAGGCCGTGGAAGTGTGCGGCGATCGCGACGAGGGACTTGCCGGAGCCCGTGGGCGTCGCGAGGATCACGTTGGCTCCCGACACGAGCTCGAGGACCGCCTCGTCCTGCGCGGGATAGAGGGACAGTCCCCGGTCTTCGGCCCAGCCCACGAAGGCGTCGTACACCGCATCGGCGAGGTCGGGGCGGGAGGACGGCGCGGGGATCAGGGTATCGAGTCGCATGGCGCCCCCAGACTATCCGGATTAGCGTGGTCCCATGAGTTCTCCCACGTGGGACCCGGCCCTGTACACCGCGTTCGGGGATCACCGTGCGCGGCCGTTCTACGACCTCACGGGCCGCATCGCCGCGAGCGCCCCGCGCCGGGTGGTCGACTTGGGCTGCGGGCCGGGCGGGCTCACCGCCTCTCTCGCGGACCGCTGGCCGGAGGCCCTCATCGAGGGCGTTGACAGCTCGGAGACGATGCTCGACGCCGCGCGCTCGCGGTTCGGGGCGCGCCAGGGCCTCGTGTTCACGCATGGAGACATCCTGCGGTGGGAACCGGCGGAGGACGTCGACGTGGTCGTCTCGAACGCAGCCCTCCAGTGGGTGCCGGGTCATCAGGGCCTCATCGGCCGGTGGCTCGAGCAGCTCGTCCCGGGAGCGTGGCTCGCGGTCCAGGTGCCCGGCAACTTCTCGGCGCCGTCGCACACCCTCATGCGCGAGCTCGCGGAGTCCTCCCAGTGGGACCAGCAGCTCCGTGGAGTGCTGCGCCACACCGACGCCGTTTCGGAGCCCTCGGGCTATCTCGAGCTCATGCTCGACGCCGGCTGGGACGCCGACGTCTGGGAGACCACCTACTGCCAGGTCCTCACGGGAGAGGACGCGGTGCTGAACTGGGTCCGAGGCACTGGCCTCCGCCCCGTGCTCGATGCGCTCTCGCCTCGGGAGGGAGCACAGTTCGAGGAGCAGTACAACCAGCTCCTCTTCGATGCCTACCCGACGGTGGAACGCAACGGCGTCGTCACCACGGTGTTCCCGTTCCGGCGGATCTTCCTGGTGGGCAGGAAGCCTGACGGCGCCTGAGCCAGCCGTCAGGTTCGCTGAGCCGTCAGATTCGCCGGGCTGCCCAGACCGAGCAGTCTGGCGCCGTTCTCCCAGAGGACCTTGCGCATCCAGTCGTCCCCGAGGTCGAGCCGTGCGAGGGCATCGAGCTGGTGCGCGTAGGGGTACGGGATGTTGGGGAAGTCAGATCCGAGGACTACGCGGTCGCCGAGCTCGGCGAGTCGCGCTGGGAAGCCGTCGGGCAGGGGTGCGAACCGTTCCGTGAAGTCTGTCGCGACCATTGTTGTATCGAGGTGCACGCGGGGGAACCGCTCGGCGAGGTCGGCGAACTCCCAGTACTCGGGCATGCCCAAGTGTGCGATGACGAGGGCGAGTTGCGGATGGCGATCGAGGAGGCGGGCAACCCGCTCGGGTCCCGTGAACGTTCCGGGAAGCGGCTTCGATCCCGCATGGATCACGACTGGCACGCCAGCTTCTTCGAGCGCCGCCCAGGCTGGCTCAAGCATCAGATCGTCCGGGCCGAACTTCCCCACCTGGACGTGGACCTTGAACAGCCGGGCCCCCGCAGCGAGCGCCCCGGCGACGTACTGGCCGGCGTCCGGCTCGGGGTACATCGTGGCGCAGTGGATGACGTCAGGGACGCGGCGGGCGAGGTCGGCGCTCCAGTCATTGAGCCACCGGGCCATGCCGGGCTTGTGTGGGTAGGAGAGCGCAGGGATCGCGGCGAGGCCGAAGCCACGGGCCAGCCGGAGCCTTTCCTCCTCGCTGACGCGGTAGGCGATCGGCCATGGCCAGCCGTAGGTTTCTTCCGCCCGGTCGAAATACCGCCACACCTTGTCGAGCATGTTCTGCGGCAGGAAGTGGACGTGGATGTCCGCGAGCCCCGGGAGGCCGAGCCGTTCGAGGTAGCGGGGGATCTCCTCATCGGTGAGCGGACCGGGAGTGGTCACGGACGGGGTTGGACTACCAACCACGCTCGCGCCACTCCTCCAGATGAGGGCGTTCGGCACCGAGTGTGGTCGGCTTCCCGTGGCCCGGATGGACCTCGGCCTCGTCCGGGTAGACGGAGAAGAGCCGCTCGACCACGTCTCCGTACAGCAGTTCGAAGCGATCGGGGTCCTTCTGCGTGTTGCCGACGCCGCCCGGGAAGAGCGAGTCACCCGAGAAGATGAGCGGCGCCGAGTCCTCTTCGGTGAGGACATAGGCGATCGAACCCGGGGTATGGCCGCGCAGGTGGACGGCCCTCAGATCGAAGCCCCAGTCCTTGCCGGCTCCCGGCACGTCTCCGTGGTCGAGCACGACGTCGACCGGTACCGGGATGCCCGCGACGTCCTGGCGCCCGGCGGCCACGGGAGCATGGGTTGCGGCAACGAGTCCCTCGAGGGCGCGGGTGTGGTCCCAGTGCTGATGCGTCGTGGCGATGAGCGCCAGCGTGGCGGGTCTCGCCGCGCCTGCGGCGTCGGCGGCACCCTCTACGAGAAGCGCCTGGATCGCGGGCACGTCGTCGGCCGCGTCGATGAGGACCTGCGCCCCGGACTCCTTCGCAGTGATGAGGTAGACGTTGTTGTCCATGTCGCTCACGGAAATCCGGCGGACCGTGACGCGTCCGAGGTCTTTGACGAGGCTGCTCATGACGTCACCCTAGGCAGTTTCGCTACGCTGGGCCAATGTCAACGGCACAGGGCGAGTTCCCCGGGCGATGGCGCCCCAATTCCGAGCTCGCCACTCCTCTCTTCGAGCAGCTCCGCAAGCACATCCTGACGCTGGTCGACGACGGCCGGCTCGCGGTCGGCGCGAAGCTTCCGCCCGTGCGCGGGCTTGCCGGCGCACTCGGCGTCGCGCCGCACACCGTGGCCCGTGCCTATCGCGAACTCGAGGAGGCAGGCGTCCTAGCCACAGCTGGGCGCGCTGGAACTACCGTGGCACCGCGTGGCCGGCGCGAAGAGGAGCTTTCGACGGCGGCCGCAGTGTTCGCCGAGGCCGCAGCGTCCCGAGGCTGTTCTCTCGACGAGGCCAAGGCTCTCCTCATGGCGGCGTATGCCCGGCGGGACCATCCGGGTGCCGGCCGCTCCTGAGGCTGCATCGAAGACATTTTCGAATCTCGTCGACGTCGACTAACATGGACGGGTGCAGAGTCTGTCCACGCTCAACGATTCCACCCCCGTGCAGAAGTCGACCCCACAAGGGTCAAACACCCAGCATCCCAGCCCGCAGAAGTCACCAGCTGACCGCGAGCTCCTCGAGGACCCCACGGCGCCGGACCTGTCCCGCCTCGTGGTCAAGGGCGCGCGCGAGCACAACCTTCGCAACGTTGACCTGGATCTGCCGCGCGAGAAGATGATCGTATTCACGGGGCTGTCCGGCTCGGGGAAGTCCTCGCTCGCGTTCGACACGATCTTCGCCGAGGGCCAGCGTCGTTACGTCGAGTCTCTTTCTGCCTATGCGCGCCAGTTCCTCGGACAGGTGGACAAGCCGGACGTCGACTTCATCGAGGGCCTCTCTCCGGCCGTCTCGATCGACCAGAAGTCCACGAGCAAGAACCCGCGCTCGACCGTCGGCACCATCACCGAGATCTACGACTACATGCGCCTCCTCTGGGCGCGGGTCGGGCGCCCGCACTGCCCGATCTGCCATGAGCCGGTCACGCGCCAGACCCCGCAGCAGATTGTGGACCTGCTCCTCGAGATGCCGGAGGGGACGCGCTTCCAGCTCCTGGCCCCCGTGGTGCGCGGTCGCAAGGGCGAGTTCGTGGACCTGTTCAAGGAGCTCGCCGCGAAGGGCTACTCCCGTGCCCGGGTCGATGGGGAGCTCGTCCAGCTCACGGAGCCGCCGAAGCTCGGCAAGCAGTTCAAGCACACGATCGAGGTGATCGTGGACCGCCTCGTGGTCAAGGAGGGCATGCGCCAGCGCCTTGCCGACTCTGTCGAGACGGCCCTAGGCCTCGCCGAGGGGCGGGTCCTGGCCGATTTCGTGGACCGCGAGCCGGACGACGACGCCCGGCTCCGCGCGTTCTCGGAGAACCTCGCGTGCCCCAACGACCATCCGCTCGCGATCGACGAGATCGAACCGCGGACGTTCTCGTTCAACAACCCCTTTGGCGCGTGCCCCGCGTGCACCGGCATCGGCACGAAGCTCGAGGTCGATGTCGACCTCGTTGTGCCGGACCCCGAGCTGAGCCTGTCGGAGGGCGCGATTGCCCCTTGGGCCCTCGGCACGGCGACGACGGAGTACTGGAACCGTCTGCTCGACGGACTCGCCGATGACCTCGGCTTCTCGATGACGACCCCGTGGCACAGCCTGCCCGAGTACGCGCGCGACGCAGTGCTCTACGGCAAGGACCACAAGGTCGTGGTCCAGTACCGCAATCGCTTCGGGCGCGAGCGCAAGTACAGCACCGGTTTCGAAGGCGCCGTGCAGTACATCCAGCGCAAGCACCTCGAGACCGAGTCGGACTCGGCCCGCGACCGCTACGAGGAGTACATGCGGGAAATCCCGTGCCCCGAATGCGGCGGCGCACGCCTCAACCCCGCATCGCTCTCGGTACTGATCGGTGAGAAGTCGATCGCCGAGGTCTCAAGGCTTCCGCTGCGGGAGTCGCGAGAGTTCCTCGCGACGCTCGAGCTGACGCCGCGCGAGGAGCAGATTGCTGCCCAGGTCCTCAAGGAGATCGACGCACGCCTGAGGTTCCTCCTCGATGTCGGCCTCGAGTACCTCAATCTCGAGCGTGCGGCCGGGACGCTTTCCGGCGGTGAGGCCCAGCGCATCCGCCTCGCAACACAGATCGGGTCGGGGCTCGTGGGCGTCCTGTACGTCCTCGACGAGCCGAGCATCGGCCTCCACCAGCGCGACAACCGCCGGCTCATCGGGACCCTCACCCGCCTGCGGGATCTGGGGAACACGCTCATCGTCGTCGAACATGACGAGGACACCATCCATGAGGCCGACTGGATCGTCGACATCGGCCCCGGTGCGGGCGAGCACGGCGGCCAGGTGGTCCACTCAGGAACCCTCGAGGGGCTCAAGGCGAACACCGCGTCGCTCACGGGGGACTACCTCTCGGGGCGTCGCTCGATCGAGGTCCCGCGCGCGCGGCGCAAGGTGGACCGCAAGCGCCAGCTGAAGGTCGTCGGGGCACGCGAGCACAACCTGCAGGGCGTCGACGTCACGTTCCCGCTCGGGGTCTTCACGGCTGTGACCGGCGTGAGCGGTTCGGGCAAGTCGACCCTCGTCAACGACATCCTCTACAAGGTGCTCGCCAACCGGCTCAACGGCGCCAAGCAGGTTGCAGGCAGGCACACGCGGATCGATGGGCTCGAGCACCTCGACAAGGTCATCCACGTCGACCAGAGCCCGATCGGGCGTACTCCCCGGTCGAACCCTGCCACGTACACGGGGGTCTTCGACCACATCCGCAAGCTCTTCGCCGAGACGAACGAGGCGAAGGTGCGCGGCTACATGCCGGGCAGGTTCTCGTTCAACGTCAAGGGCGGCCGATGCGAGGCATGCAGCGGCGACGGCACGATCAAGATCGAGATGAACTTCCTCCCGGACGTGTACGTTCCGTGCGAGGTGTGCCACGGAGCCCGGTACAACCGTGAGACGCTCGAGGTCCACTACAAGGGCAAGACGATTGCGGATGTCCTCAACATGCCGATCGATGAGGCGGCGGAGTTCTTCGCGGCGTTCAGCCCCATCGCGCGCCACCTCAACACGCTTGTCGATGTCGGCCTCGGCTACGTACGGCTCGGACAGCCCGCCACGACGCTCTCGGGCGGTGAGGCGCAGCGCGTCAAGCTCGCGGCCGAGCTTCAGAAGCGCTCCAATGGCCGCAGCGTGTACGTCCTCGACGAGCCGACCACCGGCCTGCACTTCGAGGACATCCGCAAGCTGCTCCTCGTGCTGCAGTCCCTTGTGGAGAAGGGCAACACGGTCATCACGATCGAGCACAACCTCGACGTCATCAAGAGCGCCGACTGGATCATCGACCTTGGCCCCAACGGCGGGTCCGGTGGCGGCCAGATTGTCGCTACAGGGACGCCCGAGCAGGTCGCCCGCGCCGAGGGCAGCTACACGGGCACCTTCCTGGCTGAGGTCCTGAACGCCACATAGCCCGGGACGCACGCGGAGGCCGTTGAATATGAAGGCCACGGCATATGTAAGCTCGTCTATGCCGTGGCGTTCATGACGGTGGGTGTGCGAATTTCAGGCACCCGCATCGATATGGGAGACTGTCCCGGTGACAGACACCCCCGCGCTTGCGATCTTCGATCTCGACGGCACTCTCGTCGACCCCGCGGGAAGCATCACCGGCGGCATCGCGTACGCCCTCGAGGCCCACGGGCTCGATGTCCCGACCGCAGCGGTGCTTGCGGGCATGGTCGGCCCGCCGCTGCTCGAATCGCTCCACCGGCTGGTCGACGCGCCCGAGGGCCTGCTCGACGCCGTCGTGCACACCTACCGGAAGCAGTACATCGAGCACGGAATGGCCCAGAGCCTTCCGTACCCGGGCATTCCGGAGCTCCTCGCACGACTCCGTGAGCGCGGTCTGCATCTGACGGTTGCCACTCAGAAGCCGCGGAATCTCGCGGTGAAGCTCCTGCGCCTGCACGGGCTCGAGCGCTTCTTCCACAGCATCCACGGCTCGCCCGACGACGAGACGCTGCCGCCGCCCCCGGACGGGAAGGTCGGGATCGTGCTGGATGCACTCGTGACAAACCACGCGACCGCGGACCGTGCCGTCATGATCGGGGACAGGCGCCACGACGCAGCAGGCGCCGCCGCGAACGGGGTGCGGTGCATCGGCGTTGCGTGGGGCTTCGCGCCCGAGGGCGAGTTCGCGTCCCTCGATCTGGCCGCCATCGTGTCGGACGCCGATGAGCTCGAGCGGGCGATCGGCATGGTCCTCGATCTAGCCCCGGAGGCTTCTGCATGCTGATCTACTCGATGACCCGGCACAGCATCCGGGGACTCATCGGTGGCCTGTGCCGGCCCACTGTCACGGGTATCGAGAATGTGCCCGAGAGCGGCCCGTTCATCGTCGCCTCAAACCACCTCTCGTTCCTCGACTCCGTGATCATCCAGGCCCTCATGCCGCGGGGCGTGGCGTTCTTCGCCAAGGCTGAGTACTTCACCGGCAAAGGCGTCAAGGGCAAGCTCATGAAGGCCTTCTTCGAGGGCGTCGGCTCGATTCCCGTTGAGCGCGGCGAGCAGGCCGCAAGCGTGGCTGCGCTCAAGACCCTCCTCGACATCCTCGATGAGGGTCAGGGCATCGGAATCTACCCAGAAGGCACGCGTTCCCGCGACGGACTCCTGTACCGGGGACGCACCGGGGTCGGTTGGCTTGCCCTCACGACCGGGGCGCCCGTGGTGCCCGTCGGGCTCATCGGCACGGAGAACCTCCAGCCCGCCGACAAGAACTCCATTCGGCCGCAGCACTTCGAGATGCACATCGGGAAGCCGCTCGCCTTCGACAAGACCGGCCCGGACCATTCACTGCCGCTGCGTCGCGACGCGACAGACCAGATCATGGATGCCATCGCTGCCCTCAGCGGCCAGGAGCGCGCAAGCGGCTACAACAAGCCCCCCGCCGAGCACTAGCCGGCTCGGCTCAGGGTGCGGCCACCACCCTAGACTGGAGCGGTGGCAGATCCAGCGAGCTACCGGCCGAAGACCGGCGAGATCCCTACCGATCCCGGCGTCTACAGGTTCCGGGACCCACACGGCCGGGTCATCTACGTCGGCAAGGCCAAGAGCCTCCGGCAGCGGCTGACCTCGTACTTCGCGAACCCGGCCACGCTCCTGCCGAAGACCTACGCCATGGTTCACGCCGCCGCGAGCGTGGAGTGGACGGTGGTCGGCAGTGAACTCGAGGCCCTCCAGCTCGAGTACACCTGGATCAAGGAATTCAAACCGCGCTACAACCTTGCCTTCCGCGACGACAAGACGTATCCCTACCTCGCCGTGACGATGTCGGAGAAGTACCCCCGGGTCCAGGTCATGCGCGGCGAGCGGCGCAAGGGCACGCGGTACTTCGGCCCCTACACCGCCGGGGCGATCCGGGAGACGATGGACACACTCCTGCGCGTCTTCCCCGTGCGTTCGTGCAGTGCAGGCGTGTTCCGGCGAGCCGAGCGGAGCGGGCGTCCGTGCCTCCTGGGGTACATCGACAAATGCGCGGCGCCGTGCGTCGGCCGGATCTCGGAGGCGGACCACCGGGAGCTGGCCGAGGATTTCTGCGACTTCATGGGCGGGGAGGCGGGGAGATTCATCGCCCAGCTCGAGCGGAAGATGGCGGACGCCGTGGCGGATCTCGACTACGAGAATGCGGCGCGGCTGCGGGACGACATCATCGCGATGCGCAAGGTCTTCGAGCGCAACGCCGTGGTGCTCTCCGAGGACACGGATGCCGACCTCTTCGCCGTCGAAGAGGACGAGCTCGAGGCGGCCGTCCAGGTGTTCCACGTCCGTGGCGGGCGTATCCGCGGCCAGCGCGGCTGGGTCGTCGAGAAGGTCGAAGAGGCGACGCCGGCCGCACTCGTGGGTCACCTCCTCCAGCAGGTCTATGGCGAGCAGGAGGAGACGAACGGCCGTCTCCCGCGCGAGGTCCTCGTGCCGGTCCTGCCCGACGACGCTGACGAGCTCACGCTGTGGCTCTCGGGCCTCCGCGGGGCACGGGTCGAGCTGAGGGTCCCCCAGCGCGGGGACAAGGCCGCGCTCATGAAGACCGTCCAGGAGAATGCAGTGCAGGCGCTCCGGCTGCACAAGAGCCGCCGCGCTGGGGACATCACGACCCGCTCCCTCGCGCTCCAGGAGCTGCAGGAAGCGCTCGAGCTGTCTGAGCCGCCCCTGCGCATCGAGTCGTTCGACATCTCGCACGTCCAGGGCACGAACGTCGTCGCATCGATGGTCGTCGTCGAGGACGGACTGACCAAGAAGAGCGAGTACCGGAAGTTCTCCATCACCGGCGAGGCCGCACGCGACGACACCGCCGCGATGCATGACGTGCTCACCCGGCGCTTCCGCAACTACCTCGCCGAACGGGAACTGCCGGTCGAGGAGCGGGACGCGAACAGGAAGTTCGCCTATCCGCCGAACCTCGTCGTGGTCGACGGCGGGCAGCCTCAGGTCTCCGCCGCGGTCAGGGCACTCGCTGAGCTCGGCATCGGTGACGAGGTACGCGTCGTCGGACTCGCGAAGCGTCTCGAGGAGGTCTGGCTCCCGGAGGGGGACTTCCCCGTGATCCTGCCGCGCGCGTCCCAGGGTCTTTACCTCCTGCAGCGCATCCGCGACGAGGCGCACCGCTTCGCGATCACGTTCCACCGGCAGAAGCGCGCCAAGTCCATGACGGCGTCGCTTCTGGACGAGGTCCCGGGCCTCGGTCCCGCCCGGCAGAAGTCGCTTCTGGCCCACTTCGGGTCCCTCAAGCGGCTCAGGGCCGCGAGCGTCACCGAGATCACAGACGTCAATGGGGTGGGTCCCGCTCTCGCGGCGGCCGTCTACGCTCGCCTGCACGGGATCGCCGAGGGGATCTCCGATGCGGTCACGCAGGCAGACACCCCAGGGGTCATCGGCGTCACAGCCGACGGCGAGGTGCTGGCCCCCGCGATCAATTACGCCACCGGCGAAATCCTGGAGTCTTAGCTAGGCTGGGGCCATGAGCGAGACGAGCACGGACGTCGGCCACGACACAGGGCAGCACGAAATCGGGCTGACACCCGTCAAGCCCACGGCGTCGGAGCTGCTCATCGTCACGGGCATGTCCGGTGCCGGCCGCAGCACCGCGGCCAACGCGCTCGAGGACCACGGCTGGTACGTCGTCGAGAATCTCCCCCCGCAGCTCCTGAGCACGCTGTCCGAACTCGTTCAGCACGCGTCGGAGCGGATCCCCAAGCTCGCCGTCGTCATGGATGTGCGCAGCAAGGCCCTCTTCGCGGACATCCGCGAGGCGCTCGCCCAGCTCTCGGCGAGCGGGACCGAGTACCGGGTCCTGTTCCTCGATGCGAGCGACGACGTGCTCATCCGCCGTTTCGAGCAGGGCCGCCGTCCGCACCCCCTCCAAGGCGGGGGCCGGATCTCCGACGGAATCGCCGCGGAGAGGGCCCTCCTCACTGAGCTCCGCGACCACGCGACGCTCGTGCTCGACACGTCCGACTTCAATGTCCACGGCCTCGCGACAGCCATCACCGAGCTCTTCTCGGAGAAGGGACCTGTCACCCTGCGGCTGAACGTGATGAGCTTCGGGTTCAAGTACGGGCTCCCGGCAGACGCGAACTACGTCGCCGACGTGCGTTTCCTGCCCAACCCGCATTGGGTGCCCCAGCTGAGGCCGCACACCGGGCTTGACCCGGATGTGCGCGACTACGTGCTCGTCGCCAACGGGGCGCAAGAGTTCGTGGAGCGCTACGTGCACGCCCTCGAGCCGGTCCTCGCCGGCTACCGCCGGGAGAACAAGCACTACGCCACGATCGCGGTGGGCTGCACGGGAGGCAAGCACCGTTCCGTGGCGGTGGCCGAGGAGCTCTCCAAGCGCCTCGCCCAGCAGCCGCGTGTCACGGTGACGACCTCGCACCGCGACCTAGGTCGGGAATGACGCGCGAGTGAGCACCTTGTTCACCGGCCAGCTGCCCCTCATCCGTCCGGGCGCCGGGACTGACGGCGGCACGCCGAAGGGGCCCACGGTCGTGGCGCTCGGCGGCGGGCACGGTCTCGCCGCGTCACTGTCCGCCCTCCGTCTGCTCACGAACGAGCTGACCGCCGTCGTGACGGTCGCGGACGACGGCGGATCCTCCGGCGGTCTGCGCAAGGACTTCGGCGTCCTCCCGCCCGGAGACCTGCGGATGGCACTCGCGGCACTGTGCGATGACACCGACTGGGGCCGCACCTGGCGCGATGTCATGCAGCACAGGTTCCACTCGCCGTCGGGCATGAGCGGTCTCGAGAACCACGCGATGGGCAATCTCCTCATCGTCACGCTGTGGGAGCTGCTCGGCGACGTCGTCGACGGACTGCGTTGGGCCGGGGCGCTCCTGGGCGCGCGCGGCCAGGTCCTGCCGATGTCCCGCGTGCCGCTCACGATCGAGGGCGACGTCCTCGTGGCGGGCGGGGGAGCCCACGGCGGCCCCGCCCGGACCGAGACCATCCGCGGCCAGGCGGCGTGCGCTGTCGCCGGGCGGCTCGAGGAGGTCCGTCTCGTGCCCGAGGACGCACCGGCATGCCCGGAGACGCTGAGCGCTATTGAGCTCGCCGACTGGGTGGTGCTGGGCCCGGGGTCCTGGTACACGTCGGTGCTGCCGCACCTGCTCCTGCCGCAGATGCGCCAGGCCCTCACCGACACGCCTGCGCGCCGCTGCCTCACGATGAACCTCGCCGTCGACACGAAGGAAACGGCGGGCATGACGGCCGCGGACCACCTGCGCGCCCTGCGGCATGTTGCCCCCGAGTTCACGGTCGACGCCGTCATTGCGGACGAGGCGTCCGTGGCGGACCGGGATGAGTTCGTCCGGGTGGCCGCCGAGCTCGGGGCCGAGGTGCTCTTCGATAGAGTGAGGTCCGCCGGTTACCGACCGGTGCACGACGCGCTTCGGCTGGCCGGGGCGTATCACGAAGTCTTCACCGGAGGCGGGTCCTCCGGCGGTGAGCGATGACCGGCGGGCCGACGCGGACGCCGAGGGACCAGGAAGGACAGCCATGGCACTGACCCAGAGCGTGAAGGATGAGCTGTCGCGGCTGGCGGTCAAGAAGTCGTCTGAGCGCAAGGCGGAGGTGTCCGCGGTCCTGCGTTTCGCAGGGGGCCTGCACATCATCTCCGGCCGGATCGTCATCGAGGCCGAGGTAGACCTTGCCGCGACCGCCCGACGCCTGCGGACCGCGATCGCCGAGGTCTACGGCCACCCGAGCGAGATCATCGTCGTCTCCGGCGGCGGACTGCGCCGGGGGAACCGGTACGTGGTCCGGGTGGTCCGCGAGGGCGAGGCCCTGGCCCGCCAGACTGGCCTGCTCGACAATCGTGGGCGCCCGGTCCGCGGGCTGCCCTCGTCAGTGGTCAATGGCTCCGCCGCCGATGCCGAGGCGGTGTGGCGGGGGGCGTTCCTCGCCCACGGGTCGCTCACGGAGCCCGGCCGCTCGAGCTCCCTCGAGGTCACGTGCCCGGGCCCCGAGGCTGCCCTCGCGCTCGTGGGCGCGGCCCGCCGTCTCGGAATCGCCGCGAAGGCGCGGGAAGTGCGCGGGGTGGACCGCGTCGTCGTGCGCGACGGCGACGCGATCGCGGCGCTGCTGACCCGCATGGGTGCGCACGACGCGCTCATGGCGTGGGAAGAGCGGCGCATGCGGAAGGAAGTCCGCGCAACCGCGAACCGGCTCGCGAACTTCGATGACGCGAACCTGCGCCGCTCGGCCCAGGCGGCCGTCGCGGCCGGGGCGCGTGTCGAGCGTGCCCTCGAGATCCTGGGCGAGGATGTCCCTGAGCATCTCCGCTACGCGGGCGAGCTGCGGGTGGCCCACAAGCAGGCGAGCCTCGACGAGCTCGGTCGGCTGGCAGACCCGCCCATGACGAAGGACGCGATCGCCGGCCGCATCCGGCGGCTCCTCGCGATGGCGGACAAGAAGGCCGAGGACGAGGGAATTCCCGGAACCGAGGCGAGTGTGACGCCGGATATGCTCGACGGCTGAGATGTTCCCCGTATCACGGCACTGCAGCTGCGCTGCATAGCGCGTGCCGATCTGCATAGGATGGATCCGTCACCAGCCCGCGCGTCAAGCGGCGGGAAGCCAACAGATGGAGGACGTTGTGACCTACGAACTGCCTGAACTCCCTTACGACTACGCCGCCCTTGAGCCGCACATCTCGGCGCGCATCATGGAGCTCCACCACAGCAAGCACCACGCCGCGTATGTGACCGGCGCCAACACCGCCCTCGAGAAGATGGCGGAGGCGCGTGCCAAGGGTGACGGCGCCGCGGCTGCGAAGCTCTCGAAGGACCTCCAGTTCAACCTCGGTGGCCACATCAACCACTCGATCTTCTGGAACAACCTCTCCCCGGAGGGCGGCGACCGGCCCGAGGGCGAGCTCGCTGCTGCGATCGACGAGTACTTCGGCTCGTTCGACGCGTTCCAGGCGCACTTCACCGCCGCGGCCACCACGATCCAGGGCTCAGGCTGGGCCATCCTCGCGTACGAGCCCCTCGGCGGGAACCTCGTCATCGAGCAGATGTACGACCAGCAGAACGGTGTCCCGGTTGCGACCACCCCGCTGTTCCAGCTGGACATGTGGGAGCACGCCTTCTACCTCGACTACCAGAACGTCAAGGCCGACTACGTCAAGGCTGTCTGGAACATCGTGAACTGGGCCGATGTCGCCAAGCGCTTCGAGGCCGCACGCACGGGCGCGAAGGGTCTCATCCTCCCGGCTTGAGATTCGCGTCACATTTTGTGACATTCCGTGCGAAAGGGTTCGCCAGTTCCGAGGCGGGCCCTTTCGCCGTAGGATGGGGTCCGGAAAGGCCCGTGCGGCCTTCCAGCCATGACAATGGAGACTTGGGCTGACGGCCTTTCCTTGTGCAAATCTCTGCCCAACGACGTGCGGGACCGTCTAACAGTTCGAGCAGTGATCTTCGTTGCTCGACTGAGCTCAAGGAGATCAACGAGAGTGACCACTCGAATTGGCATCAACGGCTTCGGCCGCATCGGCCGTAACTTCTTCCGCGCAGCGCTGTCCCAAGGCGCTGACCTCGAGATCGTGGCGGTGAATGACCTCACGAGTCCCGAGACCCTTGCGCACCTCCTGAAGTACGACTCGATCACGGGTCGCCTCGGCCAGACCGTCGAGGTCCGCGAGGGCATCATCATCGTCGGCGGCAAGGAGATCAAGGTCCTCGCCGAGCGCGATCCCGCCAACTTGCCCTGGGCCGATCTCAAGGTCGACATCGTCATTGAGTCGACTGGCTTCTTCACGAACGCCGAGGGAGCCAAGAAGCACCTCGCGGCCGGCGCCAAGAAGGTCATCATCTCCGCTCCGGCCACGGACGAGGATGTCACGATCGTCATGGGCGTCAACGACGGCGTGTACGACGCGGCGAACCACAACATCATCTCCAACGCCTCGTGCACCACGAACTGCCTCGGCCCGCTGGCCAAGGCGATCAACGATGCTTTCGGCATTGAGCGCGGCCTCATGACCACCGTCCACGCCTACACCGCGGACCAGAACCTCCAGGACGGCCCGCACCGTGATCTCCGCCGGGCCCGCGCTGCCGCGATCAACATGGTTCCGACCTCGACGGGCGCCGCGAAGGCCATTGGGCTCG
Organism: Sinomonas sp. P10A9; assembly: GCF_041022165.1. GTDB lineage: Bacteria > Actinomycetota > Actinomycetes > Actinomycetales > Micrococcaceae > Sinomonas > Sinomonas puerhi. Next base: position 2,002,041 of record NZ_CP163302.1, read on the forward strand.
TCCTCCCGGAGCTCAAGGGCAAGCTTGACGGCTACGCGATCCGCGTGCCGATCCCCACGGGATCTGCCACGGACCTCACGGTGACCCTCGCCCGCGAGGTCACCAAGGACGAGGTCAATGCGGCGGTCAAGGCTGCCTCCGAGTCCGGCCCGCTCGCCGGCTACCTCACCTACACCGAGGATCCGATCGTCTCCTCGGACATCGTCACCGACCCGTCGTCTTCGATCTTCGACGCGGGCCTGACCAAGGTGATCGGCAACCAGGTCAAGGTCGTCGCGTGGTACGACAACGAGTGGGGCTACTCGAACCGCCTCGTCGACCTGACCGAGCTCGTCGCTTCCAAGCTCTGAGACCGGACGTAACGGAAGAGGAACTCGGATAGCCTGAGTCCATGACTGCACGCACTCTCGACGACCTGCTCGCCGATGGTGTCCGCGGGCGGCACGTTCTGGTCCGTAGCGACCTCAATGTGCCGCTCGACGGTTTCACCGTCACCGACGACGGCCGCGTCCGCGCCTCCCTGCCCGTGATCCAGAAGCTGGCCCAGGCCGGCGCCCGTGTTCTGGTCATGGCCCACCTCGGCCGCCCGAAGGGCGCGCCCGATCCCAAGTATTCGATCAAGCCCGCTGCAGATCGCCTGCGCGAGCTCGCGCAGGCCGAAGGCACCACGGTGCAGCTCGCGGAGGACACGGTAGGGGAGAGCGCCCGCACCCTCGCCGCCGGCCTCCAGGACGGCCAGGTCCTCGTCCTCGAGAACGTCCGCTTCGACCCCCGTGAGACGAGCAAGGACGACGGCGAACGCGTGGCCTTCGCGCGCGAGCTCGCCGCTCTGACGGGTGCTGATGGTGCATATGTCGACGACGCGTTCGGGGCCGTGCACCGCAAGCACGCCTCCGTTTTCGACATTGCCCAGATCCTTCCGGCCTACCTCGGCGAACTGGTCCGCATCGAGGTCGAGGTGCTCGAGCGCCTCACCGACCACGCCGAGCGGCCGTTCGTCGTGGTCCTCGGCGGCTCCAAGGTCTCCGACAAGCTTGCGGTGATCAACAACCTGATCGGCAAGGCGGACAAGCTCCTTGTGGGGGGCGGCATGCTCTTCACGTTCCTCGCCGCCCAGGGCCACAACGTCGGCGCAAGCCTCCTCGAGAAGGACCAGATCGATACGGTCAAGGACTACCTCGCCCGTGCGGCCGAGGCCGGCACGGAATTCGTCCTGCCGACCGATGTCGTGGTCGCCTCGAAGTTCGCGGCGGACGCCGAGCATGAGGTCGCCGCGGCCGATGCTATCGAGGAGACGGCCTTCGGAGAGGCCGGCATCGGGCTCGACATCGGACCCGACACCGCAGGCGCCTTCGCGAAGGAGATCGCCGCCGCCAGGACCGTCTTCTGGAACGGCCCGATGGGCGTCTTCGAGTTCCCGGCCTTCGCGGCCGGCACGAAGGCCGTCGCACAGGGTCTGGTCGACGCCACTGCCGCGGGCGCACTGACCGTGGTCGGCGGCGGCGACTCCGCCGCAGCAGTCCGCACGCTCGGCTTCGAGGACAGCCAGTTCGGGCACATCTCGACCGGCGGCGGCGCGAGCCTCGAATACCTCGAAGGCAAGGAGCTCCCGGGCCTCACGGCACTCGGAGCCTGAGCCTGCGCATGCCGCGCCGCGTCGCTGCGGCGCGGCATGCCAAGAACTCAACCCACACTAGGAGCCACCCCCGTGACCACCTCCACGAACGGCACGTTCGACCGCACGCCGCTGATCGCCGGCAACTGGAAGATGAACATGGACCACGTCCAGGCCATCACCCTGCTCCAGAAGCTTGCCTGGACCCTCGACGATGCGAAGCACGACTTCGGCCGTGTCGAGGTGGCGGTCTTCCCGCCGTTCACCGACCTCCGGGGCGTTCAGACCCTCGTCGCCGGAGATGACCTGCCGATCGCGTACGGGGGCCAGGATCTCTCCCAGTTCGACTCGGGTGCCTACACGGGTGACATCAGTGGGGCGTTCCTCGCCAAGCTGGCCTGCAAATACGTCCTCGTGGGGCACTCGGAGCGTCGCACGATCCACGGCGAGTCCGACGACGTCATCAACGCCAAGGTCAAGGCCGCATTCACGCACGGACTCGTTCCGATCCTGTGCGTGGGGGAGGGCCTCGAGATCCGCCAGGCCGGAACCCACGTGGAGCACACCCTCGCGCAGCTGCGGGCGGATGTCGCTGGCCTCACCGCCGAGCAGGCAGCCCAGCTCGTGGTGGCCTACGAGCCGGTGTGGGCGATCGGTACCGGCGAGGTCGCCGGCCCCGGGGACGCACAGGAGATGTGCGCGGCGATCCGCGCCGAGGTTGGCACGATCTTCGGAGATGAGTCCGCGGCCGGCGCGAGGCTCCTCTACGGCGGCTCGGTCAAGGCAGCGAGTGCTGCGGCGATCCTCGGGGAGAAGGACGTTGACGGCGTGCTCGTGGGTGGCGCGAGCCTTGATGCAGCCGAATTTGCTAGCATTGTCAGGTTCGAGAGCCACGCTGCCGCCTGATCCGATCTGCACTCGATCGGACGAACGGTCTATCAGCAGTGCGGGTGATCGGCACAGCGGGTCATCGGCACTGCGGGCACCCTACCGCGCAGCAGTGAATGCAAGGCGCGCTGACCGCGCGTCGCATCACTGCACGCCGCACTATTGACGGAAGGCCACGAGGCAAACCTGTGGAAGTACTCCAGATCATCCTGCAGATCGTGCTGGGCATTACGAGCCTGCTGCTGACCATGCTCATCCTCATGCACAAGGGGCGCGGCGGCGGCCTCTCCGACATGTTCGGTGGCGGCATGTCCTCGGGCCTCGCGTCGTCGGGCGTGGCCGAGCGGAACCTCAACCGGTTCACTATTGTGCTCGGGCTCACGTGGGGCGTCGTCATCATCGCACTGGGACTCATCATGCGCTTCTCGAGCGTCGGCGACTCCTGACGGTTGCGAAAAGAGGCCGGGGACAGCAGATGCTGTTCCCGGCCTCTTTCGGCGTCGGAGGCAGGCCGTCAGGCCGAGGCCGGCTCCTTGCGGACGAGCTCTTCGGGCACCCTCGAGGCCGCCGCCGCGTCGATGAGCCAAAGGGTGCGTGAGCGGCCGCGTGCGCCCGCGGCGGGCACCTGCACGGGGCCAGCACCCGCCAGCGCAAGCCCGACCGCGCCGGCCTTGTCCTCGCCCGCCACGAGCATCCAGACCTCGTCGGCGGACTTGATGGCGGGAAGCGTCAGGGAGATGCGCGACGGCGGCGGCTTGGGCGCGTTCTCGACGCCCACGACCGTCCGCTCGGTCTCACGGATCCCGGCCATCTCGGGGAACAGCGAGGCCACGTGGGCATCAGGGCCCACGCCCAGCAGGAGCACATCGAAGCGGGGCACTCTGTTCGGCTCGGAGCGGCGCGAGTCCGAGACATCCGCGTCATGCTCTGCTGCCGCCGCCTCGGCGAGGCGGCGCGCATAGTCCGCCGCGGCGTCGTCCGACGTCGCGAACTCCCCAGCCGCACCCGGCTCGCGGACTCTTTCGGGGTCCAGCGGGAGACGGTCGAGGAGCGCTGCCCGTGCCTGCACGGTGTTGCGATCGGTCGAGTCTGCCTCGACGAAGCGCTCGTCACCCCACCACACGTTGACCTTGGACCAGTTCACCGCTCGGCACGCCGCCGACTCGCCGACGGCCTTGAGCGCGCCGATCCCCATCGAGCCGCCGGTGAGGACGATCGTTGCCTCCCCGTATCTGTCCTGGGCGTCCACGAGCTTGGTGATGAGCCGCGCCGCAATCGCAGCCAAGAGGACGGACGAGTCGGGATGGATGCTCACACGGGGATCAGCGCTCACTCGGCTGCACACTCCTCAGGTTGGTGCGCGGCAGCCCCGAGGCGAGGACTTCTCCGAAGACCTCATCGGGGTCGAGCCTGCGCAGTTCTTCGGACAGGCAGTCTTGCAGGCTGCGCCGCGGAAGCGCAATCCGCTGGGCAGGTTGGCCCGGCTGCGAGAGCTCTGCGACCGTGAGGCCCGGGCGGTGCAGCTGGATGTCCCCGCTGGCCCGCTGGAGCCGCACTCGGCGGATTCCCGTTCCCGCGGGGTCCTCGACGGTCGTGACCGGGGCGTCGAGCGTGAGCCCGAGCCACGCAGCCAAGAGGACGGTGCTCGGGGAATCGGACGCGCCTTCGACGGTCACGGAGGTGACGGGAGCCGGGTCGACCTGATCGAGGGCCGCAGCGAGCTGGATGCGCCAGTTCGTCAGCCGGGTCCACGCGAGGTCGGTGTCGCCGGGGCGGTAGGTGTCCCTGAGGTGGAAGAGCGCGGCGACCGGGTCCGGCTCGTTGCCCGAGTCGGTGATGCGGCGATGGGCGATGCAGCCGATCGATGTTGCGCTCGCGATGTCCGGTGCGCCGTGCGGCCACCACGCCACGATCGGTGCATCGGGCAGCAGCAGTGCTGCGACGAGAGACTCGCTCTCCTCGGCGAGGCGGCCGTAGCCCCGCAGCACGATGACCTCTGAGGCGCCGGCATCGCCGCCCACGCGGATCTGGCCGTCGATGCGGTCCGCGGAGTCACGGCCCGAGTCGACGAGCACGATGATCCGGCAGGGATGCTCGCGGCTGGCCTCGTTGGCCGCCTCGATGGCCTCCTCCTCGAATCCGTGCTTCGTGATGACCACGAGGGTCAGCACCCTGCCGAGGGCCACGACGCCGCCGCGGTGCCGGATGTTCGTGATTTCCTTGGAGATCTTCGAGGTGGTGGTGTTGGGCAGGTCGATGATCATGGTCGCCTCCAGGAGCGTCCGTCGCGGGCGAGGAGCTGATCGGCGGAGGAGGGCCCCCAACTGCCAGGAGCATAGGGTTCGGGCTGCTCGCCGGTGCTCGCCCAGTAGTCCTCGAACGGGTCGAGGATCTTCCAGGAGAGCTCGACCTCCTCGTGCCGCGGGAACAGCGGAGGTTCGCCCAGGAGGACATCGAGGATGAGTCGCTCGTAGGCCTCGGGGGAGGACTCGGTGAACGCGTGTCCGTACCCGAAGTCCATGCTCACATCGCGGACTTCCATCTGGGTCCCGGGGACCTTGGACCCGAAGCGGATCGTCGCGCCCTCGTCCGGCTGGACCCGGATCACGACGGCGTTCTGGCCGAACTCGTCCTCGGCCTGGTCCTGGAAGAGGAGGTTGGGGGCGCGCTTGAAGACCACCGCGATCTCGGTGACGCGGCGGCCGAGGCGCTTGCCGGCCCGGAGGTAGAACGGGACTCCGGCCCACCGGCGGGTATTGATATCGAGCCGGACGGCGGCGTAGGTCTCGGTGATCGAGTCGGCCGGGATGCCGTCCTCCTCGAGGTAGCCCTTGACGAGCTCGCCGCCCTGCCAGCCGCCCAGGAACTGGCCGCGGGCCGAGTGGGTGGAGAGGTCTTCGGGGAGCTTGACGGCCGCGAGGACCTTTTCCTTCTCCGTCCTCAGATCATCCGCGTTGAAGGAGATGGGCTCCTCCATGGCAGTGAGGGCCAGGAGCTGGAGGAGATGGTTCTGGATGACGTCGCGCGCCGCGCCCACGCCGTCGTAATAGCCCGCCCGGCCGCCGGTGCCGATGTCTTCCGCCATCGTGATCTGGACGTGGTCCACGTAATTGGAATTCCAGAGCGGCTCGAACAGCATGTTCGCGAACCGCAGCGCGAGGATGTTCTGGACCGTCTCTTTGCCAAGATAATGGTCGATCCGGAAGACCGCGTCGGCGGGGAAGACGGACTCGACGATGTCATTGAGGGCCCGGGCCGAGGCCAGATCGTGCCCGAACGGCTTCTCGATCACCACGCGGCGCCACTTGCCGGGCTCGGGCTGCGCGAGGCCGTGGTCCGAGAGCTGGCGGCAGACCTGCTCGAAGGCCTTGGGCGGGATGGAGAGGTAGAACGCATGGTTGCCGCGCGTTCCGCGCTTCTCGTCGAGTTCCTCGAGCGTCGTCTTGAGGACCTCGAAGGCATCATCGTCGTCGAAGGAACCCTGGACGAACCGCACGCCCTCGTTGAGCTGAGCCCACACCGTCTCGTCGAAGGGAGTGCGTGCGTACTGCTTGACCGAGGCCTTGACCTCCTCGGCGAAATCCTCGTTCTCCCATTCGCGCCTCGCGAAGCCCACGAGAGCGAAACTGGGAGGCAGTAGGCCCCGGTTTGCGAGGTCGTACACCGCGGGCATGAGCTTCTTGCGCGCGAGGTCGCCCGTTACCCCGAAGAGCACGAGCGACGATGGTCCCGCAATACGGTTGAGGCGGCGGTCGCGCGGGTCGCGCAGCGGATTCGACCGCCTCTTCGCGCCGTTGTCGTTCTCTGGCATGGTGCCTTTCTAGTCCATCAGGTGCGGTCCGCCAAACGAACGCGAGCGGCCGGCCTGGCCCAAGGGCCCGGACCGGCCGCTCGAGGACTCAGCGGGCCAGTTCCGATACGAGACCGGACAGCTGCGCGACCCCGGCCGCGCGATCGGTGAGGTTGAGCCGGAGGACAGGCCTGCCGTGATCGGCAAGGACCTGCGCGTCGCCCGCAGCCTGGGCCGAGATGAGCTTGGCGAAGGTGAAGGGGCGCTCAGGGATCTCGACGTCCTGATCTGAGTCGGCGGTGATCTGCAGGAAGACCCCGACGGCGGGGCCGCCCTTGTGGTACTGCCCCGTCGAGTGCAGGAACCGCGGACCCCAGCCGAACGTCGTCGGACGTCCGGTTTCGGCGGCGAACTGGTCGCGCACCTCGGCGAGCTGCGGGAACGCGAGCCGGTCGAGGTACGCCTGAACGCTCAGGTAGCCCTTCGGACCGAGCTGGGACAGCAGAGCCTTGACGGCCTCCGAGACCGTCGAGGCACCGCCGAGCCACTCGCCCGCATCACCCGTCCGGACCTCGACCACCCCGTCAGTGAAGAGCGCGGGGGTCGGCTCCGGCTGGGCGTCCAGCAGGCCGCGCGCGGCGACCTTGGCGGCCTCGACATCCGGCTGGTCGAACGGGTTGATGCCGAGAAGGCGCCCCGCGACGGCCGTCGCGAACTCCCACACGACCATCTGGGTGGCGAGACCTCCGCCGACGGCGGCCTCGTTGGTTCCCAGCGTCGGCTCGCCTTCCGTCGAGACGAGCCGCACGACGAGTACGTCCTCGGCGCCCCCGGACACCTCCGGAGCGTCGAGACCTGCCACGACCGGGAGCAGACCGCGGCCGATCTTGCCTGTCGATTCAGCGATGAGCTGCTCGGCCCAGTCCGCGAATCCTGCGATGCCCGAGCCGTCTTCGACGATCACGATCTTGTCCCGCAGCGGTGAGGTCCCGCCCAGAGCAGCACCCAGCTGGAGCCCGATGTTCTCCACCGAGTCATCGCGAAGGAGCTCGGCGGCCTCCTCGGCCTCGTCGAGGAGGGCCTGGAGGTCCACGCCGGCCAGGCCGGACGGAACGAGGCCGAAGGCGGTCAGGGCCGAGTAGCGCCCGCCCACGGCCGGATCGGCGTTGAACACCGCACGGTAGCCGGCCGCGCGGCTCGTGGCCTCGAGCGGGGAGCCGGGATCAGTCACGATGACGATGCGGTTCTTCGCATCGATGCCGGCCGCCGTGAAGGCGGCCTCGAAGGCCCTGCGCTGGGAGTCGGTCTCGACCGTGGAGCCGGACTTCGAAGACACGACGATCGCTGTGTTCTCGATGCGCTCTGCAAGCGCATTCGCGACCTGCTCGGGATCCGTCGAGTCGAGGACCACGAGCGGCACGCCCGCGGTCCCCGCGATGACCTCGGGCGCGAGCGATGAGCCGCCCATTCCGCACAGGACGATGCGGTCCACGCCCTCGGCCCGGAACTCGTCACGCAGTGCGACGATGTCCGCGACGAGCGGTCGGGAGACGGCCGGGGCCTCGACCCATCCAAGGCGCTTGGCCGATTCCTCCTCCGCGTCCTTCCCCCACAGTGTGTGGTCCTTGGCGAAGATCCGGCTAGCAACCGAGTCGGCGACAAGCTTCTCCACGTGCGCGTCGACGGCCTGCTGGGCGGCTCCCGAGGCGTCGAACGTCAGTGCGCTCATGCGCGCGCTCCGTGGGCGGTTGCGCTGAGGGTCTGCTCGACGTCGGCGAGGAGTTCGTTCCAGGAGGCGACGAACTTGTCCAGGCCTTCGGTCTCGAGGACGGCGACGACGTCGTTGTAGTCGACGCCGAGGCTTGCGAGTGCGTCGAGGTGGGCGTTGGCCTCGGCGTAGGTGCCGGTGACGGTGTCCCCGGTGACCTCGGCGTGGTCGAACGTGGCGTCGAGGGTCTTCTCCGGCATCGTGTTCACGGTCTGGGGCGCGACGAGCCCGGTGACGTAGAGGGTGTCGGGGAGGTTCGGGTCCTTCACGCCGGTGGAGGCCCAGAGCGGGCGCTGGGGGTGCGCGCCGGCTGCGGCGAGCAGCTTCCAGCGCTCGGAGGTGAACTCCTCCTCGAAGATCTGGTAGGCCAGGCGGGCGTTGGCCAGGCCGGCCTTGCCCTTGAGGCCCAGCGCCTGGTCGGTGCCGATGGCCGCGAGGCGCTTGTCGACCTCGGTGTCCACGCGGGAGACGAAGAAGGAGGCGACCGAGTGGATGGCGGTCAGGTCGTGCCCGGCGGCCTTGGCCTTCTCCAGGCCGGTCATGAACGCGTTGATGACGGCGCGGTAGCGCTCGAGGGAGAAGATCAGGGTCACGTTGACGCTGATCCCGGCGCCGAGCGTCGCGGCGATGGCCTCAAGGCCCTCGACGGTGGCGGGGATCTTGATGTGCACGTTGGGCTCGTTGACCTTCTCATGGAGGCGCTGGGCCTCGGCGATCGTTCCCTGGGTGTCCCAGGCCTTTCGCGGGTCGACCTCGATGGACACGCGCCCGTCGACGCCGCCGGTGGCCTCGGCGACGGGGGCGAAGAGCCGGCACGCGTCGGCGACGTCGGAGGTGGTGAGCTCGAACACGGTGCGCTCGGCGTCGGCGCCGGCGGTCACGAGCTCGCGCAGCTTCTCGTCGTAGCCGTGGCCCTTGGTGATCGCGGCGTGGAAGATCGTGGGGTTCGTGGTCACGCCCACGACGTTCTTCTCCTCGATGAGCTTGGCGAGGGAGCCGTCGGCGAGGCGGGCGCGGGAGAGGTCGTCGAGCCAGATCGAGACGCCTGCATCGGACAGGGCCTGTGTGGGGGTAGTCATGGTCAATGCTCCTTGGTGGTCAGGCCGCGGCGGCGGCGATGGAGTCCTTGGCGGCGGCCGTGACGGCCTCGGGGGTGATCCCGAACTCGCGGAAGAGGGTCTTGTAGTCGGCGGAGGCGCCGTAGTGCTCGAGGCTGATGCTGCGCCCGGCGTCGCCGACGAACTCGCGCCAGCCCAGTGCCAGGCCGGCCTCGACCGAGACGCGGGCCTTGACGGCCGCGGGGAGGACCGATTCGCGGTAGTCGGTGTCCTGGGCCTTGAACCATTCGACGCAGGGCATGGACACGACGCGCGCGGCGATGCCCTCGGCCGCGAGGGCCTCGCGGGCGGCGACGGCGAGCTGGACCTCGGAGCCGGTGCCGATGAGGATCACGTCCGGGGCCACGTCGACGCCCTCGCGCTGGGCCTCGGCCAGGACGTAGGCGCCGCGGGCGGTGCCGGCGGCGTCGCCGAAGGCGCCCTCGCCGCGGTCCCAGGTCGGCAGGTTCTGCCGGGTCAGGACGATGCCGGCCGGGTTCTGCGTGTTCTCGAGGATGGCCTTCCACGCCTGGGCGGTCTCGTTGGCATCGGCGGGGCGGACCACGTCCAGGCCCGGGATCGCACGCAGCGAGGCGAGCTGCTCGACGGGCTGGTGGGTCGGGCCGTCCTCGCCGAGGCCGATCGAGTCATGCGTCCAGACGTAGGTGGACGGGATGCCCATGAGCGCCGAGAGGCGGATCGCGGGGCGCTGGTAGTCGGAGAAGATGAGGAACGTTCCGGAGAAGGCGCGGGTCTTCCCGCCCAGGGTGATGCCGTTGACGATCGAGGCCGCCGCGTGCTCACGGATGCCGAAGTGCAGCACCCGGCCGTACGGGTTGCCCTTCCATGCCTCGGTCTGGCGCGAGGCCGGGATGAAGGAGGGGGAGCCCTCGATCGTGGTGTTGTTCGACTCGGCAAGGTCGGCGGACCCGCCCCACAGCTCCGGCAGGACCGGGCCGATCGCGTTCAGGACCTTGCCCGAGGCCGCACGGGTAGAGACGTCCTTCCCGGCGGGGAACACGGGCAGGGAGTCCGCCCAGCCCTCGGGCAGGCGCCGGGCCTCCACGCGCTCGTGCAGGGCCGCGGCGGCGGGGTTCGCGGCCTTCCAGGCATCGAAGCCGGCCTGCCACCGGTCCTTGGCCGCCTCGCCGCGCTCAACAGCGCCGCGGGTGTGTGCCAGGACCTCCGGGTCCACGTCGAAGGACTTGGCCGGGTCGAACCCCAGGACCTCCTTCAGCGCCGCGACCTCGTCCGAGCCCAGCGCTGAGCCGTGGATCTTGCCGGTGTTCTGCTTGGTCGGAGACGGCCAGCCGATGACGGTGCGCAGGGAGATGATCGAGGGGCGGCCGGTCTCGGCCTTGGCGGCCAGCAGGGCCGAGTAGAGCTCGGGGACGTCCTCGACGTATTCGCCGGTCCGGGTCCAGTCCACGCGCTGGGTGTGCCAGCCGTAGGCCTCGTACCGCTTCAGGACGTCCTCGGTGAAGGCGACGTCGGTGTCGTCCTCGATCGAGATGTGGTTCTCGTCGTAGATGACCACGAGGTTGCCCAGCTCCTGATGGCCGGCCAGCGAGGACGCCTCGGACGTCACGCCCTCCTGGAGGTCCCCGTCGGAGGCGATGACCCACACCGTGTGGTCGAACGGGGACTCACCCTGCGCGGCCTCGGGGTCGTACAGGCCCCGCTCGCGCCGGCCCGAGTAGGCGAACCCTACCGAGGAGGCCAGGCCCTGCCCGAGCGGGCCCGTGGTGATCTCCACGCCCTTGGTGTGCTTGTACTCCGGGTGGCCCGGCGTCAGCGAACCCCACGTGCGCAGCGATTCCAGATCGCCCAGCTCAAGCCCGTACCCGGCCAAGTACAGCTGGATGTACAGCGTCAGGGACGAGTGCCCGGGGGAGAGGATGAACCGGTCCCGCCCAATCCACGCCGGGTCCGCAGGATCGTGCCGCATGAGCTTCTGGAACAGCAGGTACGCCGCGGGTGCCAGGCTCATTGCCGTGCCCGGGTGCCCATTCCCCACCTTCTGCACCGCATCCGCCGCCAGCACACGCACCGTGTCCACAGCCTTGCGGTCCAGGTCAGTCCAGGTCAGTTCTTGTACATCCACAGCAGGCACGTACACCGGCCCCTCTCATTGCTGACGGCTGGCAGCCTGCATCGGGGCACGAAGGTGGGCCCTGCACTGCAACCTGCCAGCCGTTCACCATCGAAACGATTTGTCTGAGTCTGCCCACGCCTCACGCGGCTGGGCATCCAGCTCACATACTAGCCACGCGGACAGGACCGGCGAGAGGGGTTTGCCGAAACTTTCCGCAGTGTGAATATCTGCGGCACTGGCAGAGGGCTGATGGGATCGGCCCTTCGGCGGGCCCCGGCAGGGTCCGCTGACAGCTCGCGGGTATCATGGAGGCGGTTCCCGTGCACCCCTTTGGAGAACCGATGACACCGAGTAGAAGAGTCGCGCATCCGTGAGTACAGCAGACGCACCCGCCACCGTCCCGTCCAGGCCCGCGAAGCTCGGCCTGCGCCGCAAGATCAAGGCGTACGTCGCCCTCACGAAGCCCCGCATCATCGAGCTCCTGCTCGTGAGCACGCTCCCCACGATGATCTACGCGCAGCGCGGCTTCCCGTCCCTCGGTCTCATGATCGCGACGCTGATTGGTGGGGCCTTCGCCGCGGGGAGCGCGGGATCGTTCAACTGCTACATCGACCGGGACATTGACCGGCTCATGCGCCGCACGGAGAAGCGTCCCCTTGTGACCGGGGAGGTCACACCGCGGGAGGCGCTCGTGTTCTCGTGGGTCCTCGGCATCGCAGCGCTCGCGATCCTCTGGTTCGGCGCGAACCCGCTCTCGGCTGTCCTCGGCGCGGCGGCCATCTTCTTCTACGTCGTCATCTACACGCTCATCCTCAAGCGCCGCACGGCACAGAACATCGTGTGGGGCGGCGCCGCGGGCTGCTTCCCGGTGCTCATCGCCTGGTCGGCTGTCACGAACACGATCGAGTGGCCCGCCGTCATCCTCTTCCTCGTCGTCTTCCTGTGGACCCCACCGCACTACTGGCCGCTGTCGATGCGCTACGGCGAGGACTACCGGAATGCGCACGTGCCGATGCTCGGCGCGGTGGCCGGTGCCAAGATCGTGGCGGTGCAGGTAGTGCTCTACGCGTGGGCCATGGTCATCGCCTCGCTGCTCATGATTCCCCTCGGCCACGCAGGCTGGGTGTACACGGTGGCCGCGGTCGCGGTCGGCGGATGGTTCCTCTACGAATCACACGCGCTCTACGTGCGGGCCCAGCGGGAGGAAATCCAGGACAAGAAGGCGATGAAGGTCTTCCACGGCTCCATCAGCTACCTCACCGTGCTGTTCCTTGCACTGGCCGTGGACCCCTTCGTCGGGGCTCCGCTCATCGGCTGAGCCTGGTACCCGCAGAGTTATAACAGGAGGGCCGCGGCGTGACGCCGCGGCCCTCCTGACCTGGGAGCTGCACATCAGCTCGCGGGGCTGCGAGATGGTGCGCGCCCCGGTGGTGACTTACCCCTTGGGACTGTACCGCGCGACGTCGGCCGTGTTGGTTGCAGCCGCCATGAGCAGGGCCGAGACGAGCATGTGGGCGGCGACGAGCAGCGCGGGGATCCCGGTGTAGTACTGGGTGATGCCGATCGCCGCCTGAAGGATGGTAAGGCCTAGCAGGGCAAGGACCCCATTGCGGTACGCCCCGCGGATGCGGCGCGTGAGGGCGATGACGACGCCGAACAGCGCGCCGAACACGACGAGGTACGCGGGCACCGCATGGATGTGGGAGAACAGATCCCAGTCGAGCCCGTTGCGCGGCGCATTCGCGTCGCCAGCGTGTGGGCCGGCACCCGTCACCGCCACACCGAGCACCACGGCGGCGGCCGCAGCGGCGGCCGTGGCCACCATGGTCGGAGCGATGGATCCGGGCAGTGCAGGGTAGCTGCGGTCCATGACGCGGCCGGCTCGCCCGTACGCCCGGTTGACCAGGAGCATCGAGAGGATCACGAGGGCCATCGACACGAGGAAGTGGAGGCCCACAACCCACGGGTTGAGCTGCGTGAGCACGGTGATGCCGCCGATGACGGCCTGGGCCGGAACGCTTGCGAGCAGCCCGACGGCGAGCCAGAACAGGTCCTTGCGCTCCTTTCGGAGGTTCCACAGCATGACCACCATCGCCAACGCCACGGCCGCCAGGGCGAAGGTCAGGAGGCGGTTGCCGAACTCGATGATGCCGTGGACGCCCATCTCCGGCGTCGTGGCAAGGGACCCCGCGGTGCACCGCGGCCACGTGGGACAGCCGAGACCCGAGGACGTGAGGCGGACGGCGCCGCCCGTGACGATCAGCACGATCTGGCCGATGAGCGAGGCGAGCGCCATGGCCCGGATGCGCCCATCCACCTCCCTGGGCAGTCGGGCGGTGAAACGCGTGAGGACGGTGTCGGTCATGGGATCAGCTCCATCGGAACCAGCGGGTGGCGGCGGCGCCGGCGAGCACGGTCCACAGGACGAGCACGACGGCGGAGGGGACGTTGAGTGAGCCTTCGATGAAGGCCGAGCGGACGGCGTCGCCCAAGGCCCCCGAAGGGAGGTACCCCACGATCGGGGCGATGGCGGCGGGCGCGCGCTCGGAGGGGAGCACAATGCCGCCCATGACGCCGAGCAGGATCCACACGAGGTTGGTCACGGCGAGCGTCGCCTCGGGCCGGGCGGTCCCGGCGATGAGGAGGCCGAGTGCGGTGAACGCCGCCGCGCCGAGGGCGAGAAGGGGCAGTCCGAGGAGGAGCCCGACGGCGCTGGGCCGCCATCCGAGGATCAGCGCCACGCCGCCGATGACGACCACTTGCACCGCGAGCACCACGAGCACGGCGAGCACTTTTCCAGCGATGAGCCCGCCACGTCCCAGCGGCGTGGTCGAGAGGAAGCGGAGCACCCCGTAACGGCGGTCGAATCCTGTCGCGATGCCCTGACCGGTGAATCCCACGCTCATGGTGCACAGCGCAAGCACCCCGGGAGCGGCGACGGCGATCCGGCTGGGGCCCAGACCGTCGAGGACGGGCGTGAGCGTGAGGCCGATGAGGGCCATGAGTGGGAGGACGATCATGAGGGTGAGCTGCTCGCCGTTGCGCAGCATGGTCACCGTCTCGTACCGGCCCTGCTGCCAGACTCGGCGGGTCAGGCTTGCCGCGCTCATGCGGCGCTCCTCCTGCTGCCGCGGCGTCCGGGCTCGAGGTCGCTGTCCGCGGACTCTTCCGCGGATTCCGCGGCGATCGCGAGGAAGACGTCCTGGAGGTTCGCGCGGCCGAGCTCGAGGTGCTGCGGCATGATGCCATGGGCGTGCAGCCACTGCGCGATCCCGGCCAGGTCCGCCGAGGTGAGCTCGCCCTCGATCACGTAGTGGCCCGTGGACGGCTCGGTGACAGTGATCGCCTCGCGCCCCGCGCGTCCGGCGAAGGCGTCCGCGAGCGGCAGCCCGGGCTCGGTCCGCAGCGTGAGCCGCGTGCCGGCCCCCTCGCGGCCCTCGAGGATCTCGGCGACGGACCCGCTCGTGATGACGCGGCCGCGGTCGAGGATGTGGACCACGTCGGCGAGCCGCTCGGCGTCGTCCAGCAGGTGAGTGGTGAGGATGATGCCGAGCCCCTCGCGGCGCAGCTCGTCGATGAGTTCAACGACGAGCTCCCGTGACTGCGGATCGAGCCCTGCACTCGGCTCGTCGAGGAACACCACCTCGGGACGCCCGATGAGGGTCGCCGCGAGCGCGACGCGCTGCTTCTGGCCTCCCGAGAGCCGCCGGATGGTCGTGGAGGCGAATTCGTGGATGCCGAGACGCTCAGCGAGCTCGTCGACGGGCTGCGGGTCGGCGTACATGCCCGCAACGTGCCTCAACAGGGCGAGTGGGCGCGCCGACGGCGGCAAACCGCCCTCCTGGAGCATGATCCCGACGCGGGCGCGCAGCTCGGCGTCGGCCTTCTCGGGGTCCTGCCCGAGGAGCCGCACCACGCCGTCCGTGCGCTTCTGCAGGCCCTGCGCGCACTCGAGCGTGGTGGTCTTGCCGGCGCCGTTGACGCCCAGGAGCACCGTGATCTCGCCCGCGCGGGCCGTGAGGTCAACGCCGGCCAAGACCCGCTTCATGCGGCCGTCGAGGGAGGGAATGGGTCCGACGTCCTTCACCAGGCCTTCGATTTCGAGGCAGGGGGTACCGGTCTGTAGCACCTGTCCATTCTACGCAAGGTAGTAGTCTCTGTTCGCGCGGCTCGGCTTGGGCCGGAGGTCCCTGTGCGGTTCGCCATCGGCGTGATAAGTGTCTCCTTACTGGAGACTGCCGGAGTATTAGGCAATGATTGTCTTGTGTATTCCGTGAAGACGCCGAAGGCCGACACGAGGCCTGACTCTGAGGACCGCACGCGCGACCGCGTCCTCAGTGCGGTCCTCGAGCACGGGCCCGTGAGCGCTGCCGAGCTCGGCGACATGCTCAACGTCACGCCGGCAGCCGTGCGCCGCCACCTCGATGCCCTGACCGACGCGGGCGTCGTCGAAGTCAAGCGCGTAGCGACGTCTGGCACCGGCGCCGGCAGGCCCGCTCGCCGGTACGTACTGACTTCGCGCGGCCAGTCGACCATCGGTGACGACTACCTCGACATCGCCCGGAAGGCGCTTGAACGGCTCTCGGAGCTGGGGGGCCCCGGAGCCGTGGAGGACTTCGCCCACGAGCGCTTCTCGGCCATGGAGCGCCGTTACCGGCCCCTCGTGGATGCGGCGGGCGACGACGTCGCGGCCCGCTCGCGCGCGCTCGCCGACGCGCTCACGGCCGACGGCTTCGTGGCCTCGGCCGCGTCCGTCCAGGGCAAGCCGGTGCTCCCGGCGCACCTCGCGAGCGTCCAGCTGTGCCAGGGCCACTGCCCCGTGCAGCAGCTCGCGGCGGAGTTCCCGGTGTTCTGCGACAGCGAGACGGCAGCCTTCTCGCGCCTCCTCGGCGTGGACGTCCGGCGGCTCTCGACGCTCGCGCAGGGCGGCCACGTGTGCACGACCCACATTCCCACCGGGCGGGGCCAGAAGACGGCCCACGCCGCGGAGAGTACAACCGACCAGCAGAGAGGCCGCGATGACGGATCAATTAGCTGAGAACCGAGCCGCGACCACCGCGGGCCAGGCGCAGGCCGGGTCCACGGTGATCGCCGAGATCCTGGAGAGGAATCCCGAGCTCCACGGGATCGGCACCTACGAGTACGGGTGGGCCGACAAGGACGACGCCGGCGCCAACGCGCGCCGCGGCCTCAACGAGGACGTGGTCCGGGACATCTCCGGCAAGAAGAGCGAGCCCGAGTGGATGCTCGATCTCCGCCTCAAGGGCCTGAAGTACTTCGACCGCAAGCCCATGCCGCTGTGGGGCGCAGACCTGTCCGGCATCGACTTCGACAACATCAAGTACTTTGTGCGCTCCACGGAGAAGCAGGCCGGCTCGTGGGAAGACCTCCCGGAGGACATCCGCAACACCTACGAGAGGCTCGGCATCCCCGAGGCCGAGCGTTCGCGCCTCGTGGCCGGCGTGGCCGCGCAGTACGAGTCCGAGGTCGTGTACCACCAGATCCGCGAGGACCTCGAGGCCCAGGGCGTGATCTTCCTCGACACGGACACCGCGCTCAAGGAGCACCCCGAGTTCTTCACCGAGTACTTCGGGACGGTCATCCCTGCCGGCGACAACAAGTTCGCCTCGCTCAACACCGCTGTGTGGTCCGGCGGCTCGTTCGTGTACGTCCCGAAGGGCGTCCACGTCGAGATCCCGCTGCAGGCCTACTTCCGCATCAACACGGAGAACATGGGCCAGTTCGAGCGGACCCTCATCATCGCGGACGAGGACTCCTACGTGCACTACATCGAGGGCTGCACCGCCCCGATCTACACGTCTGACTCGCTGCACTCGGCCGTCGTCGAGATCATCGTGAAGAAGGGCGCCCGCGTCCGCTACACGACGATCCAGAACTGGTCGACCAACGTCTACAACCTCGTGACCAAGCGCGCCGTCTGCCACGAGGGCGCCACGATGGAGTGGATCGATGGAAACATCGGCTCCAAGGTGACCATGAAGTACCCGGCCGTCTACCTCGTGGGCGAGCACGCCAAGGGCGAGACCCTTTCGATCGCCTTCGCGGGCGCGGGCCAGCACCAGGACACCGGCTCGAAGATGGTCCACATCGCGCCGAACACGAAGTCCTCGATCGTGTCCAAGTCCGTGGCCCGCGGCGGGGGACGCGCTGCGTACCGCGGCCTCGTGCAGGTGCGCGAGGGGGCGAAGCACTCGGCCAACACCGTGCGCTGCGACGCCCTGCTCGTCGACACGATCTCGCGGTCCGATACCTACCCGTACATCGACATCCGCGAGGATGACGTGGTCCTCGGCCACGAGGCGACCGTCTCGCGCGTGTCGGAGGAGCAGCTCTTCTACCTCATGTCCCGCGGTATGCCCGAGGACGAGGCCATGGCGATGATCGTGCGCGGCTTCATCGAGCCGATCGCGCGCGAGCTCCCCATGGAGTACGCCCTCGAGCTGAACCGATTGATCGAACTGCAGATGGAAGGGTCCGTCGGCTGAGATGACAGAACTGACCGAAGTGACGACTGAAGAGAACATCGCCGAGAAGGCCCGCATCGGCGCGCCGTCCATCCCCGGCCTCACCGAGGAGGGCGAGACGCTCGCCCCCGCGCAGACCGCAGCCTCCCCGCTCGGCGGTGACGCGGCCAAGGCGCATTCCCACGGCGGCGGCTACGGCATCCCGGACAGCTCGCGCGCCGGCCGCCTGACCTCGTACCGCCTCGAGGACTTCCCGGCCGTCAAGGGAACGGAAGAGGAGTGGCGGTTCACGCCCCTCAAGCGTCTGGGCGGGCTTCACAAGGACGTGCTCGACGGCGCCGCGCCGGCTGTCGCTGTCGAGGCGCCGGAGCAGGTCCGCGTCGAGACCGTGGGCCGCGACGATGCCCGCATCGGCTCCGCCGGCATCCCCGAGGACCGTGTCTCCGCGAACGCCTGGGCGCACTTCGCCGAGGCCACGGTGGTGACGATCCCGTCCGGCATCGCGCTCGATGAGCGGGTCCTCGTGACGCTCACGGGCGCGGGCCTCGCCGCAGCAGCCCAGCATGTGGTGATCGTGGCCGAGAAGGGGGCGCGAGGCGTCGTCGTGCTCCAGCATGTCGGTGCGGCCATCGTCTCGGAGAACGTCGAGATCGTCCTCGAGGACGGCGCCGACCTCACCGTGGTGACCCTCCAGGAATGGACCGACGAATCGGTGCATGCCTCGAGCCAGCAGGTGAAGATCGGCCGAGACGCGCACATCAAGCACATCGTGGTGAGCCTCGGCGGCTCGCTGGTCCGGATGACCCCGACGGCCCGCTTCGCCGCGCCGGGCGGGCAGGCCGAGCTCTTCGGCCTGTACTTCGCGGACGCAGGCCAGCACCTCGAGCAGCGCACCTACGTGGACCACGCCCAGCCCAACTGCGTCTCGAACGTGCTGTACAAGGGCGCGCTCCAGGGCAAGGACGCGCGCACCGTGTGGGTCGGCGACGTCCTCATCCAGAAGCAGGCCGAGGGCACCGACAGCTACGAGAAGAACCAGAACCTGATCCTCACCGACGGCGGCCGCGCCGACTCGGTCCCGAACCTCGAGATCGAGACGGGCCTCATCGAGGGCGCCGGCCACGCGAGCGCGACCGGCCGCTTCGACGACGAGCACCTCTTCTACCTCATGGCCCGCGGCATCCCCGAGGACGTGGCGCGCCGGCTTGTGGTGCGCGGCTTCCTGAACGAGATCATCCAGAAGATCGGCGTTGCCAGCATCGAAGAGCACCTCACCGAGGCCGTCGAGCGCGAGCTCGACGCTGGCGAAAACTGACCCTCACCCCCTCGCGACTTCGCCCGGAGCGACCGGGCACTAGGAGAACACACATGTCCACTCTGGAGATCAAGGACCTGCACGTCTCGATCGAGACCGAGCAGGGCGTCAAGGAGATCCTCAAGGGCGTCACCCTGACCGTCAAGACCGGCGAGACCCACGCCCTCATGGGCCCCAACGGCTCCGGCAAGTCAACGCTCGCCTCGACCATCGCGGGCCACCCGCGCTACACCGTCACCTCGGGCTCCATCACGCTCGACGGCGAGGACGTCCTCGCGATGAGCGTCGACGCCCGCGCCCGCGCTGGCCTGTTCCTCGCGATGCAGTACCCCGTCGAGGTCCCCGGCGTCACGATGACGAACTTCCTGCGCACCGCGAAGACGGCGATCGACGGCAAGGCTCCGGCGCTGCGCACGTGGACCAAGGACGTCAAGGCCGCCATGGAGCAGCTGCGCATCGACGCGGACTTCGCCCAGCGCAACGTCAACGAGGGCTTCTCGGGCGGCGAGAAGAAGCGCGTCGAGATCCTCCAGCTCGAGCTCTTCAAGCCGAAGTTTGCCATCCTCGACGAGACCGATTCCGGCCTCGACGTCGACGCCCTCAAGGTCGTCTCCGAGGGCGTCAACCGCGCCCAGGACGAGGGCAACATGGGCACGCTTCTCATCACCCACTACACGCGGATCCTGCGGTACATCAAGCCGCAGTTCGTCCACGTGTTCGTGGACGGCAAGATCGCCGAGCAGGGCGGCCCCGAGCTCGCAGACCGTCTCGAGGACGAAGGCTACGACCGCTACCTCGCCGCGGCGGGCACGGCGTCCGCGCAGGCCTGACGCCACGGACACCACAGTCGAAACAGGGAAGGCAGCGATGACAGAGATCCAGCCCGCACCGACCGCGCTCGCGGACATCGAGGAGCGTCTCAAGGACGTCATCGACCCCGAGCTCGGCGTCAACGTCGTGGACCTGGGGCTCGTCTACGGGCTCGAATACGGCGAGGACGGTGCGCTGCTCATCAGCATGACGCTCACAACCGCCGCGTGCCCGCTCACGGACATCCTCGAAGAGCAGGTCGGACAGGTCCTCGACGGGGCAGTCGACGAGTGGCGGCTCAACTGGGTCTGGATGCCGCCATGGGGTCCCGAGCGGATCACCGAAGACGGCCGCGACCAGATGCGTGCTCTCGGGTTCAACATCTAGACGCCCAGACATCCAGAAGCCTGGACGGCCGCGAGAGCGGACGACGGCGGCCGGTCGCCTTCTTTACGGAAGGCGACCGGCCGCCGTCGTGCTTCAGCTGCTCCAGCCGCCCCGGGTGCAGCTCACACGGTTCCAGTGAGCGTGTTGCACTGGTTGATGTCCCCGCTCTGGAAACCGCGCATGAACCAGGTCTGGCGCTGCTGGCTCGAGCCGTGCGTCCAGGACTCCGGGTTAACGCGGCCGGTCGCCGACTTCTGGATGCGGTCATCGCCCACGGAAGAGGCCGCCGAGAGCGCGTCCTGGACGTCCTTCTGCGTGATCTGCTGCAGGTAGGGCTTGCCGGTGGCCGGATCGTTCACAGTGCTGGCGTAGTGCGCCCACATCCCCGCGTAGCAGTCCGCCTGGAGCTCCACCCGGACGCTGCCCGACTGGGGGCCCTGGGGGTCCTTCTGCGCGTAGCCCAGAGTGCCCAGGAGATCCTGGACGTGGTGGCCGTACTCATGCGCCACGACGTATTCCTGTGCGAGAGGACCGCCGGAGGATCCGAAGCGGCTCACGAGCTCGTCGAAGAACCCTGGATCGAAGTAGGCCGACTTATCGCCGGGGCAGTAGAACGGCCCGACGGCGGTCGTGGCCGGGCCGCAGGCAGTGGAGGTCTGGCCGCTGAAGACGACCGCTTTGGGGTTCGTGTACTTCACGCCCTGCTTGCTGAGGTACGGTGCCCAGAATGCGTTGACGCTGTTGACCGTTCCGACAATCCGGCAGTCGAGCCGCTGAGAGGCGTCCGCACCCGTCTTGCACGTGCCCGTCCCGTTGCTCGCCCCGGTTCCCGCGGGCGCCTGCTGCTGGCCCGTGTCCTGGCCGCTGCCGGTGAGATCGGACAGGATGCCCGGGTTGACTCCGAGAAGGCTCAGGACGATCACGAGAAGGGCGCCGCCTACGCCGCCGCCGATCATGGTGCCTCGCCCGAGTCCGCCACCCCCGCCGCGCCGGTCCTCGACCTGCGACGGATCGAGCTGGGCACCGTCGTTGAAACTCATGACCCTAGGGTAACTTGCGCTGTGTGACGGCAGCCGGTGGGCGGAGGGAACCGCGCCGATAGACTGGGGGGATGCCTTTTCTGGACCGTCTCTCGCGGTGGGCTGCGCAGAAGCCGCACGAGCCCGCAGTGGTCTGCGGAGATGATCGGCTCTCATGGGTGCAGTTGCACGACGCCGCCGCGGCCCTGGCCCGCTCGGGGGAGCCGACCGCCGTCCTGCGCGCAGGGAACAGCGTGGACTTCGCGGCGCGCTGGGCGGCGGGCGTCGCGGGGGAGCGGGAGTGCGCCGTGCTCGACCCGGCCTGGCCGCGGGATCTTGCGGACGACGTCGAACGGCGCCTCGCGGACCGGTGGGGCACCACGGTTGGGGGCAGGCTCGGCCCCGAGGAGCTCGCCGACGGCGCTCTGGAGTCGACTTTCCTGGTGGGCCTGACCTCCGGCACCACGAGCGTGCCCAAGGCGTTCAGCCGGTCCCGCGGCTCCTGGGTCCGCTCCTTCGAGGCGTCTGCGGCGGCTTTCCGCCTCTCGCCCGAGGACCGTGTCCTAGCGCCTGGGCCGCTCTCAGCCAGCCTCAACCTGTACACGCTCTCCGAGTGCCTGTGGGCGGGCGCCACCTTCCATACGCTTCCCTCGTTCGACGTGGCAGATGCCCACGCCGAGATCAGCCGCCGCGGGATCACCCGCCTCGTGCTCGTTCCGACGATGCTGAGGGTCCTCGCCGAGCGCGGCCTCACCGGGGATGTCGATGCGAGCGGCATCAGCGCCGTTGTGTGCTCGGGCCAGAAGCTCGACCGGCGTACGCTCGAGGCCGTGCGGCGCTGGGCGCCGCAGTCCGTCCTCTGGGAGTATTACGGCGCCTCGGAGCTCAGCTTCGTCGCGGCCAGCCGGCACGATCCTGGCACCGGGCCCGCTGAGGTGGGGACCGGCGTCGGGCGTGCGTTCGACGGCGTCAGCCTCGCCATTCTCGACGACGCGGGCCAGCCGGTGCTCGGCGGCGAGACGGGCAACATTGCCGTGCGCAGCGACCTCGTATCCAACGGGTATGTGTGGGGCGACGACGGCCAGGCCTTCATCCGGTTCGGTGACTGGTTCACGGTCCGCGACCAGGGGTTCCTCGACGGTGACGAGCTCCACGTGCTCGGCAGGACGCAGGACATGATCAATACGGGCGGCCACAACGTCTATCCCCACGAGGTCGAGGCGGCCCTGGGGATGCTTCCCGGCGTCGCCGAGGTGGTCGTGACGGGCATCCCCGACGACGTGCGCGGGCAACGGGTGGTTGCGGGGATTGTCCCTTCCCATGCGGGGCTCTGCCAGACGCAGGTCCGGGCTGGGCTCGAGGGACGGCTCCCGCCCGCCAAGCGTCCGCTGCAGTACCTCGAGCTCGATGAGCTGCCCGTGACCGAACGCGGGAAGGTCTCACGGCGGGAGTTCCAGCGCTGGGTGCTCGAGGGGGACTCGCGTGCCCGAGCGCTTGCGTAGCCTGCCGGGCGGGCCTCTCGTCGTCGAGGGGCTGAGGACGCCGATAGTCCGTGCGGGGACGCTCCTGCGAGGGGTGCCCGTGCACGGGCTCCTCGCGCCGGTGCTGCGGGCCCTCGTGGACCGGACCGGCGTCGACGAGTCGCTGCTCGCCGACGTCGTTGTGGGCAATGCCGCTGGCGGCGGTGGGAATCTCGCGCGGCTCGCGGCGCTCACGGCCGAGCTGCCCGAGGCACTTCCGGGCCTGACCGTGGACCGGCAGTGCGGCTCGGGCCTCGATGCGGTCATCCTTGCGTGCCGTCTGGCCCAGGCCGGCGCAGGCGAGGCGTTCCTCGCCGGGGGAGCGGAGTCGATCAGCACCGCACCGGTGCGCGGGCGGCGGCAGCCCGACGGCTCCGTCGAGTTCTACCGCCGCGCCCAGCACGCTCCTGCAGGGCTCGGCGTGGGGCCTGATGGCGAGCCCGAGGCCGACGATCCCGAGATGGGCTATGCCGCCGAGACCGTGGCGCGCGAGGCCGGGATCTCCCGCGAACGGCAGGATGCGCTCGCGCTCCGCAGCCATGCGCGCGCCCTCGCGGCGGCCGCTTCGGGGACGTTCGACGGCGAACTGGTCCCCGTGCGCGCGGGCGGAGACTCCCAAGGGAGCTGGGTTCGGGCAGACAACGGCCCGCGGCCCAAGCTCGATGGGCGGATCCTCGAGCGCTTCCCCGCGGCCTTTGTCGACGGCGGAACGGTCACGGCCGGCAACTCGTGCTTCGATGCCGACGGTGCGGCCGGCGTACTCGTGGCGACGCGGGAGGCCGCAGCAGGCCTCGTAGACCTGCTCGGCCGGGCCACGCTCGCGTTCCTCGGCGCCGAGACCGTCGGCGTGGACCCTCGGATGCTCGGACTCGGCGCGGCGGCGGCCGTGGAGAAGCTCCTTGCGGGTGCAGGGATCGCGATCGGTGACCTGAGGGCCGTCGAGTTCAATGAGGCGTTCGCGGGCCAGGTCCTCGCGTGCACGGACCGGCTGGGGCTGCGCGGCGCGTCCCTCGACGCCGTGCTCAACACCGAGGGCGGCGCCCTCGCGCTCGGGCACGCCTACGGCGCCTCAGGTGCCGTGTCCGTGGTCAGGCTCCTCGCCCGTGCCCAGTCGCTTCCCGAGGGTTCGCTGTGCCTGGCCATGATCAGCTCGGCCGGAGGCATCGGCACGGCAGCCCTCTTCGAATCGGTCCGCCTCTAGCCGCCCCACCTCCCGTTGTGGGGTCTCTGGCGACCTGTTGCGGGGTCCTTGGCGGCGGTTCGCGTCGCACAGGACTCCGCAGCGCTCCGCCAGGGACCCCGCAACGCTCCGCCAGGGACCCCGCAACGCTCCGCCAGGGACCCCGCAACGCTCCGCCAGGGACCCCGCAACGCTCCGCCAGGGACCCCGCAACGGAAAAGGGGGAGGGAAGGCCAGGGGTGCTGGGTCAGTCGTCGCCGAGGCCGCGGGCGGCGAGGGCGTCGCCGGTGCGGCGTGCATAGGCCACGGCGGAGAGCACCACGGGCACGGTGCGGGCCCGCACGCTCCGCTCGAGGCCGCGGGCGCGCGCGGAGTCACCCACCTCCGCGAAGGAACCGGCGAGGACGGGGATGCTGCGGATCATGATGGCGATTGCGAGCGCGAACCGCTCCGGGTCCGCACCGAAGCGCCGGAAGGGGCGCGCGAGGGCGGCGACGCCGTCGAGCAGATCCCGCAGCGGGACCGTCGCGGTGAGCAGGCCGGCAGCCACGAAGCATAGGAGCAGATTGGCCACGATCCGGGCTGCGGTTGCCGGCCCCTGCTGCCACCACTGGAACGCGAGGAGGACTGCAGCGAGGGGCACCACGAGCTTCCATGACGCGACCAGCCGGCGGATGCCGAGCCCGGCGGACAGCCACGCAGTGACCACAGCGCCAAGCGCGAGTAGTGAGACACGCCAGTCGAGCAGGACAAAGCTTGCCGCTCCCGCGGCCACGACGCCCACGAACTTGGCCCACAGCGGCGCGCGGTGCAGCCACGAGCGGCCCGGCACGTAGCCGACCAGCAGCCCGCCGGAGTCCCTCGAACGCATCAGCTGCCACCCGCCGTCGTGCGCCCCGCCGGATCGACCGGTGCCGGATCGAGCGGTGCCGGATCGACCCGTGCCGGATCGACGCGCGCGTGATGACCGCGCGCCTGATCACCGTCGGCTGAACGGACGGGTGTCGCATCCGCCGCGCACAGCGCACGGTAGAACGAGACCGCCGCCGCGGGGGCGCCGTCGAACGCTATCCGCCCGTGCTCGACGACGAGGACGCGATCGGCATCGAGCGCGAGATCGAGATCGTGCGTCGAGAGGATGACCTGCTGCGGCAGGCCCGCAAGCGTGCGGCGCAGGAGCTCGCGGTTCCTCAGGTCCAAGAGGGTGGAGGGTTCGTCGAGCACGAGCACGTCCGGCTCCACGGCGAGCACGGCCGCTAGGGCCATGAGCTGCCGTTCGCCGCCCGAGAGCTCGTAGACACTTTGGTCGGCGAGCGCGCCGAGGCCGAACCGGTCGAGGACAGACTGCGCCGCGGCGGACCGCTCGGAGCGCGAGCGGTGGCGTCGGCGCAGGGAGAGCTCGACGTCTTCCCTGCCCGTGGGCATGACGAGCTGCGAGAGCGGGTCGGTGAACACAAAACCGACGCGCTGGCGCACCTCGCGCCCGTCCCGGACGGTGTGGAGACCGTCGACGCGCACGGCACCCGCCGTCGGCTCGACCAGGCCGTTGAGCAGCCGCAGGAGGGTCGACTTGCCCGAACCGTTCGCGCCCACGACGGCGATGCGCGCCTCGGTCAGCGACAGCTGGATGCGATCGAGAAGCACTTTGGACGCGGGCCGCGGCGAAGGCCCGGCATCGGGGGCGTCGAGGGCAACGGCGACGGTGACGTCGTCAAGCTGGATGGCCGCCATGGGCTACTTGACGCGGCGGACGAGCACGTCCGGGAACGCTCGGTGGACGGCGGTGGCGGCGATGGCGGCGACGATGTTCTTGAGGATGTCGCCAGGGTAGTAGGCGAGGTCCGCGAGGAAGGCGGCGTTCCACGAGAGCTTGAGGTTGAGCATCATGCCGAGGACGCCGAGCCCGTGGACCACCACGACCAGGACAAGCGTCGCGGCGAGGAAGAACCACAGTGCGCGGCGCCTGGCGGAGAAGCGCCTGATGACGAACTGCGCGGCCAGACCCAGGACGAAGGCGCCCACGAGGAAGCCCACGATGTATCCGCCGGAGCCGCCCGCGAGGACCTGAAGCCCGGCGCGGCCCCCCGAGAAGATCGGGAGCCCGGCGAAGGCAAGGACCAGGTAGAGGCCGACAGCTGCCGCCCCGCGGCCTGCACCGAGCACCAGGCCGGTGAGCATGATGGCGAGGGTCTGGAGAGTGATCGGCACGCCGAACGAGCCGACCGGGATGCCGGGGACCAGCGCGGACGCCGCGATGAGGGCGGCGAAGACGGCGATGAGGGCGAGGGATCGGGCATCCCACTGACGGCGCGGGGCCGCGGTGCCCTCGCCGGCGGGCGCGCTCTTCTGGCTCATGGTTCCTCCTGGACGGGCTGCACACTCATTCTGACTCTGAACGCTACGCGCCGCTGCTGGCAGCCATTTTGTCGGCACGGCACGAGGCACGGGGCTCCCGCGTTGGTGCACATCTACAACTCCGTCGCTGCCGACAAGTCGCCTGCCCGGGGCCATCAGGAGACCTGACCCTGCCGGAAGTGCCCGCGTAAGCCGCAGGTGTTTGATTGGCTACAGGTCTGGCGGGGCAGTGGGAGGCCGGGGCTAGTATGGCTCCCGTGCGCTGTGTGATGTGCATCATGGCGATGCACATCAGGCGGTGGCGGTCCGCGACTCGGGAGGTCTCCCATGGCAAGTCCGCTGCAGTGGCCGGTTCTGCGGCAATTCCTCGAGCATGACCCGACGGGCCGGCATCACGCGGCCAAGTCGCGCGCCACGGAGGAGCTCACCGCACGCATCGAGACGGCCGACCGCGTCGTCGACTCGATCTGCCCCTTCTGCGCGGTCGGCTGCGGGCAGCGGGTCTATGTCAAGGACGAGAAGGTCGTCCAGATCGAAGGGAACCCCGATTCTCCGATCAGCCGGGGCAGGCTCTGCCCCAAGGGATCGGCGTCGCTCCAGCTGACCACGGGCGACGCACGGGAGAAGTACGTGCTCTACCGCCGGCCGTACGGGACGGACTGGGAACGCCTCGACCTCGAGACCGCGATGGACATGGTGGCCCAGCGCGTCGTCGACACCCGCCGGGACACGTGGGAGTGGGAGGCCCACGATGTTCGGACGCGGCGCACGATGGGCATCGCGAGCCTGGGCGGCGCCACGCTGGACAACGAAGAGAACTACCTCATCAAGAAGCTCCTGACGGCGCTGGGCGTCGTCCAGGTCGAGAATCAGGCGCGTGTCTGCCACAGCTCGACCGTCGCCGCGCTCGGCACGAGCTTCGGCCGCGGGGGGTCGACCACCTATCTGCAGGACCTCCAGCGGGCGGACTGCATCATCATCCAGGGATCCAATTTCGCCGAGGCCCACCCGGTCGGATTCCAATGGGTCATGGAGGCCAAGGAACGCGGTGCGAAGATCATCCACATCGACCCGCGGTTCTCCCGCACGAGCGCCCTTGCCGACACTTTCGTGCCGATCCGGGCGGGAACGGACATCGCCTTCCTCGGTGCCCTCATCAACTGGGTCCTGACCCACGAGGCGTACTTCCGCGAGTACGTTGTCAACTACACCAACGCGGCCACCATCCTGCGGGAGGACTTCCGGGACACCGAAGACCTCGACGGGCTGTTCTCCGGCTTCGATCCGGAGGGGCCCAACTACGACCAGCAGACCTGGCAGTACGAGGGTGCCGACGTCGCAGCCTCCTCCGGCGAGCGCGAGTCCCAGGCGCACGAGAGCGGCACGACGCTCGGCGAGTCGGGGCATGGACACTCACACGGCTCCGGAGGTCCCTCGCTTCGCGGCGACTGGCGACGGGACGAGACGCTCCAGGACCCGAGGTGCGTCTTCCAGACGCTCAAGCGCCACTACGCGCGGTACACGCCGGAGATGGTCGAAGAGGTCTGCGGGGTGCCGCGGGAGCTGTTCGCCGAGGTCGCGGAGGCGATCACCGCCAACTCAGGGCGCGAACGGACCACGGCGTTCGCGTACGCCGTGGGGTGGACTCAGCACACCACGGGCGTCCAGTACATCCGGTCAGCTTCCGTCCTGCAGCTGCTGCTGGGGAACATCGGCCGCCCGGGCGGCGGCATCATGGCCCTGCGCGGGCACGCGAGCATTCAGGGGTCGAGCGACATCCCGACGCTCTTCGACCTCCTGCCCGGCTACCTGCCGATGCCCCACGCCGAGCAGCACATGGACCTCGACGGCTATGTCGAGGCGGACTCGGCGGAGCGCGGCTTCTGGGCCAACATGCGTTCGTACATGGTCAGCCTGCTCAAGGCCTACTGGGGGGACGCCGCAACGGCGGAGAACGACTACTGCTTCGACTACCTGCCCCGCATCACGGGGAGCCACGGCACCTACGAGACGGTCGCCGCGCAGCTTGAGGGCCTGTGCAAGGGCTACTTCCTCCTCGGCGAGAACCCAGCCGTCGGCTCGGCCAACACCCACCTGCAGCGCGCGGGCATGGCCAAGCTGGACTGGCTCGTGGTGCGGGACTTCTCCCTCATCGAGAGCGCGACGTGGTGGAAGGACGGCCCCGAGATCGCCACAGGCCAGATGAAGACGCAGGACATCGGGACCGAGGTGTTCTTCTTCCCTGCGGCCTCGCACACTGAGAAGAGCGGCAGCTTCACCAACACCAACCGGCTGGTCCAGTGGCACGATCAGGCGGTGGAGCCCGACGGCGACCGTCGCAGCGACCTGTGGTTCATGTGGCACCTGGGCAATCGGATCCGCGGCCTTCTCGCGGACTCGGTGGATCCGGCGGACCGACCGTTGCTGGACCTCGCGTGGGACTACCCGACGGTCGGGAGTCAAGGCGATCCGGATGCCGACGCCGTCTTCGCCGAGATCAACGGAAGGAAGGCGGACGGCACGCCGCTGTCCGCCTACACCGAGCTCAAGGACGACGGGTCGACGTCGTGCGGGTGCTGGATCTACTGCGGGTGCAGGGCCGACGGCGTCAACCAGGCGGCGCGGCGGAAGCCGCACACTGAGCAGAGCATCTCGAGCCGGGAGTGGGGCTGGGCGTGGCCGGCCAACCGCAGGGAGCTGTACAACCGGGCCTCGGCGGACCCCGAGGGTCGTCCGTGGAGCGAGCGGAAGAAGCTCATCTGGTGGGACGAGGACGCCGGCAGATGGACGGGTGACGACGTGCCCGACTTCGAACCGACGAAGCCGCCATCGTATCGTCCGGCCGAGGGCGCGCTCGGTGTCGAGGCGATCTCCGGCGTCGACCCGTTCATCATGCAGGCCGACGGCAAGGGGTGGCTGTACACCCCGGCCGGACTGGTCGACGGGCCGATGCCGGTCCACTACGAGCCGCAGGAGTCGCCGTTCCCCAACGCGCTGTACTCGCAGCGGCGCAACCCCGTGCGGAAGCTGATGCCCCGCGAGGGCAACCGCTACCATCCCAGTGGCGGCGAGCGCGGCGCAGACGTCTACCCGTATGTGCTGACGACGTACCGTCTGACCGAACACTTCACCGCCGGTGCGATGACACGGTGGCTCCCGTATCTCGCGGAACTGCAGCCGGAAGCCTTCTGCGAGGTCTCGGCCGAGCTCGCCGCTGAGCGGGGCCTCACCAACAAGGGATGGGCCACGCTCATCTCCGCTCGGGGGGCCGTCGAGGCTCGGGTACTCGTGACCGGGCGGATGAAGCCGCTCAGAGTGCACGGCCGGACCCTCCATCAGATCGGCATGCCGTACCACTGGGGGCCGAACGGCCTCACGCGCGGAGACGCGATGAACGAGCTCTCGTCGATCGCGATGGATCCCAATGCCCATATCCAGGAGGTCAAGGCGCTCACGGTGGACATCCGCCCTGGTCGCCGGCCGCGTGGGCCTTCCCTGCCAGCACTGGTCGAGGAGTACCGCCGGCGCGCCGGCATCGACGAGCACACGGGCATCGACACGCACACAGGCGACGAGGGAGTCAAGGCATGAGCACCACGCAACTGGGGATGCCCACGATCGGGGTTCCCCGCAAGGGATTCTTCACCGACACCAGCCTGTGCATCGGGTGCAAGGCGTGCGAGGTGGCGTGCAAGGAGTGGAATCAGATCCCCGCCGACACGTCGCTCAAGCTGACCGGGGAGTCCTTCGACAACACTTCGTCGCTCGGTGCCGACACATGGCGGCACGTCGCCTTCATCGAGCAGAAGGTGCCAGCGACCGATCCCTCGGCGCACGACGGCGTCAAATGGCTCATGTCCTCGGACGTGTGCAAGCACTGCACCCACGCGGCGTGCCTCGACGTGTGCCCCACGGGCGCCCTCTTCCGGACCGAGCATGGGACGGTCGTGGTGCAGCAGGACGTCTGCAACGGCTGCGGCTACTGTGTGTCCGCGTGTCCCTACGGCGTCATAGACCAGCGCAAGGAGGACGGGCGCGTCTTCAAGTGCACGATGTGCTACGACCGGCTCGGCGCGGGCGAGGAACCGGCCTGTGCGAAGGCCTGTCCCACCAAGTCCATCCAGTACGGAGAGCTCGACGAGCTGCGCGAGCGAGCCGACGCGCGGCTCGAGGAGCTGCACGAGCGCGGCGAGGAAGGGGCCCAGCTGTACGGCCGCGACCCGGAGGACGGCGTGGGGGGCGACGGCGCGTTCTTCCTCCTGCTCGACGAGCCCGAGACCTACGGACTGCCACCGGACCCGATCGTCACGACGCGTGACCTGCCGGCGATGTGGAAGCGTGCCGCCGGTGCCGCGGCAAGCCTCCTCGCAGGCGCCGCGCTCGTCTTCTGGGGAGCCAGGAAGTGAGCCCGCGCCGCGGTCGCACCGAGGAGTTCACCTCGTACTACGGCAGGCCGATCCTCAAGGAGCCGACGTGGCAAGCGCTCGACATCGCGGGCTACATCTTCGCGGGCGGCCTTGCAGGAGCGTCCTCGATCCTCGCAGCGGGCGCGCAGCACACGGACCGGCCCGGGCTCGAACGCAGCGCGAAGCTCACGGCGCTGGCGGCCATCTCCGCGTCTGTTGTTGCCCTCGTCCATGACCTCGGTCGGCCGGAGCGCTTCGTCAACATGCTTCGGGTGGCCAAGCCCACCTCGCCGATGAGCGTGGGCTCGTGGATCCTGTCTGCCTACGGTCCACTCGCCGGTGCGACCGCGGCCGCCAACGTCCTCGGAATCTTCCCGCGGGCCGGGAAGGCCGCGGGGATCGGTGCGGGGATCACGGGGTCCGCCGTTGCGACGTACACGGCCGTGCTCCTCGCCGACACCGCGGTGCCGACCTGGCACGACGCCCACGAGCGGCTGCCCTTTGTCTTCGCGAGCAGTGCGGCCGCGTCTGCCGGGGGCCTCGCGGCGGCGCTTGCTCCCATTGCGCAGGGACAGCCCGCCCGGCGCATGGCGATCGGCGGGGCCGCAGCAGAGATCGCGCTGAGCGTAGCGGTGGAGCGGAGCGGCAACCTCTCGGCCGAGACGCTCCACGAGGGCCGCGCCGGCGTGCTCCTGCGCCTGTCGAAGGCCTTCACGGTGGGCGGTGCCGTGGGTCTCGCGTTGGGGGGACGGTCGTCGCGCGGAGTGAGCACGCTGTCCGGCCTCGCGGTGGCCGCGGGCTCCGCGCTCCTGCGGTTCGGCTTCTTCGAGGCTGGCCGCGCATCCACGCGCGACCCGAAGTACGTCGTCGTGCCGCAGCGTGAGCGGCTCGCGGCGCGTCAGGAGGCGGCGGTCGGGGCCGATACCATGGGGTGAGGCCCATATCCGGGCCGCATCCCCCGAAAGGCTCTCCCCGACGTGATCACTGTCTCGAACCTCGAACTCCGCGCTGGCGCTCGCCTGCTGATGGATGAGGTGAGCTTCCGGATCGACAAGGGCGACAAGATCGGGCTCGTGGGCCGCAACGGTGCGGGCAAGACGACGCTGACGCGTGTTCTCGCGGGCGAGGGTCTGCCGGCCGCCGGAACAGTGACCCGGACGGGGGAGATCGGCTATCTGCCGCAGGACCCGCGCACCCCTGACATGGAGCAGCTCGCGCGTGACCGGATCCTGTCCGCGCGGGGGCTCGACGTCGTCGTGCGGAGGCTCCGCGAGGCCCAGACGGACATGGCGAGCGATGACGCCGAAGTCCAGCGCAAGGCCATGGGACGCTACGACCGGCTCGAGTCCGAGTTCCTCGCGGGCGGCGGCTACGCGGCCGAGGCCGAAGCCGCGGCGATCTCCGCCAACCTCGCGCTCCCGGACCGCATCCTCAACCAGCCCCTGCGGACCCTCTCCGGAGGCCAGCGCCGTCGCGTCGAGCTCGCGCGGATCCTCTACTCGGGCGCCGACACGCTGCTCCTCGACGAGCCCACCAACCACCTCGACGCCGACTCGATCATGTGGCTGCGCGACTTCCTCAAGGCCCACCAGGGCGGCCTCATCGTCATCTCGCACGATGTCGAGCTCCTCGAGGCCACCGTGAACAAGGTGTTCCACCTCGATGCGAACCGCGCGGTCATCGACGTCTACAACATGGGCTGGAAGCGCTACCTCTCCCAGCGCGAGACCGATGAACGGGCACGACGCCGCGAGCGCGCCAACGCTGAGAAGAAGGCAGCCGTCCTCCTCGACCAGGCGAACAAGATGCGGGCGAAGGCCACGAAGGCCGTCGCGGCACAGAACATGGCCAAGCGCGCGGAGCGGATGCTTGCGGGCCTTGCTGAAGAGCGGACCTCCGACCGCGTGGCCGCGCTGCGCTTCCCGGAGCCCGCGCCGTGCGGCAAGACGCCGCTCACGGCCGAGGGACTTTCGAAGTCGTACGGCTCGCTCGAGATCTTCACCGACGTGGACCTCGCGGTGGACCGTGGCTCACGCGTGGTCATCCTGGGTCTCAACGGTGCGGGCAAGACGACGCTCCTGCGCATGCTGGCCGGCGTCGACAAGCCGGACACCGGCGAGGTCATCCCCGGGCACGGGCTCAAGGTCGGCTACTACGCCCAGGAGCACGAGACCCTCGACACGAGCCGATCCGTGCTCGAGAACATGCGCAGCGCCGCCCCGGACCACCTCGGCGACGCCGATGTGCGCGGCATCCTCGGCTCGTTCCTGTTCCAGGGCGACGACGTCGACAAGCCGGCCGGGGTCCTCTCCGGCGGTGAGAAGACGCGCCTGGCCCTGGCCACGATCGTGGCCTCGAGCGCGAACGTCCTCCTCTTGGACGAACCCACCAACAACCTCGACCCCGCGAGCCGCCGGGAGATCCTCGGCGCCCTCAAGACCTACAAGGGTGCCGTGGTCATGGTCAGCCACGACGAGGGCGCCGTCGAGGCGCTCAATCCGGAGCGTGTCGTGCTGCTCCCGGACGGCGTCGAGGACCTGTGGAGCGCCGACTACCTCGACCTCATTACGCTGGCCTGACAGGGTTCGACGGCGCTCAGCGCCGACTGCGCTCTACACCGACAGCGCTCAACCGTGCGTGGGCTCAACCACCGGGCCTACCGGACGGCGAGCGCCTCGGCGTCCGTGACCCGGGTGAGGTCAGCGTAGCTGATCGAGAGCATCGACTGATGGTCTCCGGCCCCCGCCCACAGCAGCGAGTACCCGGCCAGATGGACGTCGATGAGCGTACGGAGCCGCTCTGGATGGCCCACGGGCGCGACGCCGCCCACGCGCTGCCCCGTGTGCTCGAGCACGAACTCGGGTGACGCGCGGCGCACCTTCCCTCCGAGTGCGCGCGAAACGAGCTTCGTGTCCACGCGCGCTGCGCCGCTCGCGAGGATGAGGAGGGGCGCGCCGTCGTGCTCGAAGACGAGGCTGTTCGCGATCGCGCCCAGTTCGCAGCCCAGCGCCTGGGCGGCCGCCGCGGCGGTCGGCACGTCGTCCTCCAACGTCACCACAGTGTCCGGCAGCCCGGCAGCGACGAGGGCCGCCCTGACGCGGTCGACGGCGGGCCGGTCGCCTGCCGCCGTTCCCGCCGTCAGTGGAACCCCTGGGCGTCGAGGATGGCGTCCTCTTCCTCTTCGGTCGTCGGGCGGCGCTTCTTCCTGGGCTCGAACCGCGCGGCCCGCGCGGCGGCCTCGCTCGCGGCGCGGCGCGCGTCCTCGCGGGAGGACCCTGCAGCGCCATCATTCGTGCCCGCGTCGGCTGGCTCGCGATCGTCGAGCTCGGCTGCCGCTGCGGCAGCCGCCGTCTCGGCGGCTGCGTCGATGGCATCGTTCTTCGCCTGCTGGCGCGCCGCGTAGCCGAACCCGATGAACATGAGCACGGCGAACGCGAGCCACTGCAGGGCGTAGGAGAGGTGCATGCCCTCGTCCGGCTGCGGCTTCGGCAGGGACGCTGGCGTCTGCGCGGGCGCGGGACTCTCGCTCGCGAGCATCCCGTACGCCCCGGCCAGAACCGGGTAGGGCAGCTGCTGGGCGAACCCCGGCAGGTCGATGGAGGCGAGCTGTCCTTCGGGCGCCCCCCGGTCGAGCGCGGGCTCGCTCGGGCGCAGACGCACGACGACGGTCGTTGGCCCCGCGGGAGGGGCTGGGACCGCATCGGGCCGGCCCGCCTCTTTGTTGCCGATCGGGAGCCAGCCGCGGTCCACGACGACCGTCTGCCCCGAGTCGAGCCGGAACGGGACCACGACCTCGTAGCCGGGCTGGCCCGAGTTCGGCCGGTTCCGGACCACGCGGGTCTGGGCGATGTCGTAGGAGCCGCGCAGCTCGATCTGCTTCCACTCGCTCTCGGTGGGCATCGAGACGAAGTCACCCGCGGCCTGGGCGAAGGGGACCGGGGCCGCGTCGTAGTTGCGGGTCACGAGGTCGATGTTCGCCTTGGCCTCATCGAGGCGCGCCATCTGCCACCGGCTCAGGAGGACGCAGGCGATCGCGAACACGATGGCCAGCCCGAAGTACGTGAGCCAGCGACGGGACACCAGGAAGCGGTACATCAGCCGTGCACCTCCTCGAACGGGAGCGTCTCCCGCCAGAGCATGCGCGTCCGCAGGTAGTCCTCAAGCCAGTCCCGGTGCTCGCCGCACGCGAGCCAGACCTTACGGCGCTCGGGGGTGTGGATGCGGGGGTTGTTCCACAGGAGC
The DNA here is from genome assembly GCF_041022165.1 of Sinomonas sp. P10A9. Lineage (GTDB taxonomy): Bacteria > Actinomycetota > Actinomycetes > Actinomycetales > Micrococcaceae > Sinomonas > Sinomonas puerhi. Next base: position 2,037,013 of record NZ_CP163302.1, read on the forward strand.
CTCCACTGGGCGCTGTCACGGCAGCCCTTGCGGGAGCACATCGGTACCTCGGGAGTCTCGCCGCCTTCGCTGGGCAGCATGCTGAAGAGACTCACGCGGCACCCGTCTTCGGGTCGGTCCTGCCGTCGTTCGGCGCGTTGTCGTCCCGCTCGTCGTCGGTCGCTTCGTCGTCGACCATCTCACCCTGGATCGTCTCGGGGCCTCCGGCGTCGTCGTCCTCGAGATAGCCGGTCCCGAGCTCGCCGTAGGAAACGTGGTCAACGAGCTCGCTGTCGAACGACTCGGTCTGCGTCTGCGCGTTGGCGATCACCACCGCGATCCACGGCAGGAAGACGGCTCCAGCCACGGCGATGAGCTTGAACCAGCCGTCGAGGAAGAACAGGGCGATGATGCAGACCACGCGGATGCCCATCGCGAGCGAGTACCGGACCATTCGCTGGTGCATGTCCACGCTGTGTCCGGGAGCGGCCGAGGTGATGCTGTGGACTTCTGCATCGCCCGGGGCGCTCTCAGCAGCGCCGTCGTCGGCATACTCATCGCCGGCTGCGCCGGTCTTGCGGCCTTCAGGATCTTTCGTCATCACACTCCCAAGCACCCTCCATTGTTCCACTCCGGCCTGTGGACCGCCGAATCTGAGCGATTCCGCGCGATGGTGCCGGAGCCTTGGCTAGGATTCACCCAGAACCGGCGCCGACCCGCGGCGCCCCCCAACGATCCTAGGAGCGCCAGTGAGCCCGGAAGCCCCGTCCCCGCGCAGCGTCCTCATCACCGGAGGCAACCGCGGCATCGGCCTCGCGATCGCCAAGGCATTCCTCGCCAACGGCGACAAGGTTGCCGTCACGTACCGCACCCCGTCCGAGCTGCCGGCGGGCATCCTCGGCGTGCAGGCCGACGTGACGGATGAGGCGTCCATCGATGCCGCCTTCAAGGCAGTCGAGGAGGCCCACGGCCCCGTCGAGGTGCTCGTTGCGAACGCCGGCATCACCAAGGACACGCTTCTCCTGCGCATGAGCGAGGAGGACTTCACCTCTGTCCTCGACACGAACCTCACGGGCGCCTTCCGCGTGGTAAAGCGCGCCTCAAAGGGCATGATCCGCCTCCGCAAGGGCCGCGTGGTCCTCATCTCCTCAGTCTCCGGCCTGTACGGCGCCCCGGGGCAGATCAACTACTCGGCGTCGAAGGCCGGCCTCGTGGGGCTGGCCCGCTCGCTCACCCGCGAGCTCGGCTCGCGCGGCATCACGGCGAACGTCGTGGCCCCCGGCTTCATCAATACGGATATGACGGCCGAGCTCCCGCAGGAGACGCAGAAGGACTACCTCTCCCGGGTACCCGCCGGCCGCTTCGCCGACGCCGACGAGGTCGCGAACGTGGTCCGCTGGGTCGCGAGCGACGAGGCCTCCTACATCTCGGGCGCGATCATCCCCGTGGACGGCGGCCTCGGGATGGGCCACTGACCCTCCACCGTCCGGGCTGGCATCGGGCCCGTTGGAGGTTTCCGACAACGACTCGGCCCGGCTTGTGCTGGCATGATGGGGACCAGTCACTGACATTTTGGCCTGATCAGACAAATCCTGATCGGAAATGAGGAGCTCGCATGGGACTTCTGGACAACAAGACCGCGATCGTCACCGGATCATCGCGGGGCATCGGCGCCGCGACCGCGAAGCTGCTGGCAGGCGAGGGTGCGGCCATCGTGGTCAACTACCGCCAGAAGGCGCCGCGGGCCAACAAGGTCGTGGCTGAGATCGAGGCGGCCGGTGGCCGCGGGATCGCCGTCGGCGGCGACCTGACGAAACAGGTCGACGTCGACGCCCTGGCCCAGGCGGCCATCGACACCTTCGGCTCACTCGACGTGCTCGTCCTCAACGCCTCGGGCGGCATGGAGTCGGGCCTCGGCGAGGACTACGCCCTGCGCCTCAACCGTGACGCCCAGATCGCCATGCTCAAGGCCGCGGCCGAGCGCATGAAGCCAGGTTCCCGCGTGGTGTTCGTCACGAGCCACCAGGCGCACTTCATCGACACGGTCGAGACGATCGGTGCCTACGAGCCCGTGGCCCGCTCGAAGCGTGCGGGAGAGACTGCGCTCCGCGAGCTCATCCCGTGGCTCAGCGAGAAGGGGATCACGTTCGTCGTCGTCTCCGGTGACATGATCGAGGGCACCATCACGGCGACCCTTCTCGACCGCGCCGAGCCGGGTGCCATCGAGGCGCGCCGGGAGGCGGCAGGGAAGCTCTACTCGGTCGAGGAGTTCGCCGCCGAGGTCGCCAAGATGGCCACGGCCGACGTCGAGACTGGCCACACCGAGCTGGTCGGCGGCGCGCAGCAGTTCGAGGCCTAAGAGCCCCAGACCCCGCAAGTAGGCGCCAGAGACCCCACAAGTAGGCGCCAGAGACCCCGCAACGCAGCCGGCTGCGTTGCGGGGTCTCTGGCGGGCCGTTGTGGGGTCTCTTGGCGCGGCTCAGACCCCCGCGAGGTGGCGCACCACGTCGAGGTACGGAAGGTCGATCGCGGCATCTGCCGCCGCACGGACGGCGGGCTTCGCGTTGAAGGCGATGCCGAGGCCCGCGGCGCCCAGCATGTCGAGGTCGTTCGCGCCGTCGCCCACGGCGATGCACTGCTCGAGCGGGATGCCGTGCTTCCCAGCCCACTCGCGGAGCATCTGCTCCTTGACCCCGCGGTCCACGACGTCGCCGAGCACCTTGCCCGTGAGTGTCCCGTCGACCACCTCGAGCTCGTTCGCGCGCCAGTGGTCGAGGCCGAGCCGCTCGGCGAGCGGGGTGAGGATCTGGTTGAACCCGCCCGAGACCACGCACACCACGTGTCCCGCGGCGTGGAACGCCTCGATGAGGTCTTCGGCGCCGAGTGAGAGCACGACGGCGTCCCGCACCTTCGCGATGACGTCCTCGGGTAGCCCGGCGAGGGTCGCGACGCGCGCGTGCAGGCTCTGCGCGAAGTCGAGCTCGCCGCGCATCGCCGCCTCGGTCACGGCCGTGACTTCCTCCCGCTTGCCCGCGTAGTCGGCGAGCAGCTCGATGACCTCCTGCTGGATCAGGGTCGAGTCGACGTCCATGATCAGGAGCCTGCGCCCCGTGCTTCGCACCTCGACGGGGACGAGCGACGCGGAGAAGCCCAGCGCGGCCAGAGCGTTCCGCGCGGCGGTGGCCTGGCCGCCGTCGAGCGTCACCTCTGCAGCGAGGACCGCGTAGCGCGTCTCGTCGCGCGCCGCAGCAGGCGCAGTGAAGCGCCCCACAACGGCGCCGAGACCCTCGAGGGCGCGCGCCGCGGCGGAGGCCGCGCGGGCGTCGAGCGTCGGGGCATGGAGGACGGCGGCGAAGTGTGCTGGCATAAGCCCAGAGTCTATCCGCCGCATGAATGCAGCCCGGAGTTCGCGGCGGGCGAACCAACTGCACTAATGTCAGGAGCCATGAGCAATGTTCTCCAGCTGTCCGGCGTCAGCGTCGTCCGCGGGACGAAGAAGCTGCTGGACGGCATCAACTGGCAGGTTAACGAGGGCGAGCGCTGGGTCGTCCTGGGGCCCAATGGCGCAGGCAAGACCACCCTCCTGTCGCTTGCTGCAGCGCGCCTGCACCCGACGAGCGGTCGGGTCGAGATTCTCGACGAGACGATGGGCAAGGTCGACGTCTTCGAGCTGCGCCCGCGCATCGGCCTGTCCTCCGCAGCGCTCGCGAACCAGATCCCCGAGGACGAGAAGGTCCTCAACGTCGTCGTGACCGCCGCCTACGGGGTGACCGGTCGGTGGCTCGAGGAGTACGAGAGGGATGACGAGCGCCGCGCCTTCCGCCTCCTGAACGAGTGGGGCATGGGCCCGCTGCTGGGCCGCATGTTCGCCTCGCTCTCGGAGGGGGAGCGCAAGCGTGTCCAGATCGCGCGGGCACTCATGACCGATCCCGAGCTTCTCCTCCTCGACGAGCCCGGTGCGGGCCTCGACCTCGCCGGCCGCGAGGAGCTCGTGTACAAGCTCTCCGAGCTGGCGAAGGACGACGACGCGCCCGCCCTCGTGCTCGTCACCCACCATCTCGAGGAGGTACCGCCGGGCTTCACCCACGTGCTCCTCCTGCGCGACGGCGGCGTCGTCGCTTCCGGTCCCATCGGATCGACCCTCACCGAGGAGAACCTGAGCGCGGCGTTCGGCCTCCCGCTCGACGTGCGCGCCAACGACGGTCGCTATACGGCGGTTGCCAAGGCTGTCACACCACAGGACGGGGCGGCTGCTCAGTCTGTGCAGACCGCGTGATGGGGTTCTGGGGCGACGTCCTCATCTTCCTCGCTGGCCTGTGGGCCGGCACGATCAACACCATCGTCGGCTCGGGCTCGCTCGTGACGTTCCCCGTGCTGGTGGCGCTCGGCTATAGCCCGGTCAACTCCATCATCTCGAATGCGATGGGACTTGTGGCAGGGGGCTTCTCGGGGGCCTACGGCTACCGGCGCGAGGCGGTGAGCGCCAAGCGGACCCTGGTCAAGCTCCTGCCGGCATCGCTCGTCGGCGGGCTCTTGGGCGCGTTCCTGCTCCTGCACCTGCCGGAGTCCGTCTTCGGGTACGTCGCGCCGGTGCTCATCGTCGTCGCCATTCTGCTGGTGATCTTCCAGCCGCGCCTGTCGGCGTGGGCCAAGGCACGGCAGTCCCTCGAGCACATCACCCCGGAGCAGGCCGATCTGCAGAAGATCCCGATGGTGCTGTACATCCTCGTGTTCCTCATCGGCGTCTACGGCGGCTACTTCACTGCCGCCCAGGGGGTCCTGCTCATGGGCGTGCTCGGGGTGTTCTTCCACGGGACGCTCCAGCAGTCAAACGCGATCAAGGTGGTCCTCAGCCTCGTCGTGAACCTCGTCGCCGCTGCCGCCTACCTGCTGTTCGCGTTCGATCGGATCGACTGGCTCGTGGTGCTGCTGATCGCGGTCGGCTCCACGCTCGGCGGCTTCCTCGGCGCTGGCATCGGCCGGCGCATGAAGCCGATCGTGCTGCGCATCGTGATCGTCATCCTCGGCGTCGTGGCTCTCGCGAACCTTCTCAGCAAACTCTTCCATGGCTGACGTGCCTGCGGATGGGGAGCAGCACATCGGCCCACAGATCGTGCGCCTGACCTCGGCCGATGACCCCCGCGTGGCCGATTACACGCGGCTCACGGATGTCCACTTGCGCAAGGTCCGGGAGCCCGCGGAGGGCCTCTACATCGCGGAATCCTCCAGGGTACTGCGGCGGGCCCTCGAGGCGGGGCACCGGCCCCGCTCGTTCTTCCTCGCGGACAAGTGGCTCGAGGGGCTTGCGGACGTCCTCGCCGCGCACCCAGACGTCCCCGCATACGTGGGCACCCCCGACCTCCTCGAGGAGATCACCGGGTTCCACCTCCACCGGGGCGCGATGGCGGCCATGCACCGCCCCGAGCCCGTTCCCGTGGAAGAGCTCCTCGCGGGTGCGAACCGGGTCGCAGCGCTCGAGGAGAAACGACGTTCGAGGATCGCAGTCCTGGAGAACCTTACGGACCATACGAACGTCGGTGCAGTCTTCCGCAGCGCCGCAGCGATCGGCGTCGACGCCGTGCTGGTGACTCCGCAGTGCGCTGACCCGCTCTACCGCCGCTCGATACGTGTGTCGATGGGCACCGTTTTCCAGGTGCCGTGGACGCGGATTGAATCGTGGCCCGCAGACGCCGCGCTGCTGAAGGAGGCCGGCTACGTCGTGGCCGGGATGACGTTGGGGGAGGGCGCGATTACGCTCGACGAGCTGGTCGCTGAGGACCACGAGAACCTGGCGCTGGTCTTCGGCACCGAGGGGGAGGGCCTGGCCCCGGAGACGGATCAGGTGCTGGACCGGCGGGTCACGATTCCGATGATGAACGGCGTGGACTCGCTCAACGTCGCCGCGTCATCGGCGGTCGCCTTCTACGCGACGAGGTAGCGGGCCGGTATCACCGACCCATCTGGCTGCGGTGCCTGTCGCCAACTGCACATGGTGCCTCCCCAGCACCAACCGGCACTGGGGGAACTCACGCTCCACTAGACCGGGGGCGGCTCACCCGGACTTCGGCATCGTTACGGGATGACGTTCTGGTTCAGCTTGAAGAGGTTGGTCGGGTCGTATTGCTGTTTGAGGGCCTTGAGCCGCCCGTACTTCTCGTCGCCGTATGCGGCCTGGACGGAGGCGTCTTCGGCGGTGAAGTTGACGTACACGCCGCCGGTGTCGAAGGGCGTGAGGGCTGAGGCGAAGCTGCGTACCCAGGCCAGGTTGGCGTCGTCGTCCTCGGCTTGATCCCAGACACCGACGATATTGAAGCAGAACGCTGATCGCCGGTCCCCGAACGCGGTGGCACGGTCATGTACCCGGGCGATCGCCCCTCCCATGTGGTGGAAGTCGAAGGTGCTCGCCGGGGAGGGCATCGCCGATGTGTGTTCGGCGATGACGCCGATCAACGAGTCCGTCAGCGCGGGGGTGTAGCCGGACTTGAGGTAGCAGCGGACTCCGGGCGGCAAGTCCTCGTCGAGCACGGACTGCAGCTGCGGGTATGGCATGGGCCCGATCAGGTCCACCTCGGGCTGGAGGTCTCGCAGCGGCAGCAGCGCGGCCTCGGCATCAGCTGGGTCACCGCAATGGCAGGCCAGCACCGCCAGTGCCGGCCTGCCGTGCATCGGCGCGGGCACGAAGTCAGCCGCCGGCGCGGTGACCATCGAGAGCCAGGTTGTGAGCTCGTCCGGGCAGGCGGATACGTAGTCGCGGTATGCCCGCATCACCCGCCCGGCCCGATCCGCGGTGAACAGCATCAGCCCACCGATCACGTCAGTCACGGGATGCAGCCGGAACTCGAACTCTGTGACGACGCCGAAGTTTCCTCCGCCCCCGCGCAGCCCCCAGAACAGTTCCGGGTTTTCCGATTCGCTGGCCCTCACGATCTCTCCGGTGGCGGTGACCACCTCAGCGGAGAGGAGGTTGTCGCACGCGAGACCCCATCGGCGCTGCAGCCAGCCGATCCCGCCGCCGAGCGTCAGGCCTGCAATCCCGGTGGTCGAGACCAGCCCGCCGGTGCTGGCCAGTCCGTGCGCATGCGTGGCGGCGTCGTAGACGGCCCAGGTCACGCCTCCCTGCGCCCGGGCCACCCGATGATCGGGGTCGACCTGAACGGTACGCATTGCGGAGAGGTCGAGCACCATTCCGCCGTCGCACGTCGAGAACCCAGCGAAGCTATGGCCCCCGCCTCGAACGGCCAGCAGCAGGCCGTGCGTGCGGGCGAAGTTGACCGCAGCGACGACGTCATCGCTCGAGCGGCAGCGGGCGATTATGGCAGGCCGCCTGTCGATCATCCCGTTCCAGACGTGGCGGTACTGGTCGTACAGCTCGTCGCCCGGGGCGACCAGCTCGCCCGCGAGCCGATTGCCCAGACCGGCAACGTCGTCCGGGTGGAGCTCCGCAGATGACATGAGCCAGGTCCTTTCCCGCAGCCAGACCCAGAGGCTGCACCCATGGTGGCCCCGTCCCGGGGCGGTGTCGAGCCTCACCGACATCGATTTCGCCACGGTGTGAGGTCGGGATCCGGTCGTGCGGTCTGGCGAGTGGGGAGGTGGGTTCAGGTGCTGAGTTGTTGGTGGATGGCGTTGGTGTCCAGCCAGACGTTCTCGCGGGAGATGAGGCCGTCGGCGAACTCCCAGACGTGCAGGATGCGGAAGGTGACGGCGCGGCCGTGTCCGGGGATGCCGAGCATCGTTCCGGTGACGACTGCGCGGTGGAGGACATCTTCGACGCAGAAGTTCTGGCCGTAGCGGCGCGGCACGAGGGGTTCTCGGCTCTCTCCCTGCACGTTCTGGTGCAGGTCGGCGTAGAAGGCGCGGACGGCGGCGCGCCCTCGTAGTGGGTGGATCGGGGATCCGACGACGTCGTGGAAGACGTTGGGGTGGAGCGTGGCCATGGCGGCGTCGAGGTCGCCGCTGTTCTCCGCTTCCCAGTGCCGGTCGATGAGCTGGTCCATTGCATGGCGGTCCATGGGTTCGGCCTTCCGTTGGGGTCGCGTGGTCATGGAGTGCTCGGGGTGCGGTGGGTGGGCGCTGTTTGCGGCCTGCGGCCTCGGCGGGCGGCGATGGCGAGGACGGCTTTGAGCAGTGCGGGGACGACGAGGTAGACCATGAGCGGGACCAGAGCCAGCGTGAGGACGAAGGTGCGCAGGACGGGCGGCCAGGCGGCGTCGAACGGTGCCATGGCCCACAGGCCCCCGGTCACCAGCGGGAACAGGGCAAGCCAGGTGACGGCCGCGCGGACGTGGATTGACGGAACTGCCGGTGGTCTCGAGGTGGGTTGCATCGGTCGGTCCTCCCAGATCGGTGCCGCCCGGTCATGGCGGCGACTGGTCTCTACGTTCCGAGGTCCTGGGGCCGGCCACCATCCCCAGGATCGGGGGATCCGGGATGCGATGCGTGATCCGTGCGACCGCCCGGAGGCGCACGGCTGTTCGGGCGGCCCGTGCCACCCCCGGTGCTGGGGGTTCCCAATCCGGCCGGGTGCTGTCACGCTTCCGTCATGGGGACTATCACGGCCCAGCGGCGTAGCCGTGAGCGCATTGTGCGCATTGCCGAGGCGGGCCTAGATGCGGAGTCGCTGCGGTGCGAGGTCGTGGCTGAGCTGCGTCGGGCCATCGGGTTCGATGCGTGGTGCTGGCCGCTGGTCGATCCCGCATCAAACCTCATGACCACTGGGATCGGTGAGATCCCCCACTGGGCTGGCCTGCCGCGGGTCATGGAGCTCCGGGAAGCTGCCCCTGACGTGTTCACCCAGCTGCACTCAGTCCCGGACCGCGCCGGTGAGCACGTCGAGGCGCTCTCGCGCGGCACGCGCGGGGACTTGGCTCGCAGCATCGAGTGGCGCGAAGTGCTCGGTCCTGCGGGGCTGGGCGACGAAATGAGAGTCGCGTTCGTCGATACGCGCCACTGCTGGGCGCAGCTGCACCTGTTCCGCGGTGCAGAGGACAGGCCTTTCGACGACGAGGACGCGCAGCTCATGCGCCAGATCGATCAGCCCGTTGCCGCTGCCCTGAGACACGCGATGGCAAGGCCAGTGGGGCCCGATAGCGGCGTGGACTTCGCGGTCGGCGTCATGATGATCGACCAGTCGTTGCGCGCCACGGCTCAGACTCCCGCCACCGGGCAGTGGCTCGAGTACCTCCAGCCGGCCGCGGTGCCCTACGGCACCACGGTGCCGGCATCGCTGTTCCAGCTGGCGGCCCGCGTCCGTTACGCAGCCCAGTCCTCCGGGAATGGTCGAGCGAACGCAACGTGCCGCGTGCGGCTGCGTTCGGCCGACGGCTGCTGGGTCCTGGCCGAAGGCCAGCGGTTGGACGATGCCACCGGCACCGTGGTGGTGACGCTCCGCCGGGCCTCTCCCCGCGACGTGTTCGACCTTGCGTGCCTGGGGTACCGGCTGTCGACTCGAGAGACCGAGATTGCGGCGTTCCTGGTGCAGGGGCTTGATACCGCAACGATCGCGCGGCGCCTGTTCGTCTCTGAACACACCGTCTACGACCATGTGAAGTCTCTCTTCGCCAAGGCTGGGGTGCACAGCAGACGAGAACTCGTCGCCACGATTGCCTGACGCGACGCCTCCACAGCTGGGAGGGCAGCGACAACAGCGGGAGCCTTGGGATCCACACGACGCCTCACATGGGGGCGATTCGGGGCTCGTGTCTCCGCGCTGGCTCACAGAAACGCCACCCAACAGCGACCACGTCCATCGGTGTCTGTTTGGGTGAAGTAGTCCTGCAGGTCCAAACAGCGTCTGGTCACAGACCACGGAGCGCGGCGCCTTCGACGGGAAGGCGCCGCGCTCCGTGGTCTGTTGATGCGCAGTCAGGTGATGCGCCCTGGCCGCGCGCTCCGCTGGATGCGCTGGTGCGCGGTCAGCCTGCGCTCGTGAAGAGCAGGCCCTTGGGGTGGACCGCGGCGAAGCCAGCGATGGGCGTCAGCGTTCCGTTGTCGAGGTTGAGCGAGGCGAGGTAGTTCGCGCCCGACTTAGGGGTCACGGTGGACACGGCCGTGCCGCTGGCGAAGTTGCCGGTCACGGCGTCGACCGTGTTGTGGTCCGGGTCGGTGAGCCAGAGGGTCTGACCTGCACCGGAGGCGAAGACCGTGTCGTCCACCTGCTTGTTCAGGTTCAGCACCTGCAGCTGCGGTGCCGTCGCGCTGTTCGCGAAGATGAGCTGCTGGTCGCCCTGGGAGTCGAGCATGAAGTCGTTGGCGAACCGCGGGCTCGAGGAGGGGACCACGGTGTTGGAGTCGGGGTCCGTGAGCGCGAGGGTCGTCGAGTTGGCCTGGGCGCCGTCGGCGAGCTGGGCCGTGGAGTTGTCCCGGAAGACGGGAGTGAGCGCCGCAGTGGAGCCGGAGAGCGTCACCTGGTAGACGGCCGGGCCGGAGATGGTCGCCGGGTTCGAGCCGCTGACAAGGATCTTGTCCTGGTAGACGGAGATCGCATCGGTTCCGCCGCCGTGGGTGAGCCCGGTGTAGGCATAGGTCTTGACGGCGTGGGTGCCTGCGGCCGGGGTCAGGGTGTGGAATGAGGAGTTGCCGTCCTCGTTGGTCGTGACGAGCAGCCGGGAGTTGGCGGCGTCGGCGCCCAGGCCGTCGATCTTGCCCGTGATGTTCCACGAGGCGCCGGGCTTGCCGTCGAGCGAGTACTGCTGGATCGTGCTGGCGGTGGTGCCGTTCGCGGCGGGCTCGCCGTTCGAGCCGACGCCGTTCTGGAACGCGACGTAGATGCTGTTGCCGAGGCGGACGATGTCATCGGGCTTGCTCTCGCTGCCCACGGCAGCGAAGGTCTTCACGGTATAGGAATCGGCCGTGCCGGTCGGGGTCGTGGCGGCGGCCAGCGCGGGCATCGCGGCTCCGGTCAGGACGGCGGCGGAAAGAGCGGCGCCGAGCGCGAGCGCGCGGCGGCGGGGAGTCTCGATGTTCATGGCGGTCCTCTGTTCGGTTGTGTCGGTCCGTCCCCCGGTGGCCACCATCCGCCTGCCGAGTGGCTCCCGCGTGGCCATCGGGTGAATTCCGGCTTGCCGGGTCGTGGGAAGACCCTGAAAGCCCAGCATCACTGGCGCCAGTGCCTCACCATTGCTTCCGCGAGCGCCGTGGGCTTTTGCGAGCTCCGCCCGCGCTGAACTGGTAGCATTGACTGCTGGTCCTCCAATCGGGAGGGCGTTCACACCTGGCCTCTGGCAAAATCCAGGGGCAGAAGCAAAGGGCCTATTGTGAAGTCTGATATTCACCCCAAGTACGATTACGTGGTCTTCAACGACCTCGCCTCCGGCCAGAAGTTCCTCACGCGCTCCACGGTCTCCTCGGACAAGACCACCGAGTGGGAGGACGGCAAGACCTACCCGGTCATCGACGTCGAAATCTCCTCCGAGTCGCACCCGTTCTACACGGGCAAGCAGCGCATCATGGACTCGGCCGGCCGCGTCGAGCGCTTCAACGCTCGCTTCAAGAACTTCGGCAAGAAGGCCTGACCTCAGGCCACTGCCACCCGAAGGCGCCGTCCCCCGCAGGGACGGCGCCTTCGCTGTCTGCACAGCGGGTGCCGTCCGACGGCGCCGGGCCGGGTCTAGGCTGGATCCGTGGCTGAACATCACGGCGAATTCAAAGTGCCAGGCGGCAAGCTCGTGATCGCGGACCTCGCGACCGAGGACGGCTCGATTATCTGGGCGAGCATCAATGGCGACTTCTTCCTTGAGCCGGACGAGGCTCTCGCGGACATCAACGAGGCCCTCGTCGGCCTCTCCGCGCACGCACCGAACTCAACGATCAGCCAGGCGGTAGCCGACGCGGTTGGTCCCTCCACCGTCATGTTCGGCTTCGACGCCGATTCCGTGGCGGTCGCGGTCCGCCGCGCTCTTGGCCATGCGACCACGTGGGCGGACCACGAGTGGGAGATCATCCCGCCGAGCACCCTCACCATCACCGAGAACGTCGCGCTGGACGAGGTCCTCACCCGTGAGGTGGGGGAGGGGCGCCGCAATCCGACCCTCCGCCTGTGGGAGTGGGACGAGCGCTCGGTGGTGATAGGAAGCTTCCAGTCCTACCGCAACGAGGTCGACCCGGATGGAGTCGCGAAGCACGGCGTCACCGTGGTGCGCCGCATCTCGGGCGGCGGCGCGATGTTCATGGAGGCCGGCAACTGCATCACGTACTCGCTGTACCTTCCCTCCTCGCTCGTCGACGGGCTCTCGTTCGCGGACTCCTACCCCTTCCTGGACGCGTGGGTCATGGAGGCGCTCGCAAAGATCGGCGTCAAGGCGTTCTACAAACCGCTCAATGACATCGCCACGGACGCCGGGAAGATCGGCGGAGCGGCGCAGAAGCGGCTCGTCACGGGCGGCATGCTGCACCACGTGACCATGAGCTACGACATCGATGCGGCCAAGATGACCGAGGTCCTGCGGATCGGGCGCGAGAAGATCTCGGACAAGGGCATCGCGAGCGCCCAGAAGCGGGTCGACCCGCTCAAGCGGCAGACCGGGATGTCCCGAGAGGACATCTTCGAGGCGATGATGGCCACGTTCGAGGGCCGCTACGGTGCTCGCCGGGTGACGCTCTCCGAGGCGTCGCTCGCCGACGCGCGCGCCCTCGCCAAGCGCAAGTTCGCCACCCGCGAGTGGCTGCACCGCGTCCCGTAGCGCGGCCGCGGCACCGCACCGGTGAGCGGGACGCACGACGGCGAGCGGTCGCCGTCGTGCGCGCTCCCCAGACGCGTCTGGTGGTGCGCCGGACTGCCGGTCCGGCTGCTAACCCTCCCGCGACCGCGCCTGGGCGACGAGCGCGCGGTGGAGGTGGTCCCGTTCCTCGATGACGATGCGCCGGAGGGCGGCTGGCGCCGAGGTGTTCTCGGCGAGCCACTGGTCGGTTCTCTCGAGCACGGGGTTCTGGGCAGGCGTCTGGTCCCACGCGAGCGTCGAGTCGCCCGGGAAGAGTCCGCCCACGAGCCGCGTGGCGATCTCCTGAGAGCGCTCCTCCCACACTCGGGTGAGCATTGCGAAGTAGCGCTCGATGAACGGGTGGCGCAGCGCCTCGAGCCCGAGCATGAAGCCCTCCACGGTCGCTCCGACGAGGTCGTTCGAGAGCGCGTCTCCCTCGATGAGCGCGTGCCATGCCGCCTGCTTGGCCTTCGGATCCGGCTGCGCCGCGACGGCGACCGCGTGGCCCACGCTGCCCTTGGCGGTCCGGTCCCGCTTGAGCTCGGCGTCGAGCTCGGCGACCGCGGCCCGGCCCTGGGCTGCCAGAGCCTGCCACAGCGACCAGCGCAGGTCCTGGTCGACTGCGAGGCCACCGAGCGTTTCAGTGCCGTCCACGAGGCCGCGCACGAGGTCGAGCTGTCCACCGCCGTAGCGGCTGCCCTTGGCCAACGCCCGCGCCCAGGCGAGCTGCTGGTCGGAGCCCGGCTCGGCCGCGTGCAACTCCCGCGCGACGGCGGCCAGGTACGTAGCGCGCAGCTCGGGCCGGCCCTCGCCGTGCGTGTACCGCTCGATCCCGGTGCGGGCGTTGTCGATCACCGTCAGCTGGACGCCGATCGTGGATTCGCCGGCGCCGAAGCGTTCGACGGCGCGCACGTAGTCCGCGGCGGGAGTCTCGCCGTCGCGCGTCGCATGCCACAGCGCCGTCCAGGCGAGGGCGCGGGCGAGCGGATCGGCGAGGGATCCGAGGCTCTCGCGGACCGTGTCCTCGGAGCGGCGGTCGAGGCGCACTTTCGCATACGTGAGGTCATCGTCGTTGACGAGCAGGAGGTCCGGCACCGGAAGCCCGGCCAGCGATCGCAGCTCTGTGACCCCGTCCGGCGCGTCCGCACGAATGTCCACCTCGATCTGGTGTGTCCGCTCGATCAAGCTTGCCCCGCCCGCGGCGCCGGTCGTCCGCGAGTACAGTCCGACGCGCAGCACGTGCGGTCGCGGCGCGGGCTTGCCGGTGACGGGATCGACGGCGATCTGCCGCACGGCCACCCGGGTGAGCCGTGCGCCGTCGTGCGCTCCCTCGGTCCCAGCGTCCCGCCCGCTGGCCGTCTCCACGATCGTTTCCAGCACTGGCAGACCTGCGGTCTGCAGCCACGCCGCCGCCCACTCGCGCATGGGTCGTCCTGAGGCCCGCTCGAGGGCGTCGAGGAGGTCCGCCAGGGTCGTGTTCCCGTAGGCATGCGTGGCGAAGTACTCCCGTGCGGCCGCGAGGAAGGCGTCCTCGCCGACGTACGCGACGAGCTGCTTGAGGACCGAGGCGCCCTTGGCGTACGTGATGCCATCGAAGTTCTGCTCGGCGGCCTCGAGGTTCGGGATGTCCGCAACGATCGGGTGCGTCGTGGGGAGCTGGTCCTGGAGGTACGCCCACGCCTTGCGGCGGTTCGCGAAGTTCACCCAGGACGTCGAGAAGTCCGTCGCGCGGTCCACCGCGAGCGTGCCCATGTACTCGGCGAAGGACTCCTTGAGCCACAGGTCGTCCCACCAGCGCATGGTCACCATGTCGCCGAACCACATGTGGGCCATCTCGTGCATGAGGGTGTTCGCCCGGCCCTCGTACTGCGATTCCGCCGCGCGGGACGTGAAGACGTAATGCTCCGTGAATGTCACGAGTCCCGGGTTCTCCATCGCGCCGAGGTTGTACTCGGGCACGAACGCCTGCTCGTACTTGCCCCACGGGTAGGCTGGGGAGAAGACGGAGTGGTAGAAGTCCAGGCCACGCCGCGTGAGGTCGAAGATCCGCTCGGCGTCGAAGTGCTCCGCGAGCGAGGCGCGGCAGAACGCGGCGAGCGGCAGGGTGACCGGCTCGCCGTCGCGCGTGGTGCCGGTCCAGGACGCCTCGGCGCGGTGGTACGGCCCCGCGAGCACGGCGGCGAGATAGGTGGGCATCGGCGGCGTCGGAGCAAAATCCCAGCGGCCCGCCGCCGGGTCGCCGGGAATCGGCTCGGCCTGCGCGGTGGCCTCGCCATTCGCGCTCACGACCCACGACGACGGCGCGAGCACCGTGAACGCGAACGTCGCCTTGAGGTCGGGTTGCTCGAAGTTCGCGAAGTAGCGGCGCGCGTCCGCAGGCTCGCACTGGGTGTACAGGTAGGTCCGGCCGTCGGCCGGGTCGACAAACCGGTGCAGTCCTTCGCCGCTGCGCGAGTACCGGGCCAAGCCGGTGACCTCGAGCCGGTTCTGGGCTGCGAGACCCGTCAGGCGGATCCGTGCGCCGTCGTACACCACCGCCTCGTCGAGGAGCCGGCCGTTGAGCTCGACCCGCACCACGGACTCGCCGAGGAAGTCGGCGAAGGTCTCGGAGCCCGGCTCAGCGCGGAACTCGACGGCGGTCGTCGTGGGGAACGAGGTCGAGGCGGGATCCTCCGCCTCGCGCAGGTCCAGGGTCACTGTGTAGGAGTCGACGGCGATGAGACGGGCCCGCTCGGCGGCCTCATCCCGGCTCAGGCTGTGGGTTGGCACACGCCATTCAACCACGCCCGCGACGGGGCGCCATCGCCCCCTGAAGCCGGAAACACGCCGGATTCCCGACCGGACATGCGTTGCGGCGCGAATGGTGAAAAGCTAACCCCTATGTCGGATCTCTTCGAGGACTACTCAGTCGCCGCCGAGCGTACCGGCGCGTACGACGAGATGTTCGCGCCGCGCCAAGCGGCACGCCCCAGCTACGGCCATCTCGCGGAGGCTCTCGCAGGACTCGACCTCGCGGATGTGAGCTCGCGCGCGGACTCGATGGCCCGCACCTTCCTCGACCGGGGCGTCACGTTCGACTTCGCGGGCGAGGAGCGGCCCTTCCCCCTCGACATCGTTCCGCGCATCATCCCCGCGGACGAGTGGAGCGTCCTCGAGCGCGGTGTAGCCCAGCGGGTCAAGGCGCTCGAGGCGTTCCTCAACGACGTCTACTCCAAGATGGCCTTGGTGAGCGACGGCGTCGTCCCCCGGCGGCTCATCACGACAAGCCAGCATTTCCACCGTCAGGTCCACGGGTTCGAGCCGGCCGGCGGAGTGCGCGTGCACATCTCGGGCATCGACGTGGTGCGGGACTCGGCCGGCACGTTCCGTGTCCTCGAGGACAACGTGCGCGTCCCCTCCGGTGTGAGCTATGTGCTCGAGAACCGTCGCGCCATGGCCAAGGGCCTCCCCGAGGCGTTCAGCCAGCAGCCGATCCGTCCCGTCGAGGAGTACCCCCGCCGCCTTCTCGCGGCCCTGCGCAAGACCGCACCGGCGGGCGTCGACGAGCCGACCATCGTGGTCCTCACGCCGGGAGTGTTCAACTCGGCGTACTTCGAGCACACGCTCCTCGCGGGGCTCATGGGCGTGGAGCTCGTCGAGGGCCGTGACCTCATCTGCCGCGGAAACCGCGTGTACATGCGCACGACGGCGGGCGAGCAGCGCGTCGACGTCATCTACAAGCGCATCGACGACGACTACCTCGACCCTCTGCAGTTCCGGTCCGACTCGATGCTCGGCTGCCCCGGCCTCGTCAACGCGGCCCGTGCCGGCGGTGTGACGATCGCCAACGCCGTGGGCAACGGCGTCGCTGATGACAAACTCGTCTACTCCTATGTTCCGGACCTCATCCGGTACTACCTGGGAGAGGACCCGATCATCGCCAACGTCGACACCTACCGCCTCGAGGAGGACGCCGCGCGCGAGGAGGTCCTCGACCGCCTCGCCGAGCTCGTGGTCAAGCCCGTGGACGGCTCCGGCGGCAAGGGGCTCGTGATCGGGCCGGACGCGAGCCGCGAGGAGCTCGACACTCTGCGCAAGCGCGTGATCGCCGATCCGCGCGGGTGGATCGCACAGCCCGTCCTGCAGCTCTCGACCGTTCCGACGCTTTCGGGAGACAGGTTCGGGCCCCGCCACGTGGATCTGCGCCCGTTCGCCCTCAACGACGGCGACGACGTGTGGGTCCTCCCCGGCGGGCTCACGCGGGTGGCCCTCAAGGAGGGGTCGCTCATCGTGAACTCGAGCCAGGGCGGCGGCTCGAAGGACACATGGGTGCTCGCCCAGTCCTCCGATGTGCCCATCGAGGCCGAACCGCGGCACTCGATCAGCATCCGCGAGCGCACGAGCGTCTGGCCTGTCGAGAGCAACTGGCGCGACCGCCAGGCAGAACAGCAGCAGCAGTGAGGCCGGCCGCCCGCGTGAGTGCGCGCCGTCGTCCGTCCCATCCCGTCCGACCCGCCCATCCCGCCCGAGGAGGCCGACTTGCTCAGCCGCATCGCTGAATCCCTATTCTGGATCGGCCGCTACGTGGAGCGTGCCGACGGGACCGCCCGCATCCTCGACGTCCACCTAGAGCGGCTCAACCACCTGCCGGCCTCCGAGCAGCGCACCGTCGCGCAGGAACTGCTCGGCGTCATGGGCTCCCAGTCCGACAAGGAGGACTTCCGGCTCACGGACCTCCTGCAGTCCCTCGCGTACGACCGCTCCCACGCGACAAGCATCGCCGGCTCCCTCGGTGCCGCACGCGAGAACGCCCGCCGCGCCCGCGAGACCGTGTCGTCGAGCCTGTGGGAGTGCCTCAACACGACGTACTACGGGCTCAGCCAGCACCGCAAGGATGTGGTGGGGACCTACCGCTTCTGCAATTGGGTCCTCGAGCGCACGGCCATGGTCCGGGGCCTCGCAGACACGACGATGAGCCACGACGAGGGATGGCTGTTCCTCGTGCTGGGCCGCTCGCTCGAACGGGCGGACATGACGGCCCGCATGCTCTCGACACGCGAGGTGCACACTGCGGGGATGTCGTGGGTCAATATGCTCCGGTGCGCGGGCGCCTACGAGTCGTTCCTGCGGACACGGCGCGCCGCGTTCGACGACCGTCACGCCGCCGAGTTCCTGCTCATGGACCGCCTCTTCCCGCGCTCGATCGTGTACGCGCTCCGCGACGCCGACGATGCGCTGGCCAAGCTCGACCCGTCCGACACGCGCGTGGGCTTCATCAATGACGCCCGCCGCATCGTGGGGCAGACACGCACGTTCCTCGAGTTCCACCGCACCGACGACCTCATGGCGGAGCTGCCCGAGCACATGGAACGGGTCCAGCGGGCGGTCGCCCAGACGTCCGACGCGGTCTCGCGCAAGTACTTCAACAGGGCCGACGAGCAGGCCTGGGTGGGAGAGGTTTCATGACCCGGCTGAAGATCCTTCACCGTACCGTCTACCGGTACAACAAGAGGGTCACCCTCTCGTACAACGAGGCGCGGATGACGCCGCTGACAGAGCCCCAGCAGGTGGTGCTGGAGTCGCAGGTGCGCGTTGCGCCGACCCAGGCCGCCGTCAGCTCCTACAAGGACTATTGGGGCAGCCGCGTCACTGCGTTCGACATGCAGATCCCGCACGAGTACCTCGAGGTTGTCTCCTCGACCACCGTCGAAGTGCACCGGGTCGAGCGCGTCCCCTTGGAGGGCGAGGTCGTCTCGTGGGAGCGGCTGCGCAGCCCCGAGGTCGAGGACCAGTTCAGCGACTGGCTGCCGCAGTCCCGGCTCTCAGCCCCGGGCTCCGAGGTGCTCGGAATCGTCCCCGGCCTTGCCGGCGACATGGACCCGAACCAGGCCGCCCACGCCGTCTTCGACTGGATGCGTGGGGAGATGCGCTACATGCCGGGGTCCACCGGCGTGACCACGGACGCCGAGCAGGCCTGGAACCAGCGCCAGGGCGTGTGCCAGGACCTCGCGCACCTCGCGATCGGGTCGCTGCGGAGCCTCGGCATCCCGGCCCGGTACATTTCCGGCTACCTCCATCCGCGCTCGGGGGCTGAGATCGGCGAGGTCGTTGCCGGGCAGTCGCACGCGTGGCTCGAATGGTGGGACGGCGAGTGGCGCTCGTGGGACCCGACCAACCACAAGCCGGCCGGCGACTTCCACGTGACCGTGGCCCGCGGCCGCGACTACCGCGACGTGCCCCCGCTCAAGGGCATCCTGTCCGGCGGCGGAGGCTCGCACCTGGAGGTCACGGTAGAGATCACGCGAGTCGCCTGACGCGCCCCATCCTTCGCGGCGTTGTGGGGTCTCTGGCGGGGCGTTGTGGGGTCTTTGGCACAGGGTTGTGGATAACTTCTGCGGCCCTCTGTGAAGGTATGCCAGCATGGGCGCATGAACGCCGATGAGCACTTGAACAGTCTCCTAGGACGTCCCTTCTCGGCCAACGAGGCTCGGGCACACGGATTGAATCCTGTTGACCTCAGGCTCGAGGACATCCGGCAGGTCAGTCGGGGCGTCTTCGTACCAGGTTCCGCACCTCCCGGGCTGGAGGATCTCGTTCGTGCGCATCTGGCGGTCAACCCCGAGGCGTGGGCGTCCCATCGGACCGCGGGCGCGATCCTCGGGCTGTGGCTGCCCCGATGGATCGAGGACCACTCGGCGATTCACCTGAGCAAGCCGTCCCACCTTCCTCGGGTTCGCCGCCCCGGTGTCGTGGGGCACCGTGTGCGGATCCTGGAAGGCGAGCTCGAGGCGCGCGAAGGCTTGCGTCTCACCAGTCCGGGCCGAACGTGGCTGGACTTGGGGCATGAACTAACACCCGTCGCGCTCGTTGCGTTGGGCGATCAGCTGATCCGCGTTCCCCGCCCCGAGTTCGAAGGACGAGGGGAGCCCTACGAGACGAAGGCTTCCCTTGCACGCCTTCTACGGGCCCATCCAAAGGTCAAAGGGGTCGGCAAGTGCAAAGAGGCGCTTGCTGACATGCGGGTTGGTTCCGATTCTGTCCCGGAGTCACTCCTGCGGATGTGCCTCATCGCCCACGGATTCCCCGAGCCCGAGCTCCAGATCCGGCTGGATCCCACGGACCCTCGGTCCCCGAGCATTGATATTGGCTACCCGATGAGTCGCATCGGTATCCACTATGAGGGCGGCCACCATCTGGAGCCTGACCAGCAGCACATCGATTTATGGCGCGATACCGCTTTCCGGCGCGTTGGGTGGGACCTCATTTACGCGACGGTCGACGACCTGCACGATGACTTTGCTCGTGTGCGCCACGAGCTTCGGATTCTCTTGAGCGATAAGGCGGCATGACCAGGGACCCTTCAACGGTCCGCCAGGACCCCTCAACGGGATCGACGGGGGGCGGGGAGGGGCGGGCGGCGTCACCAGGGGCTTGGCTTGTAGTCCTTGAGGAAGACCCCATACAGGTCGGTGCCGCCCTCGCCCATGACGATCGGGTCGTACACGCGCGCAGCCCCGTCCACGAGGTCCAGAGGAGCATGGAAGCCCTCGTCGGCGAGCCGGACCTTGGTGTAGTGCGGCCGCTCATCGGTGATCCAGCCGGTGTCCACGGCGGTCATGAGGATCCTGTCGGTCTCGAACATCTCCCCGGCGCTCGTCCGGGTCATCATGTTCAGCGAGGCCTTCGCCATGTTCGTGTGCGGGTGGCCAGGGCCCTTGTACTTCCGCCCGAACTGGCCCTCCATCGCGGAGACGTTGACCACGTACTTGCGCCGCGCCGTCGAACGCGCCATTGCGGGCCGTAGCCGTGAGACGAGGAGGAAGGGCGCGGTGACGTTGCAGAGCTGGACCTCGAGCATCTCGAGCGGGTCTACTTGGTCCACGACCTGCGTCCACGAGTTGATCGTGGCAACATCCGGGACAAGGCCGCCAGCATCGATCGCGGTCCCCGCAGCGATCCGGTCGAGCGAAGCGGATCCAGTCGAGAGCGCCAGCGCAGTCACGGCGTCGCCCGCGAGCGCTGGATGCTCCGCGACGGATCCGGCGATCGAGAGCGGGTGCTTGTCGTGCGCATGCCCGAACGTGAGCAGCTCGGGACCGCCGTTGGAGGCCAGGAGGGCCGCAGGCAGGGGTTCGGACTCGGCGTCCACGAGCGGCTTGTAGGCGTTGCCCGAACGACGCACTGTCTGGGCGGCGTTGTTGATGATGATGTCGAGCGGACCCGAGGCGTCGAGCGCGTCGGTGAGCGACATGACCTGGGACGGGTCGCGCAGATCGATCCCCACGATCGTGAGCCGGTCGAGCCATTCGCCGGAGTCCTCCATCGCGGCGAAGCGGCGCGCGGCATCCTTGGGGAAGCGCGTCGTGATGGTCGTGTGGGCGCCGTCGCGCAGGAGCCGTAGGGCGATGTACATCCCGATCTTGGCACGGCCGCCAGTGAGGAGCGCGCGCCGCCCGGTCAGATCGGTGCGTGCGTCCCGCTTCGCATGGCTCATCGCGGCACAGTCCGGGCACAGCTGGTGGTAGAACGCGTCGACCTGGGTGTAGTGCTGCTTGCAGATGTAGCAGGGCCGCGAGCGGAGGAGATGCCCGGCGACGTCGCCGGTCGCCGACGGCTTGAGCTTGTTGCCCCTCGTCTCGTCGTCGATCCGGTCCGGGGCCGCGGTGGCCGTCTGGGCGATGACAGCCTTGTCCGCCTCGGCCACCGCGTCTCGCTTCTGCGTGCGCGTGAAGCGCCGGTGCGCCTTGAACATCTTGCCCGTGGCACGCCGAACCGCGACGTAGTCGGGATGCTCCTCATCGTACGTGTGGATCGTGCCGAGCACCTTCAGGGCAGCCTGGATTTCCTCAGGGGTCAGTTCGGCGGGCACGTCGGGGGAGCTCATGGCTTCCCATTCTACCGGCGGACCAGGCTGCCCTGATGCTCGGCCCAGAGGCTCAGCCCTGGGCGTGGGTGGTCGCGGATGACGGCGAGGACGCGCCGTCGTGGGTCGGCTCACCCGTGACGGCGCGGGCCGCGGCCGTTGCGTGGATCTCCTGGATCTTCTCGGCGACCTCGGGCATGTCCGAGGCGACCTCCTCGAGGACCGCCGGCAGCCTGGACAGCCACGCGGCAGCGAGCTTGCGCTCGTCCTCGTCCGGCTCGGGGACCTCCTGGCCCTTGGACAGGATGGTGATGCCAGACGCAGTGACCTCGAACCCGCGGCGCCGGTCCAGCTTCTCGTCGACGCCGATGGTCGCACCGGGCGGGACGACCACGTTCTTGTCAAGGATCGCGTGGTTCACGACGGCACCGGCGCCGATCTTCACCCCGTCCATGAGCACCGAGCCGAGCACGCGGGCAGCCGATTCCACCCGCACGTCGTGCGAGAGCACCGATCCCTCGACGATGCCGCCAGTGAGGACCGAACCGCTCGAGACGATGGAGTCCAACGCCATGCCGACCGTCCCGCCGGCGCCGCGGACGAACTTGGCGGGCGGGGAGACGCTCTGGTGGGTGTAGATAGGCCACTTCGCGTTGTAGAGGTTGAACACCGGCAGCGGCGAGATGAGGTCCATGTGGGCGTCGTAGAAGGAGTCGAGCGTACCCACGTCCCGCCAGTAGGTGCGGTCGCGCTCGGTGGCGCCCGGGATCTCGTTCGTGGTGAAGTCGTAGACGCCGGCCTCGCCGCGCTCGACGAAGAACGGGATGATGTCCCCGCCCATGTCGTGCTTCGTGTCGAGCCGCTCGGCGTCGCTCTTGAGCGCGTCGACGAGGGCATCGGCGTCGAACACGTAGTTGCCCATCGACGCGAGGAACTGCTCGGGATCGTCGGGCAGGCCAGGCGTGGTGGCCGGCTTCTCGACGAACGCGCCGATCTTGGCCGGCTCGGCGGCGTCGGTCTCGATGACGCCGAATTGGTCCGCCATGTTCAGCGGCTGCCGAACGGCCGCGACGGTCGCCTTTGCGCCCGACGCGATGTGTGAGTCGACCATCTGGCCGAAGTCCATGCGGTAGACGTGGTCGGCGCCGACCACGACGACGATGTCTGGCTGGGCGTCGTAGATGAGGTTGAGCGACTGGTAGATCGCGTTGGCGCTCCCGAGGAACCAGCTCTTGCCCACGCGCTGCTGCGCGGGCACCGAGGCGACGTAGTTCCCGAGCTGCGGAGAGAGCCGCCATGTCTCGGAAATATGGCGGTCCAGAGAATGGGACTTGTACTGCGTGAGGACGACGATCTGGAGGAATCCTGAATTCACCAGGTTCGACATGGCGAAATCGATGAGCCGATACCCACCGGCGAACGGAACCGCGGGCTTGGCCCGGTCCGCCGTCAGCGGCATGAGGCGCTTCCCCTCGCCTCCGGCGAGCACAATCGCCAATACCTTCTTCGGTGCCACTGCGCAACCCCCGTCATCTGTCGTTAAGGCCTGTGTAACCTAGCCTCCGCCGCTGCGGAGCGCGGTTGTCTTCACACTAGATCACGATCGAATGACGGACTACGTTGAACCCGTGCGAATTGACATTGTGACCAAGGAATTTCCCCCGGAGATCTACGGCGGCGCCGGGGTCCACGTGGCCGAGCTCAGCAGGGTCCTCGCCCGCGAGGTGGATCTGCACGTGCACGCCTTCGGCGCTGCCCGCGAGCCGCAGGTCAATGGCGCCACGGTGACCTCATACCAGGTGCCCGAGTACCTCAAGGGGTCCAACGCGGCCCTCGAGACCCTCGGCATCGACTTGGGGATCGTGCCCGACGTCGGGGGCGCGGACCTCGTGCACTCGCACACCTGGTACGCGAACATGGCCGGCCACCTCGCGTCGCTCATGCACGGCATCCCGCACGTCCTCTCGGCGCACAGCCTAGAGCCCCTGCGCCCCTGGAAGGCCGAGCAGCTCGGAGGCGGCTACCGCCTCTCGTCCTGGGTCGAGAAGACCGCCTATGAGGCCGCCAACGCGATCATCGCCGTCTCCCACGGCATGCGCGCGGATATCCTGCGCTGCTACCCCGAGGTAGACCCGAACAAGGTCAAGGTGGTGCACAACGGCATCGACGTCTCCCTGTGGGGCCGCGACGAGGGCACCGAGCATGTCCGGGCACTGGGTATCGACCCCGCCAAGCCGTCGGTCGTCTTCGTCGGCCGCAACACGCGTCAGAAGGGCGTCCCGTACCTGCTGCGTGCCGCGGCCAAGCTGCCCGCCGACATCCAGCTGGTGCTCTGCCTCGGAGCCGCGGACACCCCGGAGCTCGCGGCCGAGACGGCCACGCTCATCGACGGGCTCAGGGCCGAGCGCGACGGCGTGATCCTCATCGAGCGGATGCTCCCGCGTGCCGAGCTCATCCAGGTGCTCAGCCACGCGACGGCGTTCGCGTGCCCGAGCATCTACGAGCCCCTCGGCATCGTGAACCTCGAGGCCATGGCGTGCGGTGCGGCCGTGGTTGCGACCGCGACCGGCGGCATTCCCGAGGTCGTCGACCACGGCACCACCGGCCTGCTTGTCCCGATCGAGCAGGTCACCGATGGCACCGGCACGCCGACCGATCCCGAGAAGTTCGTCGCGGACTTCGCCGCCGCGCTCGAGGAGGTCGTCTCGGACCCGGCGCGCGCACGTGAGATGGGAGAGGCCGGCCGGACCCGTGCCGAGGCGAACTTCTCGTGGGACACCATCGCCCAATCCACGCTCGAGGTCTACCGCAGCGTCCTCTGAGGGGTCACTACGCACGACGACGGCGGCGCACCCCGCGCGGGGTACGTCGCCGTCGTCGCGTATCGCCTGCTACGGACCTCAGTCCCGACTGACGTTGACCTTGGTGGGCCCAGGCCCCGTTTCGGGGACCACCGGGACGCGGACCTCGAGGACGCCGTCGTGGTAGCTGGCCTTGACGTCCTCGCCGTGTGCGCCACGGGGAAGGTCGATCGTGCGGGCGAACGAGCCGTAGCGGAACTCGCTGCGGAACCCGCCCTTCGATCTGTTCTCGGTGTCCTCGCGGCGCTCCGCCTTGATCGACAGGACGCTGTCGTGCACCGTGACGTCCACGTCCTTCTCGGGGTCGATGCCGGGCAGCTCGACGCGCACCACGAGGGCGTCGCCGTCACGGAACTGCTCGACTCGCAGCCAGGCGGTCTCCCACTCGTCCACGAATCGCCTGAACTGGTCCGGCAGGCCGAAGCGGCGCATGCCCTCCGGCATCATGTCCCACGGGCCTCTGCGGCCCCATCCCTCGCCCACGGATAACCTCCTGAGTTGCCCCGGGCGCCGGTGCGGCCGGGTCCTGACTTCAGGCTAGTCCCGGCCGCTGGGAGGGGGAAGGGACCTACGGCCGCTTCAGGTTCTTCTCCTTCACAGGAGCCGTGCCCAACTTCCGCAGCTGGGCGAAGTACGCCGCGGCCTCCTCCTGGCGCTTCGCCTCGATCCCGCTCGCCACGGTTGACCGGATGTGGTCCTGGGTGTAACCGAACGCATCCACGAGGTCGAGGGCGTGGGGGCGGAGTTTGGCGAGGAGCCGGTTGATGTACTCGCCGACGGTGCGTCCGCGCTGCATCGACAGGCGGCCGTTCATGAGGTGCCACTCGAGGTGCTTCTCGATGAGTGTCAGGCCGAAGAGGTCGCGCAGCCAGGTCAGGACCTGCCTGGTACCGGGATCCTCGATCTTCTCGAGCGCCTCGGTGAACGCCTCCCACTGCAGGAGCTCGGCGTGCGCACGGGCGGCCTCGATGAGCTCGTTCTGGTGGTCGTTGAAGCGCGCGGCCGCCTCGGCCTGCGGCAGCCTGTTGGCGCCCTGGAGGGCCTGCGCCACCTGCGCAACCATGGTCTGGACCCGCTCGGCGAGCAGCAGCCGCTGGGTGTCGGGGTCGCGCAGGGCGAGGGCTGATCGCTGGGCGCGCCCCGAGTCGGCGATGAACTGGCCCACGGCGCCGAGGCCGGTCTTGAACGCTACGCCGCGTGCCTGGCCGAGCGCGAACTTGGCCAGGGCCCCCACGGTCATGGCGCGGAACTCCTTGGCGTAGTCGTTCAGGAGCCGCTTGGCGACGAGCTGGAGGAGCACGTTGTTGTCGCCCTCGAACGTCGCGTAGACATCGAGGTCCGCGCGCAGGGAAGCGAAGCGGTTCTCGATCATGAAGCCCGCGCCGCCGCACGCCTCGCGGCACTCCTGGAGCGTCTCGAGCGCGTGCCACGTGGAGAGCGGCTTGAGCGCGGCGGCGAAGGTCTCCAGGTCCTGGCGGTCCTCGTCGGTGTCCTGCTGACCGGAGAACACGCCGTCGAACTTCCCCAGCAGCTCCTCGTGGGCGAAGCTCATCGCGTACGTGGCCGCGAGCAGCGGGAAGAGGCGGCGCTGGTGGCGCTGGTAGTCCAGGAGCACCTCCTCGGCGGTCTCGGAGGAAGCGTTGAACTGGCGGCGTTCGCTCGCGTACCTGATGGCCGCGGTGAGGCCGACCTTCGAGGCGGCGACCGCGGCGCCGTCGAGCGAGACGCGGCCCTGGACGAGGGTGCCGAGCATCGTGAAGAAGCGCCGGCCGGGGCTCGCGATGGGGGAGGTGTAGGTGCCCTCCGCGGAGACGTCGCCGTACCGGTTGAGCAGGTTGGTCCGCGGGATGCGTACGTCCTCGAAGCAGAGGCGGCCGTTGTCGATGCCGTTGAGGCCGCCCTTGACGCCGTCATCTTCGGTCTTGATCCCGCGAAGCGGTTCCCTGGTCTGCGCGTCGCGGATGGGCACGTAGAACGCGTGCACGCCGTGGTTGACGCCCTTGACGATGAGCTGGGCGAACACCGTCGCCGCGATGCCGTCCTTGGCCGCGTTGCCGAGGTACTCCTTCCACGCCGCGCGGAACGGGGTGTTGATCACGAACTCGTCGGCTGCCTCGTCATACGTGGCGGTCGTCGCGATGCTCGCGACGTCGGAGCCGTGCCCGATCTCGGTCATGGCGAACGCGCCCGGCACGGTCAGGTCCATGATGCCCGGCAGCCACTTCCTGTGGTGCTCGGTGGTGCCCAGGTGCATCACTGCGGCACCGAAGAGGCCCCACTGCACGCCCGCCTTGATCTGCAGCGACGGGTCTGCGGTCACGAGCTCCTCGAACCCCGCAACGTTGCCGCCGTGGTTGTCTTCGCCGCCGAGTTCCTTCGGGAATGCGCGCTGGATCGCCTGGTGGTCCACGAGGTATTTGAGCTGGCCGAACACCCGCTCGCGGTGCTCGATGTGGGTCAGGCCCTCGAGCTTGTGCAGCTCGGGCTTGGCGGCGAGCTCTCGCGCTTGCCTGCGGACATCGGCCCACGCACCGAGGAGGTGCTCCCCGAGGGCGGCAACGTCGACACGGGGCGACGGCTCGAGGTCGGCCAGGTCTGCCTCGGCAGGGGCGGTCGCGGTAGCGGTGGTCGGATCGGTCACGGGGTCTCCTTTGCGGGAACGGCTGCGGTGGGGTGTGGTTCATGGACGACGGCGGCGCTCGCCGATTGCGTGTGGCTCGCCTGCGCGGCGATGCCGGCGAAGAGCCAGTCGGCGATCAGGGCGGCCATCTGTTCGAGGCCGGGCTTCTCGGGCGAGGGGGGAGCAGCGAGCCAGCGCTCGCCGGCGGTCCGCACGAGCCCGATGGCAGCGCTGGGCCAGTAGTCGAGGGTGGCCGACGCCGCGGGGTCGAGGTAGCGGCTCATCGGCGCCTGGATCATCGTGGCGATCGCGTCGAAGAAGCTCCCGAACGCTTCATCCGCGGCGTGCCCGGCGGCACTGCTCCGGCCGGCGGTGGCGCGCTGGACGGCAGGCTCCGACGGTGCCGAGCCCACCGGCACGCGGGTGACGAATTCGTAGACGTTGGGCGAACGGACGGCCATGCCGAGGTACGCGGCGACCATTGCGCGGAGCCCCTCGTAGGGGGTCTGGGCCGCGGCGGCGGCCTGGGCGATGCGGACCTGCATCTGAGCCAGCACGAGGGCGCCCATCGCCGCCTGAAGCCCGGCCTTGTCGCGGAAGTACCGGTAGAAGACGGACTTCGACGTACTCGCGGCGGCGGCGATCTCCTCCATGGGGACGTCCGGTCCGAGCCGGTGCACGGCCCGGCGGGCCGCGTGGACCAGCTCGACGCGCCTTTCCTCGCGGTGGTTCGCCCAGCGGGCGGTGCGGCCGTCGACGATGGGCTGCCTCGCGACGTCGTACGTGACGGTACCGAGACCTTCAGCACGGGGGGTGGGGTAGTTCACGATACCCAGCGTATCAGGTACGCTTGGTATCGGTAACTCAGGTCACAATCATCGGAGGCATTCAGATGTCGACCCCCTCTTCCACTTCTTCCCCGTCTTCCCCCTCGTCCCCGGCTGGCATCCGGAGGGCTGTCGTCGTCGGCGGCAACCGCATCCCGTTCGCCCGCGCCAACGGCGCGTACACGCGCACCTCGAACCAGGACATGCTCACGGCCGCGCTCGACGGCCTCGTGGCGCGGTTCGGCCTGCAGGACGAGCGCATCGGAGAGGTGGCTGCCGGCGCGGTGCTCAAGCACAGTCGCGACTTCAACCTCACGCGCGAGTCAGTGCTCGGTTCGGCCCTCAGCCCCGAGACCCCCGCTTACGATGTGCAGCAGGCGTGTGCCACGGGCCTCGAGACAGTTCTGCAGCTTTCCGACAAGATCAAGCTCGGCCGGATCGAATCGGGCATCGCGGGCGGGGTCGACTCGACCTCGGATGCGCCGATCGCCGTGAGCGAGGGCCTGCGCGATGTACTCCTCGAACTCAGCCGTGCCAAGACGCTCCAGCAGAAGCTCAAGGCCGTCTCCCGCCTGCGCCCCAAGGACCTCGCGCCCGATGCCCCCGGGACGGGCGAGCCGCGCACGGGCCTGTCCATGGGCGAGCACCAGGCGCTGACCACCAAGCAGTGGAACATCACGCGGGAGGCGCAGGACGAGCTCGCCCTCGCCTCGCACAAGAACCTCGCCGCCGCCTATGACCGCGGCTTCTTCGACGACCTCGTGACCCCCTACCGAGGACTCACGAAGGATTCGAACCTCCGCGCCGACACCTCGATGGAGAAGATGGGCAAGCTCTCGCCCGTCTTCGGCAGGCATCTTGGCGCGGACGCGACGATGACGGCTGGCAACTCGACCCCGCTCACCGACGGCGCCGCGGCCGTGCTGCTCGCCTCCGAGGAGTGGGCCGCCGCGCGCGACCTGCCGATCCTCGCGGACGTCGTGGACGGCGAGGCCGCCGCGGTGGACTTCGTGCACGGCAAGGACGGTCTCCTCATGGCGCCCGTGTTCGCGGTGCCGCGCCTGCTCGCCCGGCTCGGCCTCACCCTTGAAGACTTCGACTACTTCGAGATCCACGAGGCGTTCGCCGGCACCGTCCTGGCGACGCTCGCCGCGTGGGAGGATGCCGACTTCTGCCGCGAGCGGCTCGGACTCGAGGGCGCGTTCGGCAAGGTGGACCGAGCCAAGCTCAATGTCAACGGCTCCTCACTCGCCGCGGGGCACCCGTTCGCCGCGACCGGCGGGCGCATCGTCGCCTCGCTCGCAAAGCAGCTGCACGAGCGGACCGATGCCGGCGACCTCGGGCGGCCCGCGCGCGGTCTCATCTCCGTGTGTGCGGCTGGCGGCATGGGCGTTGTCGCCGTCCTCGAGGGACGCTGACCAGGACAACCCGGGGGAAGGGAAACACATGGCTGACAAATACACCGACTTCGTCTCGCGCGGCTGGGGCCGTGACCTCGCCAAGAGGCTCGGACTCCCGCAGCCCGTGAGGCTGCGCCGCTACGAGCCGGGCGCGCCGCTCGTGCCTGGGCCCGTGCTGCTCATCGGGACCGGTCCCGGGGCCGACTCGCTCGAGACCGCGCTCAAGGGCTGGGACGTCGAGGTCCTTCGGGATCCGGGGATCGCCACCGCCGCCGGTGGGACGCACGACGCCGGCGGGTCGGCGTCGTCGTCCGCCTCACCCGCCGCTCCGGGCGCCAACGCGCCAACCGGTGGCACCGCGAAGCTGGGGGGAATCGTCCTCGCCCTCGACTCGATCACGCGGCCCGAGGACCTCGCGGGCCCGGTCCTCGCTGCCGGGCGGGCGCTGCGCTCGCTCGCGCCGAACGCCCGGGTCGTGACCGTGTCGCGTCGATCCTCCACGGCCGACGAGCCGGCGCTCGCCGCGGCCCGTGCCGGCGTCGAGGGCATCCTGCGCTCGCTGGCCAAGGAGCTGCGGTCCGGGGCGACTGGCAATGGGATCCTCCTGGCCGAGGGCGTCTCGGCGGAGGTGCCCAGTGCGCTCGGGGCCCTGCGCTTCCTGCTCTCCGGACGGTCCGCGTTCGTGGATGGCCAGTTCCTGACCGTCGGCACGGCCAAGGGCGAACTGCCCGCCGATCCGGACAAGCCGCTCGCGGGGAAGGTCGCCGTGGTGACCGGGGCCGCCCGGGGCATCGGCGCGGCGATTGCACGGACGCTCGCGCGGGATGGGGCGAAGCTCGTGGTCGTCGACGTCCCCGCGGCAGGCGACTCCCTCGCGAAGGTCGCCAACGAGGTCCGCGGGACCGCCCTCCAACTGGACATCACCAAGCCGGACGCGGGGGAGCGGATCCTCGAGCACGCCCTGTCCCGGCACGGCGCTTTCGACATCCTCGTGCACAACGCCGGCATCACGCGGGACAAGCTCCTGGCCAACATGGACGCGGCCAAGTGGGACGCTGTCATCGCGGTGAACATCGCGGCGCAGCTGCGGATCAACGACGCGCTGATGGGGTCCGGGAGGCTTCCCGACGGGTTCCGCATCGTCTCCGTCGCTTCGACCTCTGGCATCGCGGGCAACCGCGGCCAGACGAATTATGCGGCGTCCAAGGCCGGTGTCATGGGTATGGTCCGCTCGACGGCGGCCCGGCTCGCCGCCACCGGCGGGACCGCAAACGCCGTGGCCCCCGGATTCATTGAGACCGAGATGACCGCCAAGATCCCCTTCGCGACGCGCGAGGTGGCCCGCCGCCTCAATTCCCTCCAGCAGGGCGGGTTGCCGCTCGACGTGGCCGAGGCGATAGGGTTCTTCGCCTCTGATGCGGCTGGCGGCATTTCGGGTAACGTGCTCCGCGTGTGCGGGCAGAATCTGGTGGGGCAGTGAGCGCGCCGCCGCGGGGGATCGAGACCGTCGAGCTGCCGGAGGTGCCTTCGCTCTCGAAGCTCTACGTCGCCGCGGCCGCCGAGGCCGCGCGGCTCATGATCTCCAGGAGCAACGGCGCGAGGCGGCTTCCGAGCGCGAGGCACCACGTCGCCGTCGTGCGCCAAGACCTTGCCAAGCTCACGGAGTTCCAGCATCTGCTGGGCGAAGCCGCACGCGACGTCGTGCCGGCGGGGTACCTGCACGCCCTCGCGTTTCCGGTGGCGATGAGCTTCATGGGCCGCGAGGACTTCCCGCTCCCGCTTCTGGGGATGGTGCACTTGCGAAACCACGTCGAGTATCGCGAACCGGTCACCTACAACGACCTGCTCGATGTGACCACGTGGGCTGAGAATCTCTCCGGGCACCGGGCCGGGACCCAGGTCGATGTGGTTGCCGAGGTGCGACGCAGCGGGGCCGGGGGAGGGGAGCCCGTGTGGCGCGGCGTCTCGACCTACCTGGCGAAGGGCGTGTTCCTGCCCGGCATCGACAAGCCTGTCGCCTCCGAGCCGCGCGAAGACTTCCGCGCGCCGCTGCCGACGGCTATCTGGCGCCTCGGGTCCGAGACGGGGCGCGAGTACGCGGCCGTGTCCGGAGACTTCAATCCCATCCACTTGAGCTCGATCTCCGCGCGGGCCCTCGGGATGCGGCGCTCCATCGCGCACGGCATGTACACCGCCTCGCGTGTCCTTGCGGAGGTGGGGACCCAGAAGGGCGACGCATTCGTCTGGGACGTCAAGTTCGAGGCGCCCGTCTTCCTGCCGGCACGGGTGTCGGTGAACATCTCAGACGTGGTTGACGGCGAGGGCGGCTGGGAACGCTCCGACTTCGTCGGATGGAACGCGAAGTCGGGCCGGCGGCATTTCGTGGGGTCCGTGGTCCAGCTCGGGTAGCAGCGCGTGGGCGCGCATGACGGCGGTGCGCGCCCACCGCCCGCCGTCACCGGGCCCCTCGGGCTGGCTCCGGCAGAGCGCCCGAGCTCTACCGCCCGGCCACGAACCGCCGGGTCACGGAGATGTCCTGATCGCCAAGCCCGGACGCCACGATCTCGTCGAACGCGGCGCGGAGCGCGGGCAGCAGGACGGGGTTGGTGTTCGTGGCGCGCGCGATCTCCTCGGCGGAGACCAGGTCCTTGACCATGTACTTCGCGACGCCGGAAGGCGAGTCGTCGCCGCTGACGAGCTTCTCCCTGCGGGAGTCGAGGAGCCGCGACCCGGCGTAGCCGCCGCCCAGCAGGTCCCACATCAGGGCCAGGTCGATCCCTGAGCGTTCGGCGAGGACGGTTGCCTCGCCGAGGGCCAGGATGGTCGCGGACACCACGAGCTGGTTGCAGGCTTTGGCCACCTGTCCGGCCCCGAGCGGGCCGAGGTGCACGGGGCTGCCGCAGGGAGCGAGCAGCTGGCGGGCGAGGGCCGCATCGGGCTCGGTGCCGCCGAGCATGATGGACAGGGTCCCGGCGATCGCCCCGTCCTCCCCACCCGAGACGGGGCAGTCCACGACGCGCACGCGGCCGTCGGTCTCGTCCGCCAACCGGGCGGCGAGGTCCCGCAGTCCCGTGGCCGAACTGGTCGAGCCGACCATCAGCGTCAGGCCCGAGTCGCGCACGCCGGCCAGGATGCCTTCGTCCCCGGCCAGGACGTCCTCGAGCTGGGGAAGGTCAGGGAGCATGACCAGGAGGGCGTCGACGGAGGCGGCGAGCTCTCGCGGCGTATCGGCCCAGTGTGCTCCCTCGCTCACGAGCTCCGACTGCGGGCGCCGGGCCGTGATTGCGAGGGATCCGTGGTGGGAGAGCAGGTGCCGGGCCATCGGGGCGCCCATGGCGCCGAGGCCGATCATGCCCAGTGCGATCGTCGTCATCTTCCCAGCGTAGCGGCCGCAGAGTATGGCGCGGTCCAAATATGGAACTTTGTTCAGTACGTTGAACCCGCGCTACCCTTGTGGGAGTCGTTCGCTCCCGTGGACGCCATCGGAACTGCCGCAACGAAGGGGATCCCATGTCCGAGACCACTGGTTCGGTCCGCGCTGTCGTCGCTGTCCCGCTCTCCGAAGAGCACTGCCGACTCATTGAGGCGCTCGAACCCCGCCTCGAGGTCGTGCGCGACCACGGACTCTACCGTCCCATGCGCGGACCGGCCGACTGGTCCGGTGACCCCGACCGCGTCCGCACCTCACAGGAGCAAGCGGCGTTCGAGGCCCTCGTCGACTCGGCGGACTTCCTGTTCGGCATTCCCGACGTCGACCCGGCCGCGCTCCACCGCGCCGTCGCGTCCAATCCCGGCCTGCGCTGGGTGCACACGACAGCGGCGGGCGGCGGCAGCCAAGTCAAGGCCGCCGGGCTGCCGGAGGAGGCGCTCCAGCGCGTTGCCTTCACGACCTCGGCCGGAATGCATGGCGGCCCGCTCGCCGAGTTCGCCGTCTTCGGCGTGCTCGCGGGCGCGAAGTCCCTGCCCCGCCTCATCGCGCAGCAGCGTGGGCGCGTGTGGACCGACCGCTGGGAGATGAAGCAGCTCGAGGAGATGACGGTGCTCGTCGTCGGCCTGGGCGGCATCGGCGCCGAGTGCGCCCGCCGCTTCAAGGCGCTCGGTGCGACCGTGTGGGGCACGACCCGCAGCGGGGAGCCGGTCGACGGCGTGGATCGGCTCGTGCCGGTGGACGAGCTCGCGCGCGCCGCCGCCGAGGCTGATGCCCTCGTCGTCACGCTGCCCGGGACCGAGCACACCCACCACCTCGTAGGCCATGAGGTGCTCGGGTCCATCAAGCCCGGAGCCATCGTGGTCAACGTGGGCCGTGGCACGGTGATCGATGAGTCCGCGCTCGTGCCGGCGCTCGAGAGCGGGAGAGTCTCCTTCGCCGCGCTGGACGTGTTCGAAGTGGAGCCGCTGCCGGCGGATTCTCCGCTGTGGGGACGCGACGATGTGCTGATCAGCCCGCACACGGCAGCGTTGAACTCTCAGGAGGAGGAGCGGATCGCGCGGCTCTTCGCCGCGAACGCGAGCCGGCTGCTGGACGGGGAGGCCATGCGCAATGTGGTCAACACGGTGGAGTTCTACTGAGACCGCGGGGCTCTCGGCCATAATGGGCCCGGCCCGACAGCTGGGCACACACGCGTGCGCAAGCACGGGGAGCAAGAGGAGACCTGCATGGCGAAGTCCATTCCGAACGATGGCGATGAGCAGGACCGCGAGCGCCGGGACCCCGCCCCCGCGGTCACGCGCAGCCTGAAGATCCTGGGCGTGCTCGCGGAGGCCAACGGCCCCCTGACGCTCACCGAGATTGCCACGGCGCTCGGGCTGCCCAAGTCCTCGACCATGAACCTGTGCCTGGCGCTCGAGGAGGGCGGCATGGTCCAGCGGGTCCCCTCGGGCTACCAGTTGGGCCGCCGCAACGCCGAACTGGGCGGCGCCTTCGCCGCCCAGTTCAACCAGGTGCGGGAGTTCTACGCCGTCTGCCAGGCCTCGCCCGTGCTCCGTCACGAGGTGGTGCAGGTGGCCATGCTCGACGACCATGACGCGCTCTACCTGGCCCGCCACGAGGGCTCGCGCACAGTCCGCTTCGGAACCCCGCTGGGGTCAAGGATCCACGCCGCCCTGAGCGCCACGGGGAACGCCCTGCTCATGGTCATGGATGATTCCCGGATCGAGGCGATCATGGCTGATCAGGTCCCGTTCCCCCATGTCACGGACCGCAGCGTGCGCGAGCTGCCGGAGCTTCTCGAGAAGCTCCACCGCGCCCGCGAGCGCGGCTGGGCGCTCGATCCGGGGCAAGGGATGCCCGGGCTCGTCGGGGTCGCCGTGCCGCTCGAGGGCTGGGCGCCGGGTGATCCGCCGCTGGCGCTGGGCGTCGCCATCCAGGAGGCCCGCGCGACCCCGGAGCACCTGGAACGAGTGGCCGAGGCGCTCAAGGATGCGGCCCTGCAATTGACGAACCCCCTCGGGGCATCGGCACGTCGGGATCTCGAGGAAAGTCGACGGAGTTCAGAGGGTTGAACAGGATTCATCAGGTTGGTAAGGTAGGTCACAGGAGCCGAGAAGCACGCACGTGCAGGCACCTCCTGTTCCAGCCAATCAAGGGAGATGGCCGTGACCACTAGGGACACCGCCCAGCATCCGGGATCGTCGGATCCGGACTATGCCAAGAACCTGCAGCGCGCAACGCTCGCCTCGAGCGTCGGCAGCGCGCTCGAGTACTTCGACTTCGCGCTCTATGGGCTCTCGACAGCCCTCATCTTCAACCTGCTGTTCTTCCCCCAGGGCGACCCAGCGATGGCGACCGTCGCCGCCTTCGCGACCTACGGCGTCGGCTTCTTGGCACGGCCCTTCGGCGGCCTGTTCTTCGGCCGGCTCGGTGACCGCCTGGGTCGTAAGACCATCCTCGTGGTGACCATCCTGCTGATGGGCGGCGCCTCGACCCTCATCGGCCTCCTGCCCACGTACGACCAGATCGGGCTGCTGGCGCCGGTCCTCCTCGTCACGCTCCGCCTGCTCCAGGGATTCGGCGCCGGGGCGGAGCAGGCGGGCTCCACAGTGCTCATGGCCGAATACGCTCCGGTCAAGCGGCGTGGCTTCTTCGCGGCGCTGCCCTTCATCGGCATCCAGGCGGGAACCCTGCTCGCGGGGCTGGTCTTCAGCGCCATCTCGCTGCTGCCCAAGGACCAGCTCATGAGCTGGGGCTGGCGCGTGCCCTTCCTGCTCTCCTTCGTGCTCATCCTCGTGGCCATTGTCATCCGGACCAAGCTCCGCGAGACTCCCACGTTCGTGCCGCTCGAGAAGCATGAGCAGCTCCAGGACAAGCCGGTGCGGGAGATCTTCACCAAGGGACTGCCGGGCGTCATCGTGGGCATCGGCCTGCGCATGGCCGAGAACGGCGGCTCCTACATGTTCCAGACCCTCGCCCTGAGCTTCTTCGTCTCGGTCGTCGGCAGCAGCGCCGACAAGGGCCTGCTCGCCTGGGGCGTCACGATCGGCTCCCTCATCGGCGTCTTCTCGGTACCGCTCGCCGGCGCCATCTCCGACCGGGTAGGACGACGCACCGTCTACCGCTTCGGTGCGGTCTTCATGCTCCTGTACTCGTTCCCGGCGTGGTGGCTGCTCTCGCTGGGGAACCACGTCCTCGCGGTCGCGGTCGTGGCGGTCGGCATCGGCATCGCCGTCAACACGATGCTCGGTCCGCAGTGTGCCATGCTGCCTGAGATGTTCGGCAACAGGCACCGCTACCTCGGCGTCGCCATGGCCCGGGAGATCTCTGCGGTACTGGCAGGGGGTCTGGCCGGCGTGCTCGGCGCCTACATCATCGCCGTCAGCCACGGGAACTGGGTGCTGCTCGCCACCTACATGGCCACCCTGGCCCTCATCACGACCTGCTCCACCTTCCTCGTCCCCGAGACGCTCCGCCGCGACCTGCTCCGCGCGGACGACGCCCTCAAGCTCTCCCGCGACGAGGTGGGCGACGGCGTGGAAGCCACCACCCAGCGACTCGTCAGGGTCCGGCCGTGAGGGCACCCACCGGGATTGCCGCCTTCGGCCTCGAAGGGAAGTCCGCGCTCGTCACGGGGTCCAGCCAGGGCATCGGGCGCGCACTCGTGGAGGGGCTCGCCGCGGCGGGAGCCAGCGTCGTCGTGCACGGCCGGGACGCAGGGAAGGCGGCCCGCGCCGCGGCCGAAGTTGCCGACGCGACCGGCTCACAAGCACGCAGCGTGACGTTCGACGTCACCGACCCGGCCGCCGTCGACGCCGGAATCGCCGCGCTCGAAGCGGAGGTCGGCGTGCTCGACGTACTGGTCAACAACGCCGGCATCCAGCGGCGCGCGCCGATCGGCGAGTTCAGCGACGAGGACTGGGACGTCCTCATGGCCACCAACGTCTCGAGCGCGTTCTACCTGGCACGCCGTGTGAGCCGCGGCATGGTCGAGCGGGGGAGCGGGAAGATCATCCAGATCGGCAGCGTGCAGAGCCAGCTCGCACGGCCCTCCATCGCGCCGTACTCGGCGACGAAGGGCGCCATCGTCATGCTGACGAAGGGACTGTGCGCAGACCTCGCCCCCCATGGCATCCAGGCCAATGCGATCGCTCCCGGCTACTTCGCCACCGAGCTGACCCAGGCGCTCGTGGCCGACGAGGACTTCTCCGACTGGGTGCGCCAGCGCACCCCCGCGGCGCGCTGGGGAGACACCCGCGACCTGGTCGGCGCGCTCGTGTTCCTCGCAAGCTCCGCAAGCGACTTCGTCAACGGACAGACGCTGTTCGTCGACGGCGGCATGACGGCGGTCGTCTGATGACGGGTGCTGCGCGGGAGAACCTCGGCGTCGTCGCCCACGCGGCGGGCGACCTGCGGATCGGGCCCGTGCCGGAGCCCGTGCCCGCAGACGACGAGGCCGTCGTGGAGGTCGCCTTCGGCGGCGTGTGCGGCTCCGACCTGCACTACTGGAAGCACGGGGCGGCCGGGGCCTCCATCCTCCGAGAGCCCATGATCCTCGGGCACGAGGTCTCGGGGCGCGTGATCCGGGCCGCGGCCGACGGCACCGGCCCCACGGCGGGGACCCGCGTGGCGGCCCATCCGCTCACCCCGCGCGGCGACGGCAGGACCCCGTATCCGGCCGACCGGCCAAACCTCGCGCCCGCGTCCACCTATCTGGGCTCGGCCATGCACCGCCCCCACACGCAAGGCGCGTTCGCCCGCCGGGTGGCCCTTCCAGCCCGCATGCTCCACGGCGTGCCCAAGGGCCTCTCGCTCGAGACCGCGGCGCTCGCCGAACCGGCCACCGTCGCGTGGCACGGCCTCGAGCGCGCCGGCGACGTGCGGGGCAAGCGCGTGGCGGTGATCGGCGCGGGGCCCATCGGCCAGCTCGTCATTGCGGCCGCCCACCACCACGGGGCCGCCGAAGTCGTCGCGACGGACCTCTTCGAGGTCCCGCTGGGTATAGCCCGCCAACAGGGCGCGCGGACCCTGGACGCGCGCGACGACGAGGCCATCGAGGCGCTCCACGCCGACGTCGTCGTCGAATCGAGCGGGACGGTGCCCGGGCTCGCGGCGGCAGTCTCGGCCGCGGCCCGCGGGGGCACCGTCGTCATGCTGGGCCTGCAGCGCGCCGGTGGCGTCGAGGCACCCATGGCGACGGCCATCACACGGGAACTCACCCTCGCGGGCTCGTTCCGTTTCGCGGGGGAGTTCGGCGACGTCCTGGCCGCGCTGGGCGACGGCACCCTCAGGACCGAGGGGATCGTGACGCACGTGGTGCCTGTGGAGGACGCGCTCCGGGGTTTCGAGACCGCCGCCGACGCCTCGGTCTCTTCCAAGGTCCTCATCTCGTTCTGAGCGCCGGCCGCCCATGGCCGCATCACCGAAACAACGAGCTCGGGGTCGCGTAGGCCACTTCTTTCACGCACGACGGCGCCGCCCGTCCCCTTGGTGGGGCGGCGGCGTCGTCAGCACCCACCTCGTGCGGGAAGGGTGCGCACCCGTCGTTTGGCCAGACCCCCGGCTGTGCTGGGACGTCAGTACTGCTTCTTCGCGAGCTCTTTGATCCACTCGGGGGTTTCGCGGTCAAGCCGCTTGTCGATGGTGACCTGGAGCCGTGCTGCTGCTGCCTGCACTCGCAGCTCTCCGCGCGGGACTCGGACGACCCTCTTAGATGCCGCCTGCTGCTTTCCCGGGCTGTGCGCCGGCGTCGTGGTGCTCATCGGCTTCCGCCTCTCCCTCTGAATCTCCATTGTCGATGACCTCCAGTTCAGCGTCCAGCCTGCCTTGTGCCGCCCGCAGTGGCAGTCGGTTGGCTGTCTCCAGGAGAAGGACCTCCTCGAGTGTCGGCAGGTCGCTCTCGGCGAGGACGTCGAGTACGTCGAGCGCCAGCTCACGTCGGGAAGCCGAATCTGCGTGAACGGTGTCGAAGGCCCACTGGGTCCTGCGCCACCATTCGGCCTTTCGGTCGGCGAGATCCCGCTGTCGGAGAGTCCGTATGGCGACCCGAGCGGCGATACCGGCCGCGGTCAAAGTAGCCGCGGCGATAAGGAGCGGCGCGGCGATCGGTCCCAGCACGACCAACCACTCCCACCATTCGATCGGTGCCCTGCCCATCGGTCCCCCGTCCGTCAGCGATGATCAGAACCTATTGGGCCCCTCCGACGTTTCTTGGGCGAGGCACCGTCGTCGTGCGCACTCAGACCGAGATGGCGACCTTTCCGCAGGAACGTGCCCGCGACGAGGGCGCGCATCGCACCGGGCAGCTGCTCGAGCGGGTAGGTCCGGTCGATTCAGGGCCTCAGGGTTCCAGCCTCGATGAGTCGGGCGAGGTCGCTTGCGCGCTGGGCCCGCGGCGAGCATTGTCAGGCGCCGGCGGACGAAGGAGGACAGGGCCAGAGCCTTCAGCTGCCGACGCATGCGGGTCAACCGCCCGCCGCGGAGTCGGGGAGCGGGGTGCTGCCGGCGACGAGCCCTGTTGCCAGCTGCACCGCCTGTGAGCCGACACCGCCCGACGCACCGGTGACCAAAACCGTCTGCCCTTGGGCGATGCGGGCGGCGTCGCAGGCCTGCAGGGCCACGCTGGCCCAGCACGACGCCGTCCGCGCATTCAATCCTTCCGAGGGCCGATAGGGTTGGGGCGTGGTGGTGACCAATGAGATCAATTGGCCTGGCCTCGGTGACTTCCCAGACAGGGGCCGGCGGATTGCCGCGCTGCTGTTCGGGGCGCCCCTCTGGGTGCACCGGCGGGTCGACTCGATCAGCCTCGGTGTCGCCGGCGCCACCCGTCGCGCGATCTCCTTTGACTTCACGCTTCCCTCGGACCTTGCAGTGCCTGGGTCGGACGGCCGCGTCCTGGTGCCGCTTGCTCTGATCGAGAAGGGCGCGCTTCGCCGTGTCTCGGCTACCGGGCCCGATGACCACCCGATGCCCGTGCTCGGACGTGACGACAACACGCAGCTCGCCGTTGAGATGCTGGTCCAGATCACGAGCCCCGGGGTGCCCCGCCCCACTGAGGAGTCCGAGCAGATGCGCGACCTCATACACCGCGTCGTCGGGTTCAACCCTGCCGAGACGTCCGCGGAGACGAGGAGAGCAATCGAGGTCGAGGTCGACCGGGAGCTCATGCCCTGGAGCGGCATCGCCGACCCGGAGAGCAGGGCGGTTGTCGCCCGGATGGTGAAGGGGTTTCTGGACCAGTTCCTCCTCGTGGTCGAGGTCGACGGAGACCTCGTCGGGAAGAGGACTGTGGTCAAGTTCTCCTATGACCGCAGCCTGCCGATCCCGGATCTCGGCAACAGGGTCGGGATCATCGAGTTCGACCTCCCAGACGCGGGCCTGGCGCACAGCCAGCACGTTGAGTTCAGTGCACCTGCTGGCCTGGTCGTCCGTCGGCTCAGTGTGCAGGAGACGGCTGGCGACGAGTATGTCGCAGACCCTCGCGAGGACGTCCCCGCCAAGCCGCGGAGCACCGCCCATGTTGCGTTCGCGCCGTCGGAGAACTATTCGGGGGCGGAAGTGAGTGTCGAGCTCGTCCCGGCAGTTTCGGGTGTCTTCACCTTCACGGTCGTGGGCGTGATGGTCGTGCTCTTGTTCGCCGTGGCTGTGGCCGCGGAGAAGTTCTTCGGCGCTCCGATCCTCTCGCCCCGCTTCACTGTGCCGTCACAGGCGGTCTCGCTGCTCCTCGTAGGGCCAGCCTTGTTCCTATCATGGATGGCGCGCGCCCCCGAACACCGCGCGCTGGCAGTCATGCTGCTGCCGCTCAGGCTGATGCTCATCTCGTGTGCCGGAGTGCTGCTCACAGCTGGGATCGGCGTCGGGGTTCCGCTCGAGCCGTGGTGGTGGGACCTTCTCTGGCTCGTGGTCGTGGTCGTCGCGGTGGCGATCCTCCTCGGGCTTGTCCTGTACCTCGTGAACGCGCGGCGGATGGCCAGGTCCCTGTGGAAATGGGCCCGCTCACAGTAGACTCGGGGCAGAAGGAGGTCGCCATGGCACTGAACCGCAAGAAGATCCGCCGTCACGAATCACCGCGCCGGTCTATCTTGTCCGATGCCCGAATCGACCTCGGCGCCGGTTCGCTCATCGGTAAGAACAGTGGATTGAGCCGTGCCCAAGCTGACAAGGGCATGCAGACGATTCTGGCCCGTATCGGCGGCATGGGCGCGCAGCCGAGTGGAACCAAGGCTTCGAGCCCCCGCGCGGCAGCATCCTGAGCTGACACGGACGGGCGGAGACGCCAAGGGACCAGCCTGAGGCTGGTCCCTTTCGTGTGAGCGGCCGGGCAAGAGCAGTCAAGCAGGTGCGCAGTGCAGGCCGGTGGCGCACGACGGCGTCACTCACCGCGGTGCCCATCGTGACCTGAGCCGGGGCGGCCAGCGGCGTCCGCCGTGTCGGTGGAGGACGCGTGGCCAACAGGGCGGAGATCCTCGACGGGATCGTGGACGTGGTCCTCAGCGAAATGTGCCTGCCTGTCGCCGGGGGAGAGCGGCGCGCCGCGATCGGCAAGCGGGCGCGCTCGGCCAGGTAGGTCCTGCGGGCCCACCCTAGGCCATCCCGCTGCTCGAGTCCCGCACCTCGCCCGGCCCGGCCACGCTGTCCCAGCACGACGCCGTTCTGGCACCTTCGCCTCGGCCGGCTTCTCCACCGCACCCGGGGCGCCGGCGGGCTGGGAATGGAGCTACGGCAAGTAGCCCTCGACGGACCGGGCGGCGCCGTATCCATGGGGGGCGGCGCCGCTCTCCTCAGTTGTCCTCCACAGGTCTGGCCCGGGAGGCGGGGCCACGGTAGAGTCGAACACATGTTCGAACTATCCGTGCTGGCGGAAGCGCCGACCGCCGTGGGAGCTCCGCAGGATGCGGACGACTTCTCACGGCTCATCGCGGATGTTCTGATGTCTGTCGGCGGGAGCTCGCCGAGCGCCGCCGTC
Source organism: Sinomonas sp. P10A9 (assembly GCF_041022165.1). GTDB lineage: Bacteria > Actinomycetota > Actinomycetes > Actinomycetales > Micrococcaceae > Sinomonas > Sinomonas puerhi. Next base: position 2,078,635 of record NZ_CP163302.1, read on the forward strand.
ATCGGGACGTGGGCGACGGCGCTCGTATCCGGTGCGGAGGACGACGGTCAGCTGAGCGAGGCGGAACTCATCGAGCGGATCGGTGCGGCGGAGCGGCTGAAGGCCGCCGCCTCGACTTATCAGGCCCGGTACAGCGTCCTTCTCGAGAAGCGGGTCCGGGAGCGGCGGGCGGCGACCGATGAGGCCCTTGCGGGCGATCGGCTCGGCGAAGGGCCGCGCGCCGTGGACCCCTCAGTCGAAGCCAGCCACGCCATCGCCCTGGCCCGCAGTGAGTCGCCGGCCCGTGGCGGCCGCCTGCTGGGGCTGGCGAAGGCACTCGTGAACGAGATGCCCCACACGCTCAACGCCCTCGCTGCGGGACGGATCAACGAATGGCGGGCGACCCTTGTCGTCCGGGAGACGGCCTGCCTCGACGTCGAGGACCGGGTGCGCGTGGACGAAGCAATGGTGGCCGCCTACGCTCGCGGGGGCGTCGGGGATCGCCAGCTCGCAGCAGAGGCTCGGGCGCATGCCCAACGGCTCGACCCCGCGGCGGCCGTGAAGCGTGCCCGGCGTGCGGTGACCGAGCGCCGCGTCTGGCTTCGGCCCGCACCGGATTCGATGGCAGTCCTGTCCTGTCTGCTGCCGGCCGCCCAAGCCGTCGCCTCATACAAGGCGCTGACCGCCAACGCGGATTCCGCTCGTGCCGCGGGGCCTGACGTGCGTGAGGATCGCACGCGCGACCAAATCATGGCGGACACCGCGGTGGAGAGGCTGACCGGGCAGGAGCACGCCGAGGATGTGGCGGTGGCGGTCCACCTCGTCATGGCGGAGAGTGCGCTGGTCCGTGGCTCCGCCGAGCCTGCCCTCCTTGAAGGATTCGGTGCCCTGCCCGCACAGGTGGGGCGCGACCTCGTGCTCTGTGCCGCGGAGCGCGCCACCCTGCGCCGCCTGTACACGGCACCCGAGACCGGGGCGCTCACTGCGATGGACTCGAAGGCCAGGACGTTCCCCGAAGGGCTCAAGACCTTCATCGTTCTCAGGGACGCCACCTGCAGGAATCCATGGTGCAACGCACCGATCCGCCAGTACGACCACGTCATCCCCGCTGCACGGGGAGGCCCCACGAACGAAGCCAACGGCCAGGGACTGTGCGAACGCTGCAACCAGGTCAAGGAAGCGCCCGGGTGGAGCCATGGGACCACCCCTGCCACCCGGCACACCGTCACGGTGACTACACCGACCGGCCATCGCTATAGTTCGACCGCGCCGCCGCTACCTGGAACCCGGCAGATCGTCGGCCACCGAGTGGGGTTCCCAGGTGGCCGAATGGTCTTCCACACGGCAGCCTGAGCAGGCGTGCTTGCCTTCGTTCGGCTGCGGATCGCGGCTATCCACCGGCGAGAGCCGCCGTGCATGCCATCGGCATGCGCGGCGGCTCTGTGCCCAGACGAAGGACTACTGGGCGATATACCCGCCGTCGACGACTACCTCGGAACCGTTCATGAACGAGGACTCATCGGAGGCCAGGAAGAGCACCACCGCGGATACCTCCTCGGGCTGGCCCGCCCGGTCGAGGATGGTCGTGCCGAGGAGCGCCTTCGTGCCCTCGGCGTCGGCAAGGATGTCGTTGGTCATCGCGGTCGCAATCACGCCCGGGTGGACGGAGTTCACACGGATCCCGAACTCCTTGAAATCCACGGCAGCCGCCTTCGTCAGGGTGCGTACCGCGCCCTTCGACGCCTCGTATGCGGCAGCGTTCGGGGCACCAATGATCCCGTACATCGATGAGATGTTGATGATCGACGGCGCCGTCGACCGCTCCATCGCCGGAAGCACAGCCTTGCACCCCAGATAGGTGCCCTTGGCGTTGACAGCGAAGATCCGATCCCACACCTCCTCCTCAGTGTCCTGGAGAGAAGTGAAGGCGAGGATGCCGGCGTTGTTCACCAGCACGTCAATGCGGCCGTACTCCTCCGTGGCGTGGCCGACCACCGACTCCCAGTCCTTCGCTTTCGAGACGTCGTGCTCCACGAAAGTCGCTGTCCCGCCTTCGCCCTCGATGAGGTCCACCGTCTCGCGGCCTCCCGCGGCGTCGACATCTGTGACGACGACGCGGGCCCCCTCGCTGGCCAGGAGGCGCGCGTGGGCGCGGCCCATGCCTGCCGCCCCGCCGGTTACCACCGCAATCTTGCCTTCAACACGCTTGGTCATCTTTGTCCCTTCCCTGCATCCTGGCTTATCAAGCGACGGCGGCGACGTGTGTGCGCCGGTCGCTGCGTTCACCGTAGGCATGTGGTCTGGAACACAGATGTTCCACTCTGGAACACGCGGCTCTGGCGTCTGGACGGCCCAGATCCACCGCATGGGGCGTGGGTCTGGGCCGTCGTGCGTTGCAGGGATGGCCGGGGTCTACTCGTACATCGCGATGAATCGACCGATCACTCCACCGGCGCGCAGCTTGTCAATGGCGCCCGGAATGTCCGCGTGAGTGATGAGGTTCATCGGCGGGTTCAGCTTGCCGGTCTTCATGAGCTCGTAGATGCCCGCGAGGTCCTCGCGCGTGCCGGACTTGGAGCCCTTGAGCGTGAGCTGGTTGATGATGAGGGGGTAGGTGTTGATGGTGGCCTCGAGCCGACCCATGCCGACCTGCACGAAGGTGCCGAACTCGGCGAGCGTCTCGATGGCCGCGCTCGTAGTCGTTCCGAAGCCCGCGTAGTCGACGATGAGCTGGAGGCCCTTGTCCTTGAACGCGTCGATGGAGTCGGCGACCCCGGCGAGGCCGATCTCGTCGGCGAGCTTGCGCGTCTCGGGGTTGATCTCGGCGCCGTACACTTCAGCGCCGGCCAGTGCGGCACAGCGTGCACCAATGTAGCCGAGACCGCCAAGCCCGATCACGCCGACCTTCATGCCCGCCTTGGCGCCGCCGACGGCCATGATGGCGTGGTACGCCGTGAGACCGGCGTCGGTCGCCATCGCGCCCAAGTCGAAGGCCACCTCATCGGGAAGCCTGACCAGATTGTCGGCGGTCGCCACGAGTTTCGGCGCGAACCCACCGTCCCACTTGCCGTAGCCGAGGGCGTCGCCGTCGCTCATCACGGGTGCGAGCCCGACGCGGTCGCCTACATGCCACTCGTCCATGCCGTCGCCGACCTCGGCGATCACGCCGGCATTTTCGTGGCCCATTGTCCGCGGGAGCTCGTGGAAGAGCGGCATCCAGCCCGCATCGTCAAGCGCGGTCACATCCGAATGGCACACCCCTGCGGCCTTGACCTCGACAACGACCTGCCCCGGGCCAGCGTGCGGCTCGGGGACCTCGTTGAGTTCCAGTGGCTTGTTTGTACCGTTGAACTGCCATGCCTTCATGGTGACTCTCCTCTCGGTGACACTTCCGACTCTATGCGCACCCGGGGCGACTCCACCGAGGCCTATCGGCCCGAGTTCCCACCCACGCACGACGGCGCGCCTCGCCATGTGTGGTGAGGCGCGCCGTCGTCGTGGGGCACCCGCGGAGCGGTGCGCCGCGGTCAGTGCACAGACTGCTGGAAGCATGCGACGTCGTACTGGGACATCGCGTTGTAGTGCTGCCCGCCGATACCGCCGGCCGGATTGGCCGGACTTGGCTCGTTGAACGGTGAACCTGGGCTGCTTGCCGCGTTGCCAGGCGTGGTCAGCCCAAGGTTCTGGCACGACTGGCTCGGGGGGCCCGGAGTTCCGGTGCTGTCAGCCAGCGCGGGTCCGGCGGCGGCCGCGCACAGCATCAAGGCAGCACCCAGAGAATACAGAAGGCGTTTCATTGGCTTGTTCCTCCTCAACGGCGGAGGCGTCGGGGTGGCGTCCCCACGCTGTAGAAGACGCTCAGAGGACCGCGGCGGTTCACTCCGGAAACGACGATTGCCCCGGTCCCAAGACCGGGGCAATCAGATCGTGCGCGGAGGGGTGTGTGAGTTCAGGACATCGTTCCCGCATGAGTCGGGACATCGTTCACGGGTGATCGTTCACCGGTGAGTCGGGACATGCTTCACCGGCCGCGGGGTGAGTCGCGGCATCGTTCCCGCTCCGGTGGGCCCGAGCATGGGCCATGTCGAAGAACAAGGTCATCGTCCTGGCGGTCCTCGAGGGCGGAATGTCCAGATCAGAAGCAGCGCGACGGTACGGCGTCAGCCGCCGCTGGGTCCACGAGCTCCTCGTCCGCCACGCCGAGCATGGGGACGCCGGACTGGAGGCCCGCTCCCGCCGACCCCGCACCAGCCCGCACGCGACAGGCGAAGAGGTCCGTGCCCGTGTGCTGGCACTGCGGGCCGAGCTGGTCTCCGAGGGCCTGGACGCGGGGCCGGCGACCATCGCATGGCACCTCGAGAAGGAGGGCAGCACGGCGCCGGCGGTCTCCACGATCCGCAGGATCATCACCGCCGCCGGGCTCGTCGCCCCGGAGCCCCGCAAGCGGCCCAAGTCCTCCCTGCACCGCTTCGAAGCGGCCCAGCCGAACGAGACCTGGCAGTCCGACTTCACCCACTGGCACCTCGCCGACGGCACCCACACCGAGATCATCGACTTCCTCGACGACCACGCCCGCTGCCTGCTCCACCTCAGCGCCCACCCGCGCATCACCGGCCCGATCGTCATCGAGGCCTTCCTGGACACCGCCGCCGCCCACGGCCTCCCCGTCTCCACCCTGACCGACAACGGCATGGTCTACACCACCCGTCTGGCAGGCGGCAGAGGAGGCCGCAACGCCTTCGAGACCCTCATCGCCTCCCTCGGGATCGCCCAGAAGAACGGGTCCCCCGGCCACCCCCAGACCCAGGGAAGGTCGAGCGGTTCCACCAGACCCTCAAGAAATGGCTTGCCTCCCAGCCCCAGGCCCACACCATCGCGCACCTGAACGAGCTCCTGGCCAAGTTCCGCCACATCTACAACCACGAACGCCCCCACAGGGCCATCGGCCGGCACACCCCGCACGAGGCCTATACCCAGACCCCCAAGGCCGCCCCCGCCATCGCCGCCCAGGGGGAACACTTCCGCGTCCGGACCGACCGCGTCGACGCCGACGGCAAGGTAACCCTCCGCCACGCAGGACGCCTCAGACACCTCGGCATCGGAAGGGCCCACAGGCACAAGAGACTCATCCTGCTCGTCCACGACGCCGACGTCACCGCCATCGAGCACGGCACCGGCGAGATCCTCGCCGAGTTCACCATCGACCCCACCAAGGGCTACCAGCCCAAAAAACACAACACCCCCGGTCCGAAGACCGGGGGTGTTACCGATGTCCCGACTCATCCGTGAAGGATGTCCCGAGTCATCACAATCGTGCGCGGAGGGGGACTTGAACCCCCACGCCCAATAAGGGCACTAGCACCTCAAGCTAGCGCGTCTGCCATTCCGCCACCCGCGCGGGCGGCCTCCGAGTCCATCGCGTGAAACGTCATTGCAGGCGTTTCTGGCCCCGGCAGCGATATCCAAGCATACACCACCGGAGTCCGCGCCCGTGACCACAGAGGAAGGCGCGGCGATGCGCGACGGCGCGCCTTCGCCGTCGTGCGAGCGGGCGAAACGACCCCAGAGCTGAGCGGCGGACGAGGCCAAGAAAGCACGGAAGCCCCGGTCCGAAGACCGGGGCTTCCCGTGGTGCGCGGAGGGGGACTTGAACCCCCACGCCCAATAAGGGCACTAGCACCTCAAGCTAGCGCGTCTGCCATTCCGCCACCCGCGCAGGCAGCACCCGAGAAGCGATCCAATGTGTCGTTTCCCTTCCGGGCAGCGAGAAAGACACTACACGATGCGTGCCCGGAACCTGAAATCGGGGGCCGGTGGGGGCGGGACTAGGCTAGAGCCACCGCCAGATGCTTCAGGAGGACCCATGACTGACCGCCCCGCCGAGACCCACGTCGCCGCCGAGGACGAGGTGGTGGGCATCTGCCAGGACCTCATCCGGTTCGACACCTCGAATTACGGCACCAACGAAGGCCCAGGAGAGCGGGCCGCCGCCGAGTTCGCCGCCGGACTGCTCGCCGAGGTTGGCTTGGAGCCCGAGATCTTCGAATCGGCACCCGGGCGGGCGAGCGTCGTCGTGCGCGTCGAGGGCACGGATCCGAGCGCACGAGCTCTCGTGGTGCACGGGCACCTCGACGTCGTTCCGGCCCAGAAGGAGGACTGGAGCGTCGACCCGTTCTCTGCGGAACTCAAGGACGGGCTTGTCTGGGGCCGCGGCGCGGTAGACATGAAGGACATGGACGCCATGATCCTGTCCGTGACCCGCGAGATGCAGCGCACCGGCACGAGGCCCAAGCGGGACCTCGTCATCGCGCTCTTCGCCGACGAGGAGGCCGGGGGCGCCTACGGTGCCCGTTGGGCCGTGGACAACCGCCCCGAACTGTTCGAGGGCGCTGCCGAGGCGATCAGCGAAGTCGGCGGCTTCTCGGCGGAGATCGGCGGCAAGCGCACCTACATGCTGCAGACGGCCGAGAAGGGGCTGGGGTGGCTGCGCATGACGGCGAGTGGCCGCGCTGGACACGGATCGCAGGTCAACGACGACAACGCCGTCACTCGCCTTGCGCGTGCTGTGGCCCGGATCGGCGACTACCGGTGGCCCATCGAGCTCACGGACACGACCCGGAGGTTCCTCGACGGCGTCACTGAGATCACTGGCATCGAGTTCGACCCGGAGAACCCCGATGTGCTGTTCAAGGAGCTCGGCACCGTGGCGCGGTTCGTGGGCGCGACGCTGCAGAACACCTCCAACCCCACGGTCCTCAAGGCCGGGTACAAGGACAACGTCGTCCCGGGGTCGGCCGAGGCACGGATCGACACACGCACGCTGCCCGGCCAGGACGAGTTGGTGCTGGCCAAGCTCAAGGAGCTCGCGGGCGACGGTATCGACTTCAGCTACGTCCATCAGGATGTCTCGCTCGAGACGGCCTTCGAGGGTCCGCTCGTTGATGCGATGGTCGGCGCCCTCCACGCCGAAGACCCGGGCGCGGCCGTGCTCCCGTACACGCTCTCGGGCGGCACCGACAATAAATCGCTGAGCCGGCTCGGCATCACCGGTTACGGCTTTGCTCCGCTTCAGCTCCCGGGCGATCTTGACTTCCCCGCGATGTTCCACGGCGTCGACGAGCGCGTCCCCGCGGAGTCGCTCAAGTTCGGCGCCCGCGTGCTACGTCGGCTGCTGACCACGTACTGACCGGCCAGGGACCCCGCAACGGTCCGCCAGAGACCCCACAACGGGGGAGAGGAGGGGGAGCAGTGGCACTCGACCCCGCAGTGGTCCTTCCGGACGCGCTCATCGAGGAGATCCGATCCCGGGCGCCCGGCTACGACGAGCGCAACGAGTTCTTCCAGGAGGACTTCGACGCGCTCGTGGCCGCCGGCTACCTCAAGGCGTTCGTCCCGGAAGGCGACGGCGGACTGGGAGCCGGACTGGCCGACGTCGTGCGCCTCCAGCGCAGGCTCGCCCAGGCGGCGCCCGCAACGGCCCTTGCGGTCAACATGCACCTCGTGTGGACGGGGGTCGCGAAGGTCCTTGCAGACCGCGGCGACTCGTCGCTGGCCTTCGTGCTCGAAGAGGCCGCCGCCGGCGAGGTCTTCGCGTTCGGGGTCTCCGAGGCCGGAAACGACTCAGTCCTGTTCGACTCCGTCACCGAGGCCGTCCCGCGGCCCGACGGCGGCTACGCCTTCACCGGCACCAAGGTCTTCACGAGCCTCGCCCCCGCGTGGACGCGCATGGGCACGTTCGGCAAGGACACCGCGGGCGAGGAACCCCAGCTCGTGTGGGGATTCATCCGCCGCGACGAGCCGGGCTGGCGCCACCTCGACGACTGGAACACGCTCGGCATGCGGGCGAGCCAGTCCCGCACCACGGTCCTCGAGGGTGCCACGGCGCGGGCTGACAGGATCGTGCGCAAGCTCCCCGTCGGACCGAACCCCGACCTGCTGGTCTTCGGCATCTTCTCCGTCTTCGAGACGCTCTTGGCCGCCGTCTACACGGGCGTCGCCGAGCGTGGGCTGACTCTCGCGGTCGACGCCGCGCACCGCCGCCGTTCGCACCGCACCGGCCGCTCCTACTCGCAGGATCCGGACATCAGGTGGCAGATCGCCGAGCTCGGCCTCGCCGTAGACGGGATGATCCCGCAGCTCGAGTCGGTGGCCGCGGACATCGACGGGCTCGCGGACCGCGGTGCCGCGTGGTTCCGCGCGCTGAGCGGACTCAAGCACCGCGCCACCGAGACGGCGAAGAGCGTGGTCGACGGCGCGATGCGCGTGGGCGGCGGCAGCGGATATTTCCGGGGCAGCGAGCTCGAACGGCTCTACCGCGACGTCCTGGCCGGCCTGTACCACCCCTCGGACCCGGAGTCGGCGCACGCAACCGTGGCGACGAACCTCCTCGGCCCGATTGAGGAGGTCTAGACGGTCCGCTCGACCAGCATGACCTTGCGCCGCAGCCAGTACTGACGGCCGCCGCCCATGTAGAGGCGGCTGCGCTCGAGCTCCCATTTGCCATACTCGGAATGCTCGCGCACGCGCTGGCGCGCATCGGCAACCGAATCTCCGGGACTCACCGAAAGGACCAGGTACTCGTACTGCCGGCCTGGCCCGGCCAGCCGCGACCCGGCCGCGAGCGACTGCGCGCCGGAGAGGATCCGCTCGTTCATGGCCCTCGATTCCTCGTGCTGCGAAGTGTGTGCCCGGAGCCGATGACGTTCGCTAGGCACACCCAGTGATTTCAGACTACCGTGGCTCCCATGAGCATAGATCCGCGTGTCGCCCTTGGTTCGCTGACGGCTGCATTGGAGGAACACCTCGTCGCGGCCGCCTCGCGGCGCGGGGATGATGATCCGTCCGTCGAGGCGGCGTTCTTCTCCGTCGCGGATGCCTTCGAGACCTACGCGAACGCGCTCTACGACGCCTACGGGGAGGACCTGCCTATCGACCTCCTCGACTCGGACGATGACGACGACGAAGACGACGACGATGAGTCGGACGACGAAGACGACGACACCGCCGACAGCCGAGACGGCAACGGCGCCGACGACGGCGAGGAAGCGCTGGCCGGCCGGGATTTCTAGAACCGGCCCTCCTGTATGTCCTGCTCGGATTCGGGGTCATCTCCGCCGGGCACTAGAGTGGTCAGGTGAAAACCTGGAGGCAGACCCCCGTCCCTCAGCTGCCGGGTAGCGCCGGAGCGGTCCGGCTCTACGACACCCAACTGCGTGACACCGTCGAGATTCCCTCGGCGCCCGAGCAGTCCCTGTACGTCTGCGGCATCACGCCCTATGACGCGACGCACCTCGGCCATGCCTCCACCTACCTCGCGTTCGACCTCCTCAACCGCATCTGGCGCGACGCCGGCAGCACGGTCAGCTACGTCCAGAACACGACCGACGTCGACGACCCGCTCCTCGAGCGCGCCGATGCGACAGGAGTCGACTGGCGGACCCTCGCCCGCCAGCAGATCGACCTCTTCCAGTCGGACATGGAGGCCCTCCGAGTCCTCGCCCCCGACCACTACGTGGGCGCCGTGGAGTCGATCCCGTGGATCGTCCCCGAAGTCGAGCGGCTTCTCGCCGACGGCCTCGCCTACCAGCTCGCGGGCGCCGAAGGCGAGCCCGACGGCGATGTCTACTACGACGTGACCGAGGCGACCCGCCGCGCGGACTCGGCGGAGGCCTGGCGACTCGGGACCGTCTCCCACCTCACAGTCGCCGAGATGATCGAGGTCTTCGGCGAGCGCGGCGGCGACCCTGAGCGGCCCGGCAAGCACAGCCCCCTCGACCCGATCCTGTGGCGCGAGGCCCGCCTCGGCGAGCCGCACTGGGACGGTGGCACGCTCGGCCCCGGGCGCCCCGGGTGGCACATCGAGTGCACCGTCATCGCGCAGAAGTTCCTCCCGTCGCCCTTCACGGTCCAGGGCGGCGGCTCGGACCTCGCCTTCCCACACCACGAGATGGGAGCGGGGCACGCGTGGAGCCTGCACCATGTGCCCCTCGCCAAGCACTTCGCTCACACGGGCATGGTGGGCCTGGACGGGACGAAGATGAGCAAGTCACGCGGCAACCTCGTGCTCGTCTCGAAGCTGCGCGCCGCCGGCGTCGAGCCGGCCGCGATCCGCCTCACCGTCCTCGCCCACCACTACCGCTCCGACTGGGAGTGGACCCAAGAGCTACTCGACGCGTCGGTGAGCCGACTCGAGACCTGGCGTGGCGCCGTCGTGCGTGCGCTGCCCGGTTCAGCTGAAGCGCTCCTGGCAGAGATCCGCGGTGCCCTCACCGACGATCTCGACGCGCCCCGGGCCCTTGCCGCCGTGGACAAGTGGGCCGAGGACTCGCTTGCCGGCACCGAGGCGAGCGCGCACGACGGCGCGCTCGTCACCTCCGCGGTCGACGCCCTGCTGGGCGTGCGGCTGGTCTGAGCGGGGTTCGGCTGCGCTCAACCAGCGGGGTTGTCCCGGCCGGGGTTCTCCTTGCCCCTGCGCTTGAGGTAGCGCTCGAACTCCCGGGCGATCGACTCGCCGCTGGCCTCGGGTAGATCGGCCGTGTCCTTGGCCTCCTCGAGCTGGTGGATGTACGCAGCGACCTCGGGATCCTCGGTGGCGAGCTCGTTGACGCCCCGCTCCCAAGCCTCGGCATCCTCGGCGAGCTCGTTCGTGTCGAGCGGAATCTGCAGCAGCTCCTCGATGCGGTGCAGGATCGCGAGCTGCGCCTTGGGCGAGGGTGACTGCGCGACGTAGTGCGGAACGGCGGCCCAGAGCGAGAGGGTCGGCGTGCCGTGGTGGTCGGCGGCATCTGCGAACACCCCGACGATCCCAGTGGGGCCCTCGTACTGCGAGGCCTCGAGGTTGAGCCGCTCGCGCAGGCCGTCGTCCTCGCTCGTGGCCGTCACGGGGATCGGGCGCGAGTGCGGCACATCCGCGAGCAGGGCCCCGACAACAATCAGATAGTCGATGTCGAGATCGTCGACATACTCGATGAGCTCGTCCGTGAACGCCCGCCACCGGTAGGACGGCTCGGTCCCCTGAACGAACACGAGGTCAACCGGCTGACCCTCCACGCGCGCCGTCGAGACCTTCGTGGTGGGCCACTTGATCCGGCGTCGGCCCGACCCGGTCTGCCGGACCGTGGGACGCGTGAACTGGAAGTCATAGAAGTCATCCGCGTCGATCGAGCCGACGCGCTGGGCGGCGAACGCCCGGCGCAGGAAACGCAGCGCATCGGTCGCGGCCTCGCCCGCATCGTTCCAGCCCTCGAACGCCGCAAGCATGACGGTGACCCGCTCACCCGGCCCGGGCGTGGGGAACAGACCGGGATGCGGAGCCGGGGCGTCGGCGTCGAACTCGTTCATCGGTCCAGCCTAACGCGCGCGCCCGAGACGCCCCGGCTGCGCCCGTAGACTGGTGTATATGCGTCTCACCCCCACTGATCCCGCCGCGGACCCCTCCACGGACCAATCCGCGGACAGCCCCGCGCCACTGCGCGCCGTCCTGTGGGACATGGACGGCACCCTCGTGGACACCGAGCCCTACTGGATCACGGCCGAGCGCGAGCTGGTCGAGCGCTTCGGCGGAGAGTGGACGCACGAGCAGGCCATGCGCCTCGTGGGCCAGGCGCTCCCGACCTCCGCCCGCTTCCTCCAGGAGGGTGGCGTGCAGATGGAGATCCGGGAGATCATCGACACCCTCACCGGCCGCGTCGTCGAGCAGCTCGGCGCGTCCGTCCCGTGGCGGCCCGGTGCACGCGAGATGCTCGCCGCCCTCGCAGAGGCCGGCGTGAGCTGCGCGCTCGTGACCATGTCCGAGGCGCCCATGGCGCATCGGATTGTGGACCACCTCCCGGAGGGGACCTTCTCCGCCGTCGTCACGGGAGACACCGTGGCCAAGGGCAAGCCCGACCCCGAGCCGTACCTCCGCGGCATAGAGCTGCTCGCCGGCATCCTCGAGGGGCTCGAACCCTCGGAATGCCTTGCCGTCGAGGACTCGACCCCGGGCGCGACGTCGGCCAACGCCGCCGGCCTCGCGACCGTCGTCGTGCCCAACGCGCTCGCGGTGCCCGTCCACCTCGGCATCGAGCACTGGGAGACGCTCGCAGGGCGCACCCCCCTCGATCTCGCCTCCGCCCTGCGCGCGTCGCGCGACTCGGTGCTGGCCGGAGGCCGCGCATGAGCGGGGGCCACGAGGCCGAGAACCCGCGGCGTGAGGGCATTCCCCTCGGACGCATTGCCGGCGTCCCCATCGTTCTCGCATATTCCTGGTTCGTCATCGCCGCGTTCACGGTCTTCGTGTACGGGCCGACGCTCGCAACCCGCCAGCCGCAGCTGGGGGCGTCCGCCTACTTGATCGCCTTCGCCTACTCGGTACTCCTCCTCATCTCCGTTCTCGTGCACGAGCTCGCCCATGCCCTCTCTGCCCGCGCGTTCGGGTGGCCGAGCCAGAAGATCGTGCTCAACCTGTGGGGCGGACACACCCAGTTCGAGGCGTTCACGGCCTCGCCCGGCCGTTCCGTCGTGGTGGCCCTTGCCGGGCCCGCCGCCAACTTCGTGCTCGCGGGTGGCGCCTGGCTCGTCGTCACCGGGGTGCACCTGACCGGCGCAGCGGACATCCTCGTCAACATCTTCATGTGGGCCAACTTCCTCATCGCCGTCTTCAACGTCCTCCCCGGGCTCCCGCTCGACGGCGGTCGCATCGTCGAAAGTGCCGTATGGAAGACCACCGGATCGCAGGAGAAGGGCACCATCGCGGCCGGCTGGACGGGCCGCGTGATCGTAATCGGCATCGTCGTCTTCGCGGTGGGGCTGCCCCTGGCCCAGGGCGACCAGCCCGACCTGCCGTTCACGATGATCACGCTCCTCGTGGCGGTCTTCCTGTGGCAGGGCGCCACGGCGTCGATCCGCAATGCGGGCTTCCGGTCCAGGCTGCCCGAGGTGGTAGCCGGGCGCCTCGCTCATCCGGCCATCGGCGTGCCCAACTATGCGACCGTCGCCGAAGCGGTGCGCGCCGGTGCGGAGTCCGGAGTCGCCGTGGTGCTCTGCTCTCCGGACGGCAAGCCCCAGGGTGTCGTAGACCCCTCCGCGATCGGGCGAGTGCCGGAGCCTGCTCGGGGCACGACGCCGGTCACCGCGGTGGGCTACGCGCTGGCTCCGGGCGCCTACGTGCCGGACACGGCCGCCGGCCAGGAACTCATCCAGTACCTCGCGCAGCTCGCCGGCACCGAGTACGCCGTCGTGGACGGCGCGGGCCGGGTTGTGGGGCTGCTGAACCAGCGAGACGTCGTGGCCGTCATCTCCGGCCGACCCGTCCGCCCCGCACGCTAGCCTTCCGATTCACTGCCCGCCCCGCGGAACGCGAGGTCCAGAGAGGACACCATGAGTTCGAGTCCCCAGCCCACCACGCCGGAAGGACCCACTGGGGCAGAGTTCCGCCGCGGGCCGTTCCGGGTCGGCGAGCGCGTGCAGCTGACCGACGAGCGCGGCCGCATGAACACCATCACCCTCGCCGAGGGCGGCGCGTTCCACACCCACAAGGGCTTCCTCAACCACTCCGAGATCATCGGAAAGCCGGACGGTTCAGTCGTGACGAACACGGCGGGGCACCAATACCAGACGTTGCGTCCGCTCCTGGCGGACTTCGTCCTCTCGATGCCCCGCGGCGCAGCGGTGGTCTACCCCAAGGACGCCGGCCAGATCATCACGATGGCGGACATCTTCCCCGGCGCGCGCGTGGTCGAGGCCGGCGTGGGTTCCGGTGCGCTGTCGATCTCCCTCCTGCGCGCGGTGGGCGACGGCGGGTACCTCCACTCGTTCGAGCGTCGCCAGGAGTTCGCAGACATCGCGCAGGGCAACGTCGAGACGATCTTCGGCGGGCCCCACCCCGCGTGGCACATCTCGATCGGCGACTTCCAGGACGAGGTGCTCAAGGCCGAGGAGCCCGGCAGCGTGGACCGGGTGGTCCTTGACATGCTCGCCCCCTGGGAGTGCCTTGACGCCGTTGCGACAGTGCTGGCGCCCGGCGGCGTCTGGATCAACTACGTCGCCACCGCCACCCAGCTCTCGCGCACTGCCGAGGCGATCCGCGCCGACGGGCGCTTCACCGAGCCCGACGCGTGGGAGTCGATGGTCCGCGGCTGGCACCTCGAAGGCCTCGCGGTGCGGCCCGAGCACCGGATGGTGGGTCACACGGGGTTCCTGCTCGTGGCACGCAGGCTCGCCGAGGGCGTTGAGCCGCTCGTCCGCAAGAAGCGGAACAAGGCGGAGTTTAGCGAGGAGGACCTCAACGCCTGGACGCCGGAATCCGTCGGCGAGCGCACGGTCTCGGATCGCCGTCTCCGGCGTGTCGCACGCGACGCGAGGGCCGGGATCGGCGAGGCCTGATCCCCGCAGTCCACCATGTGGAAACCCTCGTGTAACTCTTCGGTTTCCAAGCGTTGTCGGTGGGGTACCTCGGGACCCAGCCGCGCTAGTGTCGTTTCATGGGGAGCATTCGGCGTACGCGTCGGAGGCTCCGGCGGCCCGGAAGGGCGGCATGGAACGAAGAGGACGTGGTTGCGATGGTGGAGAACGGACAGTCAGGAACCGGCCCCGAGCCGATGCCCCCGGCAGCCCACGCCGAACAGCTGAGCATCGCCGAACGGCAGATCAATGTGCTCCGGGACAAACTTCGCGCGGTGGATCGGCAGCTTGCCGCCGCCACGGGGAACAACTCCCGTATGACCGAGATGCTCAAGACGGCGAAGGCGGAGATCGTCCGTCTCAAGGCGGCCCTCGAGCACGAGGGCCAGCCACCGTACTCCTTCGGCAGCATCGTGCAGCTCAACCGTCGGAAGCCGGCCGGGGGTGCGTCCGCGGCCGTGACTGACGAGAGCGCCGACGTCGTGACGAGCGGCCGGAAGATGCGGGTCGGCCTGAGCCCGCTCGTGAGCGTCGCCGAACTGAGCGTCGGCCAGGAAGTGCTCCTGAACGAGGCCTTCGAGATCGTTGCCGGCCTCGGGTACGAGCGGTCGGGCGAGCTCGTGACCGTGAAGGAGCTTCTGGGCTACGACCGGATCCTCGTGATCGGCCGCGGCGACGAGGAGCGCGTCCTGCGGCTCTCCGGCCCCCTGCAGCTCGAACGGATCCGCGTGGGCGACGCCGTCTCGGTGGACAACCGCACCGGCTACGCGCTCGAGAAGGTCCCGCGCTCCGAGGTCGAGAACCTCGTCCTCGAGGAAGTCCCGGACATCAGCTACGCGGACATCGGCGGACTCGCGTCGCAGATCGAGCAGATCCGGGACGCCGTCGAGCTTCCGTTCCTCCACCCCGACCTCTACCGCGAGCACGGGCTCAAGGCCCCCAAGGGCATCCTGCTCTACGGGCCGCCCGGATGCGGCAAGACGCTCATCGCTAAGGCGGTGGCGAACTCGCTCGCGAGCCGGGCCATGGAGCGGGCTGGCGGGACGGACATCAAGAGCTACTTCCTGAACATCAAGGGTCCGGAGCTCCTCGACAAGTACGTGGGCGAGACCGAGCGGCACATCCGTCTGATCTTCTCCCGCGCGCGTGAGAAGGCCTCGGACGGCAGCCCCGTCGTCGTGTTCTTCGACGAGATGGACTCACTCTTCCGGACTCGCGGAACGGGTGTGTCCTCTGATGTGGAGACCACGATCGTCCCTCAGCTCCTGAGCGAGATCGACGGCGTCGAGCGGCTCGACAACGTGATCGTCATCGGCGCGTCCAACCGCGAGGACATGATCGATCCCGCCATCCTGCGGCCGGGTCGTCTGGACGTGAAGATCAAGATCCAGCGCCCGGACGCTGAGGCCGCCGCCGACATCTTCTCGAAGTACCTCACCGCCGACCTCCCGATCCACGCTGCCGACCTCGCCGAGCACAACGGCGACGTCCAGGCCACGGTAGCGGCGATGATCCAGCGCACGGTGGAGGCGATGTACGCGACGGAGAGGTCCACCGAGTACCTCGAGGTCACCTACGCCAACGGCGACACCGAGATCCTGTACTTCAAGGACTTCAACTCCGGCGCCGTCATCCAGAACGTCGTGGACCGTGCCAAGAAGGCGGCGATCAAGGAGCTGCTCATGACCGGCGCCAAGGGCCTGCGCATGGACCATCTCCTGCGCGCTGTGGCCGATGAGTTCCGGGAGCACGAGGACATGCCGAACACGACCAACCCGGACGACTGGGCCCGCATCTCGGGCAAGAAGGGCGAGCGGATCACGTACATCCGCACGATCGTGCAGGGCAAGGGCGGAGCCGAGCCGGGGCGGACGATCGAGACGACGCCGAGCACCGGACAGTACCTGTAGGGGGAGCGATGGCCAGCGATACAAGCCCCGGCCTCGCGGTCGGGGGAGCCCAGCGCGTCATGGGCGCCGAGACGGAGTTCGGCATCCATGCGCCGAACTCGCCCGGCGCCAACGCGACGTACCTGTCCTCCCAGGTCATCGCCGCGTACGCACGGCTGAGCCGGGCGAGGCCCGCCGATCCAGGCACGAGCTGGGACTACACCGACGAGACCCCACTCCGGGATGCGCGCGGATGGGCCGTGCCGCGCGGCCGGGCCCACGAGGACCAGCTGACCGACGTCGAGCCCATCCTCACGGCGGAGGCCGTGGCGCTCGCGCACGGACCAGCCGAGATCGAGCTCGACGGCGACCAGGAGCCCGCGCTGATGAACCTCGTGCTCGGCAACGGCGCGCGGCTCTACGTGGACCACGCCCACCCCGAGTATTCGAGCCCCGAGGTCACGAACCCGCGCGACGCAGTCATCTGGGACCTCGCGGGCGACGCCGTGGCGTTGGCCGCGGTGCGGGCCCTCGCCGACGATGCGGGGCGGGGCCCGATCAACCTCTACAAGAACAACACCGACGGGAAGGGCGCCTCCTACGGCACCCATGAGAACTACCTCGTGCCCCGCGCGGTTCCGTTCTCCGATCTCGTCAGCGGGCTCACGCCGTTCTTCATCTCGAGGCAGCTGATCTGCGGCTCCGGCCGGGTGGGCCTCGGCCAGGACGGCTCGGGGCCGGGCTACCAGATCAGCCAGCGAGCGGACTATTTCGAGGCGGAGGTGGGCCTCGAGACGACTATGCGGCGGCCCATCATCAACACCCGCGATGAACCGCACGCGGTGGCCGACAAGTACCGCCGCCTGCACGTGATCGTGGGCGATGCCAACGTGAGCCACGTGGCGAACTACCTCAAGTTCGGCACGGCCGCGCTCGTCCTGAGCCTCGTCGAAGCCGGCCGGGCGCCCCAGATCGAAGTCCATGAACCCGTCGAGGCCATGCACCGGCTGAGCCACGACACTGACCTCGTCGAGAAGATCCGGCTCCTCGACGGTCGCTACGTGACGGGGCTCGAGCTCCAATGGATCTACTTCGAGGCCGCCGCCAAGCTCGCGGCGGACACGGGGGTGGCCTCAGCGGATGGCGGAGACGGCCACACAGCACACGTGCTGGCCCGGTGGGAGCAGTCGCTCAATGACCTCGCCGGCGACCGCGATGCCGCCGCCGGTTACATCGAATGGCTCGCCAAGCTGCGGGTCCTCGACGGGTACCGCAGCCGGGACGGGCTGTCATGGGGAGACGCACGGCTAGGGCTCGTCGACATCCAGTGGTCCGACGTGCGCCCCGAGCGCGGGATCGCGCTCCGGCTCGCCGCGCGGGGCTCGCTCGAGACGATGGCCGACGCCGCGTCGGTCGCCGCTGCCGTCTCGGAACCGCCGGCGGACACTCGTGCCTGGTTCCGCGGCACGAGTATCAAGCGGTTCCCCGGCAGTGTGGCGAGCGCGAGCTGGGACTCGGTGGTGTTCGCCCCACCCGGAAGCTACCGCCTCCAGCGAGTCCCAACCAGGGAGCCGCTGCGCGGCACCAAGGCCCTGACCCAGGCCCTGTTCGATGCGCACGAGAAGATCGAGGACTTCCTCACGGCGCTGCTCGGCGAACGGCGGACCTAGCCGGGAGAGAGGCCGGAGCGGCGTCCGCGCGTCCGGGTGACACGGGGGCGAAAAGTGACAGTATTAGGAATCAGTAGACCTAGCAGAATCGGCGCCACGAGAGGCGCCCGGCGCAAGGAGGCGGCCATGGCCGGTCAGGAGCAGAAGAGCACACAGCCTCGCGGCGAGGAGGAGGCGGCCGAGGTCGATGTCCCCACACCGGCAGCCGCACCGGCCGGAGCCCAGGACACCGAGAGCACCCACGGCGTAGACGATCTCCTCGACGAGATCGACAACGTCCTCGAGACCAACGCCGAGGAATTCGTGCGCGGCTTCGTCCAGAAGGGCGGACAGTAGGGCGCCCATGAATGACTTCCTCGCCGAGCGCGTCGTCTCCGCCGCCACGTCGTCCTTCACCGAGCACTTGGCGGCAACGCGGCCGGACCTCCTGCCCATCAACCGGAGCCTGCCGCTGGCCGGCGTCTCGGCGGTGGCCCCGCCTGCAGCGCCCCATGGGACCACCATCGTGGCGATGACCTTCCCGGGCGGAGTGCTCATGGCCGGTGACCGTCGCGCGACGATGGGGAACGTGATCGCCAGCCGGCACATCGAGAAGGTCTTCCCTGCAGACCGGTTCTCGGTGCTCGGCATCGCCGGGACGGCGGGCATCGCGATCGACATCGCGCGCCTGTTCCAGGTCGAGCTCGAGCACTACGAGAAGATCGAGGGCACGCTCCTGAGCCTCGAGGGCAAGGCGACGCGCCTCGGCGCGATGGTGCGGGGGAACCTGCCGATGGCGCTGCAGGGCCTCGCTGCCATCCCGCTGTTCGCGGGGTTCGACATCGAGACCGGCGTCGGGCGGCTCTTCTCGTACGACGTCACCGGCGGCCGTTATGAGGAGCTTGAGCACCACTCGGTCGGCTCGGGTTCGGTGTTCGCCCGGGGTGCGCTCAAGAAGCTGTGGCGCGCGGGCCTCGCCGAAGATGATGCCGTCCGCGTGGCGGTCGAGGCGCTCTACGACGCTGCCGACGATGACTCAGCGACGGGCGGCCCCGACCCGGTCCGCCAACTCTGGCCGGTCGTCTACACCGTGACCCGGCTGGGCGGCCGGAGGGTGGCCGATCGTGAGCTCGCGACCATAGCAGGCGACATCATCGCCGAGCGCAGCATCGCCCGACGGGAGGCCTGAGGTGACCCAGCAGTTCTACGTCTCGCCCGAACAGCTCATGAAGGACCGGGCTGATTTTGCGCGCAAGGGCATCGCCCGCGGGCGGACAGTCGTGGTCGTCAGCTGCCGTGACGGCATCGCACTCGTGGCCGAGAACCCCTCGGCGTCGCTCCACAAGATCGGCGAGATCTACGACAAGATCGCCTTCGCCGCCGTCGGCAAGTACAACGAGTTCGAGAGCCTGCGACAGGCGGGTGTTCGCTACGCCGACGTGCGAGGCTACTCCTACGACCGCGAGGACGTCACAGGCCGAGGACTCGCGAGCGTGTACGCGCAGAGCCTCGGTGCCGTCTTCACCGCGGAGCAGAAGCCGTTCGAGGTCGAGCTGACCGTGGCGGAGGTGGGGCACGACGTCGAGTCCGACCACCTCTTCCGGCTCACCTTCGACGGCTCGATCGCCGATGAACGGCGGTTCGTGGTCATGGGTGGGAATGCCGAGCGCGTCGCTGAGACCGTGGTCAATGGCTGGACGTCGGTGGCTTCATTCGAGGAGGCCATCCGGCTGGCCGCCGGCGCGCTGCAGGAGGAACGCGCGGAGCCGGTGACCCTAGAGGTCGCGGTTCTGGACCGGGACTCGGAGACCGCGCGCGGATCGCGGCGCGCCTTCCGCCGGATCGGGCCGGACGAACTCGCAGCCCTCGTCGACGGCACGGCCAGACAGGCAGGCTGAGCCGTGGACCGCCGGATCTACGGAGTCGAGACGGAGTTCGGGATTGCCTACTCGAGCCCGCAGGGGCGTCCGCTCGCGCCCGAGGAGGTAGCGAGGTACCTTTTCCGCAAAGTGGTCAGCTGGGGGCGTTCGTCCAACGTCTTCCTCGCGAACGGTTCGCGGCTCTACCTCGACGTAGGCTCCCATCCCGAGTACGCGACCGCGGAGTGCGACGACGTCGCCCAGCTCATCGCGCACGACAGGGCGGGGGAGCGGATCCTGGTTGAGCTGATCGCCGAGGCGGAGCGGCGACTCGCCGAAGAGGGGTTCGACGGGCATGTCTACCTCTTCAAGAACAACACCGACACGGCCGGCAACTCCTATGGCAGCCACGAGAACTACCTCATCCCGCGGCGGACCGAGTTCTCGCGACTGGCCGAGGTGCTCATCCCGTTCCTCGTGACCCG
This sequence comes from Sinomonas sp. P10A9, assembly GCF_041022165.1. GTDB lineage: Bacteria > Actinomycetota > Actinomycetes > Actinomycetales > Micrococcaceae > Sinomonas > Sinomonas puerhi. The sequence goes on from NZ_CP163302.1 coordinate 2,098,875, forward strand.
CCAGCTCCTGTGCGGTGCCGGCAAGGTCCTGCGGACGGCGCAGGGGCCGGTCTATGCGTTCTCGCAGCGCGCAGACCACATCTGGGAGGGCCTCTCCTCGGCGACGACACGGTCCCGTCCGATCATCAACACCCGCGACGAGCCGCACGCCGACGCCGAGCACTACCGGCGCCTCCATGTGATCGTCGGCGACTCGACGATGTCCGAGACCACGACGATGATGAAGCTCGGCACCGTCGACCTGCTGCTGCGCATGATCGAGGCCGGCACCATCATGCGGGACGTCCGAATGGAGAATCCGATCCGCAGCATCCGCGAGATCTCCCACGACCTCACGGGCAAGGCGCCCGTGCGCCTCGCGAACGGCCAGCAGTCCAGTGCGCTGGCCCTCCAGCAGATGTACCTCGAGAAGGCCAGGGAGTTCGTCGCGGCGAACGGCGCCCACACACGCCATATCGAGCGCATCCTCGACCTCTGGGAGCGTACTCTCGAGGCGGTCGAGACTCAGGACACCCGCGCCATCGACACGGAGGTGGACTGGGCGATCAAGAAGAAGCTCATCGACCGGTACTGCGAAGGCCACGGGGTAGAACTCGACTCGGCCCGAGTTGCGCAGCTCGACCTTACCTACCACGACATCAGCCCAGACCGCGGCCTGTTCTACCTCCTCCAGCGCCGCGGCGCGGCCGCCCGCGTGGTGGAGGAGGCGGATATCGCCCGCGCGGTCGCTGACCCGCCGCAGAGCACGAGAGCGCGCCTGAGGGGAAGGTTCGTCAAGGCCGCCCAGGCGGCCGGCGTCGACTACACGGTCGACTGGGTGCACCTCAAGCTCAACGACCGCGCCCACCACACCATCCTCTGCAAGGATCCGTTCGCCAACGAGGACCCGCGGGTGGACGAGCTCTTGGACACCCTCAGACCCTTCACAGGCTGAACCGGTAGGCTAGTCGAGGCCTCCGCGGCCCGTCCGCCGCCACGCACCCGTGGCGGAGTTCCCCACAAGGAAGATGTCCAGTGCGTCGACTCATCGCCCTGCTGCTGCCGCTCGCCCTATTCGTGGCCGGCTGCGGGAGTTCCCCCGCCTCGTCCGATCCGACACCGTCCAACGCGGGCGAGGTAGCTGCCTTCGATCAGCTCAAGGTCACCCCGGGCGACGCGGCTCCCACCGTCGATTTCCCGAAGCCGCTCTCCGTCAAGGCCGAGACCATCAAGATGCTCCAGGCGGGCACCGGTGACGCAGCGAAGGCCGGCCAGACGGTCGAGATCGGCTACGTGGCCCTCAACGGCGCGGACGGATCGGTCCTCGAGGACACGTTCAGCAAGGGCACGTCCGAGAAGGTCGAGCTTTCCGACCAGCTCAAGCAGGGAAGTTCCGTGGTCTACAACGGCTTCGTAGGAGCGAAGGTAGGCTCCTACCTGGCCTACGCGGCCCCCGCCCAGGCGCCCGCCGCCTCGGCAAGCGCGTCGCCCAGCGCGTCTCCCGAGGCCGCGGCGTCGACCCTCCTCGTAATCAAGATCATCTCGGTCAAGGACACCCCGCAGCCGCTCAGCAAGCCCGAGGGCGATACCGTGACGAACCTGCCGGCGGGGCTGCCCAAGGTCACCGTGGATGACAAGGGCGTCCCCCAGATCGACGTCAAGGGCGCTGCCAAGCCGACGGACGTCGTGGCGCAGGACCTCATCACGGGCCACGGCGCCGCGGTCAAGGCAACCGACTCGGTCGTCGCCAACTACGTCGGCGTCAACCTCTCCGACGGCACCAAGTTCGACTCGAGCTTCGACCGAGGCCAGCCGGCCACGTTCAGCCTCCAGGGTGTCATCCCGGGCTGGACCAAGGGCCTGACCGGCAAGACCGTCGGCTCGCGCGTGCTCCTCGTCATCCCCGCGGCCCAGGCCTACGGAGACCAGAGCCAGGGCCAGGCGAAGGGCGACCTCGTGTTCGTCGTCGATATCCTCGGCGTCAAGTAAGCACCCCACCAGCACACGGAACAACTAGGAGGCACCATGTCCTTCGGACAGCGCCAGTACGACCGCGAGAAGCCCGAGATCGACTTCCCCGAGGGAGACGCTCCCAGCGAGCTCAAGATCGTCGACCTCGTCGAGGGTGACGGCCGCGAGGCGGCGGCCGGCGACACCGTGTCGACCCACTACGTGGGCGTGGCCTGGTCCACGGGCGAGGAGTTCGACTCCTCGTGGAACCGCGGCACGCCGCTCGACTTCCGCGTCGGCGTGGGCCAGGTGATCCAGGGCTGGGACCAGGGCCTGCTCGGCATGAAGGTCGGTGGCCGTCGCCGCCTCGAGATCCCCTCCGAGCTTGCCTACGGCTCGCGCGGTGCGGGCGGCGCCATCAAGCCCAACGAGGCGCTGATCTTCGTCGTGGACCTCGTCGGCGTCCGCTGAGCCGCCACTAACCGGCCCTTGTGCGACGGGCGGCATGCAGCGTCAGCTGCATGCCGCCCGTTTCGCTATTGTGCTGAGTGTGTCCGAAGCCAACACCTCCCGCCTGCTGAACCTCCTCATCGCGCTCCTGCACACTGAGCGCGGTCTCTCCAGGGAGCGGATCCTGCGGGACATCTACGGCTTCGACACCGAGCACGCCGCCGGGCCCGGCACGGCACAGAAGGACGCCGACCGTGAGCCTGTCCTGAGGATGTTCGAACGGGACAAGGCGTCGCTGCGGGGGATGGGGGCGGACATCCGAGAGCGGGTAGGGTACGCACGCGCCTCGGACGACGACACGACGTCGCTGTATTGGATCGACGAGAAGGGGTTCCGCCTTCCGCCGCAGACCTTCACGGCAGAGGAATCAGCGTGGCTCGCCCTCGCGGCGCTCGTGTGCGACGGCGCCGTGGCCGGCTCGGAGGCCCAGCGCGCCCTGCGACGCCTCGAGGCGGCCGGCGCACTGCCCGAGACCCCGCCGTCGGAGGTCCAGCCGCGCCTGAGCCTCGACGAGCCGCACTGGGACGTCCTGACGGAGGCCGCCCACCGCGGATCCGCCGTCGAATTCGACTACTTCGCCGCGAGCACGGGCGAGCAGCGCCGCCGTCGGCTTGAACCCTGGGGGCTCGGCCAGCGATACGGGCAGTGGTATGTCGCGGGACACGACCTTGACCGCGACGCCGTGCGCGTCTTCCGCCTCTCGCGCATCCGAGGCGCCGTGACTGCAGGCGGCCCTGACGCCTTCCCTGCGCCCGAGCCCGGTGCGCTGCGCAAGGCACTCTCGGGCCTCGAGGACCTGCCGACACGCAGTGCCAGACTCCGGGTGGCGGAGGACCGCGCCCTTGACCTGCGCCGCGAATGGACTCCCGTGGGCCCGGGCCCGCAGGGCTGGGACCTCGGAACGTTCCCGTTCCGCGACGTCTCCGTCGCCGCGGAGCGGATCGTGGGCTTCGGCGACGCGGTCGTGGTGGAGGAGCCCGAAGACCTCATCACTGCCGTCGTCTCCCGGTTCGAGGGAGCCTTGCGCGTCCTCGGCACTGAGGGCGCGCCCGAGACCCCCGCTGCGAAGCCCCGCCGGAGGATCACGACCGGCGAGGAGCGGCTCGGTCGGCTCATCGACCTCGTGCCCTACCTCTTGGCAGGTCCCCTGCCGATAGAGGAGGTCGCCGACCGCTTCGGCCTCACGGTGCGGCAGGTGCGCAGCGAGCTGGATCTCCTCCAGGAGTCGGGACCGATCGACGCCGGGGGCTTCCAGAGCTACATCGAGATCATCGAGGATCGCGGGATCGTCTCGATCGCCAACGCCGACGAGCTGTCGCGCCCGCGCCGCCTCAGCCCCGCCGAGGCAGTCACACTGCAACTCGGACTCCAAGCGCTCGGCCCACTCATGCCGGAACCGCAGCGCCCCGTCCTCGACCGGCTCTCGGACAAGGTAGCCGCCGCCGCGATCGAGGGACTGCGGGGACTGCCCGAGATCGACGTGCTCAACGAACCCCTGCGGAATGCCGCGCTGATTCCCGCCCTCGCCGACGCGGCCCGGGAAGGCAGGACGGTCCGTCTCACCTACCTCAACGCGACCAAGGACGAGCGCACCGAGAGGCTCATCAATCCCATCTCGATAGCAGCGGACGGGAACCGGTGGTATGTCAACAGCTACTGCCATCGGGCGGGCGGCCGACGCGTCTTCCGCATTGACCGGATCGTCTCGGCGGAGCCGGCGGAGCCCCACCCGTTGCCCGACGGGTTCGACGCCGGCGACGACGCGCTCTTCATGCACGCCGCGGGCGATCTGGAAGTGACCGTGCGCCTTGCACCCGAGGCGCTCTGGGCCGAGGCGAGCTTCGACGCACATGACGGCCGAGACCTCGCCGACGGCAGCCGCCGGGTGGGCCTGCGCGTCTCCGACCTCACATGGCTGCCCTCGTTCCTCGCCCAGTTCGGCGGTGCGATCGCGCTCGAGGGCCCCGCCGAGGCCGTCGAGGCCAGCCGTGCGTGGATCGAGCGGGCCTTGACCCCGTACGTGGCAGGCCTCAAGACCCGATAGGCTGGCACCCGTGCCGTGGTGGTCGTGGATCCTCATCTGGGTGGCGCTGGGCGCCTGCACCCTGCTTGTCCTCATGCTTGGGGGGATCTACCTGTTCCGCAAGGGCGTCGCCGTCATGCGCGGGGCGGGTGAGGCGCTCGATCAGGTGGCCGCGCGTCCGGCCCGTACCGCAACGGCGGACGACGCCGCGCTGGCCGCTCTCGCGCCCGCCCTGGCTGGCCCTCGGGCTCCGGGCAGCGCCGTGTTCGCGGATCCGGCGCAGATGCGCCGCGAGTACGAGGAAGGCCGCGAACGGCGCCGGTTGGCGCGACGCGACCGCCGCGTGGCCCGCCGCCGTGAACGGGGCCAGATGCAGTCCCTGAGTGACCTCGGCCTCAACTAGACTTGTAGCAACGAAAGGATTCTTCGTGGGACGACTCTTCGATGGCCCGTGGCCCATCGTCATCATCATCATTGTGGCGCTTCTCCTGTTCGCCGCACCCAAGCTCCCGGGCATGGCCCGTGCCCTCGGCCAGTCGATGCGCATCCTCAAGTCGGAGGTCAAGGAGATGAAGGGCGACGGCAAGGACACGCCGTCGTCCTCGCAGCCTTCCGCCGCGGACGCCGAGCAGCCCGTCGAAGGCAAGGTCATCCCGCCGAAGGGCGGCGCTAACCAGGCCGACGGCAACGCTGGTCCCTCCTCGCGCGCCTGAGGTGGCCGCAATCAAGGGGAGGAAGGCCAACCCCGAGGGGCGCATGCCCCTCATGGAGCACCTGAGGGAGCTCAAGAACCGGCTCATCAAGTCGGCGATCGGGGTGGCCGTCGGGACCATCGGAGGGTGGTTCCTCTATGACCCCATCCTCAGGGAACTCCAGCGGCCGGTCGAGAACATCTCCCTCCTGACGGGTGGGACCTCGGCGGTCAACTTCTCCACGATCGCGTCGCCTTTCGACTTCAAACTCCAGCTCGCTATCCAGATCGGGCTCGTAATCTCGAGCCCCGTGTGGATCTACCAGGTGTGGGCGTTCATCATGCCCGGCCTCACCCTCAAGGAGAAGCGGTACACGCTCGGCTATATGGTCGCTGCCGTGCCGCTGTTCCTTGCGGGCGTGTGGGTCGGGTGGCTCGTGACACCCCAAGTGGTCCGTGCCCTGACCCAGTTCACGCCAGCCGGGTTCTCGAACATCATCGACGGTCGGGAGTACGTGGACTTCGTCACGCACATGCTCCTGTTCCTCGGGTTCGCGTTCCTCGTGCCGGTCATCCTCGTGGGCGTGAACATGGCAGGCGTGCTTCCCGGCAAGGTGATCCTCAAGGCGTGGCGCATCACGGTCTTCCTGGTGTTCGTCCTCGCAGCTGTCGCTGCGCCGGGCGCCGACGCGATCTCGATGTTCATGCTGGCGGTGCCACTCCTCGCGCTGTTCTTCGCGGCCATCGGTGTCTGTCTCCTCAATGACCGGCGCCGGGCGCGCCGTCTGGCCGCCGTCACGGCCGAGACGGAAGCGAGTGCCGACACCCCGACCTCGCGGGCAGACCTCGAGAACCTCTGAGTCAGGGCGGGGGACTAGGCTGGTCGCATGTCCACCCCCGCCGAGAGTATGTCGCCCGCCGAACGCTATGCGGCGGATGCCAGGCGGAGGGCCTTCGCCAAGACCGAGCTGGGCGCCTTCGCCGCGACGGTTGAGTTTGCGCTCGACGACTTCCAAGTCGAGGCCTGCAAGGCACTCGAGGCAGGGCGCGGCGTGCTCGTGGCTGCGCCCACCGGGGCCGGCAAGACCATCGTCGGCGAGTTCGCCGTCCACCTGGCCCTGAGCCAGGGGCTCAAGGCGTTCTACACGACCCCCATCAAGGCGCTCTCGAACCAGAAGTACTCCGAGCTGTGCGCTGTCCACGGCGTGGACCGAGTGGGGCTCCTCACGGGGGACACGAGTATCAACGGCGAGGCCCCTGTCGTGGTCATGACCACCGAGGTCCTGCGGAACATGCTCTACGCAGACTCCGACACGCTCACTGATCTCGGCTACGTGGTCATGGACGAGGTCCACTACCTCGCCGACCGCTTCCGCGGCGCGGTGTGGGAGGAGGTCATCATCCACCTCCCGCGCGCGGTCCGGGTCGTCTCCCTGAGCGCGACGGTCTCCAACGCCGAGGAATTCGGCGCGTGGCTCGACACCGTCCGGGGCGAGACCGCCATCATCGTCTCCGAGCACCGCCCCGTTCCGCTGTGGCAGCACGTGCTCGTCGGACGCCAGCTCGTCGACCTCTTCGCAACCCGGCAGTCCTTCGAGGATCTGGCCGACGTCCACGACCACGACGGCGGCGTGTCACCCGGGGGGGTCGGCTCGCCTGACGGGGACGCCCCCCGCGAAGGGGGCGTTGCGGCGTCGTCCGTGCCCGCGGCGAGGCCACCGGCGCCCCGCAGCGAGGCGACCGTCTCCGAGCTCACGGCCGTCAACCCCGAACTCGCCGAGCTCGCGCGCCGCGAGTCCCAGCAGCTGTACCGCGGCCGGTTCGGCCATGGCGGTCGTTCCCGGCGGCGCGAGGAGCGCCAACGCGGCGAGAAGCAGTCGCCACGGACAGGCCGGCCCGGTGATGCTCCACCGCTCCCGGGCACCCGCGCGAGCCGGCCGCAGACGGTGCAGGCACTCGAGCGCCGCGGCCTCCTGCCAGCCATTGACTTCATCTTCTCCCGCGCGGGTTGCGAGGCCGCGGTCCAGCAATGCCTCGACGCGAGCCTCGACCTCACGACGCCGGCAGAGAAGGCGGAGATCAGCGCCGCCGTCGAGGCGGCGGCCGCGGACATCCCCCCCGCAGACCTGCCTATCCTGGGCTTCTGGGCCTGGCGTGACGGTCTCCAGCGCGGACTGGCCGCCCACCACGCGGGCCTGCTCCCCACGTTCAAGGAGACGGTCGAGAAGCTCTTCGCCGCGGGCCTCGTCAAGGTCGTCTTCGCCACTGAGACGCTCGCTCTCGGCATCAACATGCCGGCGAAGAGCGTGCTGATCGAGAAGCTCGAGAAGTTCAACGGCGAGGCCCATGTGGACATCACTGCGGGCGAGTACACCCAGCTCACGGGCCGGGCCGGGAGGCGCGGGATCGACATCGAGGGCCATGCAGTGGTCCAGTGGCGCCCCGGGCTCGACCCAGCCGCCCTGGCGGGGCTCGCATCGCGCCGCACCTATCCTCTGAACTCGAGCTTCCGCCCCACCTACAACATGAGCATCAACCTCGTGGCGCAGTTCGGCCGCGAGCGGGCCCGCGACATCCTCGAGAGCTCGTTCGCACAGTTCCAGGCCGACCGGTCCGTTGTTGGCCTCGCGCGGCAGGTCCGCAGCAGGGAGGAGTCCCTCGCCGGCTACGAGAAGGCGATGACGTGCCATCTCGGGGACTTCACCGAGTACTCCCGGATCCGGCAGGAGCTCAATGACGCCGAGAAATCCGCCTCCCGCGAGGCCGGCCGGGCACGGCGGGCCATGACCGTGGATTCGCTCTCACGCCTCGTCCCTGGGGACGTCGTTGAGATCGGCGAGGGGCGGCTTGCTGGCAGCGCCGTCGTGCTCAACGCGGACACCAACGCGAGGGAACCGCGCCCCCAGGTGCTCACGTTCGACAGGAATCTGAGGCGCATCGGCCTGCACGACGTCGCGGGCCCGGTTGAGCCGCTCACACGGATCCGGATTCCCAAGCACTTCGACGCGAAGCGCCCGAAGGACCGTCGTGACCTCGCCGCATCGCTGCACCACGCCGTCGAACGCGTGCGGCTCGAGGGCCCGGAACAGGGTGCACGCGCCCGGCGCTCACGGCGCGACTTCGCCTTCGCCGGCGGGTACCAGGATTCCGAGCAGCGCATCACCGACCTCCGTCGCCAGCTGCGCGCTCACCCGTGCAACGGGTGCGCCGACCGCGAGGAGCACGCCCGCTGGGCAGAACGCTGGATCAAGCTCCGGCGCGAGACCGACCGCCTCGTCGAGCAGATCCAGGGCCGCACCAACACCATCGCGAAGACGTTCGACCGCGTGTGCGAGGTCCTCGAGTCCTACGGCTGCCTCGCAAGGGGCGCGGACGGCCTCGCGGTCACGCCGGCGGGGCAGCAGCTGCGTCGGATCTACGGGGACAAGGACATGCTGACGGCGCTCTCCCTGCGCGGTGGCGCGTTCGACGACGTCGATGCCGCGGAGATCGCGGCCCTCGTGAGCACGCTCGTCTACCACGCGAAGCGCGAGGAGAGAGGCCTCACCCCCAAGATGCCGAGCATCTCGCTCGACGTCGCCGTGGACGTCGTGCTGCGCGAGTGGTCCCAGCTCGAGGACGCCGAGGAGCAGCACCGCCTCCCGCGCACGTCCGAGCCGGACTTCGGCCTCGTCTGGCCGATCTACAAGTGGGCCCGGGGCCGTGACCTGCAGAATGTCCTGTCGGGCACCGAGCTCGCCGCCGGCGACTTTGTGCGCTGGGTGCGCCAGGTCATCGACCTGCTCGACCAGCTCGCCGACGTGCCCGGCCTCGAGCCGAGGCTGTCGAGGCTCTGCCACGAGTCCATCGGCCTGCTCCGCCGTGGTGTGGTCGCGTACTCGGCCGTGTCGGACTAGAAACCAAGACCAGAAGATCGGGGATACCTCCATGTCCGATGAGCGCAAGCTCACCCTCTACCGCAACGGCTCGGTCTACTCCGCCGCCGATCCCTTCGCGTCCGCGATGCTCGTGGACGGCGGTACCGTCGCGTGGATCGGCTCGGAGCAGGCCGCGACATCGATTGCCGACGACCGGATGACAATCGTCGACCTCGACGGCGCCCTCGTCGCCCCGGGCTTCGTCGACTCGCACGTGCACGTGGGGGACACGGGGACGGCACTCGCGTCGGTCGACCTGACTAGGGTGCGATCGGCCGCGGAGCTGCTCGACGGCGTCAAGCGCGGGTCACGCGATCTTCCGCCCGATGCCGTGCTCCGCGGCTTCGGGTGGGACGAGGCGACGTGGAACGATCCTGCGCTCCCAGACGCCGCGGAGGTCGGCCGGGCGGCCGGCGGTCGTAGGGCGATCCTCGAGCGAGTGGACGCCCACTCGGCCCTCGTCTCGCCCGCCGTCCTCGAGGCCGCCGGCATCGGCGCCGCCGCGGGCACCGACGGTGCGCGGGTGGTGGGCGATGCGCTGTACGCGGCGCTGGAGGCAACACGGCCCGTGGACGACGACGAGATCGTCGCCGCCCACTCCCGGGCCCTTTCCCACGCGGCGTCGCGCGGGTACGTAGCGCTCGTTGAGCAGGCGAGCCCCCGGCTGGCGGGCCTGAGGGACCTCCAGCTCCTTCTCGGACGCGACCCAGCGGACGGCCCCGAGGTCTTCGCATATTGGGGGCAGGCGGTCGGGACGGCCGAGGAAGCCCGCTCCGTTCTCGACGGCCTCGGCGTTCCGGTCCGTGGCCTCGCAGGCGATCTCAACATCGACGGCTCGATCGGGAGCCGCACGGCGCGGCTCAGCGAGGACTACGCAGACGCTCCCGGAAGTCGCGGCCGCGCGTTCCTGGGTGCGTCCGAGATCGCCGCGCACCTTGCGGCGGTGTCCGAGATCGGGGTGCAGGGCGGCTTCCACGTGATTGGCGACGCCGGCCTGCAGCTCGCGCTCGAAGGACTACGGCGGGCCGCCGACCAGGTCGGCACGGCCGCCGTGCGTGCGGCGGGGCATCGACTCGAGCACGTCGAGATGGCCAGCGATGCCGACGCGGCTGCGTTGGCGGAGTACGGGGTGACGGTCAGCGCCCAGCCTCTCTTCGACGCGACGTGGGGCGGACCCGGAGGACTCTATGAGAAGCGCCTCGGGGCGCGGCATGCCGGCATGAACCCGTTCCTCCGCTTCTCCTCGGCCGGAGTGCCGCTCGCCTTCGGATCGGACTCACCCGTCTGCGCGCAGTCCCCGTGGGCGAGCGTGCGGGCGTGCCTGACGCATTCGGATCCCGCCCAGCGCATATCGGCCCGCGCGGCGTTCCTCGGGCACACACGGGCTGGCTGGAGGGCCGTCAAGCATCCGAACCCGCTCATGGGGCAGCTCGTGCCCGGGGCGCCGGCCAGCTTCGCGGTGTGGCGCGCGGACGAGCTCATGGTGCAGGTGGCCGACGAGCGCGTCCAGGCCTGGAGCACCGATCCCCGGGCCCGGACGCCCCTCCTGCCCGCCCTCGACACGGAGAGCCTTCCCGAGTGCCTCGAGACCGTCCATGAGGGGCGATTGCTCTTCCGCAGCGAACAATTCCCCGTGGAATAGGGCTTTTTTGGTCGCCGCCCGCCGCTCGCGCTCCCATCTGGGCAGACTGGAGAAACCCCAGATGAACGAGTGGTTGACACCTGTGTCTGACGCCGTAGGATCGTGGACATCGGGCTGTGAGAGCCCGCGGGAGGCCCGGTTCGCCCAGCACCTTGGGGGATCAAGGCATCAGGGCAGGCCCGTGCGTCAGTAGAAAACAGTCCGGGGGACCGACCAGCTGCCGGCCTCGCGTGACTGGCCCGAAGGCGTACGGGCCCGCCGGCCTTCATGTCCCGGCGCGGCGGGTCTACTCCTTGGCTGGCTATAATGGGCATTCGCGCCTCTGAGGCGCGCTTTGACCAAAGCCCCGAAAGGCCCTTCGTGCGCATCCTCACGATCATCCCGACGTACAACGAGCTCGATTCGCTGCCCAAGACCCTCGGCCGCCTGCGGTCTGCCGTGCCGGCGTCGGACGTGCTCGTGGCGGATGACAACAGCCCCGACGGGACCGGCGCCCTCGCGGACCGGATCGCTGCGGAGGACCCCCAGGTCCACGTGATGCACCGCAAGGGCAAGGAAGGCCTCGGCGCCGCGTACATCGCGGGCTTCCGCTGGGCCCTAGAGCGCGACTACGACGTGGTCGTTGAAATGGATGCCGACGGCTCCCACCGTCCGGAGCAGCTCCCCGGCCTCCTCGCGGCCGTCGAGGACGGTGCGGACCTTGTGATCGGCTCGCGCTGGGTCAAGGGCGGTTCGGTGGTCAACTGGCCGTTCTACCGCCAGCTCATCTCCCGCACGGGCAGCACCTACGCCCGGCTCATGCTGGGGCTGAAGCTGCGCGACATCACTGCAGGCTACCGGGCGTTCCGCCGCACGACGCTGGAGAAGCTCGACTTCGACTCGATCGAGTCCAAGGGCTACGGCTTCCAGGTGGATCTGGCATGGCGCGTGGCCAAGATGGGGCTCAAGGTCGTCGAGGTGCCCGTGACCTTCGTCGAGCGTGAGCTCGGCACCTCCAAGATGAGCGGCAACATCGTAGTCGAGGCCATGGTCAACGTGACGAGGTGGGGGCTCGAAGATCGCTGGCGCCAGCTGACGCACCGCGCACAGCGCTAGACACAGCGCGCTCGACAGACGCGAAGGGCGGGAACCTCAACGGTTCCCGCCCTTCGCGTCTGTCAGCGCGCTGGCCTCAGCTGGTGCGCTCGCCGCGCTTGCTGCGCAGGACCTCGAGGCGGTCGGCGAGGATCTGCTCGAGCTCGGGGATCGAGCGGCGCTCCAGGAGCATGTCCCAATGGGTGCGGACGGCCTTCTCGTTGGAGTCCGTGGGCTTCTCGCCGTCGACGAGGAACGCCTCCTTGCCGGTCTTCGAACTCCAGACCGGCGGGATCTCGGCCTCGGAGGAGAACATCACGAACACCTGCTCGCCGTCCTCGGTCCGGTACTCGACGCGCTGGCGGGGTGCAGGCTCGACACCCGCCTCCGTCTCCATGGACTGTGCACCAAGGCGCATGCCGCGCAGGCTGCGGTCGCTCATCTTTACTCCCTCACGTTCTGCCGGACGCGGACACGAGTCCGACGCATATGCCAACGCGTGCCCCGGACGCGGTGTTCCCGCGGCCGCGTCACGGATGTCCGGTCAACCGACCTTCCATTATAGGCGGCCCCGGCCGCGCCGCGCTCGTCAGGCGGGACCCTGGTCCCTCGGGGGGTCCTGCAGCGGTGGGATCTCGAGATCCGGCACGTCGACGTCGGGGATGTCGGCGGCTCCGCCCAGATTCGTGACCCCGGCATGGTGCTGCAGGATGCGCTCCGCCTCGGCGTCGAGCTCCGAGCGGCGCGCCGCCTCCTCCTCGAAGGCCCGCGCGTCTGCCTCGAGGCTGTTGGGCTCAGAACCGGTGAGGGCGACCGTGGCGCCCGCCTCGGCGCGCTCTGCCGAAGCGCCGACCGTCTGGCCCTGTCCCGCGCCGCCCTGCCCGACGTTGCCGATCACGCCGCCGATGCCCTTGAGGGCCTCGCCCACCTCGCTCGGGATGATCCAGAGCTTGTTCGAGGTGCCTTCGGCGATCTTGGGGAGCGTCTGGAGGTACTGGTACGCGAGCAGCTTCGGGTCCGGGTCGCCTCGGTGGATGGCCTCGAAGACCTTCTGGATGGCCTGCGACTCGCCATCAGCCCTCAGGACGGCGGCCTTCGCCTGCCCCTCGGCCTTGAGGATCTGGGCCTGCCGCTCGCCCTCGGCGGTGAGGATGGCCGACTGCTTGGTGCCCTCCGCGGTCAGGATCAGGGCGCGTCGGTCACGCTCAGCCCGCATCTGCTTCTCCATCGAGTCCTGGATCGAGTGCGGCGGCTCAATGGCCTTGAGCTCGACGCGCGAGACACGCAGTCCCCAGCGGCCGGTTGCCTCGTCGAGGACGCCCCGGAGCTGGCCGTTGATCTGGTCGCGCGAGGTCAGCGCCTCTTCGAGGTTGAGGCCGCCGACGACGTTGCGGAGCGTCGTGATGGTGAGCTGCTCGACCGCCTGGATGTAGTTGGCGATCTCATACGTGGCCGCGCGCGCGTCCGTGACCTGGAAGTACACGACCGTGTCGATGGAGACGACGAGGTTGTCTGAGGTGATGACGGGCTGCGGCGGGAAGGACACGACCTGCTCGCGGAGATCGAGGAGCGGCAGGAGCCGGTCCACGAACGGGATGAGGATGGTCAGGCCCGGGTTGAGCGTCCGCTGGTACTTGCCGAGCCGTTCGACGACGCCGGCGCGCGCCTGCGGGATGATCCTCACCGAGCGGACGAGGACGGTGGCGACGAACAGGACGATGACGATGACGACGACGAACAGAAGGATGCTTCCGGCGTCCATGGACTTCCCCCTAGTGCTTGTTGTGGGTGGAGTGCTTGCTGCAGGTGGGCTAGCTTCTGTACGGCGAGATGGTGCCGCTGGGGGCTACGACTGCGGTTGCGCCGTCGATCGCAACGACCTTCACCACGTCGCCGGGAAGGAATTCGCCGCTCTCGGCGCGCGCGGTCCACACGTCCCCGCCGATCTTGACGAGGCCGCGTCCAGCGTCGACGGGTTCGACGACGGTGGCCGACGCACCCAGAAGACGGTCGACATTCGTGCGGGCGTCCTCGATGCCGGGGCGCATGTGCTTGCCCGCGACCGGACGGACGAAGGCGATCATCGCGACCGATACGAGGGCGAAGACGAGCCCTTGGAGCCATGCAGGTCCCCCGAGGAGCGCCGTCACGAGAGCCGCGAGCGCGCCGCCGGAGAGCATGACGAAGACGAGGCTGAGGCTGAGCATCTCGATCCCGCCCAGCACGAGTGCCAGCACGAGCCATACCATCCAGGCGTTGTGTTCGAACCAGTCCATCCCGTCCCTCCTGACGCAGCGGACTCCTGCTCCCACAGTAGCCCAGCTCACGCCGCCCGTACCTGTCACGGCGGTTGCGGTTGTGCAACCGCTGCCGCGGGAGGGGGCACCCCTCCATGACGCCAGTAGCGGCACCCCTCCTGGCGAAACCTCAGACGGCCACGAGGGGTGCCGCCGCGGGCCCGGTGGAGGTATCGCCCGCTGCTTGGGCGAGCGCTTCGACGGCGGCGCGAAGCTCGTCGGGGCGGGCAGTGAACGGCAGTCGCAGCCGGTGCTCGAAGGCGCCGTCGACGCCGAAGCGCGGACCCGCGGTCAGCGCGACGCCATGGGCCCTCGACGCCATGACGAGGCGTGAGGACGAGTGCGGCGAGCAGTCCGCCCAGACTGCCATGCCCCCGTCGGGCACCGGCACCGTCCACTCCGGGAGGTGCGTGGAGAGTGCGGTGGTGAGCGCGGCGAGGCCTTCGCCCAGCCAGGCCCGGCGCTCGGCGACGAGGAGGTCCTCGTGTGCGAGCAGCTCGGCGCCGATGAGCTGCTCGAGTACGGGTGTGCCGAGATCGAGCCCGGTGCGCGCCTGTGCGAGCCTGCCCACGAGCGTACGGGGCGCCCGGATCCAGCCAACCCGGAGTCCGCCCCACGCGAGCTTGGACAGGCCCCCCAGCGTCACGGTCGATCCTGCGAAGGCCGCGAGCGGCGGGCGCGGGCCCCTGGCGATGTCCAGCAGCGCAGTGGTCTCGTCCGCGACGAGGAGCATCCGGTGCTGTCCTGCGAGCCGTGCGAGGCGCTCGCGCCCCGCCGTATCGAGGCTCGCGCCGGTGGGGTTGTGGAAGTCCGGCATGACGTAGGCCAGGACGGGCGAGGCCGCGCGGAAGGCAGCTGCGGCGGCGTCGAGGTCCCAGCCCTCGGGGCTCACAGGGAGCGGGACGAGCCGGGCCTTCGCCGCGAGAAGGGCATCCATGGCGTGGGGATACGTGGGCTGTTCGACGGCGGCCCGGTCGCCCGGGGACACGACCGCCCGCACGAGGAGGGCGATCGCGTGCTGGACCCCGTTCGTGATCATGATCTGATCCGGTTCGGTGGGCAGGCCGCGGCGGGTGAAGTGCTCTGCGACGGCGATCCGGAGGCGCGGAAGGCCGAGGATCTCGTAGCCGGACCGCGCGAGTTCGGGGCCCAGCGACTCGACTGCACGGCCGATGCATTCACCCACGATGCTCGCCGCGGGCATGGCTGCCTTCGTAAGGTCGAGGATCCCTGTCTCGTCCGGGGCCGCGACGGGCGGAGGAGCCGGGAGGGCGATGTAACTGCCGGATCCCCGCACGCTGTCGAGGCATCCGAGCTCGCGCAGGCGGGCATAGGCGGCCGCAACTGTGGTTCGGGACAGCCCGAGCGTACGGGCAAGATCGCGCTCGGCGGGGAGGCGCGTCCCGTCGGGAAGGCGGCCATCGAGGGCGAGGAGCCGAAGCCGTTCAGCCAGTTCGGAGTAGGCGGGTCCCCGTCCGGCCCAGGAGCCGAGGATTGCGTCGAGGCGCTGGGATGTGATGCTGGCCATGAGGCCACCGTATCCGAATTGGCTCTATTGAACGAGGCCAATTGACGTCAGGATGGACCGCATGAAGTCCTTCCTCGTCAGCCGCCGCCTATCCGTCCGGCTCGTCCGTCTCTACGCCGGCCTGTTCCTCTACGGCCTGGCGATCGCGATGCTGCTGCGCTCGGGCCTCGGAGCGTCCCCCTGGGATGTGCTCTCCCAGGGTGTGGCCCGGGTGAGCGGGCTGAGCTTCGGCACCACGACGGTGGTGGTCAGCGTCGTCGTGCTCCTCTTCTGGATCCCGATCCGTCAGCGACCCGGTTGGGGCACCCTCTCGAACACGCTGCTGATCGGCGTCTTCGCGGATCTGGGGCTCGCGTGGACCCCCGCGGCCCATGACCTCGCATGGCAGGCCACCGCACTAGGCGGCGGGCTCGCGCTCCTCGCGGTGGCGTCCGCCCTGTACATCGGGGCAGGACTCGGCCCGGGTCCGAGGGATGGGCTCATGACGGGCCTCGTCGCCCGCACAGGCCAGGCCGTCTGGGTGGTGCGATCGGCAATCGAGCTCACGGTGGTGCTCGTCGGCTGGCTGCTCGGCGGCACGGTGGGGATCGGCACTGCCGTCTTCGCGTTCGGGATCGGCCCGCTCATCCAAGTCGCCATGCGGGTGCTGCGCGTCGAGCTCGCCGTCGACACCGGCTCAGCCCCGGCGCTGTCCCGCCCTGCAGCGGGCGTTTCCGAGCAGGCGGGGATCAGCGTCGTCGGAGAACGCTGAGCTCGACCGCGGCCGTGGCATTGAGCGTCTCGCCGCCGACGAGCCGCTCGAGCTCCCCGCGGTCCGTGTGGTGGCCTGCCGGGCCCATCTGGACGAGGTCTGCCGCGGCGCCGGGGGACAGGGCGAGGGGGAATTCGAGGGGTACCCGGGAGACCGGCTCGTAGTCGTTCGACGCCGTGTGCTCGAGGGCCTCGGCCTTCCCCTCCGGGACGCTGAGGAGAGGCAGCCTCTCTCGGAGCTCGGCGAGGTGCCCGGGCAGCGGCGTGACCACGCACAGGAGCCCACCACGTCTGGTGACCCGCGCGAACTCAGGCAGGTTCCGCGGAGAGAAGACGTCCAGAACGCCGTCTACGCTTGCGGCCGCGAGCGGGAGGGGACGCCACAGATCCCACACGATGGCGGCGACACCCGGCAGCCTGGCGGCCCGGCGCAGCGCGTGGGGCGAGAGGTCGAGCGCAACGGCGCGGCGCCGTCGCGCGTCCGCGCTGCCGACTGCCGCGGCCCCGACTGCCGCGGCCCCGACTGCCGCGGTACCGACCGCCGCCGTGCCCCGTAGGCCCAGCACGGCGGCCAGGTAGTAGCCCGTTCCCGCGCCCGCGTCGAGGAGGGCGGCGTCCTCGCGGAGCGGACCGCATGCCTCGGCGAGGGCCTCCGCGATGGGCGCGTAGTGGCCAGCCGTGAGGAACCGATCCCGCGCCGCGACCATCGCGGCGGTATCGGGGGTAAACCCGGTCCCGCGGCCCGTGAGGAAGCTGACGTAGCCCTGCCGCGCGGCGTCGTACCGGTGCCCCTCGGCGCACACGAGCGTCCGCGGCCCGCTCGCCTCAGGGTCCCAGTCGGTGCCGCAGTGGGGGCAGATCAGGAGGTCCAGGGCGTCGGTGAGCACGGCTCCCATCGTATCGGCGTGCGAATGCATAGGATCCCTTTCATGCTTCCCGCACACGTGGACCTCATCCGTTCCCTGTCTACCCCCGCCGTGCATCCCGCCGCGGACCGCTGCGCAGTAGCCGTGACGCGCCCTGACTTCCGAGCCGACAGTGCCGTTGGCCAGGTCTGGGAAGTGCCGCTCGACGGCGGCGAGGCCCGCCTGCTGACGCGCGGATTCCGGGACACCGCTCCGGCGTACTCGCCCGACGGCCATGTCCTCGCGTTCCTGCGGGCCGAGCCGGAGGGCCGGCCGCAGCTCGCGGTCGTCGATGCCCGCGGGGGCGAGGCTCGCCTCCTCACAGACGCCCCGCTCGGCGTCTCGCAGTTCGCCTTCTCGCACGACGGCGCGCTGATCGCCTACACCGCGCGCGTGCCCGAGCCCGGGCGGTACGGATCCACCGAGGGCGTCCGTCCCGGTGCCGAGGACCCCCGTCTCATCCGAGACCTGAACTACCGGATGAACGGTGTCGGGTACACGGGCGACCAGCGCACGCGGCTGTTCGTCCTCGAGGTGCCGCGGTTGGACGCCGAGCCGTTTGTGGCCGCGCGAGGGCGGGCCGCCGCGGCCGAGACCGCCGGCGCCGGGAAGTCCGAAAGTCCCGCGCCGGAGACAGGTCTGCCCGAGTCGCGCGAGCTCACGGACGGCACCGTGGACCACGCGGAACCGGGGTTCAGCGCCGACGGGGCCTGGATCTACACGGTCTCGGGCTTCGACCCCTCGGCGGTCGACACCCTGGTCCGGCGGGCCGTCCGCACCCCGGTGGGTGGAGGCCCGAGTGAGGCGCTGGATCTCCCATCCGCCGCGGCCGCCTCAGTGCTGTCGGTCGCCGAGGCGGCCGACGGCTCCGGCGTCTTCGTGGTCGCCTCCTCCCTCGGGGACTCGGGCACCGACTTCATCGGGCGGCCCTCGCACCTCTTCTGGCACACCCCGCACGACGGCGCGACGGTGCGGCTCACGCCCGACGGCGACGACCTGGGCGAGGCCCCGGGTGCCCTGCGCGTCGCGTCCGACGGCCGGGCGCTCGTCCTGAGCCGCACACGCGGTTCCGTGCAGCTGCTGGCCTTCAACGCCCAGGGACGCCGCGAGGAACTGACTGGGGCCCCGCTCGTGGTGACCGGCATCGGCGAGGCCGGGGGCGCCGTCGTGCTCTCAGCGGGCGACGCCGAGGGGCCGGGCGAGCTCTATCGGCTCGCCGAAGGCCGAGGCCCCGTGAAGATCACCGATCTCAACGCGCCGCTGCGCAGCGCCGGCGCCCCGCTCGCGCCCAGGGAGTTCACCGGCACGAGTGCCGACGGCAGCGACGTGCACGGCTGGGTGGTGCTGCCCGCAGGGGAGGGGCCGCATCCTGCGCTCCTCATGATCCACGGCGGACCCTTCGCCCAGTACACGGGCGCGTGGTTCGACGAGGCGCAGGTCTACGCGGGCGCCGGGTACGGCGTCGTCATGTGCAACCCGCGCGGCGCAGCAGGCTACGGCGAGGACCACGCCCGTGCCATCAAGGGCCGCATGGGCACCGTGGACCTCGAGGATGTGCTCGGCTTCCTCGACTCCGCGCTTGCCGCGTTCCCCCTGCTCGATGCAGGCCGGCTCGGGATCCTCGGCGGCTCGTACGGCGGATACCTCACGGCCTGGACGATCGCCCACGACCACCGGTTCAAGGCGGCGATTGTCGAGCGCGGGTTCCTGGATCCGCTCAGCTTCGTGGGCTCGAGCGATATCGGGTGGTTCTTCCCCGGCGAGTACACCGGCTGGGACCCCGCGGCGATGGAGAGGCAGAGCCCCATGGCGCACGTCGGCGACGTGCGCACGCCAACGCTCGTGGTCCACTCCGAGGAAGACTGGCGCTGCCCGATCGAGCAGGCGCAGCGGTACTACACGGCTCTCAGACTCGGTGGCGTCGACGCCGAACTGCTCGTCTTTCCGGGCGAGAACCATGAGATGTCCCGCTCCGGCACGCCGCACCATCGGAAGGCACGCTTCGAGCACATCCTCCGGTGGTTCGGGCAGTACCTCCGCTAGGGCGCCTCGGCTCAGAAGCCCAGGGCGCGGGCGGCATGTTCGGGTGTGGACTGGGCCCACCGGGCCGAGTACTCCTCGTTCGCGCACAGGGAGCGCGCCTCGGCCTTGTCGAGGTACAGGGTTCCGCCGAGATGGTCGGTCTCGTGCTGGACAATCCGGGCCTGCCAGCCGCGGAACTCCGCGGCCCTGGCCGCTCCGTCCGGGGCGGACCAGCGTGCCTCCACCCGGTCGGGCCTGCGCACCACGGCGGTGTAGCCGCGCACCGAGAGGCAGCCCTCGAAGAACTCTGCTCGCCCGTCTCCGACTGGGATGTAGGCCGGGTTGACCATCGCGACGAACGGCAGCGGCTCCCGGCTGCGGGTGTGCGCGATCTCCTCGTCTGCGGCCCATGTGTCTTCGAGTACCGCGAGCCGCAGCGGCAGGCCGATCTGGGGCGCTGCGAGGCCGACGCCCGGTGCCTCGTGCATCGTGCGGCGCATGATGGTCAGGAGCGCATCCAGCAGTTCGGCGTCGAGCTGGCCATCGAACGCCACGGCACGGGTCCGCAGGACGGGGTGTCCGGCCTGGACGATCGCGGGCAACTGCTCCCCGGCAACGATCTCGGCGGCGGCTTCGGCGATGCGCGCGGCAGACCAGTCGCTCGCGGGTGCCGCCGCGGATACGGACGATGAGGATGCGGAACTCATAGGCCAAGCCTAGGGTGCCCCGCGCGGTCTGCGTGGTGTTCCCGGTCTCGCCGTCTGACCGGTCGGGCCTCAGCCGGCAGACCAGCCGCACGCCGAGGCGACGAACGCGTAGATCGCCGCGCGCAGTGCCGTCGCGGCCGCCACCTTGACGACGCCGGAGGCGCCGCCCATCGCAACGGTGAGCGGAACTAAGGTGCCCACCTTGTCCTCGGCGACTGCGTGCGGATCGCAGCGGGCGGGACGCACCGCGAGACGGACCGTCTTCCCCGGCGCGAGCACGACGCCGCGTGGCCACGGCTGGGCCGGATCCTCGTCCAGCAGCGTGGTCCCGCCGACCGACGAGAGCGTGAGCGCGCTGACGGAGTGGGGAGGGGTCGCGACCGGGATCGGCTCGACGCGGAGCGTCAGGACGGCCGTTCCATTCGTCGGCCCCGGTGTGAGCTCATCGTCGAGGCGCAGGGCCGCGACGGAGGCCACCGCTGCGGCGAAACACCCTTCCGTATGGATCCGGGCCAGCACGCCGTGCGGATCGGTGGCCGCCACACGGGCCCCCGTGCCGTCGGCGAGGCGCACGACGACGGAGGGTGCGCCGTCGGGCGACGGGTCCGCGATCCCAGCCGATGCTGTTCCGCCGGGCCCCGAGCACCGCGGCGCTGCGGCAACGGCAGGAAGGCTCGTCGTCTGGCCCGTGGTGAAGTCCGTGGAACCGGTCCAGACGGTTCCGCCGGCGAAGCGCGGATCGTCGAGTTCGGCACGCACCACGGTGAAGGGCGCGCCGCCCGTGTCCGTGAGCTGGAGGACGATGGTCCCGCTCGCGTAGCCGTCCCGGAACTGGTCCACCGCGGCGGCGAGGGGGAGAGAAGCCGAGGACGGGGATGTGGACGCTGGCGGGTTCGACGCCTGCTTCGGGGCCGCAGTGACAGAGCATCCTCCGAGGCAGAGGGCGCCAGCCAGTGCAAGCACGCCGAGCGTGCGTGCAGGGGTCGTGGCAGGGGACATGCCCTTAGGGTACGGCCACCGCGATGCCGAGGAACTCCTGCGCGGCAGGCTCGAGGGGGCTCCCCGCGCGCCACACCGCACGCAGCACGCGTCCGAGCCGAAGGCCCGGAGTCGGCACCTCGACGAGGCGGCCGGCGCGGATGGCCATCTGGACTGCGAGGCGGCTCACGACGCCGGGGCCGAGCCCGGCGGCGACGCTGGCCGCGAGGGCCGCATTGCTGCCCACCTCGAACCGGTCGCCGGCGCCGAAAGGCGCGAGGGCGAGGTCGGCGGTCTGCCGCGTGCCGGAACCCGGCTCCCGCACCACGAGCCCGGCCCTGGCGACCGCCTGTGGCGAGACCCCGCCGTCGTGCGCCCAGGCGTGGTCGGGGCGCACGACGACGACGAGCTCGTCACGCCCCACCTCGAGGTACCGGAAGCCCGTCTGGACGGTGGGGCCCTCGACGAAGCCCAGGTCCGCGGCGCCCGTGCGCAGGCGGTCGAAGACCTCGTCGGAGTTGCCGACGTCGAGGGTCGTGGTGACGCCGGCAAGGCGCTGCTGCGCGGTGGCGAGCCACCCGGGCATGAGGTGCTCAGCGACCGTGAGGGAGGCGCAGAGGTGGAGCGCCCCGCGCCCTCCCTCGAGGGCCTGCACCGAGCGGGCCACGCTCTCCGCGGCCTCGGCCACCTCGGCCGCGAGTCCCGCTACAACCCGACCGCGGTCCGTGAGCATGGTGCCCCTCGGCGTGCGCCGTGCGAGGGGGAATCCTGCGGATCGCTCCATCTGGTCGAGCAGCCGCGACGCGTTCGGCTGGGCCATACCCGTGGTCCGGGCCGCCCCGCCAATGCTCCCCTCGGCCGCGAGGGCAGCAAGGAAGCGGTAATGCCGAAGGTCCCAGTCACGTACGGTCATATCGTCAGCATATGGGGTACATGCCCGATTGCCGTCTACTGGCCCCGCGTGTGCGCCGAGACCATGGAACCATGGCATCCGTACGTCCCGTGACCCCTCCCGAAACGCGCGGGACGTCCCGCGCCGGCCGAGTCCTGCCGGGCCTCGCAGTCGCCGTAGTGGGGGCCGGCGCCGCCGTTGCCGCAGGCACAGCCGTCCCTGGGCTGAGCCCGCTGCTCGTCGCGATCGTCCTCGGCATCGCAGCGCGCAATCTGGGGCTCCTGCCGGCGAGCCTCGGCGCAGGCCTCGCCGTCGCGGGACGGGTCCCGCTCCGACTCGGCATCGTGGTGCTCGGCCTGCAGCTCTCGCTGCGGGACCTCGCGGATCTCGGGTGGGGAATCCCGGCGCTCGCTGTCCTTGTGGTGGTAACGGGCATCGCCGTGACGCTGCTGCTCGGACGGCTCCTGCAGGTGCCGCGCCGCCAGGCGCTGCTCGTGGCCTGCGGCTTCTCGATCTGCGGGGCGGCGGCCGTTGCCGGCGTCGAATCGGTCGTCGAGGCCGATGAGGAGGAGACGGTCACCGCCGTCGCCCTTGTGGTCCTCTTCGGAACGCTCATGATCCCCACCGTCCCCCTCCTCGCAGGGCTCCTCGGGCTCGACGTCCGCACCGGGGCGGTGTGGGCCGGCGCGAGCGTGCACGAGGTTGCCCAGGTCGTCGCCACAGGTGGGCTCCTCGGCGGAGGAGCGCTGGCCATCGCGGTGACCGTCAAGCTCGCGCGGGTGCTCATGCTCGCGCCCGTCGCCGCCGCCCTGTCGTGGCAGATGCGGAAGAAAGGCACGGAAAGCGGCGAGCGGCCACCCCTCGTGCCGATCTTCGTGCTCGGGTTCATCGCGCTCGTGGTTGTCCGCACCCTTGTTCCTGTGCCCCCCGCGGTGCTCGGAGCGACCTCGGGCCTGCAGACCTTCCTGCTCACGACGGCGATGCTCGGGCTGGGAGCGGGCGTGCGGATCCGTTCAATCGTTGCCCGGGGCGGACGGACGTTCGCGCTCGCCGCCGGCTCAACCCTCGCGGTGGCTGCGGTGGGTCTCGCCGGAGCGCTCGTGGTGGCCTGATCGCTCGGAACCAAGTCTGGAAACCGGCTGAGGGTGACCGCATCCTCAGCTGGATCACAGCTGGGCGCACTCAAGGTCATAGATGCCGTTCCTACCGTGGGAGGCATGATCAAGGTCAGCCGTCGCCACTTCATCCAGGGTGCTGGACTCGCCGTCGTCGGCGCCGTCGCCGGGGCAGGAGTTGCACGTTCGAGCATCTTCCCGCTGCCGCCGAGCGCGGCCGCTGCTTCGACCCCCACGCCGTCGGCGTCCGCGTCCGCGTCGGCAGGCACTACCGGGATTGCAGATCGGACGTTCACGAGCACCAAGCTCACCGCGCCGCACGTGAGTGTCTGGACCGACGCCTCCACCGCAGCAGGCCTCCTGTTCACGGGGCCCATGGGGCACGGGACCAACGGCCTCATCATGGATAACACGGGCGCCCCTGTGTGGATGGAGCCGACGGGCGCGGGAGTCACCGACCTCCGCGTGCAGACCTATCGGGGACAGCCCGTCCTGACCTACTGGAGCGGCAAGGGGATCGGCGGCCATGGAGAAGGCATTGGCGTCATTAAGGACACCGCGTACAGGACCGTCGCCCAGCTCTCCGCGGGCGCCGGCCTCAAGGCCGACCTCCACGAGTTCACCCTCACTCAGGCCGGCACCGCACTCATGACCTCGTATCCCACGGTCAAGGCGGACCTGTCCTCGGTGGGCGGCCCCGCCTCGGGCTACATGTACGACTGCCACGTCCAAGAGGTAGACATCCCCACGGGTGCGCTCCTGTTCGACTGGACCGCGTCGGCCCACATCCCCCTCTCGGAATCGTTCGTCAAGCCCTCGGACGACGCCGCCGCGAACGGCACGACCTCAGACAAGGCGTTCGATCCCTTCCACATCAACTCCGTGGACCGCCGACCCGACGGTTACCTCGTCTCGGCGCGCCACACCCACACCGCCTATCTCGTCGGGCAGGGCGGGGACATCGTGTGGCGGCTTGGGGGGTCCAGGAGCGACTTCACGATTCCAGCGGACGCGGCATTCGCCTGGCAGCATGACGTGCGCCAGCGGTCCGGCGGGGTCGTCAGCATGTTCGACAACCACTACAAGGACGGCACCACGGGAACCTCCCGCGGGCTCCTCCTTAACGTCGACGAGGCCGCCCGGACGGTCACCCTCAAGCTGGCCCTCGAGCGGGGCGGCCACCGCGGGAACGCCATGGGCAATGTCCAGTTCCTCGACAACGGCCACTACGTGGTCGGATGGGGATCCGATCCGGCCGCGACCGAGTTCGCCGCGGACGGGACCGCGGTCTCCGAAGCCACCGGGATCGGCGGCGGCTGCTACCGCGCCTACCGGCATGCCTGGAGCGCAACGCCGACGACTCCGCCGGACGTCGCCGTCGTGCAGGGCAACGGTTCGACCATGCAGGCCTTTGCGAGCTGGAACGGCGCCACCGAAGTGGCGAGCTGGAGATTCCTCGCGGGCAACGACGCCGAGGCGCTCGCCGAGGCGGCCGTCGTCAAGAAGCGCGGTTTCGAGACCACCGCGGCCGTCGCAGCGGCCGGCCACGTGGCCGTCCAGGCGCTCGACGCGAAAGGCAACGTCCTCGCGACGTCCGCCGTCATCGCAGCGTAGGCTGGTGCCCCCGGACCGACGTGCCCAAGGCCTGCCGCGGGGCAAGGTCCGGTGAAGGACTGGAGGATGCCATGACCGACCCTCGCCGCGACCACGGCCTCGGCGTCGCGTGCGTGCTGGGAGCCTCGGTGCTCTGGGGAACCACCGGAACCGCGTCCGCGCTCGCGCCCGCGGTGACTCCGCTCGCGATCGGTGCCGCGTCCATGGGCTTCGGCGGCCTCCTGCTGGCAGCCACGGCGGGCCGGCAGATCGTGCGGCAGCGCGGTTCGCTCGTGCGTTCTTGGCCGCTCGTCGCTCTCGGGGGCGTCGCGGTGCTCGTGTACGCGCTTGCCTTCTACACGTCCATGCGGCTCGCCGGAGTCGCCGTGGGCACCGCCGTGTCCATCGCCGGCGCGCCCATCGCAGCCGCTCTGCTCGAGCGCATGGTCGACGGGCGGCGGCTTTCGGCGCGCTGGGTCGGCGGCGCCCTCCTGGGCATCGCGGGCGCAGCCGTGCTCTGTCTAGCGCGCGGCGCGGTGCCGGGAGGAGCGGAGTCCGGAGCGGCCGCCCCTGAGCAGACTGTTGCCGGCGTGGCACTCGGGGCCGTGGCCGCCGCCTCCTACGCGCTCTACTCCTTCACGAGCCACCGGATCATGCGCGCCGGGGTGACGTCCCGCGCGGCGGTGGGGGCGACGTTCGGCGTCGCCGCCGTAGGACTCCTCGTGGTGCTCGCCCTGACCGGAGGCGCCTTCCTCACGTCATGGACCCATATCGGTGTGGGTGCCTACCTCGCCCTCGTCCCCATGTTCCTCGGCTATGTCCTGTTCGGCTGGGGCCTCAGCCGCGTGTCTGCGAGCACTGCGACAACGGTGTCGCTCGCCGAACCGGTCGTTGCCGCCGTGCTCGCCGTCCTCGTGGTGGGGGAGAGGCTTCCACCCGCGGGATGGGCCGGGATGGCGCTCATCGTCGCGTGCCTCGCCGTCCTGACGGTGCCGATGCCCTCCTGGATGAGGCCGCGAGGTCGTGCGCCCCGGGACGCGGCCACCACCGGGACCGCCGACGCCGCCGTTGCCGTTGTCGCCCCCGAAGGCTAGCGATGGACCCGGCCGAGGCGCTCCGCGAGATCGCGTTCTGGCTCGAGCGCGAGCAAGCGGAGGGGTACCGTGTGCGAGCCTTCCGCACCGCCGCCGGGATCGTGGCGGGGATGGCGCCCGACGACGTCGCGGCACGCGCCCGCGACGGCCGTCTCAAGCGGGTCAAGGGAATCGGCGACCGCACCTTCGCTGTGGTGCGCGAGACGGTCGACGGCGTGGTGCCCGAGTACCTGCGCGAGCTGCGGGCCCGTGCCGAAGCGCCGCTCGCCGACGGAGGCGGGGAGCTCCATGCGCTCTTGAAGGGTGACCTGCACGCGCACAGCGACTGGTCCGACGGCGGCGCACCGCTGGACGAGATGGCCCAGGCCGCGCGATGGCTGGGTCGCGACTACCAGGCCCTGACCGACCATTCGCCGAGCCTCACGATCGCGCACGGGCTCGACGCCGAGCGGCTCGCACTCCAGCTCGACGCCGTAGCCGAGGCGAACGAGGCGCTCGGTGACGGCTTCAGGCTGCTGACGGGCATCGAGGTCGACATCCTCGAAGACGGGAGCCTGGACCAGACGCGCGAGATGCTCGGGCGGCTCGACGTCGTGGTTGCCAGCGTCCACTCGAAGCTGCGGGCGGAGTCGGGACCGATGACGCGGCGCATGCTCTCCGCCGTCGACGACCCGCACACGGACGTGCTCGGTCACTGCACCGGTCGCCTCGTGCAGGGTTCACGGGGCACGCGGCCCGAATCACAGTTCGACGCAGCACAGGTCTTCGCGGCCTGCGCTGAGGCGGGAGTCGCGGTGGAGATCAACTCCCGGCCTGAGCGGCAAGACCCGCCCGACCGGCTCATCCAGATCGCGCTCGACGCCGGCTGTCTCTTCAGCATCGACAGCGACGCCCACGCGCCGGGCCAGCTCGACTTCCTCCGCTACGGCGCCGCACGGGCCGAGGCGAATGGCGTGCCTGCCGAGCGGATCGTCACGACGTGGCCGCTGGAGCGGCTGCTCGACTGGACGAGGCGTCACCGCTAGGTTCTAGACCGGTCCAGTCGGCGCCCGCTTCGGGCCCCGTGCCGTTTCACCCTGCCGAGCTGTGGACTCCGTCACAAAAGAGGCAATATCCGTACCGGTCTAGGTACGATAGTCGGGCAGGCTCAAGGAGGAGACTGCCAGGGTGACGATCCTGACATCAGAGAAAGCATGTGACTCATGACCGTTGACTCCCACTCCGTGTCCCTCAAGATCTGGGATCCCGCCACCGTGGACCACGCTCTCGAAGAGGCCATCTCCCACGTGTCGGCCAAGGCCG
Source organism: Sinomonas sp. P10A9 (assembly GCF_041022165.1). Classification (GTDB taxonomy): domain Bacteria; phylum Actinomycetota; class Actinomycetes; order Actinomycetales; family Micrococcaceae; genus Sinomonas; species Sinomonas puerhi. The sequence goes on from NZ_CP163302.1 coordinate 2,125,844, forward strand.
GCGCCCACCGCGACCACGTCAAGGTGACCCGCAGCGGCCCCGACGTCTTCACGGTCCACGTCGGCGACCTCGCCTGACCGGACGCACCAACAGCTTTCCAGGGCGCCGCTCCAGCTTTGCTGGGGCGGCGCCCTCTGTCTTTGCGCTCGTTCCTGTGAGGGGCGGGTCCAAAGGCACTTCCCTGGGCTGGCGAGTGGGCGCAGGGTTGCCCCATGGCCGGTCCAGCGGGGGATGGCGGCGCACGACGGCGCAGGGTCCGCTCGCGCGTGCTGCTCGCCGCCGTCGTTCTCGTGGTGGTGGTCGGGGCCGTAGTGGCAACCTTCCTGCTCATGTCACCGCGGGCCACGCCGCCCGCGGGAAGCCCGAGTCCCACGCCAACCGCGTCGGCCAGCGAGACGGTTTCCTCCAGCCCGTCGGCGACACTTCCCCCACTGGCGTCCGGGGCCATGAACATCCTCGTCCTGGGCAGTGACATCCGAGGGAACGCCCGCGATGCCGTGGCCCGCCAGGAAGCCGGTGGCGGGGTCGTCGACCAGCGCTCGGACATGATCATGCTGATCCACGTCCCCGCCGACCGCTCCCGGGTCTTCGGCATCTCGATCATGCGCGACACATGGGTCACGATCGCCGGGCACGGCCAGGCGAAGGTCAATGCCGCACTGGCTCTGGGCGGCCCGAGGCTCGCAGCGGACACGGTCGCTGCAATGCTTTCGACCCGGATCGACCATTACGCGATGCTCGACTTCGACGGGTTCAAGGCCATCACCGACGCGCTCGGCGGCGTCGACGTCAACGTCCCGCTCGCGTTCACGGCCACGTTCGACACGCACCACGCCTTCGCCCAGGGCTTGAATCATCTGGATGGGCAGGCCGCGCTCGAATTCGTACGCGAGCGCTACGCCTTCGCCGACGGCGACTACCAGCGTGTGCGCGACCAGCAGGCGTTCGTCCGTTCCCTCGTGGCACAGCTGCTGACCACCGGCCGGGTGCGCGGACCGGCCGAGGCGATGGGCGCCGTCGCCCTCGCTTCGCCGTACGTGATCACGGATCCAGGCCTCGATGCCACCGGGATCGCGGCACTCGGCTACGGCCTGCGCGGGATCGATCCGGCAGCGGACGTCTTCTTCACGCTGCCGACGGCGGGCACCGGCACCTCTGCGGACGGGCAGTCGATTGTAGTGCCGGACGACGCGGGGATCGCCGAGGTCGCAGCGGCGTTGGCCCGAGACGACCTCGGCGGGTACGCGGCAGCCCACGGGCTCGGATAGTCGGCCCCGCCTAGACTGGGCGCCATGCATGCTGCCGACAGCCATGATGTGATCCGCATCCAGGGTGCTCGCGAGAACAACCTCAAGGACGTGAGCCTCGAGCTCCCGAAGAGGCGCCTGACCGTCTTCACCGGGGTCTCCGGCTCGGGCAAGAGCTCGCTCGTGTTCGCCACCATCGCGGCCGAGTCGCAGCGGATGATCAATGAGACCTACTCGACGTTCGTCCAGGGCTTCATGCCGACCATGGCCCGCCCCGACGTCGACCTGCTCGAGGGGCTCACGACGGCGATCATCGTGGACCAGGAGCGCATGGGAGCGAACGTGCGCTCGACGGTGGGCACCGTCACGGACGCGAACGCGATGCTGCGGATGCTCTTCAGCCGCCTGGGCCAGCCGCACATCGGCTCGCCCCAGGCTTTTTCGTTCAACGTGCCGTCCGTCAGCGGCGCCGGGTCGATCAGGACCGCGTCCGGCAAGACCGAGAAGCGCTCCTTCAGCATCACGGGCGGCATGTGTCCCCGGTGCGAGGGCACAGGCTCGGTCAGCGACTTCGACTTCACGGCACTGTATGACGCCACCAAGTCCCTCGCCGGGGGTGCGCTTCTGGTCCCCGGCTACAGCATGGACGGCTGGTATGGGCGGATCTTCGCCGGCTCGGGATACTTCGACATGGACAAGCCGATCGGCGAGTTCACGGAGAGGGAGCTGAACGACCTCCTGTTCAGGGAGCCGACCAAGATCAAGGTCGAGGGCATCAACCTCACCTACGAGGGCCTCATCCCGAAGATCCAGAAGTCGATGCTGTCCAAGGACAAGGAGGCGATGCAGCCCCACATCCGCGCCTTCGTGGAGCGAGCGATCACGTTCCAGTCGTGTCCCGAGTGCGGTGGGACACGGCTCGCCGCGCCCGCCCGCTCGTCGAAGATCAGGGGAGTGAGCATCGCCGACGTGTGCGCGATGCAGATCAGCGACCTCGCGGGGTGGGTCCGCGGCCTCGACGAGCCCTCCGTTGGCCCGCTCGTGGGCGGGCTCCAGCATCTACTCGATTCGTTCGTGGGCATCGGACTCGGATACCTGTCCCTCGATCGCGCGTCCGGCACGCTCTCGGGCGGCGAGGCGCAGCGGACCAAGATGATCCGGCACCTCGGCTCGTCCCTCACGGATGTCACGTACGTCTTCGACGAGCCGACGATCGGCCTCCACCCGCACGACATCCAGCGCATGAACGAGTTGCTCCTCCGGCTGCGGGACAAAGGGAACACGGTCCTCGTCGTCGAGCACAAGCCGGAGGCGATCGCGATCGCTGACCACGTCGTCGACCTCGGCCCCGGGGCCGGCACGGGAGGCGGGATGATCTGCTTTGAGGGCACGGTGGAGGCACTGCGGGGGAGCGGCACCCTCACAGGACGGCACCTCGACGACCGGGCCCGTCTCAAGGGCAGCGTGCGCAGCCCGAAGGGCTCCCTCGAGGTGCGCGGCGCGTCGGCGAACAACCTCAAGGAGGTCGACGTCGATATCCCGCTCGGCGTCCTGACGGTCGTCACGGGCGTGGCTGGCTCGGGGAAGAGCTCCCTGATCCACGGGTCGGTGGCGCCGCGGCAGGACGTCGTCGTGATCGACCAGGGCGCCATCAAGGGCTCGCGCCGCAGCAACCCGGCGACGTACTCCGGGCTCCTCGAACCGGTCCGCAAGGCGTTCGCGAAGGCGAACAGCGTCAAGCCCGCACTGTTCAGCGCGAACTCCGAGGGCGCGTGCCCGGTGTGCAACGGCGCAGGCGTGATCTACACCGAGCTTGGGTTCATGGACACGGTGTCCACCCCGTGCGAGGAGTGCGAGGGCAAGCGCTACCAGCCGGCGGTCCTCGAGTACCGGCTCAACGGGCGCGACATTGCAGAGGTCCTCGCGATGCCGGTCACCGAGGCCGCGGCCTTCTTCGCCGAGGACGAGTCGGCGATCCCCGGGGCGCACAGGATCCTTGCGAGAATGGCCGACGTCGGCCTCGGCTACCTCGCGCTCGGCCAGCCCCTCACGACTCTCTCGGGCGGAGAGCGGCAGCGCCTCAAGCTCGCGACGCAGATGGGGGAGAGGGGCGGCATCTATGTCCTCGACGAGCCCACCACTGGTCTCCATCTGGCCGATGTCGAGCAGCTTCTGGGCCTCCTCGATCGGCTCGTGGACTCGGGCAAGTCCGTCATTGTCATTGAGCATAACCAGGCCGTCATGGCGCACGCGGACTGGATCATCGACCTCGGGCCAGGGGCCGGGCACGACGGCGGTCGGGTCGTCTTCGAGGGCACGCCGGCGGGTCTCGTGGCTGGGCGGGCGACGCTGACGGGGGAGCACCTCGCGAAGTACGTCCGCGCGTGATCGGTGCGGAAGAGCCGGCGCGGCGGCCTGCCTGCGACAGGTAGTCCGGAGCCGGCTCCAGAGGGGCGTACTCCCGAAGCAGTCCCGCAGGGCGCAGGCGCCATTCGCCTTGCGGGGGTGCCGGGGCGTCCCCTTCCCGTACTGCTGGCAGAGGCGATAGACCCCAGGACCTATCGGCCCGTCACCGCGCGCTGCACGAAGGCCAGGACTGCCATCGTGAGGAAGAGGATGCCGGCCGCGATGATCCAGCCGAGACCGGCGTTCCTTGCTAGGCCGAGCATCCCTCCCGTGGCGGCGAAGAAGAGGGTGACGTAGCCGATGACCATCCACCGCGTCTTACGGAAGTCAATCTTGAGGACGTAGTCAAGCAGCGCCTCGACCAGGAGCCAGGCCAGCATGAGCGCGATCTGGACGTAGTACAGCCAAGGCCGATTCAGGGCCGGGGCCGAGGCAAGCAGATACAGGAGCGGGATCGCGAGGACGAACTCGAAGTACCCGATCCAATGACCGATGCGCGAAGCGCCCGACAGCCTCGTCACGAACACCGCGATGGCGGATGCATAGAACGTGACGGCGACCACCGCACCCCGCAGATCCGTGGCTCGTAACACGCACCCAGTTTCTGCTGGGCCAGTCTGGACGCCTAGGGGATTGAGTCCGTACAGGTCTCTGAGGCGGCATGGCGGCACAGAGACGGCCCCTCATTCCGACTTCCCGAAGGCTACCGCACCTCCTACAGCCGACTGGGCAAGCTCCAGACGCCTCGCACGGGTCGGGACACCTGCACCATCGGCAGGTGACCTGCGAAGACGCTGGAATCGCGCCGGGAAGGGAGCTCTCGCATCAGACGGAACCCCCGTTGGTTAACCGCCGATAATCGACATTATGTCAAGTAATCCGGAGAGGGGGCTCCCCTGCCTTTGCCCGGCATATCCCCGGCCAGGCGAGAGCGCCAGGAGCTCCCGGCGCCACCGCGCGAGAGGCGGCACATTTCTCCAGAGGAACCTCTCGCCTTTTTCGGGCTCTCGGTATGCCCAGATGGCCTCGGCCCTGGTCAGTTATGTCAACTAGGCGGTCCCCGGCCGGTGTGAGAACCTGTTCGATTCCGACCGCTCTGCTGCACCTCGACGCGTCCGGGCCTGTCTGTCGGCGCGCGGCGCCCGCGGGCAGTCGCTCGGCATCGCGGTCGCCAAATGGCTCGGCACCCTGGCGCCCACCGGCCAATTCGGGACCCTCTCCCCCTCGCAATTCATCCTCTGCATTGGGCTTGCTGTGCTCGGCGTTCGACCTCACCTACGTCGGGCTCCTGGCCCGAGTCCGCCGCGCAGAGACCGCCCGCGGCGCCTGGGAAGACGGTTCGATAGGCTGAGCCGCATGCCGACGTCGCCCACGCCCTATGTCTCCTTTCCCGGTACGGCCCGTGAAGCACTCGAGTTCTACCGGGACGTGTTCGGCGGCGACCTCACGCTCCATACGCGCGCGGACTTCGGATCCGCTGATGAACCGCTCGAGGCCGTCGCCCACGGCATCCTGAGTGGCCCGGTGCAACTGTTCGGCGCCGATGCCGATGGCACTGCGCCAAGCCCGCACTGCGAGGGCATCATGTTCAGTCTGCTAGGGGCGTCGGACGCGGAGACGCTCACGGGCTGGTTTGCACGGCTCTCCGAGGGCGGACGCGTCGTTGACGACCTCCGTTCGCGTCCCTGGGGTGCCTCCGACGGTCAAGTGGTCGACAAGTACGGGCTGCACTGGCTCATCGGATTCGAGCACTAGTTCCTTGTCCTGCAGCCCGGCTCGGTGCTGGTGGCGGCGACGGGCCGGCGCTCCGCCCGTCGGTCAGTCCTTCGCCTGGCCCAGCTGCGCGAGCCTCAGCGAGAGCAGGGCTCGCTCCCCCGCCCCCGGCGCGAGCCGGAGCGCCGAGCGGTACTCCTGCGCGGCGTCGTCCGCCCTGCCGAGCCGGCGCAGGAGATCCGCGCGCACCGCGTGGAAGACGTGGTAGCCGCCCAAATCAAGACCATCGACGATCGCGAGAGCGGCCAACGGGCCCTCGACCTCCGCGACGGCTACGGCCCGATTGAGCTCGACGACGGGCCCGGGCGCCACCTCGGCCAACAGCCCGTAGAGCCTGACGATGCGGCGCCAGTCGGTCTCCTCGGGGCGGCGCGCTCCACTATGCACCGCCTGGATCGCCGCCTGGAGCTGATATGGTCCCAGACGGCCGCGGACGAGGCATCGCCGTACGAGGACCTGTGCCTCGGTCATGAACTCGCGGTCCCACGCGCCGCGGTCCTGCTCGGCCAGCGGGACCAGGATCCCGCCCGCGGCGGAGCGAGCGGCGCGGCGAGACTCGGAGAACAGGATGAGGGCGAGCAGTCCCTCCGCCTCGGGCTCCTCGGGCGCGAGGAGCACCATCGTCCGCGCGAGCCGCAGCGCCTCAGCGCACAGGCCTGTGCGCTCCGCGGGGTCGCCCAGTCCCGCCGAGTAGCCCTCGTTATAGATGAGGTAGACGACGGCGAGCACTCCCGCGAGCCGCTCGGGCAGCTCGGCCGCTCCGGGAATGCGGAACGGGATCCCGGCGTCCCGGATCTTGGCCTTGGCACGGGAAATCCGCTGGCCCATGGTCGGCTCGGCGACGAGGAAGGCAGCGGCGATCTGCGCCGTCGTGAGCCCGCCCAGCACCCTCAGCGCAAGGGCCACCCGGGCTGGCATCCCGAGGGCGGGATGACAGCACGCGAACAGCAGCTTGAGGCGGTCGTCGCCGAAGACGTCGTCGTCGGACCCCGCCTCTGGCGTGCCGCCGGCGCGCAGCAGTGACGCCTCGGCCTCTTTCGGGCCGCGCGCGGCTTCGCGCCGGAATCGGTCGACGGCGCGGCGGCGCGCCGTCGTGATGATCCACGCGCCGGGCTGCTCGGGCAGGCCATCAGCGGGCCAACGCTCGGCCGCAACGGCGAACGCTTCCTGAACGGCGTCCTCGGCGAGGCCGAGATCGCCCGTGGTCCGCAGGAGAATCGACACCGCACGGCCGTATTCCTCCCGGAATACGGCCGCGACGGCGTCACGCATCACGGGCAGCCGATCATCCAGGGAGGCCAGCGAAGGCCCGGACCTCGATCGGGAGACCCGTGATTTCGGCGAATCGGCGGGCCCACACGAGCGCCGCGTCGAGATCCGGCGCGTCGATGATGTCGAATCCGCCCAGATGCTCCTTGCCTTCAAGGTAGGGTCCGTCGGTGATGAGGACCTCTCCCCCTTCGGCGCGCAGCACGGTGGACCCGCCAGCGTCCGCGAGCCCATTGCCGAAGACGAAAGCACCGGCGGCCTTGAGATCCTCGGTGAGCTCGCCGAGCTTCGCCATGACGGGCGCGAGGAATTCTGGCGGTGGCACGACGCCGTCGGGCTGGTACATGCTGATCAGGTACTGCGGCATGGTTCTCGCCTCCTGTGACTTGGGGGCCCCAGTGGCCCCTCGCCTACTGGACGAACAGAGCCCGGGTTCTTCGACAGCCCGCCCCTCGAGTCCTGGGGACGCGAGCGTAGATCGTAGCACCGTAGGGTGGAGGAATGCAGTCCTCGGAACCCGATCTCCCGCGCACGGCTGCCATTGCAGCCGTCGCCGACCTCATCGTCGTCCTCGCGTTCGCCGCCACCGGCCGAGCGACCCACAACCTTGACAGCCCTGTGCTGGGCGTCCTGGCCACGGCATGGCCGTTCGTCGTCGGCCTCGCCGCGGCATGGGCCGCCGTGCGCCTCTGGCGCCGACCGCTGAGCGTGTGGCCCGCGGGTATCTCGGCGTGGCTCGGCAGCTACCTGATCGGCATGCTCCTGCGCTGGGCGACGGGCGGTGGTATGGCGACGCCGTTCCTCCTCGTTGCGCTCGGCACCCTTGGTGTGTTCCTCGTGGGATGGCGCGCCGCGGTCCTCGGGATCCGTGCGGCCCGCCGCACGAGCGCCGACCGCTAGGCTGGTGGAAGGGAACGCCCCCTTGTCGAATGGAGGACCATGATCACGGCATTCGTCTTCATCAAGACGGACTCGAAGAGGATTCCCGAGGCGGCTGAGGAGATCTCCGCCATTCCTGGGATCAGCGAGGTCTACTCCGTCACCGGCGAGTGGGACCTCATCGCCGTCGCGCGGGTCCGCCAGCACGAGGACCTCGCCGACGTCGTCGCTGACCGTCTCTCAAAGGTGGAGGGCGTCGTCGAGACGACCACTCACATCGCGTTCCGCGCCTATTCCCGGCACGACCTCGACGCTGCGTTCTCCCTCGGCCTCACCTGAGCTCACCGACGAAGGGTGCCGGACCGCTGTGCAGCGGTCCGGCCCCCTTCGGTGTGGCGTCGAGCATCCCGTCAGCCGCGCGTGAAGGCGACCCAAGCCTCGAGTGCACGGGCGGCTGCTCCCGAGTCGATCGACTCCTCGGCGCGCTGCTTCGCGGCGGCGAGGCGGCTGAGAAGGGGGCCCTCGGCGTTGATGTCGTACGCAACGAGGCCGGCCGCAGCGTTGAGCACGACAGCGTCGCGCACCGGGCCGCGTTCGCCGGCGAGGGTGCGCCGCACGACTTCTGCGTTGTGTGCGGCGTCGCCGCCCCGGAGGTCATCGAGGGTTGCGCGCGGAATGCCGAGGTCCTCTGGGTCGAGCACTGACTCCGCGACGGCGCCGTCCCTGACCTCCCAGACGTGTGACGTCGTCGTGATGGTGAGTTCGTCCAGCCCGTCGTCGCCGCGGAAGACGAGCCCTCGGCTGCCGCGCTCGGCCAAGACGCCCGCGATGAGGGGGGCCATCCGTGCATCGGCGGCACCGACTGCGGAGGCCTGCACGTTCGCCGGGTTCGTGAGCGGGCCGAGGATATTGAAGGCTGTAGGGATCGCGAGCTGCTTGCGGGGAACCGCCGTGTAGCGGAACGACGGGTGGAAGACCTGGGCGAAGCAGAACGTGATGCCGCACTCCTCGGCGGCTTCCGCGACTCGATCGACGCCCATGTCCAGACGGACGCCGAGTGCCTCGAGGACGTCAGCGGAGCCTGATGAGGACGACGCCGCGCGGTTGCCGTGCTTGACGACCTTCGCCCCGGCCCCGGCCATCACGAGGGCTGCGGTGCTGGAGATGTTGACGGTGTTCTGCTGGTCGCCGCCAGTGCCGACGATGTCGAGCTTCTCCCCCGAGATGGTGATCGGCGTGGCACGGGCGACCATGCCCTTGACCAGACCCGCCAGCTCCTCTACCGTCTCACCCTTGGCCTTGAGGCCAACGAGGAAGCCCGCGATCTGGACGTCGGTCGCGTCTCCGGCCATGATGGTGTCCATCGCCCACGCGGTCTCGGCCTGACTCAGGTCGCGTCCCGCCACGAGCGTTCCGATGAGCGAGCGCCACGTAGGCGTCGGCACGTGCGCAGATTCACGCTCAGACGATTCCAGATCGGCAGATTCGCTGCCTGAAGCCTCGGTAGTCACTCGTTGATGCTAACGGATCCGCGTGTTTTCGAGGGTTTGTAGAAAAAGTTCCCAGAAGGGGCGGTTCGCGTTGGGCGAACCCGGGGTTTGTAGACATAATGTCCTTGTGACGACAGCGACTCATGCCCCGACAACCCCGGCACATCCCACGCTGAATCGCCCCAACATGGTCTCGGTCGGGACCGTGGTGTGGCTGTCCAGTGAGCTGATGTTCTTTGCCGGGCTCTTTGCCATGTACTTCTCCCTGCGGGCCGCCTCGAGCGACCTCTGGTCCGAGGAGACATCCAAGCTCAACTTCCCCTTCGCCCTCGTGAACACGATCGTCCTCGTGGCGAGCTCCTTCACGTGCCAGATGGGCGTCTTCGCCGCGGAGCGGCTCCAGCCCCGTCGATCGGGCGGCGTCTTCGCATTCGTCCGCTGGGGCATGACCGAGTGGTTCATGCTGACCTTCCTCATGGGGGCGTTCTTCGTGGCCGGCCAGTCCACCGAGTACTCGATGCTCGTGTCGGAGCATGTCACGCTCGACGCCAACGCCTACGGCTCCGCCTTCTACATCACCACCGGCTTCCACGGGCTCCACGTGATGGGCGGCCTGATCGCGTTCCTCTTCATCATCGGCCGTGCCTACGCGGCCAAGCGCTTCGGCCATTACGAAGCCACGGCGGCCATCGTCACCTCGTACTACTGGCACTTCGTGGACGTCGTATGGATCGGGCTCTTCCTGGTCATCTACGTGCTCAAGTAGCGCGTACCACAGCAGCAGATCTCGGACCGCGCCCCCCGCGGCGGCGGCAGGATACGGATAGGAACGGATTCGTGAAGGCACTCTCGCAGAAGCGGCGTCATCCGCTGGCAGTCATCGCACTGCTGGTCATGGGGCTGCTGCTGACTGGCGGCATGTACGCCATGATCAGCACGGCCAATAAGGCCAAGGCCGATACCAGCTTCTCCGCATCAGATGTCAGCGAGGGCCAGAAGCTCTTTGTTGCGAACTGTGCGACCTGCCACGGGATGGGGGCATCAGGCACCGCTGCCGGCCCGTCGCTCGTGGGTGTCGGCGCCGCGGCGGTGGACTTCCAGGTCGGCACCGGCCGCATGCCGATGCAGATGAACGGCCCGCAGGCGCAGAAGAAGCCGGTCCAGTTCAGCGATGACCAGACCAAGCAGCTCGCCGCGTACGTCGCATCGATCGGCCCCGGCCCGGCGCTGCCCGACGAGGCCATGCTCGACGGCAAGGGTGACGCAACCCACGGTGGCGAGCTCTTCCGTGTCAACTGCGCCATGTGCCACAACGCCGCCGCTGCCGGTGGCGCGCTGACGCGGGGCAAGTTCGCTCCGTCACTCGCTGGCGTGACGTCGAAGCACATCTACGAGGCCATGGCGACCGGCCCGCAGAACATGCCGGTGTTCTCGGACGCCAACATCTCCCCCGAGGGCAAGCGCGACATCATCACGTTCCTCACGACCATCGAGTCGCAGGGCTCTCCCGGCGGTGCCGATCTCGGCTCGCTCGGCCCGGTCTCCGAGGGGCTGTTCGTGTGGGTGGCCGGACTCGGAATCATCATCGCGTTCACGATCTGGCTGACGTCCCGCACGTCCTGACGCCACAGCGCAGCGCAGTTTGGGCCGTCCATGTGGCGGCAACGTTTTGAACATGGTCCCCGGACCGGGGGCCAGGAAGGATGAGGGGAAATATGGGCAACCATAGTGACGGTTCTCCCCAGAGTGGCGGCGCCGTAGCTACGGCTGGTCAGACAGAGAAGTTTGCGGATCCAGGACTCCCACCGCATCGTCTCCGTCTGGCCGACACCGACCCCAGGGCTGCGAAGCGTGCTGAGCGCCAGGTCACGATTCTGTTCATCGTCTCGGTGATCGGCACTGTCGTGTTCCTCGTCTCGTACTTCGCCATTGACCTGGGCAGCGATTCGACGATCTCGACCATCCGCCTGCAGAACATCCTGCTCGGTGTCGGTACAGCGTTCGCCATGCTGGGCATCGGCACCGGCATCGTTCACTGGGCGAAGGCCCTCATGCCGGACCACGAGGTGTCCGAGTCGCGCCACCCGGTGCGTTCCGAAGAGGACCGCGCCGCAGCCGTCAAGATCGTTGACGACATCATCGAGGAGACGGGGATCAAGCGCCGCCCCCTCATCCGGAACACCCTCATCGGTGCGATGGCGCTCGCCCCGCTCCCGGCGCTCGCGGTCTTCGGTGACCTCGGGCCCAATGCGGGCGATAGGCTCCGCCACACGATGTGGGCGCCGAAGGACGGAAAGAAGATCCGCCTCACCCGCGACCCTGATGGCACCCCCATCAAGGCCTCGGACGTGACGATCGGCTCTGCGTTCCACGTGATCCCCGAGGGTCTCAACGACCTCACCGAGGGCAAGCTCAACGAGAAGGCGAAGTCCGTCGTCCTCCTCATGCGCCTCAATCCGGCTGATCTCCATATCTCCGCCGGGCGTGAGACCTGGAGCTACAACGGCATCGTTGCCTACTCCAAGATCTGCACCCACGTCGGCTGCCCTGTGGCCCTCTACGAGCAGCAGACGCACCACCTGCTGTGCCCGTGCCACCAGTCGACCTTCGACCTCACGCACGAGTGCGCAGTCATCTTCGGTCCGGCAAGCCGCCCGCTGCCCCAGCTGCCGATCGAGGTCGACGCCGAAGGCTACCTCGTGGCTACCTCGGACTTCCACGAATCTGTTGGACCTAGCTACTGGGAGCGTGAGTACTCGTGAGCGGCACTACGGCCCCCACCTACCAGCCGCCGACCAAGGTCGGCCGCATCGCGGACTTCGTCGACCAGCGCACTGGCACGTCCTCGGTCCTCCGCGAATTCGGACGCAAGGTCTTCCCCGACCATTGGTCCTTCATGTTCGGCGAAGTTGCGCTGTACAGCTTCGTCATCCTGCTGATGTCGGGAACGTTCCTGACGTTCTTCTTCGACCCATCGATGGCGGAGACGCACTACGACGGGGCCTATGTGCCGCTGCGCGGCATGGAGATGTCGGTCGCCTACCAGTCCTCGCTGCATATCTCGTTCGAGGTCCGTGGCGGCCTGTTCATGCGCCAGGTCCACCACTGGGCCGCGCTCCTCTTCGTTGCAGCAATGAGCGTGCACATGCTGCGCGTGTTCTTCACCGGAGCATTCCGCAAGCCGCGCGAGATGAACTGGGTCATCGGCGGCGTCCTGCTCATCCTGGGCATGGCCGCCGGCTTCACGGGCTACTCGCTCCCGGATGACCTCCTGTCGGGCAACGGCCTGCGCATTATCGACGGCGTCATCAAGTCGATTCCGATCATCGGCACGTGGATCTCGATGTTCCTCTTCGGAGGTGAGTTCCCGGGCAACGCGATCATCGGGCGACTGTATGTGCTGCACATACTGCTCGTGCCTGCGATGATCCTGCTGTTCGTTGCGCTCCACCTCGTGTTCGTGGTGGTCCACAAGCACACGCAGTACCCTGGCCCCGGCCGCAACGACGGCAACGTCGTGGGGTACCCGCTGGGCCCGGTCTACGCAGCTAAGGCAGGCGGCTTCTTCTTCATCGTCTTCGGCATCATCGCGGCGATGGCAGCGTTCTTCACGATCAACCCGATCTGGAACTACGGGCCGTATGACCCGTCCCCCGTGTCCGCCGGCACCCAGCCCGACTGGTACATCGGTTGGGTTGACGGCGCGCTGCGCCTCATGCCGGGCGTTCTGGGTTCGCTGGACGGGTACCGTCAGCACTTCGAGTTCGTGATCTTTGGGCAGCAGACGCTCACGCTGAATGTGCTGCTCCCGGCCCTCGTCCCGGCGGGCATCGTGTTCACGGTGCTCTTCACGTACCCGTGGATCGAGCGCTGGATCACGAAGGACGAGCGCGAGCACCATGTTCTCGACCGCCCACGCAATGCGCCGACCCGCACGGCGATCGGCATGGCCGGATTCACGTTCTACTGCGTGATGTGGGCAGCGGCCGCGTCGGACCTGATCGCCACGCACTTCCACGTGGCACTGAACGATGTGACCTACTGGCTCCGGGCACTGTTCTTCGTCGGGCCGATCATCGCCTTCGTTGTCACGAAGCGCATTGCCCTCGCGCTGCAGCGCAAGGACCGCGAGATCGCACTCCATGGACGCGAGACGGGCCGGATCGTCCGCCTCCCCCACGGTGAGTTCATCGAGGTTCACGCTCCGCTCGACGAGTACAAGCGCTATCGCCTGGTCGGCTTCGAGTCGCCCACGGTGCTGGCCGCTCAGCCCAACGCCAAGGGCGTCGTCGACCGCAAGGAGCGCCGTCGCGCCAAGCTGTCGCAGTGGTTCTTCGAGGATCGTGTTGCCCCCGCGACTCCGGCAGAGCTGGAGGCGGCCCACGCACACGGCCACCACGAGGCCATCGAGGCACACGACGAGGCCAAGAGCCTCGGTCGCTGACGCTGGCTCAGCCAAACAAGAGGAGGACCCCCGCACCCTCTGGTGCGGGGGTCCTCCTCTTTCTTCCGCCGTTGAACGGCTTCTGGCGGCGCTCAGGGCGCCTGAAATCGGTTCGGCGAGTAGTTGCGGGGCGACCGCAGCCCAGGCCGTTGCAGGGGCACCCAGAGCTTGTAGCGGTCGGCTCGGTAATAGGACACCGAATAGTCGACGACCGACTTGGCGACGTAGGCATGCCGTTGGATCTTGAGCAGGGGCGATCCCATCTCGACGCTGAGGAGGCGAGCCGTCGACGGCGACGCGGCGGTCGCCTCGATGGTGTCCTCCCCCCACTCCATCACGAGGCCGTACTTCTCGCTGAGCACTTGATAGAGGGATGCCGGCGGCGGGCCGTCGACGAAGCCCGGGACGCGGTGCGCAACGATGTAGTTCTCATCGACGCTCATGGGCTCCTTGTCCGCCAACAGGAGCCTCCGGAAGCGCACCACGGGCGTACCCTCATCAATCTGGAGCTCTCTCGCAAGGTAGGCTGAGGCGCCGATCTCCTCGAAGCTCAGTACCCGAGCATCCGGGACCATGCCCCGCCGCTGCATTTCCTCTGAGTAGGACGTCAGCTTCATCTGGAGGTCGACCTTCGGCCTGCTCACAAAAGTGCCGAGGCCCACGATGCGGTCGAGGACTCCTTCGGCGACGAGGGCATCGATGGCCTGCCGAACCGTCATGCGGGCCACACCGAACCGGAGCGAGAGGTCTCGCTCGGACGGCAACGGCGCCCCGGGCGTGAGCTTCGTGGTGATGTGCGACCGCAGGATCTCCCGGAGCTGGACGTACATGGCGGTCTTCGACGCACGATCCAGCTCGCCGTCAATGGCCTCGGCGTGATGCACGGTCCTCCTCGAGTGGCGCTGCGGTGGCCCTCTGAAGATGGCCGCGCGGCAGTGGCTTGCGATTCAATCCTGACACATGCTGCCGCGCTCTGCCTGTGGGGCTCCCCCAACCTGCCGACGCAGTACTCGACGCACGAAGGCCGGTGGCCGGCACCCCGAGATGGGATGCCGGCCACCGGCCTTCGTGCGTTGGTGCGTCAGTGTGCGTGGTCGCCGCGGCTGTACTCGAAAACCCAGCCGATGAGGGCCACGATCGCGATGCCTGCACCGATGAAGAGGATCCACCATCCCACCGCCACGCCGAGGAACGAGATGGCGCACGCCGCGCCGAGGGCGATGGGCCACCAGCTCCAGGGGCTGAAGTGCCCCTGCTCTCCAGCGCCCTCGTGGACCTCAGCGTCATCGCGGTCCTCGGGGCGCAGGCCCACTCGACGGCCGGTCACCATGAGGTAGGAGCTGATCATCACGCCGAGGCCGAAGCACAGGAGCAGAGCGAGCGCCCCCACCCATTCGGTCCATCCGGTGACAAACCCGTACACGATGGCAACTGGCAGGAAGAAGACGCCAACGATCCCGAAGATCAGGGATTCGACTTTCACTAGTGCATTTCCTTCCGGTCGGCTGCGATCGAGGCAGAGGCATGGGCGGCCTGAACGGCCCCGGCAGTCGACAACTCGGGGTGGTGGAGGTCAAGGGCCGGACGCTCCGAGCGGATGCGCGGAAGCGACGTGAAGTTGTGGCGCGGCGGCGGGCAGGACGTGGCCCACTCGAGCGATCCGCCAAAGCCCCACGGGTCGTCCACGAGGACCTTCTTGCCGTGACGCGCAGTGATGTACACGTTCCAGAAGAACGGGATCATCGAGGCGCCGAGGACGAAGGAGAAGATCGTGGAGAACTGGTTCATCCAGGTGAAGTTGTCCTGAGGCAGGTAGTCCGCGTAGCGGCGGGGCATGCCCATGACGCCCAGCCAGTGCTGGATGAGGAACGTGCCGTGGAAGCCGATGAGCAGAAGCCAGAAGTGGATCTTGCCGAGGCGCTCATTGAGCATCTTGCCCGTCCACTTCGGCCACCAGAAGTAGAAGCCGGCGAACATCGCGAAGACAACTGTTCCGAAGACCACGTAGTGGAAGTGGGCCACGACGAAGTAAGTGTCCGACACGTGGAAGTCGAGCGGCGGCGACGCGAGGATGATGCCCGTCAGGCCACCGAACAGGAAGGTGATGAGGAACCCGATGCTCCACAGCATGGGCGTCTCAAAGGTGAGTGAGCCACGCCACAGCGTGCCGATCCAGTTGAAGAACTTCACACCCGTCGGAACGGCGATGAGCATCGTCATGAAGGAGAAGAACGGGAGGAGGACCGCACCGGTGACGTACATGTGGTGGGCCCACACGCTCACGGACAGCGCGGCGATGGCAATCGTCGCGAAGACGAGGCCCTTGTAGCCGAAGATCGGCTTGCGGCTGAAGACCGGGAAGATCTCGGAGACGATGCCGAAGAACGGCAGGGCGATGATGTACACCTCAGGGTGGCCGAAGAACCAGAACAGGTGCTGCCAGAGGACGGCACCGCCGTTCTCCGGGTCGAAGATGTGGGCACCGAAGCGACGGTCTGCGCCGAGCCCGAACAGCGCGGCGGCGAGCGGCGGGAACGCCATCAGGACGAGGATCGCGGTGACCAGCGTGTTCCACGTGAAGATCGGCATGCGCCACATGGTCATGCCGGGGGCGCGCATGCAGACGATGGTCGTGATGAAGTTGACCGCACCGAGGATCGTGCCGAAACCGGAGAGCGCGAGCCCGAAGACCCACAGATCACCACCGACGCCAGGCGTGAACGTGGTGTTCGACAGTGGAGCGTAGGCGAACCATCCGAAGGAGGCCGCGCCCTGCGGGGTGATGAAGCCAGCCGTGGCGATCGTCGAGCCGAAGAGGAAGAACCAGAAGGCCAGCGCATTGAGGCGCGGGAACGCGACGTCGGGAGCACCGATCTGGAGCGGCATGATCACGTTCGCGAAGCCTGCGAAGAGCGGCGTGGCGAACATGAGCAGCATGATCGTGCCGTGCATCGTGAACAGCTGGTTGTACTGCTCCTTGGTCTGCAGGATCTGCATTCCGGGCTCGAAGAGCTCGGCGCGGATGAGCAGTGCCATCACGCCGCCGACGCAGAAGAAGATGAACGAGGCGATCAGGTACATGTACCCGATGGTCTTGTGGTCTGTGGAGGTGATCCAGTTGACGACAATGCGTCCCTTGGACTTCGGCACCACTGGCGCGCTCAGGGCGCCGGCTGAAGGCGACTGTGTGTACGTAGCCATGGTCCCCTACTTCTGGTTCTGGTTAGGGTTGCGGTCGTATTTGGTGTCCAGCAGGCCCTTGTCGAGGCCAGCCATGTGTGCCTGGAACTCCGCCTCGGAAACAACCTTCACGCGGAACAGCATCTCGGAGTGGTACTCACCGCAGAGCTCGGCGCACTTGCCGTCGTACGTGCCCTCCTTCTGCGGAGTGAAGTACATGTGGTTCATCTTGCCCGGGATCATGTCGCGCTTCTGGAGGAAGGCCGGGACCCAGAACGAGTGGATGACGTCGCGGGAGGTGAGCTCGACCGTGACGGACTTGTTCACCGGGAGGTACAGGGTGGGGAGGGTGTTGAGGTCGATCGCCTGTCCCGTGAGCTGGGCCTGGACGCCGGACTCGTGCACGTCATCCTTGACGATGCCGCCCTGCTTGTAGTTGAAGTCCCACGACCACTGCTTGCCCACCACGTTGACCGTGAGGTCAGGGTTCGTGTTGGGATTGTCGATGGCGCGCTGGTCGCGGTCCGTGAAGTAGAAGAACGTGAAGACCAGGAAGAGCGGGATTGCCGTGTAGAAGATCTCGATCGGCAGGTTGTAGCTCAACTGGCGCGGGAAGCCCTTGGTGCCCTTGCGGCGACGGTAGGCCACGATGCACCACAGCATGAGGCCCCAGGTCACGATGCCGACGATGACGACCGCAATCCACGAGTTCACCCAGAGGTCCATGATGATCGGGGTATTGCTCGTGGTGTTCTTATCAGTAGGTAGCCAGCCTCGCTGGACCTCGGATGAACATCCAGACAGAGCGAGCGCACCGGCCACGGCAACTGCCGAGGCCACAATGGTGCGGGTTCGCTGGCTGCTGGTTCGGTTCTGCGACCTCACAGACGGCCCTTCCTCTTGGTGCTTCTCTCCCATGACAGCAAGGCATTTTGGGCCCCCGCGTGTGCCACAGGCGACATAGTTTTACTACTCGGTGTAGAGCTTACAACTATCCCGGGCCAATATCCCACATGTCCCGGACACGCATCGGCCGAATCTGGGTGGCTCAGTGGAAGGAATCACCACATGCACAGGACCCCTGTGCATTGGGGTTGTCGATCGTGAAGCCCTGCTTCGAGATCGTGTCCTCGAAGTCGATGGACGCGCCCGCGAGATACGGAACGCTCATCTTGTCGACAACGACTTCCACACCGTCGAAATCGCGCACGGCATCGCCGTCGAGGAGTCGCTCGTCGAAGTAGAGCTGGTAGATGAGGCCAGAGCAGCCGCCCGGCTGGACCGACACCCGCAGGCGCAGATCGGTTCGGCCCTCCTGCTCCAGGAGGCTGCGCACCTTGCCTGCGGCGACGTCGGTCAGCTGGACCTCATGCGAGGCGAGCGCCTCGGCGGTCTCGTTGGTTGAAGTGCTCATTCCATACCTTCTCTCGTGCCCGGCGGATTACCCGACGGGCCTCTTGGCCTTAGTCAATGCTACGACTGACACGTCATGGGTGGCCAACCCCTTGCGGCGAGGCTCACATCCAAGGGTCACACGGCGGTGGCAGGAGCCCTGTGGAGGCCCGCCAGCAGCAGCGCCTCGGCCACAATGCACTTCTCGAAGTCCCCGAGGTGGAGGGACTCATTGGCGCTGTGTGCCCTCGAGTCTGGATCCTCAACTCCCGTGATGAGCACGTCGGCCCCGGGGAAGACCTCCTTGAGGTCGGCGATGAAGGGTATGGAGCCGCCCATCCCCGAATGCACGGGCGGCGTTCCCCAGGACTCCTCCAGCGCCCACAGGACGGTCCGGGCCGCCGCCGAGTCCATGTCGGCCCGGTACGCGTTCCCCTTCTCCTTGGGCGTGAAGACAAGCTGGGCCCCGAAGGGCACGTGCGCCTCGAGGTGGTGCCGCAGGGCGTCCATCGCGGCGTCGGGATCCTGGCCGGGCGCGAGCCGGAGGCTGAACTTGGCGCGAGCGCGGGCCTGGATCGTGTTGGATGCCACGTCGACTGAGGGCACGTCGATCCCAATGATCGACAGCGCAGGCTTCAGCCACAGCCGCGAGGCGATGCTGCCCGTGCCTGCGAGCTGCACGCCGTCGAGTACGGACGCGTCGCGACGGAACTGGTCCTCCGGGTAGTCGACGTCGGCGTCATCGTGGGCAACGAGCCCCGCCACGGCGACGCTGCCGTGATCGTCGTGCAGAGTTGCGATGAGGCGGGCGAGGATGGTGGGCGCATCGAGGAGCGGCCCGCCGAACACCCCGGAGTGGACGGAGTGGCCCAGCACCGCCACTTCGAACGTGCCGTCGGCAAGGCCGCGCAGGCTCGCCGTGAGGGCGGGCTGCCCGACCGCCCAGTTGCTCGAATCGGCGACGACGATGACGTCTGCCGCGAGCTTCTTCCGGTGCTCCTCGAGGAAGGCGCGGAAGGACGGAGAGCCGAACTCCTCCTCGCCCTCGATGAACAGGGTGACTCCGATACCGAAGCGCTCCCCCAGCACCTCGGAGACCGCTCGGAACGCCGCGAGGTGTACGAGGAGTCCCGCCTTGTCGTCTGCGCTCCCCCGACCGTACAGGCGACCGTCCCGCTCCGTCGCGACGAACGGCTCGGTCTCCCACAGCGCCAGATCGCCGGGCGGCTGGACGTCGTGGTGCGCGTAGAGGAGTACGGTGGGCTGGCCGGGCGCCGCTGGTTTGCGGGCCACCACCGCGGGACCGCCAGGAGTCCCGTCGGGCCGGGGAGCCCTGAGGATCTCGGCATCCGCTATGCCCGCGGACCGCACAAGCTCCAGGGCGGAACTAGCGCTCCGCTCGAGTTCCTCCTGCGGGAACGACGGCCACGCGATGCCGGGTATGGCGACCAGGGAGGACAGCTCGGCAATCGTCGCGGAGAGGCGCGAGGCAACGGCGGCGCGGAGCGCCGAGATGTCGGCGTCGGACACAGGCTGGGGGCTTTGTGAAGGCATGCCTTCACAGTACAAGGGCCGCACTGCCCCATCAATGGTCCGTGCCCCCGGGGCGGGCGCGGGCCGGTATCCTTGGTGCGTGTTTGGACGTAAGAACGAACCCGCGGCCGAGAGCCCCGGAGAGCCCATCGAGCCCAATGTCCCCCTGCAGGGCAAGGGTTCCCCCACCCCGAGGCGCAAGGACCAGCAGGCCGCCCGGAGGCGTCCCCTCGTCCCCACCGACCGTAAGGCTTCCAAGGCCGCCGAACGGCAGGCCGCCGTCGAGGAGCGCCAGCGCGTGCGCCGTGCCCTCGAGACGGGCGACGAGCGGAATCTGCCCTTCAAGGATCGCGGCCCGCAGAAGCGGTTTGCCCGCGACTACGTGGACTCGCGCTTGAACATCGGCGAGTACCTCATGTTCGCGGCCCTCGCCTTCGTGGTGATCTCCTTCATCGTGCCCCAGGACGCCCAGATGCAGGTGTTCATCCTCGGTGCGTTCTGGGTGGTGTTCATCCTCGTCTTCGCCGACACGTTCTGGCTCTCGCGCCAGCTCAAGAAGAGGCTCGTGGCGAAGTTCGGCGACGTTGAGCGCGGCACCGTCTGGTACGCGAGCATGCGCGCCCTCCAGTTCCGCCCCCTGCGCCTTCCGAAAGCCCTTGTCAAGCGGGGCCAGACGCCCTCCTGAGGTTCCCTCCCGCGGTCCTCGGACCTGTTGAGGCTGTCTGTGACGCACGACGGCGCGACACCCACCCGGGTGCCGCGCCGTCGTCGTGTGTGGGGTGCTTCGCGTCAGCGCGCCCCAGCGGCGAGTCGGAGTCGGGCAGCGGCGAGGCCGCGGTTGACGCGCGAGGCCCAGAACGGACCCTCATAGAGGAACGCCGTGTAGCCCTGCACGAGCGAGGCGCCGGCCTCGAGGCGCTCGAGCACGTCGTCGGCCGTTTCGACGCCACCGACCGCCACGAGGACCAGACGGTCCCCCACGGAGGCGCGGAGCCTCGTGAGGACCTCGAGCGAGCGAGCCTTGAGCGGGGCACCCGAGAGCCCGCCCGTCCCAGCAGCCTCGACTTTCTCGGCCGGGCTCGTGAGCCCCTCACGCCCGATCGTCGTGTTCGTGGCGATGATCCCGTCGAGTTCCAGCTCAAGGGCGAGCCGCGCAACGTCGTCAACGTCCTCGTCGGAGAGGTCCGGCGCGATCTTCACGAGAAGCGGCACGCGGCGGCCGGCCGCCGCCGTGGACTCCGCCCGTACCGCCTCGAGGAGCGGGCGGAGGCTCTCGACACTCTGGAGCAGGCGCAGGCCAGGGGTGTTCGGCGAACTGACATTGACCACGAGGTAGTCCGCGACAGGTGCGAGCTCGCGCGCGCTCATGCGGTAGTCGTCCGCGGCCTCTTCGAGCTCGACAAGCTTGGTCTTGCCGATGTTGACACCGATGACCGGCCGGCCCGACCCGTAGCGGTCCTCGAGGGCCGCCCGCGCGGCGGCAATGCGTGGGGCGACGGCCGCCGCGCCGTCATTGTTGAAGCCCATGCGGTTCACGACGGCACGGTCCTCGACGAGTCGGAAGAGCCGCGGACGGGGGTTCCCGGGCTGCGCCTGCCCAGTGATCGTGCCGACCTCGATGTGGCCGAATCCCAGCTCGGCCAGCGCCTCGATGCCGCGCCCCTCCTTGTCGAACCCTGCGGCCAGCCCGAAGGGCGAGGGGAAGGTGAGCCCGAAAGCCTCGGTCTTCAGCTCGGCGGCGGGGGCCGTGAGCCGCTCGAGGACCCGGCCCAGCCCGCACGCATGCACGGCGCGGATGGCGCCGAAGCCGATCCGGTGGGCGCGTTCGGCGTCCATCCACGAGAACGCAGCACGGAAGAAGAGGGGGTAGAAACGCATGGCACTAGTCTCCCATGGGCGCCGCTCCCTACCCTCGTGAGTAGAGGCGCCACGGAGACGGTGCGCTGCGGGAGAGGATTCATCATGCTGGATTGGTCCGCGGACTTCCTGGGTCTGGGTGTCGAGTCGGCGCCGCTCGGGCGCGGGCACTTCGGCGAGCTCGGCACACTGATCCGCTTCGGGGCGGAGAGGAGCCCGGAGCGGACCACTGCGCACGACGCCGGCCTCGCCGCCTCGGGCGAGCGGCTCGCCGGTGCGGTGGACGGTTCCGGGGTTCCTGGTTCGGCGGACTCGGGTTCCGGAGGCTCGGCCGGCGGCGCGCTGCTCTACATCCATGGATGGAGCGACTATTTCTTCAACCTCGAGCTTGCCCACTTCGCATCGGCGCGAGGCTACCGGTTCTACGCCCTGGACCTCCCGGAGCACGGCCGCAGTCTGGCCTCAGGCGAGATGCCCGGATTTGTTGGCTCCGCGGAGCACTACCTCGAGAGCGTCGGTGCGGCCGTCGACGCCGTCCGCCGGGAGACCGGCGTGCTCCCAGTCCTCATGGGGCACTCGACCGGCGGCCTCGCCGCTGCACTGTACGCGCAGCGCTCCCCCGAATGTCTTGCCGCGGTGGTGCTGAGCAGTCCGTGGCTCGTGGCCCACGGTGGTGCTGCGGCGGGCCGGATGCTCGAGGCCGCGCTGCGCCCCGCATCCATGCGGTGGCCGCGGCAGCGGCTCCTGCTGCCCTCTCGGGGCTACTTCTGGCGCGCCGTCGCCAAGGAGGCCGGCGGCGAGTGGGAGCTCCGCGAGGACATGCGCCCGCGGAATGCCTTCCCCATCCGTGTCGGGTGGCTGCATGGGGTCCTCGAGGCACAGCGGTCGCTTCGGGGCGGTCCCCGCCTCGAACTGCCGGTGCTCCTCCTGGCCTCGACCACCTCCGATGTGGGCCTCATCTGGCGGGAGAGGATGCGCGAGCGCGATGCCGTCCTCGCGATCGCCCCGATGCGCCGCGCTGCGGCAGAGCTGTGCCGGAATCTGGACGAGGCGCTCGTGGAGGGCGGCCTCCATGACGTGCTCCTCTCGTCCCCGACGGTCCGGAACGAGGCATATGGAAGACTCGGCAGCTGGCTCGAGGGGGTGGAGGCGCAGACTGTGGCCCAGGTGCGGGCTGCCGGGCAGGAGTCCTAGCCCGCGTCGGCCTTGTCCACGGCACCGCCGTAGCGGCGGTCGCGGGAGGCGTAGATCTCCACGGCCTCCCAGAGGGTGCGGCGGTCTACGTCCGGCCAGAGGGTGTCGAGGAACACCATCTCGGCATAGGCCGACTGCCACAGGAGGAAGTTGCTCAGCCGCTGTTCGCCCGAGCTGCGCAGGAACAGGTCAACGTCCGGGAGGTCCGGTTCGTCGAGGTAGCGCTGGACCGTCTTCTCGTTCACGTTCCGTGCGCTGAGGCGACCGGCCTCGACCTCCCGTGCGATGGCCGCCACGGCGTCGGCGATCTCCGCCCGGCCACCGTAGTTCACGCACATTGTCAGGTGGCATACGGTGTTGTCCCGCGTGTACTCCTCGGCCTCCTCGAGTTCGCGGATCACCGAGGTCCACAGCTTGGGTCGCCGTCCGGCCCAGCGGATGCGAACGCCCCACGAGTCGAGCGTGTTCCGCTGGCGCCGCAGGACGTCCTTGTTGAAGCCCATGAGGAAGCGGACCTCCTCAGGCGAGCGCTTCCAGTTCTCGGTGGAGAACGCGTAGACCGAGACGTACTCGATCCCCAGCTCGATCGCACCGGCCATGACGTCCAGCAGTGCGGGTTCACCTGCCTTGTGCCCTTCGATCCGCGGCAGGCCGCGCTGGTTGGCCCATCGGCCGTTGCCGTCCATGACGATCGCAACATGCCGGGGTACGAACTCGCGAGGGATATTCGGAGCCGTGGCTCCTGACGGGTGCGGGTACGGCGCAATCGGAGTGGGGCGTCCGGTGCGGGCGCGACGGGAGGGAAGGGGTGTCACGGGGTGGTCACCGTCCGGGGTCTGGAAGGGCTGGGCGGGACGGCTGGGCAGGCTCCCGCTCCACGAGCTTGAGCGAGCCTACCGCGCGTTCGAGGTGCCATTGGGCGTAGGCCGCGACGAGTCCCGCGGCCTCACGCCGGTGGATCGGTTCCGACGCGTCCGCGGTCGGCCAGTCGCCCGAGAGGAGCGCGGCGAGCAGACGCACCGTCTCCGCTGCGGGTGCCGGCGATCCCGGCGGACGGCACGCACTGCACACGATCCCGCCGAGGGCGGCATTGAAGGCCGAGTGCGGTCCGGGTTCGCCGCAGCGTGCGCAGTCGGTGAAGCTCGGCGCCCAGCCGCCGGTGGCGAGGGAACGCAGGAGGTAGGAGTCGAGGATCAGCCCCGGAGAATGGGCCCCCCGGCTCAACGCTGCAAGGGCGCCTACGAGGAGCAAGTACTGTGCCGATGCAGCGTCCGTCTCGGAGGTGGTGAGGCGCTCGGCCGTCTCGGCCATTGCGGCGGCGACCGTGTACCGCGGATAGTCACTCGCGATGGCTGCACCGTAGCTCGCGCGTGCGGCGGCCTGCCCGACGATCTCGAGCGAGCGCCCGTGCACGAGCTGGACGTCGGCGACCATGAAGGGCTCGAGGCTTGCACCGAACTTGCTGCGGGTACGGCGCACCCCGCGGGCCACCGCACGGACCTGGCCGTGCGCACGCGTCAGGAGCACCACGATGCGGTCGGCTTCGCCCAGCTTGTAGGTACGCAGCACGACTCCGTCATCCCGGTAGCTCCGGGATGCGAAGGTCGATTCAGCCATCGCAGCCTTCCTCCCGCCGCTTGTCGCCCAGTTCTCCCACCCGGCGCCATTCTCCCACCGCGGACCGCACACGGCGGCGGGACACCCACGCGAGGTGCCCCGCCCGCCGTCGTGCGTCGAGGGAATACCGAACCAGCCAACCGGATGCCCCGCTGGCGAACCGGGGACGGCCCGGCGCGCGAGCTGGCCTCAGGCAGCGGCCTCGGCGTCCCGCAGGGCGCGGTTCACTGCGGACACGACAGCCTTGAGGGCCGAGATCGAGGTATTCGCATCGATGCCGATGCCCCAGAGCACACGGTCCGCGACGGCACACTCGACATACGCCGCTGCGCGCGCATCGCCACCTTCGGAGAGGGCGTGCTCGGTGTAGTCGAGGACTCGGACGTCCACGCCCTCGTTCTTGAAGATGTCCAGCAGCGCAGCAATCGGGCCGTTGCCGGTGCCGGTGCGCTCTGCCACCGAGCCATCGATCCGCAGCGCGGCCGTGAGCGTCATCGAACCGTCCTCGGCGGAGTCGGAAGTGACCCGGCCGAGCGCATACTTGCCCCAGGCCTTGCCGCCCTCGACCGAAGACGAGGGAAGATACTCGTCGCTGAAGATCTCCCACAGTGCGGCGGGGCTGACTTCGCCGCCCGCCGTATCGGTATGGCGCTGCACGACGCCCGAGAACTCGATCTGCGCCCGGCGCGGGAGGTCGAGGCTATGCTCGTTCTTCAGCAGGTAGGCCACGCCACCCTTGCCGGACTGCGAGTTGACGCGGATGACGGCCTCGTACGTCCGGCCCAGGTCCTTCGGATCGACCGGCAGGTACGGGACCTGCCACGTGTACTCGTTGACCTCTTTGCCCGCGGCCTTGGCATCGCGCTCGAGTGCCTCGAAGCCCTTCTTGATGGCGTCCTGGTGCGATCCCGAGAACGCCGTGAAGACCAGGTCTCCGCCGTAGGGCACTCGCTCGCCGACCGGGAGCTGGTTGCAGTACTCGACCGTGCGGCGCACCTCGTCGATGTTGGAGAAGTCGATCATCGGGTCGACGCCCTGGACGAACATGTTCAGGCCCAGCGTGACGAGGTCGACGTTGCCGGTCCGTTCACCGTTGCCGAACAGGCAGCCCTCGATGCGGTCTGCGCCGGCCATGTAGCCGAGCTCTGCGGCGGCCACGCCGGTGCCCCGGTCGTTGTGGGGATGCAGCGAGAGGATGATGCCCTCGCGCGGATGCAGGTTGCGGCTCATCCATTCGATCGAGTCGGCATAGACGTTCGGGGTCGCCATCTCGACCGTGGCCGGGAGGTTGATGATCACCTGGTTGTCCGCGCTGGCCTCGAAGACCTCTGCCACCGCGTTGGAAACGCGGGCCGCGTACTCGAGCTCGGTGCCCGTGAAGGACTCGGGCGAGTACTCGTACGTGATGTGGGTGTCGGGGATCATCTCCTGGTACTTCTTGCACAGGAGCGCGCCCTGGACGGCGATGTCGAGGATGCCGTCCTGGTCCTGGTTGAACACGACGCGGCGCTGCAGGACCGACGTCGAGTTGTAGAGGTGGACGATGGCCTGCTTCGCGCCGGCAATGGCCTCGTAGGTGCGCTCGATGAGGTGCTCACGGGCTTGGGTGAGCACCTGGATCGTGACGTCGTCCGGGATGTGGCCGCCGTCGATGAGCTGGCGCACGAAATCGAAGTCGGTCTGCGAGGCGGACGGGAAGCCGACCTCGATCTCCTTGTAGCCCATGCCGACGAGGAGCTGGAACATCTTGAGCTTGCGGGCCGGGCTCATCGGATCGATAAGGGCCTGATTGCCGTCCCGCAGATCGACAGCGCACCAGCGGGGGGCCTTCTCGATCCGCTTCTCGGGCCACGTGCGGTCCGGCAGCTCGACGGTGATCTGCTCGTGGAACGGGACGTAGCGGTGGACAGGCATGCCCGAGGGCTTCTGAGCGTTGCGCATGATTTTACTTTAGGCCTTTCTTAGCTGCTGTGATCCGCGGCGGCCGGGCACGTGAACACTCCGCGGCGGGGATCGGCCTGCGCTGGATCAGCGGCTAGAGGGCCCCGCCACGGCAGCTAAGAAGAAGCAGCGCGGTTGGCACAGAGTCACGATAGCACTTGCACCAGAAGGTCGTGGCGGCGCGCCCGTGAGCGTGACGGCGCCCATGTCTAAGATGAAGCCAACTACCCAGGAGGCAGCATGACGAGCCCAGCCAGCCCACACGCGCCATCCGGCGTCGACCGCCAGTACTTCGACGAGAAGGTGCGCGCACAGGATGACCTGTACCGCCACGTCAACGGAGGGTGGCTGAGTTCGACGGAGATCCCCTCGGACCGCGCCTTGGTCGGGACGATGGTCCAGCTGCGGGACGAAGCGGAGGCCAACGTGCGCGCCCTGATCGAGGAGCTCGCCACCGCGGAGCATCCCGATGGGTCGGATGAGTCGAAGATCGGCGCGTACTACCGTTCCTTCATGGATGCCGACGCCGTCGAGCGGCTCGGAGCCGCGCCGCTGCAGCCCCTCCTCGCCGAGATCCACGGGGTGGACGACGTCGCGTCCCTCGTGGCGACGTCGGGTCGCCTCGGGCGCGGGGGAACCGAGGGCCTCTTCGGCTACTACGCGGCTCCGGACGCCGGAAACCCTGAGCGCGTGGTGCTGTACATCAGTCAGGGCGGACTCGGGCTTCCTGACGAGTCGTACTACCGCGAGTCGAAGTTCGCCGAGGTCGTCACCGCGTACGAGGGGTACCTTCGGGATGCGTTCGCCCTCCTGGGCTCGGCGACTGCCGAAGCCGACGCCGCGGCGGTCCTGGGGGTGGAGAAGCGGATCGCAGGCCTCCACTGGGACCGCGTGACCCTGCGGGACCCGCAGAAGACCTACAACCTCCGCACCGAGGCCCAGGCCAGCGAGGCCTTCCCGCACTTTGCCGCGTGGGCGCTGGCAACCGGCATCACCTCCGAGGCCCGTGCGGAGCTGGTCGTCGGCAATCCGGACTTCCTCGCCGGCATCACCGGTCTGCTGGAAGAACTCCCGCTGCAGTCATGGAAACTCTGGCTGACCGCGCATCTGCTGGGTTCGTCCGCGCCGTTCCTCTCCGCGGTGTTCGTTGACAGGCACTTCGCGCTCTACGGGACCGTGCTTTCGGGAACCCCCCAGAACAAGGAGCGGTGGAAGCGCGGCGTGGGGGCCGTCGAAGCCGGGTTGGGCATGGCCGTGGGCCGGCTCTACGTGGCGCGGCACTTCCCCGAAGGCCACAAGGAGGCGATGGAGGCCCTTGTTGCGAACATCGTCGAGGCATACCGCGAGAGCATCTCGGGACTGCCCTGGATGAGCGAGGACACGCGCCAACGTGCGCTCGAGAAGCTCGCGGCGTTCCGTCCCAAGATCGGCTACCCGGACGAGTGGATCGACTTCTCCGGGGTGGTCGTGGACGACGCGGACCTCCTTGGCAACGTCCGGCGGGCAAGCGCCGCCGAGCTCGACAGGCTGCTCGACGAGATCGGCAAGCCCGTGGACCGCGTCAAGTGGCTCATGACTCCGCAGACGGTCAACGCGTACTACCACCCCCTCATGAACGAGATCGTGTTCCCGGCGGCCATCCTCCAGCAGCCCTTCTTCCACCCGGACGCCGACCCCGCCGTGAACTATGGGGGCATCGCCGCCGTCATCGGTCACGAGATCGGCCACGGCTTCGATGATCAGGGGTCGCAGTTCGACGGCACCGGCGCCCTGCGGAACTGGTGGACCGATGAGGACCGCACAGCCTTCGTCGCCTTGACCAGCCGCCTGGTGGATCAGTTCGACGCCCTCTCCCCCGCTGAGACACCGGGACACACGGTGAACGGCCGACTCACGCTCGGCGAGAACATCGGCGATCTGGGGGGGATAGGCATCGCCTACAAGGCGTACCAGCTCAGCTTGGACGGCGGGGAGGCACCGGCCATCGACGGGCTCACGGGCGCCCAGCGGTTCTTCATCTCGTGGGCCACAGTGTGGCGGCAGGTGTGCCGCCCCGAGGAGACGCTCCGGCGCCTCTCGATCGACCCGCACTCGCCCAACGAGTTCCGGACCAACGCCATCGTGAAGAACGTCGACGCCTTCCACTCGGCCTTCGACGTGACTGAGGGAGACGGGATGTGGCTCGCCCCCGAGGAGCGGGTCACGATCTGGTAGCCGCCAGATCCGCTGCACCGAAGCAGAAGGGCCCGGGCGATCGCCCGGGCCCTTCTCTCCACTTCTAGCTGGACCGTCTCCGGTTGCTGTCCCCTACTGGCCGAAGGCCGACTGGCAGGTGCTCTCGGCGGCCGTCTGAGCGACGATGTTGTCTGGCACCTTCGGGGTGTAATGCGTGCCGGTGGTGAAGTCCTGGCCCACGTAGACCTGGACGCCGTAGACGCCGGCTACCTGCTGCACCTGAGACGACGGGATCCCGAGGCTTGACGCGACGTCCGCGGCGACGTCGGCGAAGTTCGCGCCGTAGTAGACCTTCGTCGAGGCGGCCGCCGCGGCGGAGAACTGGCTCGTCTTGGTGAATCCCTCGCCGGCCAGGAACTGCACGAGTTCAGCCGCCCGCCCCGTGACTCCAGAGCCGTTCGCCACCGCGACGGGCTGGAGCGCCTTGTCGTACGCCGGCGCGGCGGTAGAGGATGGTGCGCCCGAGGGCGCCGCGGCACTTGCCGTGGGCGTGGGCGTGGGTGCCGTGAGGTCTCGGTTGTCCCGGAGCGCCTCGAAGAGCGCTCCGGCGTCCGGCTGCTTGACCTGGACACGGTTGGGATCGCCCGTGTACGGCTCCCAGGGGACCGTCACGAAAGCGACCTTCCCGAGGTCGACCGCCTTGAGGCGCCCGGCGATCGTCAGCATGGTCTGGGGGCTCGCCAGACCTTGGTCTACGGTCAGGTTCTTGGTGATGGTGTCAGCGATGGAGAGGAGCTTCGGGACGTCGGTGAGGGTGCCGTCCGACCTGACCTTGCGTGCCAGCGAGGCGAGGAACTCCTGCTGGGACTTGATGCGGGATAGGTCGCTGCCGTCGCCGACACCGTGACGGCTGCGGAGGAACGACAGCGCCATCTCGCCCTGAACCGTCGACGTGCCCGCGGGGAGCTTGAGGCCGGACATCGGGTCGTCGATGGCCGCATTCACGCACACCTGGACCCCACCGATCGTGTTCGAGAGGTCCTTGACGGCGTTGAAGTCGGCGACCATGAAATGGTCGATCTGCAGACCCGTGAGCGCATTGACCGTATCGACCGCGCAGCCCGGGCCAGCCTCCGCCATGGCGGAATTGATCTGGCCCGCGGGCTGCGCTGGGAAGTCCCTGTTGGACTGCGGATCGTGGCACTTCGGGATCGGAACCATGAGATCGCGGGGGAAGCTGGTCATCGAGACGACCTTGTTATCCGCCGAGATGTTCATGAGGATCAGGACGTCGGAGTTGCCGTATCCGGAACTGTCGGCCTGCGAGCCATAGGCCGCATTGGCACCAGAGCGGCTATCGGTGCCGATGATCAGGATCTGGAGGGCGTCTGTGGCATCGTTGCTCGCGTCCGCCTTCGCGTTGCCTGCGCTCAGCGGCGCCTGGCGCAGGTTCGTGCCGAGGCGGATGAACCAATACCCGGCGAACGCGAGGACGCCGACGAGCAAGAGCGCTACGATGCCCCCGGTGATCTTGAGCGCGAGGTGCTTGGTCCCCACATTCCGGATGTGCCGCAGGGGCGTCGATCCATCGGGGCGCGCATGATGCACGCCGGGGCCGCGGGCGGTGCTAGGGGCTACCGCGGGCGCGCCGTCGGCACGTCGAGCCAAGGAGAGGGCCTTCCTGAAAAAGAACTGGGGTCAATACATCGTAACCGCACGGTCTGTGAGGTCACTGTGCGAGACCACGATCCCGGCGCGTTCGGCTCAGAATCCGAGCCGGCCCAGCTGCTTCGGATCGCGCTGCCAGTCCTTTGCCACCTTGACGTGCAGGTCCAGGAAGATCCGGGTGCCGAGAAGGGCCTCGATGCCGCGGCGTGCCGTCGACCCGACCTCGCGCAGGCGGGAGCCGCCCTTGCCGATGATGATGGCCTTCTGGGACGGACGCTCGACGAACAGGTTGACCCGTACGTCCAGGAGCTGGTTGTCCTCGCTGCGGCCCTCCCGCGGCAGGATCTCCTCCACGACGACTGCGAGCGAGTGGGGCAGCTCGTCCCGCACGCCCTCGAGGGCTGCCTCGCGAATGAGTTCCGCGACCATGACGGCTTCCGGCTCGTCCGTGAGCTCACCGTCCGGGTACAGCGGCGGGGACAGCGGCATGTGGCTGATGAGGATGCCCTCGACTGTCGAGACCTGGTAGCCGTCCTGGGCCGAGACCGGAACGATGTCGGTGAAGCCCTCTCCACCGAGGGCCTCGCGGCCCAAAGCGTCGACCGCGAGGAGCTGCTCGGTGAGCTGCGCGCGGTCCACGAGGTCCGCCTTGGTCACGATGGCGACAATTGGCTTCCGCGGAACCCCTGCCAGCTGGTTCGCGATGAACTTGTCGCCGGGGCCGATGCGCTCGTTCGCCGGAAGGCAGAACCCGATCGCGTCGACTTCGGAGAGGGTCTCGGCCACGAGGTCGTTGAGCCTCTGGCCGAGGAGCGTGCGCGGGCGGTGCAGACCAGGTGTGTCCACGAGGATGAGCTGGCCGTTGTCGCGGTGGACGATCCCGCGGATCGTGTGGCGCGTGGTCTGGGGCTTCGCCGACGTGATGGCCACCTTCTGGCCCACGAGGGCGTTGGTCAGCGTGGACTTGCCCGCATTCGGGCGTCCCACGAGGACGGCGAATCCGGCGCGGTAGTCCGAGGACCCCTGCCCTGCCGAGGTGTCAGCCATGCGTGCTCCCTGCCTGGTCATTCTGATCGGTGGTGGTCTCCTCGACACGTTCTGCGAGGATGTGGGTGATCCTGTTGCGGCGGCCCACACGGCGCTCGGCCGTGAGCCTGACACCGTGGACCTCGGCCGTGCTTCCCACGATCGGGACCCGCCCGAGCCCCTTCGAGAGCAGGCCTCCGACCGTCTCCACTTCGTCGTCCTCGAGGTCGATGTCGAACAGCTCGCCGAGGTCGTCGAGGCCCATGCGCGCGGTGACGCGGAACCGGCCGTCGCCCAGATCCACCGACTCGGCCTCGTCGTCGTCATACTCGTCGGCAATCTCTCCCACGAGCTCCTCGATGAGGTCCTCGAGGGTCACGAGGCCAGCGGTCCCGCCGTACTCGTCGACGACGATCGCAAAATGGATCGACTCCCGCTGGAGCTCCTTGAGGAGATCGTCTACGGGCTTCGACTCGGGAACGAACCTCGGCTCGCGGGCGAGCGCGTCAACGGCCTCGCTGCGGGCTTCCGGATCCTCGTGGATTCGCGCGGCGACATCCTTGAGGTACAGGACGCCGGTGACGTCATCGAGGCTCTCACGGAACACCGGCACCCGGGAACAACCAGAACGCAGGAACAGCGTCATCGACTGCTGCAGCGTAGCTCCCGACTCGATGGCGATGATGTCAGTGCGCGGGACCATGACGGCCCGCACGAGGGTCTCTCCGAGCTCGAAGACGGATTGGAGCAGCTCGGCCTGTTCGTCCTCGAGGTCCTCGGTGTCACTCGAACGCTCGACGAACTCGCGAAGCTCTGTGGATGTGTACGTCGCATCCTCGTGCTTGGGATCGGTGCCCGTCGCGGCGCTGCCGAGCCGGACGAGCCAGCTCGGAACGGGCCCCAAGGCCATGCGCAGCCCGTTGGCGAGGGGTGCCGCGACCACGGCAATCTCGAGTGCGTGCTGCCGTCCCAGCTGGCGCGGAGACACACCGACGAGGAGGAATCCAATGAGCGCCATGACGACCGTCGCCGCGAGGCCTGCGAGCCACACGTTGTCGAGCCAGCTGTGTACGAGGACCGCAACGGCAACTGCCGCGGCCGTCTCGAACCAGATCCGCCAGAACCGCAGTGCGTGGGCGTGCGGGACGGGGTCCTCCAGGATGCGGGCAAGGGACGCCGAACGGCCCTCCGCAATCCGCTCCTCGGCATCGTGGCGTGGGAGGAAGGAGAAGGCCGATTCGGCGGCTGTGAGGAAGCCGGCCAGCGCGACGAAGACGAGGGCGAGGACGAGCAGCAGCGCTGTGGTCACGCCACCGTCTCGCTCGGTGCCGGGCGTCCGAGGAACTCGGTGAGCAGTTCACGCTGGAGCGTGAACATCTCCTCGCGTTCTTCCGGCTCGGCGTGATCGAAGCCCAGGAGGTGGAGGATCCCGTGCGTCTCGAGCAGGAGCATCTCGTCGTCCGTCGAATGCCCACCGCGCTGTGCCTGCCGGGCCGCCACCTGAGGGCAGATCGCGACGTCTCCGAGCATTCCCTGCGGGGTCTGCCGACCCGGGGCACCCGGGGTGAGCTCGTCCATCGGCACCGAGAGGACGTCGGTCGAGCCCGGTTCGTCCATGAGTTCGAGGTGCAGACGCTCCATGGCTTCCTCGTCGACGAGGAGGATCGACAGTTCCGTCTGCGGATGGAGCCAGAGACGCTCGAACACGAACCGCGCGAGACGCACGAGCGCTTCGGCGTCGATGCTCAGGCCGGACTCGTTGTTGACTTCGATGCTCACGGCTCCAGCTTAGACTCAGCGCCCGCGCCCGACGCCGCACCGGGGCCGCGGTGTGCCGCCGCGCGATCGCGGCGACGCTCAAGTTTGGCGCGCTCGGTGGCATCCCAGCGGCCGTACGCGGCCACAATGTCACCCACGAGCCGGTGGCGGACCACGTCGGAGGCATCCAGGATGGAGAAGCTCACGTCTTCGACTCCCTGGAGGATCTGCTGCACGATCCTCAGGCCCGACGCGGTGCCGGAGGGCAGGTCGACCTGCGTCACGTCTCCCGTGACCACCATCTTCGAGCCGAAGCCGAGGCGGGTGAGGAACATCTTCATCTGCTCGGGCGTCGTGTTCTGCGCCTCGTCGAGGATGATGAATGCGTCGTTGAGCGTGCGTCCGCGCATGTAGGCGAGCGGCGCGACCTCGATGGTCCCCGCTGCCATGAGGCGCGGAATCGATTCGGGATCCATCATGTCGTGCAGCGCGTCGTAGAGCGGACGCAGGTATGGATCGATCTTGTCATTGAGGGTTCCCGGGAGGAATCCGAGCCGCTCACCTGCCTCGACCGCGGGCCGCGTCAGGATGATGCGGCTCACGTCCTTGTGCTGCAGCGCCTGGACCGCCTTAGCCATGGCGAGGTAGGTCTTGCCCGTTCCCGCGGGGCCGATCCCGAAGATCACCGTGTTGGCATCGATCGCGTCGACGTAGTCCTTCTGGTTCGCTGTCTTCGGACGAATCGTCCGGCCGCGGCTCGAGAGGATGTTGTGGGTCAGGACGTCGGAGGGACTTGCCACGGTCTGGGAGCGGAGCATCGCCACGAGTTGCTCGAGGGAAGCCGTCGTGACAGGTGCACCGCTTGCCGCGATCGCGGAGATCTCCTCGAAGAGCCGGCGGATGTGGGGCGCCTCCGCCGCCGGTCCCACGATTGTCAGCTCATTGCCGCGCGCGTGGATCGACACCGAGGGGAACTGCTCCTCGACGTACCGCAGGGCCTCGTCATGCGGGCCCAGGATACGGACCATCTCCTCGCTCGAGCCGAAGCGCAGCACCTCGGTGCGCGCCGCCGGGGTCGTGTGCGGGAACTCCGCTGTCACAGGCAGGTCTCTCTCCGTAGATGGCTTGGCGTGGGCCTAGTCGGGCACTGTGTTTCTATCCTACGTGCCCCTGCCCCGCCCGAAGGAGCGCCCGCGGCATAGCCGCTGAGCAGTGCGGCGATGGAGCGTGCCGTTGAAAATATCAATCGTGCATCACTTGGGAAACAGTTGACGCAACGGCCGGGCGCCCGGCGTCGGGCTGTGCCAAGCTGGACCCTGGCCCGGAGCGATACCACGGGTACCGCACACAGCGGACCATTGTCCTGCGGAGGCAGAGAGCGGCAGGAAGCGCAGGCACGGAGCCATCGGCGGAGGATCCATGGGAGAGCAGATGAGGCGGCAGCGGGCGGGTGTGCGGCATCGGCCGGTCCCTGCCGCCGCGCTGCTGGCGGCCTCGCTGCTGCTCGCCGCGGGCCCATCCCTCGCCGGATGCACCGCCACCGGGACACCTCAGCCGAGCATTGCTGCGGGCTCCACCGCCGGACCGTCCGGGGGGGCGACCCAGGCGTCGGCCCCGCTCGAGACGTCGCAGACGTCCGCGAAGGCGCCCGTTTACTGGCTCGGAAAGTCCCGGGATGGCGTCTACCTGTACCGCGAGTTCCGCGACGCGGACGGCAAAGACAACCCCATCGCGACCGCGCTGCGCATCATGATGTCGCAGAAGCCGCTGGACCCGAGCTACTTCACGCCGTGGCAGCCGCCCAAGAAGCTCGCCGCGTCCGTCTCCGGCCGCAACTACATCACTGTGGATGTCTCCGCCGACGCGTTCAACACGGGTGTGGACGAACCGACGGCACAGCTCGCCGTCCAGCAGCTCGTCTACACTGCAACAGCCGCCGCGGCGAGCTCCGGCCTGGTCGACGCCGGCCAGCCGATCTCTGTCATGCTCCTCGTCGACGGAAGGACATCGCAGCTCGCCTTCGACCGGGTCCAGCTCGGCCAGCTCATGCAACGTGATCCGTCGATGGTCGCGCCCGCATGGATCATCGACCCCCAGGAGGGCGCCCAGGTCACCGGGGCCCTCAAGGTCTTCGGCCGCGCCACCTCGCCGGACAAGGCCTTCGCGTGGCAGATCCTGCACCGGGACGCCCAAGGGGCCAAGTCGAGCTACGTGAGCGGCACTGTGACGTCCGGAAACCAGCCCGGCCACGTCGGTGAGTTCACGTTCTCGGTGAACCTCCCGGCCGGCGACTATGAGATCCGTATCCTGCCGTCCGACGACGCCTCACCGGCCGCCAGCGCCACCACGAGCGCGTGGGACTCGAAGGGCTTCACGGTCACCGGCTAGGAGTTCTCGGCGTCCCTGCCGTCGCGGCCACCCCACCGCCCCAGCCGGTCCCCCGCAAGGGCCAGGGCGGCGGGCCCCGCGGTCGAGGACCTCAGCACGTGGGGCCCCAGGAGCGCGAGGCGCGCTCCTGCGGCGATGAACCGCTCGAGCTCGGCGGGGCTGATACCGCCCTCGGGTCCGACGATGAACAGGATCTCGGCCTCACGCGCACCCTCGTCCGGGGTGACCGCCGCGAGCACCTCGGAAAGCGATTCGGTGGCCTCTTCATGGAGGACGACGGCGAGCCGCGCCGCCTTGACCCTGGCGGCCAGTCGCGCGCCGTCGTGCGCAGGATCGACCTCGGGCACCCTCGCGCGCCGCGCCTGCTTGGCCGCCGCGAACACCGCCGAGCGCCACTTCGCGAGAGCCTTCTCTGCCCTCTCGCCCTTCCAGCGCACGATCGAACGCTCCGCCTGCCACGGGACGATCACGTCCACGCCGAGCTCGGTCGCGGTCTCGGCGGCGAGCTCGTCGCGGTCGCCCTTGGCGAGCGCTTGGACGAGGACGAGGCGGAACGGCGGGGCCTGTTCGCGCCGGATTGAACCGACGGCGACGCCGAGGACAGAACCCT
This sequence comes from Sinomonas sp. P10A9, assembly GCF_041022165.1. GTDB lineage: Bacteria > Actinomycetota > Actinomycetes > Actinomycetales > Micrococcaceae > Sinomonas > Sinomonas puerhi. The sequence goes on from NZ_CP163302.1 coordinate 2,161,691, forward strand.
CAGCGCTGGTGACCGTTCCGACGGCACGGACGCCCGCGCCGTCGGCCAGATCGACGCCCTCTCCGACCGAGAGGCGCTTGACAGTCACGGCATGGCGGCCCTCGGCGCCGTCGACGTCCACGACCGTGCCGGGAACGGCGCCGTCGAGCGCACCGGCTGGCACGTAGAACAGGGGCCGGGACATGTCAGAGGCTGCCGAACTTGTCGCGGAGCTTCGCGAACACACCGCCGGTACCCACGAGCTTGCCTTCTCCGACCTGCTCGCCGCGCAGCTTGGCGAGCTGCCGGATGAGCTCCTCCTGCTCGGCGTCAAGCTTCGTCGGCGTCTCTACCTTGATGTGGACGAGGAGGTCCCCGCGTCCCATGCCGCGGAGGCGAGCGACGCCGAGGGCGTGCAGCGTCACGACGTCCCCCGACTGGGTGCCCGGGCGGAGGGTGATCTGCTGCTCGCCGTCGAACGTCTCGAGTGTCATCTCCGAGCCGAGCGCGGCTGCCGTCATCGGAACGCTCAGGGTCGCGTGGAGGTCGTCTCCCTCGCGGCTGAACGTCGCGTGCGAGGCGACGCGGATCTCCACGTAGAGGTCGCCGGAGGGGCCGCCCGCGGTGCCTGCCTCGCCCTGGCCCGCGAGCTGGATCCGCGTGCCGGTTGAGACGCCAGCCGGGATCTTGACCGTGAGCGACCGGCGGCTGCGCACACGCCCTTCGCCGCCGCACTCGTTGCACGGGCTGGGGATCTCGGTGCCGAATCCCTGGCACGTGGGGCACGTGGCCATGGTCATGACCTGGCCCAGGATCGAGCGCACCGGACGCTGGATGTGTCCGGAGCCGCCGCAGACGCTGCAGCGCACGGGCACGGTCCCCGGTTCACAGCACGATCCCTCGCAGCGGGAGCACATCACCGCGGTGTCCACCTCGAGCTTCTTGTTGACGCCGAAGACCGCGTCCTTGAGCTCGATCCGCACCGCGATGAGGGCATCCTGCCCGCGGCGCACGCGCGAGGCGGGGCCAGCCTGAGCCGATCCCCCGCCGAAGAATGTCTCGAAGATGTCCTGGAAGGCGAAGCCCGAACCGTCGTAGGCGCCTGAGTAGCCGTTGTCCGTGCCGTTCTCGTTGCCCGTCGTATCGTAGACGCGACGCTTCTGGGGGTCGGAGAGCACCTCATAGGCGTGCGTCACGGCCTTGAACTGCTCGGAGGCATCCTCGCTGGGGTTGATGTCCGGATGGAGCTTTCGGGCGAGTTTCTTGTACGCCTTCTTGATCTCCTCGGGGGTCGCGTCGTTCGGAACACCGAGGGTTTCGTAGTGGCTGCTCACGATTCTCTTTCTGTTGGTCAGCTGCCGGCGATGATCTTCGACAGGTACCGGGCCACGGCCCGGACCGCCGCCATCGTCGCGGGATAGTCCATGCGGGTCGGTCCCAGGACGCCCACCTTTGCACCGTCGTCAAGCCCGTACCCCGTCGCGACGACCGAGGTCTCCTCGAAGCTCGTGTACGGGTTCTCGCGGCCGATCGTCACGGCAACGCCGCGGGGGTCACTGGCCATCTCGGACAGGAGGCGCAGAAGCACGACCTGTTCCTCGAGTGCCTCCAGAACCGGCGAAATGCTCTGCAGGAAGTCGTTGTTGGACCGCGCGAGGTAGGCCGTTCCGGCCATGACCATGCGGTCCTCCCGGCTCGACTCCGCGAGGGATGAGAGGCCCTGGGCAAGCTCGGCCGCCAGCCGCTGGTCCTTCGGAGGCAGGGCCGCAACAACCTCGGCCGCGCTCGAAGGGAGCCGCGTGACAGCAGTCCCGATGAGGCCTTCGAGGAAACGCTGGCGCAGGTACGCGAGCCTGTCGTGGTCCACGTCCTCGCTCACGCTGTGCACGCGCTGCTCCACTGTGCCAGTGTCCGCGATGAGCACAAGAAGAACCTGACGCGGGGCCATGGCCACCGCCTCGACGTGGCGGACGCGTGCCCTTCCGAGCTGGGGATACTGGACGACGGCGACCTGGTTGGTCAGCTGTGACAGGAGCCGCACGGTGCGCTCGAGCACATCGTCTAGGTCTTCGGCACCATCCAGGAGCATCTGGATCGCCTGCTTCTCGGGGGCCGACAGCGGTCGTACCGCGGCCAGATGGTCAACGAAGACGCGGTAGCCCTTGTCCGTGGGCACCCGGCCGGCGCTCGTGTGGGGGGCCACGATGAGCCCCTCGTCCTCGAGCGCGGCCATGTCGTTGCGGATCGTCGCGCTGGACACACTGAGCCGGTGGCGTTCGACCAGTGCCTTGGACCCGACGGGCTCACGGAAGTGGACGTAGTCCTCCACAATGGCCCGCAGGACTTCCAGCTTGCGTGGCTCGTTCATCACACCTCCTGTGGCGTCCCGGCGTTAGCACTCTCTTGAAGCAAGTGCTAAGTCTATTATGCCTGTGGCCGGCGCGGCGAGCCGCAGCCTGGGCCTCTGCCCCGCCGCGTAGGATGCGGCGGGTGGACCGAATCTCCTATGACTCGTGGGGGCCCGCCGACCTCGGCGGGGCCGCCCGGACCGAGCTTCCCGTGGTGCCCGTTGAGCTGGGGCTCGTCCTCGAAGACACGGAGTCCGGGTGGGTCGGTGCCGTCACCCGCATCGAGAAGTCCGGTGGGATGCACGTGATGAGCCTCGAGGACCGTCGTGGCCGCAGCCGCTCGTTCCAGCTCGGCTTCGGGTTCCTCGTCGACGGCCGTCCTGTCAGGGTCGGACCCCCGGCGGCGCGAAGGCAGCCCGCGGCCCCGGCCCGGACGGCGTCGGGCTCTGTCCGGGTCGAAGGCCAGCGTGCACAAGTGGCCAAGGCCAGCCGCATCTGGGTCGAGGGGAAGCACGACGCCGAGCTGGTAGAGAAGGTCTGGGGCGATGACCTCCGCCTTGAGGGGATCGTCGTCGAGCCCCTGCACGGAGTTGATGACCTCGCGTCTGCGATTGCCGAGTTCAATCCCGGTCCCGGCAGGAAGCTGGGCATCCTCGTGGACCACCTCGTCCAGGGCACGAAGGAGTCGCGCATCGTGTCCGAAGCGCTGTCGGTTCGGGGCGCCGCCAGCAATGTCCTGATCGTCGGTCACCCCTATGTGGACGTGTGGCAGGCCATCAAGCCCTCGGCCCTGGGCATCGCGGCGTGGCCGGTAGTGCCGCGCGGCACTGACTGGAAGACCGGCATCCTCGAGGCCTTCGGGTGGCCGCACGAGAGCGCGGAGGACATCGGGCTCGCCTGGCAGAAGCTTCTCGGCGCTGTACGTACCTATGCCGACCTCGAGCCATCCCTGCTCGGCCGCGTCGAAGAGGTCATCGACTTCCTGACGGCCTGAGCTTGGATATCCTGAACCAGTGAGTGACTACCCGCAGTACCGACGCGACCGCCCCGACGATTCCGCCCCCGCCCCCCTCACGGCGTCCGAGGATCGCCAGTGGGCTACCCTCGCGCACTTCGGCGGGATCCTCGGATTCGTCCCCTCGCTCCTGATCTACCTGTACTTCAAGGACCGCGGACCGTTCACGGCCCAGGAGTCCAAGGAGGCCCTCAACTTCACCCTGCCCCCAACGGTCGCCGCGATCGTGTTCAACTTCCTTGCGCTCGTGCCGTTCGTCGGGAGCGTGTTCGCAGTGCTCGCGACCCTCATTTGGATTGCGCTGACGGTCTACTCGGTGATCGCTGGAATTCAGGTGAACCGCGGGCAGCCGTACCAGTACCAGTACAACCTGCACCTCATCCACTAGGCCGGCAGTTCGACCGGGTCGGCGTTCACGACGGACCGGCGGCCAGCAGGGGTCAGGGCAGTAGCCGGCGGACTACCGCGTCGGCGAGGAGTCGTCCTCTGAGCGTGAGCACGAGCCGGCCCTGGACGGCGGCCGGACCGTCAACGAGGCCGTCCGCGATAAGCCCTGCGACGGCCGCGCGTCCGTCGGGAGCGATGTCAGCCGTCGGCAGGCCCTCGGCGAGACGGATCTGCAGCAGGACGTGCTCCACGCGGCGCGTAGCGTCGTCGAGCGTCTCCCGCCCCGCAGCGGGCGAGGCCCCCTGTGCAAGCCTTCCTGCATACGCGGTGGGATGCTTCACGTTCCACCACCGCACGCCGCCCACATGCGAGTGCGCGCCCGGGCCCACGCCCCACCAGTCGCCTCCATGCCAGTAGGCGAGGTTGTGGCGGCATTCGAAGCGCCGATCCGATGCGTCGCCCCGAGCCCAGTTGCTCACCTCGTACCAGTGGAATCCGGCGTCGCCGAGCACTGCGTCGGCCGTCTCATACTTCTCGGCGTGGTCGTCGTCGTCCACGTCCGGCACCTCGCCGCGGCGGATCTGGGCCGCGAGCTTGGTGCCTTCCTCGACAATCAGCGCGTAGGCGCTCACATGGTCAGGCTCGCAAGCGAGCGCGGCGTCAAGGGACGTCCGCCAGTCGTCGAGGGTCTCCCCCGGCGTGCCGTAGATGAGGTCGAGGCTCACGTCCAGTCCGGCCTCGCGGGCCCAGTGCACAGCCTCCGGCACCCGGCTCGGCGTGTGAGTCCTGTCGAGGACCCTTAGCACATGCGGGACGGCCGACTGCATGCCGAAGGACACCCGGGTGAATCCGGCGTCCGCGAGCGTCCGGAGCGATTGGGGTGTCACCGAATCGGGGTTCGCCTCGGTGGTGACCTCGGCCCCAGGCTCGATGCCCCACTCCGCCACTGCTGACGCGAGGATCGCGGCGAGGTCTTCCGCCGGCAGGAGGGTCGGCGTCCCCCCGCCGAAGAACACCGTGGACAGACGACGGCGCGGCACCCCCGACGCGTCAAGGGCACCTGCCGCGAAGCTCACCTCCCCGGACGCGGTCGCGGCATAGTTGGCCTGCGACGCACCCCCGCCGAGCTCGGTCGCGGTGTAGGTGTTGAAGTCGCAGTACCCGCAGCGGACGGCGCAGAAGGGTATGTGGGCGTAGAGCGAGAAGCTCCGCTCCCCCGCCGAGGCCGCCGCCTGCGGCGGCAGGACGCCGTCGGCCGGGGCCGGATCTCCCAGGGGAAGGGTGCTCGGCACTACTTCTTCGCCTTGTCCTTCGACTCATCGGTGGTGAGTGCGGCGATGAAGGCCTCCTGCGGAACCTCGACGCGGCCCACCATCTTCATGCGCTTCTTGCCTTCCTTCTGCTTCTCGAGCAGCTTGCGCTTTCGCGTGATGTCACCGCCGTAGCACTTCGCGAGGACGTCCTTGCGGATTGCACGGATACTCTCGCGGGCGATGATGCGGGAGCCGATCGCGGCCTGGATCGGCACCTCGAACTGCTGGCGAGGGATGAGTTCCCTCAGCTTCCCAGTCATCATCACCCCGTAGGCGTAGGCCTTGTCCCGATGGGTGATGGCGGAGAAGGCATCGACCTGCTCGCCCTGGAGCATGATGTCCACCTTGACGAGGTCTGCGGTCTGCTCGCCGTCGGACTTCCAGTCCAACGACCCGTAGCCGCGGGTCTTGGACTTGAGGATGTCGAAGAAGTCGAAGACGATTTCAGCCAGCGGCAGGCGGTATCGGATCTCCACTCGATCTTCGGAGAGGTAGTCCATGCCGCCCAGGACGCCGCGACGGCTCTGGCACAGCTCCATGATGGCGCCGACGAACTCGTTCGGCGCAAGGATGGTCGCGGCAACCATCGGCTCGCGGACTTGGGCAATCTTGCCGGACGGGTACTCGCTGGGGTTGGTGACGTGGAGAACCGTCTTGTCTTCCAGCGTCACCTCGTACTCGACGTTGGGAGCCGTGGAGATCAGGTCCAGTTTGTACTCGCGCTCGAGCCGCTCGCGGGTGATTTCCAAATGCAGCAGGCCCAGGAAGCCGACCCGGAAGCCGAAGCCCAGAGCCGCGGACGTCTCCGGTTCATAGACCAGGGCGGCGTCGTTGAGCATCAGCTTCTCCAAGGCGTCCCGGAGCACTGGATAGTCCGTCCCATCCAAGGGATACAGGCCGGAGAAGACCATCGGCTTCGCATCTGCATAGCCGGGGAGGGATTCGGTGGCGGGCTTGGCCAGATTGGTGACAGTGTCGCCCACCTTGGATAGCCGGACGTCCTTCACGCCGGTGATGAGGTAGCCGACCTCACCCACGCCGAGGCCCTTTGTAGGCGTCGGCTCCGGGGAGCTCACACCGATCTCGAGCAGCTCGTGGCTTGCCTTGGTCGACATCATCTGGATGCGTTCACGCGGGCTGAGCGAACCGTCCACGACGCGCACATAGGTCACCACGCCGCGGTACGTGTCGTAGACCGAGTCGAAGATCATCGCGCGAGCCGGCGCGTCAGCGTCGCCCGTGGGAGCGGGGATGTCGGCGACGATGCGGTCGAGGAGGCCCTCGACGCCCATGCCGGTCTTTCCGGACACCCGGAGCACGTCCGCGGGGTTTCCCCCGATCAGGTTGGCGAGCTCCTCGGCGTACTTCTCCGGCTGGGCCGCCGGAAGGTCGATCTTGTTCAGGACCGGGATGATGGTGAGGTCGTTCTCCATCGCGAGGTAGAGGTTCGCGAGCGTCTGGGCCTCGATCCCCTGGGCTGCATCGACGAGCAGGACTGCGCCTTCGCATGCCGCGAGTGAGCGGGAGACCTCGTAGGTAAAGTCGACGTGGCCGGGGGTGTCGATCATGTTCAGCGCGTACGCCGTGCCGTCGACCTCCCACGGCATACGGACGGCCTGGGACTTGATGGTGATGCCGCGTTCGCGCTCGATGTCCATGCGGTCGAGGTACTGCGCCTTCATGTCCCTGGGCTGCACGACGCCTGTGAACTGCAGCATTCGGTCGGCAAGGGTCGACTTGCCGTGGTCGATGTGCGCAATGATGCAGAAGTTGCGGATGATCGACGGATCCGTCGCGGCAGGCACCGGGGCGGTGCGGGCCATGGGAGACACGCGGTGAGTCCTCACTGTCGATGCGGTAGATGTGAGCCAACGCGGGGACGCTGGCTTCCCAGTGTCCCATAGGCTGTGGGTGTGCTGCGCAGCCTAGCCTCCCGCTTCCTTTCCGCCGTCCGCTCGGCTTGGCGCCCGGACAGACGCGCAGATGGGCGTCCGCCGGCCTATGCCGGTGACTTCACCGGGACCGCGACGGTCACCTATGCACCCGATCCGGATGGGGTTCCCGACCCCGGCGAGATCGTGTGGACGTGGGTGCCCTTCGAGGAGGACCACTCGTTGGGCAAGGACCGTCCGGTGTTGATCGTCTCGCAGCGCGGGTCCGCCCTGCTGTGCGTCATGCTCACGAGCAAGGACCACGACGGGCGCGCGCGGGAGAAGGACTACATCGACATCGGCACGGGGTCATGGGATCCCCGCCGCCGGCCCAGCGAGGTCAAGGTGGACCGGGTCCTGCAGATCGACCCGGGTGCGGTGCGCCGAGAGGGTGCCATCCTCGAGCGGGAGCGGTTCGACCTCGTCGCGGCCTCCCTCCGTGAACGCGGCTGGCGCTGACATGGAAGGGGCGCCCTTCTGCTAAGATTTACTGCTGTGTGTCCGTGCAGGTCGACGGGCACTGACGACCGGCTGCCATAGGCATCCCCACGCCACTCAGTCGATGGTCGGTCCGAACCCTCTAGACCCTGTTGGCTTTAACAAGAGAGTTCCACACGTGGCAAACATCAAGTCCCAGAAGAAGCGCATTCTCACCAACGAGAAGGCGCGTCAGCGCAACATGGCGGTGAAGTCCGAGCTGAAGACGGCCATCCGCGCCGTCAACGCTGCCGTCGTCTCCGCCGACAAGGACGCCGCCAATGCTGCTCTGGCCCACGCGAGCAAGAAGCTCGACAAGGCCGTGAGCAAGGGCGTCATCCACAAGAACCAGGCCGCGAACCGCAAGTCGGGCATCGCGAAGAGGATCGCCAAGATCGGCTGACTCTCAACGCCTTCTTCGGCCGGGGCCGGCATCCGCACTGGATGCCGGCCCCGGCCGTTCTGGCAACTGGAGAAGGTTGACACGGGCGCGCGCGTCAGCGGGCGCGCGCGGCTGAGCTCACGATCGACAAGGCCCGCTCCACTGCATAGCCCGGGTCCCGGGCGAGCCCCTTGACCTCGGCGTCCGCCTCTGCGACTGCCCTGATTGCCGTGGCGAGGCTCTGTGGAGTCCACCCGCGGATATCGCGCTGCGCCTGCTCGACGAGCCACGGCTGCATGCCGAGGTCTCTTGCAATGCTCTGGGCCGAGCCCCGCGCGCCGGCGACCTTGGCGAGGGTCCTGAGCTTGGACGCGATGGCGGCCACCATCGGCACGGGATCGACACCGGTCTCCAGGGCGTGCCGGAACGCCGAGAGCGCCTTGGCCTGCTGACCGGCCAGGGCCGCATCCGCCACCTTGAAGGCGGTAGCCTCGACGCGGCCGCCGTAGTACTTCTCCACCGTCGCGGCGTCCACCGTCGCCGACGCGTCGAGCGCAAGCTGGGAGCATGCCGCGGCGAGCTCAGCGAGGCTGCTCCCTACAGCGGCGACAAGTGCATCGATGGCCTCCCGCTCGATGCGCCGCCCTGTTCCGCGGAACTCGGCCGCAACGAAGGCGGCCTTGTCTGCGTCCTTCTTCAATGGCTGGCAGTCGATGACCGGTGCACCCGATGCCTTGACCGCGTCCAGGAGCTTCTTGCCCCTCGCCCCGCCCGCGTGCCGCAGCACAAGGACCACGTCATTTTCGGGTGCGGAGACGTAGGCGAGGGTGTCACGGAGGAACTCCTCGGTCATCGACTCGAGTCCCTGGACCTCGACAAGCTTGCTCTCCCCGAAGAGCGAAGGCGAGGCCGCCATGAGGAGCTCGCCACCGGAGTAGGTCCCCGCCTCGAGCCGGGTGACCTCAAGATCGGGGCTGGCCGCGCGCGCTTTGGCCCTGATGGCATCCATGGACCGAGCCGCGATGTAGTCCTCAGGCCCGAGCACGAGGACCACGGGGGCCGGCGCCGCATCTCGCCACTCGACCGTGCCCGCGCTCTTGACGGCGCTTCCACGATGTCCGCCAGAACGGGCGCTGCGAGCTGCGGGCGTCATGAACGGCCTCCTGCGGCCTGTTCGAATGAAATCACCGCTCCACTCTCCCACGCCGCACCGTTACGCCCAATCCCGACGCGGTGCAGGCCAAGGCTGCGCGCGCCAGACGGATGATCCGGCACGCAAGCAGCCGCACGGCCGCCTGCCCTGAGGGCAACAGGGTGGCCCAGAGGAGGGCGGCGTTGAGTCCGGACACGGCGGCCATCGCCACGGCACCGCCGACGCCCTCCGGCCACCGCAGTGTGGCGCCGGGGAGACCGGCGAGCATCCGGGCCGTGAGGGCAATCGCCTGCGCGCCTGCTCCCCCGACGCCGACTGCGAGGAGCGCCACCGGGGGACACCACGCGCACGTGGCCAGCGCGAGCGTACCCGCAACCGTCACGACCGGCACGAACGGAGTCGAGGCGACATTCGCCACGAGCGACAAGCTCAGGAACGAGGGCTGGATGAGCACCATGAGTGGTCCGCACGTGAGCTGAGCGGACAGGGGCACGGCGACGGCCAGAGCGAGCCAGGCCGGAAACCGTGCGGCGAGCATCTGGGTCAGCGGTGGGCCGAGGAGCGCGATACCGAGAGTCGCCGCCACCGAGAGGAGGAAGCCCATGCTCAGGGCCAGAGGCGGTTGGGCGAGGACGAGCACGAGCACGGCCGACGACACCGCCGAGCAGCTGCGTCCCGCCCGGCCGCTCACGAGAGCCACGAGCCCCACCGTGCCCATCGCTGCGGCGCGGAGGACGCTCGGTTCCGGGCCCACGATGACGGTGAATCCGATCACAGCCAGGGCGCACCCAATGAGGACCATGGCGCGCGACGCCCTCAACGACCGCAGGCCGAGGAGCACCAGGGCCAGCAGGAGGGTGAAATTGGCGCCGCTCACGGCGGTAAGGTGACCCAGGCCGACGTCGCGCATGGCGTCCTCGAGCTCCACCGGCAGCGCCGCCGTGTCCCCGACCGTCATGCCCGGCAGCAGGCCGGCGGCATCGGGCCAGAGCCATTCGGACGAACGCCGGAGCGATTCGCGCAGGGCTCCCACCTGCCGACGTGCGGCGTCGGACTCGACGACGCGGGGCCGGCTCGAGACGCTCAGAAGCGCAGTTCTCCCGGGCTGATCGGCCGGGACGATGCGCCCCGCCACCTCGATGGTTGTGCCGCTGCGGACTCGCGCCATCTCGGCCCCTCCGACAAGGCGGATCGAGGCAGACGCTGTGAAGGACCGGCCCCCATCGGTCGCCTGGAGGAGACGGCCCTCGGCGGCGAACCGGGGGCCCGAGCCGAAGGTGCCCCGCTGACGCTGTTGATTCGGCTCCCCGGTGACTTCCACTGTGGCGACGGTCTGGCCACCGCGGTCCAGCAGCTCGCCCGCGGGCCCGCTGTGTTCGGCTGCATGGTGGCCGGCTGCTGCCCCGAGACCAGCGGCCAGAGCGATGGCCGTGCACGCCGTGAGGACTGCTGCAGGAACCGACCGCTTGAGCCGGGCACTCAGTCCTCGCCGGCGCGCCGCGACTCTGCCCTTCACCACAGAGACCACAAGGGCGATGGCGAGGGCACCTGCCGCGACCGCCAGAGTCGAGGCCAGCAGGCCCGCTCGAGTCGCTGACGGCCCGATCGCGGGCGCGAGCGCCGCACCGAGCCACGCGGCGGCGCCTACCGGAACGAGACGGAGGTCCCGCCATCGACCCGATCGGGTGTGGCCCGCGACGGGGTCGACGGACCACCACTGCGCAGCTCGGAGGCGAAGCTGTTCGACAAGCGTCGTCGCCGCGTCGGCCTCGACTCGGGGTCGGGCACCCGAGACGGCCGCCTCGCGATAGCGGTTCCACGCCTCGCGCCGCTCGTCGCTCATGGCCGGTGCGCAGAGGGCCACCGCGCGCGCTGGGAACTCATCGCACGGTCACCATCGGGAGGATGGACTCGAGCATCTTCGGGCCGATTCCACTGACCGCGTCGAGGCCCTCGGGTTCTGCGAAGCGACCGTGGGCGGTCCGGAAGTCGACAATGCGCTGCGCGAGCACGGGGCCAACCCGCGGCAGCGTCGCGAGCTCCGCGACGGTGGCCGTGTTGATGTCGACCTTCCCGCCCGTCGCGCCGGTCGCGGCGCCACCCGGCGCCGCGCCAGTCGGTACAGTCCCGGCGGACTCCGGCACCTCTGGGTCGCCTACCGCGGGAATCCTGATCCGGGTCCCGTCCTCAACCGTCGCCGCCAGATTGAGCCGGTTGGTATCGGCGGCTGGTGTCGCACCGCCAGCCGCGGCGATGGCCTCATAGACGCGCGCGCCGGGCACGAGGTGGTACACGCCGGGCGCGGAGACGGCTCCGACAACATGAACGGTTGGTCCGCCAGCCGCCGGCGGCGCTCCCGGCCCCGTCGGCCGGGCCATCCCCGTCTGGGTGCCAGAGGCAGAGTCCGTTCCCCCGTGCGCCTGCGCTGCTCCCACCGCCGTGACGGGGCGGACGTCGGGGCCAGCCGATCCAGCAAGCCACCACCAGGCTCCGCAGGTCGCAGACAGCAGCACCGCAACCACGGCGGCGAGCCGCACTGACATGGCAAATCTCGGCCGACTGCTCCGGACCCCATCCGCCATGCTGATTCGGTCCGCCGATACGGGATCAGCATCGGCAGGGGAGCCGGCTCCGGCCGCGACCTCAACGGCAGCGTTCGTACGGGCATCAGGTGTTGCGTCACCTCCCGTTTCGGCAGCGGCATCGAGATCGGCGTCACGGTCGGTAGCCCGGCTGTGCTCCTGGACGACGGGGATCTGTGCAGTGGCGGCGAGTCCCAGAAGGCCGTCCCCCGGGTCAGATACCTCCGAGAACAGGGCATCCCAGCGGTGGCGGGCCTCCTGCCGCCGCCTAAGAGAGTCCCGCCTGGACCAGACCATGGGGCCCACGCTGTCAGACGCGGCGCGGATCCGCACCGTATGCGGGACCCATGTGGAAGGACACGCGCAACCGGCGCCTGTGGAGGAGAAGCGAGCTCAGTCCAGCGCGTCCACGGGCAGTGGCACGGCGAGCGGGTGGGGCCGCGGATCCGCTCCCGGCGAGATCACGACGGCGAGCACGCCGAGCCCCGTATGGGCGGCGAGGACCGCCGGGAGAGGCGAGAGCGCGACGTCGGCCGCGGGCACCCCGAGATCCGACGCGAGCGAGGCCGCAAAAGCCTCGGCCTCGCCTCGGTTGCCGAAGTAGTGGACCGCAATCGATGGGTCCAGGGCCGCCGACGCGCGGGCCACTGCGAGCTCCCGGAGACGCGGAACAGCCTTGGCCGCAGTGCGGATCCGCTCGAGCGGCACGATGAGGCCATCACGGATGGTCAGGATGAGCTTGATGGCAAGGACTGTCCCCACGAGGGAGGCCGCTGCGCCGATGCGCCCGCCGCGTCGGAGCTGCTCGAGGCTCGGAACGTAGAACAGCACCTCTGACCCGGCGAGCCGTTCCTCGCCGGCGCGGCGCACCTCGGCGAGGCCCGCGCCCCGCGCCGCGGCGCGCACGGCGGCGCGCACGGCGAAACCGAGCGCCATGCCGGCCGTCTGGGAGTCCACGACCTCGACAGGGATGCCCACGCGCCCTGCGGCGAGGCGTGCGGCGTCAACCGTCCCGGAGAGCTTTCCGGACAGGTGCAGGGAGGCGATGCCCTCGAAGCCGGCTTCCTCGAACCCGCGGTAGACCCGTTCGAATTGGCCTGGGGAGGGCCTCGACGTGCGGACCTGTGCGCCGGCGGCCAACGCCAGGCTCAGGGCGGTTCCGACGTCCTCACCCTCGGTGAAGATGTCCTGACCGACCATGACGGGCAGGACGACGTCCGCGAAGCATTCTGCGCGGACGAATTCGGCGGCCCAGGCGTCCGGGAGGCCAGCGGACGAGTCGGTCACGACGGCAATCCGCGGCAGCGGGGTGGACGGGGCCGCCGCTGGGGCAGGCCCCGGACGGAGCCTGCCCCAGCCGCGTCTCAGCCACGCGATCGCGGGCAGGTCCGTACTCTCAGCCACCCTGCATCACCGGGTCACGCCGGCACGATGTTGACCAGCTTCGGCGCCCGCACAATGACGGTCCGGATCCCGCGGCCGTCCAGGACCCGCTGGACGTTCGCCGAGGCGAGGGCCAGCTCGCGCAGCGCATCTTCAGAGATGTCCGGGGCGACCTCCAGGCGATCCCGCACCTTGCCCTGGATCTGCACGACGGCGGTCACGGTCTCCTCCACGAGGAGCGAGGGATCGTACTGCGGCCAAGCGGCGCCTGCGACCGAGGGCTCGTGACCCAGGGCGGCCCACAAGTCCTCCGCCGTGTACGGCGCGAAGAGGCTCAGGATGATTGCCACGGTCTCGACGGCCTCGCGCACCGCCGGGTCCGCACCGCCGGGTCCGCCGTCGATGGCCTTGCGGGTCGCATTGACCAGTTCCATCGTCTTGGCGACGACAACATTGAACTTGTGCGACTCAACGAGCTCGGCCGCCTCTGCGAGCGTCCGGTGCGTGACGGTACGCAGGGCGCGGTCGCCGGTCCCAGGGTCCGTTCCCGGGTCGCTCGTGACGTCCTGGCCCAGACGCCACGCGCGGGCCAGGAACTTCGCCGAGCCTGACGGCGAGACATCGGCCCAGTCGACGTCGTCCTCCGGCGGAGACGCGAAGACCATGGTGAGGCGCACGGCGTCGACCCCGAACCGGTCGAGCTGCTCCCCCAGGTCCACGCCGTTGCCGAGCGACTTGCTCATGGCCTTGCCGCCGTTGAGGACCTGGCCCTGGTTCATGAGCGCGGCGAACGGCTCGTCTGCGTCGACGAGGCCCATGTCCTTGAGCACCTTCATGAAGAACCGGCTGTAGAGCAGGTGCAGGATCGCGTGCTCGACACCGCCCACGTACTGCGCGACCGGCATCCAGCGCTTCGCGGCCTCGGGGTCGAACGGCCCCTCCGTGTAGTCCGGAGAGACGTACCGGAGGTAGTACCAGGACGAATCGACGAACGTGTCCATCGTGTCGGTGTCCCGTTTCGCGGGGCCGCCGCAGCGGGGGCACTCGACGTTGACCCAGTGCTCGGCCGCCGCGAGGGGCGAGGTGCCCTTGGGCGCGAGCTGCTCGCCGCGCAGGTCGTCGGGGAGCCGGACGGGCAGCTGCTCGTCCGGGACCGGCACCTCGCCGTCTACGGGGCAGTGGATGATCGGGATGGGAGCGCCCCAGAAGCGCTGTCGCGAGAGCAGCCAGTCGCGGAGCCGGTAGTTGACCGTGCCCTCGCCCGTGCCCGCCGACTCGACGGTCTCGATGGCCTTCGCGATGCCCTCGGCCTTGGACAGTCCGTCCAGCGCGCCGGAGTTGATGAGCGTGCCCTCGCCGCTCGTCGCGGTTCCGGACACAGCGGGGTCCTCCTCGCCCGTGTCGAGGACCGTGCGGACGGGCAGCCCGAAGGCCTTGGCGAAGTCGAGGTCGCGCTGGTCGTGCGCGGGCACGGCCATGATGGCGCCGGTGCCGTAGTCGGCCAGGACATAGTCCGCGGCCCACACCGGGAGCTTCTCGCCGCTGAGCGGGTTGACAGCGTAGCGGCCCAGGAAGACGCCGGTCTTCTCCCGGTCCGTGTTCTGGCGCTCGATCTCGCTCAGGGCCTTGACCCGGTCCTGGTACTCGGCCAGGGCCTGGGCCTGCTCAGGGGACACGAGTTCGCCGGCCAGGTCGGCATCCGCCGCGACCACGAAGAAGGTGGCTCCGTACAGCGTGTCCGGGCGGGTGGTGAAGACGGTGACCTCGCGCCGGGCCTGCCCTCCCTCTGCTTCGCTGGTTCCCTCGATCGCGAAGCGCACATGGGCGCCCTCAGAGCGACCGATCCAGTTGCGCTGCATGGCGAGCACGCGCTCGGGCCAGTGGCCCTCGAGCTCGGCCATGTCGTCCAGCAGCCGGTCCGCGTAGTCGGTGATCTTGAAGTACCACTGGTTGAGGGACTTCTTCGTCACGGGCGTGCCGCAGCGCTCGCAGGCACCGTTGACGACCTGCTCGTTGGCCAGCACGGTCTGGTCCTTGGGGCACCAGTTCACCGGGTGGTTCTTCCGGTACGCGAGGCCGCGCTCGTAGAAGCGCAGGAACAGCCACTGCGTCCACCGGTAGTACGCCGGGTCGGACGTGTGGAGGCGGCGGGACCAGTCCAGGCTCAGGCCGTACCGCTTGAACGAGGCCGCCTGCGTCTCGATGTTCGCGTACGTCCACTCGGACGGGTGGGCATTGCGCTTGATCGCTGCGTTCTCCGCCGGCAGGCCGAACGAATCCCAGCCGATCGGGTGGAGCACGTCGTAGCCCTTGAGCCGCAGGTACCGCGCGACGACGTCGCCCATCGCGAACGCCTCGGCGTGGCCCATGTGAAGGTCCCCGGAGGGATACGGGAACATGTCGAGCACGAACCGGCGCTCTCGGCTTCCGTCGTCCTTGGGCGTGAACACCCCCAATTCGTCCCACACCGCCGGCCACTTTGCCTCGATCGCCGCGAAACTGTAGGCGTTCTGCTCTGTTTCCTGCTGCGCGTTCTGCTCTGCGACTCGCTCTTCGCTCACCGTGCTTCTCTCCACTGAAATCCCGCCCTCCGGCATCCTGCTCCTGACACACAAAAGCCCCTCACACGGAGGGGCGGCCGCTTGCTGACCGGAGACCCGGCGGCAAGCGGCTATCGAAGGAGGAGGATGCCACGCATAGCCTTCATGGTACCGCAGGCCCGACGCACGACGGCGGGTGGCCGCCGCGCGCCGGGCGCGCGGAACGCGGGGCTACTTCACGTCGGCGTCGACCCAGTCCATCGACTTGGTGACGGCCTTCTTCCAAAGCCGCATCTGACGATCGCGTTCAGTGCCCTCCAACTGCGGGCTCCAGCGCCTGTCCTCACCCCAGTTGGCAGAGCACTCGCCGAGGTCCTTCCAGAAGCCCACGGCCAGGCCAGCCGCGTAGGCGGCGCCGAGGGCCGTGGTCTCGACGACCTTGGGCCGCACCACGTCGACGCCGAGGATGTCGGCCTGGAACTGCATGAGGGCGTCGTTGGCGACCATGCCGCCGTCGACCTTGAGCTCGGCGAGCGGGACGCCCGAGTCCGCGTTGACGGCGTCGAGCACCTCGCGCGTCTGGAACGCGGTCGCCTCGAGAGCGGCACGCGCGATGTGGCCCTTGTTCACGTAGCGCGTGAGGCCGACGATCGCTCCGCGGGCGTCGGCGCGCCAATAGGGCGCGAACAGGCCTGAGAAGGCCGGGACGATGTAGACGCCGCCATTGTCCTCGACGGACTTCGCAAGCGTCTCCACCTCCGGCGCGCTCGAGATCATGCCGAGGTTGTCGCGCAGCCACTGGATGAGCGAGCCCGTGACCGCGATGGAGCCCTCGAGTGCGTAGTGCGGCTTCGCGTCACCGAGCTTGTACCCGACCGTGGTCAGGAGCCCGTTCTTCGAGTGGACGATCTCCTCCCCCGTGTTGAAGATGAGGAAGCAGCCCGTCCCGTAGGTGTTCTTGGCCTCGCCCGCGTCGAACGCCGCCTGACCGAACGTCGCGGCCTGCTGGTCGCCAAGGATGCCTGCGACAGGAACCTCGCGCAGCAGCTGGGAGGTGTGGACCGTGCCATACGTCTCGGAGGAGGACTTGATGGCGGGCATCATCGAGGCCGGGACCCCGAACGCGTCGAGGATCGACTGGTCCCACGCGAGGGTCTCGAGGTCCATGAACATCGTGCGCGACGCATTGGTCACGTCGGTGGCATGGACGCCGCCGTCGGTTCCTCCCGTGAGGTTCCACAGGACCCATGCATCGGTGTTGCCGAAGAGTAGGTCTCCCGCCTCCGCCTTGGCCCGCGCACCGTCCACGTTGTCGAGGATCCACTTGATCTTCGTCCCCGAGAAGTACGTCGCGAGCGGCAGGCCAACCTTCTGCTTGAAGCGCTCCACGCCGCCGTCCTTGGCGAGCTCGTCGACGATCGACTGCGTGCGGGTGTCCTGCCAGACGATCGCGTTGTACACCGGCTCGCCGGTGTTCTTGTCCCAGACGACCGCAGTCTCGCGCTGGTTGGTGATGCCGACCGCCGCGATGTCGTGCCGGGTCAGGTTTGCCTTGGACAACGCCTGGCCGATGACCTCGCGGGTGTTGTCCCAGATCTCCTTGGGGTTGTGCTCGACCCACCCCGCCTGCGGGAAGATCTGCTCGTGCTCGAGCTGGCCGGTCGAGACGATGGACCCGGAGTGGTCGAACACGATGGCGCGCGTGCTCGTGGTGCCCTGGTCGATGGCGATGACGTACTGCTCTGACATTCTCATTGCTCCTTTGGATGAGGCTGCGGGATGAGGCTGACCGCTACTTCGCCACTGCGGCGAAGATATCCGGGGTGATGCGGGCGAAGAGTCCAGCGAGCGCGCCGCCGATGAGCGGTCCCGCAACCGGGATCCACGCGTAGGCCCAGTCACTCGTGCCCTTGCCCTTGATGGGCAGGACGGCGTGCGCAAGACGGGGCCCGAGGTCGCGCGCGGGGTTGATGGCATAGCCGGTCGGGCCGCCGAGCGAGACGCCGATACCCACGACGAGGAGCGCGACCGCGAGCGGGCCGAGGCCGGAAGGCGTACCACCGAACGAGAGGATGACCTCGACGAGCACGAACGTACCGATGATCTCGGTGATGAGGTTCCAGGCATTGCTGCGGATCGCGGGCGCCGTGGAGAACGTGCCGAGCTTGTTGGCGGGAACCTCCTCTGAATCGAAGTGCTGCTTGTAGGCAAGCCAGCAGACCACGGCCCCGAGAAACGCCCCGACCAGCTCGCCGGCGAAGTAGGTCAGGGTAGAGGCGACATCGACCTTCACCCCGGGGGCGTACTCGGCACTGCCGTGCATGAGGAGGCCGAGCGTCACGGCGGGGTTGAGGTGTGCGCCGGACTTGGCCGCGATGAAGACGCCGGAGAAGACGGCAATTCCCCATCCCCACGTCACCATGAGGAAGCCGCCCGCATAGCCCTTCGTGCCCTTCAGGGCCACATTCGCGACCACGCCACAGCCGAGTAGCGTGAGCATGCCCGTGCCGAGCACTTCAGAAAGGAAGACCAACCCTAGAGACATCATTGACTCCTTGTGTTGTCAGGTGCAACCCGGGACCACTCCGGCCCAGAGTGTGGTGCGCTGCGCCTCAGTCGACCAGTTGGCCAACGTTGACGCGATGACGCTCGGCCAGTGTCGCGGTTGCGTGCTGGACCTCCCGCCAGGTCTGGTGCTCGTCCCAGCCGAGGAGGCCAGCGCAATGGCCGGACACCTCCTTGACGAGCTCAGCCGTCACATGCCCCCGGAAGGCCAGAGAGGTGCGGCGGACGAGGATGTCGATCGTGTGGCCCACCTGCTCGTGCAGCGCCATCCACGCGAGTTCTCGGACGCTCAGCTCCCCGGTGCTCTCGAGCCGACTGTCCTCCCCCTCCCGCAGGAATTCAATGACGTGTGCTGCCCTTGTGCCGTATCGCGCGAGGAGCACTTCGGCACGCGCCGCATCGATCCCCTTCCCCGTGTGGTCCTCGATCCAGCGGCCAACGGCCTCTGCGGTGGTGGGGAAGCCCTTCCCGCCTCCGATCGCGAGCTCGGCCGTATTCACGATCCGCGGCCTGCCGAGGATCCCGAGGATCTGGTCGGCGAGATGCTCTGAGAGCGCGCGGAACGTGGTCCATTTGCCGCCCACGAGACTCAGGGCCGTAGCGCCGCCCGGCAGCTCCGACCGCTCGATCCGGTAGTCGCGCGAAACGAAACCCGGTGCGGTGTCGTCGTGACGCGGGAGCGGGCGCACGCCCGAGAACGTGTAGACGATGCTGTCGCGGCCGACGTCGATCGTCGGGAAGACGTGGTGGATGAGGTCGAAGAAGTAGTCGACCTCATCGTCCGTGCACGTCGGAGCGAGGTCCGCGCCGGCGTCGATATCAGTCGTCCCAACGAGGACCCTGTCCCCGAGGGGATAGATCAGCACGATCCGCCCATCGCTGTGCTCGAAGAAGATCTCGCGGCCCGCGCACGCGGCGAGGAGCCCGGCGTGGGCCAGGACGATGTGCGAGCCCTTCGTGCCACCCATGAAGCGGGTCGGCGCCCCGAAGGCTCCATTGGTGAGATCGACCCACGCGCCGGTCGTGTTGACCACGACGTCTGCCGCGAAGTCGAACTCCGTGCCCGTGAGCTCGTCACGGAGTCGCACCGTGGTAACGCTGGGCGCACCGGTGCCTTCCGCGAGCCCCACGGCGGAGACGTAGTTGGTGGCACGCGCATGGTCGCCAGCAGCGAGTCCATCGTGCAGGACGTCAAGCGTCAGCCGCTCGGGATTGTGGACCGACGCGTCGAAGTACGTGGCTGTGTACTTAAGATCGGGCCGCAGGAGCGGGAGTTCCGCCAGAGCCTTCTTCCGGCCCAGGAAGCGGTGGCGCGGGACAGAGCCTCCCTCCCGGGAGAAGGCATCGTAGAGGGCCAGTCCGATCTTGATCAGGAAGGCGCCGCGCTCGCGCGGCTTGCCCGAACGGTGAGTGAGGAAGCGCAGCGGCGCGTTGAGGATCCCCGAGAAGGTCGAGAAGATCGGGATCGTGGTGCGCAGCGCCTTGACGTAGTGCGGCGCGATCCGCAGGAGCCGGTTCCGCTCGACGACCGATTCACGGACCAGGCGGAACTCGCCGTTCTCGAGGTACCGGATCCCGCCGTGGATCATGTGCGACGACGCGCCCGAGGCACCCTCGCAGTAGTCGCCCCGCTCGACGAGCGTGACGTCCACGCCCTGGAGTGCCAGATCACGGAACGTACCCACGCCATTGATGCCGCCGCCGATGATGAGGACCTTGGCCGCAGGCGGGGCCCTGAGTGCATCGGCACCTGCCCGAGAGCCTTCCGGGCGAGTGGGGTCGGGGGTCTGAACCACGTGGGTCTCCTTGCACTGTGTCTTTCCTGGGGCGTTCGCAGCTATTCTTCGGACCTGTGAACATAGAGTTCAACCCACATGCACAAACGTGCAGAAAGAAGCGTCATGCGGCCCTCGGATCCCGAGCCACAGCACCCAGAACTGAGACAAAGCTCACAGAATCGCAACACGCGCAAGCACCAGGACGCCCTCTCCGCGGCCCGTCTGTACTACCTCCAGGACCTGACCATGGACAGGATCGCCCGCCAGCTGCGGACCTCCCGATCGACGGTGTCGCGGCTGCTTGCCTTCGCACGGGACGAGGGGCTCGTCCAGATCGAGATCCACTCCCCCATTGACTCGGCCGTGGCCCTCGAGGCGGGCGTCGCCGAGCGGTTCGGTATCGCGGCAGCCTCCGTCCATGTAGTCCCCCAAGTCGAGAGCCTCAGCGAGACCGAGAACCTCGACCGGGTGGCGATGTACGCAGCGCGCACCCTGACGGGGCTCGTCGCGTCCCAGAGCATCATCGGCATCGCGTGGGGCTCAACCCTGAGCGCCATGAGCCGCCACGTGAGCCGCCGGCCAACCCACGGCAGCACCGTGGTCCAGCTCAACGGCGCCGCGAACACCCAGACCATGGGAGTCGGCTACGCGAGCGAGATCATGCGGCGCTTCGGGCGCGCCTTCGATGCCGATGTCGAGGAGTTCCCCGTCCCCGCGTTCTTCGACCGGGCCGAGACGAAGAAGTGGATGTGGAAGGAGCGCAGCGTGCGGCGGGTCCTCGACGTGCAGGAGCGCATGACCCTCGCGGTGTTCGGGGTCGGAGCCGCCGATGCCGACCTTCCCAGCCACGTGTACGCAGGCGGCTATCTGGACGCCGCGGATCTCGACTCCCTTGCAGCGGAGGAGGTCGTGGGAGACGTCGCCACGGTCTTCTTCCGCGCCGACGGCTCGTCCGACGGGATCGAACTCAACGCCCGGGCCACCGGGCCCTCGTTCTCCACGCTACGCAGGGTGCCGCGCAGGCTGTGCATCGTCTCCGGGCCGGCGAAGGCAGCGGCCCTGCGGGGGGCGCTGCGCGCACAGCTCGTGACAGACCTCATCGTGGATGAGGCGACTGCCCGGGCCGTTCTGGCCGAGCGCGCTTAGCCAGCGTGGATCCGGGAGCCTGTACTCGCCCCCAGCACGTCCTGGTGCTGGGCCGCCGGTGGCTCGTACGCCGGTAGGGTGGAGACCATGATTGCCTCCCCCACGGTACGGATTGCCGACGGCGTGAGCATGCCCCAGCTCGGCTACGGGCTCTACAAGATTCCGGCCGAGGACGCCGAACAGCTTGCAGGCACGGCCCTCGCCGAGGGATACCGCAGCCTCGACACTGCGGCCATGTACGGGAACGAGGAAGGTGTCGGCTGCGCCATCCGGGCATCGTCGCTCGCGAGGAGCGAGGTCTTCGTCACGACGAAGGTGTGGAACACGGATCAGGGATTCGAGGCCACCCTCCGGGCGTTCGACCGGAGCCAGGCGGCGCTCGGGCTCGACGTCGTGGACCTCTACCTCATCCACTGGCCGGCGCCAGCGCGCGGCCTCTACATCGACACCTACCGCGCGCTCGAGAGGCTGCTTGCGGACGGGCGAGTCCGTGCGATCGGCGTGAGCAACTTCCAGCCCGAGCACCTGCGCCGGCTCGTGGACGCAACCGGCGTGATCCCTGCGGTCAACCAGATCGAGCTCCATCCGTGGCTCCAGCAACGCGAGCTCCGGGCTGTTCACGCCGAGCTCGGGATCGCCACCGAGGCGTGGTCGCCCCTCGCACGCGGGCGTGTGCTCGAAGACCCCGTGCTGCGCCGGATCGCGGCGGCCCACGGCGTCAGCACAGCGCAGGCCGTCATCCGGTGGCACCTCGACGAAGGCACGATCGTGATCCCCAAGGCCAGCAGCCCGGAGCGGATCTGCGAGAACGCGGACGTCTTCGGCTTCGAGCTCACACCCGCCGAGCGCGAGCAGATCGCGGGCCTCGACCGAGGCTTCCGCAGCGGATCGCACCCGGACACGGTGAACTGAGGGTGGCGCACACACCTCCGGCGCCCACGGTCCCAGGGGCATTCTTGTCCGAGCGGCTGGCCGAGCGCGAACACCGCACCACAGTCGAGGTGAGCGGCTCGTCCACTGCCGTGTTCACCTACGAACCGGTCGGAGCGGATCCCTCGCGTCCCACGACGACGATCCTCGCCGTGCACGGGTTCCGCGGCACCCACCACGGCCTGCTGCGCATCGTGGACGAGCTTCCCCGCGTACGCTTCATCATGCCCGACCTGCCCGGCTTCGGTGCCTCAGGCATGTTCGCCCCCGGGGAGCACAGCATCGCGGAGTATGGCGACT
Organism: Sinomonas sp. P10A9; assembly: GCF_041022165.1. GTDB lineage: Bacteria > Actinomycetota > Actinomycetes > Actinomycetales > Micrococcaceae > Sinomonas > Sinomonas puerhi. The sequence continues at coordinate 2,183,900 of NZ_CP163302.1, forward strand.
GGCTCGGTGCCCTCGCGGACGTCCTCGGCCTCGGACCGGAGACCGTGCTCCTCGGCCACTCGTTCGGCTCGATCGTAGTCTCGCACTTCCTCGCGGCCCATCCGGATCGGTTCACGCGCCTCGTGCTCGTCAACCCCATCTCTGCCCCGGCGCTCGAGGGACCGCAGGCCATTCTGAGCCGCCTTGCCGAGTTCTACTATTGGAGCGCTGCGAGGCTCCCGGCGAGCGTCGGCACGGCACTCCTGCGAAGCCGCGCCGTCGTGCGCCTCATGAGCGAGGCCATGGCCAAGACGCGGAACACGCAGCTGCGGGCCTTCATCCACGCGCAGCATCAGGAGCACTTCAGCGAGTTCGCGACGCGGGAGTCGCTGCTCGAATCGTTCCGCGCCTCGATCTCGCACCACGCGGCCGAGGTGGCCGAGCAGCTGGACCTGCCGGTGCTGCTCATCGCGGGAGAGCGGGACGAGGTCGCAGCGCTTCCGCACGTCCGCCGGCTCCACGCTCGGCTTGCGGACTCCCGGCTTACCGTGATTCCCGGCGTCGGGCACCTCATCCACTACGAGACCCCCGGCCCCGCCGCCGCCGCCATTGCCGAGTTCATCCAGGAGGCCCCCGCGTGAGGATCCTCATCGACGCCCGCTTCACCCGGACCGACCAGCATGACGGAATCAGCCGCTTCGGCGCGAGCCTCATCGAGGCGGTGGCGCGCCGCGCGGAGGTCGCCATGCTCATCAGCGACGACCGGCAGCTCGCGCTGCTCCCCGACGTCCCCCACGTCAAGGTCACCAGCCCCCTGTCCCCCGCCGAACTGTTCATTGCCCGCCAAGTGAACCGCCTCAAGCCGGACGTCGTCTTCTGCCCCATGCAGACCATGGGCTCGTGGGGCCGCCAATACCCGCTGATCCTGACGCTGCACGATCTCATCTACTACGAGCACCCCGAGCCTCCGGGCTTCCTGCCGGCACCGGTCCGCGCGCTGTGGCGGCTCTACCACAAGGCCTACTGGCCGCAGCGGGTCCTGCTGAACCGGGCCGACGTCGTTGCGACGGTCAGCCACACGACGCGGTGGCTCATGTCCGAGAAGCGGCTCACGAGGCGGCCCGTGCGGATCGTCGGCAATGCGCCCCAGAGGAGCAGCGAGCCGCGTCCCCTCGACGGCGGCGCAGAGAAGACGCTGCTGTACATGGGATCGTTCATGCCGTACAAGAACGTCGAGACGGTCATCGCCGGCATGGCCGAGCTGCCCGACTATGAGCTCCACCTCCTCTCGCGCATCGCGACGGCCCGCCGCGACGAACTCGAGGCGCTGGTCCCACTCGGCGCTCGCGTCGTGTTCCACGGCGGCGTGTCCGAGGAGGAGTACGACGCGCTCCTGAGGCGCACGACGGCGCTCGTGAGCCTCTCGCGATCAGAGGGCTACGGTCTTCCGCTCGTCGAGGCGATGAGCCTCGGCACGCCCGTGATCGCAAGCGACATCCCGATCTTCCGCGAGGTGGGCGGCGACGGAGCCACCTATGTCGATCCGGACGTCCCGGAAGACTTCGCGTCCGCTGTGCGCGCGCTTGAGGCGCCCGGCGCCTGGCAGCGGGCCTCTACGGCTGCACGCGCCCAGGCCGCGACCTTCAGCTGGGACGCCTCCGCGGATGCTCTGCTCACCGCCGCCGAGGAAGCGATCGAGGAGTTCGCGCGACGGCGCCGGGGCTAGGGCGGGGCCTAGAGGACGTCTCCACCAGTCGGGGTGCGGTCGATCGCCCACACAGTGTCGGCACTTCCCTGAGCCCTCGACCTGTGGGACGGCGCGGATGAGCCTGGCGGCATACGGAGGTGCGGTGGGCTCTAGGGGACCAACTGCGTGAGGAGACGTTCGGCATAGACCTCGGCGAGGACCGCGAGGAAGAAGCCGATGCCGGGGACGGCGAGTGCCGCCAGCGCGTGGCTTCCCGCCTCGGAGCTGCGGGGCATCAGCGGTGCATCGCGCACCGCGGCGTAGGTTGCCATGAGCCCCTGCAGGCGTTGGGATTCCGGGGGCGTGAGCTCGTCCATCCGCGGGCCGAAGCCGTCGATACGGTGCTGCAGGCGCTCAAGGGTGCGTTGCTTGTGGTGCCGGACAATCGCCCGAACGCTCGAGCGGACGCTGACGTAGGAGGCGATCGTCACGAGGTAGCCCGATAGCGTCATGGCGGCTACGAGTCCGACGAGGAAGGCTGCGGTGCCGGGGGCTACCAGGAGGATGACCGGCAGCATGTAGAACACCACCGCGCCTCCGCCCAGGACCGCCAGGGTGCCCCACGCATGCAGCATCCGGGGAATCCCCGGCGTGTCCGCAGGGCTCAGCCAGGAGAGCCGGTGGGAGTACCGTGCCTCGCTCCGGAGGAGCCGCGTGGTGGCGATGAACTGGAAGAACACAATCTCGCTGAACTCGTAGAGGACTGCGGCGGCCATGGCGGCACTTCCCACGTGGATGCTCGTCAGCCCGCGAGGATCAGCGATCATGCTCATGGCGAGGATCGGAGCGGCCAGGAGGATGCTGAGCGCGACCCTTACGGGCAGGCGCAGCCAGCGACGGGTGAGCCTGTTGAGACGGCGGACGTCTGCTTCCTGCTCGAGGGTTCGGCTCAGGGCGAGGAAGTCCTCCATGATCGGGGGCTGCCGCGGATGGGTTGCGGTGGAGATGACGTAGTCCGCAGTGAGGTAGAGGTCCACGATAGCCCAGCTCCAGAGCGGGGCGTCGGCCCAGGCCCCGGCAACGGTGGTGACGACGACCGGGATGAGCAGGCGGACAGCGGCGTCCAGGGCGCCGGCCGCCACCAGCCAGCGGGCGGTGAACGTCTCTGGGGGGTGGCGCAGGACGGCGTCGATCAGTCTCGGGAGGAGCGACGTATGGGCTACGGCGTGGATCGCCCGACCCAGGTCCGCGAGGCTGGCCTCGAGCCCGAGCTCACCCGGTGGCGCCGACGTGGTGGAGCCAGATCTGGTGTCGTTGTCGCTGGCCATGGCCCCAACCCCCATCTCGCTCCCCGCTGGTCCGATTGTGTGACCTTGGGACACCCGGTCGAAGGGTCGAACGTCCCTTCGCGGACGGCCGGGGCCAGCGACCGCATCCTTCTCGATGGCGGCCCGATCTCAGAGGAGATCCGGCGCGTCGACACGCAGCGTGACCGGACCAGTGGAACGACTAGCGGCGAGCGACACCCGGACACTGTGGAGACCGCGCGTCACGGCAGGACCCGAGGCGATCGGGAAGAACACGAGAGCCTGTGCCGGGTCCCCCGCGACAGGGCCGGCCACGCGGACGCCCGGGCGCTCCACCACCTCCTCCGCAGCGGCGAGGAACGCCTCGACGTCCGCGAACTCCCCCGTCACGCCGGCGATCCGGACGGCGGGCGGAAGGGAGAGCTCACGGCGCAGTGCGAGTTCGCGACTGGCAAAGCCCGCCGGATCCCACCGGACAAGTGCGGACAGCGCCTCGCTCTCGCCCGCCGTGATGACCACACGCCCGCCCTCCTGCGCGGGCCGCACGAGCGCGGCCGCGTTGAGCCAGCGGCGCAGCGCCTCCTCCGGGGCCCTCAGACTTTCTCGCCGCAGGAGCGCTTCGCCGTCGAGCAGGAGCGCCGCTGCGTAGCCCTGTGGGGCGACGGGCTCAGCACCCACGGTCGCGACCACGAGCGCCGGGGACGCCGGAACCTCGGACTTCACGGTATCCCCCGAGGACGTGACCACCACGGCGCCAGGGAACGCGCGGCCCAGTTCCTCGGCTGTCCGCAGCGCGCCGATGGCGCTGCGCCGCAAGGCCCTGCCGCCGCACACGCGGCACGAGAACGTCAGCTCAGGTGTACCGCACCAGCGGCACGCCACGAGGCGCGCCCTGCCCGAGGCCTGTTCGGCCAGCGGTCCCTGGCAATGCCGGCACCGGGCCGGCTCCCGGCACCGGTCGCACGCGAGCGAGGGGGCGTATCCCGCGCGCGCCACCTGGACAAGGACTGGTCCCGAGGCGAGGGCGTCCCGCGCAAGCTGCCACGCGGCGTGCGGCAGCCGGGCGACACGGGCCAGCGGATCCCGTGCGGACTCGATGCTGTCTGCCGTGCTCGTGACCCGTGGCAGGGCGGTACGCAGCACAGACCGCTCGGCGGCAATCCTCTGCAGCCAGCCCGATTCAGCGAGCCGCTCGGCCTCGACCGAGACCGAGTGCCCCGCAAGCAGCACCGCGCACCCCGTCTGCTCAGCCCTCAGGAGCAGCACCTCGCGCGCGTGGAAGTACGGGGCTCGGGGCTCGAGGTGCAGGTCATCGCCGTCGTCCCAGCAGACCACGAGGCCGAGGTTCTCGACGGGCGCGAAGACGGACCCGCGGGTGCCGACGGCCACGTGCGCCGCCCCAGTGAGCAGCTCGAGGAAGCCGCGCGACCGGGTGCTGGGTCCGTCCTCTGCCGAAAGCCGGACGATCCGTTCCCGGGGCAGCGCCGCCTCGAGTGCCGCGTGGACGCGCAGGAGGTCACGGCGGTCGGGTACGACGACGAGCGCGCCCCGCCCGGACGAGCTCGCTGCAGCGACGGCAGCAGCAATCGTGTGCGGCCAGGCCTCGATCCCGTAGCCGTGCACGGCCTGGAGGAGGGCCCGGGGGCTTCCCCCCGCGGCTAGGTGGCGCAGGTACGCCGCGCCGTTGCGCAACCGGTCCCAGCCTGCGGCCGGGTGTGCGGCGGCCGCGGCCGACGAAGGTTCCGCGCCCACCGAAGGCGCCCGGCCGTCGTCGTGCGTCTGCTCTGGCTGGGTCCCGGCCGCCTGAGCGCCGGAGGCGAGCGCCGCGAACTCCGCCTCGACCCGGGCTGCGCGCGGCGGGACCGCGAAGCGCAGGACGTCGCCAAGCGCGCCGGCCCACCGCTCGGCCACAGTGCCCGCGAGCTCGGCGATCTCGGGCGAGAGCACGGGCAGGGGCGAGAGGACAGCGCCCAGAGGCGCGAGGCGGACGCCCGCGTCGGAGGTGTCTCGGCGTTCGAGGAGGAACCCGACGTGCTCGCGCCCTGCCACCCGCACCTTGACGCGCACCCCCGGCAGCGCGGCGGCATCGAGCTCCTCGGTGACGAGGTAGTCGAAGCGCCGGTCCAGCTGCGGAAGCGGCGACTCGACGCACACGCGGGCCACGGGCCGGTTCGCGGCAGGCCGCGGGCCGGGTGGGGCCAGCTCGGCCAAGGGGAACCCGCTCAGCAGTGAGGGCTGAACGGGATCGGCGTGCGGCCGCCCTTCGGTCATGGCGTGCGCCTCGCGCGCGTCACGCGCCGAAGAAGTCCTTGAGCTGCTGGACCCGGTCGAGCCGCTCCCACGTGAAGTCGGGCTCCTCGCGGCCGAAGTGTCCGTGCGCGGCCGTCCTCGCGTAGATGGGGCGCTTGAGGTCGAGGGCTTCGATGATGGCCCGAGGCCGCAGGTCGAAGACCTCGTTGATCGCGGCGCTGATACGCAGGGGGTCCACGCTCTCGGTGCCGAACGTCTCGACGTAGATGCCGACGGGACGAGCCTGCCCGATCGCGTAGGCGACCTGGATCTCAGCGCGGCGGGCAAGGCCCGCGGCGACCACGTTCTTCGCGACCCAGCGCATCGCGTACGCGGCCGAGCGGTCCACCTTGGACGGGTCCTTCCCGGAGAAGGCACCACCCCCGTGCCGTGCGAACCCGCCGTAGGTGTCCACGATGATCTTGCGGCCCGTGAGGCCGGCATCGCCGACGGGACCGCCGATGATGAACGCGCCGGCGGGGTTGAGGATGTTCCGGACGTGACCGGTCTCGAGCTCGGCCATCGCGAGGACCGGCTTGACCACATGGTCCTCGAGGTCGGCGCGAAGGGTCGCGAGATCGGTTCCCTCGGCATGCTGGCTCGAGATGACGACCGTCTCGATGCTCACGGGACGATCGCCGTCGTACCCGATGGTGGCCTGGGTCTTGCCGTCCGGGCGCAAGTACGCAAGCTCGCCGCTCTTGCGGACCTCGGTGAGGCGCTCCGAGAGGCGGTGCGCGATCCAGATCGGCGTGGGCATGTACGTGGCGGTCTCGTCCGACGCGTAGCCGAACATGATGCCCTGATCGCCTGCGCCCTGCCGGTCGTACTCGTCCTCCATCGTGCCCTCGCGAGACTCGAGGGAGTTGAACACGCCGTCGAAGATGTCCGAGGACTGCTGCCCGATCGAGACCGACACGCCGCACCGCGCGCCGTCGAAGCCGTTCGCTGACGAGTCGTAGCCGATCCCGAGGATCGTATTGCGCACGATCTGGGGGATCTCGACGTAGGCGTCGGTCGTGACCTCGCCCGCAACGTGCACGAGCCCCGTCGTCGCCATCGTCTCCACCGCGACCTTGGAATCCGGGTCCGCGGCGATGAGCGCATCGAGGATCGAGTCGCTGATCTGGTCGCAGATCTTGTCCGGGTGCCCCTCCGTCACGGATTCGGACGTGAAGAGGCGCAGCGCATGCGCGCTGGAACGTGGTGCGTGGGTCACTGGTCTACTCTACTGGCTCTCTCTGCGGCCGATGGTCGGTACCGAGCGCCCGGGCAATGCGGCGCACGACGGCGCCGGCCACCTCGTCCTTGCTGCCCGCCGCGCGCTCTGGCTCGCTGCCATCCCGCGCGAGGATGAGCGCGGAGTTGTGGTCTTGCCCGAAGACACGCTCGGCACCGGACTCGTCGGCGCCTACCTCGTTCAGCACGAGCAGCTCGCAACCCTTCCGGGCGAGCTTGGCCAGGCCATACTCGAGCGCGGTCCCACCGCCGTCCCCGGTCTCGGCGGCGAAGCCGACGATGAGCTGGTCCGACGGCGTCCCGTCCGTGCCGGCGTTCCTGCGCTGGACGAGTTCAACGAGAATGTCCGGATTGCGCACGAGAGTGATGACGGGATCCGCCATGTCGTCGCGCTTCTTGATCTTGCTGGGCTGCAGCTCGGACGGCCGGAAGTCGGCAACGGCCGCGGCCATGACCACCACATCCGCGGCGGGCACGTGGGCAAGCATCGCGTCGCGCAGTTCGAGGGCAGAGTCCACGCGCACCACGTCGGCACCGTCCGGTGGGGCGACGTCGATGTGGGCCGCGACGAAGGTCACGTCCGCGCCAGCCGCGATGGCAGCCCTCGCAATCGCGGCACCCTGCTTGCCAGAGGATCGGTTGCCGAGGAAGCGCACCGGGTCGATGGGCTCGCGGGTCCCGCCCGCGGAAACGACCACGCGTCTGCCGGCGAGGGGGCGGGAGGCGGGTTCAGCGCCCAAATGCGGGGCGTCGTCGTGCGCTTCTGCGATCAGCGCGAGGGCCGCGGCGAAGATCTCCTCCGGCTCGGGCAGGCGCCCCGGGCCGCTGTCGGCGCCCGTGAGCCGGCCGACCGCGGGGTCGAGGACATGGACCCCGCGTTCGCGCAGGAGCGCGACATTGGACTGGGTGGCAGGATGGCGCCACATCTCGGTGTGCATGGCCGGTGCCATAAGCACCGGGCAGCGCGCCACGAGGAGCGTGTTGGTCAGAAGGTCATCGGCGTGGCCGCCTGCCGCGCGGGCCAGGAGATCGGCTGTTGCCGGGGCGACGACGATGAGCTCGGCCTCGTGGCCGAGGCGCACGTGGTTGACCGTCTCGACAGCCTCGAACACCTCGGTCCGCACCGGCCTGCCTGAGAGGGCTTCCCACGTAGCCTTGCCGACGAACTTGAGCGCCGACTCGGTAGGCACTGCGGTCACACTGTGCCCGGCCTCCGTGAAGAGGCGGAGCAGGAGTGCCGCCTTGTAGGCGGCGATGCCGCCGCCCACTCCCAGGACAATGCGCACGCGGCCGATCTCCTACTGGTTCTCGGACTCCGTGCCGGACTCTTCTTCGGCGGCCACCGGGGTCGCCACGAGGAGGCCCTCATTGATCTCGCGCAGGGCGATCGACAGCGGCTTCTCGTTCAGCTTCGTGTCGACGAGCGGGCCGACGTACTCGAAGAGGCCCTCATGCAGCTGGGCATAATAGGCGTTGATCTGGCGGGCGCGCTTGGCCCCGAAGATCACGAGGCCGTACTTCGAGTCAGACTTCGTCAGCAGATCGTCGATCGGCGGGTTGATGATGCCTTCGGGAGTCGAGGACACGGTGAATCTCCAATGCTCTTCGTGACGGGTTACCGGTGCGCTAGCGCGCCGCGGGGCGGGCATGCGGGGTAAGCCCCATGAGTGACACAAGTTCGTCTGCCGCGCGCTTCACGTCGTCGTTGACGACCGTGACATCGAATTCGGGCTCGGCAGCGAGCTCTATTTTAGCCGTTTCGAGGCGGCGCTGCTGTTCCTGGGCGGTTTCAGTGCCGCGACCGCGGAGCCGACGGACCATTTCGTCCCAGCTCGGGGGCGCCAGGAACACGAATCTGGCGTCCGGCATCGCAGCCTTGACCTGGCGTGCGCCCTGGAGGTCGATCTCGAGCAAGACGTGCCTGCCGGCCTCAATTGCCTCCTCGACCTTGTGGCGCAGGGTACCGTAGCGGTTCTGGCCGTGGACCACGGCCCACTCGAGGAAGGCGCCCTCCTCGATCAGGCGGTCGAAGTCCTCGCCGGTCCTGAAGAAGTAGTGGACCCCGTCCTTCTCGCCCTCGCGGGGCGCGCGGGTGGTCGCGGAGACCGAGAGCCAGACCTCGGGGTAGGTGTCGCGGATGTAGGTCGACACCGTGCCCTTGCCCACGGCGGTCGGTCCCGCGAGTACCGTCAACCCGCCGTGGCCACCGCGCCCACCGTGCCGGTCGGCCGTCTGGCCCTGTTCGTGCTCCACGCTTTCCCTTCGTCAAGGCCCGGTGCGCCGTACGGCCCCGGACATTGTTCAGCTTGCCAGAAAATCTACCAGCGCCCGCCGCTGGTGGACGCCGAGGCCCCGCAGCCGACGGCTCGGGGCGATCCCGAGGGACCCGAGGATCGCGAGGGCCCGCACGGGCCCCACACCGTGGACGCACTCGAGCATCTCGGTCACCTTGAGTCGGGCAAGGGCCTCATCCGCGTGGGCACGCGCGAGCAGGTCCTCGACGGTGAGATCGCCCGAACGCAGCGCTGCCTTCGCGCGAGATCGGATGCCGCGGGCCGCCATGGCCTTGCCGAGCGCCGCACGCCGCTCCTCGGGTGTCAGGGGTTCCAGGGCCACGTGCACTGCCTCCGCTCACCTCGGTGCTCACCTCACGCCCGGGCCGAGAGGTCACGCCGGGCTTGCCTCGAACCTAGACCCGCCGCCCGGCGCTTGGCAACGCGTCACGAGGCCACCACCGGCACACGAGCCAGACCGGCGGCCGGATGAGGACAAGCGGGATCAGGACACGGCGAGCGAATCAGCCAGCCAAGCCGGCGAGCGTCCGCTCCGCGCGTGCACGGACGCCGCCAGCGTCGGGACCGCCCGCGAGGATGTCCCTGCTCGATGTGCCCAGCACCTGGCCGTATGCCGCCCCGAACGTCTCCCGGAGCGCGGCCGGAGTCGCCCCCTGCGCACCAAGCCCCGGGGCGAGCAGCGGACCTCCCACCGCGGCGAGATCGAGCCCGAGGCGCTGGACGGCGTCGCCGACCGTCGCGCCGACCACGAGGCCCACGGATCCATGGCCCCGCTCAGCTCCGGCGTACCTGCGGTTCTCGGCGGCCGCCGCGTCGACGATCCTGCGCGCCACGGACGCGTCCCCGCCCACGTGCTGGACGGAGGCCCCCTCGGGATTGGAGGTGAGCGCGAGGACGAACACGCCCCGGCCCGTCTCGGCCGCCAGGTCGAGGGCGGGCCGGAGCGACTCGAACCCGAGGTACGGGCTCAGGGTCACGGCATCGGCAGCGAGGGGGGATTCCTCCCCCAGCCACGCCTGTGCGTAGGCGGCCATCGTCGAGCCGATATCGCCCCTCTTGGCGTCGGCGATGGTCAGCAGGTTCGCCTCTCGGGCAGCTGCGAGCAGCTCCTCGAGGACCGCGATCCCCGCGGACCCGTGGCGTTCGTAGAGCGCCACCTGCGGCTTGAGCGCGGCCGCGACGTCGGCGACCGCGGTCAGGACCGTCGCCGAGAAGCGGCGGAGGCCCTCGGCGTCGTCCGTGAGGCCCCACGAAGCGAGGAGCGACGGATGCGGATCAACGCCCACGCATAGCGGCCCGCGCTGGCCGACGGCGGCTGCGAGCCGCTCGCCGAACGGCGAGCGGCTGCCGACCACGGGGCCCGCATCAGGCATGCGCGGGCTCCTCGGAGGACTCTGTACCGTGGCCTTCGGCGCTCGTGTCCTCGACGCTCGCACGCAGTGCGGCCGCGTGCTCCTGAAGGCTCGTAACGCCCCACTCGAAGCTGCGCATCGCCTCGATCGCGAGGACGGCGAAGTTGAACTCGGCGACCGTCGTGATGCACGGCTTGCCGTTCGACGTCGCCGCGGCCCGGATCTCGTAGCCGTCCCCACGGGCAGTTCCGCCGGATGGCGTGTTGAAGACCATGTCGATCTTGCCGTCATTGATGAGGTCGACGATCGTGCCCTCACCCTCACGGGCCGCGGCCGGGCTCTGGGCCACCGCCGCGCCCGAGGCCTCCGTCACCTTGCGCACGACGGTTGCGTTGATGCCGTTGCGGTTCAGGACCGCGGCGGTGCCGCCCGTCGCGACGATCTCGAAGCCGAGGTCCGAGAGCTTCTTGACGGCCAGGATGATCGAGCGCTTGTCCCGGTTCGCCACCGAGACGAAGACGCGGCCGGACGTCGGCAGAGCGCTGTTGGCCGCGGCCTGGCTCTTGGCGAAGGCCGTGTCGAAGTGCTTGTCGATGCCCATGACCTCACCCGTGGACCGCATCTCGGGGCCGAGCAGGCTGTCCACGACCGTGCCCTCCGGCGTCCGGAAGCGGCTGAACGGGAGGACCGCCTCCTTCACGGCCACCGGCGCATTCGCGGGGACGTGCGTGCCATCACCCGTCTCGGGGAGCATGTGGTACGCGGTGCGGAGCTGCTTGACCGTCACGCCAGTGCCGATCAGCGCCGCCGCCTTGGCCAGCTGGACGCCCGTGGCCTTCGAGACGAACGGCACGGTGCGGGACGCGCGCGGGTTCGCCTCGAGGACGTAGAGGACGTCCGCGGCGAGTGCGAACTGGATGTTGATCAGACCGCGGACGCCCACGCCCTCCGCGATCGCCTCGGTCGCGGAACGGACCCGATCGGCCACGTCCGTGCCCAGCGTGAAGGGAGGAAGCACGCACGCCGAGTCGCCGGAGTGGATGCCCGCCTCCTCGATGTGCTCCATGATGCCGCCGAGGAACAAATCGGTGCCGTCGTAGAGGGCGTCCACGTCGATTTCGATCGCGTCCTCGAGGAAGCGGTCGATCAGCACGGGGTGGTCCGGGGTGATCTCGGTCGCGTTGTCGATGTAGCGGTGCAGGTTGGACTCGTCGTAGACGATCTCCATGCCGCGGCCGCCGAGCACGTACGACGGACGGACCAGGACGGGGTAGCCGATCTCGTCAGCGATGCGCTTTGCCTGTTCGAAGGACACTGCGGTGCCGTTCTTCGGCGAGACCAGTCCCGCGTCATCGAGCACCTTCGCGAAGGCGCCACGGTGCTCGGCAAGGTCGATCGCCTCCGGGGACGTGCCGAGGATCGGCACGCCGGCATCTTCGAGCTGCTGGGCGAGCTTGAGGGGCGTCTGGCCGCCGAGCTGGACGAACACGCCGATGACCCCGCCGGTCCGCTCCTCGGCCGCGACCACCTCGAGCACGTCCTCAAGGGTGAGGGGCTCGAAGTACAGGCGGGTCGAGATGTCGTAGTCCGTGGAGACGGTCTCCGGGTTGCAGTTGACCATCACGGTCTCGTAGCCGGCCTTGCGCAGGGCCATGGTCGCGTGGACGCACGAGTAGTCGAACTCGATGCCCTGGCCGATCCGGTTCGGACCTGATCCGAGGATGATGATCGAGGGCTTCCCATGCAGCGCAATTTCATCCTCCTCGTCATAAGAGGAGTAGTGGTACGGCGTGTAGGCCGCGAACTCGGCGGCGCACGTGTCCACGGTCTTGTACACGGGCCGGACTCCGAGGGCCTGCCGGACTCCTCGCACCACAGCCTCAGACGAATGCGTGAGGGCCCCGATCTGCTCGTCCGAGAAGCCGTGGCGCTTCGCGAGCCGGAGGATGTCCTCGGTCAGGGCCGGTGCAGCGTGGACCTCCGCCGCGACCTCGTTCAGGAGCACGAGCTGGTCCAGGAACCACGGATCGATCTTCGTCGCCTCATAGAGGTCCTCGACCGTGGCTCCGCCCAGGAGCGCCCGCTGCACCTGGGACAGTCGGTCCGTCGTCGGCCGCTTGGCCTTCTCGATCAGCCCGGCGACCTCGTAGTCCGGCACCGGCGAGAAGTCGAGCTGGGCGCCCTTCTGCTCGAGGGACCGCAGGGCCTTCTGGAGGGCCTCGGTGAAGTTGCGCCCGAGCGCCATGGCCTCGCCGACGCTCTTCATGGTCGTGGTCAGCGTCGGGTCCGCGGCAGGGAACTTCTCGAACGCGAAGCGCGGGACCTTGACCACGACGTAGTCCAGCGTCGGCTCGAAGCTCGCCGGAGTCTTCTGCGTGATGTCATTGGGGATCTCGTCGAGCGTGTAGCCGAGAGAGAGCTTCGTGGCGATCTTGGCGATTGCGAAGCCCGTGGCCTTCGAGGCGAGGGCCGAGGAACGGGAGACGCGCGGGTTCATCTCGATGACGACGACGCGGCCGGTGGTCGGCTCGACCGCGAACTGGATGTTGCAGCCGCCCGTGTCGACGCCGACCTCGCGGATGACGGCGATCGCGACGTCCCGCAGCTTCTGGTACTCGCGGTCGGTGAGCGTCAGAGCCGGGGCGACGGTGATGGAATCGCCCGTGTGGACGCCGACCGGGTCGAAGTTCTCGATCGAGCACACGACGACGACGTTGTCGTTCTTGTCGCGCATCATCTCGAGCTCGTACTCCTTCCAGCCGAGGATGCTCTCCTCGAGGAGCACCTCGGTGGTCGGGCTGTACTGGAGCCCCTGGCCGACGATCCGGTGCAGGTCCGCCTCGTTGTAGGCCAGACCCGAGCCGAGCCCTCCCATCGTGAAGGAAGGGCGGACCACGAGCGGGTAGCCGAGGTCACCGGCGGCCGTGAGCGCCTCATCCATCGTGTGGACGATGTGGCTGCGGGCACTCTCGGCCCCGCAGCGCGCAACGACGCCCTTGAACTTCTCGCGGTCCTCGCCGAGCTCGATCGCCTCGATATTCGCGCCGATGAGCTCGACGTCGTACTTCTCGAGCACGCCGTTCTTGTCCAGGGCGATCGCCGTGTTGAGCGCGGTCTGGCCGCCGAGGGTGGGGAGGATCGCGTCAGGGCGTTCCTTCGCGATGATCTTCTCGACCACGTCCGGCGTGATCGGCTCGACGTAGGTCGCGTCCGCGAACTCGGGATCGGTCATGATCGTCGCCGGGTTCGAGTTGACGAGGATGACCCGCAGGCCCTCCTCCTTGAGGACGCGGAGGGCCTGCGTGCCGGAGTAGTCGAACTCTGCGGCCTGACCGATGACGATCGGGCCCGAGCCGATGACCAGGACGCTCTTCAGGTCGGTACGCTTCGGCATTACTTCGCTTCCTGGGTCTTGGTGGTCTCCATCAGGTCGATGAAGCGGTCGAAGAGGTACGCGGCGTCGTGCGGCCCGGCCGCCGCCTCGGGGTGGTACTGGACGGAGAAGGCGGGGATGTCGAGGCAGGCGAGACCTTCGACGACCTGGTCGTTGAGGCTGATGTGGCTCACTTCGACGCGCCCGTAGCGCTCCTCGGGCGCGAGGGTGGCGCCCTCGAGCGGGGCATCGACCGCGAAGCCGTGGTTCTGGCTCGTGATCTCGACCTTGCCCGTGCGTCGGTCCATGACCGGCTGGTTGATGCCGCGGTGGCCGTAGCGGAGCTTGTAGGTGCCGAACCCGAGGGCGCGACCCAGGATCTGGTTGCCGAAGCAGATGCCGAAGTACGGCAGCTTCGTATCCAACACCGAGCGGAGCAGCCTCACCTGGGCATCCGCCGTCGCGGGATCGCCGGGACCGTTGGACATGAAGAATCCGTCGGGGCTGGCTGCCGTGACATCCTCGACCGTCGCCGTGGCGGGCAGTACGTGCACCCGTACCCCGCGCTCGGCGAACCGGTGCGGCGTCATGGCCTTGATGCCGAGGTCGATGGCCGCGATCGTGAACCGGGGCTCGCCCGTCCAGCCATGGTCGAAGGGCTCCACAGTGTAGGCCTCGTCGACGCTGACCTCCTCGGCGAGACGCGAGCCCTCCATTGGGGCACTCGCGAGCACGTCGTCGAGCAGTTCGCTGTCCGAACGCCGCGCCGCATCGCCGGAGAAGATCGCGGCACGCATGGTCTTGTGCTCGCGGAGGTGTCGGGTGATCGCGCGGGTGTCAACGCCCTGGATGCCCACGATGCCCTGGTCGACGAGTTCGTCGTCGAGGCTGCGCTCGCTGCGCCAGTTCGACGGGCGGCGTGCGGGATCACGCACCACATAACCGGCGACCCAGATGCGGCGCGACTCGGCGTCCTCGGAATTCACCCCCGTGTTGCCGATGTGTGGCGCCGTCTGCACGACGATCTGGCGCGCGTACGAGGGATCGGTGATCGTCTCCTGGTACCCGGTCATGCCGGTCGCGAAGACGACCTCACCGAGCGTCGAACCCACGGCGCCGTAGCTGCGCCCGCGGAACATCTTCCCGTCCTCGAGCACGAGGACTGCCGGCTGCGGGGCAGTCCCCTGCTGCGGGTTGGTCCGATCAATGGTGGCGTTCTCAGTCACTGCACACTCTTTCCCTGATCCGCGCCGCTGCCGGCCTCGGAACCCATCAAGTCTTCAATCGCTGCCACGAAGGCATTCTTCTCTTCTGCATAGCGGGGCCGGAAGCCCGTGTCCACGGCGGTCCCGCCGAGACGCCACGCAAGGACCACGAGTCCGTCCTTCTCGACGAACTTTCCCGCCATGCCGGATTCGAGCCGCACACCCTCGAGATCGTCACGCGGGATGAACACGTCGCGGGCGCCGGAGCGTTCGAACACCACGCCGGCGTCAGTCACGACCGCGTCGGCCCCCGTGCGGACACCCAGACCGTGGGCCGCCACCCTGTCGAGCCAGTCCCCAGCCGTCGTCGTGACAACGTACTGTCCGGCGCATCGGAAGCGTTCCGCGCCGGCGTCCGCGGGCGTCGGCTGCGGCGTGCCGATTCCCGACTGCCGCCGGATGCGCCGTCGCCAGCCCAGCCACATGAGTGCCAGGAGCACGAGCGCGAAGGCCAACATCTCAAGTCCAGGACCGAGCCGCTCCATCAGCGTCCCCCCGCGCGTTCGGCCACCGAGATGGGGTGCGGGGTGTTGAGGGCTCCGTCGAGCACCGTTGGGTGCCCCGCGTAGAACGTCGCGACGACGCGTCCTGGGAGCTCGCGGCCGCCGAACGGCGAGTTGCGCCCTTTCGTGGCCTGGACCGAGGGGTCAACGGTCCACCGCGCAGCGGGATCGACGAGCGTGATGTTCGCGGGCTCGCCTTCGGCGAGCGGGCGTCCCTGATCCGCAAGCCGGCCGATCGCCGCGGGAACCTCGGACAGGACGCGGGCCACGTCGCGCCAGCCCATCAGGCCGGTCTCGACCATGGCGAGCTGGACCACCGAGAGAGCCGTCTCGAGGCCCGTCATGCCCATCGCAGCCTGCACCCACTCGCACTCCTTGTGCTCGCTCGGGTGCGGCGCGTGGTCGGTGCCGACCACATCGATCGTGCCGTCGGCGAGAGCAGCGCGAAGGGCCTCGACGTCGCTGTGGGTCCGCAGCGGCGGGTTGACCTTGTAGACCGGATCGTAGGTGCGCACGAGCTCGTCCGTGAGCAGCAGGTGGTGCGGCGTGACCTCGGCGGTCACGCTGATCCCGCGGGCCTTCGCCCAGCGGATGATGTCCACCGAGCCGGCCGTCGAGACGTGGCACACATGCAGTCGGGACCCGACGTGCTGGGCCAGCAGCACGTCGCGGGCGATGATGCTTTCCTCCGCGACGGCGGGCCAGCCGGGCAGCCCGAGGATCGCCGAGACCGAGCCCTCGTTCATTTGCGCACCCGCCGTGAGCCGCGGTTCCTGCGCGTGCTGGGCCACGACGCCGTCGACGGCCTTGACGTACTCGAGGGCGCGCCGCATGAGGACGGGGTCGTGGACGCACATGCCGTCGTCCGAGAACATGCGCACCGCGGCGGCTGACTCCGCCATCGCGCCGAGCTCCGCGAGCCGCTCGCCCTTCAGGCCGACAGTCACGGCCCCCACGGGGCGGACGTCGACCCAACCGGCGCGGCGCCCGAGGTGCGCGACCTGCTCGACGACGCCTGCCGTGTCCGCTACCGGGCTCGAGTTGGCCATGGCATGGACGGCGGTGTAGCCGCCGAGGGCCGCGGCCCTTGAGCCGGTCTCGACCGTCTCGGCGTCCTCGCGGCCGGGCTCCCGCAGGTGCGTGTGCACGTCGACGAATCCCGGCAGCGCCACGAGGCCTTGCGCATCGACCACCGTTGCCCCTGCGGCGTCGAGAGCCGAACCAATCGCCGCGATCACACCGTCGGCGATGAGGAGGTCGGCGGCCGTCTCCCCGTAGAGCGAGGCGCCACGGATGAGGTAGCGGGTCGACGGCGTCATGAGGCTGTCTCCTTCAGCTGGAGTGCGGCTGCGGGCTCGCCCGCGAGGCCGCCGGACATGAGAAGGTAGAGCACGGCCATCCGGACGGACACGCCGTTGGCGACCTGCTTGAGCACCTGTGAGCGCTCGGAGTCCGCCGCTGCCGACGAGATCTCGAGGCCGCGCACCATGGGCCCGGGATGCATGATGATCGTGTCCTTGAGGCCGAGTTCGTCCAGTCGGCCGAACCTCTCATCGCCGAGGCCCCAACGGCGCGAATACTCACCCGTGGATGGGAAGTACGAGGCGTTCATGCGCTCTGCCTGGACGCGGAGCATCATGATCGCGTCCGGTCGCGACGCGATGGCCTCGTCGAGATCGTAGGAAACCGCGCAGGGCCACAGATCGACGCCGATCGGCAGGAGTGTGGGCGGGGCCACAAGCGTCACGTGGGCGCCGAGTGTCGTGAGGAGCCACACATCGGAACGGGCCACACGCGAGTGCAGGATGTCCCCGACGATGAGGACCTTCGCACCCGCCAGGTCCGCCCCGCCCGATGGGGTACCCGCGAGCTTCGACCAGTGCCGGCGGAGGGTGAACGCGTCCAGAAGCGCCTGGGTGGGGTGCTCGTGAGTGCCGTCGCCGGCGTTGACCACAGCGGCGCTGATCCAGTCCGTCGTCGCGAGACGGTGCGGCGCCCCGGAGGCCGGGTGGCGGATCACGACGGCGTCGGCGCCGATCGCCTCGAGGGTCTGGGCAGTGTCCTTGAGCGATTCGCCCTTGGAGACGGACGAGCCCTTGGCCGCGAAGTTGATCACGTCGGCGGAGAGACGCTTGGCCGCGGCCTCGAACGAGATCCGGGTCCGGGTCGAGTCCTCGAAGAAGAGGTTGACGACCGTACGGCCACGCAGTGCGGGGAGCTTCTTGACCTCGCGGGAGTTGACCGCATCCATCTCCTCGGCCGTATCGAGGACGCGGATCGCGTCCCCGCGGGAGAGGTCCCGGGTGGAGAGCAGGTGCTTCATGCGTCAGGCACCGCCCTCGGACTCGTCCCCGGACTGGGCAGGAGCCTCGATGGCGACGAAGTCCTGAGCGATCTCGGTGTCGACTTCCGTGAGCCGCACGCGCACCTTCTCGGAGCGGGACGTCGGCAGGTTCTTGCCCACGTGGTCCGCTCGGATCGGCAGCTCACGGTGGCCGCGGTCCACGAGGACTGCGAGGCGCACCGTGCGGGGGCGCCCAAGATCCACGAGGGCGTCGAGCGCCGCGCGGATGGTCCGGCCGGAGTAGAGGACGTCGTCGACGAGGACCACGACCTTGCCGTCGATGCCGCCCGCAGGCAGGATCGTGGGAACGGGAGGCCTCGTGGGCTGGTGTGCGAGGTCGTCGCGGAACATCGTGATGTCGAGCTGACCGACGACGGCGGCGGGCTCCACCGCGGCGTCGGCGGCGGCGAGCTTGGCCGCAAGCCGGACGGCCAGCGGGTATCCACGGCGCGGAATGCCGAGCAAGACGAGCCCTTCGGGACCTCGATTGGCCTCGAGGATCTCGTGCGCGATGCGGGTGAGCGCCCGGTCGATGTCCCCTGCATTCAGGACGATCCGGGCCGAGCCGCCGTTCTTGTTGGCCTTGTCGGCCCTGTCGGCGCTGCGCTGTTCTGCAGAGGCGTTCGCCACAGCAGCCCCCTTCCCCGCCTCACAGGACGGAATTAAATGAGGAAAACTGTCGATTCACGCTACCACACGGGAGCAGGTCTCCCCGGGGTCCTGTGGGCGCCGTCACCCGGGCGTGCGGGCGTGCCACCGCGCCCCGGCTAGCCTTGTGCCATGACGACCGGCAAGCCGAGGTGGGAGCGGCCCGGGCCAGGGCAGCGGCCCCCTCAGCAGGAGCTTCTCGTGCCCGTCCCGCCCTCGCGCGGCACCGGTGCCCGCGCAGGGCTCCTCGCCGTCCTCGTGGCGGGCACGGGCCTGCTCATCGCGGGCCTCGCGGTCGTCGTGCCCTTCCTGGTCCGAGCGACCGGCAGCGCCGGCTTCCTCGTCGGGTTCCTTCTCTCTCTGTTCCCGCTCGTCGTCGTGCTCCTCGCCGTCCATCTCGTGGACCGTTGGGAGCCCGAGCCACGGCGGCTGCTCGCCTTCGCCCTCGCGTGGGGCGCCGTCATGGCCGTCGCCGCGACGACACTCATCCAGCCGCTCTTCATGGGCGTGTTCGGCCCGCGCGCTGCCAGCGCCGCCCAGACGGCGGAGTTCCTGGCCACGATCGAGGCGCCGGTCGTCGAGGAACTGTCCAAGGGCCTCGGCCTGCTCATCCTCATGTTCGCGGCACGCAAGTACATCGACGGGCCGGTGGATGGGATCGTCTACGGGATGACGATCGCCGCCGGCTTCGCGTTCACGGAGAACATCCTCTACTTCGGCAGGCTCTACGCGGAGACATCGGGATCGGCAGCCTCCCTCGCTGTTGTCTTCACGATGCGCGGCGTCCTCTCACCGTTCGCGCACGCGATGTTCACGGGCACGCTCGGCCTCGTCACGGGGCTCGCCGCCCGGAGGTGGAGCCCCGGCCTCGTGCTCGGCGCGTTCGCGGTGGGGCTGCTTCCCGCCATGCTCCTGCACAACATCTGGAACAGCGCCGGCGAGGACTTCTTCCTGCTGTACGTCATCGTGCAGGTCCCGCTCTTCGGCGCGGCAGTGCTCGGCGTGTACCTCCTGCGCCGCTCCGAGGCGAGGCTCACGCACAGACGGCTCGTCGAGTACGCGCAGGCAGGCTGGTTCACTCCGCTGGAGGTAGACATGCTGGCCACGCCGCGCGGCCGGCGAGCGGGCCTGAGATGGGCCGCATCACTCGGACGCAGGAACGCAATGCGGTCGTTCATCCGCACTGCGACGGAGCTAGCCGCCACGCGCCAACGAGTGCTCAGTGGCCGCGATGTCCGCGGCTACGCGGCGACCGAGCGCGGCCTCCTCGATCGTTCCCGGCGCGAACGGGCGGCCGTGCTCGGCATTCCCCCGACCGGACCGCAGCTGTAGACCCCCTCTCCAGAACGCCGCAGGGCCCCGCCGGAATCGGCAGGGCCCTGCGGCAGCGTCGGTCTTCGACGGTCAGGCCAGCAGCGTCGGCTTGAGCTGCTGGAGCCGGCCGAGCAGTCCGTTGACGAACGTGGGCGACTCCTCTGTGGACATCGTCCGCGCAAGGGCCACGGCCTCGCTCACCGCGACGCCGTCCGGAACCTCATCGTTGTACAGCAGCTCCCAGACGCCGATCCGCAGGATGACGCGGTCGACGGCGGGCATGCGCTCGAGCGTCCAACCCTGCGAGTACGTGCTCAGGATCTCGTCGATCTGCGCCTGCTTCGCCGTGACACCGTCCACAATCGCGACGGTGTACGGGTTGATGATCTGCTCGGTCCGATCGCGTCTGCCTTGCATGGCGTCCGACGCCGCGACGGAGCGCTGCTCCGCCTCGAAGAGGATGTCGAGTGCCCGGGCTCGGGCCTTACTGCGGGCGCTCACTAGTCGTTGACACGTCCCAGGTAGCTGCCGTCGCGGGTGTCGACCTTGACCTTGGTGCCGGTCTCGAGGAAGAGGGGGACCTGGATCTCGTAGCCGGTCTCAACGGTCGCGGGCTTGGTGCCAGCGGACGAGCGGTCGCCCTGGAGGCCAGGCTCGGTGTAGGTGATCTCGAGGGTGACGCTCGGCGGAAGCTCAACGTAGAGCGGGGTGCCGTCGTGCAGCGCGATGAGGATCGTCTGGCTCTCGAGCATGAAGTTGGCAGCGTTGCCGACAGTCGCAGCGGAGACGGTGATCTGGTCGTACGTGTCCGTGTCCATGAACACGAAGTCCTCGCCGTCCTTGTACAGGTACTGGAAGTCCCTGCGGTCCACAGTCGCGGTGTCGACCTTCGTGCCCGCATTGAACGTACGGTCGACGACCTTACCGGAGAGCACGTTGCGCATCTTGGTGCGTACGAAGGCACCGCCCTTGCCCGGCTTCACGTGCTGGAACTCGATGACGTTCCACAGCTGGCCGTCCAGGTTCAGCACGGTGCCGTTCTTGATGTCGTTGGTGGTTGCCACGTAACGCCTCTCGTATCTTCTCTCAGAAATCCGCAGACCATTCTAACTGGACAGTACGCCCTACTGCGTCATTCCTCCTCGCCGAGGAGCTCCCGCGCGCGTCCGAGCGCCACCGTGGAGGAGTAGATCAGGCTCGCGTCGGCCGATTCCGCGACCCTGAGGTCGAGGGCCTTGGAGAAAGCCTTCGACGCCGCGGCGTACTTGCCGCGGGTGAACTGGATCTTGCCGAGATACTGCCAGATCTTGGCCTCGTGCGGGGTTCCCTTAGCCTCGGCGAGGAGCTGCTGGGCCCGCTCGACCGCACGGTCGTTGCGGTTGCTTGCCCTGAGGACGTCGAGCTCGAGGACCTTGAGCTCGAAGGACTCGGGATCCTCGTACCGGGCCGCGACGAGGATCTCGGCGGCGTTGCCCACGTGGCCACGGGCGAGTTCGACGAGCGCTCGGTCATGGGGGCTGTTGCTCGCGGTCAGGGCGTCCTGACAGCGTTCCTCGTCCACAATCTCCGTGTTCAACGTCTCCGGATTGACCGCGATGCCGGGAAATCCGGCTCTTGGCCACTCACGGCGGTCAATGATCATGCGCTCACTCCCTGTGAGATCTCCTGATACGCCGCGAACAGCAAGGAGGTATCAGGCACCTCGAGGATGCCGGGCTTGGCGACGCCGTCGAGCACCACGAAGCGGAGCAGATCCCCGCGGGACTTCTTGTCGCGGCGCATGCCGTCGAGGAGGGCCTGCCAGCGGTCGCCCCGGTATGAGGTCGGCAGGCCAAGGGACTCGAGGATGCTGCGGTGGCGGTCGGCGACGTCGTCCTCGAGCCGGCCCACGCTGCGGGCGAGCTCGGCTGCGAACATCATGCCGATGCTCACGGCCGCGCCGTGCCGCCAGGAATAGCGTTCCGCGAGCTCGATCGCGTGGCCGAGCGTGTGCCCGTAGTTGAGGATCTCGCGGAGGCCCGCCTCCTTGAGGTCCGCGGAGACAACCCCCGCCTTGACGGCAATCGAGCGTTCGATGAGCTCCCGCACCACGTCGGAGGCGGGATCCGCGACGGCCTCCGGGTCCTTCTCGATGAGGTCGAGGATGACCGGATCGGCGATGAACCCGCACTTGACCACTTCAGCCATGCCGGACAGCAGCTCGTTGCGCGGCAGGGTCGCGAGCGCGTCGAGATCGGCGAAAACAGCCGCTGGCGGATGGAAGACGCCGACGAGGTTCTTTCCCTCGGCGGTGTTGATGCCGGTCTTGCCGCCCACGGCGGCGTCGACCATGCCGAGGAGGCTCGTCGGCAGGTGGACTATGCGCACGCCGCGCAGCCAGGTCGCTGCGACGAAACCCGCGACGTCGGTGACCGCGCCGCCACCGACCGAGACGATCGCGTCGGAGCGCGTGAAGTCATTCTGTCCCAGGACCTGCCAGCAGAACGAGGCGACCTGGATGTGCTTGCCCTCTTCTGCATCGGGGATCTCGGCCGTGAGGGCGGTGAACCCCTCCCCCTCGAGCGACTCCCGCACGGCGTCTCCCGTCGCGCGCAGTGCCCGCGGGTGGACGACGAGGACGCGCCGAACCCGCTCGCCGAGCACGGGGGCGAGGCGGTCGAGCAGACCGTGTCCCACGACCACGTCGTAGTTCTCGGACGGGGTGCTCCCCGTGACCTTGATGACTGCAGCGTCGCCGCTCATACGATGGCTCCCTCGTCAACGCGGCAATGACCCTCCGCGATCTCTTGCGCGATCTGTACGGCCACCTCGGCCGCGGTCCTGTGGCCCGTGTCCAGGCTCAGAGTCGCGAGCGACTCGAACACGGGGCGCCGCCGGTCCATGAGGGCCTTCCAGCCGTTCTCTGCGTCTCCGTGCAGCAGCGGGCGGTCGGCACTGCCCGCGAGCCGCGGTGCGACGTCGTCCCACGACGCCCGCAGGTAGATCCGGTGGACCCCGCCGAGTCGAGATCTCGTCTCCTCTCGGAGCACAGAACCTCCCCCGAGGGCAAGCACGAGTCCGCGAGGGTGCTCCTGCGAGAGGACCATGGCGATCACCTCCGCTTCGGCCTGCCTGAAGGCCTCCTCGCCGTGGGCCGCAAAGATCTCAGGGATGGGACCGTGCTCGGCTACCACGAGGGCATCGGTGTCGAGGAACTCGGCACCCGTCAGGCCCGCGAGGGCGATTCCGACCGAGCTCTTGCCCGAGGCCATCGGACCGAACAGCACCACGGGGCGGTCAAGCCGGCAGGATCCCGCCGTCATCCGGCCACCGAGTCGAGGGCAGGCGGAATGGAGGCAACGAAGGATTCGAGGTTCCGACGCGTCTCGGCGACCGAGTCGCCGCCGAACTTCTCGAGGACGGCCTGGGCGAGCACGAGGGCCACCATGGCCTCGGCAACCACACCGGCGGCCGGCACCGCGCAGACGTCCGAGCGCTGGTGGTGGGCCTTGGCGGACTCCCCCGTGGACACGTCGATAGTGCGGAGGGCGCGGGGAACGGTCGCAATTGGCTTCATGGCCGCGCGGACGCGCAGGACATCGCCGATGCTCATGCCGCCCTCGATCCCGCCTGCCCGATTCGTCGAGCGGACGATCTTGCCGTTCTCATCGCGCACGATCTCGTCATGCGCGGCCGAGCCGCGGCGGGCCGCGGTGCGGAAGCCGTCCCCGACCTCGACGCCCTTGATGGCCTGGATGCCCATGAGCGCGCCGGCGAGGCGTGCGTCGAGCCGGCGGTCCCAGTGGACGTAGCTGCCGAGGCCCGGCGGAAGGCCGTAGGCCAGCACCTCGACGACGCCGCCGAGGGTCTCGCCCTCCTTGTGGGCAGCGTCGACTTCGGCGACCATCGCCCGAGAGGTCTCGGCGTGAAAGCAGCGGAGCGGGTCGGCGTCGAGTGCGGCGACGTCCGAGGGCAGCGGAACGGACGCGTCCTCGGGGACGGCGACCCCCGCGATCTGGGTCGTGTGGCTGACGAGCTCGATCCCGAGCTCCCTCAGGAAGGCCGCCGCCACGGTGCCGAGTGCCACCCGGGCAGCCGTCTCGCGGGCGGAGGCGCGCTCGAGCACAGGACGGGCCTCGTCGAACCCGTATTTCTGCATTCCGGTGAAGTCTGCGTGCCCGGGACGTGGACGCGTGAGCGGGGCATTGCGCGCCTGACCCTCGAGCTCGGTGGGATCGACAGGGTCGGCCGCCATGGTCTGCTCCCACTTCGGCCACTCGGTGTTGCCCACCTCGACGGCGACGGGCCCGCCCTGGGTCCTGCCGTGGCGCACGCCGCCCACGATCGTGACAGCGTCCTGCTCGAACTTCATCCTGGCGCCGCGGCCATAGCCGAGGCGGCGCCTCGCGAGGGCCTGACGGATGTCCTCGCTGGTGAGCGCCACGCCCGCGGGGAGCCCTTCGAGGATGCCAACGAGTGCCGGGCCATGAGACTCACCGGCAGTCAACCAACGCAACATGACCTCCATCCTGCCACGCGGCTGCCCTACGCGGTGCGCCGGGGTACGCCCACTGAGTCACACATCACATCTATGACGGCGGCCGAGCGCGCATCCTCTCGTCCCGTGAACAGCACGATCTGCTCGACCGCCTGGTACACGAGCATCTCGAGGCCGTGCAGCACGCGGCCGCCTCTGGCCTCCCAGGCCTCGCCGAGCTGGCTCGGCCACGGGTCGTACGCGACGTCGAGCAGGACACGCCGCGCGCCGTCGTGCGTAGGGGCAACGCCCGCCAGCCGTGCGGCCAGGCCGTCCGCCGCGCGCGGAGGCAGGGTGCTCACGACGGCGTCTGCCGCACTCAGGCGCGCGGCTCCGGCATCGATCGGGGAGACGGTGACGCTCAGGCCGAGCCTCTCCGCGAGCGAGGCGGCAACCCCTGAGCGGGAGGCGTTCCGAACGAGGAACTCGATGCGGTTCGCGCCCAGCCCCCGGAGCGCTGCGACGGCCGCAAGGGCGGTGTTGCCCGCCCCGACCACGACGGGATCGTGGGCGCGGGCGAGGCCGGCGTGGCGGAACGACTCCGTGATGCCGGCAACGTCCGTGTTGTACCCGACGAGCACGGGGCCGCCGCTGCCCTCCTCGACCACAACGGTGTTGAGCACGCCGAGGCTGGCGGCGAGGCCTTCGAGCCGGTCGACGAGCGGGACAAACGCGGCCTTGAGCGGCATCGTCACGGAGAGGCCGCGCCAGCATGGCTCGGACCGCACGCGTCCTGCGAACCCGGGAAGCTGCGCCTCTGTCAGGTCGAATGACCCATATTCCATGTCCACGCCGAGCAGCCCGTACGCGGCGCGGTGCAGCGCCGGTGACTTCGAATGGCCGATCGGATGGCCGAGGACAGCGGCACGCAGGTGTGTCACTGGTTCTGGCGTCACTGGCACTTCCCCGCGTTGGCCTGGCACCACTGCTGGTACTGCTGGGCGTAGATCTGGTGCTGCGCGTACGTCGAAGAGAACTTCGTCTCGCCGGTGTCCAGATTCACGGTGACCCAGTACAGGTAGTTGTTGGGCGTGGGGTTCGCGGCGGCATTGAGCGCCTTCGTGCCCGGCGAACCGATAGGCCCTGCGGGCAGCCCGGTGTGCTGGTACGTGTTGTACGGGTTGCTTGCGTCCGCCTTCTCCGCATCGGTGATGTGGTAGCTCTTCTTGCCGAGGCCGTAGGTAACCGTGGCGTCCGACTGGATGAGTCCGTTGGTCTCCGGGTTCGGCTTGAGGCGGTTGTAGATTGCCCCCGCCACGTTTCCGTAGTCGGCCTGCCCGCCTTCGGCCTGGACAATGCTGGCCACCGTGAGGACGTCATACTGCTTGTCCGGATCCGTGACTCCCGCGGCCTTGAGCGTGTCAAGCGTCGTGGAGACCAGCTTGGTGAGGATGTCCTTGGCAGACGTTCCGACAGGGAATCTGTACTCCCCCGGTGCCAGATAGCCCTCGAGGCTCTTCGCCTTGGCCGGCAGCCCGAAGTCCACGGGTTTGGCGTTCAGCGCGTCGAGGTCCTTCCGGTTCACCGAAGCGGCCTGGGCGATGGCGTCGAGGGACTCGCCTACCCGCATGCCGGCATTGAGGGCGAAGTAGATGACCTTGTCGTTGGATGAGCCCGTCAGGATCTGGGCGGCCGCGGCAGAGGTCATCTCCTTCTTGAAGGTGTAGTCGCCCGGGTGGAGGCTGCCTCCCGCGGCGGCGAACGCCTTGAGGAACGTCGCGGAGTCCGCGATGACATCCTGCTTCTCGAGCGTGCTGGCGACGGCGGCCGGCCCCGAGCCCGGCTGCACGGTCACGACGACCGAGCCGGTGCCCGGTCCCGGGAAGTCCTTGACCTTGTCCAAACCAAGGATCGGTTTGAGGAATTGGACGCCCAGCAGCACGGCGCCCACGAACAGCGCGAGGGCGAGGGTCAGGCCGATGATCACGCGGAACCGGCGCCGTCGACGGGGCGCAGCCTTCGCGACAACAGGGTCGCCGAAGACGGCATGGGAGTCATCGAACGGATGGGTCTCCTCCGCCGGGTGGGCATAGTGGGCCGAGTCGAGCGGAGGAAGATCCTCGTGCAGATCCGCCGGCTCCGCCAATGCCGGCTCGTGGTACGTGTCGTTGTACGTGTCCCAGGGGTGCACGGTCGCATGCTCGGGCTCGGGTTCGGCGACCGCGATGGCCGAGTCTCGGGCGAAGGCCTGGGCGGCGGCAGGGAAGACGTTGCGCACAATGGGAGCGTCCTCCGATGCCGGAACGCGTCTCACTGGCCGGGTCGCAGGCTGGGCTTCCGGCACGGCCGGGAAGTAGGCGGTCGCGGCGGGCTCGACCGGACTGCCGGGAGAGGCTGCAGGCTCGGACGACGGCGCAGCGAAGGAAGAGTCTTCCCGCTCAGACAGCGCGGGGAAGGCCTCGACGGCAGCGGTCCGCCCTGCGGGGACCGGCGTGGGGAGGATCGACGGCGCTCCGGCGTCGGCCAGCGCGACGGGAGACGGCGGGGAATAGGCCGGCGAGCCCGATCCAGCCGAGGGCGGGTAGGAACCCCAGCCCATTGCGGCCGAAGTCGGCTGCAGCGAGGCCGCGTCGCCCGGCGCCACGGACGCCTTAGCCGCCGACGCCAGGTCCGCAGGCGCCGGCGCAGTCTCGAAGCTCCGCGCGCGACGCCGTCCGTGGATGCCGTGCTGGCCAGTTCCCTCGCCCACTGCCGGCTCCATGCCTGAATCCGGGCCGGGCCGGGTCGCCGACGGCGGGCCCGCCGACTGCGGAGGGCGCACCTGGGACGGCGCTGAAGGCCATGATGGAGCCTCAGTACGCGCCGGCTCGGCAGCCGGGCGGCGCTCCGGCGCATCGGGTACCGCCGGTGGGCTGCTGGACGACGGCGCTGGCGCTGCAGGGGCTCGTCGCTGGGGCGCGAGCATGCGCTGCTGCGACTCCTGGCGTGCACGCTCCAGCTCGCGCAGCTCGCGGCGGGTCAAGGGCCGGTCAGGCACGGCGGGGGTCGTGTTCTCCTGGGGGTCCATCCTCGTTAGCCTCTCACATCTGTCTCGTTGCTACCGAGGTCCCCACCCGTGAGAGTGGGGATGTCCACCAGAGCCCCCGCGTCTCCTCGGCCTCGGATCATATCCAGCGCATGCTGGAGTATGCCGACGGCTGCCACTTGGTCCACCACTCTACGATGCTCGCGGGAATCCATGCCAGCGGCACGCAGGTTTCGGTGGGCTTCAACGGTTGTGAAGCGCTCGTCGACGAGGCGCACGGGACACTCGAGGCCAGCCTCGCCCAGCGCCGCAGCCAGGTTCTCTGCATACCGCCGTGCCATCGTCGCGGATTCGGCCTCACGGCCGGCAAGGGTTCGCGGGAGGCCGACATAGACCTCGACAACGCCGCGCACCGCGGCTTCCTTGACCAGGACCTTGATGTCGCTGTTCCGCTTGGGGTCGCGGCTCAGGGTCTTCAGCGGCGTCGGCAGGATGCCGTCGGCGTCGCACACTGCAACGCCGACGCGCACCGAACCCACGTCCACGGCAAGCCTGACGCCGCGCGGGAAGGTGTTCTCTGAAAGCTCGGGGGAAATCATAGGCGGCTCCGGGTCAGCGCTGCGCGACAGCCGTCGCGATCGCCCCCAGCGCCTCCACGATCTTGGCCGGGTCGGTCCCGCCCCCCTGTGCGACGTCGTCCTTGCCGCCTCCGCCGCCGCCGAGGATCCCGGCCGCGATCCGCACGAGCGCCCCAGCCTTCACACCGGTAGCCCGCGCCTGTTCGTTGGTCGCGACCAGGACCGCTGGCCGGCCCTTGGCGACGCCGGCAACAGCCACCGCTGCCGGGCTGTCTCCGAGTTGGGCCCGGAGGTCGAGGGCGAGCCCACGGAGCTCATCGGCGGAACCGAGCTGCCCGGCGTCGTGCGTGATGAGGCGAACGCCAGCGACATCCTTCGCGGTGCCGACCAGGGCGGCCGCTGAGGCCGCGAGCTTCTCCTTGCGAAGGCGCTCAAGTTCCTTCTCGGCGGTCTTGAGCTTCTCGAGAGTCGCGGAGATGCGCTCGGTGAGCTGGCCGGAGGGAACCTTGAACATCTCGCTCAGCTCGGACACGAGGGCTCGCTCAGCGGCCTGGTGGCGGAAGGCATCGAGGCCTACGTAGGCCTCGACACGGCGGTTGCCCGATCCGACTGACTGCTCGCCGAGCAGCGTGAGGCTGCCGATGAGCGCGGTCTGGTCCACGTGGGTACCGCCGCACAGCTCCATGGACCAGGGTCCGTTGATCTCGACGACGCGCACGCGAGAGCCGTAGTTCTCGCCGAAGAGCGCCATGGCGCCGGCGGCCTTGGCCTCGGCGAAGGGCATCTCGGCAGTGTTCACCGAGAAGTTGTCCCGGATCGCGAGGTTCGCGACTTCCTCGATTTCGCTCCTCGCGGCGCCGGAGAGCTGCTCGCCCCACGCGAAGTCGAAACGCAGGTAGCCCGCCTTGTTGAACGAGCCGCGCTGCACGGCCTCCGGGCCCAGAATCTGGCGCAGGGCCGCGTGGACGAGGTGCGTGGCCGTGTGAGCCTGCTCGGCGGCGTGACGGCGCTCCCTGTCGACGACCGTGCGCACGACCGCGTCGGCGCTCAGTTCGCCTTCGCGCACCACGGCCTTGTGGACGCTCAGCCCCTTGATGGGGCGCTGGACGTCGAGGACCTCGACGAGGAAGCCGTCACCGCTGATGAGGCCGCGGTCTGCTGCCTGCCCGCCGGCCTCGGCGTAGAACGGGGACTCCTCGAGGATGATCTCGACCTCCTCGCCCGCCGTTGCGCGGTCGACGCGCGATCCGGTGGCGATGAGGCCGCGGATGCGCGACTCGCCTTCGAGTTCCGTGTAGCCCGTGAAGACCGTGTCCCCGGCCGTGTGGAGTTCTTGGAACAGCGTGAGGTCGGCGTGGCCGGACTTCTTCTCCTTGGCGTCCTTCCGGGCGCGCTGGCGCTGCTCCTCCATGAGGGCACGGAAGCCCGGCTCGTCGACCGTGACGCCGGCCTCTTCGGCCATCTCGAGCGTGAGGTCGATCGGGAAGCCATACGTGTCGTGGAGGGCGAAGGCCTCCTCGCCCGAGAGCTGGGAGCCAGCCGCCTTCGAAGCCGTCACAGCCTCGTCGAGACGGGCAGTGCCCGCCGCGATTGTGCGAAGGAAGGCCCGCTCCTCGCCGTAGGCGATGCGGCCGATCCGGTCGAAGTCGTTCGCGACCACCGGGTAGACGCCCTTCATGGCGTCACGCGAGACGGGAAGCAGCTCCGGCATCACGGGCTTCTCGACCCCGAGCAGCCGCATGGCGCGGACTGCCCGGCGGATCAGACGGCGAAGCACGTACCCGCGGCCCTCGTTGGACGGCGTGACGCCGTCGGCGATGAGCATGAGGGCGCTGCGGACGTGGTCGGCCACGACGCGCATCCGGACGTCGTCGGCGTGGTGCGGGTCGGCGTCGGACTCGGCGGAGGTGTACGTCTTGCCGGCCAGTTCGGCGGCCTTGTCGATGACGGGCCGCACTTGGTCCGTCTCGTACATGTTCTCCACGCCCTGGAGGATCATCGCGAGACGCTCCATGCCGAGGCCCGTGTCGATGTTCTTCTTCGGAAGCTCGCCGACAATGTCGAACTCGATCTTCGATGAAACATTCTCGATCTGGTACTGCATGAACACGAGGTTCCAGATCTCGATGTAGCGGGTGTCGTCCACGGCAGGGCCGCCGTCGGGGCCGTAGGCGGGGCCGCGATCGTAGTAGATCTCAGAGCAGGGACCGGCCGGACCGGGCTGGCCGGTAGACCAGTAGTTGTCACTCTTGCCCATGCGCTGGATGCGCCCAGCCGGGATTCCGGTGTCCCTGAGCCAGAGGTCGGCGGCGTCGTCGTCATCCTCGTAGAC
The DNA here is from genome assembly GCF_041022165.1 of Sinomonas sp. P10A9. Taxonomy (GTDB): domain Bacteria; phylum Actinomycetota; class Actinomycetes; order Actinomycetales; family Micrococcaceae; genus Sinomonas; species Sinomonas puerhi. The sequence goes on from NZ_CP163302.1 coordinate 2,213,885, forward strand.
CGTCACCCAGAGCTTCTCGGAGGGAAGCCCGTAACCGCCGTCGTCGACGCTCTTCGTCAAGAGCTCGTACGCGAACTTGATCGCGTCTTCCTTGAAGTAGTCGCCGAAGGAGAAGTTGCCGCACATCTGGAAGAACGTGCCGTGACGGGCCGTCTTGCCCACTTCCTCGATGTCAGCGGTGCGGATGCACTTCTGGACACTCGTGGCACGCGGAAACGGCGGTTCCTCGCGGGCCGTGAGGTACGGGATGAACGGCACCATGCCAGCGATCGTGAAGAGGATCGACGGATCCGGCGAGACGAGCGACGCCGAAGGCACCGCGGTGTGTCCCTTGCTGACGAAGTAGTCGATCCAGCGTCGGGTGATCTCCTGCGACTTCATGTGCGTGTGCTTCAACCTTCTCTACGTGCGCCACGCGGCGCGATGTGCCGGCGGCCTGCGATCCGAGCGCTGGGTGTGCGGTCCGGACGACTCCATCAATTCTAGGCGCCGGGGCTAGCCTTCAAGTCCAAGGCCCTTGCGGAGCTCGCCCTCGCGCTCGGCCATGCCGGCGCGGACCTCGTCCGCGAAATGCGCCACGCTGTCCGCGAGCGAGGCAACGGCCCGATTCACTCCTCCGGGCGACGCGAGCGAACGGGCCTCGCTGATCTTCTGGTAGGCGATGACGCCGATGGCGACACCCACGCCGAGCCACACAATTCGCTTCACGGCTGGTTCCCTTCTGGCTGTTCCTGGCGGCGTTGCTGTTCCTGGCGGCGGTGCTGTTCCTGCCTGCGTTGGCTCGTCCTCGTCGGCCGCGCTCGAGCGCCTCAGCGGCTGCGGCGACCCGACCGACGGGGTGCCTTGCTGCCCTGGGCGAAGGCAGAACGGACTCCGTAGGAGAACGCCGCGACCTTGACGAGGGGCGAGCCCACCGTCGCGGCGATGAGTGAGGACAGCGCCGAGACGTTCGCCGTCGTATCCGAGACGTTGGAGGCAATCCCGTCGACCTTCTTGAGCTGCTCGTGCGTGGTCGAGACGGTCATCGTCACCTCGTCCATGAGCGGTGTGGCCCCGTCCGCGAGGGTCCGGATGGATCCGCGGAGTTCGTCGAGGACCTTTCCGAGCTTCAGGATCGGCACGGCGAGCAACGCCACCAGCACGGCGAAGACCCCCGCGGCAATGAGCCCTGCAATGTCGCCTCCGGACACGATTCCTCCTCCTCGCGCACGGACTGCCCGCGCACCCTGTCGTTACCTTACACACGCAAGGAGCCCGCGGCGCGCGCCGCGGGCTCCTTGCGTGACGGCCCATCCGCCTGCAGTCCGTCCGCCGTCGGTCTGCCCGCCGTCGGTCTGTCCGCCTTGGGCGGGGCGGATCAGCGGGCGTAGTACTCGACGACGAGCTGCTCTTCGCAGGTCACGGGAACCTCAGAGCGCTTCGGGCGGCGCACGAGGCGGGCCTGGAGCGACTCGAGCTTGACATCGAGGTAGCCCGGGACGGCCGGGAGGACGTCGCGGTGGGCACCTGCAGCGGCCACCTGGAACGGCGCCATGGTTTCGGAGCGCTCGTGGACGCTGATCAGCTGGCCCTCGGCGACGCGGAACGACGGGCGGTCAACGCGCTTGCCGTCCACGATGATGTGGCGGTGCACAACCATCTGACGGGCCTGGGCGATCGTGCGGGCGAAGCCGGCACGGAGCACGAGGGCGTCAAGGCGCATCTCGAGGAGCTCGATGAGGTTCTCACCCGTGAGGCCCTTGGTGCGCTTGGCCTCCTCGAAGGCGCGAGTCATCTGCGCCTCGCGGATGCCGTACTGGGCGCGGAGGCGCTGCTTCTCGCGGAGGCGGACTGCGTAGTCCGAGTCCTGCTTCTTGCGGGCACGGCCGTGCTCACCGGGGCCGTACGGGCGGCGCTCCATGTACTTGGCGGCCTTGGGAGTGAGCGCGAGGCCGAGAGCGCGCGAGAGGCGCGTCTGACGGCGGGCACGAGTGCTAGACACGTGTGTCCTTTCATACTGCCGCGGCACTGGAATCCTGGCCTCCGGAGGTGGAGAGCATTGGCCCGCGACTGCCTTCTGCTACCGAGGGGCGTGCTGCCCTAAAACACAGCTGCCCCGGTCGTGCCAGACGGTCAACCAGCTTAGCATGGCAGCGGCAGGTCAGGAGCCACGGATGATGCCGCGCAGCCGCTCGACCCGGGCCTGGAGCTCGCGTTCAGAGCCATTCGCCGTGGGAGCGTAGTAGTCCTTCCCCACGAGGTCGTCCGGCGGGTACTGCTGGCGCGCTACGGAGTGCTGGGCGTCGTGGGAGTACTGGTAGCCCTTGCCGTGGCCCAGGCGTTCCGCCCCGGCATAGTGGGCGTCGCGCAGGTGAGCGGGGATGCCGGTGCCAAGGCCGGCCCGGACATCCGCGATCGCCGCATTGATGCCCATATACGCAGCGTTGGACTTCGGGGCCGTCGCGAGGTGGACCACCGCCTCGGCCAGCACGATCCGGCCCTCGGGCATGCCGATGAGCTGCACGGCCTGGGCCGCGGCGACGGCCGTCTGGAGCGCGGTCGGGTCCGCCATGCCGATATCCTCGGCCGCTGAAATGATGATGCGCCGCGCGATGAACCGGGGGTCCTCCCCTGCCTCGACCATGCGGGCAAGATAATGCAGTGCGGCGTCGACGTCAGAGCCGCGGATCGACTTGATGAACGCGCTCACCACGTCATAGTGCATGTCCCCTGCGCGGTCGTACCGCACGGCATGGGCATCGACAGCCTTTTCGGTATGCGCCACCTGGATGGTGACGGGGCTGGCGTCGTCGCCCTCGCTCTCGCCCCTCGTCTGTCCGAGCGCGACGGCGGCCGCTGCCTCGAGAGCGGTCAGGGCGCGGCGGGCGTCACCGCCGGCGAGCCGCACGAGGTGATCCGCGGCGTCGTCCGCGAGCACGACGGCGCCGCCCAGCCCGCGCGGGTCAGTCACCGCGCGGACCACGAGACCGCGGATATCCTCGTCAGTCAGCGGCCTGAGCGTGAGCAGGAGCGAGCGTGAGAGCAGCGGTGAGACCACGCTGAAGGAGGGGTTCTCGGTCGTCGCCGCGACGAGCACCACCCAGCGGTTCTCCACCCCGGGCAGGAGGGCGTCCTGCTGGGCCTTCGTGAAGCGGTGGATCTCGTCGAGGAAGAGCACAGTCGTTGTGCGGTGCAGGTCCCGGGCCGTGAGCGCCTCGTCCATGACTCGCCGGACGTCCTTGACGCCGGCGGTGATCGCCGAGAGCTCGACGAACTTGCGGCCCGGGCCGCGGGCGATGACGTGCGCGAGCGTTGTCTTCCCGGTCCCCGGAGGGCCCCACAGGATCACCGACGTCGGTCCAGTCACGGACAGCGCACCGCTCGGCGCGCCCGCGGCGAGCTGCCGCAGGGGCGACCCCTCCCCCAGCAGGTGCTGCTGGCCCACTACCTCGTCGAGGCTTCGCGGGCGCAAGCGCACCGCGAGGGGACTCCGCTGGGCATCGCGGGCGGCCTTCGCGGCGCGCTCGCTCGAGACGGCCGACGGCGCGGACTCGTCATCGCTGTCGGGGCCCACCCCGCCGACGCCCACTGATCCGAACAGATCTTCCATCGCCTCTACGCTACCCCGTCAAGACGCCGTCCTCGCGGCCGCCCTCGGATGCGGACCGAGCCTCAGGCGCCCTTCGCGTCCTCGGCCTTCGGCGCAGTTTCCTGCGGCGCCTTCTTCGGCTCGGGCTTTGCGTCCACGCCGGCCTCCTTGCGCTGCTCGGGCGTAATCGGCGCAGGGGCCGCGGTCAGGGGGTCGTAGCCGCCGCCTGTCTTGGGGAAGGCGATGACCTCGCGGATCGAGTCGACCCCCGCGAGGAGCGCGACCACGCGGTCCCAGCCGAACGCGATCCCGCCGTGCGGCGGGGCCCCGTACTTGAAGCCCTCGAGCAGGAACCCGAACTTCTCCAGAGCCTCGGCCTCGCCGATGCCCATGACCCTGAACACGCGCTCCTGGATGTCGCGGCGGTGGATACGGATGGAGCCGCCGCCGATCTCGTTGCCGTTGCACACGATGTCATAGGCGTACGCGAGGGCCTCGCCGGGCTCCGTGTCGAACGTGTCCATGAACTCGGGCTTGGGCGACGTGAACGCGTGGTGCACCGCGGTCCAGGCCGAGTAGCCGAGCGCGACGTCGCCCGAGGCCTTCGCATCGGCGGACGGCTCGAAGAGCGGCGCATCCACGACCCAGACGAACGCCCAGTCATTGGGGTCGATGAGACCGGTGCGGTGGCCGATCTCGACGCGGGCGGCGCCGAGGAGCGCGCCCGAGGGGCCCGGTTCGCCGCCGGCGAAGAAGATGCAGTCGCCGGGCTTGGCGCCGACCGCATCCGCGAGGCCCGCGCGCTCGGCGTCCGTGAGGTTCTTCGCTACCGGGCCGGCCAACTCGCCGTCCTCCTTGTAGAGCACGTAGGCGAGGCCCTTCGCGCCGCGCTGCTTGGCCCACTCCTGCCACGCGTCGAGCGTGCGGCGGGGCTGGGAGGCGCCGCCGGGCATGACCACCGCACCTACATAGCCTGCGGCATACCCGGCCTTGAACACGCCGAAGGTCGTGTCCTTGAAGAACTCGGTGAGGTCCGTGAGCTCGAGGCCGAAGCGCAGGTCGGGCTTGTCAGAGCCGTACTTCGCCATGGCCTCGGCGTAGGTCATCCGGCGGATTGGCGTGGGCACCTCGACGTCGATGAGCTTCCACAGGGACGTGACGATCCGCTCGCCGAGGGCGATGATGTCGTCCTGCTCGACGAAACTCGCCTCGATGTCCAGCTGGGTGAACTCCGGCTGGCGGTCGGCGCGGAAGTCCTCGTCCCGATAGCAGCGCGCGATCTGGAAGTACTTCTCGATCCCACCCACCTGGAGCAGCTGCTTGAACAGCTGCGGCGACTGAGGCAGGGCATACCACGAGCCCGGGGCGAGGCGTGCCGGCACGAGGAAGTCGCGGGCGCCTTCCGGCGTGGAACGGGTGAGTGTCGGGGTCTCGACCTCGGTGAAATCCTCGCCGTGGAGCAGTTCGCGCGCCACACGGTTGGCCTCGGAGCGCAGGCGCATGGCGCGGGCCGGGCCAGGGCGGCGCAGGTCGAGGTAACGGTGCTTGAGCCGCGCCTCCTCGCCGACCTCCACGTGCTCGTCCACCTGGAACGGCAGTGGGTCGGCGGTGTTGAGGACAACCACCTTCTCGGCGATGACCTCGATCTCACCCGTGGCGAGCTGCGGGTTCTCGTTCCCCTCCGGGCGGCGCTCCACCGTGCCTACCACTTGGAGGACGTACTCGTTGCGCAGGCCGTGGAAGACCTCCTCCTCGCGGACCACGATCTGCGACACGCCGGTCGAGTCGCGGAGGTCCACGAAGGCCACCCCGCCGTGGTCGCGGCGCCGGGCCACCCAGCCCGCGAGTGTGACGGTCTGTCCAATGTGCTCGGAACGCAGGGTCCCGAGGCCGTGTGTGCGCAGCACAGCTCTTCTTTCACTAGGATCGACAGTGGTTCGCATCGAGTTTACCCGGAGGTCCCATGCCGACCGTCCCCCCTCTGGAACGGCGGCTCGGCACCGTCGACGCGACAGCGATCGGCCTCGGCTCGATGCTCGGCGCCGGAGCTTTCGCAGTCTTCGGCCAAGCGGCCGCCCTGGCGGGACCATGGCTCCTTCTCTCGCTCGGCCTCGCCGGAGCTGTCGCCTACGCGAACGCCGTGGCCTCCGCGGCCCTCGCCTCGAAGTACCCGTCGAGTGGTGGAACCTACGTCTACGGACGCAAGCAGCTCGGTGAGTGGCCCGGCTTCCTCGCCGGCTGGGGATTCGTGACCGGCAAGGCGGCCTCCTGCGCGGCCATGGCCCTGACCTTCGGGGTCTACGTCGCGCCCTCCTATGCCGCGCCGCTCGCTGTGGGTGCGGTCGTCGCACTCACGGGGGTGAACCTCGCCGGGATCACCCGGACGGCGCTCGTGACCAAGGTGCTGCTCGGCGTCGTGCTTGCGGTCCTTGCGTTCGCGATCGTGGTGGGTATCGCGGGCCCACCGCGGGCATCATCTGCCGCGGCGGTCACCGCGCTTTCGGGCGACGGCGCCGGGTCGCCTCTGGGGGTCCTCACCGCCGCCGGCGTGCTGTTCTTCGCCTTCGCGGGCTACGCGCGGATCGCGACGCTCGGTGAAGAGGTCCGGGATCCCACGCGGGCGATCCCCCGGGCCATCCTCGCGGCATTTGCCGGGGCGCTCGCCATCTATGCCATCCTGGCGGTGGTGCTGACCCTCCGGATTCCCGGCCTGCTGCCGGGGACGGCCGCTCCGATCCGTGAACTCGCGGCACCGGCGGGACCGTGGGCCGAGGACATCGTCCGGGCGGGCGCCTCGGCCGCATGCCTCGGGGCGCTGCTCGCGCTCATCGCGGGAGTCGGACGGACAAGCCTCGCGATGGCTCGCGAGGGAGACCTGCCGCGTGCCCTCGCCCGGATTGGCGGCCCGCACAGCGTGCCCTGGGCCGCTGAGCTCGCCGTCTGCGCGGTCGTCGTCGCCCTCGTGCTCAGCGGCAGCCTGCTGACCGTCGTCGGATTCTCGAGCTTCGGCGTGCTCGTCTACTACGCCGTCGCCAACGCCTCCGCCTTCACGCTGCGCGAGCGTCCCGTGTACTGCCCGCGGTGGCTCAACGCCGCCGGCACCGCGGGCTGCCTCGTCCTCGCCTTCACGCTTCCGTGGGCGTCCGCCGTCACGATGATCGTGGTGCTCGCGGCCGGCACGGCGGTCCGCGCCGTCGTGCTCACCACCCGCCAGCGCCGGGCGGGCTGACTGCATCGTGCGCCGGCGCTCGGCGACCCCGTGGTAAATCAGAGGCCCGTCTCAGCCGATCAGGCGGAGGCGGCCACGACCTGCGGGACCAGGTCCGCGGCAGGCGGCATCCACGATGCCGGATCGGCACCGACCTGCTCGCCCGAGCGGATGTCCTTGACCTCGTGCGTCCCGTCCGCGTGCGAGAACCATACGAACGGGATGCCGCGGCGGTCCGCGTACTTGATCTGCTTGCCGAACTTGTCCGCCTTCGCCGCGACTTCGACGGCGATCCCGCGGCCGCGGAGCTGGGCCGCAACCTTCTGAGCGGCGATCCACGAATCGTCGTCGACGAGCGTGACGAGCACGGCGGTCGGGACCGAGCGGCTCGCCGTCGCGAGCTCCTGGCTGAGGATCCGGGACACGAGGCGCGTCACCCCGATCGAGAGCCCGACCCCCGGGAACTTGCGGCTGCCCTTGGTGGCAAGGGCGTCGTACCGGCCGCCCGAGCAGATCGAGCCAAGCTGCTCATGGCCCACGAGGACCGTCTCGTAGACCGTGCCGGTGTAGTAGTCGAGGCCGCGGGCAATGCTGAGGTCTGCTACGACCTTGCCCGGCGCGGCGGCCGACGCGGCGGCGATGACCTGCTCGAGCTCGGATAGCCCCTCCTCGAGCAGCTCGTCCTGGACCCCGAGGGCCCGGACCTGCCCGACGAACGAGGTGTCCTCCGTGCGGATCGAGGCGAGCTCCAGAGCGGACTTGGCCTGCTCAGGCGTGGCCCCGAGCTCCTCCTGGAGGAGTTCGGCGACCTTCTCGGGGCCGACTTTCTCGAGCTTGTCGATGCTGCGCAGCACCCCGGCCGTGTCCGCGAGGCCGATCCCGCGGTAGAAGCCCTCAGCGAGCTTGCGGTTGTTGATCCGGAGCCGGAACGGCGGTATCGGGAGAGCGGAGAGTGCCTCCGCGATGACGAGCGCAAGCTCGACGTCGTACCGGAAGGGCAGCTCGCCGTCGCCCACCACGTCGATGTCTGCCTGCGTGAACTCGCGGGCACGGCCCTCCTGCGGACGCTCGCCACGCCACACCTTCTGGATCTGGTAGCGGCGGAACGGAAACGCGAGGTATCCGGCGTTCTCGACGACGTAGCGCGCGAAGGGAACCGTGAGGTCGAAGTGGAGCGCGAGCGCATGCGCGTCGTCCTTGCTGGCCGAGTCGTCGTCGTCCTGGAGCCGCGAGAGGCCGTAGACCTCCTTGTCGATCTCGCCCTTGCGCAGCAGCTGGCCCACGGTCTCGACAGCGCGGGTCTCGATCGAGGCGAAGCCGTGCAGCTCGAAGGTGCGCCGGAGCGTGTCGAGCACATGGAGCTCCACAAGCCTCTCCTGCGGAAGCCACTCGGGGAATCCGGACAGCGAGGCGGTACGTGCCATGGGGGACAAACTCCTTGTGCGTAGACTGACTGCTGCACAAGTTTATGCGCCTGTTCAGGCACCCGTCGGATGCACGAGCGTTGGAGGAGAAATCGGTGGCGAAGCGGAACACACGTGAGGACCGCCGCCGGGTCCAGCTCATGGAGGCACGGGCGCAGCTGCGCACCGGCAAGGAGAAACGGCGACGGCGCGACAACACGATCGCGGCGGCCGTCGGGGCCGCGGCCCTGGTCGTCGCCGCCGTCCTGCAGGGCACGGTCTTCGCCTCGAACCCCACCGCCTCCGAGTATGCGGCCGCACAGGCCGGGCTCCAGACGCCGACGGCGAGTCCGAGCGCAACCCCGAGCAATGGGCCGGACATCCCCAAGCCCGAGACGGCCGCCGGAAAGACCTTCACCGGGGACCTCGTGCTCAACGGGAAGCCCGTGGGGGTTGAGCTCGACGGGACGACGGCGCCCCAGGCAGCCGCCGTCTTCTCCTCGCTCGCGCAGGCGGGGACATACAACAGCCGGCAGTGCGGGCGCCTCACCACGGGGGATTCCTTCGGCGTCCTGCAGTGCGGCCAGAAGGCAGACGGCAGCTCCGAGTCGGGGTACAGCTGGGGTCCGCTCGAGAACACGCCAGCCGACACCAAGTATCCTGCCGGAACCATTGCCGTTGCCCGCACCGCGAACAACGCGTACGGGAACGGTCAGGAGTTCTTCATCGTGTACAAGGACACGACCATCCCCGCCGACAGCGCGGGCGGCTACACGATCGTGGGCAAGGTGACCTCGGGCCTCGACGTGGTCCAGGGCATCGCCGCCCAGGGCGTCAAGACTGGGAACGACGGGGCTCCCGTGACAGCAGTCACGATAGACTCGTTCCTTGTGAAGTGACGTGGGCTGCCTCCACCGGCAGCACACCTGAAGTACCGACAACAAGCGAAAGAGTTCTAGCGGTGACCGAAAGTCAGAAATCCGACGACACCGCGGCCACAGAGGCCGCACCAGTTCCCTCCCCCGCCGCCTTTGCGGCGAAGCCCAGACCGGTGGTCCCCGCCCCGAGCGCCCCATCGGCTGCTGCGGCTGCCCCGGCCGCCGCGCCCGCCCCGACCGTTCCGGCCGTATCGGTGGCGGAGGCATCGAAGTGGGGCCGCGTCGAGGGAGACGGGCATGTATTCCTCACCATCGACGGCGAAGAGCATCCAGTAGGCCAGTATCCCGGCGTGTCTGCGGATGAGGCCCTCGCCTATTTCGCACGCAAGTTCGAGGACGTGCTCGCGCAGATCTCCCTCGCCGAGCAGCGAGTGAGCTCGCACGCCCCCGTCGCAGACGTCCGCAAGGCTGCCGTGCATGCCCGCGCACAGCTCGCCGAGCGCGCCATGGTAGGCGATCTGCGTGCCGCCGAGGCCCGGCTCGACGCCCTTGAGGCCTCGCTCGCCGAAGCCGAGGACGCCGAGAAGGCACAGCACGAGGCGGCGCGGGTACATGAGCTCGAGCGGCGGGAGGCCATCGTCGCGGAGGCCGAGCAGATCAGCGGGCAGGACCCCGAGCGCACGCAGTGGAAGTCGAGCGGCGCGCGCATGAACGAGCTTTTCGAGGAGTGGAAGAATTCGCAGAAGTCGGGACTCCGTCTCGGCCGCGCTGCGGAGGACACGCTCTGGAAGCGGTTCCGTGCCGCCCGGACCCAGTTCGACCGCCACCGGCGCGCCTACTTCTCGCAGCTGGACAGCGTCAACGCCCAGGCGAAGTCCGTCAAGGAAGGGCTCATCGCCGAGGCCGAGACCCTCCAGTCGTCGACCGAATGGGGATGGGCTGCGGGCGAGTACCGCCGCCTCATGGACGAGTGGAAGGCCGCTCCGAGGGCGAGCCGGAAGGACGACGACGCGCTGTGGGTCCGCTTCCGGGCCGCCCAGAACGTCTTCTTCGAGGCACGGCAGGCCGCCAACGACGCCGTCGACCGCGAATACTCGGCGAACCTCTCCGTCAAGGAGGCCCTCCTCGAGGAGGCCCAGCGGATCCTCCCGGTGAAGGACCTCGCGGCCGCCAAGAAGGCGCTGCAGTCCGTCCGGGAGCGCTGGGAGGATGCGGGCCGCGTCCCTCGCGCCGACATGGGACGGATCGAGGCCGGGCTGCGCAAGGTCGAGGATGCCGTTGCCCAGGCTGACCACGAGAACTGGCGGCGCACCGATCCCGAGACCAAGGCCCGGACCGATTCCGCACTGAGCCAGCTCGAATCCTCCATTGCGGGCCTCGAAGACGACCTCAGCGCTGCGAAGGCCAAGGGCGACCGCCGGGCGGAGGCGAAGGCCCAGGAGGCGCTCGACGCCCGCCGTGCGTGGCTCGAGACGCTCCGTCAGTCGGCGAACGAGCTCGGCTGACCTCAGCGGACAGCAACACCGGGGCCCGGCACTGCCATAGCGGCAGGCCGGGCCCCGGTGCACTTATCCACAGGCCACCGCGGAAGGCCTCACGAGCACCGGGCGTCGGGGCATGATGTCCGTATGCCCAGTCCCACGATTCATCCCGCACCGGTCACAGCTACTCCGCCGATCCTGACGGCTGGCTCTCCTTTCACCGCCGTCGAGCTCCAGGCAATGGAAGCCGACGGCATGGTGCGGCGTCTCGTCGGCCGGGCCTACGTCCCCGTCCGTGCGCGGACCACGGCCGAGCTCAGGGCCCGAGCCTTGTCCGCCATGCTCACCGCCCGGGTGCGGGAACGCGCCGTGGCGGGGCGCATGACGGCGGCATGGATCCTCGGGTGCGCTCCTCCGCCCGAGATGCCCGTCATGCTGGTCGAGAGCACACGGCGGCTGGCCAGACTGGGGACCGGGGAGAGGCTGCTCGTGCACGAGGTGAGCTTCGGAGACTTCGACGTGCTCGAGATTGCGGACCTGCGGGTGACGAGCGCTCTCCGCACAGCCGTCGACCTTGCGATCCACTCCGAAGAGCGCATCGCCGTTCCGGTGCTCCGCCGCCTCCTGGCCCGCGAGGGCCTCGGGCTCACTGTCGGCCTGATGGTCCGCAGCCTCGAAGGCCTGCCCGCGCAGCCGCACAAGAAGCGTGCACGCCGGATCCTTGAGAGGCTTCAGTCCTGAGGCCGCGGGACTGCGTCACGTCCTGCGTCGGTTCCCAGTGGTCCTGTAGACGTCGAAGACGCCGTCGATCCGCCGCACGGCGCCGAGCACGTGGCTGAGGTACTTGGGATCGCCCATCTCGAACGCGAAGCGCGAGACGGCAAGCCTGTCGGTCGAGGTGTGAACATGGGCGGACAGGATGTTCACGTGGTTGTCGGACAGTACCCGGGTGACGTCGGAGAGAAGGCTCTTGCGATCGAGGGCTTCGACCTGGATCTCAACGAGGAACACGCTCGACTGCGTTGGCGCCCACTCGACGTCGACCATGCGATCCGGCTCAGCGCGGAGCGTCGCGATGTTGGTGCAGTCGGTGCGGTGCACCGACACGCCGGAGCCGCGTGTCACGAAGCCCACGATCGGGTCCGGCGGAACGGGCGTACAGCACCGGGCAAGCTTGACCCAGACGTCGCCGACGCCCTTCACGATCACACCGGAGTTGGAGTACCTCGGCGGCGCGCTCCCCTTGGTCGGCGCGATCGTCTCGGCGATGTCCTCGGCTGCGCCCGCGGCCCCTCCGAGGCTGTCGACAAGCTTCTCGACGACCGACTGTGCGGAGGCATGACCGTCGCCGATGCCTGCGTAGAGCCCGGAGATGTCCGGGTACCGGAACTCCTGAGCTACAGCGAGCAGCGCGTCGTGGCTCAGGAGGCGCTGGAGGGGAAGGTTCTGCTTGCGCATGGCACGCGTGAGGAGATCCTTGCCCTTGTCGATGGCCTCCTCGCGACGTTCCTTGGAGAACCACTGGCGGATCTTGTTGCGTGCCCGAGGACTCTTGACGAAATGCTGCCAGTCCTGGCTGGGGCCAGCACCCTCCGCCTTGGACGTGAAGATCTCGACCCAGTCTCCGTGGTTCAGTTCGCTGTTGAGCGGAACGAGCTTCCCGTTGACCCGTGCACCGATCGTGCGGTGCCCCACCTCGGTGTGGACTGCGTAGGCGAAGTCGACAGGCGTCGACCCTGCCGGCAGCGCCATCACCTCGCCCTTGGGCGTGAAGACGAAGACTTCCTTCGCATTGATCTCGAAGCGGAGGGAGTCGAGGAACTCCCCGGGATCGGACGTCTCCTGCTGCCAGTCCACGAGGGAACGGAGCCAGCCCATCTCGGACGCCTTGCCGCTGGGGCTATGGCTCTGGGCGCCGGGCTGGTCCTTGTACTTCCAGTGGGCAGCGACGCCGTACTCGGCGCGCCGGTGCATCTCGTGCGTCCGGATCTGGATCTCGACGGGCTTTCCGCTGGGCCCGATGACCGTTGTGTGGAGCGACTGGTACATATTGAACTTGGGCATCGCGATGTAGTCCTTGAACCTGCCCGGGAGCGGGTTCCACCGCGCGTGGAGCGCACCGAGGACCGCATAGCAGTCCCGCACCGAGTCGACCAGCACGCGCACGCCCATGAGGTCGTTGATGTCGTCGAATTCCTTCTGACGGACGATCATCTTCTGGTAGATCGAGTAGTAGTGCTTCGGCCTGCCGGTGATCTCGGCTTTGATCTTCGCCGCTCGCAGGTCGTCGGCGATCTGGGCCCGGATGAGGGAGAGCTGCTTCTCCCTCTCGGGGGTCCGGGCGCCGACCATGCGCACGATCTCCTCGTACACCTTGGGGTAGAGGGCTGCGAACGAGAGGTCCTCGAGCTCCCACTTGATCGTATTCATGCCGAGTCGGTGCGCCAGCGGGGCGAAGATCTCGAGCGTCTCCCGTGCCTTTCGGGCGGAGGACTCGGGCGAGACGAAGCGCCACGTCCGCGCGTTGTGCAGGCGGTCGGCCAGCTTGATGACGAGGACGCGGATGTCCTTGGCCATGGCCACGACCATCTTGCGCACGGTCTCGGACTGCGCCGCCTCGCCGAACTGGACCTTGTCGAGCTTGGTGACTCCGTCCACGAGCATTGCGACCTCGGGTCCGAAGTCCTTGCGGAGCTGGTCGAGGGTGTACGACGTGTCCTCGACGGTGTCATGCAGGAGCGCGGCGGCGAGCGTAGTCCCCGTCATGCCGAGCTCGGCCAAGATGGTCGCCACGGCGACGGGGTGGGTGATGTACGGATCGCCGCTCTTGCGCTTCTGGCCCTGATGGCTCCGCTCAGCCACCTCGTAGGCACGCTGGATGAGGTCGAAGTCCTCGCGCGGGTTGTTGGCCCGCACGGTGCGCAGGAGGGGCTCGAGGATGGGCGAGTGGGCACTCGGCCCACGGCCAGTCAGCCTCGCAAGACGGGCGAACGACCAATCCCGGCGTCCGAGGGTCGGACGTTCGAGAAGGCTGTTGCCCCCGGGCGCCGGTGACGGCGCGGGCCCTGTCCCCTCAGTCGCTGGCGCCGACGGTGAAGGGCCCGCTGCGCGCGCAGACGGCGCCGAGCCATCGGCGCTGCTCCCGGCAGCGCCTGGCACACCGGCCTGTGCCGGTGACGACGTCGAGCGCTCCGTCACCGAAGGTACCTCCACTCCTGAACGGGGATTCCCTCAGTGTATGCCCGGCGCGAGAGCTCAGACGCCCGCGTTCGCTGAGGACCGACGGGCGTGGACCCGATCAGCCTGCTTGATGAGCTCAGGCTCGCGCTCGCGCAGGCCGGCGTACATCGGAGCGGCGATGAAGAGGGTCGCCGCCGTGCCGATGAGGATGCCGACGAAGAGGGCCAGGGAAAGGTCGCGCAGCGTGCCGGCGCCCAGGAGGCCCGCACCGATGAAGAGGATCGCGGCGACCGGAAGGACCGCAACCATCATCGTGTTGATGGAGCGCACGAGCGTCTGGTTGACGGCGAGATTGACTTCCTCGGCGAACGTCCGGCGGCTCGACGCCGTGATGTCCTTCGTGTTCTCGCGGATCTTGTCGAACACCACGACCGTGTCGTAGAGCGAGTAGCTCAGGATCGTGAGGAAGCCGATGATCGCGGACGGTGTGACCTCGAAGCCGCTGGCCGCGTACACGCCGCCCGTCACGATCAGTGTGACGAACATGCCCGTCAGGGCGGAGAGCGACATCTTCCACGTGCGGAAGTAGAGGGCCATGAGCACGGCCGCCAGCACCACGAAGACCACGAAGCCGATGAGCGCCTGCTGCGAGACATCTGCGCCCCACGTCGGGCCGACGAAGGTCGACGTCACATGGTCCGCCCCGACACCGTAGGCGGCGGCGAGCTTGTCCTTGACCTCGAGGGTCTGGGAGTCGGTCAGGCGCTCGGTCTGGACGCGCATCGAGCCCGGCGCAATGTTGTTGACCCGCGGCTGGGTGCCGGGAGCCACCGAGTTGACCGCCTGTTCACCAGCGTGCACATCCGTCGAGGAGGTCCCCGAGATGGTGAACTCGCTGCCCCCGCGGAACTCGATTCCGAGGTTGAACCCGCCCGCGAAGAGCGGGATGAGGACCGACACGACGGTCAGCACCGCAGCGATGCCGAGCCAGATCTTCTTGCGCTCCACAAACGGGTAGGACCGCTTGCCCGTGTAGAGCTCGTTGCCGAAGCGTGCGAAGAAGTTGGACATCAGTTCTCCTCCCCCGTGTTCTCGGACGCGCGGCTGGACCGGCCCGAGGTCGATGTCATCTCAGTCGGCTTCTGGGAATCGGCGGCCCGGCGCTCCGCAATAGTCATGCGGCGGCCCGCCTCCCCCATAGCGGCGGCATTCTTCGGCTTCAGGGTGGACTTGGCCGCCTCGGACGCCTCGCGGAGGCGACCGGCTCCCCGGTACAGCGGAACCGCGCCCAACCGTTCGGGGTCCAGGCCGGAGAAGCGGTGCCCCTCGCCGAAGAACTTGGTCCGCGCGAGCGTCTGCAGGGTGGGGTGGGTGAAGAGGAACACGACGATGAGGTCGGCGATCGCGGTGAGCCCGAGCGTGAACGCGAAGCCCCGCACGTTGCCCACGGCGACGAAGTACAGCACCACGGCGGCGAGGAGGTTGACGGCCTTGGAGGCGAGCACGGTGCGCTTGGCGCGCTTCCAGCCGTTCTCGACGGCGGAGACCAGACCCCGGCCCTCGCGCAGCTCGTCCCTGATGCGTTCGAAGTACACGATGAACGAGTCCGCGGTCTGGCCGATGGCCACGATGAGGCCCGCCACGCCAGCCAGCGAGAGCCGGTAGTTCTCGGTCCAGCCGAGGATCGCAATGGCCAGGTACGTGAGCACTCCGGCAACCACGAGCGAGAAGATCGTCACGAAGCCGAGGGCCCGGTACTGGAAAAGGGAGTAGACCACCACGAGGAGCAGTCCGATGCCGCCTGCGAGCAGGCCCATCTCGAGCTGCTGCGTCCCGAGCGTCGCAGAGATCTGCTCCTCGCTCTGGATGTCGAAGCTGATCGGGAGAGCGCCGTACCGGAGCTGGTCCGAGAGGGTCTGCGCGCTCTGCTGGGTGAAGTTGCCGGTGATCTGCGGCCGGCCGTCGGTGATGACGGCCAGGGTCCGAGGTGCCGAGAGGACCTTGTCGTCGAGGACGATCGCGAACTGCGCCTTGGGGCTGTTCTGGTTCGCAACGTAGTAGCCGTTGAGGCGCTGCGTCACAGCCTTGAACTTGTCGGTGCCGTCGCTGTTGAACTGGATGTTGACGGCCCACTCGTTGGTGACCGCGCCCTGCTGGCCCTGCTGGAGCTGGAAGGTCGAGCCAGCGATGTCGGTACCCACCACCTCGACTGGGCCGAGGATGTACTTGATGGCAGGCTGCGCGCCACTGGCGGGCTGGCACGTCACGAGCGGCTTGGCAGGATCGGAGCGATCGGTCTTCTCGGGCTGCGGCTGGGTGCAGTCGAGCGCCTCGAACTGCTTGTAGACGTCGGCAGTCACCCAGTTGTCGTCACTGGCATTGGTGGGCGCCGCCGTCGGCTTGGGCAGCTTGTCGTCGGTGAGCTGCTGGGCCTGAGGAACGGCCGCCGGGTCGCCCGCCGTCAGGACGGGCCGGAAGTTCATGTCCGCCGAGGCCTGGATGAGCTGACGCGTCTGGGCAGAAGGCGTTCCGGGCAGGCTCACGATGACGTTGCGGCCCGACTGGGTGCTGATCTCGGCCTCGGATACGCCGGAGCCGTCCACGCGCTGCCGGATGATCTCAACGGCCTGGTTGAGCTGGTCCTGATTGATCTGGGACCCGCCCGAAACCTTCGGGGAGAGGATCATCTGAGTGCCGCCCTCGAGATCGAGGGCAAGCTTCGGCGCCCACGACGCCTTCCCTGCTATCGCTCCGCCGGCGAGGATGCCGGCGAGGGCGAGGAGGATAACGCCGAGTGAGATGAGGGTTCTGAGTCCCGGCCGCGTGCGGGATCGTGCCATGGTGGTCCTTCGAGATGGGGCGGAGCCTTGCGGGCGCACAGCCGCCCGGCGCAAGGCCGGGCGGGACGGTCGGAGACTTAGTTGGCGCTCTTGCCCTCGTCGTTGAGGCGCCGCAGCGTCTCCTCGGGCGTCTCGCTGAAGTGGTCCTGCGACCGCGGGGCGTCGGAGTCCGCCTTGCCGAGGGTGATGCCGGACGACGGCGCGGTGCCGGCTTCGGCGAAATCGGCGCCGGCGCTGGCGGGTGCCTCAACGTCGCTGTCGGCAGCGGGGGCCGCGGGCTCGATGACCTTGGTCACGGACTGGCGGTGGACCGTGGCGAGCGTGCCGGGGCTCAGCTCGAGGACGATCTTGTTCTCTGCGTCGTCGACCGAGACGATCCGGCCGTAGAGCCCGAAGCTCGTCATGACGTCGACGCCGGGGGCGAACTTCGACTGCGTAGCTGCCTGCTGCTGCTGGGTCTTCTTGTTCCTACGGAACATCGTGAAGATGAAGAAGGCGAAGACGGCCAACAGGAGGATGGTCATCAGGTCCATGCGGGGTCCAATCTGTATTCAGTCGGGAACCGGCCAGGGCGGTCCCGGGCACAGCATCATGTCCCCAGCGAGGCGGGAAGCATGTCTTTCAGTGTAGTGGCTCACGCGGGGGGTGGTGCTCAGTCCAACGATTCGGGGTCCCCGTCAGATCCCGGACCAAACAGGGTTGCGCTCTCAGCGAACGGCGCGTTCGCCGGCACCGGCAGCCCCAGATGGGCAAAGGCCAGAGGCGTCGCAACGCGTCCGCGCGGAGTCCTTCCCATGAGCCCCTCCCGGACCAGGAAGGGCTCCGCGACTGTCTCCACCGTTTCGGGCTCCTCCCCGACCGCGATCGCGAGCGTGGAGAGCCCCACGGGGCCCCCGCCGAACTTCGTGGCGAGCGCGGACAGGACGGATCGGTCCAGCCGGTCGAGCCCCTTGGCGTCCACCTCGTACATGTCCAGCGCCGCGCCGGCCGTACGGGCATCGATCTGCTCGACGCCATGGACGAGGGCCCAGTCGCGGACGCGCCGCAGGAGCCGGTTGGCAATACGGGGCGTGCCCCGGGACCTGCCGGCCACCTCGGTGAACGCGGCCGAAGTCACGCGCAGGTCGAGCAGGCCCGCCGAGCGCCTGAGCACCAACTCGAGCTCCTCGACCGAGTAGAACTCGAGGTGCCCGGTGAACCCGAAGCGGTCCCGAAGCGGTCCCGGAAGCAGGCCTGCGCGCGTCGTCGCTCCGACGAGCGTGAACGGCGGCAGGTCAAGGGGAATCGCTGTCGCGCCCGCGCCCTTGCCCACGACGATGTCGACCCGGAAGTCCTCCATCGCCATGTACAGCATCTCCTCCGCGGGACGCGACATGCGGTGGATCTCGTCGAGGAAGAGGACCTCGCCCTCCGAGAGCGAGGAGAGGATCGCTGCGAGATCGCCCGCGTGCTGGATCGCCGGGCCGGAGGAGATCCGCAGGGGCGCGTTCATCTCCCCCGCGATGATCATGGCGAGCGTGGTCTTGCCGAGGCCCGGCGGACCCGAGAGCAGGACGTGGTCTGCGGTGCGTCCCCGCAGCCTGCTCGCCTCGAGGACGAGCGAGAGCTGCCGGCGCACGCGGGCCTGGCCCACGAATTCATCGAGGAACTTGGGCCGCAGCGCCGCCTCGAGGACCCGCTCCTCGGGCTCCTCCTGGCTCGTGACGATCGAGGCTTCAGCCACGGGCGCCGGCCTTCACGGCACGCGCACCCTGGCCGAGCCAGCGGAGCGTTGCGCGCAGGATCTCCGGGATGCTCCCCGCCGCCGCGA
Organism: Sinomonas sp. P10A9; assembly: GCF_041022165.1. Lineage (GTDB taxonomy): Bacteria > Actinomycetota > Actinomycetes > Actinomycetales > Micrococcaceae > Sinomonas > Sinomonas puerhi. The sequence goes on from NZ_CP163302.1 coordinate 2,232,253, forward strand.
TCTCGGGCGAGTCGGCCATGGCCTTCTCGATGCTCGACGCCGCGTCCTTCTCGCTCCATCCGAGCGAGGCCATGGCCGCGATGACCTGGGCCTTCCACGGCTCCTCGGTGCCCGTCGATGCGGGTAGCTGCCCTTCGGCGGCTCCCAGCGGGACGAGCTTCCCCTTGAGCTCGAGCACGAGCCGCGCCGCGACTTTCGGCCCGATGCCCGGGACCTTCGTGAACGCCTTCGAGTCTTCGGTGTGCACGCCTACGCGCACAGCCTCCGGGGTGTGCACGGCGAGGACCGCGAGGGCCAGACGCGGTCCCACGCCCGAGACCCCCAGCAGCACCTCGAAGACCTCCCGCTCCTCGGGAACCGCAAAGCCGAACAGCGTGAGCGAGTCCTCCCGGACCACGAGAGAGGTGTGCACGGTGCCCTCCTCGCCGACCCGCAGGCCCGCGAGGGTCTGCGGCGTGGCCCAGAACAGCATCCCTGCGCCATTCACGTCGACCACGCCGGTGGACAGCCCTACATGGGCCACACGGCCACGGACGAAGCTGATCACGCCACCCTCCTAGTGCCTACTCGCCGGTGCCCAGCTCCACAAACCGAACATATCTACGAGAACTCTAGCGGTAGACGGCGACCGTCCGACTCACCTGCCGCGGCGCGCCCTCGCTTCGGCTTCTTGCCACAGCCGCTGTGCGGGGGTCAACGCCGTGGCGGTCATCGCCGTCGTGCGTCCGACGGCGGATGGCGAGCCGGGAGCGCTCCCCCGCCACGCGTGCGCCAGGGCTAGGGCGAGGGCGTCCGCGGCGTCGGCTGGCCTGGGCGCGGTCTCGAGCTGAAGGATCTTGGTGACCATCCGCGTGACGGCGGCCTTGTCCGCCCTGCCGCTGCCGGTCACGGCCGCCTTGACCTCGCTCGGGGTGTGCAGTGCCACCGGTATTCCGCGCCGCGCCGCAGCGGCGATGACAATACCTGAGGCTTGGGCGACGCCCATGACTGTGCTGACGTTCATCTGCGAGAAGACGCGCTCGACCGCGACGACGTCCGGAGTGTGCCGGTCCAGCCACTCGTCGATGGCCCGCGCGATCACCAGCAGGCGCGCGTCGAGCGGTTCGTCGGACTTCGTGCCGACCACCCCGACGGCCACCAATGCCGCGCGGCGGTCCCGTGCGACATCGACCACCCCGATGCCGCAGCGTGTGAGGCCCGGGTCCACGCCCAGCACACGCAGCGCGGACTCTGGCCTCGAGGCGCCCATGCCGACGGCGTCGACCGTGTCAGGCACAGTCTCAGTCGTCCTCGAGTGCCGCCATGACCTCGTCGCTCATGCCGGCATTCGCGTAGACGTTCTGAACGTCGTCGAGGTCCTCGAGAGCGTCCACGAGGCGCACGAACTTGCGTGCGCCGTCGGCGTCGAGTTCGACCTCCATCGAGGGCACGAACTCGGCCTCGTCGGTCTGGTACTCGATGCCCGCCTCGGTGAGCGCGTCGCGGATAGCCTGGAGATCGACGGGCTCGGAGTAGACGATCCAGTTCTCGCCGCCGTCCTTGACCTCCTCGGCGCCCGCGTCGAGGACCGCCATGAGCACGTCATCCTCGGCGAGGCCGTTCTTGGCCAGGCTCACCACGCCCTTGCGGTTGAAGAGGTACGTGACCGAGCCCTGGTCCGCCATGGTGCCGCCGTTGCGGGTGACGGCGAGCCGAACCTCCGCGGCCGCGCGGTTGCGGTTCTCGGTGAGGCACTCGATCAGGAGTGCCGAGCCCTGCGGGCCGCGGGCCTCGTACATGATCTCGGTGTACTCGATCGCCTCGCCCGTGAGGCCGGCGCCACGCTTGATGGCGCGGTCGATGTTGTCGTTCGGCACCGAGTTCTTCTTGGCCTTGCTGACCGCGAGTTCGAGGTTCGGGTTGCCCGAGAGATCTGGGCCGCCGAGCCGCGCAGCGACTTCGATGGTCTTGATGTACTTGGCGAACGCCTTGGCACGCCTGCCGTCGATGACGGCCTTCTTGTGCTTGGTCGTCGCCCATTTGGAGTGGCCGGACATGCCTACGCTTCTCCTCTGATCATCCGGATGAAAAGTTCATGGATCCGTGTCTCGCCGGTCACCTCAGGGTGGAAGGATGTGGCGAGAAGCCGTCCAGAACGCACTGCCACAATTCTAGACCTGCCGCCAAGCGCCGCCGTGTGGGACGCGTGCGAGGGGTCTACTTCCGCGAGGACCTCGACGTCCGGCCCGACCCGCTCGACCCACGGACCCCGGATGAAGACGGCGTGGACCGGGCCACCGGCCTGGTCCACCTCCTTGAAGTCGAGGTCCGTCTCGAAGGACTCGCGCTGGCGGCCGAAGGCGTTGCGCCGCACCGTGATGTCGAGGCCCCCGAAGGACTCCTGGGGGCGTCCGGAGAGGTCCTGGGTCGGATCCGCGATCTCATCGGCGAGGAGGATCATGCCGGCGCACGAGCCGTAGACGGGGAATCCCGCACGGATCTTGGCGCGGAGCGGCTCGGTGATGCCGAAGGCGCGAGCCAGCTTGTCGATGGTCGTCGACTCTCCGCCCGGGATCACGAGTCCGTCGAGGCCCTCGAGCTCCTCGGGCCGGCGAACCTTCACGGCGCGCGCCCCCGCGTGGGCCAGTGCCGCCATGTGCTCGCGCACATCGCCCTGGAGCGCGAGCACGCCGACGGCGGGCGCGCCCGAAGTCGGTGCGGTCAAGGGCGCGGACGGTGGAGCGTTCAAAGTCACCGTGACAGTCTAGTCGCGGTCCGCCACCCGCCCCCATCGCCACTCCTCGTGCCCGAGAGCGTCGGAGGCCGCCGGTAGCATGGACCGCAGACCTTCGTAGACGACAGATGAGGACAGCACTATGTGCGGAATCGCCGGATACTACGGCGCTGGGCTCGACGACTCGATCCTGAAGGAGATGAACGCCTGCATCGTGCACCGAGGGCCCGACGGCGAGGGGTACTTCTCGGAGGGAAGCGTCGGTCTGGCGCACCGGCGGCTCGCGATCGTCGACGTCGCGCACGGCCAGGAGCCGATGATCAGCGCGGACGGCGAGACAGTGCTCGTCTACAACGGCGAGGTCTACAACTACCGTGAGCTTCGCGCAGAGCTCGAGGGGCTCGGGCGCGTCTTCCGCACGGCGTCCGACACCGAGGTCGTCCTCCAGGCCTACGAGCAGTGGGGCACCGAGGCGTTCGACCGCTTCAACGGGATGTTCGGCCTCGCGCTGTTCGACCGCCGCCGCAACCAGCTCGTCCTGGTCCGCGACCACTTCGGGATCAAGCCGCTCTACTGGGCCAACGCGGGCACGGAGCACGAGCCACGGCTCCTCTTCGCCTCCGAGATCAAGCCCATCCTCGCGACAGGCCTCATCGAGGCCAGGGCGAACGAGCGGATCCTCTACCGCTACCTCCAGTACCGCATCCACGACGACACCGAGGAGACCTTCTTCGACGGCGTCCGGAAGCTCCTCCCGGGCGAGATGATGACGGTCGACCTGGCCACTGGACGCTTCCGCATCGCGCTCTACACCCGGCTGCGTGAGGAGCTCGCCGAGCTGGCGCAGGTCAACGCCCCCTACACGCCGGGCGTCGTGGACGAGTACCGCCGCCGCTTCACCGAGGCCATCCGCCTGCGCCTCAACTCCGAGGTGCCTGTCGGCAGCGCGCTCTCGGGCGGCCTCGATTCCTCGGCCGTCGTCGTAACGATCAACCGCCTCATGCAGGAGAAGGCGGACGGACTCGAGGCCGTCGGCACGAAGCAGAACACGTTCAGCGCGGTGTTCCCGAACGCCATCAACGACGAGGAGGCGTACGCCGACGCCGCGATCGCGGTGTGCAGTGGGAACATCGAGGCGCACAAGATCAAGCCCACCCCCGAGGGCTTCGACGCCGACCTCGTAGACTTCGTCCGCACCATGGAGGAGCCCATCATCTCCTCGGGCCCCTACGCGCAGTACTGCGTCATGAAGGAGGCGTCCAAGCACGTCACGGTGCTCCTCGACGGCCAGGGCGCGGACGAGATGATGGCCGGCTACATCCCGTACTACTTCGCGTACCTGCGCCAGCTCAAGGCCTCCGGCGACTATGCGACGCTCGCCAAGGAGTCGTCGTCGAGCGTCGACATCTTCTACCGGCTCGGCCGCTTCCGCCTGCGGGGCATGGCGAGCGGCAAGAAGGCCGTCTCAATGGGGTCGCTCCTGAAGAAGTCGTGGGCGGGGCAGTTCTCGGGCGAGTCGTTCGGGAACATCCCGGCGAACCTCAAGGCACGCCTCATCGATGACCTGTTCGTGAAGTCGCTGCCCTCGCTCCTGCGCTACGAGGACAAGAACACGATGCGCTTCTCGCTCGAGGGCCGCGTGCCGTTCCTCGACAAGGAAGTGGTCAAGTACCTGTTCTCGCTCTCGGACGAGGCGATCATCAAGGAGGGCTGGAACAAGCGCGTGCTCCGCGACGCGACACGCGGCCTGCTGCCGGAGATGATCAGCAACCGGCGCAACAAGATCGGCTTCACCACCCCGGAGGCCGAGTGGTTCAAGCTCATGAAGGAGCGCCTCTACAAGATCTTCATGTCCAACTCGTTCTACTCACGCCCGTACTGGGACCGCGAGCAGGTGCTCACCGCGTTCGAGGAGTACCTCAACGGCAAGAACGACGCCGACACGATGATCTTCTGGCGCCTGCTGAACGTCGAGCTCTGGCTGCGCGAATTCATCGACAAGGACGAGACCCCGGCGGACGTCAAGGCCAACAAGAGCGATTACGAGGCCAACCCCGGCAAGGAACTCGACATCGCCTCGAACGGCTCGGTGTTCCGGCGCTACCCGCTCCAGACGGGCGTCTTCGCCAAGGACACGGACCTCTCCCCGGCTGTGGCGTCGTACGTCAAGCGGTTCTTCGACGGGCTCCCGGGTGCGCCCGAGGAGGCGCGCACCGCCGTCGACGGTTCGAAGTGGTACCTGCTCGTGAGCGAGAAGATCGTCGCGATCACGCAGGGCCGCTCCTTCCCCGTGTGGGAGATCAACGTCACCCCCGCCGCACGCGTGCTCTCGAAGTTCGTGACCCGGACACCTGCGGGGATCGGCCTCGGGAGCCCGTGGTCGATGCAGATCGCGATCAACGAGGTCGGGCTGCCCCTCATCGCCAAGGCGGCCGCGGCGTCGGTCGTGGGCAAGCTGCAGGGCAAGACCGGCGTCTTCTACGACGTCGTGGGCCACAACATCAACGCGATCGACGGCGCCACGCCGTACAGCCTCGGCGCGGCAAGCAACTCGGTGAAGCTCGCGCCCAAGGATCCCGACGGCGTTGCACGCGCCCTGAGTGCGGCCGTGCGGGCCGCACTGCCGGACGGAGCCTCGGCGTCCTTCGGCGGCACCGCAGTCATGGACGCGAACGACCTCGGCGTCGTCGTCATGGGCCACGACACGGACCTGCCGAAGGAGACCATCGCCGGCATGTTCAAGGACAACCCGCAGGGCCAGGGCTCCCAGGCCACCCCGATGTCGCTCGTGTTCACGCAGAGCTGATCCAACGGCAGGCGCACGCGGCGGCAGCCGCGCCTCGGTGGCCCCGGGCAGTCCTTGCCCGGGGCCACCTCTCATGAAAGGCTCCTTTCATGACAAATCCGCTCCTGGCACCGAGTTCCCTCCCCTACGGACTCCCTGCCTTTGCAGAGGTCCGCGACGAGCACTACGCCGAGGCGGTCCGGGCCGGCCTCGCCGAGCACCTGCGGGAGATCGAGGCCATCACCTCGTCCGGCGAGGCAGCGGACTTCAACAACACGGCCGCCGCCATGGAGCGGTCCGGTGCGCTCCTGGCCAGGGCCGTCGCGGCATTCATGAACGCAGTGTCATCCCATGGCACCGACGGCATCCGAGCGCTCGAGACGGAGCTCATGCCCGAACTCTCCGCGCACGACGACGCGGTCCACCTCAACCGGGCCCTCTACGAGCGTTTCGCAGCGATCGCCGTGGACGGGCTCGACGACGAGTCCGCCCGGCTCGTCTCGGAGTGGCTCGCGGCGTTCCGGAGGTCCGGCGTCACGCTCGACGACGCCGGCCAGCAGCGACTGCGCGGGCTCAATGCCGAGCTCTCGCGCCTCGGCACCGAGTACGGCCAGCGCGTGGCGAAGGGGATCAATGACGCCGCGATCCTCGTGACCGACGAGGCCGAGCTCGCAGGCATGCCCGAGGACGATCGCGCCTCCGCGGCTCAGGCAGCCCGGGCCGCAGGCCACGAGTCGGGGTGGCTCCTCACCTTCATCCAGCCGACCAGCCAGCCACACCTCTCCGTTCTCGAGAACCGTGCCCTGCGCCGACGGATCTTCGAGGCCTCGGTGAGTCGCGGCAGTTCGGGCGGCCCCACGGACGTCCTCGGGCTCGCGACCGACATGGCCGGCCTGCGGGCCGAGAAGGCCGAGCTCCTGGGGTTCGCGAACTTCGCGGACTTCGCCATAGATGACCAGACCGCTCCGTCCATCGCGGCGGTCAGGGAGATGCTGGGCCGTCTGGCGCTCGCCGCGGTCCGGAATGCCGCCGCCGAGGCCGAGGTGCTGACCGAGGCTGCGGGGCACGCGCTCGAACCATGGGACTGGGAGTTCTACTCCTCAAAGGTCCTGCGGGAGAAGTATGCGCTGGATGAGCAGGCCCTCCGCCCGTACTTGGACCTGGACCGCGTCCTCGCCGATGGGGTTTTCCACGCCGCCGGGGAGCTCTTCGGCCTGACCTTCCGCGAGCGGACCGACCTCGTCGGGTACCACGAGGACGTGCGCGTCTGGGAGGTCATGGACGCCGACGGCTCGGGCCTCGGGCTGTTCCTCGGTGACTACTTCGCGCGGCCCACGAAGCGGGGCGGAGCGTGGATGAACTCACTCTCCGATCAATCGCGGCTCCTCGGTCTCGCTCCGGTCATCGTCAACAACCTCAACATTCCGAAGCCCGCGCCCGGCGAGCCTGCACTCCTGACCCTTGACGAGCTCCGGACCGTCTTCCACGAGTTCGGCCACGCGCTCCACGGGCTCCTCTCCGATGTCGAGTACCCACGGTTCTCGGGCACGAATGTTCCCCGTGACTTCGTCGAGTACCCGTCACAGGTCAACGAGATGTGGATGTTTGCGCCCGGGGTCGTGGACCACTACGCGCGGCACCACAAGACCGGGGAGCCGCTCCCCGGCGAGGATCTCGAGCGCCTCGAAGCAGCCAGGCTCTGGGGAGAGGGCTTCGCCACCACGGAGTACCTCGGTGCGTCCCTGCTCGACCTCGCCTGGCACACCCTCCGCCTCGGCGAGGATGCAGGCGACGCCCTGGCCTTCGAGGCGAAGGCTCTGGCTGACGCCGGTATCGCGGTGCCTCTTGTGCCGCCTCGGTACCGCACGGGCTACTTCCAGCACATCTTCGCGGGCGGCTGGTACGCGGCGGGCTACTGGTCCTATATCTGGAGCGAGGTCCTGGACGCGGACACGGTCGAGTGGTTCCGGGAGAACGGGGGCCTCACGCGGGCCAACGGCGAGACCTTCCGGCGCGAGCTGCTCTCGCGCGGCAACTCGCGTGATCCACTCGCCTCATTCCGGGCGTTCCGCGGCCGGGACGCGGACATCGAACCGCTCATTGCGAGGCGTGGGCTCGCCTGACGCGTCCAAGCTGGCGCCGATGGATCCGGACTCGGGCGCGTGGGCGCGCAGCACGTCTGGCAGATACGGTCCTTCGCCCCTGCCCTTCGCCGCGGCGGTGAGCGAGAGTGGAAGCGACGTGCGAGGAGGAGCCATGCATGTGTTCAAGGACAGGACCGAGGCTGGCAGGGAGCTCGCCCACGCGCTCTCCTCGTTCCGCGGGCCCAACACCGTGGTGCTCGGCCTTCCGCGTGGTGGAGTGCCCGTCGCGTTCGAAGTCGCCGTCGCGCTGGACGCTCCACTCGACGTGATCGTGGTCCGCAAGCTCGGCGTGCCCTTCCAGCAGGAACTCGCTATGGGAGCCATCGGAGAGAATGGCGTGCGTGTGATCGACGAACGGGTCAGGTCGCTCTCGGGAGTGACCGAGCGCGAATTCGCTCTCGTCGAGCGGCGCGAGCGCGAGGTCCTCGAAGCCCGCGTCGCCCAGATCAGGGCCGTCAGGGCGCCGGAAGACCTCCATGGCAAGACGGCCATCGTCGTCGACGACGGGATCGCCACGGGTTCCACCGCACGTGTCGCGTGCACGATCGCGCGCGGTCTCGGCGCTGCAAGGGTTGTCCTCGCGGTCCCGGTGGCCCCGAAGGACGCCATCGGGGACTTCCCGGAAGCCGACGAGGTCGTGTGCCTCACGACGCCGTCGCCGTTCCGCGCCGTCGGCCGCTTCTACAGCGATTTCTCTGCAACGAGCGACGACGACGTGCTGCACCTGATCGACGCTGCAGCACGCCGCCCGGCCGCTACCTCGCCCCTGAGGGAGCCCGCTCCCCGGCACGAGGACGTGCTCATTCCGGTAGACGGGGTAACGCTCCAGGGAAGCCTGCTCCTGCCGGCGACGGCCGGCGTCGTCGTCTTCGCGCATGGCAGCGGCAGCAGTCGGCACAGTCCCCGCAACCGCGCAGTGGCCCGCGTGCTCCAGAACGCCGGGCTCGGAACGCTCCTGCTGGATCTCCTCTCCCCCGCCGAGGAGCTCGAGAGGCGGGCGGTGTTCGACATCGAGCTCCTCGCCTCACGGCTCACCGAGGCGACGGACTGGCTCCGGGCAGGGCCCGCGGGCCTGTCAAGGCCGGTCGGCTACTTCGGGGCGAGCACTGGGGCCGCGGCCGCACTGTGGGCGGCGGCCGAGCCGGGTGCGCGCATCGACGCGGTGGTCTCCCGAGGCGGACGCCCCGACCTCGCTATCCGGAGGCTCGGCGCGGTTCAGGCGCCGACTCTCCTCATCGTCGGCGGGGCTGACCTCCAGGTTCTCGAGCTGAACCGTGAAGCCGCCAGGTACCTGACCTGTCCGAACCGTCTGGAGATCGTCCCGCGGGCGACGCACCTCTTCGAAGAGCCCGGGGCGCTCGACGCCGTGGCTCGCCTTGCGCGGGACTGGTTCACCGAGCATCTGGGCGGCGGCGCGAACCCCGGGGCCGCACGCAACGCCGCACCCGACGAGGCATGAGTGGCGCGCTGAGGTCACGTCTGATGCGCCGCGACATACGCGACGAGGCCGCCGAACGTCGCGACCTGCGGATAGTCCCGCTCGGGGACGTCCACTGCGGTGGCCTTCGAGATCTGCTCGATGAGGCGAAGGAAGTCCAGCGAGTCGAGGTCGAGGTCCTGGCGTAGGCGGTCGGCGTCGTCGATCTCGTCCGGCTCGAGCTCGGGGGCGATCTCGCGCAGCGCGGCGACGACCGCAGAGCGCGGGTCCAAGGGTGTCATAGCTCCTCCGGGGTGAGCAGGAGTTCCTGGATACGGGTCAGGTAGCGTCCGCCGCCGAGCCCGTCACTCACGCGATGGTCGGCGGAGAGGGTCGCGGTGACGGTGGGGCGCACGCCGATCATCCCGTTCTCGGCCCACGGACGCTCGACGACACGTCCGAAGCCGACCATGGCGACCTGCGGCGGGACGATGACCCCGAAGACGGATTCGACGCCGAGGTCCCCAAGACTCGTGACCGTGATGGTTGCGTCCGCCATCTCTGCTCGGAGCAGATGGCCGGCCCGCGCCCGTGCCACGAGGTCGCGCAGCGCCTCCATGAGCTCGTCGACAGACAGCATGTTGGCATCATGCAGGGCGGGGGCCACGAGCCCGCCTCCGCGCAGGGCCACGGCGACGCCGAGGTGCACGCTCTGACTCGGAGCAAAGGCCCCGTCAGTCCAGAAGCCGTTCACGCCAGGCACCTCATGGGCTGCCACCGCGGCGGCCTTGAGCAGGAACGCCGCCGGGACAAGGCGCTCAGCCACGGAGCGGGCGAGGTTCCGCTCCTGCATGACCGCTGCCGGCCGGGCCAAGTCGATCGTCGTGCTGAGGTAGTAGTGCGGAATCGTCGCCTTGGACTTCGCCATGAGGGTTCCAAGCGCCGCCCGGATCGTCGCGGCCTTGTCCGGTGACGGCTGGGAACCGATGTGACTCGATGGCACCACCGCCGGCTTGCCGGTCTCTGCGGCCGACGGCGGCACCTCCTCGGTCGCTGAGCGCGGACCGGAGGCCGGCGCGCCAGCTGTTTCGGCGGCTGCCCTCCGAACGTCGGCTTCGGACACACTGCCCATCTGGCCGGTGCCGACAACGCCTTCCAGATCGATCCCGAGCCGGGCGGCGAGGCGTCGGGCCAGTGGAGACGACCGCACGCGGTGCGCCCCAGCGACGGCTGGCGGCGCCTCGGCGTGTTCCCGCGGCGCGAGCCTGTTCGCGAACGGCGCTTCCGAGGACGGCTCTCGCGGCGTCGGCTGTTCTTGCGGCGCCTCGGCTGGCAGCGCTTCGGCGTGTTCCGACGGCGCCTCGGCTGGCCGCGTCGGTCCGACCTCGGGCTGGTCTGCACCCGTGCCGAGCCGCAGGATAGGCGTGCCCACCGCAACGGTCTCTCCGAGATCCACGAGGTACTCCCCAACCACGCCGTCCTCGAACGACTCGACATCCATGACGGTCTTGTCGGTGTCCACGACGGCGATGAGGTCCCCCCGGTGCACGGTGTCCCCGGGGTGGACGAGCCACTCGACAACCTTGCCGTGCTCCATGTCCGCTCCGAGCGAGGGCATCGTCAGCTCATGCACGGACCGACACCACCTCGAGCGCCGCAGAGACAACCCGTGCGGCCGAGGGCAGGGCGGCCTCCTCGAGGTGCTTCGCATAGGGCATAGGCACCTCCGCGCCGCAGACACGGGCCACGGGGGCATCGAGATCGTAGAACGCCGTCTCCGCGATGCGTGCGCTGATCTCGCCCGCGAGGCTGCCGCTACGCCACGCCTCGTCGACGATGACCGCACGGTGGGTGCGCGCGACGCTCGCGAGGATCGTCTCCTCATCGAGCGGGCGCAGAACGCGCAGGTCGACGACCTCCGCGCTGACACCCTGGCGGGCGAGCTGTTCCGCGGCGTCGAGCGTGAGCGGGAGCGTGCCCCCGTACGTGATGAGGCTGATGTCGGTCCCCGAGCGGCGCACGGCCGCGCGGTCAATCCCGACAGGCCCCGCGGCGTCGTCGAGCTCCCCCTCGGCGCCGTAGAGCGAGCCGTGCTCGAACAGCAGGACCGGATCGGGGTCCTCGAGGGCAGTCCAGAGCATGCCACGGGCGTCTTCGAGCGTGGCCGGCGCGAGGATCTTCAGGCCCGGGATGTGGGCATACCACCCCTCGAGGCTGTGTGAGTGCTGGGCCCCAAGCTGCCGGCCCGCGCCTGTGGTCATGCGGATCACGATCGGCACGTTGAACTGGCCGCCGGACATGTGCAGGAGCGACGCGGCGCTGTTCACAATCTGGTCTAGGGCGAGGAGGCTGAAATTGACCGTCATGATCTCGACGATGGGCCGCATCCCGCCGAGTGCCGCACCGATTCCGGCGCCCACGAAACCCGACTCGGAGAGCGGCGTGTCCCGGACTCGGGCGGGACCGAACTCCTCGAGCAGGCCGAGGCTTACGGCGAAGCAGCCGCCGTACGCGCCGACGTCCTCGCCCATCAGGAAGACGCGCTGGTCGCGCTGGAGCGCGTCCCGCAGCGCGGCGCGCATGGCCTCCCGATACGTGAGCTTCATGGCGTGCGTCCCTCGCTGTAGACGAAGCGGGTGAGCTCCTCGAGCGGTTCGAGGGTGCCCTGCTCGGCGAACGCGACAGCGTCGTCGACCTCGTCGTCGACCTCGCTCCCGAGCTGGGCCCAAGTCTCGTCGTCGAGGTGCCCGGCGTCGGCCAGCGCCCCGCGGAGCTGGGGAATGGGGTCGCGCTTCATCCACGCGGCGACCTCGGCCTTCTCGCGGTACCGCTCCGGATCGAACATCGAGTGCGCGCGGAAGCGGTACGTCCTCAGTTCGAGGAAGTATGGACCACCGCCACCCCTTACGGCGTCGACCGCGCGGTGAGCTGCATCGGCGACCGCGAGGGCGTCCATGCCGTCGACCTCCCAGGCCGGGACTCCATAGGCCGCCGCCTTGAGCGCAAGGTCCGTCTGGGACTCCGAGCGCGTCAGCGCCGTCCCCATCGCGTAGAGGTTGTTCTCGCAGCAGAACAGGACGGGGAGACGCCACAGCGCGGCGAGGTTCATGCTCTCGTGGAATTCGCCCTCCGCCATGGCGCCCTCGCCGAAGAAACACGCGGTCACTCGATCGCGGCCCTGCATCGCATCGGCGAGGGCGAGCCCGACGGCGAGCGGGAGCCCGCCGGCCACGATCGCGTTGCCGCCGTAGAAGCGCGTCCCAGCATCGAAGAGGTGCATCGAACCCCCACGTCCGCGGCTGCAGCCCTCCGCCTTCCCGTACATTTCCGCCATGAGGCGCCGCGCCGAGACGCCCCGCAGCAGCGCGTGGCCATGCTCGCGATACGTTGCGACCACGGCGTCGTCCGGGCCGAGCGCGTTCATGACGCCAGCCACGACGGCCTCCTCGCCGATCGAAACATGCAGGAAACCGCGGATCTTCTGCTCGGTGTAGAGGCGCACGCACGTCTCTTCAAGGCGCCGTACGCGCAGCATAGCCCTCAGGAGACCCACGGCTGCCTCGGGGTCGGCCTCGAGGAGATCGAGAGAAAGCGCGGTGGTCATGGCCGGACCTCGAGCGTCGAGAGGTCGCCCTCTGGCAGGCCGAGTTCGCGGGCCTTGAGGAGGCGGCGCAGCACTTTGCCGCTGCGCGTGTGCGGGAGCGCCGGGACGAACGCGACCTCGCGCGGTGCCACGGCGGCGCCCAGCCGGCGTCGTGCGAATCCGATGATGTCCAGGCGCGTCTCGTCGGTGGGCTCATGGCTGGCGCGGAGCTCCACGAACGCCTTGACCATCTCTCCGGCCACCGGGTCGGGGACCCCGATGACGCCCGCCTCGGCAACCGCGGGGTGCTCCATGAGGGCGCTCTCCACCTCGAACGGCCCGATGAGGTGCCCCGAGGACTTGATGACGTCGTCGCCGCGGCCCACGAACCAGAAGTACCCGTCGGCGTCGCGCGTCGCGAGGTCGCCGCTGAGGTACCACCCGCCCGCGAAGCATCTCTGGTAGCGCTCCTCCTCGTGGAGGTAGCCGCGGAACATCGAGGGCCACCCCGGGCGTAGGGCGAGCTCTCCGACGCCCCCGGGCTCCGAGACCGGCACGGCCTGACCGTCGCGGAGCACCGGCCGATCGTCGGCGCCGCGCTCGAGAATGGTCGCCTCGACCCCCGGCAGGGGCTTCCCCATCGATCCCGGCCGGATGTCCATGGCTGCGTAGTTGGAGATCATGATGCCGCCGGTCTCCGTCTGCCACCAGTTGTCGTGGATCGGCAGGCCCAGGGCCTCCTGCCCCCACAGCACAACCTCAGGATTGAGCGGCTCACCGACGCTCGCCACGAAGCGCAGGGCGCTCAGGTCGTGTCCGCTCGCGCGCTCGGCGCCGGCCTTCATGTGCATGCGCAGCGCCGTCGGTGCCGTGTACCAGACGTTGACGCGCTGCTCCGCGAGGATCCTGTACCAGCGGTCCACGTCGAGCTCTTCCTCATCGACGATCGTGGTGACCCCGTGCACCAGCGGGGCGATGATCCCGTACGAGGTGCCGGTGACCCAACCGGGGTCCGCGGTGCACCAGTAGACGTCGTCGGGGTGGAGGTCGAGGGCGAAGCGCCCCGTGGCCCAGTGGGCGACGACCGCCTCATGGACGTGCAGCGCGCCCTTGGGCGTGCCCGTGGTGCCGCTCGTGAAGTGCAGGAGCGCGTAGTCGCTCGGCAGGGTCCGCGCTGCCTCGGCATGCGAGGACGCGGCGCGCATTAGCTCTGAGAAGTCGAGCGTATCCGGCTCCGGCGCGCCGTCGGCGTCCACGAGGAGGACGTGCCGCAGCTCGGGCAGGTCGCCGCGGAGGGCCGCGACCTTCTTCCGGTACAGCGAGCGGGTCGTCACGAGGACGCGGCCCCCACCGAGCCCCAGCCGCTGGCGCACGGGGTCGGGACCGAAGGCCGAGAACAGAGGGCAGAACACGCTTCCCGCCTTGAGGGTTCCGAGGACCGCCGCGTACAGCTCGGGCCGACGCCCGAGGAGCGAGAAGACCCTCTCTCCCGGGCCGACGCCGAGGCTTCGCAGGAGGTTGGCGAAACGGTTCACCTGGGCGGCAAGATCGGCGTAGGTGAGGGACGTGACGCCCCCGTCCCCGCGCACGAAGCGCAGGGCCTCGTGGGTTGCGAGCGGGCCGGCCGCGTGGCGGTCCACGGCCTCGTGGGCGATATTGAGCCCACCTCCCGGGAGTCCGGACAGCGCGCTGCGCGCGTCCTCCCAGCGGAACACCGCGCGCTCTGCGTCGTAGTCCGCGAGATGCGGCTCCACGGCCAGGGCGCCGAGGTCTTTATGGATCACCGGCCATGCCGTGCCCGATCGGGTTTCTGCGCTCACGCCTCCATCACACGCCGAGCACCCGATGCGGCCCAGTGCCGAAAGTCCCCGACCGCCACGTTCACGCCGTCCACAGGGCGCGCCTCAGCGAACCAGCCCGCGAACCGATCCGGGTGTCGAGCCGTTCAGAGGACCGACGTGGCCGTGCACCAGATGCACCGCCGGAGGCTGCTTGACTATCAGTACGGCAATCGGCTGTGCGTCGACCTCGCCGGCACTTTCAACGCATAGAGAAGCTCAAGGCCGCGCCGGCTCTCCTCGATTCTGTCCATAAGAGCGATCGGGTTTTACCTGCACAGGCAGGAAAGCGGATCCACCTCGCATCGAATGCGCCCCTCCTTAGTGAACCTCCTCGGCCTCAGGCCTCCCCGTCAGGGACCAAGAACTGCTCGTCCGCGTCGATAGTCATCCGCTCGACCTCGACTCGGTACGCTTCGGCGACTTCGATCGAGTACGTTATGAGTTCGTCGATTCTTGTGTCCGATATCCAACCAGGGCTGGTCTTGCCCCTCTGCCCCCTGCCTTCGAGGCCGAAGAGCGCGTTTGCGCGGCTGCGAAACGATTCTGTTGTCAGGGCTGGAATAGCAAAGCCACTGTTGCTACCTGCATATGAGCTGAATGGGATGCCCACGCGTCCATCCGGGTAGAGTGCGATCACGGCGCGTTGGCCGAATCCGCCGGTTACCGGCGCGCGGGCGGTTAGCGTTGCATGGCCGTCCCGGTAGTACCAGATCCCGTGGCCGAATGACTGCCATGTCCTGATTATCTGTTCGACCGTCTGTCGTAGAGGGGAGTTGGTGAATCGGGACCAGAAATCGTCGGCGGCGGCCAGACCTTCGCTACGCTTTGCTGCGCCCACACTCGCGATGAAGGCATTCGGCCGCACGACGGCGTCGAAAAGCGGTGCCCAGAGGCTGTCACCGATTCTGACGGCGCGCGCCTCGACCAGCCACACTCTGATGCCCTTATCTTGATCCAATTCGGCCAAGTCATTGAGGTACTCGGCGATGGCGCGGAACTCGTCACGATGCTCCTCTGCAATGACCACGAGGCCCCGTGCTCGTGGAGGGGCGACCGCGTATGCGAGCCCGCGGGTCAGATGATCATGGTCTGCGCGGCCATACTGGTTCTCGATCACGAACGAAGTGCCGTCGGCACCTTCAGCGACGATGTCAATTCGACGTCCGCCGCTCGTCGGAACCTCAGTCTTGCCGATTCCTATAAGATCCACCCCGATCGCTGAGCCGATCTCGTCCAGACGATCGGCCAGCAGCGGCGTGAAGTCAGAAGCCTCGCCCTTCCAGGCTTCAGTGAGCCGCCCGAACTCCAGTCTCCCCATCGCAGTCACATTCGAATCGTAGCGCGCGGATCACACCCATCAGGCTTCCGAGCACTTCTCCGCAGGAGAAGCCACAAGCAGGCCCTGACGTCAGGGGTCCAGCTACCTGGCAACTTCACTCAGTTCCGTTGGCTTCGAGCACGCCGTTTGGCATGAGTGCTGGTCCCACCTGTTTGGGAACTCCCACCTGATGGCTGGGGGGCTCGAAACCGAGCTCGTCCTCGTCTGCAATGCCGCCGAGGGAATCGTCAGCCGTCGCACACACCCCGCGTCAGAGGACAGACTTTGAGGCTCGTCCGCTCTCAGATCTCTCTTCGCTCTTGGGTATCGAGCGTTTCGAGCACACGTTCCGGAGTTTCGATCAGTTCGAGCAGGCCGCTCGTCCAGCGTGCCCAACGCACAGGATTGGCGTCATCGGCGAACGACGCGGCCGACGTGAACCGACGCCGGAGATTGATTGGGAGCCGATCAGCCAGCGCCTCGGCGAGACCGCGGGCGGCTCGGACCCCTGGCGGGGGCGGGGGCGGGAGGAACCGGCCGAGCCTTCCAGTCGGAGGGGCCAGCCTCTCCCGCGAGTCCTTCGCCTCATCGAGGGTGGCGACCGCGTATTCGACCCAGGCAGCGTCCCAGGAGTCCGGCAGCGGGATCGCGATCTGTTGGACGCCGGCGATCGCGTCCCGCCCCATAGCCAGAGAGAGCCCGCCCGGATCCTCGTGGTAGTTGAGGTAGCGGGCGACGTCTACTTCTTGGGAGCACACTTCGTCGAGCACCACGTCGCCGACGATGTTGCTCGGGTCGATGAGCCAGCCCTCCCTCACCGCTACTGAGGGCTTCAGGTGGACCCGGTACAGATAGAACTGGGCACCATGGTCGCCCTGGTCCCGGATCCGCCTCAGCATGTTGTGGACTGCGGCCTCGTACGTGCCGACGTGGAGGGCCTTCGCCCGCTGCCTTGCGGCCCAGGAAGCGACCCGATCGGCGCCGCCCATCCGCAAGCGGGTCGCGGGCGTCAGCCAGGCCGCTGGATCGAAGTCCCTCGTCGGCCAGTCCGGGTGAGTACTGGTGTGATACCAGAAGAATCGAGCGACGTCGTCGGCGAGTGCAGGGTCGCCGGGATCGACTGTCACCCGGGGCGAGTCCTCGTGCTCGCAGGTCGTGCCGCAGCCGGGGCACGTCTCCACCGCCTGCTCCCACCGGTCGATCCAGCCCAGATCAACGCCCCACCGATGACCGCATGCCCCGCACAGCATGCACCGATCACGCGAGAAGTCGACCTGTCGTTCCATAGCCCCATTCTCCCGACATGCAGGTCCGCGTCTGTCTCACGGGCATCCGCCTATCACGCCTTCCGGACGCGCTGGAGCCAACTGAGCCTCGAGGGGTACCCATCTTGGACCGCGGCATCAGCCCTGACTGCAGGGCCGAAACGGGCAGGCCCACGCTGCCAAACAAATGGCGGCGTGGGCCTGAATCACCTTGTTTACCAGCGCTTACCAGCCGCGCTCGGCGAGGCGGTGCGGGGCCGGAATGTCGTCCACATTGATGCCGACCATGGCCTCGCCCAGGCCGCGGGAGACCTTGGCGATCATGTCGGGGTCGTCGAAGAAGGTCGTAGCCTTGACGACGGCCGCTGCGCGCTCGGCGGGGTTGCCGGACTTGAAGATGCCGGAGCCGACGAACACGCCGTCGGCGCCGAGCTGCATCATCATCGCCGCGTCCGCGGGGGTCGCGATGCCGCCGGCGGTGAAGAGCACGACGGGGAGCTTGCCGGTCTCGGCGATCTCCTTGACGAGCTCGAACGGGGCCTGGAGCTCCTTGGCCGCCACGTAGAGCTCATCCTCGGCCATCGTGGTCAGGCGCTTGATCTCGGCCCGGATCTTGCGCATGTGGGTGGTCGCGTTGGAGACGTCGCCGGTGCCCGCCTCGCCCTTGGAGCGGATCATCGCCGCGCCCTCGTTGATGCGACGCAGCGCCTCGCCGAGGTTCGTCGCACCGCACACGAACGGCACGGTGAACTTCCACTTGTCGATGTGGTTCTCGTAGTCGGCCGGGGTCAGGACCTCGGACTCGTCGATGTAGTCCACGCCGAGGGACTGCAGCACCTGGGCCTCGACAAAGTGGCCGATGCGGGCCTTCGCCATGACCGGGATCGAGACAGCCTCGATGATCGAGTCGATCATGTCCGGATCGGACATGCGGGACACGCCGCCCTGAGCGCGGATGTCAGCAGGGACACGCTCGAGCGCCATGACAGCGACGGCACCGGCATCCTCGGCGATCTTCGCCTGCTCGACGTTGACGACGTCCATGATGACGCCGCCCTTGAGCATCTCGGCCATGCCGCGCTTGACACGGTTGCTGCCAGTCGTGGGAGCCGAGGCGTTTGCTTCAGTAGACACGTACTCGTCTTTCTTGTCGCGCGAACAGCTTGAAAAAGCTTGAAAACGTCTGTGGGGACACCCCAGTCTATCCCCGGCGGGGAGGCCATGTGACTGGTATGACTCCCAACCTCCGGAAGGCCTCTCAGGGCACCTGCACAGGCTCAGGCGGCGCCGGGTGAATCGGCCTGGGACCGCACTGTGAGGACACGCTGGCACACCGTCACGATGCTCGCGGCGGCGAGGAGCGCGAGCGTGGCCGTGAGGAAGGGCACCGGCAGGCCGAGTCCCACGAGTCCCGTCACGACGAGGGTGGACACGAGCCGCTCAGCCCGTTCGGCGATCCCGACATTTGCCGTGTACCCGAGGGACTCGGCCTTGGCGCGCGCATACGAGACGATGTTGCCCAGTGCGAGGCAGGCCAGGGCGAGTGAACCCGTGGCGAAGTCATGGCCCGCTCCGAAGTACCAGAACGCGATCCCCGCGAACACCGCGCCGTCCTGGACCCGGTCGAGCGTCGAGTCGAGGAAACTCCCCCACCGGCCCGCGCGGTCCGCGAGGCGGGCCATGATGCCGTCGACCACATCGGAGAACACGAAGAGCGTGATGACGACGACGCCCCAGAACAGCTGCCCCAGAGGGAAGAGGATGAGGGCACCGAGCGAGACGCCCAGCGTGCCCGCGAGCGTGACGGCGTCGGGCGAGACGTGCAGGCGCAGGAGGAACGCGGCGACGGGTGTGAAGAGCCTTGTGAACGCGTTGCGCGCGTGCCTATTCAGCACCCGCTGCCGTCCCGTCCTCGGGCCAGGCCTCGGAGAGGATTCGGCGGGTCTCGTCGAGGGTCTGGGTGATCTGCTTCGTCTGGGCGATGATCGGCAGGAAGTTCCCGTCCCCGCCCCATCGGGGCACGATGTGCTGGTGGAGGTGAGAGGCGATCCCGGCCCCACCGGCGTCGCCCTGGTTGATGCCGAGGTTGAACCCGTGGGGTCCGGAGACCTTGCGGATCACGCGCATGGCGGTCTGCGCGATCGCGGCCATCTCCGCGGTCTCCTCCGCCGTGATGTCCGTGTAGTCGGGCACATGACGGTAGGGGCACACGAGAAGGTGGCCCGGGTTGTAGGGGAACAGATTGAGGACGGCATAGGCTGTGCGGCCGCGGTGCACGATGAGGGACTCTTCGTCGCTTCGGCCCGGGGCCGCGCAGAACGGGCAGTCGTCCTGGTTGCGGAACTGGCCCTGCCCGCCCTTGACATAGGCCATGCGGTGCGGAGTCCACAGGCGCCCGAAGGCATCCGGCGCTCCGGGCAGCTCGAAGCCGTCCGTCACCTCGGCATCCATCGCGGCCTCGGAGCTGGCGCGCCGCTCACCGACACCCGTGGACTCCGCCATGTCAGTTCGCCCTCGTGCGCACGGCCTCGACGATGCGCTCGATCGCCGTCTCGATCGGCACGCCGTTGTCCTGGCTGCCGTCGCGGAACCGGAACGAGACGGCGCCAGCCTCCGCGTCCTCGCCGCCCGCAATGAGGACGAACGGCACCTTCTCCTTGCTGGCCGTGCGGATCTTCTTCGGGAAGCGGTCGCTCGAGGCGTCCACCTCGGCACGGATCCCTTCCTTCCTGAGGCGATCCACGACGTCGTACAGGTAGTCGTTGAACGCCTCGGCGACAGGAACCGCCACGACCTGCACCGGCGCGAGCCACGCCGGGAAGGCCCCCGCGTAGTGCTCCGTCAAGACGCCCATGAACCGCTCGATGGATCCGAACTTGGCCGCGTGGATCATGACCGGCTCCTGGCGCGTGCCGTCGGCGGCCTGGTACTCGAGGCCGAAGCGCGCAGGCTGGTTGAAGTCGTACTGCACGGTCGACATCTGCCACGTGCGCCCAATCGCGTCGCGGGCCTGGACTGAGATCTTGGGCCCGTAGTAGGCGGCTCCGCCCGGATCCGGGACGAGCTCGAGGCCGGTCTCGAGGGCAACCCGCTCGAGGACGGCCGTCGCCTCCTCCCACTGCTCGTCCGTGCCGATGAACTTGTCCGACTCGGGGTCACGCGTGGACAGCTCGAGGTAGAAGTCATCGAGCCCGAAGTCCCGCAGGAGTGACAGGATGAAGTCGAGCAGGTGCTTGACCTCGCCCGGCGCCTGCTCCTTGGTCACGTAGGAGTGCGAATCGTCCTGGGCGAAGCCGCGCACGCGGGTCAGGCCGTGGACCACGCCGGACTTCTCGTAGCGGTACACGTGGCCGAACTCGAACAGCCGCATCGGAAGTTCGCGGTAGGAACGTCCGCGGGACCGGTAGATGAGGTTGTGCATGGGGCAGTTCATCGCCTTGAGGCGGTAGTCCTGGCCCGGCTTGGTGATGTTGCCGTCCTCGTCGCGCTCCTCGTCCACGTGCAGCGGCGGGAACATCGTGTCGGCGTAGTACGGGAGGTGGCCCGACGTGTGGAACAGCCCATCCTTCGAGATGTGCGGCGTCCCAACGTACTGGAAGCCCTCCTCGATGTGCCGGCGGCGGACGTAGTCCTCCATCTCGCGCTTGATGATCCCGCCCTTGGGATGGAACACCGGCAAGCCAGATCCGAGCTCGTCGGGGAAGGAGAAGAGGTCCAGCTCGGCGCCGAGCTTGCGGTGGTCGCGGCGCTCCGCCTCCGCGATGCGGTCCTGGTACTCCTTGAGCGCCTCCTTGGTCGGCCATGCCGTGCCGTAGATGCGCTGGAGCTGCTTGTTCTTCTCGGACCCGAGCCAATAGGCGGCCGCCGACCGGGTGAGCGCGAAAGCGTTCGAGATGAGCTTCGTGTTGGGCAGGTGCGGGCCGCGGCACAGATCGCACCAGACGACGTCGCCGCTCTTGCGTTCGATGTTGTCGTAGATGGTGATCTCGCCGGCGCCGACCTCGACGTTGGCGCCCTCCTTCGCGGCTCCTTCGGACTGGTTGTCCTTGGCCCCGAGGATGATGAGCTTGTACGGCTCGTTGGCCATGGCGGCGCCGGCCTCGACCTCGGTCACGACGCGGCGCCGGAACACCTGATTCTGGTTGACGATCTTGAGCATCATCTTCTCGAGGGCCCGCAGGTCCTCGGGCGTGAAGGGCTCGTCGACGTCGAAGTCGAAGTAGAAGCCGTCCTTGATGTACGGACCGATGCCGAGCTTCGCATCGGGGCGGAGCTGCTGGACCGCCTGGGCCATGACGTGGGCGGTCGAGTGACGCAGCACATTGAGCCCGTCCTCGCTCGCGATGTTGACGCCCTCGACCTGGGCACCTGCGGGGATCGGCTGGTCGAGGTCCTTGAGGACCCCGTCGACGCGCATGACGACGATCTCCCGCCGGCCGTCGAAGACCTCGGTTCCCGTGGTGCCCACCGTCACGGTGCTTGGCTCACCGTCGACGGTAATGGTGGTCTGCTGGGCATCTGACACGGGGTCTCCTCTTCATCTGTGCGGCTTCATAGCTTGTGGCGTACGGGGACCACAGCCAGCCACGGACAAGCCTAGCGGAAACGGGGTCCTGCCCCCGGTCACCGCCCGCGGGCGCCCATCCCCTGCCCCGCGCCCTCGAGTTCGAGCCGCAGCTGGCCCTCGCCAGGGGCGCCGTGAGGTGCCGGCCTCGCCGGCTCCGCGAGTCGCGCCAGCTGGGCGACGAGGTCCGCTCGGCTCTCGAGGTCTGCGGCGGCCCGGTACAGGGAATCGAAAGCACCGAGCTCGGCGAGTCGTCGTGTAGGTCCGTCGCGCAGCTGGGCGCGGACCCGGACGTCCGAAACCGATGCGTAGGGCTGATGCGCCACGAGCCGCTCCAGCTCGCGGCGCGATAGACCGCCGGTGCCCGTCAGGGCAGGCCGGACGCCCAGCTTCCCCGCGTCGGGCCCCGAGGCAATCCGCTCGACCTGGTAGGACTTCCGGCTCTCGTTGACGTCCAGGGGCAGGACAGGGACGCCTAGGCGCCGCGCCTCGGCGGAGAGGAGCCGCCCGGGGTCGGTCCCGCCGTCGTGCTCGGCGATCCCGGCCAGATACGCCGCGGGATGGTAGGCCCTGAGCCAAGCGCACTGGGCATCAAGGACGGTGGAGCCGTCCGCGGGCTCGGCGGCGTCCAGATCGATGACAGACCCCTCGACACGAGCGGCCTCCAGCGCAGCATGGGCAACGACACTCAGCCTGCGCTCGCCTCGGATCTCGATCGTGAGCAGGCCCAGACGCTCGATTTCCTCCCTGCCGAACTGGCTCACCGGCACACCCATCCCGCTCGGCTCCGCGGGGACGCGGTCCAAGAGGCTCGCGTCGCCGATGACCACGCCGAATGACGCCGCGTCGGCGGGCCGTGGGCTGGGCACCTCGGGAGGCCGGCCGAGAAGTTCGGGCTGGCGGCCGCCTTCATCGGAGGCCGCGTCCTCTGGCCGGTCGTGGGACAGATCGCCGTCCCTGCCTCGGCCCTGTGCTCGTACGAGGACCACCCGGTCGGCACCGAAGTGCCTGGCGATGGTGCGATAGACGGTACGCAGTTGAGTGGTTTCCACGTCGAGGCCTGGCGCTGCTCCGGCCGCGAGGCCCCGCGCCCCGGTACCGCGCTCAGCGGAACGCAGCCCCGCGGTGCGCAGGAGATCCGCGACGGCGGCGACGGAGTCGGGGCCCGAGGGATCCGGGCCCGAGGGATCCGGGCCGGCTGTCCACCCGACATCGGACGCCGGGTCGAGCCGGCAGCGATCTGCGATGCGCTCGGTATTGGACAGGAGGTTCTCAAGGTCAGCCCCACGCAGGCCGGCTGCACCGATGAGCGCCGCGCCGATCTCCCGCATCGCGTCCGCGGGCTTGAACCACGCCTCCCCAGCCTCCTCGACGCACTGCACCGCGTTGCTCAGCACCGCGGGGACGCCGTGCTCGCTCGCGAGACGCAGCATCCGGACGGCTCGGGAGGTGCTCAGCGGCTCGCCGGGCGGGCTGAGGTGCGTGACAAGCTCGACGGCGAGTACCCCGGCCGGCATCGCGCGGGCCCATTCGCGGAACAGAGTCCGCGGACGCAGGAATTTCGGCCCGCCCATCGCCAGCCCCACGTCCGAATCCGGGCCCACGAGCACCGTCAGGACGGGCCTGCCGCTCTCGGGGTCGAGGCAGCGTGCGGCGAGCTCCGATCGCAGGACCCCCGCCGGCACCCGGCCTCCCGAGCTGGCGGCATTCCTTCCGCGAGTGTGCGCGTGCGCATCGGACACGAGCCGGCACAGAGCCCTCCAGCCGGCCCCACCGTTAGCGCCGTGCGCGAGCACGACGACGCGCCCCGCCACGCCGGCCGACCCGCGGCTCGGTCTCCGGCCGCCCGCTTTTCCCCCAATCTCGCGGGCCTCGATGCTGCCGTGCTCCGCGCCGTCGGCCGCCGCACTGTCCTGCCCCTCATCGAGCGGCCCGCCCTCCGGTTCCTCCGGCTCCGCAAGCACCGCGAGATCGACCCCGACGATCGGCGCCAGGCCCCGCTCGAGGCAGGTACCGACATGCTCGACTGCGCCGTACAGGCCATCGCGGTGGGTGCGTGCGAGCGCCGTCGCCCCGTCGGCGAGCGCCGCCTCGGCCAACTCTTCGGGCCCGGGACCGGAGCTGGGTGTGCCGGAGGAAGGCGACACATGCAGGTGTGTGAAGGGCAAGCGGCGCTCCCAGGGCCAAGGAATCCGGTGAATCACCATCGAAGATAGCTTCGAACAGGCTCAGCTTAGCGTCGGCCGGGAATAATGGCCTCATGTGCGGCAGATACGTCATGGCCCGCGACGTGGGCGACCTCGTGGCCGAGTTCGATGTCGACGAGACCTACGTCGACTCCCTCGAGCCCTCGTACAACATCGCTCCTACCGACCCTGTGCCGATCATCCTCGATCGGCGCGACAAGGTGTCCGGGGACCACTCCCGGAAGCTGGTGACCGCACGCTGGGGCCTGGTTCCGCCGTGGTCGAAGGACACGAAGTCGGCCGCGCGGCTCATCAACGCCCGGCGGGAGACGGTCACGGAGAAGCCGTCCTTCCGCAAGGCCGCCGCGTCGAAGCGTGCGCTTGTTCCCGCGGACGGGTACTACGAGTGGGAGAAGCGTGAAGTGCCCGGCGCTGCCGAGGCGGCCGCGAAGGGCGTGAAGATCGAGAAGGTACCCACGTTCCTCCACGCGTCCGACGGCGGTGTGCTCGCCTTCGCTGCCCTCTTCGAGAACTGGCCCGACCCTGCACTCCCCCCGGATGACCCCGAGCGGTGGGTGCGCACGTGCACGATCCTGACCGGGCCGGCGTCGGACTCCTTGGGCTACATCCATGACCGGACCCCGGTGATCGTCCCGCGCGCGATGTGGGCGGACTGGCTCGACCCGGAGACGACGGGCGAGGCGGACGTCAAGGCGCTCATCGATGCGATGCCGGAGCCGCACCTCACGCCACGGATCGTGGGCAGCCTCGTGAACAGCGTCCGGAACAACGGGCCGGAGCTCATCGCGCCGGCGTAGGCCAAGGACGAGGCTGGCCCGCCTGGATGCGGAAGCGGTGGGACGTGCCGCAGCGCAGCAGGATCTCCTCGCCCTCCACCCGGATCCGCACCGGCCCAGCGTCGCCGCTCGCCGAGGAGACCCGGAGCTGATCCTGCCCCAGGTCGACGTCGAGCAGCTGATCCCGGTACCGCACACGGAATGTCACCGAGCGCAGCCCGTCGGGCAGCCGGGGAGCGAAGATCAACGCGTCGCTTGTGAGCCGGAGGCCCGCGAAGCTGCGCTGGACGACGTCGATCGATCCGGCCATCGCGCCGAGATGGATTCCCGCGCGCGTGGTGCCGCCCTGGGTGTCGTCGAGGTCGGCGTCGAGCGCCTCGCAGAAGGTGTCCCATGCCCGTTCCGAATCCATGCCGGCAAGCACTGACGAGTGCGCCACCCGGCTGAGGGTCGAGCCGTGGGCGGTCCTAGCGAGGTAGTAGTCCACTGTCCGTGCCAGCTGCTCCGCGGTGACGGTGTAGCCGAGCCGTCCGAGCAGCGCTGTGAGCTCGGTGGGGCCGAACAGGTAGAGCAGCATGAGGGCGTCTGCCTGCTTGGCCAACTGGTACCGGTTGGTGCTGTCCCCCTCGGCCTCGAGGATGAGGTCGAGGCGTTCGATGTTGTGGTAGCGGTCCCTGTACGCGTCCCAGTCCAGCTCGGCCAGGTCGCCGTATCCGGCGAACTGGCTCATGATGCCTTCGCCGTGGAACGGCACCGACATCCGCCGGCCCATGCGCGCCCAGAGCTCGGGCTCGGCGGGCTCTATACGGAGCCGGTCGGCGAGGTCGTCCCGGTCGTGGCCCTGAACGACGTGCAGGAGGTGGGCCGCCTGATGGCACACCCATGCGGCCAAGACATTGGTGTAGGCGTTGTCGTCGATGCCGGATGACGGCCGGCCAGGGTAGCCCGTGTGATACTCGTCGGGGCCCATCACCCCGCGGACGTGGTAGCGGTCCTCCAGCGGGTCGTACTCTGCCATCGATGCGAAGAGCCGCGCGACCTCGATGATGAGCTCCGCGCCCTGGCGCAGGAGCCAGAACCTGTCGTGCGTCGCCTCGAAGTACTGCCACGCGTTGAAGGCCACGGCGAGGCCCACATGCCGCTGCAGCCGGGAGTAGTCAGGCATCCAATGGCCGGACCTTCGATTGAAGATCCACCGAGGAGTCTCCTCCCGCCCGTCGCTGCCGCTCTGCCACGGGAACAGCGCGCCGCGGAGACCGAGCCCGGCCGCAGCGTGCCGTGCCTCGGGCAGGCGCCGCCAGCGGTACGCGATGAGAGCCCTCGCCACGGCCGGCAGACGCGAGGTGATGAGAGGCAGGACGAACAGCTCGTCCCAGAAGACGTGCCCCCGGTAGCCTTCACCATGCAGTCCGCGGGCCGGGACTCCCACGTCCAGATCTTCGACGAACGGGGCGAGGGCCTGGAGGACGTGGAAGACGTGAAGGTTGACGGCGAACTGCACGCTGGGAGCAGCATCGAGCTCAACGGTGAAGAGATGGAGGAACCGCTGCCAGGCTGCAGAATGGCTCGCGAGGAGCTCTTCGAAGGTGCCCGGCGAGCGCCTGAGCACGGCGGCGGCTCCCGTGCGGGCCGACGAGAGGGCGTGGTCCCTCGACGTCGCGAAGGCGGCCGTCTTCGTCAGGCGGACCGGCCGTCCGTCGTCGAGCCGCAGGGCGAACTCGTGGAAATGCAGCGCGCCGACACAGCCGTCGCTCACGTCCCCGCGCGCTGACCCCGTGACACGGTTCCGGAGCGCCACAGCGATGCGGATGCGGCTCTGGATCGTCTCTGCCTCGGCGACCAGAGTGGCATCCAAGTCCCCGGTTCCCTCATCGACGTCGGGAGGGGCTGTCTCCTCCGTAGGGCTCACGTCGCGCACATGGCGGTGCGCGAGGAGCGTGTCCTCGAGGACGTTCTCGTTGCTCACGTCGAGGTCCACGCCGCTGCGCATCGTTACCTGGCCACTCCAGCCCTCGGCGGTCACGCTTGTCTCGAGGGCCATGAGCTGCGGGAGTGCCATGGAGACGAACCGACGCTGTGCCACGGTGATCCGCCGACCGCCGTCGTCCTCGAGGGTGGCCTCCCGCATGAGCACCGCCTGCTGCATGTCCAGGACGCGCCGCTCGGAACGCACGGTGAGACCGCCCATGGACCACCAGACTCCGCCCTCGATCCGCAGGTCGAGGTGGAGCCAGTTGGGTGCATTGACCAGATGCTCGTCTTCGGTCTCCTCCTCTTCCACGCGGTTGACTACGCGGTTGTAGATGCCGCTGAGGTAGGTGCCCGGATAGCCCGGACCCGCCCTGCCGCTCTCCGGTGCTGCGCCGCGCACTCCGACATAGCCGTTGCCGAGGGTCGTCAAGGCCTCACGGTGCCCCTCGTGGCCCGCGTCGAAGCCCTCGTACACCAGATGCCACGGGTTCGCGACGACGAGTCCCAGATCGAGCTCTCCCACGTCGTCGAGGACCACGTCGGCCCCCGCGTCGCTGAGCTCGGGGCGATGGCCTGAACGGTCGATACCGACCACGAGGCCAAAGCCGCCTTGGCGCGCAGCCTGGACTCCCGACACCGAGTCCTCGATGACGACGGCGCGTCCCGGATCGACGTGGACCCGCCGCGCCGCCTCGAGGAAGACATCCGGTGCCGGCTTTCCGGCGAAGCCCGCCGCGGCGGCGTCGGCGCCGTCGAGGACACAGTCGAAGATGCCCTCGAGTCCGGCCGCCCTCAGGATCGCCGGGGCGTTCCTGCTAGCCGTCGCGAGGACGACCGGGACACGCCCAGCCCTGAGGCGGCCAAGGAGGTCGACCGTCTCGGGAAACACCGAAACGCCCGTCGCTTCGAGGCGCCGATGGAAGATCCGGTTCTTGCGGGCCCCGAGACCGAACGCCGTCCAACGATCCGCCGGATCCCCCGCATCGCCTCGCGGCACGGCGACGCCGCGTGCGGCGAGGAACACGAGAACGCCCTCTTCGCGCGGCCGCCCATCCACGAACGCGCGGTAGTCGGCCCGCCTGAACGGCGAGGCATCCGTTCCCGGTGGGATCCGCGGGTCACGCAGGACTGCGTCGAAGAGCTCTCGCCAGGCGGCCTCGTGCACGGCCGCAGTGTCGGTCACCACACCGTCGAGGTCGAAGATCACCGCGTCGAACGGGGGGCGTGCTGCTTCGAGGGTTGGCGATCGGGTCATGGCCCGGCTCCTTTCGGCGCCTGAGGTCAGTTTGGGCAGTCGCCGCCGCAACGGCAAGGGCCAGGTCATCGGCCGTCGCCCTCGCGGCTGGACCTGCCTCGCCGTGATCGACCACGGCGGCGGGCCCTACGTGGCCTTAGGCCCTATCCCAGCCATTCCGGCGAACCTACTCTCGGTGGCATGAATGGGACAGAGGCAGGAACAGCCCTCGCGGGCATCGTCGTCGGCGTGGACGGATCACCCCTCTCCGTCGAGGCGCTGCGCTGGGCAGCACGGCTTGAGCCCGTCGTCGGCGGGCCGATCACCGCGGCCACGGTCTGGCAGTTTCCCGTGGCCGGGGCGGGCACCTCGTACTCGCGCTTGGACTGGGACGCCGAGGGCGATGCCCGGGGAATCCTCGAGCAGGCCGTCGAGGACGCCTACGGAGGCACTCGCCCTGCGGGGCTCACCACTCTGGTGGCCTCGGGCCCAGCGGCCCACACCCTCATTGAGAACAGCCGGAACGCCAGGCTCCTCATCGTCGGCTCGCGCGGCATCGGGGGCTTCATGGGGCTCCTCCTCGGCTCGGTGAGCGGGGCCTGCGCGGAACACGCACACTGTCCCGTCCTCGTGCTTCATCCCTCCGGAGACTCGGGGGCGGCCAGTGCCGCAGACGCAGGCAAAGCGACAACACCCGCTGGAAGCACGGACGCCTGAGGAGAGAGCGATGACAGCGCAGATCACCATCATCGGCAGCGGACACATGGCGCGGGCACTGGCACGGGCGGCGCTGCGGGCCGACCGCACCGTGCAGATCCTCGGTCGCAATGGCAGCCAGACCCGCGACCTCGTCGAGTCCCTCGGCCCGGGCGCGACCGGCGGAATCGTCGGCGCGCCGGTCGAAGGAGGGATCGTCATCCTGGCGGTCCCGTACGGGGAGGTCCACCCTGTGCTCCTGGAACTCGGCGACGGAATCGAGGGGCGCGTGATCGTGGACATCGCCAACCCCATCGATGTGTCCACCTTCGACCGGCTCCTCACCCCTGCCGGAACCTCCTCCGCAGAGGAAGTCGCCGCGATCGTCAACGGCCGCGCCGACGTGGTGAAGGCCTTCAACACCGTCTACGCCGGCCCGCTGGAAGCAGGCTCGGTGGACGGCCAGCATCTGGACGTCTTCATCGCAGGAGACTCGGAGGCCGCCAAGGAGAAGGTCAGCGCGCTCGTCGCCCGGTCGCAGATGCGACCCATCGATGCCGGGCCGCTTCGCCGCGCCCGGGAGCTGGAGGCCATCATGCTCCTGGTCTCCGGCCTCCAGGTGAGCCCCGCACACGAGAACTTCAACTGGGACACGTCGCTGCGGATCCTGCCGTAGAGTCGTGCAGGTCACCGCCACGGACCGTGCGGTGAGGGAATACCGTTGCGCCGCAGGTCGTTGCGCGAGGTAACCCCCTACACCGAGGAGTTCCTGCATGGACAACTTCACCCCCGCCGACGGCACGATCACCATGTTCTCGACCACCTGGTGCGGTTACTGCAACCGGCTCAAGAAGCAGCTGGACGCCCAGGGCATCGGCTACACCGAGGTGAACATCGAGGAGGTCGACGGCACGGCGGAGCTCGTGGAGAAGCTCAACGGAGGCAACCGCACCGTCCCGACGGTGATCTTCCCTGACGGCTCGGCTGCGACCAACCCGTCCGCGTCGCAGGTGAAGGCGAAGCTCTCGGTCTAGTACAGCACCCAGAGGGTGCGCACCCTTATTTTGTCGTGCCCAACGGGTCGACGTCCCGTCTGGCCCCTGGCTGGCGGGCGTGGCGCGGCGGCTCTCAGGCGACCGCCCCGCGCTCGCGGTACATGGCCAGCAGCGCGGTCTCGACCGCATCGACGGTGAGCCCGGGCACCAGATCGTCGGCCGCCCCGGCGGTAGCCGGGTCGAACGGAAGCGCGAGCGCCCGGTACACGTCGGTGAGAACTGCCCTGACGGGCTCGGCGTCGCTCACCACGAAGACGGAGGAGAAGAGCCAGGCTCCGGCGACCACCCTCTGGGCCGTGCCCACGAGCTTGAGCCGGCCAGCCGCCGTCGTGCGTCCCGAGACGGCGGTGCCGGTGCCGAACCCGACGGGCACCCCGTGGACGCTGTACTCGCCGGGGCAGTACTCGTCCGGGATCTCGCCCACGCGGGCATCGACTCCGAGCGCCTGCAGAACGCCTGCGTAGAGGGCGCCGAACACCTCGAACCGATGCCGGTGGCCCACCATGGCCTCGCGCGCCGGCTCGATGTGGTCCACGATGAGCGTGCCCTCATGGTAGGCGGCCGCCCGCCCGCCGGCCTTGCGGACCACGGGCTCGAAGCCGTGCGCACGGGCAGCGTCCCGGGCCGCATCGAATCCTGCGAGACGGGTGTCCCGCTGGCCGAAGGCCAGGGTGGGGCGGGGGCGGTAGAGGCGGAGCGTGCCTCCCCGGACTCCGCGCTTGACCTCGTCGAGCAGCTCGGTAGCGTGGACCAGCTCGGCCGCGGCGCGCTCAGCGCCGGAACCGCCGTCCGGCACTCCGCTGCCCCGGACCAGGCCGAGCTGCACGCTCTCGCCGTCATTCCATTCCGCCATGTCAGCTCCGGCGCAGGGTGAGGATCTGCTCGGCTCGGCCGAAGGGCCCGTCGGCATCGTGCAGGACCGAGGAGGTCAGACCGATGCCGTCCGCGCCGAAGGACACCGCATTGTCGATCCCGAGCCACTCGCCGCGCGGCTCCCGGTACATGTGGATCTGCAGGTCGACGTTCGGGAACGCCCAGCTTCCCTGTCCTGGCGGGACGCGCGTGGCGATGCCGTTGGCCGTGTCCACAAGGCCCATGAGGCGCACCCAGTCGGGGCTCTCCGCCCCGCCGACCAGCGGATGCGCAGTCCGGATCCAGACCGTCCCGTTCCCGGAGCGATGATGGGGCGCCTGGTACATCTCAAGCGAGCGGATGTAGCCGCCAGGCCACTCCGTCGAACCGTCCCAGCGCTCGCACTCCTCGACCGGAGGGATTGCGGGGTCCTCGACCGCGGCGACCGCGGAGCTGTCCGTCGTGATGAGCCGCCAAGCGCTTGCGCGGATCGCGACGCGGCCCCGGGCGGTGAGTTCGGCCTCGACGAGCTCGATCGTCTTCCCGGGGCGGACGGTGCGCACGGTAACCTCGAACTCGCCAGCGTGAATGAGACCGAGGATCTCGTAGCTGATGCGGGCGATCCGCAGATCGGGGCGCGGCTCGTGCTGGGCGAGCGTGTGGGCGAGGATCCCCGAGGCGGGGGCCATGTGCTGTTCGTGGGCATTCCAGGCGCCTTGCGCGTGGATCGTCGAGCGGAAGCGTCCGCCGCCGAGGTCCTCGTAATAGAACTCGCCGACTGCCAGCCCCGGCAATACCCCGTCAGGCTCGGCCTTCGGCACGACCTCTAGCGTCACGTCCCACTCCTCTCCGGGTCCGCCACACGCTGGGCGGCCCCATCCAGACTATCTCCAGCGGTCGGCGGGACTAATTCGAGCCGAAGGGAGGTTCCCCTCGCATGACCATCACGCGCGCGGATGTCGGCTTCCGGTCCGAGCGGGGGCCCATCCTCGTGGCCCTCATGCTCACTACGGGGCTCGTGGCCATCGATTCGACGATCGTCGCGACGGCGGTCCCCTCGATCGTGAACGACGTCGGCGGGTTCTCCTCGTTCCCCTGGCTGTTCTCGGCCTACATGCTCGCCCAAGCCGTCTCGGTGCCGGTCTACGCGAAGCTCGCGGACATGCTCGGGCGCAAGCCGATCGTCCTCATCGGCATCGCCCTGTTCCTCGTCGGCTCGGTCCTCTGCGGTCTGGCCGGCTCCATGGGCGCACTCATCGCGTTCCGGGTGATCCAGGGCCTCGGCGCAGGCGCCGTCCAGCCCATGGCCATCACGATTGCGGGGGACATCTACACCGTCGCCGAACGTGCCAGAGTGCAGGGGTACCTCGCGAGCGTGTGGGCGGTGTCCTCCGTGGTAGGGCCGACGCTCGGCGGAGTCTTTGCCTCCCTCGGGATCTGGCGCGGCATCTTCCTCGTGAACATCCCGCTGTGCGTGCTGGCCGGATGGATGCTGGCCCGCACATTCCACGAGACCGTGGAGCGCGCGCGGCACCGGATCGACTTCCTCGGCTCGGGCCTTCTCACACTGTCCATGACCCTGGTCATCCTCGGCGCCCTCGAGGGCGGTCAGGCCTGGGCCTGGATCTCGCCGCTGGGCATCGGCTGCTTCGTCCTCGGCCCGGCGCTGTTCGGGGCGTTCCTCATTGCAGAGCGGCGTGCCGCCGAGCCGGTCCTGCCCCTGTGGGTCGTCTCGCGGCGCCTCTTGCTGACGACGACGCTCGCCTCCTTCGGCGTCGGGGCCATGATCCTGGGGCTCACCTCGTACGTTCCAACGTTCCTCGAGAGCGCACTCTCGGTCTCCCCCGTGGTCGCCGGCCTGGCCCTCGCGGCTCTGACGCTCGGGTGGCCGATCAGCGCCGCCCAGTCCGGTCGGCTGTACCTCTGGATAGGATTCCGGACAACGGCTCTCATCGGGATCGCGGTGGCGGTGGCAGGCACCGCTGTTCTAGCGGCCACGGCCCACACACCGAACGTCGTGGCCGTCGCGGCAAGCTGCTTCACCATCGGCTTGGGCCTGGGCCTCACCGCTTCGCCTACGCTCATCGCCGCGCAGTCGAGCGTCGAATGGAATGAGCGCGGCGTCGTGACGGGGACGAATCTCTTCTCGCGCTCGATCGGCAGCGCCCTGGGCGTCGCCGTGTTCGGGGCCATCGCCAACGGCATCTACGCCTCCTCCCCCGCCGGCGAGGCGAAGGGCGAAACGATCGTGCCGGCGTCGGCGGCGGTCTTCCTCACCGTGGTCGTCGTGGCCGTACTCGTGGGTTTTGCCGTGTTCGCCATGCCCCGCGACGGGCGCCGCGTCTCCGACGCCGCTGAGACGGCGTCCCGATCCACGCGACCGGGCGCCTAGCGAACCGGCCTCCTGTCCGGGTGCTCCCCCTCCTCCCTGCTGCGGACAACGCGGATGATCCGGGCCAGTGACAGGGAGACCGCGGCAGCCACGCTGACAGACGCCCCGTGGGCCGTTGCCGCCTCGTAGTAGGTCCGGCTGACGGCATCGATCGTGCCTTCGGCTCGGGCTAGGACGTCCGGCAGGGAATCGGACTCACCCCACGCGCGCAGCACATCAGCGGTGGCGGAGAGAGCGTCCCCGAGCCGCGGCATCACGTCCACTGGGATCGCGGACGACTCGTCCTCCCCACCGATCACGCCGGATAGGAGGTCCGTGATGTCCTGGACCTGGAAGGTCGAACGCTCGACGGCGCGCAGATCCGCGAGGTCCGCCGCGAGATCCCGGCGGCGGCGCCAGCGTCGCGGATTCACCCTGGCGCTCTCCTCGGCGGCTTCGACCACGCGTCGGACCCGAGAAGCGGTCTCCGCGAGGAGTTCCTCGCGACTGGCCCAGTCCTGATGGTTCTGTGGCGATGACTCGTTCAGCGCGAGCGCCATCTCATCGAGCTGATCGCCAAGCGTGTGGCGGAGCCTTCTGAAGGCAGGAGTGATGGCGCTGTAGCGCAGGGGCGGGAAGACCAGCCAGTTCACCGCGAACCCGATCGCGACCCCCACACCCATCTGCCCGAGGTAGGCGAGCGAGAAGTCCTCGCGGCGGCCGCCGCCGGCAACGAGGACGAACAGTGCAGCGAGAGGAACCCAATCCCGCGCCGTGCCCATCCGGGGAAGACCCCCGACCAGCACGCCGAAGCCGATCACCACTGCTATGGCGAGCGCGCTCGTCTCGGTGAAGCTTGCCACGACCATCGCGACCCCGATGCCGAGGGCCAGACCTAGGAGGCTCTGGAGGCCTTTACGCAGGGAGTCCGCCACCGTCGGGTACATGCTCACGAGAGCGCCGAGGGGCGCGTAGTACGGATACTGCGAGATGGGTTCCGGCATCAGCTGCGCGGCGAACCATGCGAGCCCCGCGGCGAGGGCGGTCTTTGCGGCCAGCATGAGCCGCTCTATCGAGACGGCCTCGCGCAGTCCTGAGCGGACGGCGGAGAGGGACGGGCCCAGAAACGCGCGCGCACTGGACCCGTCCCGCGGGGAGCTGGCGGCCATGAGCCAAGCCTTGCATCCCCCGCGCGGTAGGTCGAGTCCGTCCCCTCGTCGCTCACTGCACCACCTGTCTCCGAGGCGGTGGCTGTCCCCTTGAGCTGGACCTCCTCAACAGCTCAGGACAGGCGGCCGAGGCGCTCGCGCCCCCGGGCCACCGCACGGCGTCCCTGCTCTGCCAGACGCGATGCGAGCCTGCGCGCGCGCTCCGCGGCCCCAGCCTCGCGTTCGGCGGACGCCGCCTCCACCTCGAGCTCGGCGGCCCGGTTCCGGAGGCTCTCGAGCTCCGCCGCAAGTCGGTCCCGCCGCTCAGCGGCCTCGGTTGCCTCACGCTCCGCGTCGGCGAGCTCTGCATCGGCGTCGTCGAGGCTCCGCTCAGCCTCCGCGAGCTCTGCCTCTGCCGCCTGACGTTCGTGCCGCCTCGCCTCGTCCCGCACTGCGAGCTTGTCCACACCCGTATCGTCCGCGTGGGCCTTGCTCTCGGAGCCCGGGCGCCGAGCTCGCGTAGGCACCACGATCGACGCCGACCCGTCGCCCTCCGCGGCTGCGGGCTGCTCTGGCCACGCGCCCGGCACTGCAAGGGCACCCGTGAGGTCCACTGGCTCGAGGCCATTGCTCGTGAAGGTCCGCACGAGCAGCCCGCTCCGAAGGGCCTCCGACGCCCGTGG
The DNA here is from genome assembly GCF_041022165.1 of Sinomonas sp. P10A9. Lineage (GTDB taxonomy): Bacteria > Actinomycetota > Actinomycetes > Actinomycetales > Micrococcaceae > Sinomonas > Sinomonas puerhi. The sequence goes on from NZ_CP163302.1 coordinate 2,266,876, forward strand.
ATCCGTCATGGCCGCGCGCAGCGTCTGCTCCATCTCGGAGGCCGCGGGCTCACTGATCTTCACCCCAAGGTCCGAGGCGAGGGCACGGCCATCCCTCACGACGGCGCTCAGGAGCCTCGAGCGCTGCCGGCTCAGCTCACGCATCCGCGCGGGGTCGAGATCCTCTTGGGCGTCGCGCAGCTTGGCGCCGAGGTCTAGGACCTGGGAGATTTCATCAACGCGGCGCCTGGCGAGCATGTTGAGCGCCCAGGTGGCCGCGGATGGCTTGGGAAGGCGGGCAATCTGCTTCGCCAGAAGGGCCTGATCCTTGGCCCGTGCCTGCTTGGCCCGCTGATTGCGGGCCGCGGTGAACGCTCCGGGCGGGAGCGCGTACAACTCGGCGGCCACATCATCGAGCTCCATGGCACGCATCATAGGTCCCTTGGTGCGCGGCGACGACACACAGACGAACGATGCCATCATGGCCGTCACCGCGACCGCCGCGCTCCTGCTCATCGTGGTTCACCTGGCATGGGCTCGTCCCTGTTCTCTGGGACGGTCGGCGCCAATCTGAGCTGACGCGGGGACGCAACCGGCCAGCACGGAAGGAGGACGACGACGGGGGCCTGCCGCCGTCGTCCTCATCCTCTTGGGTGATCAGCGCTTTCTGCAGAAGCAGAAACGAATCAGAAGTCCCAGTCCTCGTCTTCCGTGTTCACGGCCTTGCCGATCACGTAGCTCGAACCGGACCCGGAGAAGAAGTCGTGGTTCTCGTCCGCGTTCGGGCTCAGCGCCGAGAGGATCGCCGGGTTCACGTCCGTGACCGACGAGGGGAACATGGCCTCGTAACCGAGGTTCATGAGGGCCTTGTTGGCGTTGTAGTGCAGGAACTTCTTGACGTCCTCGGACAGTCCCACCGAGTCGTACAGGTCGTGCGTGTACTGGACCTCGTTCTCGTACAGCTCGAAGAGCAGCTCGAACGTGTAGTCCTTGATCTCCTGGCGCTTCTCCTCGGAGACCTTCTCGAGGCCCTTCTGGAACTTGTAGCCAATGTAGTAGCCGTGCACGGCCTCGTCGCGGATGATGAGGCGGATGAGGTCGGCGGTGTTCGTCAGCTTGGCCCGCGAGGACCAGTACATGGGCAGGTAGAAGCCCGAGTAGAACAGAAAGCTCTCAAGCAGGGTCGAGGCGACCTTGCGCTTGAGCGGCTCGTCGCCACGGTAGTAGTCCATGACGATGTGCGCCTTGCGCTGGAGGTTCTCGTTCTCGACGCTCCAGCGGAACGCGTCGTCGATCTCCTTGGTCGAGCACAGCGTCGAGAAGATCGACGAGTAGCTCTTCGCGTGAACAGACTCCATGAAGGCGATGTTCGTGTAGACGGCCTCCTCGTGGGGGGTGATGGCATCCGGGATCAGCGACACGGCGCCCACCGTCCCCTGGATCGTGTCCAGGAGCGTCAGACCCGTGAACACGCGCATCGTGAGCTGCTGCTCCTGCGGGGTCAGGGTCGCCCAAGACTGCACGTCATTGGAGAGCGGCACCTTCTCGGGCAGCCAGAAGTTATTCACGAGGCGGTTCCAGACCTCGACGTCCTTCTCGTCCTGGATGCGGTTCCAGTTGATCGCCTGGACGTGATCGAGGAGCTTGAGCTTGTCACTCATGGTGGCTGTCTCTTTCTTCACTCATCGTGAGCTTGGCTGCATCCTCGATGCAGTATTGACAGGTGTCCTTGGTGACACCTTTGTTCGTGTGGTGGCGCGTGTGAGCGCTCCGGCGGCTCGACGGCATAGGGACGCCCTTGCGAACGGCGGACATCTTAGCCTTCGTCTCCGCGGAGGCCGTTCTGCCATAGTTTGGATTCCCTGCGCCCGTGCGCTGCTCGGACAATGCACGCCGGGATTCCTCCGGCATGACGTGCCCAAAGCTAGGGTGCTCCAACCCGAACTTCCCAAAGTTCGGATTTGTCTGCCCGGCATTCTGGCCTCTGCGTTCCCTAGACCACTTCTTCTTCTGCTCAGCGGAATGACTCTTGCCATAGAAGGGCGCTGCTTCTCCAAGGCGGCTAAGCCCCTTGCGACCGGTCGACCGGATTCGAGCGGCCTCGCGCATCTCGTCCGTCCAGACCACTCCGGTTGGCCCGAGCCCGCCTTCGGAGAGATTGAGGAGCCGATCGCCTTCGAGTCTGAGATAGGCAATCCAATCGATCTCGGCGGTCCCCAATGCGTCGAGACCTTCAATCCAATCCAGTTCGTCAACCGCCAATTCCGACGCATTCTGCTTTCGCAACCAATCGTAGAAAGGGGTCTTTCGTCCTTCCGAAGCGACCTTGACATGCTGACGTAGACGGACGCGGGCGGTCTTGGTGGTGAGTCCTACATATCGGTACTCGAACTCGTGGCGAAGCCGTATCCCACCCGTCGCCGTCGTCATCTCCTACCCTTTCATCCGAAGAATCGATAGTTGAGTCTCACAACGCACAGCTGACGCAACCCTCCACCTCAGTCCCCTCAAGGGCGAGCTGGCGGAGGCGGATGTAGTAGAGCGTCTTGATGCCCTTGCGCCACGCGTAGATCTGGGCCTTATTGATGTCCCGCGTCGTCGCAGTGTCCTTGAAGAACAGTGTGAGCGAGAGGCCCTGGTCCACGTGCTGCGTGGCGGCCGCGTACGTGTCGATGATCTTCTCGTAGCCGATCTCGTACGCGTCCTGGTAGTAGTCGAGGTTCTCGTTCGTCAGGTACGGCGCCGGGTAGTAGACGCGCCCGATCTTGCCTTCCTTGCGGATCTCGATCTTGGCCGCGACCGGGTGGATGGAGGAGGTCGAGTTGTTGATGTAGCTGATCGAGCCCGTCGGGGGGACCGCCTGGAGGTTCTGGTTGTAGATGCCGTGCTCCATGACCGAGAGCTTGAGCTCTCGCCAGTCGTCCTGGGTTGGAACCTCGACCTTGGCGAACAGCTCGCGGACCTTCTCGGTCTGCGGGGCCCACTCCTGCTCGGTGTACTTGTCGAAGAACTCGCCCGAGGCGTACTTCGAGTTCTCGAAGCCGCCGAACGCCTGCCCGTTCTCCATTGCGAGCCGATTCGAGGCCCGCAGTGCGTGGAAAAGCACCGTGTAGAAGTAGATGTTCGTGAAGTCCAGACCCTCCTCGGAGCCGTAGTGGACCCGCTCGCGGGCGAGGTACCCGTGGAGGTTCATCTGGCCGAGGCCGATCGCGTGGGACTTCGCATTCCCCTCGGCGACGGAAGGCACGGACTCGATGTAGCTCATGTCGGACACGGCCGAGAGCGCGCGGATCGCGGTCTCGATGGAGAGCCCGAAGTCCTCGGAGTCCATGGTCCTCGCGATGTTCATCGAGCCCAGGTTGCAGGAGATGTCCTTGCCAACGCTCGCGTAGGAGAGGTCCTCGTTGTACACGCTCGGCGTGGAGACCTGCAGGATCTCCGAGCACAGGTTGCTCATGGTGACCTTGCCGGCCACCGGGTTGGCCCGATTCACCGTGTCCTCGAACATGATGTAGGGGTAGCCCGACTCGAACTGGATCTCCGCGAGGGTCTGGAAGAACTCGCGGGCGCTGATCTTCGTCTTCTTGATCCGCGCGTCGTCGACCATCTCGTAGTACTTCTCGGTCACCGAGACATCGGAGAACGGCTTGCCGTACACGCGCTCGACGTCGTACGGCGAGAAGAGGTACATGTCCTCGTTCTTCTTCGCGAGCTCGAACGTGATGTCCGGGATGACGACGCCGAGCGAGAGCGTCTTGATGCGGATCTTCTCGTCAGCGTTCTCGCGCTTCGTGTCGAGGAAGCGGTAGATGTCCGGGTGGTGTGCGTGCAGGTACACGGCGCCGGCCCCCTGGCGCGCCCCGAGCTGGTTCGCATACGAGAAGGAGTCCTCGAGGAGCTTCATGACGGGGATGACGCCCGAGGACTGGTTCTCGATCTGCTTGATCGGCGCGCCGTGCTCGCGGATGTTCGTCAGCGAGAGGGCGACGCCGCCGCCGCGCTTGGAGAGCTGGAGCGCCGAGTTGATGCCGCGCGCGATCGACTCCATGTTGTCCTCGATGCGCAGGAGGAAGCACGAGACGAGCTCGCCGCGCTGCTTCTTCCCGGCGTTGAGGAACGTGGGTGTGGCCGGCTGGAAGCGGCCCGAGATGATCTCGTCCACGAGCTGGGTCGCGAGCTGCTCGTCACCCCGGGCAAGGTGGAGCGCAACCATGCACACTCGGTCCTCGTAGCGCTCGAGGTAGCGCTTGCCGTCGAACGTCTTGAGCGTGTAGGACGTGTAGAACTTGAACGCGCCGAGGAACGTCTCGAAGCGGAACTTCTTCTTGTACGCCCGGCCGAACAGGTCGCGGACGAAGTTCATCGTGTACTGGTCAAGCGTCTCGCGCTCGTAGTAGTCCTTCTTGATCAGGTACTCGAGCTTCTCGTCCAGATCGTGGAAGAACACCGTGTTGGTGTTGACGTGGTCGAGGAAGTACTGGCGCGCCGCGTAGCGGTCCGCCTCGAACTGGATCTTCCCGTCGTCGCCATACAGGTTCAGCATGGCATTGAGCTCGTGGTAGCCGAGGCCCTTGTACTTCGCGGGCAGCTCCTTCGGATCTGCCGTCGCTGCTACTGCAGGGGAAGCGAGAGTCGTGTCCAAAATGCGTCCAATCCTTCGGTGACCCGGGCCACGTCTTCGGGCGTGCCCATGAGTTCGAATCGGTAGAGGTGGGGAACGTGGCACTTAACGGCGACGATGTCGCCTGCAGCGCAGTAGTTGTCCCCGAAGTTCGTGTTGCCCGCGCTGATGACGCCCCGGATGAGGCCCCGGTTCTGCGGGTCGTTGAGGAATCTGATGACTTGTTTGGGCACGGACCCCGCTCCGCCAGTCCCGCCGTATGTCGGGACGACCAGCACGAACGGCTCCGTTGCCCGGAGTGGCGCGTCGTGTAAGTGGAGCGGGATCTGCTCTGCCTCGAGACCGAGCTTGCCCACAAAACGGCGGGTGTTGCCCGAGACAGACGAGAAGTAGATGAGTCGCGCCGACGTCAGGCGTGGCGCGGGATCCGAGCCCTGCGCCCCGACGTCACTCGCGGCGATGACCTGGGAGGCCATTTGAGCGCACCCCCTTGTGGGAAAAGCTGAGTGGTGGGGCAGGCGGCTCAGGCCACCGACGCGGCGGATGCGCTTTGAGCGATCGCCGCGATCTTGTCCGGCCGGAAGCCAGACCAGTGGTCGCGGTCCGTGACGACGACGGGCGCCTGCAGGTAGCCCATGGCCTTGAGCCGCTCAAGGGCCTCCGGATCCTGCGTGACATCGACCTTCCTGTAGTCGATGCCCTTCTTGTCCAGGGCACGGTAGGTCGCGTTGCACTGCACACACGCGGGCTTCGTGTAGACCGTGACGTTCATGATTCCCAACCCCATCCTTCAAAAGCTTCCCCGGCCGGGGCGTTCGCCGCTGCCGCACCGACAGCCGCCCCTCGGGTCTCGAGCATCTCGGTGCCCTCGATACTACATGTAGTGCATGCCCCAGCCGCGGACCCCAAGATGTTGTCTTACAAGTATGTCATTACTGAGGCTCTCAGTCCACAGACTCCACACACTTAATGCACCGCCGCGACCCCCGTATTCCTGCGGATCGGGCGCGTTTGTCCACAGCCTGTGGACCTCCGTGCCCACAGTCAGCGAAACTTTGCGTGTCGTTCATCTCACGGCGTGTCGCGGCGTGTCGTAGTCTGGGCGGGCCCGGCCCAGGAAGGAGCCCGTGTGGTCAATCCCGTCCACCTGACAACCCTCATCGAGGTGGTCCGGCTCGGCTCGTTCGCCGCGGCCGCCGCCCATCTCGGGTACACGCCGTCGGCCGTCTCCCAGCAGATGTCCGCCCTCGAGCGCGATACCGGCGTCGAGCTGTTCCGTCGGACGGCGCGCAGCATTGAGCCCACCGACGCTGCGCTCGTCATGGTCCGCCACGCGGCCAAGGTCCTCACAGACATCGACGCGCTCAAGGCCGCGACGGCGCGCGCTGCCGAGGCGGCCGGGAGGCAACTGCGGCTCGGCATCTTCCCGAGCCTCGCGACCCACGTACTCCCACGTGTGCTCAGGAGCGAGGGCTGGCGGCGCCTCGGGCTGGACCTGCACGTCTCGGTCGCAGAGCCGGGCGACACGGTCCGGCGCCTCGCCGAGGGCGGGGACCTCGACATCGTCCTCGTCTACCAGGTGGGCCAGAGCGGTCTCGCCTGGCCGCACACGGCCGAGCGGCTGTGGGTGGGCGATGATCCCTTCCACGTGGTCCTTCCCGAGTCGTGGGGCATCGCAGACGGCGCACAGGTCACCGCGGACCAGCTCGGCGGCATGCCATGGATCGTGCACCATCCCGGTACCGGCGACGCGACGGTGATCGACAGACTCTTCGCCAGCGTAGGGCTCGCCCCGCGCGTCGTGGCCTACAGCGACGACTTCAATGCGAGCCTCGGCCTCGCCTCGGCCGGGCTGGGCGCGGCGCTCGTCCCCGGGCTCGCGCTGCGGTCGAGGCCCCCCGGCGTCGTGGTCGTCGATGTTCCCGAGATCCGGCTTGCGCGGAACATCTTCGCCCTGCGGCCTCGGGGTGCCCTCGACACGCCGACGCGGCTGTTCCTCGACCTCGTGGCCGAGGCGCTCAGGTAGCCACGGACGGCGCACAGCAAGGGATGCTGCCACTTGGCACAGGAGGCTAGCCTTGCGGATATGGCCCGCGCGTTCATCGGAGTGTCCGGCTGGCGCTACAAGCACTGGCGCGGCGACTTCTACCCGCCCGGGCTCCGGCAGGCCGACGAGCTCGCCTACCTCGCCCGGCACATGACCTCTGCAGAGGTCAACGGATCCTTCTACTCACTTCAGCGCCCCTCCACCTACCAGGCATGGCGGACCGCCGTCCCGGACGGATTCGTCTTCGCCCTCAAGGGCAGCAGGTTCGTCACCCACATGAAGCGCCTGCGGGACGTCGAAACGGCCCTCGCGAACTACTTCGCCTCGGGCGTCCTTGCACTCGATGACGCGCTCGGCCCTATCCTCTGGCAGCTTCCGGCCCGCATGGCGTTCGACGGCGGCCTGCTGGCCCCATTCCTGCGCCTCCTCCCCCATTCGACCCGCGCAGCCGCCGAGCTCGCTGCGCGGCACGACTCCAAGGTCGCCGAGGCCCTCACCGCATCGAGGTCCGATCGCGTGATCCTTCACGCTCTCGAACCACGGCACGAGAGCTTCGGCGCGCCAGAGGCCCTCGAGCTGTTTGAGCGCGAAAGTGTCGGCATAGCCCTCTCGGATGGGGCGGGCAGCTGGCCGGAAGTCGATGCCGACACGGCGGCCTTCCGCTATGCGAGGCTGCACGGGGAAACGGCACTGTACCGCGGCGGCTACTCGGACCGGTCCCTGGACGCGTGGGCGGACCGGGTCCAAGGATGGCTCGCGGCCGGGCGGGACGCGTACGTCTATTTCGACAACGACGTGGACGGGCGTGCGCCGCACGACGCCGTCGCGCTCCTGGGCCGGCTGCACTGACCACCGGCAACGGATGCTGGCCTGCCACGCGGGGTGCGGGCTATCGTTCTGTCATGGAGACGGCAATCAGCCAGCATTTCGGTGAAATAGCCCTCGCGCCAGCGTCGAGCCGAGCCGTGACCGGCCGCTTCACGCTGGACGGTGCGCCGGTGGAGCTCGATCTGAACATCACCGATCAGGACCACCTCGACGAGGCGGCGCTGCACAAGGTGGACTACCGGCTCCGGTTCCTCCCCGAGCTCGTCGATTCTGCCCGCGAGCTGATCGCGCAGGAACTCGACGACGTAGAGAGCCCAGCGGGCCAGTACCGCCGGTTCCACTGCCAGAACCTGCACGACGGCGAGGCAAAGGAGGTCTTCGGGGTCGATAGCCCCGAAGAGATCACCACGGAGGTGTTCCTCCGCGCGCTCCGGCTCGCGCATGTCGGCATCTTCCCAGGCCAGCCGGAGCGGTACTTCGTGCTCGACTTCACGCTCGGCGAGGGCTTCACGGACGAGGTGCTCATCGCGGCGGCAGATTCCGACGGCGTCGTCGACGACGAGGTCGTCTGGGACTGACGCCACCCGCCAACGACACCGCGACGCCGGCCCCGGATGAACGGGGCCGGCGTCGCGGTGTCGGCGGTGCCGTCCGGTCGTCAGACCACCGTCAGCCCAACGCGGGCCGCCTTGGTGGCCTCGACGAGGTTGCGCAGCGAGGCCTCGGTCTCCTCGTAGCCACGCGTCTTGAGGCCGCAGTCGGGGTTGACCCAGATCTGGCGGGCGGGAACGTGCTCGACGGCGGTCGCGAGCAGCTCCTCGATCTCGCCCTGGCCGGGGACGCGCGGCGAGTGGATGTCGTAGACACCCGGGCCGACACCGCGACCGAAGCCGTGGGACTCAAGGTCGTTGACGACCTCCATGCGGGAGCGGGCGGCCTCGATGGACGTCACATCAGCGTCAAGCCCGTCGATCGCATCGATGATGACGCCGAACTCCGAGTAGCACAGGTGCGTGTGGACCTGCGTCGCGTCGGCGGCCCCGGCGGTCGCGAGCCGGAAGGACTTGACGGACCAGTCGAGGTAGGCAGCCTGATCGGCCCGGCGCAGCGGCAGCAGCTCCCGGAGGGCGGGCTCATCGACCTGGATGATCTTGATCCCGGCGGCCTCGAGGTCGGCGATCTCGTCGCGCAGCGCGAGCGCCACCTGGTTGGCGGTCTCGGCCAGCGGCTGGTCGTCGCGGACGAACGACCACGCGAGGATCGTGACCGGGCCGGTGAGCATGCCCTTGACCGGCTTCTCGGTCAGCGACTGCGCGTACGCAGCCCACGGAACCGTGATCGCCGAGCAGCTGGACGCGTCGCCCCAGAGGATGGACGGGCCAGCCTGCCGCGACACGTCGCCCCACAGGATGGACGGGCGCGTGCAGCGCGATCCGTAGGACTGGACCCATCCGTGCACCGTCACATCGAAGCCGTCGAGGTGCTCGGCGAAGTACTGGACCATGTCATTGCGCTCGGGCTCGCCGTGGACGAGCACATCGAACCCTAGCTCCTCCTGGAGCTCGATGACGCGCTTGATCTCGTCCTTCATGAGCTGCTCGTACTCGGCCGCGTCGATAGCTCCCCGGTTCAGTCGCGCACGGGCCCCGCGGACCTCGGCGGTCTGCGGGAACGAGCCGATCGTCGTCGTAGGCAGCGGCGGGAGGTCCAGAACTGCACCCTGCGCCTGGGTGCGGACGGCGTAGTCGGAACGGGAGAAGTCGGCATCGGTGAGAGCCGAGGTGCGCTCACGCACCTCGGGGCGACGGACGCCGGGGGCCTGGGCGCGCGTCGCGATGACGCGGGTGGCCTCCTCGATCGCATCCTTGGCCGAGGCCGGGTCGGCGAGGTGGTCAGCGAGGGTCGCAACCTCGCGGACCTTCTGGTCGGCGAACGCGAGCCAGCTGCGCAGCTCCGCATCGAGCTGGACTTCCTCATCCACGTCATGGGGAACGTGGAACGTCGAGGTGGAGGTCGAGACGGCGAGGGCGAAGCCGTGGCGCTCCCCAGCGGCTCGCAGCGAGTCGAGCTTCGCCGCGGACGCCGCGAGGTCGTTCCGCCAGATGTTGTGCCCATCCACGACACCGGCCACGACCGTCTTGCCTGCAAACTGCGCAGCCCAGGCAGAGAGCTCAGCATCGGACGGCAGCGCACCCTTGAACAGGTCGAGCGCCACGGCCTCGACCCCGCTCGCGGCGACCGCCGCCGTCTGCTCGCCCAGCCCGCCGTACGGCGCGGAGAGGAGGATTGCGGGCCGCTGCGCACCGACCGCGCCCGCAGTGAGCGCCGCGTAGGCGCGACCGACGGCGGCGCTGAGCTCGGATGCGGGCGTCGCCAGATCAGCAACGAGGGCAGGCTCGTCGAGCTGGACCCACTCGGCGCCGGCGGCGGCAAGCTTCTCCAGCAGCTGGGTGTAGACGGGGAGGATGTCGTCGAGGCGGCTCAGGGGCGAGAAGCCCTCGGGCGCACCGTCGGAGGCCTTGGCGAGAGCCAGGAACGTCACGGGTCCCACGAGGTACGGGCGGGTCACGGTGCCGTGGGCCTTGGCGAGGGCAAACTCCTCGACCACGCGCTCGGACGAGAGCGAGAACTCCGTCTCCGGGCCGATCTCGGGCACGAGGTAGTGGTAGTTGGTGTCGAACCACTTGGTCATCTCGAGCGGCTGCTGCTCGGCGTTGCCGCGGGCGAGCGTGAAGTAGGCGTCGACGCCCAGGCGACCGTCGGCGTCGTGCAGCGTGCCGAAGCGGCTCGGGACGGCGCCCACGGCTACGAGCGTGTCGAGGACCTGGTCATAGAGCGAGAAGGTGCCCGGGATCGCCGACGGTCCGGTCAGCCCGAGCTCGGCGAGGCGACCGACCGTGGCGAGCTGGATGGCCTCCGCGGCCCCCTGGAGCTCGGCCTGGCTGATCTTGCCGGACCAGTAGGCCTCGACAGCCTTCTTGAGCTCGCGGCGGCGGCCGATACGCGGGTAGCCGAGCACCGTTGCGGACGGGAAGAGGGCAGAGGCGTGCTGTGCAGTCATGGTGTTGTCCTTGAGAAGTCGTGTGGGGTCAGAGCGCGGTGTGGTGGCGCGCGGCGAGAAGCGGCCGGCTGGGCCGCGGGAGATCGAGCCGTCCGAGGACCTCGAGGGCCGCAGCATGCTCATTGAACGTGTACAGGTGGAGGCCCGGGGCGCCGGCCTCGAGCGCTGACTGGGCCAGACGGACGCTCGCGTCGGTGCCGATCCGTCGGGCTGCCGCGTCGTCACCGGCCGAGCGCAGGCGGTCCACCAGCGCGGGGTCAGCGGCGACGCCCGAGAGCGCAGAGAGCTTCTCGATACGGCGCAGGCTCGTGAACGGCATGATCCCAGGGATGATCGGGATCGTGACGCCGGCCCTCCGTGCCCGGTGCACGAGGGATCCGTACTGCTCGGCGCGGAAGAAGACCTGCGTGATGGCGAAGTCGGCGCCCGAGCGCTGCTTGGCCAGGAGCACTTCGACGTCGTGGCCCTCACTCGGGGACTCGGGGTGCTTCGTTGGGTAGGCCGCGACGCCGATCGCGACCTTCCCCGCCGCGAACTGGGCGCAGCGGCGGCCCTCGGCCCGTCGGATGAGCTCGACGAGGTCCTGGGCGTACCGCAGGGCACCCTGGGGGGCGCCGCTGCGGGGAGCATCCCCGCGCAGTGCAAGGATTCCCCGGACGCCGCGGTCGAGGAGTTCGTTGACCACTGAAGTCAGCTCCTCTGGCGTACCGCCGACGCACGTGAGGTGTGCGAGCGGCCTCAGCGTCGTCTCGAGCTGGATCCGGTCGACCAGATCCAGCGCGGTGTCGTGGTTGGAACCGCTCGCCCCGTACGTCACGGAGACGTAGTCCGGATCCGTGGCCTCAAGCTGCCGGATCGTGGACCACAGAGTCGCCGAGGCAGCCTCGCTGCGGGGCGGAAAGAGTTCATAGGAGAGGGCTACCGGCGCCGTGGCCTGTGGCGAGGGTGCCTCTAAGAGGGTTGGCGGTGACATTTGCGTCCTTGGTGGTCCAGTCCGCCCGGAGCCAAGCCGGGATACGGCTGGTCCAGGGCAGCATTCAGAAAGGGATCGCAGGACTCACAGACCGACGACGCCGCCGCGGCTGGCGTTACGGAACAGTGAAGCTCCCTGCGGCAAATGTCAGGCCCTCACGGGGGCACCCACATCCCCGAATCGGGGATCGCTGACACGTTGCAGAAGCAACTTGAGTACGAGACTAGGGATCGGGGCAGGGGCGCTTCAAGCCTATGGGCGAATGTTTCCCGCCGTGACGGAATGTGACACCCGTCGAAGAGAGCAGCGGCGCCGCTATCCGCCAAGCAGAAGGCGTTCGGCCCGCGGCGCGAGCGCGCGGTCTAGCACGAGGCATGCGGCGCCGACGGCACCCACATCCTCGCCCAGGCTCGTCGCGGTGAGCTGGATCCGGTAGATCCCGCGCGTCGCGAGCAGATCGTTGACCATGTCCGGCATGACCGAGAGGCAGAAGTCGGCGACGGGTTCCCAGAAAGGCCCGCCGAAGACCATCCGTTCGACGTCGAGCAGATTGCCGACGACGGCGGCGGCCCACGCCATCTTGCGCGCAGCCGCGGCAAGGATCTCGACGGCGCGCTGGTCCCCTTCGCTGGCACATGCGTTCAGCCGGGCAAACGCCGCCTGGAAGTCTGCCGCCGTCGGGTCGGCGCCGAGCGGTTCGAGGATCCCGGTCTCGATGGCACGGCCGACGATCCGCGGGGGCTCGAGGGCCGTAGCGATGGTGCCACGCATGCCGCAGCCGTCAAAGCACTCCGGACCGTCGGGATCGACGATGATGTGACCGATCTCGCCAGCATTGCCCGAGCTTCCCCGGTAGACCTCGCCGTTGAGCACGAGGCCGCAGCCAAGGCCCGTACCGAGATAGAAGAACGCGTACGAGTCAGTACCGCCCGGGCCGCCGGTCCAGGACTCGGCGACGGCCGCGCCGGTCACGTCCTTGTCTATCGTCGTCTCGAGCCCCGTGGCCTCCGCCACCATGGACTGGAGCGGGACATCGTCCCAGCCCGCCAGGAGTGGGGCCCCCACTACGGCGCCCCGGTCCAGGTCGATGGGTCCCGGCGCGGCGACGCCGACGCCCGCCACGAGGTCACGCGGAACGCCCGAGCCGTCTATGAGCCGGCCCACGCTGGCCGCCATCGCCGCGACCACCTCCTCGGGCTCGTGGCTCCGGGGCGTCGCGAAGGTGTCCTTCGTGACGATCGCACCGACGAGGTCCAGGAGGACCACGGTGATGATGCTCGGATCGAGGTGTACGCCCACCGCGTACATACCGCGAGGGTTGAGACGGAGAATAGTGCGCGGCTTCCCTGGACCGGAGCCCTCCTTGCCGGCTTCCATGATGAGCTTCTGGTCCAGGAGCCGGCGTGAGATGTTGGAGATGGTCTGGGGCGAGAGCCCGACGATCTGGGCGAGCTCGACGCGGCTCAGTCCCGACTCGGAGCGCCTGATGGCGTCGAGGATGACGGTGAGGTTGAAGTCCCCCATGCGGGGAAGATTCGTGCCTCTCCGGGCAGCGGGCTGGCGTGGCTCCGTCACTGGGTCCTCTCGGCTGACGGTTGCGGGTCAGGAATCAGGCTACCCTCTCGCCCCGGATATCTCTCTCATCTGGAGATACTGCACGGAGCTCTCGCCTCCGCCGCGGCAGCGTGTCTGTGACGGTCGACTCTCACGCCAAAGGCAGCGGATTCCGCCTGTACCTCGCCTGGTCAATGGCTTCGAAGGGCAATCCCGATCGGGCTAGCGCCGCACCGACCGCGTCACCGTGAACTTCGGGTTGCGTGCCACGACGTCCGTGCGGCCCACGCCCCGCTGGAACGCCGAGCGGTAGTCGAGGTGGCGGTTCGCCACGCACCACAGCTCGCCGCCTGGCCGGAGGATCCGGCCCGCCGCGGCGATGAGCTTGAGGCCGGCTCCCTGGTGCACGCTTGCCCCGAGGTGGAACGGCGGGTTGAGGAGCACGACGTCGGCCGAGGACTCCGCCAGGTCTGCGCCGGCGTCGTCGTGCTCCACGACCACCCGCCCGGCGAGACCGTTGGCGTCCATCGTCGCGCGTGCCGAGCGCACGGCCGCCGCCGAGCGGTCGGTGGCGATGACCTCCGACCCAGGGTGGCGGAGTGCGTAGGCGGCCGCGAGCGCTCCGGTTCCACACCCGAGGTCTACTGCCGTACCTTCCGGGATCCGGTCGAGGAAGCTCAGGAGGAACCGCGTGCCGATGTCGAGACGGGACCCGGCGAAGGCCCCGCCGTGGGCGCACAGTGTGAGGTCCACGTCATCATGCCGCTCGCAGACGGGATACGGCGGAGCGGCAGGAACCGGAAGGGGGCCGGCTGCGGTCAGCAGACGCGACTTCTGCACAGCGAGCCCGGCGCTGACATCGGCGAACCGTGTCCTCAGGACGTCGTTCATGGCGAGCGTCATGTGCTTCACCCTGCCGCCCGCCACGAGCACGACGTCGGGCGCGGACCACCGCGCGATGGCGTCGGCGATCTCCTCCAGCTCGGCGAGGCCGCGGGGCAGCTGGACGAGCACGAGACGGGCCCCGGCAAGCAGGCCGGCATCAAGCCCATGCGGCTCCGAGCACCCGGCGAGGCCCAGCGCGTCCGCGTTGGCCGCGAGCGCGGTGCGTCCGGTCACGAGGTCCTGGTGGACCCGCATCCCGGTAAGGCCGCCCGCGGCCAGCTGGAGGGTAATGGCGCCATAGGCGTCGCCGATGACGGCGATCTCGCGGCCCGTCAGCCCCCTGATGCCCGATGCGTCGAGGCCGCGCTCCCCGAGGAGCCGGTCGGTGGCGTCGAAGGCACGGAGGTTCTCGGCCTCGACGTCGGGAAACCGTCGCAGCGCCTCGAAGGCGAAGCCGGGAATGCGGAGGTCGTCGTCGTGCACCCGTCCACCCTAGCGGCGGGAGAGCCAGTCGAGAGCGGCGCCCGCGGCGCGGTAGCCGGACATCCCATGGGTCCCCGGTCCGGGCGGAGTCGCGGCCGAGCACAGGTATACCCCGGGGACGCCGGTCGCGTACGGGTTAGGCGAGAGGACGGGACGCGCGATGAGCTGGAGGCCCGTGGTGGCGCCCGTACCGATGTCCCCTCCGACATAGTTGGCGTTGTGGGCCGCGAGGGCGGCCGGGCCGCGGGACGCAACGCCGCGGACGCGCTGCCTGAACCCCGGAGCGAAGCGCTCGATCTGGGCGATGACGGCCTCGGTCGCGTCGCCGGCGTAGGCGTGCGGGACGTGGGCATAGGACCAGATGGGGTTGATGCCGTCCCGCGAGCGCGTGGGGTCTGCGAGGTACTGCTGGCCCACCAGCACAAAGGGGCGGGCGGGCATCCTGCCGCGGGTGATGTCGGCCTCGGCCCGTGCGATCTCCTCGAAGGTCCCCCCGAGATGGACCGTCCCGGCCCGGCGCGCGTTCTCGGATGTCCAGGGGATGTCCCCCTCGATTGCGAAGTCGACCTTGAACGCCGCCGGCCCGCGGCGGAAGCGCGAGTACGCCCGGGCGGTCGTCGCGGGGAGCCTCGGTCCGAGCAGTCGGGCCGCCGCGGCCGGCGCGAGATCGAGCAGGACCAGGTCCGCGCCGTCGAGCTCTGCAATGGACGTGACGGTGGTGCGCGTCTGGATCGAACCGCCCAGGCTCTCGAGCCGGCGGGCGAGCGCGGCCGTGATCGACTGCGAACCGCCCTCGGCTACTGGCCAGCCGACCGCGTGGGCAGTCGCCGCGAGAACGAGTCCCACGGAGGTGGTCAGGGGTGCCGAGAGCGGGGCGAACGCGTGCGCCGCGATGCCGCCGAACAGTGCCCGGGCTTCGTCGTCGCGCCATCGGCGCGCCGTGAGAGTGGCGGGCAATACGGCGTCGAGTCCGAATCTGGCGAGCGCCCAGGGATGACGGGGCCAGTGGATGGGCGGCGCGAGGACTTCGCCCACGAGGGTGGCGAAGTCCCGGGCAGTCCGGCCGACGATCGCATCCCATGCAGGCCCGTCCCGGCCGAGTCCCGCCACCGTCCGGTCGAGGTCCTGCCAGAGCACGCCCTCACGGCCGCCGTCGAGCGGGTGGGACAGCTGGACCTCCGGCCACCGCCAGCGGAGTCCTTCCGCTTCGAGGCCGAGGCCGGCGAGGAACGGCGAAGCCGCGGCGAGCGGGTGGAAGGCCGAGCAGTCGTCCGCGACGACGCCGGGCAGGGTGGGCTCGGACGAGCGGCACCCGCCACCGAACGTCTCCTGGGCCTCGAGGACGCGCACCGTCACTCCGCGGGCAGCAAGGTGCACCGCGGCGGCAAGCCCATTGGGCCCGCTCCCCACGACCACTGCACTGCTCACATTCCCATCCTGCCACTCGGCACTGGCGCGATGGGCCGGTGCGCGACATGATCCCAGCATGGACGGCACCGCGGACGGTCAGCCGCCGGGGCTGCGGACGCCTCGGCGCACGCCGCGCGGACGCCTGCCCGGGTGGGTCCCCCTCGCGCCCTGGCTGAGGCACTATGAGGCGAAGTGGCTGAGGGACGACGCCGTGGCCGGCGCGGCGCTGTTCGGGCTGCTGATCCCGGCGGGCATGGCCTACGCCCAGGCTGCGGGACTGCCGCCGGTGATGGGTCTCTACGCGACGGTCGTGCCCATGATCGTCTACGCGATCGTCGGCCCGAGCCGGGTTCTCGTGCTCGGCCCCGACTCTGCGCTGGCGCCGCTCATCGCGGCCGCCGTCCTCCCCCTGAGCGCCGGTAGCCCGGTCCGGGCGGTTGCGCTCGCGGGTCTCCTCGCGGTGCTCATGGGGGCGATCATGATCGCGGGCGCCGTCCTGCGCCTCGGCATTGTGACCCAGCTCCTCTCGCGTCCCATCAGGCTCGGGTACCTGAGCGGGCTCGCTGTCGTGGTCGTGTCCTCGCAAGTCCCGCTCCTGCTCGGGGTGCGGGCCGACGGTGAGACGCCGTGGCAGCGGTTCGCGGCGACGGCGGGAGCGGTCGGCGGCCTGAATCCGGCGGCGCTCGGCGTGGGTGCGGGATGCCTTGCGATCATCTGGGGCAGCCAGGCCCTGGGCTGGCGGCTAGGGGGCGTGTTCATTGCGGTCGCGCTCTCCACCCTCGTCACCTGGGCCGCAGGTCTGGACCAGCGGATGGCCGTGACAGGGGCCCTCCCCACCGGGGTGCCCACGCCGTCCCTCGGCGGCGTCACTGCCGCAGACGTCGGCGCACTCCTCGCCCCGGCGGCCGGCATCGCGCTCATGACGTTCGCGGACTCGGGGGTCCTGTCCAAGAGCCTCGCAGCCAAGTACGGCGGTGACGTGTCCGGCAACCGCGAGCTCGCCGCGATCGGGCTCTCGAACGTGGCCGCGGGCATCTTCGGCGGGTTCCCGGTCTCGGCCAGCGGTTCCCGCACTCCCGTCGCACTCGGGGCCGGAGCGCGCAGCCAGCTCGCCGGAGTCGTGGCTGCGGTGCTCGTGGCCGCGTTCATGCTCCTCGCTCCGAGCGTTACGGCGTACCTTCCGACGGCGGCCCTCGCCGCGGTGGTCATCGCCGCCGTCCTCGGGCTCATCGACGTCAAGGCGATCCTCCGGCTCGGGCGCATGAGCACCACAGAGACCGTGCTCATGGCCGCGGCGTTCGCGGGCGTGACGACCGTCGGCGTGCTTCCCGGCATCCTCGTTGCGATCGGACTGGCGCTCCTGGAGTTCATCCGGCGGGCGTTCACCCCCTACCGGGCCGAACTGGGGCACCTCGAGGAGGTCCCGGGCTACCACGACCTCTCTCGTCACCCCGAGGGAGAGCGCATCCCGGGGCTCATCCTCGCGCGGTTCGACGCACCGCTCTTCTT
Organism: Sinomonas sp. P10A9; assembly: GCF_041022165.1. Classification (GTDB taxonomy): domain Bacteria; phylum Actinomycetota; class Actinomycetes; order Actinomycetales; family Micrococcaceae; genus Sinomonas; species Sinomonas puerhi. The sequence goes on from NZ_CP163302.1 coordinate 2,284,226, forward strand.
CGCGAACGGCTCCGTCCTGACCGCCTATCTGCGCTCACTGGTCGAGGCCGCCGACCGTCCCGTGACCCATGTGGTCCTTGCGGCGGAGCCCATCACGGGGATCGACACCACGGCTCTCGACGATCTCATCGAACTCGACGAATGGCTCGCCGAGCGCGGAATCCAGCTCGTCTTCGCCGAGCTCAAGGGACCGATGAAGGACCGGCTCGTGCGCTTCGGCACCCGCGCCCGGTTCGGCGTCGACCACTTCTACCCGACCGTGGGCGCCGCGGTCCGCGCGCTGCGGGCGGACCGGGACCCCGGCTGACTGGGCTGGCGAGGGGCTCCCGTCGCGACGGGAGCCCCTTGCCAGGCGGTCGCCGCGCTGTTAGGGCGTGACCCGCGTGAACACGGCGTCCGTCCGGTTGTCCGTGCTCCCGCTGTTCGCGCGAACGGAGAGCGAACCGAACTGCGCTCCGATGGCGGCGAGGCCCTGGTAGTCGCCCGTGAAGAAGCCACGGGCATTGGGCGCCGTCATCATGTCGAACGGCCCGTAGAGGTGAGTCTCGTTGCCGAAGGACACGCCGCCCGCGGGCAAGGAGGTGAACCAGTAGTCAGTCGGCAGCGTGCTCGTGTTCCCGGCCGCGAGGCTCCGGAAGTCGTAGTAGGTCACACCGACCGTGCCGTTGGCCACACGCACGCTGGGTGTGAAGGCCGGAGCACCGTGCGGCGTGTTGACCTGAGCGGGCGCGCTCCAGGTCGCCCCGCCGTCGGCCGACGTCGAGATGGCCACCTCGTCATAGTGCCCACCGTTGAACCGCGAGTCCTGCCACACCACGTAGAGCTGGCCAGTGGCCGGATCGATGGCGGGTTCGGGGATGATGTCCCCCGTCCTCACGGCCGCGCCCGTATTCGGATCAGTGACGCCCACCGTGTTGAGCTGGGCGATGACCTGCGGCGCCGTCCACGTCGTTCCGCCATCCGTGGACTTGGTGTAGGCGACGTTCGTCCCGTGCAGCTGGTCGACGCCGTTCTTGCCTGTGCCGAGGATGAGGTCGAAGACGTTGTACAGCGTTCCGTTCCGCGGATCGACGACGATCTGGTTGCCGATGGTCTGCTGGTTCTGGGCGGTCGGGACGATCGCAGTGGCCGGGCTCCAACTCTTCCCGCCGTCTGTCGTCTTGGAGAAGTACGTCGGCCCGGTGTAGGCCGCGGCGTGGGCGGCCGAGCGGGGATTGTCGGTCGGGGAGACCAGACGGTCCCACACGGCGTAGGCGGTGCCGGGTGTGTTCGGATCCGCAGTGACGGACTCCTTGTCGTTGAAGAACTGGGACGTGCCGAGATCCTCGATCAGCGCCTTCGGAGCGGTCCACGTCGCCCCACCGTCGGTGGACGTGGATGCCAGGACGGCGTTGTCGGAGCCGACGCCCTGGAACGAGATCGACACCGAGTACGCGGTGCCGTCGGGGCCGATGGACACCCACGGATCCGAGGCCCGGTCGTAGCGTGCGGGACCGCCGGCGCAGGCGCTGAACGGCTGCGCCGTCTCGTTCCAGGTCTTGCCGCCGTTGGTGGAGTAGCCGGCCACAAGGCCGTGGGAACCGCCGTCGGACCAGCGGTCCTGCTGCCACACGTCGATGATGTTGCGCGGGTTGGTCGGGTTGACCGCCACCCAGGGCTCTACTTCGGCGTTGGGGTAATTCACAGCGCCAGGCGCGGCGCCCAGCGTGCACGTGGCAAACGGACTTGTCCCGCTGGCCGTGACCGGCGGGGTGGCCGTTGCCGCGGAGGCCACGGAGGGGGTGAGCAGGAGCGCGGCAGGCAAGAGGGTGAGAGCTGCCACGTACCGGAAATGCTGATGGATCACTGCGTTCTCCTTGTCAGGGAAGCCGATCATTTGGTGGATGGTGCGCCCGGAAAGGAGGACGATCGAGAGCGGATCGTCCACGCACACCAGATGACCACCCGTGGCCGCACTCGCGCAAGGGACTGGGGCCCACGTCTTCAGCGATGGTTCCCGTGATGAACTGTGCCGTCGGCTCCGCGAGCGATGCGCCGATCTCGTACGGGGTGCGCTTCGCCCCCTTGACGGCAAAGGAGTGGTCGCCGCCCTCCTGCCACGCGAGTGTCGCCGTGGGCAGCTTCGCCACGACGGCGTCGAGCAGCTCGGCGGTCGCGAGGGTATCCCGCGTGCCGGAGAGGAACAGCATCGGCAGCCTGAGTCCGTAGAGGTGGTCGTCGCGGAGCTTCTCCGGCTTACCCGCCGGGTGGAGCGGGTAGCCGAGGAACACGAGGCCGACGGGACGCATGGCGCCCTCGGCAACGGCCATCGAGGCGATCCGCCCTCCGAAGGACTTCCCCGCAGCCCACAGCGGCTCCCCCGCCGAGCGCCGTCGTGCCTCCTCGAAGGCGGCCTGCCATACCGGAATCGCCTTGGGCGCCCGGTCGGGCACACGCTTGCCGGCCTCCATGTAGGCGAAGTTGAACCGCAGAGTGGCCATCCCGAGCTCGTTGAGTGCCGCGCAGAAACCCACCATGAACGGATGGACCATGCCCGCTCCGGCGCCGTGCGCGACGACGACGGTCGCCTCAGCCGCTTCGGGCCGTGAGTAGACGGCGGAGACGTCGCCGGACGGGGTGTGGATCGTGAGAGGTTCGCCGCGGGGGGTCATGAGACTATCCTGCCGTCCATGGACCTCGACGTCAGGCCAATACCGAAGCCGCAGCGGCATCGCGCCGTGTTCGCCGCGTTCGCGAACCTCGGGGTGGGCGAATCCTTCATCCTCATCACGAACCACGACCCGGCGCCGCTGAGGGCCGAGTTCGACAGCGACCAGTACGGCGCCTCCTCGTGGGAATACCTCGAGCGCGGACCCGAGTGGCGGCTCCGGGTCACCCGGACCGCCGCCACTCCCCTGCCGCGCGTCGTCGCCGACACGCTCGCCCTCGCGGAGGCGCACGACGCCGACGCGTCGGGTGCCGTCTTCCGGCTCACCATGGGCAACCGGGACCTTGACTCGAACGTCATCGCACTGCCGCCCCATGGGACGATCGGGGAGCACGTGGGACCAGATCTCGATGTGCTCCTTCATGTCATCTCGGGGAGCGGCACGCTCGCCACCGAAGGGGGCGAGGTCCCGCTCTCACCCGGGGCCCTCGTCTGGCTCCCCCGGCGCTCGCGGCGGCAGTTCACCGCCGGGGCGCTCGGGCTCCGCTACCTCTCGGTGCACCAGCGCAAGTCGGGGCTCGGCCTGACGCCGCGCCCCTGAACCCGATGCTGACCGCGCGCTCCCCTCGGTCAGACGGGTGGCCCGAGGAACCTCACCCAGCGAGGTTGCTGATCATCGCCTCAAGCGCGCGCACTGTGCGGTCGTACTCGCCGTCCTCAAGTCCCTTGACCGTGATATCCCGGATGCCCTGCACAGTCTCGCGGGCGCCGTGCAGCTCGACGCGGCCCAGGTCCGTCAAGCGGTAGACGCCCGCCTTCTCGGCCACGAGCCCTCCGCCGAGCAGTGGTTCGAGGTGGCGCTCGGAGGTCTCCTGTGTTGGCGTGTCGAGGAACGGCGCGATGGCTTCGTCGAGCTGCGCCACCGTTGCTTCGGTGTCTGCGAGGACGTTCAGGAGCTGCCACTGCCGACGGCTGAGGCGGTGCCGTTCGAGCGCCTCATCGAAGCGTTCCTCAAGCAGCCTGTCGAGAGTCTTGAGCAGGAATCCGATGGGCTTCTGGGTGTCCTGGGTGTTGTGCATGGCGATCCCCCCTGAGTCAGTCGTCGACACCACTATGCGCCGCGCCGACCGCGGGGACTAGGGACCTCAGTCCGTGGGTTGGAGCGTCTGGGTCCGGATCTCCCGGCCGGCGGACTTGACGATCTGGGCGAGGCTCGCAGCCGCGGCGGCCTCGCCGTCGAGGATGGCGGACGCCAGATCCTCGACAAGGTCGATGTACTCGGTGAGCTTCACGGCGTGTTCCCTCTCGATGGAGCGGTTCTCGTCTCGTCCTCTACTGGCCCGGGCACCGCCAGTGTAGGGAACGCACGCGAGGCACCCGGCACACGCGCGTCACACTGGGCGCGCGGCTCGTCTCCAAGCGAACGGCGGGTGAAAGGCCTGCAAACCCTGCCCCAAGTGGCGGCGCCAACGCCAAGAGGGCCGCCCTGACGGACGACCCTCTTCATCTGGTGGAGGTCCTGCACTCGTACTCCAACAAAGCTCGCCACTATCTCTATCACCTCGATCAGATAGTGGAGGCGGCTCAGGCGCTACCCAAGACCCCAAAGCCAAGGAAACGTGCGGCAAAGTCCTCCACCAAGCTCATCCACCGACTGAGCACCCATCAAGTCGCCGTCATGACTGATCGCTATAAACAAGGCTGGTCGTCTCAACGAATCGCCGAGACCTACAGCATCTCCAAGACGAGCGTCGTCCAGCTACTCCGCGAAGCTGGTGTGACCATCCGCCGCCAAGGCCTCACAGCCGAACAGGCAAGGGAAGCTGCGCGTCTCTACAAGGACGGACAGTCACTAGCGTGGATCGGCCAGCGGTTTGTGGTGAGCCCTGGCTGTGTGCGGAACAGCCTCGTCGCGCAAGGTGTAAAGATGCGATGAGCCTGGTCGGGGTCCCGGGTGAGACATACTCAAACACATGCCTCGACTCGTACTGTTGTCTATACACAGCCAAGGAGTTGTCATATTCGGTTGATGCTACTTGTTTATTGGGATATGCGGACTCACCTTGTATTGAGTATGCAAGGAAAAGCCGCACAGCTGGCTGCTGTGCGGCGAAATCCCCTAGACGGAAATGTATTGCCGGGAGAAAAACTCATGGGTGTACGATATACCCGTCACGCTGGCGTCGTAAATCCCGATCGTCCCTTCCTCGCAAAAGTCAGGATAGTCTCGATGGCTTACGCGGCGCATTGCGGCGACGAAGTCTTCCGGTATGTCGCTCGCTACGAGCTTGTCGGCTTCGGTAACAATGGGTGTCGGTACGACAATCGTGCAGTCGAGTTCGAACTCGGCCGGCTGCTCAAGGAGCGCCCCTTCTTGGACTTCTCGCGCCTCCTTGAAGGGTACCTCATCAGAATGCAACCAATGGCCGTACTCCGTCGTCTCATATCCATACAGCACACCATGAATTTGCGTGTTGCCGTCTGGCTTTATGACTAAGCACTGAACAGCTCGATTGGTGCGACGAAGGTAGCCCCAGGCGTACGGTTCGTAGGCATCGATCGTGTAAGCGGCATGACGCTTGTAGCACGCCTCCTCGAGCACTGCTTCGTCAACGTCGTACATGTCGACATTGTCGATTGAAATGCGCGCCGATGACATGCCGGCCAATGAGAGACGATTATCGAACACCGTGTGTGGTGTATCGCGCTGGCTATCAGTCCATAAGACTGTGCCAAGGTTATGTCCTCGGGAGCCGAGGAGTCCTTCGAGCTCCTTCAGCGCGTCAGGTATCGGCGCTCTGTAGTCCTTCTGTCGCCGTGCGACCTCCGGTAGAGGCTGTTCGATGTAGACGAAGCCGCTACTAATGAGTGTGTCGTAGAGTGTTCGCGCCTTGCGTGTGGCAATTTGCTGTCGTTTGCGAGGTATTACCCGCTGTTGAACAACCCAGTGTGGCACGAGCCATCTCCTTACGTATAGGGGTGCGAGCATTAGTGCAATGCACGTGTGCTTATGATTAATTTACAATATTATTGCCAATTCGTCCATATAGATCACACAGATGGAATCGGCATTGAGGCAAGCTAAGATTTCTAAATGCCATCCTTCTCGATGGCTGGAAGTATCCAGAGGAGCATCCACGGGCCTAGTGAGTGCTGCTGAGCTTGCTTTTTGGAGAGTAGACACCTTACGCGAAACTAACCGAAAAAACAGAGGTAGACCCATACTGCACGATAAAAACTCAGCTTACCGAGCGGTATAGAACTACCTCTGTCATAATGGTTGAAAATTCAACTTTGGTGGAGGTCCTGCAGGCGTACTCCAACAAAGCCCGCCACTATCTGTATCACCTGGACCAGATAGTGGAGACGGCCGAAGCGCTGCCCAAAACCCGAAAGCCCCGCGAACGTGCAACCAAGTCCTCGGCGAAGCTAATTCACCGACTCATGGCTTACCAAGTTACTGAGATGAGCGACCGCTACAAACAGGGTTGGTCGTCGCATCGACTGGCCGCGGCCTATAACATCTCCAAGACGAGCGTCGTCCAGCTTCTCCGCGAGACTGGCGTCCCAATCCGTCGTCAAGGCCTCACGGCCGAACGGGCAAGAGAGGCTGCACGTCTATACGAGGACGGGCAGTCGCTAGCGCGGATCGGCCAACGGTTCGACGTGAGTCCCGGCTGCGTGCGCCAAACCCTAGCTGAGCAAGGTGTGTCAATTCGCCGACCCTAACTAAAATTGTCGCAGTCAGCTAAGGACGGTTCATTGTCCGGCTATAGAGATACGAACAGGCGAGCTCTGAGCGGCGCATCGAATAGATACTCGATAATTGTTACAATGGAAGACGTATGCGGTCTGGACGTCAATCATCTATAGCTAGCAGCCTTCACGACAGAGGGTTGTTCTGCTGGCGCCCTAGTAAAGAAGAGGCAAGGTAAGATATGGCCATGTCTGAATCGCCACAGGGCGGCGGAGGGGGAACGGTCATCGAGCCGTCAGCCGCTACGACCGCTATGAGTCCATACGCAACCGGTGGGGGTGGGGTGACCTTCGAGCGCAAGGTCGCAGTTCACTACCTGGCCCGGATGCTTTCCGGTTTGGGATCAACCGAACTGGGTGAGGGCCGATCCGTCGTTAGCGTCGCATTTCAACAGGCACCCCTACACTCAACTGACGATTTAGTCGTATACGCTAAGCGAGCAGATGAAGACGAGCCTTCATTGGTGCTTGCACTCGCCGTGCGTCGTGCTCCAATCGTTGTCAAAAGCAATGCGAAAACGAAGAAGCTGATCGGCTCGCTGCTCGAAGAGCTTGCTCATGATCTTAGCGCTGATATCGATCACCGCGTTGGGCTGGTGGTTGCGGGTCATCAAGATCACGCTTCTCAGCTGGCGACATTAGCCGATCTCGCTCGCGGCCAAACCGACCCTGCCGCTTTTGCTGCGTTGGTGCAGGAGCCAGGCCGTTTCGAGCAGGTGCTTCGCGAGCGGTTCAACCACCTTCAGGACCTGGTGAAGTCAGCCCTAGACGATGCCAATGGCGGCTCGGCTGACGAGGCTACCGTCACTCAGCAAACCTGGCGTCTGCTGTCTCGTCTTCAGGTTCTTATGCCTCGATTCGAGGCACCTGATGAGTCGGACTGGGCTAACATCGTGAACGACCTAGTGAACGCATCAAGGACGGCTGACCTAGCTGGGGCGGTGACGGTGCGTGATCGGCTCGGCGTACTCGCTGCCGAGTATGCGCCGAAGGCAGCAGATATTGAACTTGATCTCCTCCGCCGAGACACCCACGACGTCGTCGCATCAACCACCCGTCGTCATGATGCCGCTTGGCGCATGCTCAACAGCCTCCACGAGCAAGCTGTTGCTGCAGTTCGGAGTCGGGTGACGTCGTCCAGCGGACGCAACGAAGTGCATATCGACCGCAGCGCGACTATCGCCGAGCTTCGCACCCTGACCAGGACCAAGCCTGCGGTAATTATCCATGGCCAGTCCGGAGTCGGTAAGAGTGCGCTCATGGTTGAGTTTGCATCCGCTGTCAAGCGCGACGGAGCTCAGGCCCTTGTGATCAACCTGCGACATCTCCCAACGACGCCGATTGAGTTGGAGCGTGCCCTCGGCATTCCTTTAACAACCGCCCTAGCCGAGATGAGCGCTCCAGAGCGTCTGCTGATTATCGACGGAGCAGACGCCGTGGCAGAAGGCAAGTCGGATCTGCTGCGATACATGGTTGACGCCGCATTCCATAGCGACGTCCGAATTTTTGTCCTGACGACGGACGATATTAGGAAACTGCTCCATGATGCCGTCGACACCCACTTAGGCGGCCCGGCCGTCGACTACGAGATCCCGACACTTACCGACACGCAGCTCGATGAGCTTGTCGTTGCCTTCCCTGAGCTCGCCGCACTCGCAGCGGACCACCATGCTCGAGAACTGCTCCGTCGACTAGTCGTCGTCGATCTTCTCCTCCGCGGCGGAGTCTCAGGGCTCCCTGTTAACGACGGCGACGCTATGAATCAGGTTTGGGTCGGACTCGTCCGATGCCACGAACAGGCCGAACGTGGCACGCCCGATGCACGAGAAGCGGTCATGCTGCGCCTGGCAGATCTGGAACTCACCCGCGCTGATCCGCTTACCGTAGTGGGCGCGCTTGATGGGGCGGCACTTGCGGGACTTCGGCGAGACGGCCTCCTGCAGACGTCGACCAATCGGCCGTTTAAGATCGGTCCTGAATTCGCACATGACGAAGTGCGCCGATATGCCGTTGCTCGCCTGCTCCTTGCGGATGAAGATCCCACCATCAAATTGCTTTCCGCAGGGATGCCACGTTGGTCGCTCAGTGCGGCACGGCTCGCCGCTCAGGTCAATCTAGGAGCACCGGACACGGCCGAGAATCCAGTCCGTGGTCGATTCGCTGGCCTTCAGAGATCGTTTGACGCAGTGGTTGCAGCAGGCCACGGGGAGCGTTGGCGCGACGTGCCCGGCGAAGCACTCCTCTCGCTGCCGCACCCTGGCCCTATCCTGGACGACGCGTGGGGCGAGTTATGCGCCGATAACAAGACTGGGCTGCATCGGCTGTGCCGTTTGGTTGATCAGCGACGACTTCGCGACTCGGCGCATCTCGTCCGTATCTCAGCGGTAGAGCCGTTGATTGAACAACTATTCAGCAGTTCCACGACGTGGTTCGGTGATAAGAAGCTCCAGCAACTAGTGCGCGACTGGCTTCGCTCCCTGATTGTCTCGAACGCTCCAGCCGAGAACGCATTACGCGCTGAACTTCGGTCGCAATTAGTGGCCCGATGCGCTGTCGCGGACGAGCGACAACAGGAAGAACGGGCAGAAGCTGAAGCTGCCCGCCTGGCCCGCACTCCTGAGGAGGTCGAACGAGATCGCGAACGTGCCGCACGCAGCAACTTGTTCGGTGAGGTCGGGTATCCACGCGGCCGGCGTCACAGGAGACGGGAGATTCCCCGTGAGATCATGGACGAAGTGATGGTTGAGTTCTTGGCCCTCCTCGGCCCCGATATTGGGGGTGATGGTGAGGCGATCCTTCGACGAATCGCGAACGATGCTCCAGCATTTCTCGGCCCCGCAGTCGAAGCACTCTTTGCTGGACGTGCGTTAGCAACTCGCCCTCGAGGCTTCTTGGCGACGATTACCGAGGCCTACTACTTGGACGATGAGGAAGACGGATCGGGATTCCATGAAGACGGCATTCGCGATCACCACTATCACGGGATCGGCATGCCGCTTGCAGCCTGGTACCGTGGACCTTTCATTTCTTTGTTTCAATCCGACTTTCGAGGTGGCGTCCGGGTTCTCAATCAACTGTTGAACCACGCCGCCCTCGCTCAAGCACGTACTCTGGCGAGTATTGATCGGTACGGTGGCGATATCCCGGAGGAAGAACTCGACTCGTATCGTATCGAATTGCAGGTCACTGGTGCTGTACGCACGTATATTGGCGACCCACAGGTGTGGACCTGGTATCGAGGTACTGGAGGTGGACCGTACCCTTGCATGAGCGCCCTCCAAGCTCTCGAGCGGGTTTGTGATCAACTGATCGACCTCGATATTCCTCTAAGTACAATCGTGGCCATTCTGCTTGACGAATGCGAAAACCTCGCGATGGTTGGCCTCGTTGTTGGTCTTCTCATCCGACATCTTGAAAAGGCCGAGGGGATGCTTGACCCATACCTGTCGGAGCCGATGATCTGGCATCTCGAGTTCGCCAGAGCTACAAGCGAGATCAGTGGGTTTGCAGCGTCGTCCGACGGGCTGGTAGGTGCTGACCGTCGGCATTGGTCCCTTCGCGAGGCTTCCGCGATGCTCGTACTCCGAGCCGACGAAGACCGAGCGGAAGAGCTACGCCACCTCGGCCGGGAGCTCATTGAGAACGCGCGGCAGCAGATCCAGCTCGTCCATGGCGATGATGAGGGCGCAATCGAACAAGAACTTCTCAATGTGCGGGGCTGGGCCAGCGGCATGGACCTAGATACCTATAGCGCGCATCCGACCGATGATGGCCAGCTGATCATCCAGAGTACACCGCCCGACGTTCTACTGAATGCGCTCGAGACTGCAAGTTCCGATGTGCAGCAGGCACAGGAAGCCACGCGGCTAATGGTGCAGTACTACATCAACCCAAAGAAGCGCATTACCGATTCACGGACTTCTGAGACACTCATTGAAGATTTGAACGTCGCAAAACAGCTCATCGATGAACCTCCTGCTTTTAGTGCAGACGGGCCGTGGGACGCCCCTGCGGTAGTTGCTGCGGCCGCGCTCGAAGCACACCTGATTGAAGGCATTGAGCTGCCCGACGAGTCGCTTCGATTCGCGGCCGAAACACTCGTGACGGTAGGTGAACAATCAGGACGGGGACGTCAGTTTGACTCACAGGAATCATATTTCGAGCAAGGTGCGGATCGGGTTTCGGCACAATCTCTGCCGCTTCTTCTGCTGCCCGCCGCGGCTCCTATACGGGCTCTCGTTGATGGATCGGACGGGTCCGAAGCATACGCACGCGTCGTACAGGCGACATCCGGACTTGCCCTGGCACTCCCCAACGAGGTCCGGGTACATCTGGCGCGCGGCCTCGATGTCTTATGGCAAGAGCCATGTTCCACCGAAGGGACATGTCATCACGAGACTGCGCTGGGCCTTGTTATCGCCACCGCGCGTGACTGTGTATTCGGAGGCTGGGATTCTGAGACCGGTCGTCGGGCCTCGATTGTACTCGAAGATCCGATCGCTGAATCCCTAAGTGCCGCATCCGACGATGTCATTTATGTCCTCAGGCTCGACGCCGCACTTCGTGCGCTCGCACCCGCCTCCGTTTCCGGAATCTGCGTGTCTGCTCGCGCTGAGGAACTACTCCATGTCGTTCTCACAGCGCAACGACGCGCCCTTCTCGCCAATGATCGTGACTTCGACCATCGCGGGTCTCACGCGCTCATAACGGCGCGCGCGCTGCTTACGGTTGTCGAGGGAGAGGGCGAGACGCTGCTGTTCAATCACCTCGATGCCTTTGCTGATAGGTCAGACATGCTCGGTGCGTTTGTTCGCGCCGTCTCAGCGGCCGCTGAGGAGAACTCCAGCCGAGCCGCCACAGCAGAACGGCTGTGGCCGGAAATCGTCGCGCGCGTCTTAGCGTATCAGGGCCAACACAAGCCGTTCGACGGCAGGCACTACGGAAATCGCGCTCGTGCGTCACTCATCCCAAATGCTGCTACGGAGGCCGCCTACCTCTACCGCGAACTTGACGGGGAACCGATCGTTTGGTGGGACCCAGACAAACTTCGAGACTCCGTCGAAGAATGGCTACCGGCTGCCCGAGGAGACTCAACATGTGTTGATCAGCTCATCGGCTTTATTCGCCCACTTTCTATGCAGGATCAGGCTCGCATAGCTTTACTGTGGATTACCGATCTTGCGCTAGCCGCGCCGGAAGAAGTAGCCCGAGGCAGCTTTCTGCTTTCAACGTGGTTGATTGATGTCAGGGCAGTCGTCTCTGATAGGCACTCGCTAGCTATGTGGCAGCGGGTGGTCGATGCTCTCGTAGTAGCGGGAGATTCCAGGCTCGCCCCCTACTCTCAGTAGCCAAGGAGACGCCCCTCATGCCAGGGCGCTTCACTCCGTACTGCGCGATAAAGCTAAGCGTATCGAGCGGTGCAGTGTCACTCTGCTGCCGACCACATCACAGGTTCCAGTTCCCAGGAACGCCGACAGTGTAGCCAGCGGTGGTCTCTGAACCTATGCCGAGTTGCTTGAAGTGCTCGGTAGCGGCCTTTATCTTGGCGTTCTCGGTTGGGCGGCGTTTGGATTCGTCGAGCGTGCTCTTGGTTTCCCGGATCATGTAGATGCGATCCATGCCGTCCCCGTCCTGCTTGATGATCGCCCAGTCTGGGTTGTACGGGCCAACCGGAGTCTCGATTTTGAACTTGTCGGGCAGCTTCATGAAGAACTTCACATCTTCGCGGCTGTCGAGGACCTGCGCAAACTGCCGCTCTGGTGCTTCAGCGCCGTCCGAGTCAATCTGGATGTAGTTGAAGTCGGTCTTGCCGTCCTTGAACGACTGCGCCTCGTAGACGCGATCCATAAAGAGGTCGCGTGCCTCGGCCCCATCCGCCTGCAGCTCGCGCAACTCGTAAACGTAGCCGCTGATCTTCTCGTACTGGACGCCTTCCTGCACGGCCGTTGCGACAACGTTAAGCAGGATGCGCTTGACCATGGCGATGAAGTCGTTTGGGTTGCCGATGAACTCGTTCAGTTTGCCGGAGCCCGTCAGTACGTCGACGAGCGTCTTGCGGGTGAGGGACGTCGCTTCTTGCAGCTCGCTGATGATGTCCGGCAGCTCATACGTTCCCGCCAGGGCAGCCGAGCGGGTCGCGGTTTCGGCGGTCTTGGTACCACCACGGACAAGCTTTACGCCCGCCCGAGTGACCTGGACACGAAGCGGTTGGATCGGCTGTTCGGTTACGATCTTGTTGACGGCGTCCTCAATGACCTTCTCTCGGTCAAGCTTCACTCGGTAGGTCGTGCGGCGGGAGATCGCGCGCCAGAAGTCCTCGAACCACGGCGACGTGTAGATCTCCTTATTGAGCTTGCGCTGTACCCGCTTGCGCTGGGTCTTAACCAGCCGTTCGATTCGGCAGTCGATCATCACCTGGATCATGTCGTCTTCTGGCCAGAATGAGTCCGGCTTGGGGCCGAGCGTGAAGCCAAGGGTCTCTGGTCGGAAGGTGGCCATGACTTTGCCCTCCTTGTCGAGGAAGTTGCGTTTGACAAGTTCATCCCAGATCAACTTGGAGCCGGCGAAGCCGAGACGCTTCTCCCCGCCGGTATTCTCGTCGACCGTTGGGATCTTGGCGAACTCGCCCACGCGAACGAGGCCGATGCTGACGCCAGAGTCGCGGTACTCCTTCTGTAGACTGTCGGCGAACTCGCGGTAGGACTCATTGGCGACAACGGTTAGTTGAGCGATGCCGCGATCCGGCACGCGCTCACCGGTCTGGTTGACCGGCAGACGCAGACCTCGACCGATTGTTTGACGGCGTTCGGCGGCTTCGCCCATCTCGCGAAGGGCGCAGATCTGGAAAATGTTCGGGTTGTCCCAGCCCTCACGGAGCGCAGAGTGGCTGAAGATAAACCGCACCGGCTCCTTCTCATCGAGTAGCTGCGCCTTGTTGCGCATAATCAACTCGTAGGCATCGTCGTCGGCCGCGGTAGTGCCACTGGTGTCCTTGAAGGTGTCGTGCTGGCCTTTCTTGCCCTTGAGGACGGAGAAATACGCCCGCCGGTAGTCCTGTGGATCGCCCGGCAGCAGCGCCGCCCACTGGGCGCTTTTGGCCCGCTCCTCGCGGAAAATTTCGTCGAACCACCGTACGAAGTCGCCGTTGGCCGTGGAGTTGTCGTAGCCATCGCCGAGGAAACTCGCAACCTTGTCGACGAAGAAAAGGCTGAGCACCTTGATGCCGTGCTGGCGCAGCATCGTCTCCTTGCGCAGGTGCTCGCGGATGGTCTCGCGAATCATTTCGCGGTAAACCGAATCATTGGAGCCGCCGAGGGTCTCACCAGCCTGCAGCCAGCCGTGTGGGAACAGCTCGACCGACTCGGGCTCGGTGCTGAGTTCGTTGATGAGCCAGCCCTCGTATGCGGAGTTACCGGTGAGGCGGGCGAGATCGCTCGCGTCCTTACCGGGCCGGTAGGCCACCGTCTTGCGCTCGATGGATCCATCGGACTCCTTGCGGACTGCAAGTTCCAGTCGGGCGACGAAACCCTTGTCATTCCGAACCGATAGCAGTTTCACGTACGGCGCTGCATCGGCGCCTTGCTGGAGTGCCTCGGCGACGACGATCTGCTTCACGAGACCCAGGTCATGCGCGTCGACCGGGTCTAGACGATAGACGACGTTGCGGGTCTTGCGGTGGGTTGCCGAGTACCGCAGCGTGCAGAGCGGGTCTAGTTCGCCGACCGCCGACTGACTAAGTAGGGACTCCATGTTCTGCGGCTCGTCCATGATGACGACCGGCCGCGTGGCCTTGAGGTAGTCGATCGGGCGCAGACCGTTGAGCTTGTCACGCGTCTGGTGAATAACGCGCGAGTTCTTGTCGCCCCGCAGCGCGTGAATGCTCATCACCATGATCTGCACGCTCGTGCTGGTGGCGAACGACTGAACCTCCTCAGCGGTCTGACCGCTATAGACGCTGGCGTCGAACGGCTCGGCGTAGAGACCCTCGAAGTGCTTGGTCATGAGCTTGATGCTGGTGATGACGCCTTCCTTAATGGGCGTGCTCGGCACCAGGATGACAAACTTGCGGAAGTTGTACCGCTGCGCCAGCTCGAAGATCGTGCGCAGGTAGACATACGTCTTACCCGTGCCTGTTTCCATCTCGATGTCGAAGTCGAGCGCACCGCCAGCTAGCTCAGACACGACCTCGAGTCCATTGCGGTCCTGCACTGCCTGCAAGTTCTGGAGCAGTGCCTCCTCGTCCAGCAAGAGGTTGTTGCCGATCGCACCGACTTCGCTGGCGATGTCGAACGCGGTCTGGCCAATGGAGGCGGGCAGTGCGCCCTGGAGGTTGACTTCTAGCGCGTCGGCGTCAGCTGGCTGGCCTTCGAAGAGATCGACGACCGAAGCGATCGCTTCCTGCTGGTATGGCTGCTTGGGATCAAACTTGAATTCCATCGCCTAGGCCGTCCAGAGTTCCACGCCGCGCGTCTTGGCTTCTTGTACCAGGTTCGTCTTCAGCTCGTCGTCACCATGGAATGCGTCCTCGAGGACGATGAACTTTGCGAGGTCTTTACTCGCGAGCACAGAGCGGAGCTGCTGCAGGGTTGGCTTGGTGTGCTCGTCGAGGTAGGCAAGTACGAGGCCTTCGCCGACGGACTTGAGCTTGAGGCCATCGATTTCTTTGTCGCCGATCTGCTCCGTTAGGGAGTAGCCCTGCTTGAGAAGGATTTCGGTGAGGAGCGAGTCGGGCGTGGCGTCGTCATCGGCGCTGTCGCGGAGGTCGAAGAGGTGCTGCTCCAGCTTGCTGAGGTCTGTGTCACTCGCTACGCGCCACTTCGAGAAGTTGGTGTCTGTGAGTGCGTAGGCTCGAAAGCCGATATCGAGCTGCCCCTGCTCGATATCGAGCTGCGTATCGGGCTCACCTGCAATTGCCGCCCCGGCTAGATCGATGCGCCTACGGGAGATGTCCGCAACGGTGCCGTATCCGAGTTCGCGTGCCTTCGATTTCTCGGGTGTGGGTTCGGGAAGCTGGACCATGATGAAGCGACGCCGACCACCATCATCGGCGTTCATCTGCATTACGGCATGGGCCGTTGTCGCACTTCCAGCGAAGAAGTCGAGCACAATATCATCGTTAGTGACCGATCCTAGTTGCAGGATGTACTTGATGAGCTTCACTGGCTTAGGCGTATCGAATACATCTTCGGGCATCAGCTTCATCAGTTCGTACTTGGCCTGCCTGTTGTGGCCCGTTCGCTCAAGGTCGATCCACAGACTCGAAGGAGGAAGCCCCTCCATATCCGCAAGATAGGTACGACGACGAATTCCCCGACCGTCGGCGGTAAACCGAATCTCGCCGGATGCGAGCTTCGCATCCATCGCTTCCCGCGACCATCGCCAGCCGTTCTTCGGTGGCTTGATCTCGATTCCCTGTGGTGACGTCAATGAGTAGACGAGGTTTTCTCGATAGTTAGGAGAGTTGAGTGGATTCCCGTCGAAGTATGGGCCACGCGGATCGTTGTCGGGGTTCCTAAAATGGCTCCGCTTACTGTCGTCGGAAATGCGAGCCGGATACCAGTCGGCGCTCCGCGCGTACACGAGCGTGTGGTTGTGATCGAGGGAGAATCGTTTGGCATCGTTGTTGCTGTTGTCCTTCGACCGCCAGACGGCGTCAGCAATAAAGTTAGCCTCGCCGAACACTTCATCGCACAGACGTCTGAGATGCGCAGATTCGTTGTCGTCGATCGAGATGAAGATCGCTCCATCATCGGCGAGCAGGTTCCTCGCTAGTTTCAGGCGCGGGTACATCATGTTGAGCCAGTTCGAGTGGTAACGCCCTTCGGACTCGCTATTGGTCGAGACCTGCTTTCCTTCGTCGTTGACCTGGCGAGTCCACTCCAGGTAGGTCTCTAGACCTTCTTTGTAGTTGTCCGGGTAGACGAAATCCTTGCCTGTGTTGTATGGCGGATCGATATAGATCATCTTGATCTTGCCGTGGTAGTGCTTCTGCAGGATCTTGAGCACTTCGAGGTTGTCGCCCTCGATGAACACGTTCTTAGTCGTATCCCAGTCTTTACTTTTCTCATAGTCCGGCTTTAACGTCGCCGTAGTAGGCTCTTGGGCCGCACGAAGGGCACGCTTCTTGCCGGCCCAAAAAAGACCGAATCGTTCGCGGTCGTCCCCGGCGTCCTCACCAAGGAGTTCCTTGAGCTTCTCGACGTCGATCTTGCCGTCTGCGATCGCCTCAGGGATCAGTTCCGAGAGCTGGGCAGCGAGCTCCGTCTTGAAGTCGGGCGTGCCGCTTGGCGTTCCGTAAATGTCCTGTAGTTCGTCGATGGTCATTGCTTAGTTCCTCGGGTGGTCCCAGTTTGATTGATAGTCGGTGTGATTGCAGCGGTGGAGGTGTTCATCAGGGAACTACCTTCCAGCGGATGCTGAACAGATGCTCGACGGTCTGTGTGCCCTTGAGTGCCTGCTCGATCAGCTCTAGGTAGCGGTCGGCTTCCTCGCGCATCTTCTTCCGCGCGACGCGCGCATCCTCGTCCTCTTCTTCGGCTCGCTCGGCCCACTTGCGAGCGTCCTTCTTGTACTTGAGCTGCTGCATCGGATCGTCTGTGCCGCGTGAGTTCTTGCGGGCTTCCTTTTCCTTAGCCTTGTACTCACGAATCTTCGCCTCGGACTCGGCCCGGCGGTCCTGCTGGTTGCGATACAGCAGCTCCTCTTGCTGATCGTAGTAACGGGAGTTGCGGCCCTGGACCTCTCGCTCGAGCTGCGCCCGGCGTTCGGCGAGCTGCAGCTCGAACCTAGCTTCGTTCACGCTCACTGGAGCGTCTTCTTGCACGCATGCGAGGTCGAGCAGATCGGCGACGTACTCGTGGTCGAGCCACTTGCCGTCATCCGTCAAGCTACCAGCGAGCATGTACGACTCGCTGATGTCATCGTTCTTGGCCTTCATGCTGAAGGTCACGAGCTTGACGGTGAGCTCCCCGGACTTCCCGGCGAGTTCCTTGACGGCACTGCTGGCGCGCTCGGACTGGCTAAGGCTGAACGTGAGTTCGCTAGCAGGGGTATTGGCCGACTTCGCCGACTCAACAACGTGCCCAGCGAGCGGGCCGGAGAACCGGTATTGATGAGCGTTGTCCAGCGGCTCAGACTTGAAGTAGTAGCGACCGGTTAGAGCTTCCTTGACGGGTGAGTCACGAAGAACGAAGTTTCGTCCATCTCCCTCGAACTCCGCGTGATCGGCAAGCTGGCGTCTTGTGATCGCGAGCAGGAGTCGCTCGAACTTGTTGAGGACTTCGCCCGACTGCGCGTCATAGGACTTCAGCCGGTCCTGAACGTTGGGGTCGAGGTTGTCGAAGACCTTCGCCTTGGCCGCTGCCATCTCGGAGCTGATCTCAGTGGCGTACTGCTCCTCGAGTTCCTTGAACGCGCGGTCAATGTCCGCATCGCTACGTGAGTCGTTGAGGATGCGGTTGATGGTCTTCTCAAAGTCGAAGCCATCCTCGATGGAGCCGAGCACCTCGTCACTGGCTCCGAAGACGCCCTTGAAGAGGTGGAACTTATTGGCGAGGAGCTCGAGGATCCGGGCCTCGGCGGCGTTGCCCTTGTTGGCGAAGTTGGCCACGACGACGTCGAACTTCTGCCCGAAGCGGTGCACGCGGCCAATGCGCTGCTCAACCCGCTGGGGATTCCATGGGAGATCGTAGTTAACGAGCATCGAGCAGAACTGAAGATTAATACCTTCGGCGGCTGCTTCCGTGGCGATCATGATCGTCCCCTGATCGCGGAAGTAGTCGACGAGGGCCTTGCGGCGATCGGCAGAAGCGATACCAGTAATGACGTCGCCGTCTTTATTGGCTTCGAGCCAGTCGCGGTAGATCTCGCTGGCCGCTGGGGAGTTGTTGGTGCCATTGAAGAGCACGAGACCGTCGCCACGGCCACCCTCGGTGAGGGTGCGGGCGATGTATTCCTGCGTCTTAGTCGAGTCGGTGAAGATGATGGCCTTCTGCGGAGCGCCGAGTTCCTTCAGACGCTCGAAGCCCTTGTCCACGGCTTCGCCGAGCTTCACGGCTTTCTGATTGACGGTGATCGATCGAGCTAGCGCCGCGTAGCTACGAAGTTCATCGACTTCGGCGCGCATGGCCTCGAGGGTCTTCTTGTCGGCCTTCGGGCCCGCATCTGGACCAAGCTCGGGCTCAGCCTTGGTCTCCTCTAGAGACTCGACTTCCTCCTCGGTCAGGTCTTCGTCCTCAAAGTCCGCAAGGACGAGACCACCTCGGCTATCGCGACGAACACCGGCTCCAACCTCAGCTTCGAGGCGGTCGGCGATGCGCTCCAGTGTGCTGGAGACCGCGTAGGTGCTTGAACCAAGTCGTTTGCGCAGAATCAAGCCGGTCAGGTGGCGCTGGGAGTTGGAGAACGCGTGCAAATTGTCGCGCTGCAAGTACTCGCTGACCTTGTCGTAAAGCTCGATCTCAGCCGGGCTCGGCATGAACTCAACGGTCAGCGGCATGCGCTTGGTGAAGTGGATGTACTTCTCGGCATCGCGACGCAAGGTTCGCTTGCTGATGCCAGCGACGCGCTCGACGAGGTCGTCGTTGTCGCCCACTCCCTTGGCCTTGACATACCGCTCACGGAACGCGTCGAGCGAGTAGAAGTAGTCGGGGTCGAATACGCTCACCAGGCCGTACAGCTCCTCGAGGCGGTTCTGTAGTGGTGTGGCCGTCAAGAGGATCGTCTTACCGGCTTCGCGGACGATATGACTAATCGATTCCGGTGCCTTATTACGCCCAGTGTAGAAATTGCGCAGCCGATGGGCTTCGTCGCAGATCACCAGGTCCCATTCACGGAGGAGGCTGGCCTCGTGCCGCAGTGCGAACTCGTAGGAGCAAATGAGCACCTCTGCATCCTGGCGGGCAGTGCGGGCCAACTGTTCGTCTTTAAGCTTCGGGTCGAGCAGCTGGCTGGGGATGAGAAACTTCTCGATCAGCTCCTGCTGCCACTGCTGGCGAAGGCTGGAAGGCGCGATAATCAAGATCCGACGCTTGCGCTCGGCCCAGTACTGGGAGATGACGATACCAGCCTCGATCGTCTTACCCAGGCCCACCTCGTCGGCGAGGATTACGCCATTCAAGTAAGGGGTCTGGAGAGCGAAGAGAGCCGCATCGATCTGATGCGGCTTGGGCTCAACTTGAGCGTCAAAAAGAAGGCCAGCTAATTTGCCGACATGGTCGTTCGCGTAGGAACGCTGCAACTCATAGGCATAGTATTTCGCCTGATACGCATTTGGCACCATCTGCACCAAGTTTACCACCATAGAATCAGAATTTCGATTAGTGTTATGTCGAAAGAGGTACCCACCGCTGACGTTCACTCCGCTCCTCGCCAGCCAGCCGCAGAAACTGAGCGGTGCGAAATTAGGCGTTGCCGCTTGCCGCCACCTCCAGATCGCTGAGATACGTGGTGAGGTTCTTGGAGGCAAAGCGCCAGAACAGGATGCCCAGCACGTAGCTCTCGAAGTCCCAGCCGTCCACGCTGCCGCGCAGGTCGTTCGCGATCCGCCAGACCGGTCCTGCGTAGCTCCGCGCGCTGCGCTTCCTTGGTGGCGTCGGCCATGGTCGTGTCTGTACTCCTTGCGCCTGAGCGCGCTTACGTTCTATCCCCCTGGGCTGTCCTCTCAACCTAGCAGCGTGCACCGACAGTGCTCGGCAGCGCCGCGTTCAGCACAGTCAAATACGCCACAGCCCGGGAGCGGAACTCAGACCGGGCACGGTGGCTTCTAGTCTGCTTATAACCTGATTTACGATTTCGGCAAATCATGATCGCAGTTGTACTGAAATTGACAAGCTTCAACCAACATGAATAATCAATCAATCGCAGACCGACCCTGCTATCCAACAGCGGAAGTATCGGTTTCTAGCCCTAATAGAAACGAGGCCGGGCGTCTCAGGGGTGGTCGCCGTCACCTTCGGAACCTTCACCGTCCGTGTCGCCGTCGGTATCCCCCGATCCACCGCGAAGAAGTGCCCGGATGGCAAGGTTGCCTCGGATAAGTTCCATGGGTCGCTCCTACGTGCTCGGTCCGGGCGCCTGCGGTCAGTGTAGGTTCTCAGGCCAGTTCCAAACAATCCCACATGCACGGCCCAGCGTGACGCCTTCCCACACCGCCTGTACACGGTCTTGAGTCGGCGTGAGAGCTTCGCCCCGAGCCTCAACTTCGATGATGTTCTGAGGCGCAACGTTGTCGACACGCCAGATGTTGCTTGGGACTAGCGGTGGACTGAAGCGCACGCTGATTGAGAGTTTCCCGATTGGTACGGCAGGCGTCAACTGCACGCGATGGACGATGCCCGGTCCCCACTGGTCCCGCTTGGTGAGTTGGTGGGTAAGCAGCCAACCGATCTCGAGTGTTTTTCCGCGCTGGAGAGGTGGGAAGGATATGACAATGTCATAGCGGTATCCAGGGGCGCCGTTCTCCTCGTATGGTCGCAGGTTCTGTATAGTGAGTCGGCCTTGCCCGACGTTTCGAGCTTCCGGCATCGACCCACCTGGGACGCGATCGCTGTATGTCTGACGGAACTCTGTGATCGCAGGTGCAATTGACCGAATGGTGCGCCTGCGGATGACTGTGCGAACCTGACCCTCGACGCTGGCTGGGTAGAGATAGTCATCCTGCGCATCGACAATCTCGTAGGCCCACGGTGCTTTGGATCCAACTATGTCGACCGAAGGCTGCTGACTCGTGAGCAACTCCATGATGATGTCAGCAACGGTTGCGATCACTTCCTCGCGTTCGACCCGTCTAACATCTTGGTATCTGTCTCTGAACTGATCAATGCCCTCAAGCGCCTTCCTTCCGGCGGGAACGTACACACGGTAGGTGCGCGCAAACGCCACTCGGCGTTCATCCGAGGTGAGGAACCGTGCCTCACCAAGCCCCAGCAACAACGTGGCACGGAGCTTGAGGAGCTCTGACGATCCCAAGATCAAGGTGGCGGCGCGGCCATTGCAGAGCGCAAGGACATATGGCGAGATGTCTCTTTGACTCCGTGCGTTGACAGCGTCCTCCACGCCCTTGCTATCGAGTCGACGGCCGTTGCCCAAATCGACTACTTTCACGAGTCCATTCGTTCGGTACAGGCCATTTCGAGTGCTGGCTCCAAGGAATTCGATAATTCGCGCCCGCAGCTCGTCTTCATCGTGAACGCCGCCCATATGCCTCCTTTGCCGTGGATTATGCGGCTCGCCCGTTCATCAGTCAAGGCCTTCGCAATAGGTCGCAGTTGCTCGCTGCCGCCCAGCACGAGGCCGCAGTCGCGCACCAGTAGCTCGGTATTCCTGCCGGGCCCTCCAGGTTCAGCCTTAGGTGTAGGAACCGCGAACGGCGGGCCTCCCATCACCGCAAACGAAAGGCAATTCGCCATGTCCGATCTCATCCCCCGATCCAACGGGAAGCTCACGCCCTTCAGTACTCCCGAGGGCTTCACGCGTTCGGAGGGCAAGTCCCTCCAACGACGCCAGAACGCTGAGGTAGCCAATGGACTTGTCACGGGCGCCCGCGTCCAGGCGGCCGGCTACGTTGCAGCGACCGGCATGCACCTCACTGCAATGCTCAGCCGCGAGGCCGAGTTCCAGTCCAACGGCGACCCGCGCGCCGCCGAGCGGCTGAACTTCATCGCCGATTCCTTCGCCGAGTACGCGGCGTGGGAAGTCCGTCGATTCCAGCGGTAGGGGAAACGTGATGCGCCACCTTTTTAGCACCCCGTTCCGCTCCGAGCCCGAGCCGGTCATATTCGACCACGAGGAGGTCGCGCGGGCGTTCATCGGCCGCCTGACCGGCCTCGTCGATGAGCTCGACCACGCCGCCACCGTGCTCAGGGCCGATGCCCCGGCGACCGCTCGACATATGGCCCTGGTCTCGCAGCAGATGGCCGCTCTGGCGCTCACTGCGCTGGAAACCTGGCCCACGACCCATCGCCCGTAGCCATGGCAACCCTTGCCGCCCTGATCGTCGCGGCCGCCGTGGTCCTTGCAGTCACGTGCCTCGGCAACGCTGTGGCCGTCCACCTCGGCCGGTTGCGTGCCCGCCGCGACGCCGAGACCGCCGTCACTCGGCTCAACGGCCGCTATCAGGACGCCGTGCGCGAGATGCGCCGCCGCCGGTAGCCGCCCCCGGAGGACTTCTCCGGACCTCCTTTTCAAACCATGCCTCCAGAGAGGGGATATTCGTCATGCCCGAAAACTTCACACCGACCGATCTGACCGCCGCACAGAAGCGCCTGAGCGACTGGGCCATGGAACAGGCCAACCGCACCGAGCAGCGGCTCCTCTTCGGCTGGGCCCCGGCCCACGACGCGCCGAACCGCTACAAGGACCTGTGCGAGGCGTTCTGGCTCTCGCACAAGGAGGGCAGACCGCTGCCGGTCTCCGACGAGAACACCAGTAGCGTCGTGTTCGGCTCCCCCGATGCCAACATGGCCTACCGCTACCTCCACGACGTCGGTCACGTCGAGATGGGCCTGAGCTTCTCAAGTCCTGACGAGTACGACTTGGCCCGCTGGCAGATGCGCCGCTTCGAACGCGCCGGATTCAGCCGGGACGACCTCGAATGGCACCTGCTGCAGGCCGACGCCCTCGGCCAGGTCGTCTACTACGCCCTGACCAAGCAGTACGTCCTCGACCAGCTCCAGTTCGCCCTGGACTGCATCCGCCACGGACTGCCGACAGGGCTCCACTTGGAGATGGAGCGCCACCGGTGAACGGGAACGACCCGAAGTCCTGGTTCGACCGCACCATCGGGGCGTGTATGTCTATCCTGCTCGCCGCCGTCGCACTGTACTGCGCGACACAGGTGCTCCAGGCCATCCTGCCGTTCCTCGTGATCGCGGCGGGCGTCGTCACGCTCATCTGGGTCGCCTGGGCGCTCATGCGCTACCTGCGCGGCCGTTACTGAAATACCGCCGCCCCTACCGGGCAAGCACGGCCTACCTGCCGGTGTTGTGGTTTGAACAAACTCACTTGAACGTTCAACTCATTGAACGCATAGTAGAGCGCAGACACCGTTCAACACATTGAACGACCACGTCGACCAAGCCACAGCACCGGCAGAAAGGAGGGAACACACCATGACCAAGAACAACCGCAGGCGCCACATCCAGCCACGGGAAGAGCGGAGGATCATCATCGAAGGCGTCCAGCGCGACCGCCCGGACCTGCGCAAACTCAGCCGCGCCGTCATCGCCCTAGCGCAAGCCGAAGCCGAGCGCGAGGCCCAGGCACAGCACGAGACCGAACGCCCCAAGCGGCCACGGGAGGGCAGCAACCGTGAGTAGCCGCGACGACCACCTCAGCCGCCTCGTCTGGCAGCGCATCTACTGGCCCCAACCGCTCGACGACGCCCTGACCGTCGGACTGCTGCGCTCCTGGGCGGCCCAGATCCACGCCCCGCTCATCGTCCTGGAGGCCCGCGCCGACCGCACCGGCGTGCGGTACCTCGCCGGCACACAGCGCCGCCACGCCGCCGCCGTCCGCCGCGACATCGAGCAACTCGTCCACGACGCGCTCGTCGTCGAAGCCGACGACGAGCGGCTCCCGGCCGCCTCGGCGGGGAGGGTGGCCTTCTCCCCCGCAGCCCAGCCCCTCCAGGCCCACGAGGCAGATAGCTCGACCCGGACCATCCTCGCCGCCCTGACCGCCCTGAAGGGCACAGAGCGGATGATCGTCCAGGTCGTCCTCGGCCCACGCATCGCCCCGCGACTGACTCCGACGGAGCAGCCGAAGCTAGACCAGGGCCTCACGTCGATCCTGGTCGGCGGCGTCCAGCCAGAAGGGCGGGCAGGGGTACGCCGCAGCGTGGAGGTTAAACGGGCCGAACCCGGCTTCGCCGCCGTCGTCCGCCTCGGCGTGCACGCCGCCGACGACGCCCGCGCCCTGAGCCTCATCCGCGGCGTCGTGAACGCCTTCCGCTCCCTCGGCGCCCCCGGCATGCGCTTCACCTTCCGACCCGAACGCCCGGACCGGCTCAACCAACCCACAAACACCTGGCCGCTGCTCACCCCGACCGGACAGCACCTGACCGTGACCGAAGTCGGGCGCCTCAGCGCCTGGCCGACCACCACCGCCGAGGCGACCTACCCGGGTCAGCCGCCAGCCCACCCACGCCCGATCCGCCCGTCCTTCACTGCCACAGCCCAGGACCGGATCATCGCCGAATCAACCGCGCCAGGCACCGAACACATCCCGCTCGGCATCTCCGCAGCCGACAGCACCCGCCACGTCTGGACCATGGGACCCACCGGAGTGGGCAAGTCCTCGCTGCTACTGCACCTGCTTATAGGTGACATGGAAGCGGGCAGGGGCATCGTCGTCGTCGAGCCCAAGGACCTCATCCGCGACCTTCTGAGCCATATCCCGGCGAGGCGCATCAAGGACGTCGTCCTGGTCGACCCGCTCGACGAGGCCCCCGTGGGCATCAACCCGCTCGACCGCCACGGACGCTCCTTCGAGCTCGTCGCCGATCAGCTCTTCGGCACTTTCCGCGCCCTCTACGGTGACCAGCTCGGCCCGCGCAGCAGTGACATCCTCCGGCACGCCCTCACCGCACTGGCACACACGGACGGGGCAAGCCTGGCCCAACTGCCGCTGCTCCTCGGCAACCGCGCCTTCCGCACCCGGATCGTCCAGCCCATCGCCTCGGCCGACCCGATCTCGGCCGGTCCGTTCTGGCACTGGTTCGACCAGCTCTCCCCCGACGCTGCGGCCCAGGTCGTCGCACCCCTAATGAACAAGGTCCGCCCTCTGCTCGACAAGCACCTGCGCCGCGTCCTGGCCCAGCCCGCCCCGCGCTTCAACATCCGTCAAGTGCTCACGGAGAAAAAGATCCTGCTCGTGCCGCTGCAGAAGGGTGTCATCGGGCCCGAGGCTGCACAACTGTTCGGCGCCCTGGTCGTAGGCGAGCTCTGGCAGGCCATCCAAGAGCGCGCCGCCATCCCGCCGCGAAACCGGGACACGATCACGGTCGTGCTCGACGAGGTCCAGGAGTACCTGCGCCTGCCGACGACGGACCTCAGCGAGGCCCTGGCAACCTCACGGAGCCTCGGCGCAGCCTTCCACGTCGCCCACCAGTACCTCGATCAGCTCCCGCTCTCGATGCGGACCGCGTTCGAGGCGAACTGCCGCTCCCGCATCTTCTTCCAGCTCGCAGCCCGCGACGCCAAGGCCGCCGCCGCCATGGCGCCGGGGCTCGAGCCCGAGGACTTCATGGCGCTGCCGGCCCGCCACGTCTACACCCAGCTCGTCCGCCACGGCGCCGTGACCGACTGGGCCTCCGGGCGCACCCTCGACACACCCCCAACCACGAGCGCTCCGGATGCGGTCCGGCGTGCCAGCCGAGCCGGCTACGGCACACCCGCCGCCATGATTGACCAGCAGCTCCGCGCCGCCGCCATCCCGGATTCCGACACTGGTGACGGGATGGGGAAGCGGCGGAGGACCCAGCCATGAGCGACCACGAGACCCTACCGACCGGCTACCCGATCGCGTCGACCCCACCAGCAGCATCTGCGCAGGCCAGGGCGGGAACGGGCGGAACAGTGGCGCCGAATACCGGGCCTGCTCCGCATCCCGGTCCGCACGCAGGGAAGAGGATCAGCGCGAGCCGGCTGCGGGACATCGCTGCCCAGCTCAGCAGCCGCGACCTCGCTGTCCTCGGCTCGGTCGAGCACTACCGGTTCCTCACCGCGGCGCATCTCCAGGCCTTCCACTTCACCGATCACCACACGGTCGAGTCGGCCGCGCGGACCTGCCGCCGCGTCCTCTCCCGGCTGCGCGGCCTGCGGATCCTCGGCGTGCTGGCCCGGCGCATCGGCGGCATCCGCTCGGGCTCCGAAGGGATGGTCTACTACATCGATGCCGTCGGCGACCGCATCCTGCGCCAGCAGCGCCCCGGCCGCACCCGCAGGCGACCCGAGGAGCCCTCGGCACGGTTCGTCGACCACACCCTGGCAATCGCAGACCTCGCCGTCGACTTCCTCCACGAAGCCCACAGGCGCCGCGCCGAAGTCGTCCGCCTCGCCCCCGAGCACGAAGCACGGCGCCGCTACACCGACCTCCTCGGCGCACCTCAGACGCTCAAGCCCGACCTCTACGTCGAGCTCGCCGAGCACCCCGGTGACCCGGACGTCGACGCCTTCTTCGTCGAAGTCGACCTCGGCCACGAGAGCCTGCCCACACTACTGGGCAAATGCGACGCCTACGAGGCATACCGCGCCACCGGGGCAGAGCACCGCACCTACGGCACCTTCCCCCGCATCGTCTGGGCCATGGACGCCACCCGGACCCAGACGGCAGAACGCCGCCGCGACAGCCTCCGCAGGGACATCGACAACAGCCCGAAGTACCCGACCAGCGCCTACACCATCGCCCCGCTCCGCGACACGGCCGCCCGCCTCATGGATGGCTACAGCCATGACTGAGCCGCTCAACCGCATCCTCGTAGGCGACGCCCTCGCCACACTCCAGCGCCTCGCGCCCGGCAGCGTGGACATGTGCCTGACCAGCCCACCGTACTTCCGGCTCCGCGACTACGACGACGCGGGCCAGCTCGGCCTCGAACCGCACGTCGACGACTGGGCCACGGCAGTGCGCGACATCGCCAGGGAAGTCCACCGAGTGCTCGTCCCGACCGGCACACTCTGGCTCAACCTCGGCGACACCTACGCAATGCACCCCAGGCAGGGCGCGCCCGCCAAAGGCCTGCTCCTCGCCCCCGAACGCGTCGCCCGACTCCTGCAGGAAGACGGCTGGATCCTCCGCAACAAGATCGTCTGGGCCAAACCGAACCCCATGCCCTCCAGCGTCCGCGACCGGCTCACCGCCGCCCACGAGGTCATCTACCTCTTCGCCAAACAGTCCCACTACCACTTCGACCTCAGCGCCATCCGCGCCCCGCACACCAGCCCCACCAGCAAGCGCCGCCGCGCTGCGAGCCGCCACCCGCCGCGACGTCAGGACTGGCGTGGCCCGAACGCGAACCGCACCAACGGCCTCAGCGCCCTCCAGCGCGAGGGCAGGGCAGGGCATCCACTCGGCAAGAACCCCGGCGACGTCTGGACGATCCCGACCGCCCCAGGCACCGGCAGCCACCACGCCGCCTTCCCGCGCGCACTGGCAGAGCGCTGCATCCTGGCGGGAGCCCCGGCCGCCCGCTGCCGCACCTGCCATGCGCCCTGGACCAGCCCCGTCAGACGGCTCGGGCACTCCGCAGTCCGCCTCGCCCTCCAACCTCAATGCACTCACACAGGTATCCCGGAACCCGGCGTCGTGCTCGACCCCTTCATCGGCAGCGGCACTACAGCCGTCGTCGCCGAAGGCCTGGACCGAAACTGGATCGGCATCGAGCTGAACCCGATCTATGCCAGGGAAGCCACTCAGCGCATCCACGGTACCCGCGCCGCCTGAGAGCAGAGAGCAGGGCAGCTCGTCGGTGCACTGCGGCCGGTGACCAGGGCTCCATCCCGGAGCCCCGCCAGCCGCACACACCGAGGAGTTGTCATGACGACCCCCGCAGGCGGAACCGACCGCCACAACCCGGCAGGAGTGAAGACTCTCGCCATCCGGCTCGAACCGGACGTCCACACGCAGCTGACGCTCATCGCCCAGCTGCGCGGCAGCACCATCACCGACGAGATCAGGAAGGCCTTGGCGGCGCACATCGCGAGCGTCAAGGACAGCACTGATCTGGCCTCCCAGGCCGAATCCGCCATGGCGGAGATCGAACGTGAAGCCGCCGCCCGCCGCGAGGCCATCGCCACCCTGTTCGGCACCGAACAGGCCACCGAGAAGCCCCGCGCTCGAGGACGCTGACCGAGCCACAGCCCGGCAGGCGACAGCGAGCAGGCCCACAAGGCCAGCCACTGTCCCTGCCGGGCCTACTCACAACAAAGCCATCTGGAAGGAGGAACCCTATGAACCACGAAATGACCCCCAACAGCACCCCAGAGCGCGAACACGATCCGGACACAACACCGGCCATCTACGTCGCCTCGCTCGCCGACTACGTCAACGGCCGGCTCCACGGCACCTGGATCGACGCCACCATCGGCGCCGACGCGATCCACCGCGAGATCGAGGCCATGCTGGCCACCTCGAAGGAGCCCGCCCCTGAAGAATGGGCCATCCACGACTACGAGAACTTCGGCCCGCTCCGACTGGGCGAGTACGACAGCATCGAACGCGTCGCCGCCATCGCCGAGCACATCAAGGAGAAGGGGCCCGCCTTCGCCGCCTGGCTCGACTACACCGGCCTCGACCAGGAGGACTGGACCTACTTCGACGACGCCTACCTCGGCGAGTACGAGACCCTCGACGTCTACACCGAGCAGCTCATCGACGACCTCGGCTACGCCCGCATCCTCGACGAATCCCTCCCCGAATCGATCCGCTCGTACGTCAAGATCGACGGCCACGCCATGGCTCAGGATCTCGAAGCCAGCGGCGACGTCTTCACCGTTGAATCCGACAGTGGCGTCTACGTATTCTCAAGCCGCTACTGACCCGGAATTCCGCGCCGAATTTCGCTCCTCCGCGAACCGGTTTTCCGTTGTAGAATTCGCTTAAATCGTTGAATGAATTGAACGACCGGCCCATAATCATGAGTGGAGAATAACGAAATGCAAGAAGAATACGACGTACAAGGACTGGCAGACGCCATCCGCAGCCAACGCGAGAAGCTCGGCCTCTCAGCCAGCGAGGTCGCCCGCCAAGCGGGCGTGGCCAAGGGCACCATCACCCGGCTCGAGCTAGGACAGATCAGCAACCCGCGCATGGACAACCTCCGCGCCATCGCGGACGTCCTGGACATCCCGCTGACCGAGCTGCTCGCCGAGTCGAGCCTCCTACGGGACTCCGACCTGCCAGCCCTGGCACCGTACCTCCGCACGAAATTCAAGGACATGCCCGAAGGCGCACTCAAAGAAATCGACGACCACTTCAAAGAGGTCGCCAAACGCCACGGCATCCATCTCAACAATGGTCCCGCCCCCGGCGAGGACGAATAACCCCAAGATTAGGAAGGAGACAGCCATGACAATACAAGCAGCATCAAACTCAACCGAGCGTAGCGTCCTGGCCAGCCTCCGCGCGCTCATCCCTCACCGCACCGTCACAAGCCAGAGCGAGGCCCTACGCGTCGCCGAACACCAGGCAACCCGTCTCCTCGAGCTCCACCGCATCGATGACGGCCCCATCCCAACAGAACTGATCCCAGGACTGCCCAAGATCGAAATCGAACTCGTCGACGCACCCATCTCCGGCGCGAGCTTCTGGAACGGCAACGCATGGATCATCGAGCTCAACAAGCACGAGAACTACCGGCGCCAGCGCTTCACCCTTGCCCACGAGTACAAGCACATCGTCGACCACAACCGCGCCGACACCCTCTACCTGGGAACACGCGATGCGACGCCGCAACAGCAGGCCGAACAGGCCGCCGACTACTTCGCCGGTTGCCTCCTCGTGCCCAAGAAGCTCCTCAAGCGCGCCTACTACAGCGGCATCCAGCGCACCCGCGACCTCGCCGACCTCTTCCAGGTCTCTGAGGCTGCCATGGCCGTCCGCCTCCGCCAGACGGGCATCATCGAACCTGCCTCACGGTGCACCCCCGCCAGCACCCCCTTCAGCCGTACATGGCAGTACCGCTTCAACCGCACCGCCCGCCCACAAGGAGTGTGACCATGACTATCGAGGAACTCGACCAGCTCAAGCCCCGGAAATCCGTGCTCTACCTGCGCGTGTCCAGCAAGCGGCAGACGGAGACCGCCATCGACATCGACAAGGACGGCAACTCCATCGCCACCCAGCGGGACGTCTGCGAACAAAAGGCTGGCGCCTTGGGTGCCGAGATCCTTCGGGAGTTCGTCGAGCCAGGTGTCTCCGCCCAGACCATCGAGAAGCGACCTGTGTTCAAGGAGATGATGAGCTTCCTATCGGAACACCCCGACGTGGACTATGTCATCGTCTACGCCCGCTCGCGCGCCTTCCGCAATTTCGTCGATGCTGCCATCACCAAACGACACCTCGACAAGCTCGGCGTCCGGCTGCTATCCGCTCGTGAAGACTTCGGCGAAGGCACCTACGCCGAAGCCATGGAAGCCGTCACCGACATCATGAACCAAGTCCAGAACCAGCTCAGCGGCGAGGACATCCGCATCAAGATGCGTAACAAGGCCATCAACGGCGGCACGATCGGCAGAGCCAAGCTGGGGTATTTGAATGTCCGCAAGGACATCGACGGTCGCCAGGTCAACACAGTCGAGCTCGACGCGCAACGCGCTCCTTTGATTCTCAAGGCGTGGGAGCTGTACGCCACCGGAGACTACACGCTTGAGCGGCTCGAAGCCGCCACGGCTGATCTGGGTCTCACATCACGCGCGACAGCACGCGCTTCTGAAAGGCCCATCACGCTCAGCAAGCTTCATCAGATGCTCAAGGACCCTTACTACTGCGGCTACGTCACGTACAAGGGCGATGTCTACCCGGGACGTCACGAGCCGATCGTCGGGCAGGAGCTATTCGAACAGGTCCAGGAAGTGATGGATCGTCGCAGCCGTCGCGGGCAACGGGATCGCGTCCATCACCACTTCGCGAAGGGCATGCTCTTCTGTCGGCGTTGCCATGACGCGGGTAGGACCAGTCGCATGATTTTCACCGAGGCTGTCGGCCGCGGCGGCACATATCACTATTACGTGTGTCGGGGGCGAAAAGAAGGCATCTGCACTCTGCCGTATCTGCCGGTCGACCGAATCGAAGACGCACTGGAATGGCACTACGAGACGCTCGATCTGCCGACAAGCTTCGTGGCAGATGTCCGAGCGCGTATCGATCAGGCACTCGCCGACGAGCAAGGCAGTATGCGCGATATCCACGCCAATGTCAGTCGCCAGATCAAGGAGCTTGAAGTCAAAGAGGAACGCCTCATCGATCTGGCCGCCGACGGCACGCTGCCGCAACAGAAGATCCGCGCGAAGCTCCACGAGATCCACGTCGAGAAGCGCAAGGCGCAGGACGCTATGGCGAACGTCACGGCAGAACTGACTGTCGGCGGCGAGCTTCTCAGGAAGGCGATCGGACTTGTCGAGAATCCAGCCGCGCTCTACCGCTCGGCCACGGATGCCACCCGCCGGCTGATGAACCAATCCTTCTTCGAGAAGATCTATGTCGACCAGGTAGGGGACGTCACAACCGACCCCGCCGAACCATTCGCCAGCATCCGCGCCGCGAAGACCGCCTGGGCCACCAAAGAGGGACGCCAGGACGCCGAACGAACATTGGTGGACATAGAACGACGCCCTCGCATCGCGAGGGCGTCAGATCCTATTTCGTTGTCCAGTGTTTATTCGGCCATAGGTTCGAATAAGACACTTATGGTGGAGGTAAGGGGATTCGAACCCCTGACCTTCTGCATGCCATGCAGACGCGCTACCAACTGCGCCATACCCCCGTGGAGCTGAGGGGACTCGAACCCCTGACCCCCTGCATGCCATGCAGGTGCGCTACCAGCTGCGCCACAGCCCCGAAAGTCCACTCCATCAGCGTGAACAAGGGCCTTTCGGCCAGCCCACCCCGTTCGGAGCAACTCGACTATCTTAGATCGTCGCGCGGCGTCCGCACAAATCCGCCGAGCCGCACGCCGGGCGACCGGGCGGCGTCGTGCGTCACCCCTCCTCGAGGGTCACGGGCACGGGCAGCGTGCCCGCGTTGTGCTCGCCGAGGCGCCACCGCAGAGAGCCGTCGTTGTGGGGCCTGCGCTCCTCGAGGATCGACCACGAGCAGTTGGACAGCCCGGAGAGCGCACCCCAGAGGTCGTGGGGCAGGCCGAGCAGGTGCGCAAGCCCCACGCGAATCGCGCCGCCGTGGCTCACGACGACGAGCGTGCCGTCCGCGGGAACGTCACCGAGGGCACGGTCCACGGCTTGGTGGACCCGTGAGGCCACATCGAGCCGTGTCTCGGCACCGCCCGCCGCGGTGTGCACGTCGCCGTCCTCCCAGAGGTGGAGGGCGTCGGGGTCCATGGTGCGGATCGCGTCGAACGTGTGGCCCTGCCAGTTCCCCGCGTTGGTCTCGCGGAGGCCAGCATCAACTTTCGCGGGCAGGCCTGTGACGGAGGCGAGCGCGTCCGCCGTCGTGCGTGCCCGGGCGAGATCCGAACACACGATCGCGTCCGGCGAGAGTGAAGCGAGCCGCAGGGCGGCTTCGGCGGCCTGCTGCCGCCCCTCCTCGTTGAGCGGGACGTCGATCTGGCCCTGGAAGCGTCCGGCGGCGTTCCAGTCGGTGCGTCCGTGGCGCCAGAAGACAATGCGCCTGCCCGTTACCCGCGAGTATCCCGCGCCTGCGGAGTCAGTCGTCACGGGCCTCAGCCCGCGGCGGAGGCGGATGCTCCGGCGCCGTCGAGCCCGAGGTCGATCACCGGGCAGTCCTTCCACAGGCGCTCGAGCGCGTAGAAGGCACGGTCCTCGTCATGCATGACGTGCACCACCACATCGCCGAAGTCCAAGAGGACCCAGCGGCCCTCGGACCTGCCCTCGCGGCGCACGGGGCGCCGGTCGAGCTGGACCATGAGCTCGTCCTCGACGTTGTCGACGACCGCGTTCACCTGGCGCTCCGACTCCGCGGACGCGATGACGAAGATGTCGGTGATGGCCAGACGCTCGCTCACGTCCACCGCCACAATATTCTCCGCCAGCTTGTCGGCAGCAGCCTTGGCTGCCGTCCGAGCCAGCTCGATGGCCTGTTCTGTTGCGCTCACTCTTCTCCTACGGGGTTGCTGACATTTTGCTGCGGAGGCTATTTGCTGCCGAGCACGATCATGATGATGGCCACGATGAGGGCCAGGAGGCCCACAGCGGCGACCCCGAGGAGGATCAGCCGCTCGCGTTCGGCGCGACCCGCTCCTGCCTCCGCGGAGTTCAGGGGGTCGAGCCCGTGGGCGCTGCGCGCCGACACAGGTGCGCCCTCGGGCGGCTCAGTCCTCCGGGACGACATCGGTGCGGAGACGGGCTGCGGCGGGCGCTGCCGCGCCGTCCTGCCCGTGATCACGGGCACGTGAGTTGTGGAGGGCGGCTTCATCACCGGGTGCGGCACTCCCGGGAGGCGCACGAACTCGAGTGGGGTCACCATCGCCAGATTGTCCGTCGCGGCGGGAGCCGGGGCCTTGCGCGGCGGGGCCACGGCGTCCCTGCGTGATTCCTCGGCAAGGCGCTGCTTGGCCTGCGCACGGCGGTTGAGAATCGCGGCACGCTCTGCCATGGCCACCTGCTCCGCGAGCACCGCCGGATCGACGTCCGTGCCGCTCCCGCCTCGCTGCGCCTCGAGCATGGCGGTCTGGTTCTTGGCCTGCTCTTTGAGGAGCTCCCGAGCTGCCGTGATCTGGTCGTGGCTCAGTCTGCGGAACGAACCGGTCTCAGGGCCGAGCGCCGGGGTCACGGTGAGCCCCTGCGGCACGATCCCCTGCATCGCCGTGGGAGGCGCCGGGTCCACGCCCGGTACCGGAGCACGCCCCGCGCTGCCCGCGCTGTGGCTGGCGTGCCCGTGGGGGGCCGGGATCACCGGCAGAGCCTGAGCGGGCAGCGATTGACCGCCTTCGGGCTCCGGCTGCGTCGCCGGCAGGGGCGTGCCGACCGTGGGGAGCTTGCCCGTCTCCCGCTCACGGATGGACCGTCGGGTCGGGAACGACTGCTGGGCGGCCTGCTCCTTCTCGGCGAGTTCACGCCGCACCCGTTGGGCAGCGCGGTCGCGGGCTCTGGCCTGCGAGCTCCGCTCGGCCTGGGGCTGGCCGGGGTCGGCCTCGTGCGAGCGGCGGGCCCGCAGACTCTCACCTCCGGAGCGATCGGCGGACGACGGCCACGCCTCGGCTCGTGCTGCAGCCTCAGCCGCGCTCTGGGCGGCTCTCCTGGCCGTGGCACGCTCCCGCGCGGCAGCCTCCGCATCGGCTCGCGCTTGCGCCGCGGCGCGCTCCCGCGCCGCGGCAGCCTCCGCTTCAGCGCGCTCCCGCGCCGCGGCAGCCTCCGCTTCAGCCCGACCGCGGGCCTCGGCCTCCGCCTGGGCTGGCGTCAGCCGCGTTCCCTCGGCAGCGTCGAGCGAGGCCTGTGCGAGGCGACGCTCGCGCCGGCTCGTCATCGGCTTGTCCTCGTTGCTCATGCTTGGCTCACCGCGCAGCAGCTGCTGCGCTCCCTGCCTCTCCGTGGTTGTCCTGGCCCCGTCTGCCGTCCTTGCTCGGGCGAGTTCCGTCGTGTTCTTCAGTGAGGTAGAGGCCGTACTTGGCGATGTACTGCACCACTCCATCCGGCACGAGATACCAGACCGGGTCGGACACCGCCACGCGGGTACGGCAGTCCGTCGAGGAAATCGCCATGGCCGGGACCTCGAGGAGGCTCACGTCCTTGCGTCCCAGATCGTGGAGCTCATGCCCGGGGCGCGTCACACCCACAAAGTGGGCCAGCTCCCAGAGTTCGTCGACGTCCTTCCACGAGACGATCTGCTCCATGGCGTCCGCACCCGTGATGAAGTAGAGATCAGCCTCGGGCCGCAGACGCCGCAAGTCGCGCAGAGTGTCGATCGTATAGGTCGGCCCTGGACGGTCGATGTCCACCCGGCTGACAGTGAAGCGCGGGTTCGACGCCGTCGCAATCACCGTCATGAGGTAGCGGTGCTCCGGAGGACTGACCCTGCGCCCCGACTTCTGCCACGGTTCCCCGGTCGGCACAAAGACGACCTCATCGAGGTCGAACCTCGCGGCGACCTCACTGGCTGCGACAAGGTGCCCGTGGTGGATCGGGTCGAAGGTTCCGCCCATGACGCCGAGACGGACGCGCCGTCCGCTCTCGGGCTGCTCTCCCGGGGCCAAGGCGAAAGGGCTCAGTGGCCCTGACCGCGGTCGTGCTTGTTCGGGTGCTGACGGTGCGGGTCAGCATGCTCGTCGACGGCCTCGTGGCGGCGGCCGAGGTTCGTGTAGGAGGCCGTGACGAACAGGAGGATCACGAAGATGACAAACATGGCGCCTCCGATCACGAAGGGCGGCGCGATAAGCGGCGCCGGCGCCTCCTGGCCTGCGGCCTCGCCGCTCACAGTGACAGCTGCGCTGATCAGCGATGCCAGCATGGTCTCCCCTTCAGGTCGTAACTCAGGTATTCAGCTGCGGGTGCAGCTCCTTGGGCTAGGTTTCATCCTACCCCGGCGGATCAGCCGCGGACCTGTCCCTCGCCCTGCACGATCCACTTGGTGGTCGTGAGCTCGGAAAGGCCCATCGGCCCGCGCGCGTGCAGCTTCTGGGTCGAGATGCCGACCTCGGCCCCGAGTCCCAGCTCCCCCCCGTCCGTGAATCGTGTCGAGGCGTTCACCATGACGGCAGCGGAATCGATCTCCGCAATGAACCGCTCGGCATTGGCGAGGTCATTGGTGATGATCGCCTCGGTATGTCCGGTGGTCCAACGGCGGATGTGGGCGAGTGCGTCGTCGAGGCTGTCAACCGTCGCGACGGCGATCTCGAGGTCCATGTACTCGGTGGCCCAGTCGTACTCGGTGGCCGGCTCGGCGCTGACACCGTCCGGAAGGGCAGCCATGGTGCGGCCGTCCACATGGAGCCGGACCCCCCGCGCGGCAAGAGCGCGCGCCACGGCCGGCAGGACTGTCGAATCACGGTGCATGAGGACCGTCTCGACCGTGTTGCATACGCTCGGTCGCTGAGTCTTGGCGTTGACGAGGATCTCAACGGCCATGTCCTCGTCCGCGCTCGCGTCGATGAAGATATGCACGTTGCCCTCGCCGGTCTCGATGACGGGGACCGTCGAGTTGAGCACGACGTTCTGGATGAGCTCACGCCCACCCCGCGGAATGAGCACATCGACTCGCCCGCGTGCCTTCATCAACGCGTTGGCGCCCTCGCGGCCATAGGCATCGACGCTCTGGACTGCGTCCGCGGGCAGCCCGACGGAATCGAGCGTGTCCCGCAGGATGTCCAGAAGTGCGGCGTTCGTGTGGGCGGCGGCGCTGCCGCCGCGCAGGATCACAGCGTTGCCGCTCTTGAGCGCGAGGCCGGCGATGTCCACTGTGACGTTGGGTCGGGCCTCGTAGATCGCGGCAACCACGCCCATCGGAACGTTCACCTGACGGACGCGCAGGCCGTTGGGGAGGGTCTGGCCGCGCACCACATTTCCTACGGGATCGGGGAGGCCCGCGAGCGTTTCGAGGGCATCGACAAGCCCGTCGATGCGTGCCGGGGTGAGGGCGAGCCTGTCGAGGAGGGCCGTGGATGTGCCATTGGCACGCCCGGCTTCCAGATCCTTGGCATTGGCCGCGAGAACCTGCGCCTCGTTCGCCTTGAGGGCGGCACCGATCGCGCGGAGGGCGCGGTCCTTCCACGCCCGGTTCGCACGGGCGAGGACTCGGGATGCTGCGCGGGCACGATCTCCCATCGCGTTGACCGCAGCCTCGACGTCCACTGCGGTGTCCGCGGCCGCGCTTCCCAGTGCCGGGCTCTCCATTGCCGGGGCAGCGGCAGCAGTCTGCTCGGCGGGAAGGGTATCGGGCGCGGCCTCACGCGCAGTGTCAGTCATGCATCAAGTCTACCGAGACGCGCCCGCGCCCGGCCCCACCCGTGCCACAGGGGCGAGCAGCGCCGAGCGCCGGGCCACAAAGCGGCAGGGCTGCAGCGTGAAAAACTTCTCAGAGGAGCACGAGGTCGTCCACGTGGACGACGACGCGCTCGTACTCCGGCCCCATCTCGCGCCCGAGGTCTCTCGTGGAGCGTCCGAGCATCGCCGGCAGCTCGTCCGCGGAAAAGTTCACGAGCCCGCGCGCGAGCACGTGCCCCGACTGGTCCGCGATCTCCACGGGGTCGCCGGCTTCGAAGTCCCCGGACACGGCCGTCACGCCGGCGGGCAGCAGCGAGCGGTGGCGGTCCGCGACGGCCCGCACCGCGCCGTCGTCGAGCGTCAGGGTCCCCCGGACCGCGGCGAGATGCTCGAGCCACAGGAGCCGAACCGGCTTGCGCCGGCCGCTGACGCTGAACCAGGTCCCGACGTCCTCCCCGGCCAGCGCCCGCGAGGCCGCCGAGGTAGAGGTCACGAGGGCAGGTATCCCCGAGCTCGCAGCGATCGTGGCGGCCTCAACCTTGGTCGCCATGCCGCCCGTGCCCACGCCTGCCTTGCCCGCGCTGCCGATCCGGACACCGTCGAGGTCCCCCGCACCACGCACATGCCCGATCCGGGTCCCGCCCTCTGACGGCGGCCCCGTGTACACGGAGTCGACGTCCGAGAGCAGCACGAGCGCGTCCGCGTGGACGAGGTGCGCGACGAGGGCGGCGAGGCGGTCGTTGTCTCCGAAGCGGATCTCGTGGGTCGCGACGGTGTCGTTCTCGTTGACCACGGGGACCACCCCGAGGTGGAGGAGCTTCTCCAGAGCGCGGTGCGCGTTCTTGTACTGGGTGCGGCGCACCAGGTCATCCGCGGTGAGGAGGACCTGGCTCACCGTGACGCCGTGCGCTCCGAACGCCTGCGTGTACCGGGCCATGAGGAGCCCCTGGCCAACGCTCGCAGCGGCCTGCTGGGTCGCGAGGTCTTTGGGCCTGCGGGCGAGGCCCAGCGGCGCAAGCCCCGCAGCGATCGCGCCCGAGGAGACGAGCACGATCTCGGTGCCCATGTTGGCCCGCTCAGCGAGCGTGTCGACGAGCGCGGCGAGGGCCTTCTCGGAGATGCCGCCCCGGATAGTCGTGAGGGACGACGAGCCAACCTTGACCACGATGCGACGCGCAGCAGGCAGCCACTCACGTCCTGCGACCTGCACTTCAGAGGTTGTCGTCATCGGCCCAATCCCCCTCGGCCGCCTCCTCGCTCGCCACTGCCGCGCGGGTCGACTCGTGGGCCGCATCCGCTCCAGCGGCACGACGGCGGGAGGACTCGGTCCAGATCCCGGCGCGCCGCTCGGCTTCCAGCTCATCGCGGGCGGCCGCCTTGGCAGCCTTGCGGTCCTCATAGTCCTCGCGCTTCTCAGCACGCGTCGGACGCTCCCAGTCAGCGAGCCTCAAGTCCGTTCCGCGGGGGCCCGTGAGCAGCTCGGCGCCCGTCATCATGGTCGGCTCCCAGTCGAACACCACGCCGTCCTCCTCGCCGATCACGACGGTGTCTCCCGGCTTTGCCCCGACCTTGAAGAGCTCGTTCTCGACGCCGAGACGGTTGAGCCGGTCGGCGAGATAGCCGATGGCCTCCTCATTGGTGAAGTCAGTCTGGATGACCCACTTCTCGGGCTTGTCGCCGAGCACGCGGAACAGCGGCTCGAGGTTGCGTTCCTCGCGCCGGATCGTGAACTCCGTCTTGTTGACGGCTCGAGGGCGCAGGATCGTCGGCGTCACCTTGGGCGGGGCGGTCTCGAGCAAGTCCCGCGCCGCCTGGACGATCTCCGCCATCGCAAAGCCAAGCGCCCTGAGCCCCGCGTGGCTGGTCGCCGAGACCTCGAACACGCGGTAGCCCCGCCGCTCCAGCTCCGGGCGGACCATCTGGGCCATCTCCTGGCCGTCCGGGAGGTCGGTCTTGTTCAGGGCTACGAGCTTGGGCCGCTCGTTGAGCGGCGTGGCTTCGCCGTCGACGCCCGCGTAGCTCATGTCGACCGCGTACTTCTCGAGCTCGCGTTCGATCACATCGAGGTCATCGAGGGGGTTCCGGTCAGCCTCAAGCGTCCCGCAGTCGAGAACGTGCACGATCGCCGCGCACCGCTCGACGTGCCGCAGGAAGTCGTGGCCGAGGCCGCGGCCCTCGCTGGCACCTTCGATGAGGCCGGGCACGTCCGCGATGGTGAAGCGCACGTCGCCGGCCTGGACCACCCCGAGGTTCGGCACGAGCGTCGTGAACGGGTAGTCGGCGATCTTGGGCCGCGCAGCAGACATCGCGGCGATGAGGCTCGATTTGCCGGCGGAGGGGAAGCCGACGAGGGCGATGTCCGCGATCGACTTGAGCTCGAGGACAATGTCGCCCTGTTCGCCCGGAATGCCCAGGAGTGCGAAGCCCGGCGCCTTCCGCTTGGCAGACGAGAGCGCAGCGTTGCCGAGACCGCCCTGACCGCCCGCTGCGGCGATGAACTCGGTGCCTTCGCCGACGAGATCGGCGAGGACCTCTCCGTCGCGGGACTTGACGACGGTGCCGTCCGGTACCGGCAGCACGAGCGTCTCGCCGCTGTGCCCGGCGCGCCAGTCGCCCATCCCGGGACCGCCGTTGTCGGCGTTGCGGTGCGGCGAGTGGTGGTAGTCGAGCAGCGTGGTGGTCTGGTGGGAGACACG
The DNA here is from genome assembly GCF_041022165.1 of Sinomonas sp. P10A9. Taxonomy (GTDB): domain Bacteria; phylum Actinomycetota; class Actinomycetes; order Actinomycetales; family Micrococcaceae; genus Sinomonas; species Sinomonas puerhi. The sequence continues at coordinate 2,323,933 of NZ_CP163302.1, forward strand.
CAGGACGACGTCGCCCCCGTTCCCACCGTTCCCGCCGTCAGGACCGCCCAGCGGCTTGAATTTCTCCCGCTTGACCGAGACGCAGCCGTGGCCACCGTTCCCGCCCGAGACGTGGAGGACCACACGGTCGACGAAGCTGGCCACTTGTAACTCCTAAGGTCTTCGGGTCTGACCCGATTCTAGTGCTGGCCCCTCGGGAATCCGGTGGGGACAGCAAAAGGTGGAGCGGACCACTGGCCCACTCCACCCTCATGCTGGGCGCGCCCTGATGGGCGCGGGTCACTGCAGCGTTATGCCTGCGCAGCGACGATGTCCACGACGCGGCGGCCGCGACGGGTACCGAACTGGACCGCACCGGGCGTCAGGGCGAACAGAGTGTCGTCCTTGCCGCGGCCGACGCCGTTGCCCGGGTGGAAATGCGTGCCGCGCTGGCGGACGATGATCTCGCCAGCGTTGACAGTCTGGCCGCCGAAGCGCTTGACGCCAAGGAACTGAGCGTTCGAGTCGCGGCCGTTGCGAGTGGAGCTTGCGCCCTTCTTATGTGCCATGAGCTGTGCCTCCCTGAGGAAATCTAGAGTCTGGGCGAACCGGAGAGGTTCAGGCGTTGATGCCGGTGATCTTGACCTTGGTCAGCTCCTGGCGGTGGCCCTGGCGCTTCTTGTAACCGGTCTTGTTCTTGTACTTCTGAATGACGATCTTCGGGCCACGGAGGTCTTCGAGGACCTCGGCCGTGACCGTCACCTGAGCCAGCTCAGCAGCGGCAGAGGTAACCTTCTCACCGTCGACCAGCAGGAGGGCGGGCAGCTCGATAGTGCTGCCAGCCTCACCGGCCACGCGGTTGAGGGTGACGTAGTCTCCGACGGAAACCTTCTCCTGACGGCCGCCGGCGCGGACAATCGCGTACACCACTGGGGAACTCACTTCTCTCGACGATATTTCTAAAAGCTCTTTGCGCGCGACGCCCGGCGTCCGTGCACTGCACGGCGCGTCAGGCGTCCAAACTGTGCTTTCTGCCGTGAGTCCGCAAGGGGAATCCCTGGGAGTGAACCCCAAGTGACGGCGCAAGCACCGAGGATCAAGGATACGCTAGTCCTCTGCCCGGCCGCAAATGAGCCGGCCACCGGCCATCATCGACCGGCAAGCACGCCTGTACAGTCTAGCCCACGCGCGGGGCACCTGTGCTCACGCATACCGGCGCGGCGCGTCGAAGAACTCCCGCTCATAGACGGATGAGGCCATGAAGGCCTCCCGCATCGCCTCGCGCTCGGGGGCTGACGCCCGCCGGCCGGCCGCATCCGTGTACGCGATGGCACGGCGCGTCGACGCGGCGAACGCCTCGTCCGCGTACGTGCCAATCCACTCGGCGTACGGATGCTTCCCCGACTCCGGGCGGCCGGCATGCCGCGCGTGCAGCGCCGAACCGACTTCGGCGTAGATCCAGTAGCAGGGCAGCGCAGCAGCGGCGAGCACGGCATAGCTCCCCGAGGCGGAGGCGGCCAGAAGATGGTCCACGTAGGCCTTCGTCACGGGGCCCGGACGCCCCGCGCCGTCCGCACCCGATCGTGGGGCGCCACCACGAGAGGCACCGGAAGGTGAGACATCCGGAAGCCGCTGCCCGGCGGCGTCGTGCGCCTGAACCGGGTGACGGGACAGCCAGGTGCGGTGCAGCTCCGCCTCGACCGCGAGGCATACCCGGGCACCCTCGGCCCAGAAGGCCTGCTCCTCCTCGCTCGGCGCGAGGGCGCTCGCACGGGCCAGGACCCGCGAATAGCCATTGAGGTAGAGCGCGTCCTGAGTCAGGTAGTACGCGAAGTGGGCCTCGGGCAGCGTGCCTCCGTCCAGCTCCGCAATGAAAGGCAGGGCATCGATCTCCGCCCGCACCTTCGCCGTGTCCTCCCACAGGGAATCCGTGAACTCCCCCTCGGCGAGGGGCACAGAGGCCTGAGCATGGTGGAAGTGGTGCACGGGACCGTGGCCGTGCCCGACCTCGAGCTCACCCGAAGCCTCGAGGGCGCCGCGCAGCCATGCCTTGGCCACGGCCAGCGAACGCTGCCAGTCACCAGTGCGCGCCTGTACCGTCGCGAGCGCGGAGGAGAGCGAGCAGCCCGTCCCGTGCGTATTGGGGGTATCGATCCGCTCGCCGCCGAACTCGGCGATCAGAGGACCCTCGGGATGGTTCGCGTCGACGAGCGCATCCGGACAGCTCGACCCTGCGAGGTGGCCGCCCTTCACGAGCACCGTCGCGCCCGTGCGCTCGGACAGCCGCGTGCCCTGGTCAAGGGCCACGGCCCACGTGGACGCTGTCGGCTCCCCGAGGAGCGCGGCCAGCTCGGGCAGGTTCGGCGTGATGAGGTGCGCCCGCGTCAGCAGACCGCGAAGGGCTTCCTCGGCGTCGGGCGCGAGCAGCCGGTCACCGCTCGTGGCGACCATCACGGGATCGAGCACGACGACGTCCGGCCGTGTCGCGTCGAGCCATGCCGCCACGGTGCGGATCACCTCCGCATCGGCGAGCATGCCGATCTTGACGGCGTCCACCGCGATGTCGCTGCCGACGGCCTCGAGCTGGGCGGCGAGGAACTCAGGCGGCGGCGTGTGGACTGCCGTGACACCGCGAGTGTTCTGCGCGGTGAGTGCCGTGATGGCACACATCCCGTATCCGCCCATCGCGGCGATGCTCTTGAGGTCGGCCTGGATGCCGGCTCCGCCCGAAGGATCGGAGCCGGCAATGCTCAGAACCCGGGGAACCCGGGCTGTACCAGGCACTCCCTACAGCTCCGACGCCGGTACGCCGACCCCGAGGATGAGCGGACCGCCATCCTCCGGCGGCGTCTGCGGTTCGGTGCGCGGTGCCGGTGACGCGGAGCGGGTCTGGCCGCCGACGGCGCCCTCGGACGCTTCCACGCGGGTCACCTCGGCGGAACCCTGGCCGCTGCGCGCACCGCGGGAGCGGCGGCGGCCCGGGCGCGCCTCCCCCTCGGATGTCGTGTGGCGCTCGCCGGTGATCTGGTCGAAGGCCTGGCTCAGGGCGTCGAGGCTCAGGACCGGCTCCGGCGCTGGCGGCTCGTGGACGACGTCTCCGTGCGGGAGTTCGATCCGCTCGCCGCCGATGGTGAGGACAGAGAGGTGCTCCGCGTCTCCCGCCGGCACGCGGACAACGTCCGCTGCGTGGGTGGCCTCGGCCTGCGCCGCCGGTGCAGAGGCCGCGACCGCGGCGGTCGGCGACTTCTGGGGCGCCTCCGTCCCAGCAGCCGGCACCGGTGCCTGTACCGGTGCTGAAGGTGCCCCGGCATGCTCCGTCGCCTCGGTGTGGGCCTCAGGATGCATGTCGGCATCGTGGGCGTGCGCCGCGTGCGCCGCGGCCGCAACCGCCGCAAGGGCAGCCCGGGTGGCCTGGGCGCGGGCCTGCCGCTCGGCGTCGTCGACAGGGGGTTCCGGCGCCGCGGCCGGAGTCGCGGGGGCATCGGCCGGCTGGCCGCCCCCCCGACGGCGGCGCTTACGGCCAGCAGCGGCACCGTTGACTTCGGTGACGCGGGGCGCCTGGTGCTCAACGGCCGGGGCCGAGGGACGGCCATTACCGCGCTCGACCGGCTCGTCGTAGGTGATGACGCCGCGGCCCGCGCAGACCTCGCAGGTCTCGCTGAAGACCTCGAGGAGCCCTGTTCCCATCCGCTTGCGGGTCATCTGCACGAGGCCGAGCGAGGTGACCTCGGCGACCTGGTGCTTGGTCCGGTCGCGGCCGAGGCACTCGACGAGACGGCGCAGGACGAGATCGCGGTTGGATTCGAGCACCATGTCGATGAAGTCGATCACGATGATGCCGCCGATGTCGCGCAGCCGCAGCTGGCGGACGATCTCCTCAGCGGCCTCGAGGTTGTTCTTCGTCACCGTCTCCTCGAGGTTGCCCCCTGAGCCTGTGAACTTTCCCGTGTTGACGTCGACCACGGTCATGGCCTCGGTCCGGTCGATCACGAGGGAGCCGCCCGAGGGAAGGAACACCTTGCGGTCGAGCGCCTTGTGGATCTGCTCGTCGACGCGCCACTGGGCGAAGATGTCCTCGTCACCCTGGTACTTCTCGAGCCGGCCCAGCAGGTCCGGGGCCACGTAGGTCACGTAGGCCTCGATCGTGTCCCAGGCCTCGTCGCCGCTCACGATGAGCTTCGAGAAGTCCTCATTGAAGACGTCGCGGACCACCTTGATGGTCAGGTCCGGCTCGCCGTAGAGGAGCTCGGGGGCGAGGACCTTGGTTGAGGTGGCCTGGCCCTGGATCGACTCCCACTGGGAGCGCAGACGGTTGATGTCGTGCGTGAGCTCTTCCTCGCTTGCCCCCTCGGCGGCGGTCCGGACGATGACGCCGGCATCCTCGGGGAGTCGGTCCTTGAGGATCTTCTTCAGGCGCGTGCGCTCGACGTCGGGCAGCTTGCGCGAGATGCCGGTCATGGAGCCGCCGGGTACGTACACGAGGTAGCGCCCCGGCAGGGAGATCTGGCTCGTGAGGCGTGCACCCTTGTGGCCGACCGGATCCTTCGTGACCTGCACGAGGACGGAGTCTCCGGATTTGAGCGCGTTCTCGATACGGCGCGGGGCGCCGTCGAGCCCTGCCGCGTCCCAGTTGACCTCTCCCGCGTACAGCACGGCGTTCCGGCCGCGCCCGATGTCGACGAAGGCCGCTTCCATGGACGGGAGCACGTTCTGCACCCGGCCCAGATAGACGTTGCCGATGAGCGAGTCCTGCTGGGTCTTGGACACGAAGTGCTCCGCGAGCAGACCGTCCTCGAGGACCGCGATCTGGATGCGGTCCTCGTTCTGGCGGACCACCATCTGCCGGTCCACCGACTCGCGCCGGGCCAGGAACTCGGCCTCGGTGATCACGTGACGACGGCGGCCGGATTCGCGGGACTCACGGCGGCGCTGCTTCTTCGCCTCGAGGCGGGTCGAGCCCTTGACACTCTGGACACGCGTGCTCGTGGACTCCGACGGCGTCCGCGGCGCCCGGACGCGGGTGACCGTTCCGGGCGGATCGTCATCGAGACCGCCTTCGAGCTCGAGGTCCACGTCTCCGCGACGACGGCGCCGACGACGGCGCGAGGTGACCTCCTCGGACTCCTCCTCGTGCGCCTCGCCGTCCTCTTCGCCCTGCTCCTCGGAGCCCTCAGCACCCTCGGCGCCGCGAGCGGTCCGGCTCCGGCGCCCCCGGCTACGGCGGCGGCGGCGGCTCGCGACATCGGTGTCGTCGTCGTTCTCGTCCTGCTCTTCCTCGTCGACGGGCTCGACGGCAGGAGTGGGCCGGACGATGGTGCTGAGGTCCGGCGCCTGGAAGATCATCGAGGTCGGGGAAAGCTGCTCGCTGAACAGCACCCCGCGTGCGCCCTGGGGCTTCTCAGACACGTCCTCCGGCTCGGCGCCGTTGGCCGAGGCCGCGGCAATTGCGGTTCCCTCTGCGATCGTGGCCTCTGCTGTGGTGGTCCCTGCCGTAGTGGTCCCAGCTGTCGGGGTCACTGGCGCGGTTTCGCGGTCTGCGCCTCGCTGATCGGAGGTGGCGGCTGCCGCGGAAGCCGCGCCGCGGGCGGTGCGTGCGCGCCCTGCTCGAGCGGGCTTCTCCTCGGCGACGGCCTTCCCCGTCTGCGGCTGCGGCTCGGCTTGCGTGGTGGGTGCGGGCTCGGCAGCGGTTGGCCCAGCGCTCGTCGATGCCCTCCGGCGGGCGCGGACCGAACTCTTCGCACGCCGTGCCGCGGCTGGCTCGTCGCGAACGGGCTCGGCGGCCGGCTTCGTTTCTTCAGGCTCGGGTTCCTGCCGCTCGGGGAGGCTCGTCTCCGCCTTGACGGCCGCTGCGCGGGCTGACGTGCGGCGCCGCGACCGCGCCTGCGCCGGCTTCTCCCCGGGTGCGGCCTCCGGCTCGGTAGAATCCTCGGCCGCAGGAAGGTCCGCAACGGCCGCGGTGGCGTTTGAGCTGTCCGCGGTGGCCGTCTCCGGCGTGGTGTCTTCGGCCTCCTCGGTCGGAGCAGCGGCCTTGCGGCGGCTGCGGGTCGCCCGCTTGGCCGGAGAGGCCGGGGCCTCGCCAGCGGCCGCGTCCTCACCGGGACCTGCCGCGGGGGCCACGTCGACCGGTGCCGCGTCAACGGGTGCCGCAGTGGCGTCCGCCGTCGCGGCGGGGGCGCCGGTGGGCGCCGAGGCGCTACGGCGGCGGGAGGTACGGCGGGGCTTGTCCTGCTGGTCCGCCGGTGCTGCATCCGGGGTCGAGCCGCCGGGCTGCTGTTCGATATCCATCTGTGAGTACTCCAAAGCCGCCCCGTCCGCCCCCACATACGGCGGCCGCGGCGACGCCACGAGTCGGCACCCGCGGGCGCCGACGAAAGTCGGTTCTGTGCCAGCACGGCCACGCCGTGCAGGCCGGTGCCGCGTTCAACCCGCCACCGGTCAAGGCCGGGCAGGTGCCGCTCTGGCCCGAGTCACCCGGTCAGGATCGGTGGATCCGGACGGGGTCTGGGCCGGCGGTCTTCTCGCTGTGCACCTGACCGGGCACTGCATGTGGGACAGTGTCCGGCCAATGGCATTGTCTCACACGGCCTCTCACATCATGCCGCGGCCCACCCCAAGGACACGAGACTTCACAGGGCGCGGGATGTCTCGGCGCGGACGGCACGAGCGGGGTTCGGGTCCCACGACCCAGCCGCCGCCCAGACGGCCCGCCTAGAATCGAAGTCATCCGGCCAGGAAGGACCTCCATGACCCCCCAGACCAGCGCCAGCCGGGCCAACCCGGCCACCGAACGCAGCAGCGTTCCGTCTACAGCAGACCGCAGTGGCGCTGACCCGCAGGATTCCGCCGTCCACGTCATGACGCGTGCCAAGCCGTTCGCCTGGCTCCTCCTGATCACGAGCGTGGTCGGCTGGCTCGCCTCGGGCGATCTGGTCCTCGAGAAGCTCGAGAAGCTCATCAATCCGGCTCACACGACGATCTGCGACGTGAATCCGTGGGTCTCGTGCGGCGAGGTCATGAGCACGTGGCAGAGTTCCCTCTTCGGATTCCCGAACATGTTCATCGGCATCGTGGCCTTCGCGGTCACGACCACGGTGGCCATGGCCATCCTCTCGGGGGCGGCGTTCGCACGGTGGTTCTGGATCGGCCTGCAGATCGGCGTCACGCTCGGCTTCGTATTCGTCGTGTGGCTGTGGAGCCAGGCCCTCTACTCAATCGGGATCCTGTGCCCGCTGTGCATGGTCGTGTGGTCGATGACGATCCCGATGTTCGTCTGGACCACAATCCGCAACATCGTCCACGGCATCATCCCCGCGCCGGCCGGTGTGGCCCGTGGCATCGCCGACTGGGGCTGGGTGATCGTGGCCGTCGGCTACGTGGCCGTCATCGCCACGATCTTCTTCCGCTTCCTCCACATGTTCATCCCCTCCACCATGTAGCACTTCGCCGGTATCCATCTCGGATACACGTCCTGCGCGCCTTGAACCCTTTCAGGTACGCGGACGACGACGGCCGGCGCCTTCCACGCGGAAGGCACCGGCCGTCGTCGTACTCGCAATGCCGAACCGGCGCGAGAGCCGTACCCGGAACACCAGGGCGGCTGGCGGGGAGGCAGGGGTCAGGCGGAGAACCAGATGGCGATCTCGCGCTCGGCCGACTCCGGCGAGTCCGAGCCGTGGACGAGATTCTGCTGGACCTTGAGCCCCCAGTCACGGCCGAAGTCCCCGCGGATGGTCCCGGGAGCCGCGACGGTCGGATCCGTGGCGCCGGCGAGCGAGCGGAAAGCTTCGATGACGCGCTCCCCCTCGAAGATCGCCGCGACCACCGGACCGCTCGCCATGAACTCGAGGAGGGGCTCGTAGAAGGGCTTGCCCTCGTGCTCGGCGTAGTGCTCGGCGAGGAGCTCGCGGCCCGGGGTGAGCTGCTCGAGGGCGGCGAGCCGGTACCCCTTCGCCTCGACGCGGGCGAGGATGGCTCCGGTCAGGCCGCGCGAGACGCCGTCCGGCTTGACGAGAACAAGGGTGCGTTCGGTAGTCACAGGTACTCCTGGGTGAAGTCGGCTGGTTTCCTGCCCAGTCTACTGATCACGCCCCCCGGGGTGCTCCCGCTCCCACTCGGCCTGCTCTAGGTCGCGCTGGGCGTTCTCACGGTCGAGCCGAGCGCCCGTGCGGATCGTGAAGAACCAGGTGACGAGCAGCACCGCCCCGACGAGGAACATCATCGGCTCAAAGAACCCAAGCGCGAGGAGGGCCAGCTGGAGGACCCATCCCACCCAGAGGCCCCACGGCCGTGAGACCACGGCGCACGCGAGGATGAACACGACCATGAGCCCGAGCCCGCCGCCGAGGATCGCCCCGGCGCCCAGCTCCCTCCCCCGCAGCCCGAACAGGACGAGGGTCGCGAAGAACACCACGAACGCTTCCATCAGGAGCAGCACCGAGGCGAACATCACCCGGACTGACCGGCGCTTCCTGGGCATCCCCGGCCGCCATTCGCGCTGGGCCCTCGTGAGACCGGCCATCACGCAGCATCCTTCCCAAGCAGCGTCCGGGCCTCGCCGACCACCGTGATCGACCCGGTGATGAGGACGCCCCCGCCGAAGTCGCCCGTCGCGTCTGCGCGCTCGACGGCGTACTCGATCGCGTCGTCGAGCTTCTCGGCGACGTGGATGCTCTCCTCGTCGTAGCCGAGGTCGAGCGCGAGCTCGGCCAGCTCGTCCGCCGGGATCGCGCGAGGCGATGCCGACTGGGTGAAGCAGTACTCGACCGGGAGGTCGGAGAACTCCTCCTGGAGCGTCCGCAGGATCTCCTCGGCGTCCTTCTCGCGCAGCACACCCAGGACGACGACGAGGCCCGAGAAGTCGAAGGCCTCCGTCAGCGCACGGGCGCTCACGCGGATGCCGTCCGGGTTGTGGGCGGCGTCGACGATGATCGTCGGGGACGTCCGGATCACCTCCAGGCGGCCGGGCGAGGACACCTGCTCGAATCCCTCGCGGAGCAGATCGATGCTGAGCTCCTTCTCTCCCCCACCGAAGAAGGCCTCGAGCGCAGCGACGGCGACCGCGGCGTTCTCGGCCTGATGCGCCCCATGGAGCGGCACCGCGAGGTCCTCGTAGCGGCCGGCGAGCCCGCGCACGGTCACGATCTGGCCGCCGACGGCGAGCGCCCGCGATTCGACGCCGAACTCGACGCCCTCGAACCGGTACGGAACGCCGACCTCGCGGGCCTTGTCCAAAAGGATCTGGGCCGCGCCGGCCGGCTGGGCCGCGCTCACGAGGAAACCCCCCGGCTTGATGATGCCGGCCTTCTCCCGCGCGATGTCCTCGACCGTGTCGCCGAGCAGGTCCGTGTGGTCGAGCGAGATCGGCGTGACCACGGAGACCGCGCCGTCGCCCACGTTGGTGGCGTCGGTGATGCCGCCGAGGCCCACCTCGATCACAGCGACGTCGACGGGTTGGTCGGCGAAGACCGCGAAACCGAGGATCGTGACGCACTCGAAATACGTCAGGCGCGGCTCGCCGGCGGCGACGAGTTCGGCGTCGACGATGTCCAGATACGGCGTGATCTCGTTCCAGATCCGCACGAACGCCTCATCGGACACCGGTGCACCATCGATGCTGATCCGCTCCGTCACGCGGGACAGATGCGGGCTCGTGTACCTGCCGGTGCGGAGGCCGTGGGCGCGCAGCCCGGCCTCGATCATGCGGGCTGTGGACGTCTTGCCGTTCGTGCCGGTGATGTGGATGATCGGGAACGCCTTGTTCGGCTCGCCGAGCACGTCCATCGCGCGGAACAGCGGCGCGAGCCTGGGCTCCATCCTGTTCTCCGGCGCGCGGCCCAGGAGGATCCCGTAGACCTCCTCGACCGTGGTCGGCTCCGAGGGGGTACTGGCAGTGTTCTCGGTCACTTGGCCTCCCTTCCGACCGCGAGATTCGCGGCCTGCACACGCTCGACAAGCGCCGTGGCGTCGACGTCCGCCACGAGCAGCTCCAGTTCGAGCGCGAGGGTCTCCCCCTTCACGAGGTCAACGTGGGCCTCGGCCGCGGCGATGACGTGCCTCCTGGCCGTGATGCTCGCCCGGATGCGGTCGCTCACGTCAAGGTCGGCGTCCTTGCGGGCCTGCTGCACCGTGCGGACGAGGTCGCGGGCCAGGCCCTCGGCCTCGAGCTCGGGGGTCACCTCGGTGTCGAGGACCACGAACCCTCCGCCCGGCAGCATCGCGACAGCCGCGTGCTCGCCGGCCTTCTCCGGATCCACCACAGTCTCGAGCGTGTACTCGTTCGGCTCGAGGGCGAGGCCGCCCGAGGTGACCGTGCCGTCGTCGGCCACGGACCAGTCCCCCGACTTGGATCCCTTGATCGCCTGCTGCACGCCCTTGCCCAGCCGCGGGCCGGCCGCGCGGGCGTTGACCACGAGCCTCCGCTCGATCCCGAACTCCTCCTCGCTTGCCTCGGCGGCGTCGAGCAGCCGGACGGACTTGAGGTTGAGCTCGTCGGCGATCACCGTCTCCGAGCCCTTGAGCGCGTCTGCGCTCGGCACGACGACGGTGAGCGTCCGGAGCGGGAGCCGCACCCGGAGCTTCGCGGCCTTGCGCAGGGACGAACCCGCCGAGCACACGGCCTGCGTGCGGTCCATCTGGGCCACGAGCGCCGGATCGTCGGCGAAGACGGACGCATCCGGCCAATCGGTCAGGTGGACCGAACGCCCGCCCGTGAGCCCGCGCCAGATCTCCTCGGCCACGAGCGGCAGGAGCGGCGCCGCCAGGCGGCAGACGGCCTCGAGCGCCGTGTAGAGGGCATCGAACGCGTCACGGTCCTCATCGAAGAACCGCTGGCGGGAGCGGCGGACGTACCAGTTGGTGAGCATGTCGAGGTACTCGCGCAGCGCGTCGCACGCCGTCGAGATGTCGTAGCCGTCGAGGTGCTCCTGCATGGCTCCCACGAGCCGCCCGGTCTCGGCCATGAGGTAGCGGTCGAGCGGGTCGGTGTAGCCGTCATGGCGCAGCGCCGCATCGTAGCCCCCCGGAGCAGCACCGCCGTCGTGCGCTGTGCTGTGCGCTGTGTTGTGCGCTGTGTTGTGCGCAGCATTCGCGTACATCGTGAAGAAGCTGTACACGTTCCACAGCGGCAGGATGACCTGGCGGACGCCGTCCCGGATTCCCTGCTCGGTGACGATGAGGTTGCCGCCGCGCAGGATGGGGCTGGCCATGAGGAACCAGCGCATCGCGTCGGAACCGTCGCGGTCAAGGACCTCGGAGACGTCCGGGTAGTTGCGCAGGCTCTTGGACATCTTCTGTCCGTCCGAACCGAGGACGATCCCGTGGCTGATGACGTTGCGGAACGCAGGGCGGTCGAAGAGCGCGGTCGCGAGGACGTGCAGAAGGTAGAACCAGCCGCGAGTCTGGCCGATGTACTCGACGATGAAGTCCGCCGGGTTGTGGGTCTCGAACCAGTGCTGGTTCTCCATCGGGTAGTGGACCTGCGCGTAGGGCATCGAGCCGGAGTCGAACCACACGTCCAGGACGTCCGCGACGCGCCGCATCGTGGACTGGCCCGTGGGGTCGTCCGGGTTGGAGCGCGTGAGCTCGTCGATGAACGGGCGGTGCAGGTCTGGCTGGCCCTCGTGGTTGAGCGGGAGCCTGCCGAAGTCGGCCTCCAGCTCGGCGAGGGAGCCGTAGACATCGGTGCGCGGGTATTCGGGGTTGTCCGAGACCCAGACGGGGATCGGCGAGCCCCAATAGCGGTTGCGGGAGATCGACCAGTCGCGCGCGTTCTCGAGCCATTTGCCGAACTGGCCATGCTTGACGTTGCCGGGGATCCAGTTGATCTGCTCGTTCAGCTCGACCATGCGGTCCTTGAACTGGGTGACCTGCACGTACCAGGAGGCCACCGCCCGATAGATGAGCGGCTTCCGGCAGCGCCAGCAATGCGGATAGCTGTGCACATAGCTGGCCTGCTTCAGCAGGCGCCCCTGCTCGCGCAGCACCCTGGTGATGGGCTTGTTGGCGTCGAAGACCTGCTGGCCCACGATCTCCCCGAGCGGAGACGTCTCATCGGAGGCAAAGAGCGGCAGGAAGCGCGCGCCGTCGTCCACGGACAGGATCACGGGGATGCCCGCGGCCTCACAGACCTTCTGGTCGTCCTCGCCGTAGGCGGGCGCCTGGTGCACGATTCCGGTGCCGTCGGTCGTCGTGACGTAGTCGGCGACGAGGATCTGCCACGCGTTCTGGGTGCCGTACACCTCGGCGTTCGCGAAGTAGTCCCAGAGCGGCTCGTACCGGACCCCGTCGAGTTCTGTGCCGAGGTAGGTGCGCTCGACAGCTTCGGATGCGGCAGCCGCGTCGTCGTACCCGAGATCCCTCGCGTAGGAGCCGAGGAGATCCTCCGCGAGGAGGAAGCGCGTCCCCGGCGCAAAGGCGGACACGCCCTGCGCCTTCCCCTCCGCGGGTCCCAGGGGCACGACGGCGTAGCGCACCTCTGGCCCGACGGCGAGCGCCGAGTTCGTGGGCAGCGTCCACGGCGTGGTGGTCCAGGCGAGCGCGAGGACGCCCGCGAGCTCCCGGGACACCTCGGACTCCCCGGCGACCAACGGGAACGTCACGGTCACCGTCTGGTCCTGGCGGTTCTTGTAGACGTCGTCATCCATGCGCAGCTCGTGGTTGGACAGCGGCGTCTCGTCGTTCCAGCAGTACGGCAGCACGCGGTAGCCGCTGTACGTGAGGCCCTTCTCGTGGAGGGTCTTGAACGCCCACATGACGGACTCCATGTACTCGACATTGAGCGTCTTGTAGTCGTTCTCGAAGTCGACCCAACGGGCCTGGCGCTTGACGTACGCCTCCCACTCATGGGTGTACTTCAGAACCGAAGTCCGGCAGGCTTCGTTGAACTTGTCGATGCCCATCGCGTCGATGTCCGACTTCTGGGTCATCCCCAGCTGCTTCATCGCCTCGAGCTCGGCGGGCAGGCCGTGCGTGTCCCAGCCGAAGCGCCTCTCGACGCGCCTGCCGCGCTGCGTCTGGTAGCGCGCCACGAGGTCCTTCGCGTAGCCCGTGAGGAGGTGTCCGTAGTGCGGGAGCCCGTTGGCGAAAGGGGGGCCGTCGTAGAAGACGAACTCATTGGCGCCGTCGCGTCCCGCGTCGCGGTTGTCGATCGACGCCTGGAAGGTCCCGTCCTCGTCCCAGTACTTGAGGATGCGCTCCTCGAGCTCGGGAAAGCGCACGGCGGTCGACGCCGCGGTGCCCGGCTGGTCGGGGGCCGTCGCGTCTCGTGCGGGTTCTGCAGTGGCCTTGGGGTACACGCTCACTCGGATCCTGGCTCGCTTCATGCTGCTGGATGCGAGGACGGCGTTCACCCGGATCTGCCGGGCGGCACCGCGGTACCACCTCACTTGCCGGCCCTGGGCGCACCAAGGCCAGACCTCTCGTTGACGGCGGTGACGGGCCTGACCGTCCGGTTCTACTGGGCTCTCCCCGTGCCGAGGCTCCCCGCCATCCGGGGACGGAGCTGTTCTTCCGGAAGCTCACCGGTGATTGCCGGGTCAAAGCTTTGGTGTCAAGTCTACGCACTCCCATTCGGGTGTGTCGAAAGAAAATATTTCCAATCGCTGGAATAATTCGGTGGAGCCGACCACAATGGAATCAGCTCGTCCCGAAAGGAGTCCATGATGCGAACCATTCCAACCCCTCTGCTGCCGACCCTGGCATCGGCGGCCGATTGGGTAGAAGCGGCCGTCCTCGCCGGGCTCCGCCTCGAGATGGCCCACACGGGCCGCCCCATCCGGCTGCCGCGGTCATCCCGGGTGGCCGCCCGAGCGATCCTTGCCACCGCCATCGACAACGCGGCGCAGCACGCCGACACGTCCGATGCCGTCGCGCTCGAGATCATGTGGCAGCCTGACGGGCTCACCGTCCGGATGGTCAACGTGCCCGGCGAAACGGCCATGGGCCAGATTGTCCGTCCCGGTCGCGGAATCGCCACGATGATGTCCCTCGCGCACCGCGCGGGCGGCTGGCTCCGGGCAGGACTGTGCGCCGATGGCTTCGAGGTCGAGGCCTTCCTCCCGCGCATGCCGTCGAGGCTTACAGCCCTCCTCCTGCCCGCGACCCACCTCGCGCCCGGTCGTCGGCCGCCCCCGCATGCGGCGCTGGCCCGATCGGCCCTCGGGGCATGAGCCCTGAGCGCCTCAACTCCTCGCCGAGTTACGCGCCCCTGCGGATGAGCTTGTGGGCCGCGGCCTGGGCCACGGGGCGGATCACAATCTCATCGAGATTGATGTGGTGCGGGACCGTGACTGCATAGCGCACGACGTCGGCCACGTCCTCGGCGGTCAGGGGCTCCTCGACACCCGCGTACACCTTCTCGGCAGCGTCGGCATCGCCGCCGAGCCGCCTGAGCGTGAACTCCTCCGTCTTGACGAGCCCGGGGAGGACCTCGATGACGCGGACGTTGTGCTCGGCCTCCTCGAGGCGCAGGGCGCGTGTCATGCCGCGCTCGGCGAACTTGGCGGCGTTGTAGCCGCCGCCGCCCTCGTAGGAGACGAGCCCGGCGACCGAGGTGAGGTTCAGGACCGTTCCCCTGCCGGTCGCCCGGAGCATCGGCAGGAAGGCGCGCGTGATCTTCATCGTGCCGATCACGTTGGCCCGGAGCATCCACTCCCAGTCCTCGGTCTTGGCCTCCGCGATCCAGTCCGTGCCGCGGGCACCACCAGCGATGTTGATGAGGGTGTCCGCGCCGCCGCCCGCCGTGACCGCCTCGAGGAGGCGCGCGACGTCGTCGTCCTCGGCGATATCCGCTGCAACCGGGATCGCTCCGGTCTGCGCCGCGAGCGCTTCGAGCCGCTCCGCGCGGCGCGCAACGGCGTAGACCTGCCAGCCCCCCGCGGCGAGAGCCCGCACGGTCGCCTCGCCGATCCCGGTGCTCGCGCCCGTCACAACGGCGGAACGCTTCTCGTCTTCAGTGCTGTGGTGCGCAGTCGTCATAGGCCCAACCTACCCGCGGCAGAGAACGTGCGGCCAGCGGATCAGAGATCGCCGAGCAGCCCGGCGAGGACCACCGCCTGGTTGTGTTCGGTGTCGTGCGCCGAGTAGACGAGTTCCGCCGTGCTGTGGTCCGCTACTGCCCGCTTGAGTTCTGCGTAGGCCTCGGAGCCCTCCAGCTCAGCGCGGTACTTCGCGGCGAACTCCTCGAAGCGCTCCGGAGCGTGGCCGAACCATGTGCGCAGCTCGGTCGAGGGGCCCACCTCCTTGAGCCAGAGATCGACGGCGGCTGCCTCCTTGCTCAGGCCGCGGGGCCACAGCCTGTCCACGAGAATCCTGAAGACGCCCTCCGGGGAAGGCTCGTACACCCGGCGGATCGTGATCCTGGCCATGCTGCCATGCTAGGCCGCTCCGCCCGCACGGGCCATGGACCGGCAGCGGAACCGGAACCGGCACGGAAAAGCATGGAACAATCAGTGGCATGCCTGAAGCAGCCATCACGGGTACAGACACGCCCGGCAGCACCCCGACCAACGTCCCCGACAAGCCCGCCCTCGAGGGCCTCGAGACCAAGCTCACGCAGCGCTGGGACTCCGAGGGAACCTACCGGTTCAACCCCGAGACCACCCGCGGCGAGGTCTACTCGATCGACACTCCCCCGCCCACGGCGTCCGGTTCGCTCCACGTCGGGCACATGTTCTCCTACACGCAGGCGGACCTCCTCGCGCGCTACCAGCGCATGACGGGCAAGAACGTCTTCTACCCCATGGGGTGGGACGACAACGGCCTGCCCACCGAGCGCCGCGTGCAGAACTACTACGGCGTCCGCTGCGATCCGGCCATTCCGTACAACGACGCATACCGCCCGCCCGCGCAGCCGGCCAAGAACCAGCGCGACTTCGACGTCGTCTCGCGCCGGAACTTCATCGAGCTGTGCGAGGAACTCGCGGTCGAGGACGAGAAGGTCTTCGAGAACCTGTTCAAGACGCTCGGCCTCTCGGTCGACTGGGACATGACGTACCGCACGATCGACGATGCCTCCCGCGGCGTCGCCCAGCGGGCCTTCCTGAAGAACTTCGCCGCCGGCGACGCGTATCTGGCCGAGGCGCCCACCTTGTGGGACGTGACCTTCCGCACGGCAGTGGCCCAGGCGGAGCTCGAGGACCGCGAGGTTCCCGGCGCGTATTACCGCTACGCCTTCACGACGCACGACGGCGACCCCGTGCACATCGAGACCACCCGCCCCGAACTCCTGGCCGCCTGCGCCGCCCTCGTGGCGCACCCTGACGACGAGCGCTACCAGCACCTCTTCGGCACGAAGGTGACCTCCCCGCTGTTCGGCGTCGAGGTAGAGGTGCGGGCGCACCCGCTCGCGAAGCCGGACAAAGGCTCGGGCGTCGCCATGGTCTGCACCTTCGGCGACCTCACCGACGTCACGTGGTGGCGCGAACTCCAGCTCCCCACCCGCGCCATCATCGGACGCGACGGCAGGCTGGCCGGCGAGGCCCCCGAGTGGATCACGAGCGAGGACGGCAGGGCCGCCTACGCCCGGATCGCGGGCAAGACCGCGTTCTCTGCGAAGGAAGCCGTCGTCGAGATGCTCTCCGAGCGCGGGCTCCTCGATGGCGAGCCCAAGAAGATCCTCCACCCCGTGAACTTCTACGAGAAGGGCGACAAGCCCCTCGAGGTCGTCACGTCGCGCCAGTGGTACATCCGCAACGGCGGCCGCGACGAGCATCGCCGCGCCACGTTCCTGGCCCGCGGCCGCGAGCTCGAGTGGCACCCCGCCTTCATGCACTCGCGCTACGACAACTGGGTGGGCGGCCTCAACGGCGACTGGCTCGTCTCTCGCCAGCGCTTCTTCGGTGTGCCGATCCCGGTCTGGTACGCCCTCGACACCGAGGGGAACCCCGACTACGAGAACCCGATCGTCCCGGATGATTCCGCGCTTCCGGTCGACCCTGTTGCCGAAACGGCGCCCGGGTTCGACGAATCGCAGCGTGGTGTCCCGGGCGGCTTCACAGGTGACCCCGACGTTCTCGACACCTGGGCGACGTCCTCCCTCACCCCGCAGATCGTCGGCCGCTGGAGCCGTGACGACGCGTTCTTCGCCAACGTCTTCCCCTTCGACCTGAGGCCGCAGGCCCACGAGATCATCCGCACCTGGCTGTTCTCCACGGTGGTCCGCGGAGAGGAGCTCCACGGCACGGTTCCCTGGAAGCACGCGGCCATCTCGGGCTGGGTCCTCGACCCGGACCGGAAGAAGATGTCGAAGTCCAAGGGCAACGTTGTGGTTCCGACGGACATCCTCGAGGAGTTCGGCGCGGACGCGGTGCGGTACTGGGCGGCCTCGGCCAAGCTGGGCGCCGACACGGCCTTCGAGGTCGCTCAGATGAAGATCGGGCGGCGACTCGCCATCAAGATCCTCAATGCGTCCAAGTTCGTGCTGGGTCTCGGAGCGACGGCGGAGACCGTGCTGACGGATGGCACGGATCCCGTCCTCGTCAACCCTCTGGACCGTGCTCTCCTTGCGCAGCTCTCAGGTGTCGTCGAGCAGGCTGGCGAGGCCTTCGCCGCCTACGATCCGGCACGCGCCCTCCAGCTGACCGAGGCGTTCTTCTGGCAGTTCACCGACGACTACGTCGAGCTCATCAAGGACCGCGCCTACGGCGCGCAGGGCGAGGAACAGAAGGCTTCGGTGCTCGCGGCCCTCGCAACGACTCTGGATGCGATCCTGCGGCTCTTCGCACCGGTGCTCCCGTTTGCCACCGACGAGGTGTGGAGCTGGTGGCGTACCGGTTCAGTGCACCGTGCGGCGTGGCCTGCGCCCGTGCGGGTCGCCGACGGTGACCGCGGCATGCTCCCGGTCGTCGGCCAAGCGCTCTCTGGCATCCGTAAGGCCAAGTCCGAGGCCAAGGTGAAGCAGCGCACCGAAGTGCTCACCGCCGTCGTCGCGGCACCGGCAGAGCTGCTTTCGAAGCTCGAGGCGGGCCTCGGCGATTTGCGTGCGGCCGCTAACGCCCGCACGATCGAATTGCGCGACGGTGCCGGGGAGCTCACCGTGAGCGAGGTCGAGCTCGCGCCCGCGGAGGGCTAACTGGAGAAGGCCCGGCCGGACCTGGGCACACCGGATCTGGGCAAAGGGGAAGCCCCATCAGCGTATGTCGCGTTGGTGGGGCTTCGACTTTTCGGCTGCTCGGTGACGTTCTCGCAGTCTGGTGGACTCCTCGGCATCCAGGTCTTGCCGTCTCGTCACTGGCGGCCAGTCGCCGGCTTTGCCTGAGGCTGCGCCGATCGACTGTCACTGGGTCTTCGGTTTCCACGTCCTCATCCTTGCGGATGAGGTACCTCCCATTGTGATATCGGCCAAAGCCGGAGGCAAGGGGGTTGCGTGAACTACAGAGCGGTAGTTCAGGGGAGTACCCCTTGACGCGGCGTCAGAGGGCCGACGGGCGCTCGGTGCGGGTCCGCTTGAGCTCGAAGAAGTGCGGGAACGAAGCGAGTCCGACGGCGGCGTCCCACAGTTTCCCCGCCTCCTCGCCCCGCGGTATCCGGGTAATGACCGGGCCGAAGAACGCGGTGCCGTTGAAGGCAACGATCGGGGTACCGACGTCTTGTCCCACCCGCTCGATACCGGACCTGTGGCTCGCCCGAAGCTGGGGATCGTATTCGTCCGAGTCTGCGTATCCGGCCAACTCCGCCGGGAGGCCCACCTGCTCGAGGGCCCGACGGATCACCTCCGGCCGGTCGTTGACCTTCTCCTGGTGGATGAGCGTGCCCATGGCGTCATAGAGGGGCTTGATGTTCTCTGATCCGTGGAGCTCAGCCGCCGCGATGATCACGCGCACCGGCCCCCAGTTCTCGTCCATCGCCCGCATGTAGTCATGATCGAGTTCGCGGCCCTCGTTCAGGACCGAGAGGCTCATGACATGCCACTCCGTCTCGATGTCCCGGACCTTCTCTACCTCGCCGATCCACCGCGAGGTCGCCCAGGCGAAGGGACACGCGGGGTCGAACCAGAAGTCGGCCTTCTGCTTCTGCGCGGTCCCGGCCTCGGCTGGAATCTGCACGGAATCTGTGGACATGACGGCTCCTCGAAAAGGCATGAAGAGGCGCGCCCCCGCTCAGGTGCGGGCACGTGCCGGGCTCAGGCGGACTTGTTGCGACGCTTGGCGACGACGCTGTGGGGAATGAGTGTCGGCTCCTCGCCACCCACCACCACACCCTTCGTGATCACGACGCTCGCGATGTCATCACGGCTGGGCAGATCGAACATGACGGGCAGGAGGACTTCCTCGAGGATCGCCCTGAGACCGCGCGCGCCGGTACCCCGGTCGAGGGCGAGATCGGCAATCGCCTCGAGGGCGCCGGCGTCGAAATGAAGCTCGACGCCGTCGAGCTGGAACATCTTCTCGTACTGCTTGACCAGAGCGTTCTTGGGCACCGTGAGGATCTGCATGAGAGCGGCGCGGTCGAGATTCTCCACAGTGGTGATGACTGGGAGGCGGCCGATGAACTCCGGGATGAGGCCGAACTTGAGGAGATCCTCGGGCATGACGTCGGCGTAGGAGCTCTCCTTGGCCGTGAGCGAGCTGAGGGGTGCGCCGAAGCCGATGCCCTTCTTGCCTGCGCGCTGCCCGATGATGTCCTCGAGCCCCGCGAAGGCCCCTGCCACGATGAAGAGCACGTTGGTCGTGTCGATCTGGATGAATTCCTGATGCGGATGCTTCCTGCCGCCCTGCGGCGGAACCGAGGCCACAGTGCCCTCGAGGATCTTCAGGAGCGCCTGCTGGACGCCCTCTCCCGAGACATCGCGTGTGATTGACGGGTTCTCGCTCTTGCGCGAGATCTTGTCAATCTCGTCGATGTAGATGATCCCCTGCTCGGCCTTCTTGACGTCGTAGTCCGCGGCCTGGATGAGCTTGAGGAGGATGTTCTCGACGTCCTCGCCGACGTAGCCCGCCTCGGTCAGCGCGGTCGCGTCGGCGACGGCGAAAGGCACATTGAGCCGACGGGCCAGCGTCTGGGCCAGATAGGTCTTGCCGCAGCCGGTCGGGCCGATGAGGAGGATGTTCGACTTTGCGATCTCGACGTCGTCGTGGGCCTCCGCGAGGGAACTGCCCTTGGTCGCGTGCCCCGACTGGATGCGCTTGTAGTGGTTGTACACGGCGACGGCGAGCGACCGCTTGGCCGGTTCCTGCCCGATGACGTACTCCTGCAGGAAGTCGAAGATCTCACGCGGCTTGGGCAGCTCGAACGATCCGAGATCCGAGACCTCGGCGAGTTCCTCTTCGATGATCTCGTTGCACAGCTCGATGCATTCATCGCAGATGTACACACCCGGACCTGCAATGAGTTTACGGACCTGCTTCTGGCTCTTACCGCAGAAGGAGCACTTCAGCAGGTCTGCGCTCTCGCCAATGCGCGCCATTCGTAGGTTCCCTTCCTGAAGAAGCCTTTGACCATCCCACTGTAGGCCACGACGCCGACAGTCGTCGCAGATGCACCACAGCGACACGGCGCCGGTGCCCGGGATTCCCGGACACCGGCGCTGCGGTGACGGCTCAGGCCGGCGAGATGCCTCTGCGGGAGTGCCCCGTCAGCGGGTGATCGCGCTCTGGCGGATCTTGCGCGACTCGAGCACCTCGTCAACGAGTCCGTAGTCCTTGGCCTCAGCAGCCGTGAGGAACTTGTCGCGCTCGATGTCCGCGCTGATCTCCTCCGGGGTCTTGTTCGTGTGCTTCGCCCACGTGTTCTCGAGCCACTCGCGCATCCGAAGCACCTCGCGTGCCTGGATCTCGAGGTCAGTCGCCTGGCCGCCTGACCCGCCAGACAGGGACGGCTGGTGGATCATGACGGTCGAGTTCGGCAGGGCCAGACGCTTGCCCGGCGTGCCGGCCGCGAGCAGGACCGCCGCTGCGGAGGCCGCCATGCCGAGGCACACCGTCTGGATCTCCGGGCGGATGAATTGCATCGTGTCGTAGATGGCTGTCATGGCCGTGAACGAGCCGCCCGGGGAGTTGATGTACATCGTGATGTCACGGTCGGGGTCGTTCGCCTCGAGGACGAGGAGCTGGGCCATGATGTCATCCGCGGAGGCGTCATCGACCTGAACGCCCATGAAGATGATCCGGTCCTCGAAGAGCTTCGTGTACGGATCCTGGCGCTTGAACCCATACGGGGTGCGCTCCTCGAACTGCGGGAGGACGTAGCGGCTCGAGGGAAGGCTGGCTGGGTTGACGCCCATGCTGTAGTTCATCTGATGCTCCTTGTAGTCCAGGCGTCTCTTACTTGGTGGTCCCGCCGCCGCCGGACACGTGCCCGGCACGCTCGGCGATCTTGTCGAAGAATCCGTACTCGAGCGCCTCGGTCGCCGTGAACCACTTGTCGCGGTCGTTGTCCTTGAGGATCTGCTCGACCGACCTGCCGGTCTGCTCCGCCGTGAGCTCAGCCATGACCCGCTTCATGTGCAGGATGAGCTCCGCCTGGATCTTGATGTCCGAGGCAGTGCCCCCGATCCCGCCGGACGGCTGGTGCATGAGGATACGGGCGTGCGGGGTGGCGTAGCGCTTGCCCTTGGTACCCGATGAGAGCAGGAACTGCCCCATCGAGGCCGCGAGGCCGGTGGCAACGGTCACGACGTCGTTCGGGATGAACTGCATCGTGTCGTAGATCGCCATACCGGCGGTGACCGACCCTCCAGGGGAGTTGATGTAGAGGTAGATGTCCTTCTCCGGGTCCTCCGCGGACAGGAGGAGGAGCTGGGAGCAGATGGCGTTCGCGTTGTCGTCGCGAACCTCGGAGCCGAGCCAGATGATGCGCTCCTTGAGGAGGCGCTGGTAGATGTAGTCCTGACCGTTCCCCTCGGCCGGCCCGGCCATGCTCGGCGAGTTCTCCTGCTGCATTGTGCGATACCTCTCCATCAGATGCACTGGGCTAGTTGCTTCTACAGGGACACTAGCCGTTTTCAGCAGCGCTTTGTTCCGCGCCAGCTCACTGTTCGCTTCAAGCGCATGGCGGTGCCGATCGGGGATGCACAGAGGCCGCCGTCCATGCCCCAGAGGGCATCGAACGGCGGCCTCGTGCCGCAGCCGGAATCGGCTCAGATCAGAACTTCACGGACGCCGGGTCGTCGCTCGGAACGACGTCGGAGGCATCGCTGTCAGCGGCCTCGAGGACCTCGGACGCCTCAGCGGGCTCTTCGTCGAGCGGGCGCACGAACTCGCTCAGATCGACGGCATTGCCCTCCGAGTCAGTGACCTCGGCCTTGCCCAGGACGGCGGCGAGCGCCTTGCGGCGGCGGACCTCGCCGACCATCATCGGCACCTGGCCGGACTGGTCCATGATCTGGGCGAACTGGTTCGGGTCCATGCCGTACTGGCCAGCGGTGGTCACGAGGTACTCGATGAGCTCCGACTGGGAGACACCGATCTCCTCCTTGTCGGCAATCGCGTCGAGGATGACCTCGTTCTTGAAGGCTCGCTCCGTGTTGGCCTTGACCTCGGCGCGGTGCTCCTCGGTGTCGTGGTCCTCGTCGGCCGCGTGCTCGCTGTTGGCCGGGTTGAAGTGCGCGTCAACCTGCTCGGTGACGACGCTGTCCGGGACCGGGACCTCGACCAGCTCAACGAGCTTGTCGAGCACCTTGTCACGGGCCTCGACGCCCTGCGAGACGACCTTGGACTGGGAGGCCTGCTTGGCCAGGTCCCCGCGGAGTTCGTCGATCGTGTCGAACTCGGACGCGAGCTGCGCGAAGTCGTCGTCGGCCTCGGGGAGCTCGCGCTCCTTCACGGCCGTCACCTTGACGGTCACGGAGGCGGTTTCGCCTGCGTGCTCGCCGCCGGCCAGCTTGGTCTCGAAAACGGACTCCTCGCCCGCGGAAAGGCCGGTCACGGCCTCGTCCATGCCTTCGAGCATCGTGCCGGAGCCGACCTGGTAGGAGAGACCCGAGGCCGAGTCGACCTCCTCGTCACCGACGTTCGCGCTGATGTCGATGGTCAGGAAGTCCTCTGCCGCCGCGGGGCGCTCGACGGGCTTGAGCGTGCCGAACCGGCCGCGGAGCTCGTCAAGGGCAGTCTGGACGTCGTCGTCGCCTGCTTCGGCGGCAGCGACCTCGACCTTGAGGTTCTCGTAGTCGGGGAGCTCGATCTCGGGACGCACGTCCACCTCGACCGTGAACTTGAGCTCCCCCTCGGTGGCCGCCGGGTCGGGAACCTCGGAGATCTCGACATCGGGGCGCGACAGCGGGCGGATGCCGGTCTCGGCGACGGCCTGCTGGTACCAGTCGTTGAGGCCCTCGTTGATCGCGGTCTCGAGGACGTAGCCCCGGCCAACGCGCTGGTCGACGATGCGGGCCGGGACCTTGCCCTTGCGGAAGCCCGGGACCTGGATCTGCTCGGCCACGGCCTTGTAGGCGGCATCGATGTTCGGCTTCAGCTCGTCGAGGGTCACCTCGACGTTGAGCTTGACCCGGGTGGGGCTGAGGTTCTCGGCAGCGCTCTTCACAGCGTGGCTCTCCTGGATGGTCGGATAGGGGGTACTGCCCTGGTCACGTGACTCAGGACGCGACTGTCGGGGTGACAGGATTTGAACCTGCGACTTCCTGCTCCCAAAGCAGGCGCTCTAGCCAAGCTGAGCTACACCCCGGTCTAGTGCACAGACCACGATACCGTGACGGGATCGGCCGATGCACATCCGCCCCCGGGAATGGCAACGGGCCTCTCCTGTCGGAGAGGCCCGTGTCGCGGAGCGGCCGACGGGAATCGAACCCGCGTAATCAGTTTGGAAGACTGAGGCTCTACCATTGAGCTACGGCCGCGAGGGCCCTCTCACTAAAGCGAACCCGGACGCGCGTGTCAAATCGGCGACGTCAAATCAGCGATCATCCGCGAGCCTTTCCGTCAACTCTGGCAGCGGGGGCACCAGTAGAGCTTCCGGCCCGCCTCCTCGGCCAGCATCACAGCGGTACCGCAGGTTCGGCATGCGAGCCCATGGCGCCTGTAGACATAATGCGCCTCCACGGGCGCTGGCAGAGTGTCCGGACCATCCGTCCACAGCGCCGGGTCTGTCGTGACGATGCGGCCGTCGCGGACGCCCTGGGACATCGTCGCGGCTGCGTCCCGCCACAGCGCGGCGGCCCGGTCGGCGCCAAGGTCTGTACCCGGTGTGGCGGGGTCGATCCTTGCGCGGTATAGGAGCTCCGCACGGTAGACGTTGCCGATCCCGGCAACGATGTCCTGCTCCATGAGGAGCCGCGCGACTGGCGTCCGACGGCGGGTGATCCGGCGGGCGAACTCCTCGCCGTCGTCGCCGGGCTTCTCCTCCCCTGGCCCCCTCCCCCTGCCCTGTCCTGGAACCCGCCCCGCCAAGGGATCGGGCCCGAGCCGGTCCCTCACGGCCAGCGCCTCGGCCACGGTCTCGACGGTGCACGTGCTCGCGCCGCGCAGGTCGGCCCACCCGTGGTCGGACACGAGCCGTGCGCGGACCGCCCCGCGCGGAGGGGGCGGTGCGGCGCTGAGCCGGGTGCCACCGTCGTCCGCGATCTCCCGCTCCCCTACGCGGCGTGGGGCCCCGATGCTCGAGGCGCCCGCGAACGTCTCGTCTCCGCCGAAGTCCCACGCACCGTAGAGGCCCAGATGAACCCTGAGGACGAGCCCGCCCTCGAAGTCGAGGAAGAGCTGCTTGCCGTGGGCGGACGCCGATTCGACGACGCGCCCGTCCAAGAGCGCCGCACCGTCGCCGAACCGCCCCTGCGGGCTCGAAACTGCAAGCCGCTGCCCCAGGAACACGTCGGAGAACTGGCGGGCGAGCCGGTGGATGGAGTGGCCTTCGGGCACCGCTGGGCCGATTCTGCTAGACGATCTCGCCAGTCATCTCGTACGCCGCAATCTTGCCGATGCGGCGCACATGACGCTCGTCCTCGCTGAAGGGCTCGGCCAGGAACGCCTCGATGAGCAGCGTCGCCTCGTCCACGGTGTGCTGGCGGCCGCCGACCGCCACGACGTTGGCGTCGTTGTGCTCGCGCGCGAGCCGGGCCGTCTCGAGGTTCCAGGCGAGCGCCGCGCGCACGCCGCGGACCTTGTTCGCAGCGATCTGCTCGCCGTTGCCCGAGCCGCCCAGCACGATCCCGAGGGCGTGGGTGCCAGCTTCCTGGTCGGTGACGACGGCGAGGGCGGCCTTGATGCAGAACGACGGGTAGTCGTCGAGCGGGTCATAGTCCATGGGTCCGTGGTCCACGACGTCGAACCCCTGGCCACGGAGGTGTGCCACGAGGTGCGCGGACAGCTCCATCCCGGCATGGTCGGTGGCAATGTGGACGCGCGGCTTGGGCACGGCGTTCCTCTCTCTCGCGGTAGGCACTGGGCTCCAGCCTACGCGCCGGCGGCCGCACGGAGCACGTCGACGACGCGACGTGCGGTGTCCCCGTCACGGCCCGAGAAGGTCAGTCGGCGGCCGTCGTCGAGGACCACTTCCACCGCCTCCCCACTCGCGGCCAGAATCGAGACGACCGGTCCCTTCCGCCGATAGCCCCAGCCCCCGAACCGGCGTGCAGCGACTGTCTCCGCGCCCGCGCGGAGCACACGGCCCGGGCTGAACCTCAGGACGGGCACGACGCCGGCCAGGAACACTGACACGGTCTCGGGACTCACCGCGACCCGCACCACGAGGGACCCTGCTGCGAGAAGCGCGGCAAGCGTCAAGGCCAGCGAGATCCACGGGGAGACGACGAGCAGGAGCAGCGAGACCGAGATCCCGATGATGCCCAGCATCACGAACACGGAGGAGCGCGCATGGGCCCAGTAGGAGAACGTCGAGGCCGCACGGTCGGGCTCGAGGACCTCCAGGAGTGCTTCCTGATCGCGCGGGCTCCACTGCTCGTCCGGCTTGAAGGCGAAGAGCATCACGACGGCGAACGCGACCGTCGCACCGGAACCCATCGCCAGGACGATCGGGTCGGGATGGGAATCGCGCGCGTCCCGGATCCCGTCCTGGCCGATGAGACCCGAGGCGAGCACCGTCGTGAGGAACATCGACATCCCCACTCCGCCTGCCATGAAGATCCGCCGGGAGATCGGCGGCCGTGAGAGGAGCGCTGCCTGTAGGCACAGCGCAGCCCCTACGACCGCGACAAGAACGGCGCCCCCGACCAGGTACCCGATGAACGGCACAAACGCCCGGCCGCCGTCGGCATCCCAGAGCCATGCGACGGGCTCGGGGACGCGTCCGCGGAAGGTCAGCGACGCGAGGCCGAACCCGATCGCGAGGAGGACGGGGTATCCGACGGCGAAGCGGAGCGCCTTCCGATCCCATCTCTTCTCAGAAACGTCGGACATAGCCACAACGCTACTTCACGTGATAGTCACAGTTCGCACACAGAGACGCTGGCTTGCAGCGGCACCGACATGAAACAATAACTTCAAAAGTGATTCCCGCCACGCGGATCACTGCACGCAGTACACGCTTGGAGGGCACATGCCAGGGACGAATCTCACCCGCTCGGAAGCCATCGAGAGGGCTGAGGCCATTCGGCACGTCGAGAGCTATCATGTCGAGCTCGACCTCACGCGCGGCGACCGCGTCTTCGGATCGCGCACCACGGTGCGCTTCTCAGCGGCGGAGGGCGCGGCGTCCTTCATCGATGCCATCACCGCCGAGGTGCGCTCGGTGACGCTCAACGGGACCTCGCTCGACACAGCGCGGGTCAGCGACGGTGTCCGCATCCAGCTCCCCTCCCTCCAGGCCGAGAATGAGCTCGTGGTCGATGCTGACGCGCTCTACATGAACACGGGCGAGGGCCTGCACCGGTTCGTCGACCCCGTGGACGGCGAGGTGTACCTCTACTCGCAGTTCGAGGTGCCCGACTCCCGCCGCATGTTCGCCGTCTTCGAGCAGCCCGACCTCAAGGCCCAGTTCCAGTTCACCGTGACGGCGCCGTCGCACTGGGAGGTCGTCTCCAACTCCCCCACGCCGGTGCCCGTCCGCGTGGCCGGCGAGGACGCGGCGTCCAGATGGGAGTTCGCACCGACGCCGCGGCTCTCGAGCTACATCACGGCGCTCATCGCCGGGCCCTACGAGAGCGTCACCGACTCGCTCGTGAACTCGGCCGGCAGGACCGTTCCTCTCGGGATCTTCGCGCGGAAGTCCCTCATCCAGTACCTCGACGCGCAGAACATCTTCGGGATCACGAAGGCCGGGTTCGCGTTCTACGAGCGCGAGTTCGGGTGCGAGTACCCGTTCGAGAAGTACGACCAGCTGTTCGTCCCGGAGTTCAACGCTGGCGCCATGGAGAATGCTGGCGCCGTGACAATCCTCGAGAGCTACGTGTTCCGGTCCAAGCCGACCCAGGCCACCGTGGAGCGCCGGGCCATCACGGTCCTGCACGAGCTCGCCCATATGTGGTTCGGGGACCTCGTGACGATGCGCTGGTGGAATGACCTGTGGCTCAACGAATCCTTCGCGGAGTTCATGTCCCACCTCGCCGCCGCCGAGGGCACCGACTTCCGCCACGCGTGGACGACATTCGCCTCCGTCGAGAAGTCCTGGGCCTACCGCCAGGACCAGCTTCCGACCACGCACCCGATCTTCGCCGACATCAGGGACCTTGCGGACGTCGAGGTCAACTTCGACGGCATTACCTACGCCAAGGGCGCCTCCGTGCTCAAGCAGCTAGTCGCGTGGGTGGGCCAGGAGCACTTCATGGAGGGCGTCCGCCGGTACTTCGCCAAGCACGCCTGGGGCAACACCGAGCTCGGCGACCTCATGGCCGAGCTCGAGGCCGCGAGCGGGCGCGACCTGACCGCGTGGGGAACGGCATGGCTCGAGACGGCGGGGGTCAACACGCTCTCCCCTGAGATCGAGACGGACGACGCCGGGCGGATCGTCCGCTTCGCCGTGCGCCAGAGTGCCGTCCCCGCCTTTCCGACGATCCGACCGCACCGGCTGGGGGTCGGCTTCTACGACCGCGACGCCACGGGTGCCCTGGCACGCACGCACCGCACCGAGCTCGACGTTCACGGCGAGGTGACCGAGGTGCCCGAGCTGGCCGGCCTCGCCCGGCCGGCGCTCATCCTCCTGAACGACGACGACCTCGCCTACGCCAAGGTGCGCCTCGATCCGGCTTCCCTCGCGACGGCAACGGCCAGCCTCAAGGACATCGCCGACAGCCTCCCCCGGGCGCTCGTCTGGGGTTCAGCCTGGGACGGCGCGCGAGACGCCGAGACTCCAGCGCGCGCCTACGTGGAGCTCGTGCTCTCCAACATCGGCGCAGAATCCGATGCCTCGGTGGTCCAGACGCTCCTGCGCCAGCTCGCGACAACGCTTGACTACTATGTAGCCGCCGGCGCCCAGTCCGAGGCCAAGCGCCGTGCGGCCGAGCGGCTCTGGGCCCTTGCACGCGAGGCCCATCCAGGCTCCGATTCCCAGCTGCAGTTCGTGAAGGCCTTCTCGGCCCTCGCGGCGACGGGGGACCATCTCGACGCCGTCGCGGGGCTGCTCGAGGGCTCACTGACCGTGCCCGGCCTCGAAGTGGATCAGGACCTCCGGTGGGAGCTCGTCGCGTCCCTTGCGGCAGGGGGCCGCGTCGACAGGGCCCGGATCGACGACGAGCTCGCCCGGGACAACACAGCGACCGGCCAATGCGCCGCGGCCCTCGCAACTGCCGCTCTGCCCACCGCGGAGGCCAAGGCGGAGGCGTGGGAGTCGATCGTGGTGCGGGGCACCCTGTCCAACGCGATCCAGCAGGCTGCCGTCAACGGGTTCGTTCGCACACACGACGCCGCTCTGCTCGCCCCCTATGCCGAGAAGTACTTCGCGGCCGTGCCGGGGATCGTCGCCGAGCGGACCCACGCCCTCGCCCAGCAGATCGTCGTCGGGCTCTACCCAGCCCAGCAGACGACACCCGCGACGCTCGAGGCCACCGACGCGTTCCTCGCGGCGCTCGGCGATGACCAGGCGGCCTTACGCCGCATGATGCTCGAGAACCGTGACGGGGTGGCCCGGGCCCTTCGCGCTCAGGCCGCGGACCGCTAGCCTGTGTGATCATGGCGATCGGCGAGCACCACTACAGCGTGAACGTGACGTGGACGGGCAATCGGGGCACCGGGACGTCGGGCGTCCGTGATTTCAGCCGTGACCACGACGTCGCACTCCCGTACCTTCCAGTCTTGCCCGGAACCGCCGACCCGGCGTTCCGCGGCACACGTGACCGGTACAACCCCGAGCAGCTGCTGCTGACCGCCCTGGCCCAGTGCCACATGCTCAGCTATCTGTTCGAGGCGGCCCGGGCAGGCGTCGTCGTGACCGGATACGCGGACGAGGCCAGCGGAACGCTGCACGTCCACGGTCACGCCGGGGAGTTCTCCGAGGTCACGCTGCGGCCCCGCGTCGAGCTCGCCGACGAGTCCCAGCGGGACCTCGCGGACAGGCTCCACGACGACGCCCACGCGACATGCTTCATTGCGCGCTCGGTGAACTTCCCCGTGCGGCACGAGCCGCGCGTGCCCTGAGCCCCCGGCAGCTCGATAGGGTGGGAGGGCCATCCGTCCCCAGACAAGGAGGCCCAAGACAGTGCCCTCTGCCCTGTCCATGTTCCTTTCAGTGATCCCGTCGAGCACGACGGCGCCCCCCGACCCGGCGCCGACAAGCGGCGCCTCGGGACCGGTACCGCTCACGTCAACAGAGCTGAACACCGCAGTGTCGACCCTCAACCAGACGCTCCTCCAGGTCGCCATCGTGATCGGCGTGGGCCTCGTTGTCTGGCTTACGGCGACCTTTGTCATCAGGCAGATCGTCAAGAGCGTCTTGGCCGGCCCCGTGCTCTCGGAGCGGCGCATCTTCAAGTGGGCGGCGCCGGCGCTTCGGGCTCTCGATTCCGAGCGCAGGGCACAGCGCGCCCGGACAATCGGGTCCCTGCTCAATTCCGTGGTCGCCGTGGTGATCACTACCATCGTGGTGATCTACGTGCTCAAGGCCCTGGGCGTCGACATCGCCCCGCTCCTCACGAGCGTCGGGATCCTCGGCGTCGCGATCGGCTTCGGCGCGCAGCAGCTCATCCGCGACTTCCTCGCCGGCATCTTCATCACGCTCGAAGACCAATACGGCATCGGTGACATCATCGAGACCGGAATGGGCGAGGTCACCGGCACCGTGGAATCCGTGGGCCTTCGGATCACGCGTGTGCGTGCTGACGACGGGGTCATCTGGTACCTGCGCAATGGCGAGATCCTGCGCCTGGGCAACCGTTCGCAGGGGTCCTATGTGCCGCCGGTGCAGGAAGCGCCTGCTCCCGAGGATTCCGGCGAGCCAGTCGTCGAAGAAACCAGCAACGGAGGTCAGCGGTCCAGTGAGTGAACCGACCAGCTCGGCGCAGAAGAGCTTCTACGAGCTCGTGGGAGGCCACGAGACCTTCGTCAAGCTCGTCGACGTCTTCTACGACGGCGTCGCGGACGACCCTCTCCTGCGCCCGATGTACCCCGAGGCAGACCTTGGCCCGGCCCGCCGCCGGCTCACCATGTTCCTCGAGCAGTACTGGGGCGGCCCCGGGACGTACAGCGCCGAGCGTGGGCATCCGCGGCTGCGCATGCGCCATGTGCCGTTCACGGTGAATCCCGCGGCGCGCGACCGCTGGCTGCACCACATGCGCAGCGGCGTCGACGCGCTCGGACTGCCGCCCGTGTATGAGGCCACGCTGTGGGACTACCTCGACCGGGCCGCCCACTCCCTCGTCAACTCGTTCGACGACTGAACATTCGACGACCGAGCAGTCAAAGCTAGAGGCGGGCGAGAACTGAGGGCCTCCTGCACAGGATGTGTCCGCGTCCCGACGAGAGCCTGACCCACGGACCGCACGTGAAGCGGAGAAGGTCCTCCCCCGCCGCCGCGAACCCGAGGACGTGCGCCGCGAACGCTGCGCCCAAGGGCACCCCCGGGCTCGATCCGAGGTCGCGGCCCCAGACGGCGGAGCGCACTCCGTGGACCATCGAGGCGCCCGGCCGGTCGGGGACGGTCCCGGCCACCTCGCCGATCCCGGCGGTGGCCTCCGTGAGAATGTCGTCGCCGCTGATCGCACCCTGAGGCTCCCACGGCCCCCGCGGCGGGCTCACCGCGGCCCAGGACGCCCGCACGTGCGTCGGCGGCAGCTCGAGCACGGTCCCCGTCTCGCCGAGCCGCGCGAGACGGTCGAAGACCGAGGCCATGGACACAATCGCATCCGCGTGCACCGGCTGGGCCAGCGCCATGGTTCTGAGGCCGAGGACCGTCGGCGTGGCCTCGCCAAGGATGCGCGGGCCGAGGACGCACACGTAGGCGGCGAGGACGCCCCCCACCGCCTGCAGGCGCACGGCACCGTCCTCGACCGCACGTGCCCGCAAAAGGAAGATCCGCAGATCAGCGACGGCTTGCGGATCCCCGAGATCGAGCGAACCGTCCAGGACTGGGGTGCTCATGGGCGCACACTCTCGATCGGGAGCGGGGGTCTGCGGCGGAACGGCACGTCCGGACCGGCAAACTCGGCGAATTCGGCGCGCATGGCGTCCGGAAGCCGAACTGGGCGGCCGGTCTCGCGGCTCACGAGCACCATAGAGGTCGAGCAGTTGGCACACGTGCTCCCGTCCTGCGGATCGACGACGGTGTAGCCGAGGTCGAAACTGGAACCGCCCACGCGGGTCACCCAGAGGTCAACGAACACAGGCTCACGCCGATACATGAGGGGCGCGAGGTACTCGATCTCGTGCCGCCCCACCAGGGTGAAGTTCGCCGCGGTCACGAGATCAGCAAGGGTCGCCGTGTTCTCGCTCCCGGCCTCCGGCGCTGGCGGTGCGGTCCTGAGGGGCGCGTGAATCCAGTGGACGCGGGCATCCTCGAGAAACTGCAGGAAGCGCACATTGTTCACATGGCCGTAGGAGTCGACGTCGCCGAAGCGCAGCTGAAGGGGAAACCGGTACGCGGAGGGCATAGATCCATCTTGCCACCACGGCGTCCCGGCCCCGTGCGGGTCACGTTGGCCGCACGGGCACCGGGCGTCTAGTCTCGGTCCCATGACATCACCCGTCCGGCCCGCGGGGCCCACCGGAACGCTGCTGACCCTCCTCGATCTCGACAATCTGGGCGGAGCGCGAACCGACAAGGACGTCTTCGTGGGCCCGAGCGAACGCCAGCCACGCCATCGGGTCTTCGGTGGCCAAGTGCTCGCCCAGAGCCTCATCGCCGCGTCGCGGACGGTCACGGAGGATCGGCCGGTGCATTCGATCCACGCATACTTCCTCCGGCCCGGCGATGCCGACAAGTCCATCACGTTCGGCGTCGAGAGACTCCGCGACGGACGCTCGTTCTCCGCGCGCCAGGTGCACGCGTATCAGGACGGCAACCCGATCCTGTCGATGATCGCGTCCTTCCAGGTCGAGTCGGAGGGAATCGAGCACCAGTCGACCATGCCGCAGGGCATCCCGGACCCGGAATCGCTCCCGAGCACCGCCGATCTCCTAGGGTCCATCGACCATCCCGTGGCCCAGTACTGGGCGTACGACCGCCCCTTCGACGTCCGGCACGTTGATCCCGCGATCTACGTCTCCGCCGCCAGCCCTCAGGTGGCACGGAACGCGGTCTGGATGAAGACCATCGAACCGATGCCCGACGACGATACCCTGCACCGGGCGGCGCTCGCCTTCGCGAGTGACTACACCGTGCTCGAACCCGTCCTTCGCCGCCACGGGCTGTCCTGGATCACACCCGGCATGAGCGTTGCGAGCCTGGATCACGCGATGTGGTGGCACCGGCCTGTACGGGTGGACGAGTGGCTCCTCTATGTCCAGGAGTCGCCGAGCGCGCAGGGTGCCCGCGCACTCGGCACGGGGAAGATCTTCAACCGCAGCGGCGTGCACGTCGCGAGCGTGGCGCAGGAGGGCATGATCCGGCTTCCGTACATGGAAGGCCCGGCCTGAGCAGGCCCGACTGAGACGCAAGGCCGGTCCCGACACGGGACCGGCCTTGCGTCTCCTGCGCAGGAGCGTCCGCCACTCTGGGCAGTCAGTCGCGCCTGAGCTTGCGGTGCGTCACGCGGTGCGGCTTCGCCGCGTCGGCCCCGAGACGCTCGACCTTGTTCTCCTCGTAGGATTCGAAGTTGCCTTCGAACCAGTACCAGTTGGCCTCGTCCTCATCGGTGCCCTCGTAGGCGAGGATGTGGGTCGCGACCCGGTCCAGGAACCAGCGGTCGTGCGAGACGACGACAGCACAGCCCGGGAATTCGAGCAGCGCGTTCTCGAGGCTTGAGAGCGTCTCGACATCGAGGTCGTTGGTGGGCTCGTCAAGGAGCAGGAGGTTGCCGCCCTGCTTGAGCGTCAGAGCCAGGTTGAGGCGGTTGCGCTCGCCGCCCGAGAGGACACCGGCCTTCTTCTGCTGGTCCGGGCCCTTGAAGCCGAACGCTGAGACATAGGCGCGCGAGGGCATCTCGACCTGGCCGACCTGGATGTGGTCGAGCCCGTCCGAGACGACCTCCCAGAGCGTCTTGTTGGGGTCGATGCCGCCGCGGGACTGGTCCACATAGGAGATCTTGACCGAGTCACCGATCCTGAGGTCGCCGCCGTCGAGTGGCTCGAGGCCCACGAGGGTCTTGAACAGAGTCGTCTTGCCGACGCCGTTCGGGCCGATCACTCCGACAATGCCGTTGCGCGGGAGCGAGAAGGAGAGCCCGTCGATCAGGACGCGGTCGCCGAAGCCCTTCTTGAGACCCTTGGCCTCGATGACAAGCTGGCCGAGGCGAGGGCCCGGCGGGATCTGGATCTCCTCGAAGTCGAGCTTGCGCGTGCGCTCGGCCTCCGCGGCCATCTCCTCGTACCGGGCGAGGCGGGCCTTGGACTTGGTCTGGCGGCCCTTGGCGTTCGAGCGGACCCAGTCGAGCTCCTCGGAGAGACGCTTGGCCATCTTGGCGTCCTTCTTGCCCTGGACTTCGAGGCGCGCACGCTTCTTCTCGAGATAGGTCGAGTAGTTGCCCTCGTACGGGTAGAGACGCCCACGGTCCACCTCACAGATCCACTCGGCAACGTGGTCGAGGAAGTAGCGATCGTGGGTCACGGCCAGCACTGCCCCGGGGTACGCGGAGAGGTGCTGCTCGAGCCAGAGGACGCTCTCGGCGTCGAGGTGGTTGGTCGGCTCGTCGAGCAGGAGCAGATCCGGCTTCTGCAGGAGCAGCTTGCACAGTGCCACACGACGGCGCTCGCCACCGGAGAGCACCTTGACGTCGGCGTCCGGTGGCGGGCAGCGCAGCGCGTCCATTGCCTGCTCGAGCTGGGAGTCGAGGTCCCATGCGTCTGCGGCGTCGATGGCCTCCTGGAGCTTGCCCATCTCCTCGAGCAGCGCGTCGTAGTCCGCGTCCGGGCTCGCCATCTCTTCGGAGATCTCGTTGAACCGCTGGATCTTCCCGTAGATCTCGCCAACGCCCTCCTGGACGTTGCCGAGGACGGTCTTCTCCTCGTTCAGCGGGGGCTCCTGGAGGAGGATGCCGACCGAATAGCCCGCCGAGAGCCGGGCCTCGCCATTGGAAGGCGTGTCGAGACCGGCCATGATCTTGAGGATGGTCGACTTGCCGGCACCGTTCGGACCCACGACACCGATCTTGGCGCCGGGGAAGAACGACATGCTCACGTCGTCGAGGATGACCTTGTCGCCCACAGCCTTGCGGGCCTTGGTCATGGTGTAGATGAATTCCGCCATGACCATCAATCTACTGGGTACCACGGACTATCACACATCCGTGCCAGACTCGGGGAAGGCCCCCGTGCTGTTGGAGCACGAGGCCTCCCCGGTCCCTGCAGCCGCTCACGCCGACAGAAGGCGCCCCTCGGGACCCATCACCTCCCCAGCCCTGTCGCTCTGAGCAGGCGGCTCCGCGCCCTCGTACGCGGCACCTGTCCCGTTCGGGCCGAGGAACTCGTGGTCCTCGCCGAAGTCCTCCGGCTCAGGACCGAAGAGTTCGTCGGGCCCCGGGTTGCCCGCGATCTCTCCGGTGGCCGGATCAACAGCCCCGATCCCCTCGACCTGAGTTGTGCTCCGCAGCGAGGGCCCGCGGTCTGCCTCGTCCCGGCGCCGGTTCCACCGCGCGATCCCGAGCGCGAGGTCGTGGCCGAGCGAAGTGGCCACCAGGTCTGCCTCCGTCCCGAAGGTGCCGTCCGTGCGCTGGAAGCTCCTGATCTGCAGCCGGCCCAGGACGATGATGCGCTGGCCCTTGTGGACGCTCTCGGCGACATTGTCCGCGATGTGGCCGTAGCACGCGACGTTGTACCAGCTCGTGTGCCCGTCCACCCACGACTGCCTCTCGCGGTCGAACCTCCGCTCGTTGACGGACATGCGGAACCTCGAATAGGGCGTGTTGTGCTTCGTGAGCCCCATGGTGGGCTCGGTGCCGACCCAGCCGCGCAGCGTGATCATGTCGTTCATCTCTCGACCTCCAGTCCGTGGCCGCCCCGACGGGGGGACCTGGATTCAGGGTGTCCCGCCCTGGAGCCGTGAAGAAGCACCGTCTGCCTGCATGTGGACAACTCGCCGAAGCTGCGTTTGTGGAGGACAACCCAACGGGGGCGTGCCGGTCGGTGCGTCCCGTCAGGTGCGACAGCCCGCCGCGCCGCAGGATAGAATTTCACAGGCCTGCCCCAGTAGCTCAGAGGATAGAGCAGGAGCCTTCTAATCTCTTGGTCGGGGGTTCGATTCCCTCCTGGGGCGCCAAATTCTCACCCCACCGGGGCTCGGCACGTTGAGGCCGGGCCCCGGTCTGGAGCCCGGGTCCGCTCAGCCAGCCTCCGCACTGAGTGCGACGGACAGCCGGAAGCGCTTGGCCTCGAGCCGATAGCGCGGCAGTTCGATGGGACCGCAGGCGCCTGTACCGATCCCGTGCTGCTCGTCGTCCAGATTCATCCACAGCCATCGCGGATCGGGCACCAGATCGGTGGGATGCGCCGCCGCGTCCAGCGCCTCGGTGGTCCAGGGGCGGACCGTGAGGATGAAGCACTCGCCGCTCACCGTCAGCCGGGAACCGCCGCCAGTCAGCTCCGCCTTCCTCACGCCGCGCCGTGCACCGTTCTCCTGCGGCCTCAGGCGGGGCGTCTGGAGGCTTGCGACATCGGAGGCGAACCGGCCCTCGCGCGCGGCGAGTGAAACATCGGGATACGCCTCGCCCGGGCCGAGCCCCACCCACGCGACCGCGTCGAGCTGGGATGGAATCCCCATCCGGACGCCGAGACGAGGAACAGGGACGGCCCATGAGCCCAGCGGCGAGCCGAACACGTCGAGCCGGAGCGCGCCGTCGTGCGCATGCCAGCGGTATTCGACCTCGTAGCCCACGTCGACCCCCGCGGGCATGACGTGTGCCACGACGCTCAGTGCGCGATCCTCGGACGTGACCGATACGGTGCGGTGGCGCAGCCGATCGAGTCCCAGCGCGCGCCAGTCTGCGGACGGCGGAGCGTCGCCCCGCTCGTCGTTGTCGGTGGGGGCGCGCCACAGGTCGAGCCGCGGCCCGCGGACGGCCAGTCCGGACAGCTCCACAAGCGTTCCGAAGGCATCGAAACGGCCCGGGCCGAGTTCCCACCCGCCATCGGTCTGCACGACCGCGCGAGAGTCGCCCGCGGGCCGCGCACGCCCCCGCGGGGGCTCCCCATGGTCGTCGAGCCGTGCCTGCCCCCAGGCCAACTCATGGCCGGCGGCAGCCCACGGCTCGTCCACCGCCAGATGCGCGCTCACAGTGACCCAGCGCTGCGGTCCCCCCGGGCCTGCGGCCGCAACGGGGGCGCCCGTGCGACCGGGAAATGGAACCCGAATGGCTTCCCCCGGCCCCAAATCCGGCACCGCGAGGGGACCCGAGGCAACAGGCTCCCCGTCGTCCTCTATCCTCCAGCGGAAGTCGATCCCCGACGTCGTGCGGTGTCCGAAGAGAGATGTCACCGTGACGCCGTCACGTGACGGTTCGATGCGCAAGGGTTCGTACGCCTTGGCGAGCTCAGCGAGGCCCGGGGAGGCCGTCCGGTCCGGGAAGAGGAGGCCATCCGCCACGAAGTTGCCGTCGTGCACCTCTTCGCCGAAGTCCCCGCCGTACGCGAAGAACTCCTCACCCTCGTAGGCCCCCGAGGCTGCCCGCTGGAGGATGCCGTGGTCGATCCACTCCCACACGAAACCACCCGCGAGGCGCGGATACGCCTCGAAGAGGTCCGCGTACTCCGCGAGGCCGCCCGGACCCGTGCCCATCGCGTGCGCGTACTCGCACAGGATGAAAGGCAGCGCGCGCCGTCGCCGGTCATGCTGGGGATCGCTGGTGGGAGGCTCTTCGCCACGGCCGATGAGCTCGGTCTCGGCATGGTCTGCGTACATCCGGGAGTACACGTCGACGTATGCGCTGTCCCAGTCGCCCTCATAGTGGATGAACCGGTCCGGATCGCGCGAGCGCGTCCACGCTGCCATCGCCTCGAGATTCGCCCCGCGCCCCGATTCGTTGCCGAGCGACCAGCCGATCACGCAGGGGTGGTTCTTGTCCCGCTCGACCGTGCGGCGCATGCGGTCGAGGAGCGCCTCGCGCCAAACCGGTTCGCTGCTGGGGTTCAGGCGCCACCCGATGCGCTCGAACCCGTGGGTCTCGAGGTCACATTCGTCAAGGACCCACAGGCCGTACTCGTCGCACAGTCTGAGGAAGCGCGCATCCGGCGGGTAGTGGCTCGTGCGGACGGCGTTGACGTTGTGCCGTTTCATGAGCTCGATGTCCGCTCGCATCGTAGCCTCGTCGAGGGTCCTGCCCGCCTTCGGGTGCCACTCGTGGCGGTTCACGCCGCGCAGCCGGAGAGGGACGCCGTTGGCCAGGAGGGTGGCATCGTCAATCGAGATCGTCCTGAACCCCACCGCGAGGTCCACCGTCTCGGCCCCCGTCGAGACCGTTCCGCGGTAGAGCCGCGGCACCTCAGCGCTCCAGGGTTCGACGTCAGAGACCACAAGCGATTCATTGGCCGGCACCTCGATGCCGAGCTCGGGAAGACGCACGACGGCGCCGGGCGGCGCTTCGACGAGCAGTCGCCCCGTGTGGGCTGCGGCATCGAAGTCCGCATGGACGAACACCTCGTCGATCCCGCCCGCGGGGCGGTTCAGGAGGCTCGCTGAGCGGAAGATCCCGGAGAGCCACCACATGTCCTGGTCCTCGAGATAGGAACCAGCGGACCACTGGAGCACGCGCACCGCGAGGACGTTGCCACGGGGAACGACGTATTCCGTCACGTCGAACTCGTGGGTGAGCCTGGACCCCATGGCGCCGCCGACCCGCGTGCCGTTGATGTAGACCTCGTACGCCGAATCGACGCCCTCGAACCGCACGAGCCACCGGCCGCCGTCGGGGGCGTCCGGGAGGTCCATCCGGCGGCGGTACTCCCCTACCGGGTTCTCGTCGGGGACGTCCGGCGGATCGATCGGGAACGGGTAGACCACGTTGGTGTAGGCGGGTCCCGAGTACCGCGGCAGCCCCGGCACGCCCTCGAGCTGCCAGCAGTGGGGGACGCGCACGAGGTCCCATGCGCTGTCGTCGAAGCCCGGCGCTTCGAACCCGTTGCCGCCATGCCTCGGAACCCGCGGCAGCAGGCGGAAGGCCCACTCGCCGTCGAGCGTCATCGACGCGGCATCGGTGTCGAGGTGGGCACGTGGGGGCAGCGAACCGTGCGCGGGTGCCACATCGGCGAACCAGGCCCGAACGGGGCCGGTGGGGGTCATGCCCCGCGCCGCGAGGGGATGAGCGGGGCGAACAGGATGCGCGTCTTCCAGTCCCAGAGCACCATGTACGCGACGAAGGCAACGCTCAGCACGATGGCCACCGAACGGACCACGACCAGCGGAATCCACTCGAACACGTCGAGCTGGTCCGTGAGTGCGATGACGGTGAAGAACACGGTCACCACGTAGTAGGCCAGCTGAGGCCGGCCCCCACTGACCCCGACGAGAGCGAACAATGCCATGAGCCACGTGATGTACCAGGGCTGGATCATCGGCGCCGTGACGACCACGGCCGTGAAGGCGAGCGCCATGCGCAGCATGACCTTCTCGGTTCCTCCCCGCACAATGAGCCACGCGGCGGCCACGACGCCGATGATCGTCCCGAGTCGCTTGATGATCGCGGCGACGAAGTCCGGGTCCCCGCCGGCGATCTGGGTCAGCCACCCCGCGACGACCGAGAGGAGCCCAAACGGCGCGTACCAGATCCACACCGTCCCCGGCGTGGCCATGGCCGGTACCCAGCCGAACCAGAAGCCCGAGACCGCCCCGGCGATCGTGAGTAGAGCCAGCGAGATCGCGGCCGTACCGGCCCACCGGGCAATCCGGCGCCCCCATCCGGCCCCCTTGCCCGCCCAGATGAGGCCGATGAACGGCAATGCTAGGACGGTGATCGGCTTGACGCCGATGGAGGCCGTCACGAGCACGACGGCGAGCACGGGCCGGCGCCGCACAGCTGCGAGAAGGCCCACGAGCAGCAGGCCGAGCATGAGGGCGTCGTTGTGGATGCTTGCGATGAAGTTGATGACGAAGAGGGGGTTCGCCACGGTGAGCCAGAGGGTCTTGGACGGATCCAGGCCGAAGTGCTTCGAGAGGCCGATCACCGCGACGGCGCACAGCACCACGCCCAGTGCCGCGACGATGCGGAACAGGAGGAAGGCGATTTCGAGGCTTCCACCGCTGAGCCCCACGATGCCCTGTTCGATCCACAGGAAGAGCGGCCCGTACGGCGTGGGCGCTTCGGTCCACATCGAGTCTGGACCGAGGTTGTGGTAGTTGTTCAGGGCCGAGATGCCGTTGACGTACGGATCGAGCCCGGCGGCCATGAGGCGCCCTTGGCCGATGTAGGCGTAAACGTCCCGGCTGAAGAGCGGGAACGTGAGCATGAGCGGGGCGCACCAGAGCGCGGCCACCCGCACTGTCACCTTCGGATCCACGGCGCCCCAGTCCTGGACGCGCTGGTCCAGACGGAGCCAGGCCCGCACGAGCAGCAGGCCGCCGAAAACGACGAGCGCGGTACTGAGGAACACGAGCACGGGATTATCGCGGAGGACGATGAAGAAGGGGACCCTGATGAGAGATGAGCCGCTAGCCATCCATCCCACGCCCAGTCCGCCGACGGCCATGCACAGCGAAGCGATCGCACCCTGCCAGACGGCGGTGCTGCCCGCGCCCGGAAGGGCAGCGATGGTCCGCGCCGCCGGGGGCACGCTCAGGCTGCCGCCTGCCGGAGGCTTGGGCATCAGGGTCCCTACTGTTTCCTGTTTCGCGAAGGGCCGAGAGGAGCATGCCCCGGCTGGGCAGCACCCCCGTCGGCATGACGTGTTCTCGATGCTATCAGGGCGGGAATCGTCCCCAGGGTGTGGGGGGCCGCGCTGGTAGACTGGCGGGCGGCCGCGAGCCCTACAGCGGCCCGTCGACCGACGCCGAGGAGAGAACCCATTTCCAGCCAGCCAGCCCGCCCGATGGACACGAGCCAGACCGGCCGGCCGCCGCGCCGATTCACCGCATGGCTCCTGACGCCCCGAGGCCTCCTGACCGGCTACCTCGCAGTTCACATCGGCTATCTCGCCTACCTCTCGATCTTCGTGTTCCAGGGCCAGGCTTTCAGCGACACCAATATCTACCGAGACTGGGCCGCCGCTGGGTTCCCCCAGAACGTCGAGCCGTCGCCCTGGGTGTATCCGATCGGGGGCCTCCTGCCGATCTGGATCTCCGGCCTCGCCGGCCCCGGCCCGTTCCTCATCCTGTGGGTGCTGCTCACCTCCCTGCTCAACGGCGTGGCCCTGGGCATCCTGAGTGGCTGGGGACGCAAGCCCGAGGGAGTCCGCGCGGCGTGGTGGTGGCTCGTGTTCATCGCCCTCATGGGCCTCCTCGGCTTTGCAAGAGTCGACGGCGTCACCGCGCCCATCGTCCTCATGGGCCTGAGTCTCGGAGTGGCGAGCCCGTTCGCGGCGTCCGCAATCCTCGCAGTGGCGACGTGGATGAAGGTCTGGCCGGCCGCCGCGCTGCTTCCCCTCTTCGCAGTTGTCCGGGACCGGTGGAAGGTCATCGTCGGCGCGGTGGCCGTCACCGCCGTCGTTGCCGCCGTCGCCGTCGCGCTCGGAGTCTTCCACCACCTGTTGGACTTCCTCACGACCCAGGGCTCGCGCGGCATGCAGCTCGAGGCGACGTTCACGACGCCATGGCTCTGGATGTCCGTTCTCGGCCTTGGCGGCGCCCGCATGTACATGAATACCGAGATCAACTCGATGCAGGTCGACGGACCCGGTTCGACCATCGCTTCAGCGCTCATGCAACCGCTTTTCGTTGTCGTCGCCGTCGCCATCGCCGGCACGATCTTCTGGGCGCTGCACGAGGGCAAGAAGCGCGGGCATGAAGACCGGTCCGAGCTGCTCCTCGCGGGGGCACTGGCGATGGTGAGCGCGTTCATCGTGTTCAACAAGGTCGGTTCGCCGCAGTTCATGGTCTGGCTCGGCCCAGTGGTCGCCCTCGGCCTGGCACAGGACCGCGCAGCATGGCGTGTCCCGGCGCGCCTGCTCATCGGCATCGCCGTGGCGACCTACTTCATCTACCCGCTCTTCTACGACGCCCTGAGCCACAACAGCGCGATCATGGCTTTCGTCCTGACCGTGCGGAATGTCCTGCTCGTGGTGCTTTTCGTGTGGTCGGCCATCCGCCTGGCACGGCTCGGCCGCAAGGGTGCCCCCGCGCACACCGTGGACCACGCCACGATCGACTGACTCCTCCGGCCCCCGCCGGGGGTCAGATCGTCGGACCTACCAACCGCCCACCCTGGGCTTCGGACGGTCCTTGGGTGGGGCTCTCCCGGCGGTGGCCGCCTGAGGCCCGGATCCTGTCAGCTACGACCGGGTTCCTTCAGTTACGAGCCGCGGGCCTCGATGCCACTGTGGCCGCCCTTCCGGGGCCGCTCGAAGATGATGCGGCGCGTCTTCGGGTCCAGCAGGACAAGGTAGGCCACGAAGGCCAATGCCACGAGGCCGGCGATGGCGTCGGCCGGCAGCGGTGTGTTCACGAACCCGAAGATGTGCAGTTGGTCCTGCGCCCCGAAGACCACGAAGAACACGACCGTCAGGTACCAGAGCTTGACCTGCCAGTTGTCCCTGATGCCGGTCACTGCAAGGAACGGGAAGAACCAGAGCACGTACCACGGCTGGATGATCGGTCCGAGGACCACGATCGCCGTG
Source organism: Sinomonas sp. P10A9 (assembly GCF_041022165.1). GTDB lineage: Bacteria > Actinomycetota > Actinomycetes > Actinomycetales > Micrococcaceae > Sinomonas > Sinomonas puerhi. Next base: position 2,366,091 of record NZ_CP163302.1, read on the forward strand.
AAGGCGAGTCCGAGGCGGCGCACCACCTGACGGTCGTCGCCGCGCAGTATGAGCAGCACGGCGATGCCGATCCCGGCCCATTTCAGGGCGGTCCGGAACGCCTCTGCGATCGACCCGCCGTCGAGCCCTATCGCGGTCAGGAGTCCCGCGAGGATGTTGCTCGAAAAGCCCGAGGGCGTGTAGGCAATGAAGCCCGGCGTTGGATCGACGATGGCGTTGACCCATCCGAAACCGAGTCCGTAGGCGAGCGAACTCACGGCGAACAGCGCCAGACTGATGAGCCCGGTCCCAGCCCAGCACAGGAACCTCCGCGCCCAGGTGGCCCCCGGACCGGCCCACTGGAGCCCGATGAAGGGAAGCACGATCGCCGTGATGGGCTTGACGCCGATCGAGAGCGTTGTAAGGACAATTCCTGCGAGCCAATTGCCCTTCTCGGCGTAGTACACGCCGGCGACGGCGAGACCGATCATGAGCGCCTCGTTGTGGGCGCTCGCGATGCACGAGATCAGGAAGAGCGGGTTGGCCACCATGAGCCACACGGTGCGCGCGCCGTCGACCCCATGGAGTTGGGCGAGCCGGTATCCGTAATACGCACACAGGGCCGCGCCGGCGAGGGCGATCATGCGGAACATCAGGACGGACGAGTCCGGCTGGCCACCCGTGATCTGGACGACCCAGCGCTCGAGCCAGAGGAAGTATGGACCGTACGGCGTGCGCGTCGAGGCCCAGGAGGGGTCCGTGCCGAGCTCGAGCCAGTTGTTCAGGCTTGAGATGCCGTTCGTGTAGGGATTGAGCCCGGCGACCATGAGCCGCCCTTGGCCGCCGTAGGCGTAGACGTCACGCGAGTAGATCGGCACGGCGAACATGAGAGGGAGGCCCCACAGGAGGACTGCGAGGACCACGGGGCGGATGGCCCCCGGCCCCCACCGTCTCAGCCGCTGGCCGAGCCTGAGCCACGAGCGCGTCAAGAGCATCGCCCCGATGACGAGCGCAATGATGGAAGCGGTGACCCCCCACGTCTCCGTGCGCAGCGTGATGAAGAGCGGATTCCGCGTGAAGACCGATGCATCGGCGAGCCAGCCGACGCCGATCGAGCCGAACACGATCAGGAGGGACCCCACGAGGCCTTGGCCGAGCGCCCAGTGGGCTGGCTGGTTGACGCCCGCCGGAGGTACGGATGTCCACAGTGAACCGAGCCGCTCGAGGATCCTCCCGGGCAGGCCAGGGCGCTGTGAAGACATAGGTCACCCTTCGTTCAGTGTGGGAGAGCCTTATCTTAGCACCGGGGCAGGCCCCCGCCTCGGTGCCTGACTCCGGGCCCCGGTGGGCTCGCGGTAGTCTGGGCGAGTGCCCATCAGCAACGAAAACATTGTCTGGATCGACTGTGAGATGACCGGACTCGATCCGGTCGCCGATGCCCTCATCGAGGTTGCCGTGCTCGTCACAGATTCAGAGCTCAACATCCTCGGCGACGGGGTCGACGTCGTCATCAGGCCCAGCGACGAGGCGCTGGCCGGTATGGGCGATTTTGTGCGGACCATGCACACCGAGTCGAAGCTCCTCGACGAGCTGCCCCACGGGATGACCATGGAGGCCGCACAGGCCGAGGTCATGCAGTACATCCGTGCGTGGGTCAAGGAACCGAAGAAGGCCCAGCTCGGCGGCAACTCTGTCGGCACCGATCGCATCTTCCTCGCGCGTGACATGCCGGAGGTCATCGAGCACCTGCACTACCGGGTGATTGATGTCTCGACCATCAAGGAGCTCGCCCGCCGGTGGTACCCGCGCGCCTACTTCCAGTCGCCCGCGAAGACTGGAAACCATCGCGCACTCGGTGACATCCGCGATTCGATCGACGAGCTCCGGTACTACCGCGAGACGGTGTTCGTTCCGGAGCCCGGGCCTGAGTCCGTAGCGGCCCGCGAAGTGGCCGCGCGCATCTCCGCCGCTGCTTCGAACACCAACAGTTCATCCGAGGGCATGGACGACCAAGAAAATTAGCCCCCGGGGGGAGTTTTGGTCGTGAGCACCCCTCGCGAGCGGGTAGACTGTTTCTCGTTGCTTTCGCACCGGAGAACGCCTGAGCGTTTCCTGCGAAGGACGATGGTGGGTATAGCTCAGTTGGCAGAGCGTCTGGTTGTGGTCCAGAAGGTCGCGGGTTCGAGCCCCGTTACTCACCCCGAAAGAGGCCGGTACCACCGGCCAGGATAAGGCCGCCAGGGAATTCCCCGGCGGCCTTATCCTGTTCCCCGCAGTATTTGGTCCAGAACCGATGTCAGGAGTCGCGCTGTGGCTGTCCATCCCATCACGATCTGGGGCGAGCCCGTCCTGCACCGCCGGGCGGTCGAGGTCACCGAGTTCGACGACGCACTGCGCACGCTCATCGCCGACATGCACGAGACCAATGATGCCGCCCACGGAGTAGGGCTCGCAGCGCCCCAGATCGGGGTGGGCCGCCGCGTGTTCGTGTACAAGTTCGACAATGACGACAGCGTGCCGCCCCGCGGCGTCCTCGTGAATCCGCGTCTCACCCTGTCGAAGGTCCCCGGTACGGCGCCGGACCCGGAGGAGGACGAAGAGGGCTGCCTCTCGTTCCCCGGAGAGGGCTACCCGCTCAAGCGTGCTGAGTGGGTGAAGGTCGAGGGGTTCGACGGCGACGGACGGCCCGTCGAGTTTGTAGCGACCGGATGGTTCGGCCGAGTCATGCAGCACGAGTACGACCATCTGGACGGCAAGCTCTACGTGGACCGCCTCAATGACCGCTACGGGAAGAAGGCGCGCCGGGCAGCCCGCAAGCATGGATGGGGCGTTCCCGGGCTCACCTGGATGCCCGGCGTCGACCCGGACCCCTTCGGACACGACGACCATGACCATGACGGGCATGAGCACAACCACGAGCACAACCACAACCACGACCACGACCACGGCCCAGCCTGACGGGCCCGTGGGGCGCAGCGCCCAGCGCTAGCCCGTCCGCCTCAGGCCACCCACGACGAAGGGCGCCGCACCATGAGGTGCGGCGCCCTTCGTCATTGCCCGTGCTCTGACGGACCGGGTCCTACTGCTCGCGGGTCACGCGCAGGAGGTCCTCGTCCGCAGCCTGCTGGAGCTCCTCCAGCTGGGCGACCCGTTCAGGGGTGACGTCCCCTTTCGCGAGCCCTGCCTTGGCGTGGTCGACCAGGAGTTTCGCCTGCTTGGCATTGGCCTTGGCGACGTCGAGCGCGTGCTCGAGAGTGCTCTCATGCTCAGTAGCTTCCATAGGTGCATCTTGCCCCCGTGGCCTCCACGAATCCAGCGTTGCTACCGAGTCGTTGCCAAGCTGTACTCATCGGCTGCGGTCTGCACGGGGAACGACGGCGCGTGGTCGCCCGCCATGTCCTCGAGGACGCGCACCACCTGGGAGCTGTAGCCGAACTCGTTGTCGTACCAGACGTAGAGCACGAGGTTCTTGCCGCTCGAGATCGTCGCCAGCCCGTCCACGATGCCCGCGCGGCGCGACCCGACGAAGTCGCTGGAGACGACCTCGGGCGAGTCGATGTAGTCGATCTGCTTGCGCAGGTCGGAGTGCAGCGACATCTCGCGGAGGTAGGTGTTGACCTCTTCCTTCGTCGTCTCGTGCTCAAGGCTGAGGTTCAGAACGGCCATCGAGACGTCCGGGGTGGGGACGCGGATCGCGTTGCCCGTGAGCTTGCCGGCGAGCTCGGGGAGAGCCTTCGCAACAGCCTTGGCCGCACCCGTCTCCGTGATCACCATGTTGAGGCCCGCGGCACGGCCACGGCGGTCGCCCTTGTGGAAGTTGTCGATGAGGTTCTGGTCGTTCGTGAACGAGTGCACCGTCTCGACATGGCCGTGGACCACGCCGTACTTGTCGTTGATCGCCTTGAGGACCGGGGTGATCGCGTTCGTCGTGCAGGATGCCGCGGTCACGATCTTGTCGTCCGCGGTGACAGACGTGTGGTTGATGCCGTGCACGATGTTCGGCAGGCTGCCCTTGCCCGGAGCGGTGAGGAGCACACGGGCCACGCCCTTGCTCTGGAGATGCTGCGACAGGCCCTCCTCGTCGCGCCAGCGGCCGGTGTTGTCGACGACGATCGCGTCGTTGATGCCGTACGCGGTGTAGTCGATGGTCGCCGGGCTGTCCGAGTAGATGACCTGGATGAGGGTGCCGTTGGCGAGGATCGTGTTCTTCTCCTCGTCGACCGTGATGGTGCCCTCGAAGGCACCGTGCACGGAGTCCCGGCGGAGCAGGCTTGCGCGCTTGACGAGGTCCCTGTCCGAGCCCTTGCGCACCACGATGGCGCGGAGGCGCAGTCCGTCGCCGCCGCCCGCGTGCTCGATGAGGATACGGGCCAGGAGACGGCCGATCCGCCCGAAGCCGTACAGCACCACGTCGGTGCTCCGGCGCGGGTCAGCGCCGTGCTTGCTGACGATCTCGGCGAGCTCGGAGCGGAGGAAGTCCTCGAGGGGAAGCGACTGGCCCTTGGCGCGGAACGCCTCGTTGAGACGCGCGATGTCGATGGACGCCGCGCCGAGCTCGAGGGTGTCGAGTGCCCTGACGATCGGGAGGGTCTCCTCGAGGGCCAGCTCTTCGCTGTCGATCTGGCGGGCCCAGCGGTGGGCCTTGAGGATGCCCACCACGGACTGATTGATGAGGCTGCGGCCGTGGACCGAGGTCACTACGTTGTTCTGGCGGTAGAGGCGCCCGATGATCGGGATCATCTCCTCCGCGGCGGCCTCGCGTCCAATCCAGGTGCCGAGGGCGGATTCCGTCGTTGTGCTCACACACGTGCCTTTCTCTGCAGTCGCGCGCACGCCGTCGTGCGCATGCCCACCATGGATGCACCAGGGTTGGTCGGCGGGCATGAAAAGAGCCGGTTCTGCGATCGCAGAGCCCGGCCCGTGAGAACATCTACGTTCGTGTTCCAGTCTACGCGAGAGGGCACTCGGACAGGTCCGGTTGGCCTGTGAAGTCACTCACAGGCTCTCAGTTGGTCTCAGAATTCAGCTCGGAATTCAGCTCGGAATTCAGCTCGGAAAGCGAGGACAGGCCGGCCTGTGAGCCGGGTTCTGTCTCCGTGCCGGGTTACCCCTGCGCGGGAGGCGATCATCCATCTAGGACCGCCGTTGCCGGCGGCCTCAAGCGGCCTACCCGGGCGCTCGGGCGGGCAGCCCTCGAACACGCCCTGTCTGGCCTTGCTCCGGGTGGGGTTTACCTAGCCTCCCCGGTCGCCCGGGGAGCTGGTGGTCTCTTACACCGCCGTTTCACCCTTACCGGCGCCCCGTGCACGAGGGCACAGCGCGCCGGCGGTCTCTTCTCTGTGGCACTGGCCTGCGGGTTGCCCCGAGTGGGCGTTGCCCACCACCCTGCCCTGTGGAGCCCGGACTTTCCTCGCGGCTTCCCCGTGTGGGGCCGCCCCGCGATCGCCCGGCCGACCTGTCCTCGACCCACCAGTCTAGCCCGAGCCAGCACCATGGCGCGCCTTGTACGATTCCGTGGTGCTCATCCTGCTCCCGCCCTCAGAGGGCAAGACGCCCGCTTCGGCGGGTCCCGCCGTCGACCTCGCCTCGCTGAGCTTCCCCGCTCTCGAGGCTGCCCGTCGGGAGGTTGTGGCCGCGCTCGCCGAGGTGAGCGCGCGCGAGGACGCGCTCGAGGCGCTCGGCGTGGGCGCGTCGCTTGCGCACGACGTCGAGCGGAACCGGCGGCTCGACGAGGAACCGGCGGCGCCGGCCCACTCCGTCTACTCGGGCGTCCTGTACGAGGCGCTCGGGTACAGGACCCTCACGCCCGCGCAGCGCCGGCGTGCCGAGGAGTGTGTCGTCGTCGTGTCCGCGCTGTGGGGCGCCGTCGGGTTCGCCGACCAGGTCCCCGCCTACCGGCTGTCGATGTCGACGGCGCTGCCCGGCCTCGGACGGCTCGCGTCCTTCTGGAAGCCGCGTCTGGCCGAGGCCCTCGCCGAGCGCACCGCGGTAGGCCTCGTCGTCGACTGCCGCTCGAGCACCTACGCCGCGGCCTACGCTCCGCCGGCGGCCACGACCGTGGCCGTCGATGTCTTCAGGGAGCGGGACGGAAGGCGCAGCGTTGTGAGCCACTTCGCGAAGCACCACCGCGGCGAGCTGGTGCGGCACCTGCTGACTCGCCGGGGGAAGGCGCCGTCGACGCCCGAGGCCCTGCTCGCCGTCGCCCGCGAGCGCTGGGAGGCCGAACTGGTCGCGGGAACGGCCCGGCGGGCGCACTCCCTCGCGCTCATCCTGCGGGATTAGGCCCCGCAGGACTGGAAACCCGCAGCGGAAGGGGGCTCAGGACCACTCGGGGGAACGGACAAGGATGCAGCCCGAATCCGGACAAAAGACGATCTCGTCCTCCGCGGCGGACCGGATTGTGGCGAGGTCCCCCGGACTGAGGGCCATGCCCGAGCCCTCGGATGTGCCGTGGAACAGCCGCGCCGCCCCAACACCATTCTTGGCGAGCGTCTTCTCGTAGACCGCGACCAGGCCAGAGTCCACCCCCGAGGCAAATCCCGCGCGCTCGGCAGCGATCCGCGCCCGCTCCCCCGCGACCTCGGCGAGCTGGGCGTCCAGCTCCCCACGCAGGGCCGCCCTGGCCGTCTCGGCCGTGGCAAGAGCCTGGGACGTGACGCCCTGCTCCTGGCGGAGGACGTCGAGGCGCTCGAGGATCTCGAGCTCGGTGTCCTCGAGGTCGCTCTTGCGGGCGGTGAGTCCCGCGATGTCCTTCTGGAGGGCCTCGAGGTCCTTGGACAGGCCGCCGGCGTAGAGCCGCTGCTCGTCCTTGGCGATCCGCTCAGACACCGCCGCGACCCTCGCCTCGGAGGTCGCCAGCTCGGCCTCGGCCGCTGCGACGGCGCCATCGGCGGCCCGTGCGGCCGTCGTCGCGGCCGCGAGGTCCGCGGCCGTGGTGGCGAGCCGCGGATCTGCCTCGAGCGAGCGGCGCCGCACATCGAGGGCGTGCAGCCTCGCGTCGAGCGTCTGGAGTCCGAGCAGCTTGAGCTGTTCGACGGCCGGGGCCTTGGGCATCGAGTCCTCCTACGTGACCGGGCGGGTTCTGCGGACTCTACCCCTCGCTTGGCGTGAGGATGAAGTCCCAGGGGTCGGTGTTGATCGACGAAACCCGGATGTCGAGGCTGTGGCCCTGGTCGGTCAGGACATTGTCCAGAGCCGCGGCGCCGGCGGGCAGCCACAGCCACTCGCTCGCGAAGTGGCTCACGTCGATGAGGTAGGGCCGCCCGTCCGGAGAGGACTCCCGTGCCTCGGACGCGGGATGGTGGCGCAGGTCCGCCGTGACGTACACGTCAGCAGCGGCCGCCCGCACAGCGTCGAACAGGCTGTCCCCCGCTCCACCGCAGACCGCGACGCGGCGCACGAGCCCATCGCGGTCGCCCGAGACGCGGACCCCGCCTGCAACGGCCGGGAGGATCGCGAAGAGACGCTCCGCGAGGTCGCCGAGGCTCGTGATCTCGGCCAGATCGCCCACTCGCCCGATGCCCTCCTCAGGGAGACCGTTGGCCGCCTGGGTGAGCGGGCCGACACCGTCCAGGCCGAGCGCATCCGCAAGCACGTCTGAGACGCCGCCCACGGCCGAGTCGCCGTTGGTGTGGACGCTCACGAGGGCTATGCCCGATTCGATCAGCCGGTGGACGGCGCGGCCCTTCGGAGTGTTCGCTGCGACGCTCGTCACGCCGCGCAGCAGCAGCGGATGATGGGCGACGATGAGGTCGACCTCCTGTTCCGCCGCCTCTTCGATGACCTCGAGGACCGGATCGACGCAGAAGAGGATCCTGCGCACCGGCTGCGCGGGCCTGCCGGTCACGAGACCGACCGCATCCCACGCTTCGGCGAGCGATTCAGGCCAGAGCTCTTCGATGGCAAGGAGAACGTCGGCGAGGGTGACGCCGCCGCCGGGCTGATGCTCGCGGCCCTCCTCGCCCGGTTCGGCGTGCTGGTCGGGAGAGTGCTGATCGTCTAGCGGGGCGGGGCCGGTCTGCTCTGACACGAGGTTCGGTCCTCTCTCGGGAATCTTCCGCGGGCTCCGGACATTGTAGGCAGCATGAAGACTTTCATTCTGGGTGGAGGCTGCTTCTGGTGCCTCGATGCGGTCTACCAGAAGACCAAGGGCGTCTCTTCGGTGGTCTCGGGCTATACGGGCGGACACTTCCCGGACCCGGACTACTACAGCGTGTGCAGCGGAATGACGGGTCACGCCGAGGTTGTCGCCGTCACCTTCGATGAGGACGTCATCCCTCAGGAGACCGTCTTGGACATGTTCTTCGCGCTGCACGATCCGACCACGCTCAACAGGCAGGGCTACGACGTGGGCACCCAGTACCGGTCGTCCATGTTCTACATGACGGACACGGAGCGGGCGCTGTTCGAGGAAGCGATCGAACGGAACCAGACGCTCTGGACCGCGCCGATCGTCACGGAGGTGACACGCGTCGGGACCTTCTACCCCGCCGAGGACTTCCATCAGGACTACTACGGGAAGAACCCCGATGCGGGCTACTGCCACGTCATCATCAATCCCAAGCTTGCAAAGGCCCGCAAATATTACTCGCGGTGGCTCACTGCCTAGCAGGTGCCAAAGGCGCTGGTTAGGCTGAAGCCGCAGCCGGCGCCCCGGCGCCGGTTTCGCCCGGCACGGCTTCATGCCCTGTTCATGCCTTATTGTCACGCCCACATCCCGAAAGCCAGAGGACTCATGGCACGCATCTACGACGACGTCACGCAGCTGGTCGGCAACACCCCCCTCGTGCGCCTCAACCGGCTCACCGAGGGCCTCGAGGCCCAGGTGGCGGTCAAGCTCGAGTTCTACAACCCGGCCAACAGCGTCAAGGACCGCATCGGCGTGGCGATCGTCGACGCCGCCGAGCAGTCCGGTTCGCTCAAGCCGGGCGGGACGATCGTCGAGGGCACGTCGGGCAACACCGGTATCGCGCTCGCGCTGGTCGGGGCAGCCCGCGGCTACAAGGTCATCCTCACGATGCCCGAGACGATGTCCACCGAGCGACGCGTGCTGCTGCGCGCCTACGGTGCCGAGATTGTCCTGACCCCCGGCTCGGATGGAATGCGCGGGGCCGTCGAGAAGGCTCAGGAGATCGTGGCCAACACGGAGAACTCGATCTGGGCCCAGCAGTTCGCCAACCCGGCCAACCCCGAGATCCACCGCACGACGACCGGCGAGGAGATCTGGACCGATACGGACGGCGCCGTGGACATCTTCGTCGCGGGCGTCGGGACCGGTGGCACGATCACCGGCGCGGGGCAGCTGCTCAAGGAGCGCAAGCCCGATGTCCAGGTGGTCGCCGTCGAGCCGAAGGACTCCGCCATCCTCAACGGCGGCGCAGCCGGCCCGCACAAGATCCAGGGTCTCGGCGCCAACTTCGTGCCCGAGGTTCTCGACACCAACGTGTACGATGAGGTGCTCGACGCAACCCTCGAGGACTCCGTCGCAACGTCCCGTGCGCTCGCTGCCAAGGAGGGTATCCTCGGCGGCATCTCTGCCGGCGCGGCTGTGTGGGGCGCACTCGAGCTCGCGAAGCGTCCGGAGAACAAGGGCAAGCTCATCGTCGCTGTCATCCCCGACTTCGGCGAACGCTACATCTCCACCGTCCTGTACGACGACATCCGCGGCTAGGCCCGACCCTCGGACCTGGACACGGCAGAAGGAAACCTGTGTCTCTGATCAAGCGCACCGTGGCACGGCTGCGGGAGGACCTCGATGCGGCCGCCGCCCATGACCCTGCGGCCCGCGGCAACGTCGAGAACTTCCTGGCCTACTCCGGGCTGCACGCCATCTGGATCCATCGCCTCACCCACGCAATGTGGCAGAGGCCTGACCTGCGGTTCGCCGCCCGGCTCATCTCCCAGGCCGGTCGCTTCCTGACGGGGATCGAGATCCATCCAGGCGCCACCATCGGACGCAGGTTCTTCATCGACCATGGGATGGGGGTCGTGATCGGTGAGACCGCCGAGATCGGCAATGACGTTTTCCTGTACCACGGCGTGACCCTGGGCGGGCGCTCGCTCGCCAAGGTCAAGCGGCACCCGACCATCGGCGATGGCGTCACGATCGGTGCCGGGGCGAAGGTCCTCGGCCCGATCACGATCGGTGCGGGGAGTGCGGTCGGTGCCAACGCGGTCGTGGTCAAGGACGCGCCGCCGAACTCGATCGTCACGGGTGTCCCCGCCACGTGGCGGCACCGCGATGCGGCCAAGGAGACGAAGCCCGCCGTCGATCCGGCGGAGTACTACTACATCTGAGGCGTTTCGTCCTGACGACAGCCACGACAACGGCGGCGCCCTCCCGGGAGGGCGCCGCCGTCGTCCGCCGTTCCTACCGGACGCCCGGCGAGCTCTCAGCAACGTAGCGAATGTGCACGGGGTGTTCACGCGGGGTTCGCCCGGAACTCCGTTTCGCGGGGGATGCTCGGCGCATGACGAACCAGCCAGAGAATTCCCCCGTCACACGCCGCCGTCTGCTGGCCGGGGCCGGCCTCGCGGCCGTCGCCGGCTCGGTGGCCCTTGCGTCCCCTGCGCACGCGGTGCCGGGCGCCCCGGCCGCCGATGCGAAGGACCTTCCCGGCTCGCTCTCGGCGACCGACCCCATCGCCACTCCGACGGTGGATGGCCTGCATCTGCAGTTCGGCGCCGACGCGTCTCGGGAGATCGTGGTTTCGTGGCACACGCTCCAGCCGGTCGCGGACGCCCGCGTGCTCCTCGGCGATGCGCACGGCAACTTCGCCAAGGCGGTGGCCGCTGCGACCCGCAGCTACCTGGATGCGAAGTCCGGCCGCACTGTCTACGCCCACCACGCTGCACTGACCGGTCTCAACGCTGCCACGGGATACCTCTACGCGGCCGTGCACGCCGGCGCCACCCCCGAGTTCGGCACGTTCACCACCGGGCCCCGCGGACGCGCGCGCGTGACGTTCACGAGCTTCGGCGACCAGGGCACGCCCACGCTCGGCAAGAAGGACAGCGCGACCAGCAAATGGGTCAACGACAACCTCGGCTCCCCCTCCGCGGGTGACACCACGGGCGGCGTCGAACGCGTCCAGCCGATGTTCCACCTCTTCAACGGCGACCTCTGCTACGCGAACCTCGCGACCGACCGGATCCGGACCTGGTGGGACTTCTGGACCAACAACTCGCGCAGCGCCCGCAACCGCCCCTGGATGCCCTCCGCGGGCAACCACGAGAACGAGCTCGGCAACGGCTCCATCGGCTACGCCGCCTACCAGACGTACTTCGAAGTCCCCGAGACTGCCGGGCAGACCGACACCACACGGGGCCTCTGGTACAGCTTCACGGTGGGTGCCGTGCGGGTCATCTCCCTCGCCAACGACGACGTCTGCTACCAGGACGGGGGCAACTCCTACGTCCGCGACTACTCGAAGGGCGCACAGAAGGCGTGGCTCGAGAAGGAGCTCGCGGGGGCACGCTCGAGTGCGGACGTCGACTGGATCGTGGTGTGCATGCACCAGGTTGCCATCAGCACGGCGAACAACTTCAACGGCGCCGACCTCGGCATTCGGCAGGAATGGGTGCCGCTCTTCGACAAGTATGGCGTGGACCTCGTGGTCTGCGGCCACGAGCACCACTACGAGCGCTCGCATCCGATCCGCGGACATGAGGCGAACCAGACGCTGACTCCCGTTCCCGCGGCCACGGACACCCGGACGGTCGACACCACGAAGGGCACCGTGCACATGATCCTTGGCGGCGGCGGCACGTCTGCACCGTCGAACCAGTTGCTCTTCACTCCGCCGGAGTGCCGCGTGATCGTCTCGGTCGGCGCTCCGAATCCGACCACGGGCAAGCGTCCGCCCGTCTACGTGCACGAGCCCGCGCCGTGGTCCGCCGTGCGCGACGCGGCCAGCTCCTACGGCTTCGGCGCCTTCGAGGTTGATCCCGGCGAGCCCGGGGGCGAGACGACCATCACCGCGACCTACTACAACGTGACCGGTCTGGGGGGCGGGCTCGAGAAGTTCGAATCCTTCACGCTCCGCCGGCCCCGCTCGGACGCTCGCCGGCGCGAGGACGGCCAAGGCCAGCAGGGCTGATTGCCCTTCCGCCACCTTCCCCCGGGATGTACGACGGCGCCGCTCACCACGTGTGGTGAGCGGCGCCGTCGTCGTACCCGCAGGAGGTGACGCCCAGGAGGTGGCGCTCCGATACGACCCGCAGGAGACGACCCACAGGAGGTGACTCCCAGCGTCAACCTGGGAGTCACCTCCTGGGAGTCACCGGCACGACAGAGTCGTGCTCAGTGGGTGTCGACCGCGGAGATCTCGGAGTGGTCCTCGCCCCACAGCGTGTGGAACGTACCCTCCCCGTCGACGCGCTGGTACGTGTGCGCACCGAACAGGTCGCGCTGGCCCTGGATCACGGCTGCAGGGAGCCGCTTGCGCCGCAGGGCGTCGTAGTACGCGAGCGAGGACGAGAAGACCGGAACCGGGATGCCGAGCTGGACGGCCGTGGCAACCACGCGGCGCCAGGCCGGGACGGCCCTGCCGATGGACTCGACGAAGGCTGGCGCGAAGAGGAGGTTCGCAGGCCGCGAGTCGCCCTTGTAGGCGGCCATGATGTCCTTGAGCAGGGCAGCCCGGATGATGCAGCCCTCGCGCCAGAGCGACGCGATCTCATCGAGCTTGAGGTCCCAGCCGTACTCCTTGCCCGCGGCGCCGAGCATGTCGAGGCCCTGGGCGTAGGAGACGAGCTTCGACGCGTAGAGGGCCTGGCGCACGTCTTCGACGAAGTTCTCCGGAACGGCCACCTCGGCCTCGTGGCCGGCAAGCGTCTCCTGGGCGATCGCGCGCTGCGCCGCCTGCGAGGAGATGCCCCGGGCGAACACGGATTCGGCGATGCCCGAGACCGGCGAGCCGAGATCGAGCGCTGACTGGACCGTCCAGCGGCCCGTTCCCTTCTGCCCGGCCGCGTCGACGACGACATCGACGAACGGCTTCCCCGTCTTTGCATCGACGTGCTTGAGGACCTCGGCCGTGATCTCGATGAGGAACGAGGAGAGTTCGCCCTTGTTCCACTCTTCGAAGATCCCGGCCTGCTCGGCCGGCTCGATCCCGGAGGCACTGCGGAGGAGGTCATAGGCCTCGCCGATCACCTGCATGTCGGCGTACTCGATGCCGTTGTGGACCATCTTGACGAAGTGGCCCGCGCCGTCGGTGCCGATCCATGCGCAGCACGGCGCACCGTCGTCGGCCTTCGCAGAGATCTTCTCGAGCAATGGGCCGAGGGCGTCGTAGGACTCCTTGGACCCTCCGGGCATGATGGACGGGCCGTTGAGCGCGCCCTCCTCACCGCCGGAGACGCCGACGCCCACGAAGTGCAGGCCCTTCTCGGCGAGTGCTGCCTCGCGCCGGCGCGTGTCCTGATAATGCGAGTTGCCGCCGTCGATCACGATGTCGCCCTCCTCGAGGAGGGGCACGAGCTGGTCCACGACCGCGTCCACTGGTGCGCCGGCCTTCACCATGATGAGCACGCGGCGCGGCTTCTCGAGGGCGTCCACGAGCTCCCGGAGGGTCTCCGTGCGGACAAAGTCACCCTCGTCGCCGTGCTTGGCCAGCAGGGCGTCCGTCTTGGCGACCGAGCGGTTGTGCAGGGCCACGGTGTAGCCATTGCGGGCGAGGTTGCGGGCCAGGTTCGCGCCCATCACCGCAAGGCCGGTGACGCCGATCTGTGCAGACATGTACTCTCCGTCTCTTCACTGGGATTCCGCACCCAAGGCTAGTGGACCGCTGGATCCGGGATCACTGTTTGACATCGTATTTCGGTACGCCTCACTTTTTGCAAGCGTTTGCCATCTGTGCCAAATGAGCACGCAGCAATCAGCGACACGATCCGGGAAGGCGGGGCCCCGGCCCGGCCTCGTCGCCAGTCCGAAGTGAAGCCGAGCTGTAACCGAGTTGAAATCGGGTGGCAGTTAACCCTATATTCATCTTCAGAGCCTCCCGCCGCGACGAACCCCCCAATGGTCGCGGCGGGAGGCTCGATCCATGCCGCCCTGAGCCGGCGAAGCTCGCACTGAATGAGCGCATCACCCGCGCGGACGGCGTGACCCGCCGCCAGGGCCAGGACAGGAAGGGTCCTTTCCTGCGTCCTAGGACACGATCCGACCGGCAGCCACCAGCGCCGCCAGGACGCCGCCCAACCGCGCGAAGGCGACCCAGCCAGAGCGCGACACGATTGGGTAGCGCGCGGCAAGCACAAGCCCGAGCAGCGCAGCGTCCGCCACGGCAAGATAGGCCATGACCATGATAAGAAGGCCCCGCATCAGCGCGGAGCAGGCATGACGTCGAAAGCATCGGCGAGCTCAGCCACCAGGTCGTCACGGTCAATGCAGTCGAATGTTCGCTTCGCTTCGACGAGGTCACCCAGAGTGGGGCCGCGCTCTTTGCCAAAGTCCGCGCCGCGCACCGCTGCGAGACGCTCCCCGAGTGAGGATGGCTTGCCGGTGACCAATGGTTCATCCATCGAATTCGATGCCCCCATGAACCCAACCCTACCCGAAAGCTGGGAGCTTCCTGAGAAAACTGGGAAAACACTGAATCCCCTTCCCAAGCCAAAGACGAAAACGGCCCAGAAACACTGCTGGCCCGCCATCCCGGGGCAAAGCCCCCGGAATCACGGGCCAAAAGAGGGTGGGTCCTACCGGGATCGAACCGATGACATCCACGGTGTAAGCGTGGCGCTCTACCAGCTGAGCTAAAGACCCTTGACGGGGGCGATCGACGTCCCGACAGGGTACCACAGTACCCCAGCGGCCGCCCGCCCGCGAATTGCGGCGAGGGGCGCCGTCGTGCTCCGCTGTGGCCCGTACACGGATCGCAGCGGCCGGAACCTACGGAACGGGGATGCCCGAAATCTCCGCCAGCGCGGCCCGGTATTCGGCGATGTCGCGCGCCTGGCCGCGGGGATTGATGACGCGGTAGCGGACCACTCCGTCGCTGTCGATGATGAAGGTCCCTCGCACGGCCATGCCGCTCACCTCGTCGAAGACGCCGAAGCGCCGGGCCACCTCGCCGTGGGGCCAGAAGTCGGCGAGCAGCGAGAACTCGTATCCCTCCGCGGCGGCGTAAGCCCGCTGGGCGAACTTGCTGTCAACGGAAACCGCGAGGACCTCGGCGTCAACTTTCGCGAACGCGTCCCACCCGTCGCGGATCTCACAGAGCTCGCCCGTGCAGATCCCGGAAAAAGCGAACGGAAAGAAGAGGACCACCACGGGCCGCCCCCGGAACGACGAGAGCCGGACGGGTTCCCCGAATTGGTTGGGAAGCTCGAAGTCCGGGGCGACTTCGCCGACCTGGGGCGACTTGGCGCCCAGCGGCAGCATCACTGCTTCTTCCGGACAAGACGGGTGGCGCTCCAGTCCTTGGAGACGCCGACCGAGGAGGTCGAATGAAGACCAGCCGGGGGCGCGGCCTCCTGGATCTCGACCGGACGCACGTGGCCGGCGCGACCCTGCTTCGGAGTCAGGAGCCACACGAGGCCCGGCTCGTTGAGGGTGGTCTGGGCGTCCATGAGCATGTCGACGAGGTCGCCGTCGCCCTCGCGCCACCACACGATGACCGCATCGGCGACGTCGTGGTCCTCCTCATCGAGGAGATCGGAGCCCACGGCCTCCTCGATCGCATCCCGCAGATCGAAGTCCACGTCCTCGTCGTAGCCGAATTCCTGGATCAGGTCTCCTTGCTTGATACCCAATCGCTCCGCCACATTGCTATCCGCGGCGGTGTCGGTCTCGCCCACGTCGTCTCCTCCTTTGTCTGCTGTGCACTCGGCACGATCACGGCGGCGCCCCGAAGGCATCCAGGGAGGGATGCCCACCTTGACCGTTACTCCCACCGTAGCTATAAGCCAACTACGTTTGGCCCGCCGCTTCAAGCACGCACCGCCCCCTAGCCTCGATCGACAGCGATTTCGAGCCCTCGGGACGAGCTAGCGCGCCCACCATGAGAGTACGCGGCTCCCCGTAAACGTGGTGACCAAAGTCCCCAACGGCGCAGCTTGGCTAACAAACCCTTCCCGGGCGCCGCTAGAGTGGCATCTGAACGCCCACGGCCCAAAAGACCCCTTGGTCCGGGGCGTCCACAGTACCAACGGCCCTGCACGCACAGGGCACCGCGACGAGACTGCCCGCCGCCGGCTGCCACCAGCTCCGGTCCAACGGGCTCGAAGAGAGGTTTGGACGTGTCTGTAGGAGAGGAAACCTCGCACATCCTCAGCGGCCTGACGAATCAGCTGCCGGACCGCGATCCCGATGAGACCGCCGAGTGGGTTGAGTCCCTCGACTCCCTGATCGAAGAGCACGGAACGGAGCGCGCGCAGTACATCATGCGTAGCCTCCTCCAGCGCGCGGGCTCACGCAGCGTTGGTGTCCCGATGGTCACCACGACCGACTTCGTGAACACCATCCCGGCGGATCAGGAGCCCGAATTCCCGGGCAACGAGGAATTCGAGCGCCGCTACCGCGCATACATGCGCTGGAACGCCGCCATCATGGTCCATCGCGCGCAGCGGCCGGGCATCGGCGTCGGCGGCCACATCTCGACCTACGCGGGAGCGGCGACGCTCTACGAGGTGGGCTTCAACCACTTCTTCCGCGGCAAGGACCACGCGGGCGGCGGCGACCAGATCTTCTTCCAGGGCCACGCCTCCCCCGGCATGTACTCACGCGCCTTCATGGAAGGGCGCCTGAGCGAAGAAGACCTCGACGGGTTCCGTCAGGAGAAGTCCAAGGAAGGCCACGCCCTCTCCTCGTACCCGCACCCGCGCATGATGCCGGAGTTCTGGGAGTTCCCGACGGTGTCTATGGGCATCGGGCCCATGAACGCGATCTACCAGGCGCAGACGAACCGCTACCTCCACAACCGCGGGATCAAGGACACCTCGGACCAGCACGTGTGGGCGTTCCTCGGCGACGGCGAGATGGACGAGCCCGAGAGCCGCGGCCTGCTCCAGCTCGCGGCCAACGAGAACCTCGACAACCTGACGTTCGTGGTCAACTGCAACCTCCAGCGCCTCGACGGGCCGGTGCGCGGCAACGGCAAGATCATCCAGGAACTCGAGGCCTTCTTCCGCGGTGCCGGCTGGAATGTGATCAAGGTCATCTGGGGCCGCGAGTGGGACAGCCTCCTGGCCCGCGACGACAACAACCAGCTCGTCAAGATCATGAACGAGACGCTCGACGGCGACTACCAGACCTACAAGGCCGAGTCCGGCGGATTCGTCCGCGACCACTTCTTCGGCAAGACGCCGGAGACCAAGGAGCTCGTCGCGGACTACACCGACGAGCAGATCTGGAACCTCAAGCGCGGCGGCCACGACTACTGGAAGGTCTACGCCGCCTACAAGGCTGCAACCGAGTTCAAGGGCAAGCCGACCGTGGTGCTCGCCATGACGGTCAAGGGCTACGGCCTGGGTCCGCACTTCGAGGGCCGCAACGCGACCCACCAGATGAAGAAGATGACCCTGCAGGACCTCAAGGACTTCCGCGACCACCTGCGGATCCCGATCCCGGACGAGCAGCTCGAGGCGAACCCCTACGAGCCCCCGTACTTCCACCCGGGCCAGGACGCTCCCGAGATCCAGTACATGATGCAGCGGCGCCAGGCGCTCGGCGGTTTCCTGCCGGAGCGGCGGGATCCGCACGAGGGCATTGCACTGCCCGCCGAAAAGTCCTTCGAGGTGGCCAAGCGCGGCTCTGGGAAGCAGCAGGCCGCGACCACGATGGCGTTCGTGCGGCTCCTCAAGGACCTCATGCGTGACAAGGAGTTCGGCAAGCGGATCGTTCCGATCGTTCCGGACGAAGCACGGACGTTCGGCATGGACGCGTTCTTCCCGACCGCGAAGATCTACAACCCCAAGGGCCAGAACTACCTGTCCGTGGACCGCGACCTCGTCCTCGCGTACAAGGAATCGCCAGAGGGGCAGATCCTCCACGCCGGCATCAACGAGGCGGGCTCCATCGCGGCGTTCACCGCGGCCGGAACCTCGTACGCGACGCACGGCGAGACCCTCGTTCCCGTCTATGTGTTCTACTCAATGTTCGGCTTCCAGCGCACGGGCGACGGGATCTGGGCAGCAGGCGACCAGATGGCCCGCGGCTTCATCATCGGGGCCACGGCGGGTCGCACTACCCTGACCGGCGAGGGCACCCAGCACGCGGACGGCCACTCCCCGCTCCTGGCCTCGACCAATCCGGCAGTCATCAGCTACGACCCGGCCTACGGGTACGAGATTGGCCACATCGTCAAGGCTGGCCTCGAGCGGATGTACGGCGGCAAGCACGAGCATCCGAATGTCATGTACTACCTCACGGTGTACAACGAGCCGATCGTCCAGCCCAAAGAGCCGGAGGAGCTCGACGTCGAGGGTCTGCTCAAGGGCATCTACCTCCTCGCACCGGCGAAGATCGACGGCCCCCGTACCCAGCTGCTTGCCTCCGGCGTCTCGGTGCCGTGGGCGCTCGAGGCCCAGCAGATCCTCGCGGAGGAGTGGGGCGTCTCCGCGGATGTCTGGAGCGTCACCTCGTGGACCGAGCTCCGCCGCGACGGCCTCGCCGCCGAGGAAGAGTCGTTCCTCAACCCGGGCCAGGAGCCGCGGGTGCCGTTCGTCACGCACCAGATGGCCGGCGCCACCGGACCGATCGTCGCCGTGACGGACTACATGAAGGCCGTTCCGGACCAGATCCGCCAGTTCCTGCCGAACGAGTTCGCCACCCTGGGCGCCGACGACTTCGGCTTCGCGGACACCCGGGCTGCAGCGCGCCGGTACTTCCACATCGACGCCCACTCCGTGGTGGTCCGGGCACTGCAGATGCTCGCCCGCCGCGGCGAGGTCGACGCCGACGTCCCGCGCCAGGCGTTCGACCGCTACCGTCTGTTGGACGTGAACGCAGGAACCACCGGTAGCGCGGGCGGCGACGCGTAGCGCGCATGAGCTGAGCCTCGGCGACCACCGACGACGGCGGCCCTCCCCACTGTGGGGAGGGCCGCCGTCGTGCGTCATCGGGTCGGTGCCCGACACGGTGTGGCCACGCACACGGCGTCTTGTAGCCTTCACACAAAACGGGCGGCTCGGGGTCGGTATGCTCGAGTGCATGGCGCAGCCTCAGCACCCCCCCGGCAGCGAGTCGAATGGCAAGCTGACCATCTCACCGGCCAAGGCAGAGACCGTGAAGAAGCTCCGTGCCAATGTCGGGCAGCTCTCGACGACGACGATGCGGGAGCTCGAGCGCGCCCTTCCGTGGTATTCGCGGCTCAGCGCCGACGAACGATCGGCCCTCGGCCTCGTGGCCCAGAACGGGATCGCCGCGTTCGTCACCTGGTACGAGCGCCCCACGCTTCCCACCTGGATCCTCTCGGACGTCTTCGGCACCGCGCCCACCGAGCTCACCCGCTCGATCAGCCTCCAGAAGGCGCTCCAGCTCATCCGGATCGTCGTCGAAACGGTCGAGGATCAGGTGCCGCATCTTGCTCCCGAGGAAGACCAGCCAGCACTCCGCGAGGCGGTGCTCAGGTACTCGCGAGAAGTCGCGTTCGCCGCCGCGGATGTCTACGCCCGAGCTGCAGAGACGCGCGGATCGTGGGACACCCGGCTCGAGGCGCTCATCGTCGACGCGGTCCTGAGGGGCGAGAACACCGATGCCCTCCGCTCGCGCATTGCGGCGCTCGGGTGGAAGGCACAGGAGCGCTTCACCGTCATGGTGGGCTCCTCGCCGCTCGAACCGAGCCCCACGTACGTGGGGGAGCTCCGCCGGGCTGCGGGACGGTACGCCCAGGACGCGCTCGTGGGCATCCAGGGAGATCGGCTCATCCTGATCCTCGGCGGCCTGCACGATGCGGAGCTCGCGCTGTCGCGCCTTGCAGAGCTTTTCGCGCCCGGCCCGGTGGTCTACGGTCCCGAGGCGGCAACGCTGCCCGAGACGAGCGCCTCCGCGCAGGCGGCCTTCGCCGGCCTCTCGGCAGCACGCGCTTGGCCCAACGCTCCGCGGCCCGTCTCGGCCGAAGACCTCTTGCCCGAGCGGGTCGCGGCCGGCGACGACGCGGCACGGCGGGCCCTCGTGCAGAAGATATACCGCCCGCTCGTGGCAGCCTCGAACGGGCTCGTCGAGACCCTCAGCGCGTACTTCGAGCTCGGGCACTCGCTCGAGGCAACCGCGCGCGAGCTGTTCGTGCACGCCAACACGGTCCGATACCGCCTGCGTCGGGTCAGCGACGTCACGGGGTGGGATCCCCTCCTGCCCCGCGAAGCCTTCGTGCTGCAGACGGCCCTCGTCGTCGGGCGCCTCGCCGCATCCCCGAAACCGCCCACTGAACGGCAAGCGTCACGCTCCTGATGTCCCCTCCCCCGGAGAGCCTCGTTGTAGACTTCCCACAAATGGCGTCCTGCAGCTTGGTGGGCGTCCCCTCCGCTCCGAGACGCTCTGATTTGGAAAGCTTGGTTACGTGCTAGCAATTGTCTGCCCTGGACAGGGCTCCCAGACGCCAGGGTTCCTGGCCCCCTGGCTCGAGCTGCCCTCCGTCGCCGAGCGCCTCGGTGCCCTCGGCGAGGTCGCCGGCCTAGATCTGGTGGCCCACGGGACGACCTCGGACGAGGAGACGATCAAGGACACCGCCGTCGCGCAGCCGCTCATTGTGGCCGCCGGCATCGTTGTGGCCGAGGCAATGTTCGACGTCGACCTGTCCGAGCTCCCCGTCGTGCTGGCAGGGCACTCTGTCGGAGAGATCACGGCGTCTGCCCTGGCTGGCGTCCTGAGCGCAGAGGACGCGATGCGGTTCGTCG
Organism: Sinomonas sp. P10A9; assembly: GCF_041022165.1. Classification (GTDB taxonomy): domain Bacteria; phylum Actinomycetota; class Actinomycetes; order Actinomycetales; family Micrococcaceae; genus Sinomonas; species Sinomonas puerhi. Next base: position 2,386,908 of record NZ_CP163302.1, read on the forward strand.
CGACCCGTGCGCGGGGCATGGCGCGGGCCGCGGCGGTAACGCCGACCGGCATGAGCGCCGTGGTCGGAGGCGATCGGGACGAAGTGCTCGCCGCGATCTCCGCCGCCGGTGCCGAGCCCGCGAACGTCAACGGCGGCGGCCAGGTCGTGGCTGCCGGAACCTTCGACCAGCTCAAGGCCCTCGCTGACCATCCCCCCGCCAAGGCGCGGGTCATCCCGCTCAAGGTTGCCGGCGCGTTCCACACCCAACACATGGCCTCCGCCGTCGCGGACCTCGAGGCGCTCCGCCCGGAGCTCGCGGTCAATGACCCGGCCGTTCCGCTCCTGTCGAACTACGACGGCGCCGAGGTGGCCTCGGGGAACAACGCCGTTGCGAGCCTCATTGCCCAGGTGTCGCGCCCGGTCCGCTGGGACCTCTGCATGGACACCCTTTCGGCGCGCGGCGTCACCGGCCTCATCGAGCTGACCCCGGCCGGCACCCTCGTGGGCCTCGCCAAGCGCGGTATGCCCGGTGTTAAGACCGTGGCTGTCAAGACCCCTGCCGACGTCGATGCCGCCCTCGGGCTGTTCGCCGCCGACGCCCAGAGCGACAAGGAAACGGTATGACTACCCCCACGCTGAAGCAGGCTGAGACCAACGCGCACTCCCGGATTCTCGGCATCGGAGGGTACCGCCCGTCCGTGGTCGTCACCAACGACGACGTCTGCCAGTGGATCGACTCCTCCGATGAGTGGATCCGCCAGCGCACGGGCATCGTGACCCGCCGCCGCGCGCCCGAGGACGTCACCGTCCTCGACATGGCCGAGGGTGCTGCGCGTGATGCTCTCGCGTCTGCCGGCATCCAGGCCAGCCAGTTGGGCGCCGTCATCGTCTCGACCGTCTCGCACCCGTACGCGACGCCGTCCGCAGCCGCTGCGCTCGCGGACCGCCTCGGCGCGACGCCAGCGCCCGCCTTCGACATCTCCGCGGCATGCGCGGGCTACTGCTACGGCATTGCCCAGGCCGACGCGCTCGTGCGGTCTGGGGCTGCGGACTATGTGCTGGTCGTCGGGGCCGAGAAGCTCAGCGACCTCATCGACAACACCGAGCGGAGTATCTCGTTCCTGCTCGGCGACGGCGCGGGCGCCGTCGTGATCGGGCCGTCCGAGACTCCCGGGATCGCTCCGTCTGTCTGGGGCTCCGACGGGAGCAAGTGGAACGTCATCGGGATGACCCACTCGCTCCTGGATGTCCGCGACCTCTCCGAAGAGGCTGAGCGCAACGGCGCGAGCAACGCCGCCGCTGTGCTGGGCACGGAGGCCAAGATCTGGCCGACGCTTCGCCAGGACGGCCAGAGCGTCTTCCGATGGGCCGTGTGGGAGATGGCCAAGGTAGCCAAGCGTGCGCTGGACGCCGCAGGCCTCCAGCCCGAGGACCTCGGCGCGTTCGTGCCGCATCAGGCGAACATGCGCATCATCGACGAGATGGTCAAGCAGCTCAAGCTGCCTGAGTCCGTCCTCGTGGGCCGGGACATCGCCGACGCTGGAAACACCTCCGCGGCCTCGATCCCGCTCGCCACGCTCCGCCTCCTCGAGGAGCATCCGGAACTCCATGGCAAGCCAGCCCTGCAGATCGGCTTCGGCGCGGGCCTCGTGTTCGGCGCCCAGGTTGTGATTCTCCCCTGAAACCATGGCGCGCTCCTCACGGTGCGCGTCGAGACCATGCCGCGGAACGCGGCTGGAAACCCTGATCCGGCCACCGCCGGGAACCAAGAGAAGGAGCCGACATGGCAAGCAACGAAGAGATCCTCGCCGGTCTGGCCGAGATCGTCAACGAGGAGACGGGCCTCGCGACCGACGCGGTCCAGCTGGACAAGTCCTTCACGGACGACCTCGACATCGACTCGATCTCGATGATGACCATTGTGGTCAACGCCGAGGAGAAGTTCGGCGTGCGCATCCCCGATGAGGAAGTCAAGAACCTGACGACGGTCGGCGACGCTGTCGACTTCATCGCCAAGGCCCAGGCCTAAGCACGGCTCCCGGCGGCCGACGCACGTGCGCCGGCCGCCGATTGTTTCCCGCCAGCGGCGCTGGCAACCTGTAATGCAGACGAAAGTAGCGAAGCATGGCGCGCAAAGTTGTTGTGACCGGCCTCGGTGCCACGACGCCGATCGGCGGCGATGTCCCCACCCTGTGGCAGAACGCACTCAAGGGAGTCTCCGGTGTCCGCAGGCTCACCGATGACTGGGTCGAGAAGTACGAGCTGCCGGTCAAGATCGCTGCCAAGCTCTCCACTCCCGCCGACGAGGTCTTGAGCCGCGTCGAGATGAAGCGCATGGACCCCTCGACCCAGTACGGCGTCATCGCAGCCCGCGAGGCGTGGAGGGACTCCGGCATCGAGGAGGTCGACCACGACCGCCTCGCGGTTGCCTTCGCAACCGGAATCGGCGGCGTCTGGACTCTCCTGAGCGCGTGGGACACTCTCAAGGAGAAGGGACCACGCCGAGTCCTGCCCATGACCGTTCCCATGCTCATGCCCAACGGCGTGGCGGCGGCAGTGAGCCTGGATCTCGGTGCACGCGCCGGGGCCCACACCCCCGTCTCGGCGTGTGCATCGGGCACCGAGGCCATGGCCGTCGGACAGGAGCTCATCCGCTCAGGCAAGGCTGATGTGGTCATGGTCGGCGGAGCCGAAGCTGCGATCCACCCGATGCCGCTCGCCTCGTTCGCTGCAATGCAGGCTCTCTCCAAGCGCAACGACGATCCGGAACGTGCCTCGCGTCCCTACGACATCGACCGCGATGGGTTCGTCATGGGCGAAGGCGCCGGCGCGCTCGTGCTCGAGGCGGAGGAACACGCCCTCGCCCGCGGTGCGCGCATCTACGCAGAGCTCATCGGTACCTCGGTGACTGCCGACGCGTACCACATCACCGCGCCAGACCCCGAGGGCCTCGGCGCAACCCGTGCCCTCAAGGCCGCGATGTTCGACGCACGTGTCCAGCCCGAGGACATCGTGCACGTCAACGCCCATGCGACGTCCACACCCGTAGGCGACAAGCCCGAGTACACGGCGCTCAAGGCCGCACTGGGCAACCACGTGGACCAGGTGGCAGTCTCGGCCACCAAGTCCCAGATGGGCCATCTCCTCGGCGCCTCGGGCGCCGTAGAGGCCGTGCTCACGGTGCTCGCGGTGAAGGAACGCAAGGCTCCTGCCACCATCAACCTCGAGCACCAGGATCCCGAGATCCCGCTCGACGTCGTCACCACCGCCAGGGACCTCCCGAAGGGCGATATCGTGGCGCTGAGCAACTCGTTCGGCTTCGGCGGGCACAATGCGGTCATCGTGATCCGCAACCACTGACGCGTTCGCCGCGCGGATTTTCGGCCGCTCAGGGTGACGTCAACTGTACCTGCACCGTGAAGGGGCCCGCCGTTCGGCGGGCCCCTTCGTCGTTGTAGCCGGACGAGTCTGCGGTGTCAGCCGACCTGGTGGAGCCAGCGGACCGGCGCGCCTTCGGCGGCGTGCCTGAAGGGCTCGAGCTCCTCGTCCCAGGCCTCGCCGAGAGCCAGAGAGAGCTCGTGGTAGACGACGCTCGGATCGCCGGCACCGGCCTCATAGGCGTAGCGAATGCGGTCCTCGGATATCACGATGTTCCCGTGGACGTCCGTCATCGAGTGGAAGATACCCAGCTCGGGAGTGTGGGACCAGCGGGCGCCGTCCACGCTGGGGCTCGGCTCCTCAGTTACCTCGTAGCGCAGATGGGCCCAGCCGCGTAGCGCCGAGGCCAGTTGAGCACCGGTTCCGGGCTTGCCAGCCCAAGACAACTCGGCGCGAAGCATCCCCGGAGCGGCTGGCTGAGCCGTCCAGTCAAGGTCGGTCCGCTTGTCAACGACCGAGCCGATGGCCCACTCAACGTGAGGGCACAGCGCGCTCGGTGCCGAGTGCACGAACAGCAGTCCACGGGTCATCACTGCAGACATTCCATCCTCCATCGCTGTCGGTACGTCTTCCCCTACGACCGTCAGCAGGCGGTGTCCAGCGACCTGCGGCTATTGAGTTGTCTGCCTCCTGCTGGCCGAGAGCCGCTCCGAGCGACTCACGGCGACCGCGCTAGAGGCCGTTTCGCGACCATTCTGCCCGACCGCGGCCCGATATGCCAGTAGCCCGGCCGTCTATGCGCGCGGGTGCGCCGCGAGATAGCTCGCCCGGAGCCTCTCCACGGATACGTGGGTGTAGAGCTGGGTGGTTGCGAGGCTCGCATGGCCGAGGAGTTCCTGGACGCTGCGAAGGTCCGCTCCGCCGTCGAGGAGATGGGTTGCTGCGGTGTGCCTCAGAGCGTGGGGCCCCCGGGCCGAGGTATCGCCCAGCTCCCGGAGCGCGCTGTCGACGACGTCGCGGGCCTGCCGCTGTCCGAGCCGCCCGCCGCGCTTCCCGAGGAAGAGTGCGGATCCACTGTCCGCGTTCAGGAGTGCGGCACGGGCACCCAGCCACCGGACGAGGGCGTCCGCGGCCGGCACCCCGAAGGGCACCGTGCGCTGCTTGTTCCCCTTGCCCAGCACGCGCAAAGTCCTGCGTTCGAGGTCGATCTCGTCGACGTCGAGCCCAACGAGCTCGCCGACTCGTATCCCGGTCGCGTAGAGCAGCTCGAGGACTGCCATGTTGCGCACTGCGACCGGATCGCCGGCCAGCGCCGCGTCGGCCGCCGTATGGACGAGGCGCTCGGCCTGATCCTGGTGGAGGACTTCGGGCAGGTGCTGCTGACGCTTGGGCGCCGCGAGTCTGATCGAGGGATCCGCATCAATGTACCCCTCCCGCGCTGCCCACCCGAGGAAGGAGCGGGCCGCGGCAGACCTGCGCGCCAGAGTGGATCTCGACAGACCCGCTTCGCTCTGTCGCCCGAGCCAGCGACGCAGCATCCGCAGGTCGATGCCGCTGAGGTCCACAGCGCCGTCCTCTGCCGCGGAGCCCAGCATCGCCCTCAGGTCGGATTCGTAGGCCCGGACGGTGTGTTCCGAGCGGGATCGTTCGAGGGCGAGGTAACGCAGGAAGGCTGCCAGCGGAACAGTCAGCGGATCCACGGAGTCGGGCCGTGGCTCACCACCGCTCATGCCCCGCCCCCTCACAATGCGTTCTTCCGTGTCCTGCGTCGCATCCCGCTACCCATCTTCTCCCGCGCACTCCTGCAGGCGGCGGAGGCAGGCGAGCCGACACGCTCGGGGCGCCGTAGGGCAGGCCTTCCCACCAGGTACGCCTCGACGCCGCGCGGCACCTTCCCTGCTCCTCCATCACGCCTCCCGTGTCCGTCGCCACCCGCCCTCGGATCGTTCGGCCATCCCGAGCAGCGAGAGCCTTCCCAACCCGGCACGAACCTCGGCCTCGCTCAGTCCCGCCACCACGGCCAGGTGCTCGAGTTGTGAACCACGCCGCACCGGCAACGCCTCAAGGACCATGAGGTCGACGAGGGAGAGTCCGTCGTGTGGCTTCGTCGGGGTGTCCCGCTCCTCAGGGAGCCCCTCGCCCGCCGGTGCAATGAGCTCGTACGCCTCCTTCGCCTCGGTGACACACATGGCGCCATCACGGAGGAGGCCGTGGCATCCGGCCGAATTGGCGCTGTACACGGACCCGGGAACCGCTGCGACCTGCCGCCCAAGGTCCACAGCCCTCCGCGCGGTGCTGAGCGCACCTGATCTCCAACGCGCTTCGACGACAACCGTCAGCATCGACATCGCGGCGATGAGTCGATTCCTCTTGAGGAATCGATGTTTGGAGGGGGCGGCCCCCGGCGGAAGCTCAGAAATGAGATGCCCCCGCCGGGCGACCTCCCTGAGCAGCTCCTCGTGCCCCGAGGGGTAGTAACGGTCGACTCCCCCAGCCAGGACGGCCATCGTGGGCACCGACGGGCCGGACGACGTCAGCGCCGCGCGGTGGGCCTGTCCGTCGATTCCGTATGCGCCTCCGCTGACGACCGTCACACCGAAGTCGGCGAGTCCACGCGCCAGCTCTCCTGCCATTGAGAGCCCGTAGCCCGTGGCGTCCCTTGAACCGACGACAGCAACGCACCGCTCCGTGTCGGGCAACGGCTCCTCGCCGCGGACCCACAGGCACAGTGGCCCGTCAGTTCCAAGCTCGGTGAGTCCGACGGGCCATTCGGCATCCTCGGGAATGACGAGCCTTCCGCCGAAGCGCGCGATGGTTTCGAGGTCACGTTCGGGTGCAAGGTGCGCCACTCTGGGACTCCACCTCTCAAGGGCTGCGGCCAGGCCGCCGCCAGCCTTTCCTGTGCCCGACTGAAGAGTTGCAGCCGGGCCTCTGCCCGCGCCGTCCAGAACCCGCGCCAGAGCAGCAAGGTCGTCGGCCGGCGCTTGCCCACTGGCGATCCTGAGTGCCTCGAGGGGGCCGAAGGCCTCCACGAGAAGCATCCCCACGGGGTCGAGCGGCTCGAAGAGCCGAGAAAGTGCTGCGCGCGCGATTCGTGTCTGGTCCATGTCTCGCCCCTCTGCGGCGCCGATCCAGCCGCCGCGTTCCTGATGTGTGGTCTTCATGCCGCACCCACCGCCTGACGGAGAAGCAAGGCCTGCCCCACCTCGTCGTCGCCGGGCCGGTCAATGCCCGCGAGGTCCGCCACCGACCAGGCGAGAGCGAGCACAACGCACTCGCCTAGCTGGGAATGAGGTACCGATCATGTCCACAACAACCTTCGCCGTCGGCCTCCGCGTCACGAGCCGCAGCTTCGGCCCTGGAGTCGTGAAGTCGTCGCCCGCGGCCGGTGCCGCGCTGGTCGAGTTCGACGGCGGCCAGACGGTCATGCTCCGTGCCGCCGACCTCCGTCTGCACGTCACTGCGGCCGAAGTTCACGAGGGCGGGCGCTTCTATTACGTGCGCGACGTCGTCGAATTCGCGGTGGAGAACGGGCTCGACGTCCTCGAGGTCTTCGCCGCCGTCGTGGAGGTGCTCGAGGCTGAGCGTCCCGCCGTCCGTGGTCAGCGCGACCTCGGTGTCCTCGACGCGCACCTTGGCGAGGCCTTCCCTGCCGCAGATGCGGTGGGTCAGGATTAGGCCATGGACCGCGCGGAGGACACCGGATACGCCTTACGGCTACAACATGCAAGCGATCATGCCGAGAAGAACGGCTTCAAGCTTCGGCAGACAGGTGAGACGTTCTGGCTCGAGAACACCCGCGACGGTCGGCGGATCCAAGACCCTGCTAGCATGGGCGACCTCGAGGCAGTAGAGGCCTATCTGCACCAGTTTGACGCGTGATGGCCCCTCTACTTTCGCCGTCGGCTCCGCCTCTGGCAGGGCGGCTGGCTGAACTTCTCGAGATCGGGCGCGTCTGTGTCAGAGCGCGTGCGGACGCCTCCCAAAGGGTTCGCAGCCGTCTCGTCGCTTCCTGAGCCCCCCTGCCGGCTGCCTGTATTGGGCACAGGTGGTCATTGGCTTCGCGGGCACGCTGACGGGTCGGCCCGCCGCGCGGCGATCCCGGGTTCGGTCAGGCTAGAAGTTCGCCTGACTGGAACGCCGACTTCACGGCTTCGTGCGATGCGTGGAGGCTATCGAGGCTGATGGCGCGCAGGCCGCCCCTGTACCGCACGTCGCAGCTGGCAACGTGAAGATAGGTGTAGTCATGGTTAATCGCCGGGTAGAGGAATGTCACGATCTCGTCTACGCCCAATCTGGTGGCGCGCGGGCCAATACCGCCATAGCTGTGCTTGGTCACAAACCGGTCTTCCGGGCGCAACCTGTGGTCAATGGCCTGAAGTCGCATTCGATCATCAAAGATGGGATCGCTGACAAACGACGCCTTGACTAGGTGATACGCCGCATAGAAGAGTGCGACCGCCGCCCATTCATGTCGAACCTCGAACAATGTGTCGCCGAGGCCTCCGTGGACCTCGGCGCGCTCGACCATCTTGGCCGGGTCGGTCAGGCCGTCCCCCATCATCTTCCCCGCCCCCTGATCGAGTCACGCCCGCCAGACTGTTGTCGAGTCTGACCCTGACGGCTCGTCCGATAGGTCGCCCTCCCTGGCTAACGTGAACTCGAGGGAGAACTCGTCATAGTGCGCTATCCGAACATCCATCAGGGCGCCCACGGCGGCGAGTTGCGCCTCGCGCGAGTTGTCCCTTAGCGCAACCTCCACGAAGCATGCGAGTGTCGCATCGTCGAATGTTGACCTCACCCAGTAAGCGGCCGAGTCTCCTAGATGAGCAAGCACCTCATCAACGACTTCCTTTGCGGCCGCATCTGGGACCAACGCGAAGATCATGCCCACCACTCTAGGCCTGATTTTCACGAAGGAGATGAATTACAAAGCTGAAATTTCGCTCTGAGTATGGCTGGCGTGGGGTCCGGTACGACGTGTGGCTCGTTCGGATGAAGGCCTCTACGACGGCCAGAGTCTCGCCTTCGATCCTAATCGTCATGCGAGCGTCACAAAGCGGAGACGGTAAAGTGGGAGCTCCGGGGCCGGGGTCAGGACGAGGCGCGCGATCTTAGAGTTCTCCGCCGTCCTTGCGACCGCCAAGGACGTCTGCTGGTTTGTGAAACCCATCCTTCGGTCTGCCAAGTTGAATCAGTGGTTCCCATATTTCGTGCGTCCAGTCCGGATCTTCGCCGGAGTTCTGCATGCGCACGTGGTCTTCGACGAAGAGCATATTCGCGGCCTGCACAATTTCTAGGATGAATGAGAGCACGCCGTCATCACCGACTGACCGGGGAGATTCGACAACACCGTTACGGAGATCTACGTAGAATCCCGCCTGCTTCATCAGGTTGTAGTTCTTGGCTTCTTGCTGGAGCTGCTTGGATGACTTCGACTGCTCACGATAGCGAGCGAACCAGTAGTCCCACATCATGCTTCCGCCCTGACCGTATGCGGCGGCATCAGCGAGCTTCGATGCATGGTGTTTCGCTGAGCTTACGAAGTCTGCTGGAAGTCTTGTTTCCGGTCGGTCATCGCGCCAGCTTACTTCCGCTGCTGAGTAGAGCCGCCAGGCCTTTCCTAGTTCCTCGGCCGCGAGCACCGCGAGCGACTGCGCCCTGCCTGCAGAACCGCTCGCAAGGAGGGTGCTGGCGTCGCGGAGCAACTGGACAACGTTGTCCATGAGCGCGCGCCACCACTGTCTTGCGAGATCGGATGAGATTGTCTGCACACCGAACAGGCTACTCTCGGTCCGCTGGTCGTGTATCGGCCCTCAGGTGCACACTGCCGTCATGCATACCGCGACGATGCCCGAACGCGATATACCACAGCCCGTCTCGGCGCCTGAGCCTCGGGGGCACGTGACGCGGCCGGCCAAGGCTCTACCCGTGTGGGTGAACGTACCGACCGACGACGGCGGCGAGGCGATGACAAAGGGTTTCGCGCTCGCCTGGACCCGCGCGCTGGTCAGGGTGCAAGTGCTCTGGCCGAAGGAGTACTACCACGCGGCAACCGAGTTCTGGGTGACCGCTTCGAGGGTGACGCGCCGCGTGATCGAGCCGCAATGGCTCGGGACGAGGCCATAGGGCAGGACGGCCGGAGCATTGGGAGTACCGTGTGCGTCATGACTGATCCCGCTGCACCCTGGATTGCCCTTATCGGCGTGACGCTCGGCGGCACAATATCTTGGCTGGTCAACCTCAATGCCCAAAGCCGCCAGGATGCGCGCGACCGAGTCAGGCGGACGAGTGAGCTGGCGGAATCACGGCGGGCGGAATGGCGTACCGCTGTATCTGGGTTCCTCGGTGCAACGATGACGGCCGAGGGACGCATGTGGGAGGCGGAGAATGTCCGACGGCTGCTATCAAAGGCGTCTACAGCCAGCGAGGTGGCCATGCACCAACGGCATCTTGATGAGTTGCACGGCCTAGCCGCCGACGCGTGTGAGCTCGCTGCCAAAGAGTTGTTTATCGTCGCGCTGGATGCTCCAGAATTGAGGGAGGATGCAGAGCGACTTTATGGGCTAATCGTCAATCCTGAAGACTTCGGACAGTCGCCCAGCGATCCTGCAGCGCTCGGAGAGACCCGTGTCCAGGCCCGGAATGCGGTTGTTGAAAGCGCACGGCATTTCCTGGCCATCGAGGTTACGGGCCGGGACTAGCGCCCGTTCTACCGCGTTTCACGGAGGCTCAGCGCCTCCTTGATCGCCGCGTGCAGGCTGGAAGAGTTGAGGGGTGCTGGCCCCCTGCCCTCGCCATGAGTCGGGCAGGGGAGCCAGCGTGGCCGCGCGAGCCCCGTGGGCACTGTGGCTCGAGCGCGGCCAGGACGGGCGCCGCCGAGGAGAAGGCGGCGGCGCCCGTCCGGTCTTAGGAGAAGCTGGGTGCCGTAAGGCCGGACCCCGAAACCTGCACGATGCCGGACGGGTAGCGTCCAGCGGTGAAGGCGACGTAGTTGTAGACCTGGAGGACGACCTCGAGGTTCTGGCCCTTAACCTCCATGAGGGCGCGGGTGCGGATGCCGCCCTCGAAGAGGATCGAGTCCGAGGCGCGCATCACGAGGATGACGTCCTGGTTCGTGCCCGCGCCGAGGTTGGTCGGCAGGTTCGCGTCCGTGATGACCGGCAGGCCCTGCACGTTGCCGACGACGCCCTGCGAGGCGACCTCGTCGAGGACGCCCATGGCGTTGCGGCCCTCCTGGGGGCTCGGCAGGAAGAGCGGGCGGCCCTGGGAGTCGCGCGCGGCGAGGAGGCCGCCCCAGCGGCGGGGGTGCATGATGATCGCCGTCGGCGGCGCGAAACGGTTCACGTGCACGAGCTGGATCGCGTTGGCGATCGCGGCGTACATCGTGCCCGCGTTCTGGGTCGTGTCCGAGTAGGTCACGGTGCCGATGCCGGCCGTGCCGAGGATGCCGAGCACCTGACCGGACGCGTTGGAGCCGTTGATTACCTGGAGGTCGAGCTTCTGGTTGTAGTCCGCCACGAGGTCCTGGAAGATCACCTGGTCGAAGTTGATCGGGCTCTGCTCGATGAGCTGGAGCGCGACCGACTGCTGGCCCGCGATCGTCTTGACGTTCGCCTGCACCGAGGTGTCCGTGATGTCCGTCTGCTGGACCGCGGCATTGTCCGCGGTCTGGATCGCAGTGGCGCCACCGGTGGCGATCTTCGGGATGTTGATCGAGTCCGTGCCGCCGGGGAGCGCCTGGTTCGACACGGCGTTAGCCGTCGCGCGGCCCGGGCGGGCGTAGGCGATCCACTCGTTCATGAGCCAGAGGGGCGGGACGAAGTCGCCGCCCTGGCCGACGTTGCGGTTCAGGTCGACGCGGTATTCGGCCGTGCCCGCGAGCTCGACCGACATTTCCTTCGTGTGCCGCTGGAGACGGGCGCGGGCCTCGCCCGAGGCGTCGGCGTTGGACGCGACGCGGAGCTGGTCGAGGACCATCGAGTGCCGCCCGACCTTGGAGTAGGTCAGCGGCTCGCCCGTGACCGAGACGGATGCCGTGCGCGAGGGTGCCCCTCGGAGCACTGCGGCGCCGGCGGTGGGACGGCTCGCGGGGACATCGGTGAGCTCGCGGATGCGTCCGATCACCTCGCCGAGCTCGTCCGAGACGCGGCGGTGCTCGGCGTCCTCGGCGTCGGTCAGGTACTCGTCGCCGCGCGCCTCGACGGCGTCGGTGATCGCTGTGCGCCTGGCCATGAGCTCGTCACGGCGCGCCCACAGGCGGGAGAGCATGGGATCGCTGGAAACAGACATTGGGGGCACTCCGAACCGGCGCTCAACGCGGAATGCGGAGCGCCTGACGGCGGGAAGGGGAATGCGCATCGGGCGTAGCTCGCCCCTGCGCTCTCTTCCGCGTCCCAGTGCCAGGTGATGCGGACCGCTGCTCCAGTGCCAGGAGTCAGCCGGCGCGGCCGTGAGAGCCGCTTCCCTTGCGGGATCTCTCCCGCGCAGCTCCAGTCCAGGAGTCTGCTCGCCGTTGGGCTGGGTAGCCCCGACTTCCCGCGCTATCTGCGCTGTCGGCCTGCCCCGGTTTAACGACGAACGGCGCCCCATGAGGACGCCGTGACCGGGAACGTACGGCCTGTGTGGGCCGTAGAGCTCCATTGTTTCATGACCCAACGACAATCGTCCACGAACGACACGCCGAATCAGGGCGAATGTCCACGAATCGTCACGAAATGTCCACGACGTGACGCGAAAACCGCCGAATCATGCGGATGCCACGTCACGCTCGGGAAATTTTCATTCGGAGGGAGAAATGGAAAAGACTGGTGAGGTCGGGCGAGGGCCCCCCGGTTCAGAAACCAGCCCGATTTCCAGCCGGTACCCTCCCACTGGGTGGCACGGGACTCCCCCAGCCTGTAACCCCAGCCTCGGCACTGCCGCCGGGTTGCTGCCTTTGCGTCCACCGCCCGCCCGGCGCGGCGCGCTCGCTCACTGCGCACACAGACGAGCACACACAGTGGGCGGGGAGGGCGCGAATACCACCCCGTCTGGGTCCTCCCGCAGGAGGACCCGCTGTTCGGAACTGGCCTTCAGTCGCCCTCCCCGCGCCAGCGGCGCGCCAATTCGGCATCGGAGTCGATCCCGCTCTTGAGAAGCTGGCGCCGCCAGGTATCCATGGCCAGCTCCCGGGATCCCAGGAGGTCAATGAGCATCCCGGCGACCGTGCCGGCCATCACCGTCGTGACGCTCAGCGCCCAATCCATGGGGTCCCCCTGCTCCGCGACCATCGCTCGGAATCCGGGTCCCAGGTCCCCTGATGCCAGCATCTCCGTGACGAGTGCCTGTGCATCACGCACGCGCCCTAAGGCGATCTCGCGGCTCCTCAGCTCCTCGTCGTTCACCTGTCCCCCTCCTTCGTCTTCGCAGCCTCCTGTGCCGCCCGCCGTGCCCGTGCATGCCGGGCCCGGACGGGGCATGCCCTGTCGTGGGTCCATCGGCCCTCGGCGTCGAACTCCCCGGGACATGCGAAACAGGTCGGTCGCGGCGCACTCAATTCGCTCATGATCGTGGTCTCCTAGCTGCCGAACGTTCGATGTTCCGTAGCGCCTCGACGGGCGTCGGGTCGCGGTGCGTGAGCCGCGAGATCCCATCGCAGCCTGTGGTGCGGCTCCGCATGAGGTGCTTCCGGGCTTCCTTCCGCGTGCAACCGAGCGCGGCGGCGAGCTCCTCGACCTGCTCGGCGATCGTCGTCTGCTCGGTCATGCCCCATCGCCTCCGTCCTGGGCGCGGAGCTGCTCGCGGAGTCTGGTGATGATGTTCCGCAGTTCTCTATTGCGCTGGTCCTGGGCGACCGCGAGCTGCTGGAGCTCGGCCTTGGAGAACACGGCTACCCAGCGTGGTGGCGTCCACGTCTCCTCGCTCATGACGCCCGCCCCATCCGCTGCTCGAGCTCAGCCATCTGCCTCTGCCGCTCTGCCTCTTCGCGTGCGCGCGCGCTGGTGAGGTCAGACTGGGAGGTGATGTTGTCCTGACTCTGTTCCTGATCTGGTTCCTGACTACTCCTAGGTCCCGTCGATTTGTTCCCGCTGGAGGAACCATCCGTTCCCTTGACTGGGAACGATTTGTTCCCTTGCGTGGGAACCATTTGTTCCCGCAGTGACGGCTCCCATACGCCGCGGACAATTCCGTCCTCGGCACCCTTCTCGAGCCGGACGCATCTCCATGTCCGGTCGGGCTCGAGTGCGAGCGCGTACTCCGCGCGGATGCCCTTCTCCTTGCTGGCGGCCTTGGTCGAGACGATGACGCCAGTGCGCACGAGTGCCCGGATCGCTCGCTCCTCGAGCTTGCGGGCGCTCTCCCATGCCTTCTCGTCTTCTCGGCCGGGCTCGTGGCCCATGGCCTTGGCAATGTCCTGCCACGTCCCCCAGTAGCGTGGGGGTTGATCCGAATCCTTGGCAACGAGCGCCATGTGGACCAGGGCGATGAAGTGCTGGGGTGTCAGCTTCTGGCGCCAGTATGCGAACGCCGAAGCAATGTTGGAGGCACCCATTAGGCGGCCTCGGGCCTGGGCGACCAGTGGTCCAGGGTCGAGCCGATGAGGCTGACGACGAAGTCATCGGCGAGCGGCATGTTCGCCGCTGTGATGAAGATGCAGCTCATGACCTTATCGAGCGGATCGCGCCCGGGGTCCTCGAGCATGGCGAGCATCGTCTGGTCGTACTCGTCGAGCTTGCGGCGCCGGCTCACTGGCTGGCCGCCGAATTCAGCACCGCGTGCAGCTCGTTGAGCTGACCGCGCGTGAGTGGCGGCGCCGCGGCGAGGTTCTTTCGGATGGCCGCCGCGATGTTCGCGGCGGCGAGGTCGCGGCGCGCGTCGACTAGCTCGGGATCATGTTCGCGCCGCGAGCGTGCGAGAGACGCGACCTTGGCGCGTGCGCTCGCTACTTTCGGCGAGATGTTGTGGGCCACTTCTGGCACCTCCAGGGCAAGGAAAATTCCTCGTCCTGGTGAGGGAGAGTGGCGACCCGGGGCCGCTCCGACGGCGGCAAGTCCGGATAGTGACTATCTTGTCAGCGAAGCTTCCAGATATCCAAGCGCGACACGCCGCGAGCATCCGGCGGGAACAAGTCCATGCGCGGCTCACCGTCCTCGAAACAGGAGGCGAGCCGCTCCCTTCGGACGTCCTTATCGAAGCCGCAATGTCCGCAGTGGAACTCGATGACCGAATAGTCTTCGGCCGCAGACGCGGACGCGCCGGGAACGCCGCGACGACGATGCCTGACGGTGACTCGCCGATAGACCAGGCCTCGCTTCTCAGCGAACAATATCGTGGCGCCGGGGAGATCGTCGTCCCACACGAGCGCGCCGAGGAGCCGCGGGTGGTCCTCCGTCAGCGTGACGTCCTCGGCCGTGAAGCCGTGCGTGCAGACCACCCCGAGGTTCCGGCTCATCGCGCCCCCTTCCATTCGATCCCGACGCTCTCCGGTCTGAAGGTACGCGTGCCGCGGCCAGGCGGGTAGATCGTCACCTTCATGAGGATGTCGACCACTCGGCGCTGCCGTGCGCCGCTGAGGCCGTCCCACACCGCGCGGACATCCTCGGCGTTCACGAGCTCCCCGAGGACATCCACGCGGCCCGCGTCGGCGAGCTGGGCATCGATCTCGGCGTCACGGGCCCTCAGGCGCTCGGTGCCGACGCGCAGCTGCTCAGCGGTCAATACCCCGTCGGTAAAGGCGGTCACGAGCTGCTCGAGGCGCTCGCGGATGCCGTGCTGCTCACTGCGCAGCGTGGCCAGGTCCGGATGGCTGTCCCTCACGGTCAGCTCGCGGGCGTCAGGCATCGAGAGCCGGCCGATCACGTGCTCGACGACGTACGCGTCGACCGGCTCGGCCATCCGGGCGAAGTGCCCCGTGGAGCCCGAGCACCGGTAGTTCGCCACGCCGGGACGCGTGGTCCCGCCTGCATGGACGGTCGCCCCGCAGAGACCGCACACCGCGACGCCCGAGAGGAGCCTCTGAGCGCTCGTGACCCGATGTGTGCGTGCTGGGTTCGTAAGCACAGCCTTGACGGCCTCGAACGTTGCGCTGTCTACGATCGGCGGCCATGCGGCATCGGCCACCACCTCGCCCCGGTACGCCCGCAGACCGACGTTCCGCGGGTTCAGGAGCACGACGCGCACGCTATCTCGGCGCCACTCCGACGGCTCCCCCTTGTGCCCCTCGGCGTAGCGCGTCTGGCCGGAGTGGAGTCCGGCCTCGTTCCAGTCCCTCGCGATCGAGCCGAGCGACTCGCCCGCCAGCAGCGACCTGTAGCCGCCGCGGATGAGCTCGGCCTCGGCCTCGCGCACCGTGACGCCGTCTTGCTCGTACCCGAACGGCCGGCGGCCGCCGGAGCGCAGGCCCTTCCGCGCGGCCTGCGCCTGTGCGGCGACCTGACGGTCGCTCTTGAGCTCGATCTCGTAGCGGGCAAGCGAGCCGAGCTGGTCGGCGACGAGGCGCCCCGTAGCGGTCGTGAAGTCGAGCTCTGGCCCGTTGACGAGGGCAAGCGTGACGCCGTAGTCCTTGGCCGCCTCGTACAGCCGCAGTTCGTCGCGGCGGTTGCGCTGGAGCCGGTCGAGTGACCACGCGACGACATACCGGACCCGTCCGCCCTTGACGGCCGCGAGCATCGCCTCGAAGCCGGGGCGCTTTCGCTTGCCGGCGGCCGAGACGTCGTTGTCCTGCTCGACGGCGAGCACAGCCCATCCGCGCTCTTCGCACCGCCTCAGGCACGCCTCGCGTTGGCGTTCGACGCCAGCTTGGAGGCCTGCGCGATCTTGGCTGATTCGGAGGTAAACGATGGCGTTCACATCTGCTAATCTACCAACTACGTCAGGCGGAGGACCCTGTCGAATCCACGGGCCGTGAGTGTGTTATTGGCCATCGCCCGGTCCAACAACCTCGTGGCGCCCGGGTCGAGCCTGAGCTGACCACGAAGCAGGCGCCCGGGAACCTGGGCATTCGTCTCGAGGCCGTACGGACCCAACCGGTCCAGCTGCCGGCGTCGCGCCTCGAGGACGCGCGGCGCCACGACCGCCGTCGCCTCGCCAGTAGTACCGGCGCCGAAGTCCACCGCCGAAAGCCTGTTGACGGGCAGCTGGATGTCCACTCGGTCGAGGAGCGGGCCCGAGATGCGTCCGAAGTACCGCCGCTTCGACTGGGCAGTGCACGTGCAGTCGAGTCCTTTACCGCTTCCCTGGCCGCACGGGCAAGGATTGGCCGCGAGGACGAGCTGGAATCTAGCAGGGTAGGCGGCCGCGCCCGCCGCCCTGTGGATGACGAGCTCACCGCTCTCGAGTGGCTGGCGCAGCGAGTCCAGGACGCGTCGTTCATACTCGGGAGCCTCGTCGAGGAACAGCACCCCACGGTGGGCACGCGAAGCTGCGCCGGGTCTCGGAATTCCGGAGCCGCCGCCGATGATCGCGGGCGCGCTCGCGGTATGGTGCGGGCTCTCGAACGGAGGGCGTCGAATCAGGTCGCTGCCCGTCCCGGGGATACCGGATAGGGAGTGGATTGCCGTCACCTCCATCGCAGCCTCGTCGTCGAGATCCGGCAGAATGCCGGGAAGTCGCTCCGCGAGCATCGTCTTCCCGGCCCCCGGCGGTCCGACGAGCATGATGTGGTGACCTCCCGCGGCAGCCACCTCGATCGCTGTACGGGCCTCAGGCTGTCCGGCGACATCGCGCAGGTCCGGTGCGGCTAGCGGTACTGGCACCGGCTGCCTCGCAGCCTCGGTTCGCCCGGTATCGTGTTCGGGCGGCACCGAGACGGCCTTCGGGTCGGCCCCGAGTTCCAGTGCGAGCTGACCCAGCGATTCGTAGGCATGGACCCTCACCCCTGGGACAAGCGAAGCTTCCTGCGCATTCGCCGCAGCGACCACCACGTCGGGCCGGCCAGCCCGGACGGCTGCCATTACGGCGGGAAGGACTCCGCGTACAGGCCGCAGCTGCCCGTCGAGCCCCAGCTCGGCCAGGAAGACGACGCCGGCGGGCGGCCTGAGGTCCTCGGCCGCCGCGAGGGAAGCGACAGCGATGGCCAGATCGAAGCCCGTGCCGCGCTTCGGCAGCGACGCCGGAATGAGGTTCACCGTGAGCTTTCGCCGGCTCAACGGGAGCCCGCTGTTCTTCGCCGCGCTGCGGATACGCTCGCGGGCCTCGCTGAGCGCGGAGTCGGGAAGTCCGAGCAGCACGAAGCTGGGCAGTGTCTGCCCGATGTCTGCCTCGACCTCGACGAGGTAGCCGTTGAGGCCCACGAGAGCCACCCCAAGAGCCCTGCCGATGCCGGCCATCAGGCCACGCCCTTGAGGTGCTCGATGACCGAGCGTTCCCCGGCCGGACCCGTCACGGCGATGACGTCAATGCGCCTGGCCCGGCTGTGGACCCCGTGCACCGCGGCCCACGCGCTCAGGAGGTGCACGATGCGGCCGAGCTTCGCGGCGTCGACCGCCTCGAAAGGATGCCCGAAGTCCCACGAGCGGCGCGCCTTGACCTCGACGGCCACAAGCGTCCCGGCGTCCGCGGCGACTATGTCCAGCTCTCCCTCGCGACAACGCCAGTTGCGGTCCAGAATGGCCGCGCCCGTTGACCGAAGGTACTCTTCCGCGAGGCGTTCCCCGCGCTGACCGAGTCTGTCCTTGGCTCTCATGGAACCAGACTGGTTCGATCCCATCGGGCGCGGAACGGGCCTCCAGCGCTATGTGGACGACACGCCGGAACCGGCTCTTGTGGAGGAGAAGCGAAGGGCGCTAGGTGCCGAGGCCGCCCTTGGGCAGACCGAGGTCCTCAACCTTGGGAAGCTCCTCGACATTGACGTCTTTGAACGTGATGACGCGGACGCTCTTGACGAAGCGCGCGCTGCGGTACACGTCCCAGACCCACGCGTCCTGCAGAGTCAGGTCGAAGTAGACCTCGCCGTCGGCGGAGCGTGCCTGTAGATCCACATGGTTGGCGAGATAGAACCGGCGCTCCGTCTCCACCACATAGCTGAACAGCGAGATGACGTCCCGGTATTCGCGGTAGAGCTGGAGCTCCATGTCCGTCTCGTAGTTCTCAAGGTCTTCGGCGCTCATAGTCCTATCTTCCTCCCGCCGAGGTCCCCCTCGGACACGATGGCCTCCTCAGCAGCCTGCTCCTCCTCGGCAGTCTGCTCCTCCTCGGCAGCCTGCTCCTCCTCGGCAGTGCCGAGGTGCCAGGAACGGCGGTGCAGCTCGGTCGGTCCGTGCTCGAGGATCGCCGCCCGGTGCTCGGCGGTGGCGTACCCCTTGTTAACAGCCCAGCCGAACCGGGGATCGTCGCTGCCGTAGCCGACCATGATCGCATCCCGCGCCACCTTGGCCAGAATGCTCGCCGCCGCCACCGCCTGGCACGAAAGGTCCGCCTTGATCGTGGTCTCGACGGGAACGGCAGGCAGCGCAGAAGGAAGGTCGAAGAGGGACGCCTGGCCTCCGCGCGAGAGCCAGTTGTAGTTGCCGTCGAGATGAACTACGTCGGGGACCACGCCGGCCGCAGCAAGCTCGTCGAGAGCTCGCACGCCAGCGAGGCGGAGCGCGTCCATGATCCCGACCTCGTCAATCTCCTGTGCACTGGCATGCCCGACGGCACAGCCCACGCCCCACGAGCGCACGAGGGGGACGAGTTCGACCCGGCGCTCCGGAGTGAGCAGCTTGCTGTCCCGGAGCACGGTGCGGGTCACGACGCTGCGCGCATCGACCACCACGATCCCTACGCTGACGGGTCCCGCGAGGGCTCCGCGGCCCACCTCGTCGCACCCGGCGATCAGGGGACCGTAGGCTGCGGCGAGCCGGTTCACGAAACGCAGGGTGGGCGCCGTCGTGCGCCGCGGCGCGAGGCCCCGCGTCCTGCCGACTGCTGCGTGGGTGCTCATTTCGGTGCGGGCACGTCTTTGAATGCGTCCGGGTAGCTGTCCAGCGAGCGGATCCGGTTCAGCGGCCACGCGATCACCGCTGCCTGTCCCTCGACGTCTCCGATGGAGACAAACCCGGAACCGGGCTGGATGCCCTCATGGTAGCGGGAATCCGCCGAGTGGTTGCGGTTGTCCCCCATAACCCAGATGCTCCCTGCGGGCACTGTGACGTCGAACGGGACCACCCGAGGAGTCTCGGCGGGGTTCACGTAGGGTTCGGTGAGCGCCTGCCCGTTGACCGTGAGGCGCTGGGAGGCGTCGCAGCAGACCACGTGGTCGCCGGGAAGCCCGATGACCCGCTTGATGAGGTGCTGCTGGGACGTGTCAGGGAGCAGGCCGACGAACTCGAGGGTGTCCGTCACGGGATTCGAGGTCGTCGCCGGGACGGCTGGCAGCCACCCCTTGGTGTCCTTGAACACCACGACCTCGCCGCGCTCGAGCGCGAAGTTCCGGGGCACGAAGAGGTTCACGAAGATGCGGTCGTTCTCCTCGAGCGTGGGCACCATCGACTCTGAGGGGATATAGAACGCCTTGAAGAGGAAGGTCTTGATGAGGAACGAGAGGACGATGGCAACGCCGAGGATGATGGCGATCTCCCGCAGCCAGGCCATAAGGCCGCTGCGTCTGGCGCTGTGGTCCTCAGACGCGGAGGCTCCGGGTTCCGGCCCCGCTCCGGTGGCGTCGGGTCCGGCGTCTCGGCTGCGCATCAATGAGTGTCCTTCGGTGTCGCGTGAGTGGTCAACCCGCCCAATCTATCAAGTGGCCACAGGATCGCCGTCGGTCGCCCGATGACCTTGTCGGTGCGCACAAGCCCACCCCCGGGAGCACCCAGCAGGGCCCTGGAGTCCGAGGACACCGAGCGGTGGTCGCCGAGGAGCCACAGGCGCCCGGACGGGACGACGACGTCGAACGCCTGTGTGCTCGGCGCGTCACCGGCGTAGACGTACGGCTCATCGACGGGCTCGCCGTTGACCTCGATCCTCCCCCCGGCCGTGCAGCACCGGACGTGGTCCCCGCCGACGCCGATCACACGCTTGACGTAGACCGTCTCGTTCGGCACGAGGCCGAACCATTCTGCGGCGCTCTGGACGAGATCCGCCCCCCAGCCCCGGCCGGAGCTCAGCGGCGCGAACGAGCCCCTCCCGTCAAAGACGACGACGTCCCCACGGCGAATCGGCTCGGAGTCGGAGGACGTCCGCACGACGGCGATCCGGTCGCCGGGAGCAAGGAGCGGCTCCATCGAACCGGAGGGGATGTAGAAGACGTCGAGAACGAGGGCCCTGATGACGCCCCAGACGATGAGCGCGACGGTAACGGCCAGAACGACCGAACGCCAGCCCCGCAGACGGGACTGGCGTTCTGGCCTTACCACTTCTTCAGGTGTGGAAGCGTTGAGCACGCGAAGCAGCGCTGAGGCTACTTGGCGTTGCTGTAGTCGCGCTTCTCCTTGATCTTCGCGGCCTTGCCGCGGAGCTCGCGCATGTAGTAGAGCTTCGCGCGGCGCACGTCACCCTTGGTCACAACCTCGATCTTGTCGATGATCGGGGAGTGCACCGGGAAGGTACGCTCGACGCCGACACCGAAGGAGACCTTGCGGACCGTGAAGGTCTCGCGCACGCCGTGGCCCTGACGGCCGACGACGAAGCCCTGGAAGACCTGGACGCGGGAGTTCTTGCCCTCGATGATGTTCACGTGCACCTTGATGGTGTCACCGGGAGCGAAAACCGGAATGTCGGACCGCAGCGAGGCGGCGTCGACGGAGTCGAGAATGTTCATGATCTTCTCCTGGCAGATGCCACAGGTCACCCGCTTTGGTGCGCGGTCCGCGCCGCATGGAAGCGACCGGACCCGAATCCTTGACCGCCAGCCGAAGGTCCCGGCGAGGCGGTGTGCCCTCATCCGTTGGCCAGGGCCCCCTGTGGCAGGTCCCGTGCCCGGTAGACACAACGATCCATTGTGCCACAGACGCCGGGTCCGGCGCATATCGGCGCCGCGCCGTTCAGGCCCGGCGGAGCCTGCCGTCAGCGACCTCGTAGCCGAGCTCGCGCAGGACCGCTCGCTCGGCCTTCCCGTAGGCGGCGGCGTCGGCGCCGTCGAGGAGCTCGGGCCGGCGCGCCGCGGTGCGCCGGAGCTGCTGCTCGAGCCGCCATGTGGCAATCTTGCCGTGGTTCCCCGAGAGCAGGACCTCCGGGACCTCGTGCCCGCGCCACGACGACGGCTTGGTGTACACGGGATACTCGAGTAGTCCGTCGGAGTGGGACTCCTCGACGAGGGACTCTGGGTTGCCGACGACACCGGGCACGAGGCGCCCTATGGCCTCGACCATGGCCATGACCGCCACTTCTCCCCCGTTGAGCACGTAGTCGCCGAGGCTCACCGGGCGGACGTCGAAGGCCTCTGAGGCCCACTCGAGGACCCGCTCGTCGATGCCCTCATAGCGTCCGCACGCGAAGGCCAAGGTCGGCTCCTCGGCGAGCTCGTAGGCCATGGCCTGCGTGAACACGGCCCCCGCTGGGGACGGGACCACGAGCACGGGGCGGCGGGGGGCGACCGAGGCGCCGTCGTGAAGGTTCGCCGCAGATGCCTCCCCGGTCTGCTCGGCGAGCACCGCCTCGAGGGCGAGCGCCCAAGGCTCCGCCTTCATGACCATCCCGGCGCCGCCGCCGTAGGGGGTATCGTCCACGGTGCGGTGGCGGTCGAAGGTGAACTCACGGAGATCGTGCACCGCGAGAGTCAGGAGCCCATCCTCCTGGGCCCGCCCGAGGAGCGAGAGCGCCAGCGGCGCAAGGTACTCCGGGAAGATACTGACGACGTCGATGCGCACCTAGGCTTCCCCGTTCGGCTGCCGCGCTGGCTCGCCTTCTGGGGCTGCGTCCGGAGCCTCGCGGTTGAGCTCGAAAAGGCCGGGCGGGGGGACGACGACGATGAATCCGCCCTCCGGGTCGACCTCCGGGACGATTTCCTCGACGAAGGGGACGAGCACCTCGCCCTGGGGAGTTTCGATGACCAGGAGATCCTGGACCGGAAGGGTCCGGAGCGCGGCCACGGTGCCGACGTCCTCACCGTCCACGCGGACGGTGAGGCCCACGAGCTCGTGCTCGTACCAGCCCTCGTCGTCGTCCTCGAGCTCCTCGGTGTCGACGAAGAGCATCGCCCCGCGCAGCTCCTCGGCGCGGTTCCGGTCCGAGACCTCGGCGAAGGAGAGCAGGAGGATGTCCTTGTTCCACCGTGCCCCGAGCAGGGTCAGGGGTCCGTGCGCGTCGGGTTCGACGGTGAACTCCACGCCGGGCACGAACCGGTCCTCGGGGGCGTCCGTGAAGACCTGTGCGGTGACCTCTCCGCGGATGCCGTGCGGCTTACCGAGCCTGGCGACCTGAACATGCATCGGGTTGTGTGCTCCTGAGTTGTTGTGCGGGCCGGGAACGGCACGGCCCCTCCACCCTAGCGGGCGGAGGGGCCGGATGCTGCTGTGGGACTGCGTCAGCGGCGATGGTCGGTGTCGACCACGTCGACCCGGACCGCCTCACCGTCGGCGAGGGCCGCCACCACGGTGCGCAGGGCGCGGGCGGTGCGGCCCTGACGGCCGATCACGCGGCCGAGGTCCTCCTGGTGGACTCGGACCTCGAGGATGTCCCCACGGCGGTTGCTCTTCGCCTGGACCGTGACGTCATCCGGGTTGTCCACGATGCCGCGGACGAGGTGCTCGAGTGCCTCGGCCAGCAAGTTACTCAGCCTCAGCCTCGGCGGAAGCGTCAGCTCCAGCAGGGTTCTCGGCCGGAGCCTCTTCCTTGGCTGCCTTGGGGGCCTCGGGGACGATCACGGAGCTCTTCTCGGGGGCCACGAAGGCCTCCTTGCCCTGACGCGTCCGGAGGGTGCCCTCGGTGCCCGGGAGACCCTTGAACTTCTGCCAGTCACCGGTGATCTTGAGCAGCGCGGCGACCTGCTCGGTCGGCTGGGCGCCGACACCGAGCCAGTACTGGGCACGCTCGGAGTTGACCTCGATGAACGAGGGCTCCTCGGTGGGGTGGTACTTGCCGATCTCCTCGATGGCACGGCCATCGCGCTTGGTGCGCGAGTCGGCGACGACGATGCGGTAGTACGGGGCGCGCATCTTGCCGAAGCGCTTGAGTCGAATCTTAACGGCCACGGTTGTGGTCACTCCTGTTTCTGAACATGAGGCGAGCCCGGACCTTTTCGCTCCCGTGGGGCGGGCCGTACTTCGTCAGGGCTCTTTGTCAACACGATGCACACGGAGAGAGGGGGCCGCGCGGATCGAGTACCTGTCTATTGTGCCAGATGCCGCGGTGTTTTGCATTCTGCCTGCGCCCCCGGGTGCTTGCGCGAGGGGCCGGCTCAGGACCCTGCCCAGACGTAGAGCTCCTGCCGATCCGAGTCGTCGACGTCGGCCGCGAGTTTGGCGAGCTGCTCGACGTAGTCGTAGGCCTCCCGCGCCTCGAAAGGCAGATCCTCCTGATCGACCCATGCTGCGGCCACACGCTCGACGGCGTTCCCCTCGCCCTCCTCGGACTCGTAGCCGAGGAGGTCTGCGAGGGCCCGGACCATGGACGATGGAACGGCCAGGAGGCTGTCCGAGCCGACATCGACCATGCTCAGCTCGTAATCCGCCCCGGGCGCATGCACGGCCGCGCCGACAAGGGTGCCGAGCTGTTCGATCTCGTAGTCGGAAACGCCCGGAATACGCAGACCCCCGGTGTCGTCGGAGACGCCGCCGTCGAGCTTGGCTGCCCTGGCGATCGCATCTTCATGGGTGGAGACGAAGATCTCAGCGAAGGGACTGGGAGCGGACACTGGTTCCCCCTCAATGGGCACTTGGCTCTCTTGGCACGTGGCGGCTCGCCATGGCTGCCGTTCACGGTGTCCGCGGCGAGCGCGGACACGTTGAGCGTAGCGCAGGGAGTGTCAGGCTTCCACGACGGCCATGCGGATCTGGTTGCGCCACGGATCCTCGAAGCGCAGCTCGGCACCCGTGTGCTGGGTGGCGATGCCGCCGACCTTGAGGCGATCGGCCGCCGCGAGCACATCATCCTGCGCCTGGACCTTGATGAGGACCTCGCCGAGGCCCAGCGTGTCCCGGCGGGGCCCGACGCCGCGTGAGTTCCACACATTCATCGCCATATGGTGGTGGTACCGACCTGCCGAGACGAAGAGCGCCTGACCGTGCCATCCCGCGGTCTTCTCGAAACCGAGCGTGTCGACGTAGAACCTCTGGGCGGTCTCCACGTCGCCGACCTGGAGATGGACGTGCCCGATGCCAGCCACCGACTCGCGCTGACCGTCGAGGGATGCCTCGGTGAGGTTCTGGTTCAGGAATACCTGTGGGGGCAGGGGAAGCGAGTCCATCACCACGTGGTCGCCGTTCCACTGCCATGTGTCGCGCGGCTTGTCGAAGTAGAGCTCCACGCCGTTGCCCTCGGGGTCGGTGAAGTAGAACGCCTCCGAGACCAGGTGGTCTGCGCTGCCGGCGAACAGACGCGGCTCGTACTGCGCGGCAGTCGCGACGGTGGCCGCGAGATCCGCGCGGCTGTCGAAGAGGATCGCGGTGTGGAACAGGCCCGCCTCGCCGCGGCCGGGAATCTGCAGGCCAGCAGCCGGGCTGAGGTGGATCACCGGAAGCCCCTGCCGTCCGAGGTAGACGCCGCCAAAGGACTCGGAGATCGGGACGAGCCCCAGAGCACGCTGATAGTAGTCGAGCATGAGCTTCATGTCGCCGACCTTGAGCATCACCGTGCCCATGGTGAGATCGGCGGGCAGGAGGTCCTGCGTGGCGGCGGACGAGGCTTGCGTGGTCATGGGTGGCTCCTAGAGTGCCGGTCGAGTCTGATTCAAGTGTATAGTTACTTGAAGCTTCAATCAACCGGAGATATTCCCTCGCCTACTCCCCTGCCCGCGACCAGCGCACCGTTGCGGAACACGGCCAGAGGCGCGGCGAGCGTCCCGACGTCGCGGCGCGGATCGTCTGCCACCACCACGACGTCGGCCGCCTCCCCCTCATCGAGCGCCGCAACGCCGAGCCAGCGCCTCGAGGACCAGCAAGCGGCGTCGAGCGCCGCTGCGGGGCCGATGGCGACGGCGAGCTCCGCCACCTCATCGGCAATGCGCCCGTGGGCGATCACCGTCCCGGCGTCGGTGCCCGCATAGACGGGCACGCCGGCCGCATGTGCCGCGGCGATCCGCTCGTGGCGGCGCTCCCAGAGGGCGCGCATATGCGCTGCATAACGCGGGAACTTCACCTCGCCAGTGGCGGCGATCTGGGGGAACGTCGCAATATTGACCAGGGTCGGCACGATGGGAATGCCCGCATCGGCGAGGCGAGGGAGGTGCCGCTCCTGGAGGCCGGTCGCGTGCTCGAGGCAGTCGATGCCCGCATCGATGAGGTGGTCGATCGTCTCCTCGGCGAAGGTGTGCGCGGTGACCCTTGCACCCTCGGCATGCGCCGCGGCGACGGCCTCGCGCACGATGGCGGGTGGGAACGCGGGTGCGAGGTCGCCGGCTTCCCGGTCAATCCAGTCGGCCACGAGCTTGACCCATCCGTCGCCTGCGCGCGCCTCCTTGCGCACGGCCTCGACGAGGCCCTCGGGCTCTACCTCGTGCGCGAGGCCGCGGAGATAGCGGTGCGACCGCGCAAGATGCCGGCCGGCCCGCACGAGGCGAGGGACGTCGTCGCGCGCCTGCAGCCAGCGCGTGTCGGTGGGGCTGCCGCAGTCCCGCACCAGGAGCACCCCGGCGGCGGCCTCGGTCCGAGCGTGGGCGAGCGCCGCGGCGTCGTCGGGCGCCCCTCCCGGAACCAGCCCGATGTGGCAGTGCGCGTCCACGAGGCCCGGGACGGCCCAGCCCGCGACGGTTCGGGCCACGGGCCCCGGCGGCGCGACATAGGTGATCCGGCCGCCCACCATCCAAGCCTCCGGCCGTTCGTCGTAGAGGCCTGCCAGCACGGGACCACTCAGGTGGACAGCGTCATGCATGCACCCAGCGTAGCGACCGTGCTAAGGTCCAACGCGTCCACACGGGTGCCCTCGCAGGGGCTGAGATCAGGCTGGCGCGGCCTGCGACCGTCGAACCTGTCCGGGTTATGCCGGCGTAGGAAGTGAGAACTCCATGGAACACCTGCAAGAACAGCACCCTGCCCACTCGCTCGCTTTCGTTGAGGATCCCGAACACGGCCTCAAGGTGCCGGTTACCGAGATCGCGCTCGACGACGCGCCGAACGGCGAGGCCAACGCGCCGCTGCGGGTCTACCGGACCTCGGGCCCGGGCAGCGATCCCGTCATGGGGCTGCCGGCCTTCCGATCCGCGTGGATCGCTGAGCGTGGGGACACCGCGCCGTACGAGGGCCGCGAAAGGAACCTCCTCGACGATGGCCGCTCGGCCGTTCGGCGCGGCGAGGCCTCGGCGGAGTGGAAGGGCGCGAAGCCCGTGCCGCTGCGTGCCAAGCCCGGACAGCGGGTGACGCAGATGCACTACGCGCGGGCCGGCGTCGTGACTCCCGAGATGCGGTTTGTGGCGCTCCGCGAGAACTGCGATGTCGAGCTCGTCCGCTCCGAGGTCGCCGCGGGTCGGGCCATCATCCCGAACAACATCAACCACCCCGAGAGCGAGCCGATGATCATCGGCAAGGCCTTCCTCGTGAAGATCAACGCCAACATAGGCAACTCGGCCGTGACTTCCTCGATCGAGGAGGAGGTCGACAAGCTCCAGTGGGCGACCAAGTGGGGTGCCGACACGGTCATGGACCTCTCGACCGGCGACGATATCCACACCACCCGCGAATGGATCATCCGCAACTCCCCCGTGCCGATCGGCACTGTGCCGATCTATCAGGCGCTCGAGAAAGTCAATGGCGACGCTTCGGCACTCACATGGGAGATCTTCCGCGACACCGTCATCGAACAGTGCGAGCAGGGCGTCGACTACATGACGATCCACGCCGGCGTGCTCCTGCGCTACGTGCCCCTCACCGCTGAGCGCGTCACGGGGATCGTCTCGCGCGGCGGGTCGATCATGGCCGGCTGGTGTCTCGCCCACCACGAGGAGAACTTCCTCTACACGCATTTCGACGAACTGTGCGAGATCTTCGCGCAGTACGACGTCGCGTTCTCGCTCGGCGACGGCCTTCGCCCGGGCTCGACCGCGGACGCGAACGACGCCGCGCAGTTCGCCGAGCTCGACACGCTCGCCGAGCTGACGAAGCGGGCCTGGAAGTACGACGTCCAGGTCATGGTCGAGGGGCCCGGCCACATCCCGTTCCACCTCGTCCGCGAGAACGTCGAGCGGCAGCAGGAGCTGTGCGACGGCGCCCCCTTCTACACGCTCGGGCCGCTCGTGACGGACGTGGCCCCTGGCTACGACCACATCACCTCGGCTATCGGGGCGACCGAGATCGCGCGGTACGGGACGGCGATGCTCTGCTACGTCACGCCGAAGGAGCACCTCGGTCTGCCGAACAAGGACGACGTCAAGACCGGCGTCATCACGTACAAGATCGCCGCGCACGCCGCGGACCTCGCGAAGGGCCACCCGGGCGCGCACGAGCGCGACGATGCCCTCTCCAAGGCCCGCTTCGAGTTCCGCTGGCGAGACCAGTTCTCCCTGTCACTCGATCCCGCCACGGCTGAGGCCTTCCACGACGAGACGCTCCCTGCCGAGCCGGCCAAGACCGCGCACTTCTGCTCAATGTGCGGGCCCAAGTTCTGCTCGATGCGCATCTCCCAGGACATCCGCAACGAGTTCGGCTCGAAGGCGGCTCAGGAGGAGCTCGTCGACATCGCGGCCGGCATGCGGCAGAAGAGCGAGGAGTTCCTAGCAACCGGCGGCAAGGTGTACCTGCCCGAGACCATCACGGTCGGCGCCCCGGAGTAGCCGGTCCTCCCCCGCCGAGGTCACCCCGCGTGAGCGCGAGGTCACCCCATGTGAGCGCGAGGTCACCCCATGGGGACGCGAGTTCAGTCCCGTTTTCGCCGAGCCAAGGTTCGGAATAGGGCAAGTAGTGATGCCCTTTGCGCGCAACAACCCGACTTCGCCGGGGCCGCAAAGGGTGGTCTGCGGCTCGCTCAGGTGACCTCAGCGCTACACCCGGTGACCTCGGCGCTACCCGGGGTGACCTCGGCGGCACACCCGGTGACCTCGGCGCTACCCGGGGTGACCTCGGCGGCACACGGGGTGACCTGGCGCTCAGGGGGCCCGAACTCGGCGTGGGGAGGCGCACGACGGCGAAGGGGCGCCTCCCGCTGCGGCTGGGAGGCGCCCCTTCGCCGTCGTACTTTCGCTGACGTCCGCTCGCCGTCCTGCTCTTGTACGCCGTTCTTCCGGTTTCGGACTACTTGCCGAGGTACTTCTCGAAGCCCTTGGGCAGATTGAGCGAGGACGGGTCGAAATCCTGCGCCTGCGCCCCGCCGAAGGAAGACCCCTGTGCGGTATCGAGCGCCTTGGATGCACCAGCGGTCCGCCTGGCCTCCGCCTCACGGAGCTGCTGCGCTGCCTTGGCCGGATTGCCCGACTTCGCCTTCTTCTTGCCCTTCGCGGGACCCTTCTTGGCTCCGCCGAAGCCGCCGGTGCCGGGGATCCCTGGCATGCCGGGGATCCCGCCGCCCTGGGCCATCTTGCGCATCATCTTCTGCGCCTGGCCGAAGCGCTCGAGCAGTCCGTTGACCTCCGAGACGTGCACCCCAGAGCCTCGCGCGATGCGGGCACGGCGCGAGCCGTTGATGATCTTGGGGGCCACCCGCTCGTGCGGCGTCATAGACCGGACGATGGCCTCGACGCGGTCGATCTCCCGCTCGTCGAACTGCTCGAGCTGCTGCCGGAACTGGGCGGCGCCCGGCATCATCATGAGCATCTTCTTCATCGAGCCCATCTTGCGGATCTGCTGCATCTGGGCGAGGAAGTCCTCGAGGGTGAAGTCCTCCTGGTCGGCGAACTTCTTCGCCATCCGGGCGGCTTCGTCCTTGTCCCAGCTCTGCTCGGCCTGCTCGATGAGCGTCAGGACATCCCCCATGTCGAGGATGCGGGAAGCCATGCGGTCCGGGTGGAAGAGCTCGAAGTCGTCGAGGCCCTCACCGGTGGAGGCGAACATGACCGGGCGCCCCGTCACCGACGCGACCGAGAGCGCAGCACCGCCACGGGCATCGCCGTCGAGCTTAGAAAGCACGACGCCCGTGAAGTCGACGCCCTCCTCGAACGCCTTGGCCGTGTTGACGGCGTCCTGGCCGATCATCGCGTCGATGACGAACAGCACTTCGTCCGGGTTCACGGCAGCGCGGATGTCCGCGGCCTGCTGCATCATCTCGGCGTCGACGCCGAGACGGCCGGCGGTGTCCACGATGACGACGTCGTGCAGCTTGGCGCGCGCCTCGGCCACGCCGTCCCGTGCCACCGCGACCGGGTTGCCCGTCGGGGCCTCGAACTCGGACTGGATGCCGGGGTGGGGGGCGAACACGGCCACGCCCGCGCGCTGGCCGACCACCTGGAGCTGGGTGACGGCGTTGGGGCGCTGGAGATCGGCTGCGACGAGCAGCGGGGAGTGGCCCTGGGCCTTGAGCCACTTGCCGAGCTTTCCGGCGAGGGTCGTCTTGCCAGCGCCCTGGAGGCCCGCGAGCATGATGACTGTCGGCGGGTTCTTAGCGAGCCTCAGGCGGCGCGTCTCGCCACCGAGGATGCCCTGCAGCTCCTCGTTGACAATCTTCACGATCTGCTGGCTCGGGTTCAGCGCGCCGGAGACTTCCGCGCCTAGCGCACGCTCGCGGATACGGGCGGCGAAGTCGCGGACCACGGGCACGGCGACATCGGCGTCGAGCAGCGCCCGGCGGATCTCCCGGACTGTGGCGTCGACGTCCGCCTCGCTCAGGCGGCCCTTGCCGCGGAGATTCTTGAACGTCGCAGTGAGACGGTCAGAGAGGGAGTTGAACACGTGCCCCAGTCGCTTTCAGTCGTGGTTCGGTGAGCGTCACAGCCGGACGCTTAGTCCGACCGCAGCATCGCCTTTGAGTGGTATCGCCTTGGAGCCCGACCCGCCGAGGACGGATCTGACCATCCTCAAGGTTACCAACCGGACGAGGTGGCATGCTTGCCCCGTGACGCAGACACCGGATACGACACAGCACACTGACCACACCGATGAGACACGGCCTGCCGCCGAAGCGCTGCGCGGGTCCTCGCCAGCCGTGCGTAGCCTGCTGATCCTCGGGGCATCCGGCGACCTCACTGGCCGCCTCCTGTTCCCCGGCCTCGCGAGGCTGCTCGCGACGGGCCGGCACGCGGGCCTCACGGTAGTGGGCGCGGGTTCCGAGGACTGGACCACGGACCAGTGGTCGCAGCGGGTTCACGACGCCACGGAGGATTCCCTCAAGGACGCCACGGACGCCGGGCGGGCCGAACTCGAACGGATCCGACGCGAGTCGACCTACGAGAAGCTCGATGTCACGGCGCCCGGCGCGCTCGCCGGCGAGATCGCCAGGCTTCCGGCTCCGGTCGCGGTCTACTTCGCCCTCCCGCCCGCCGTGAGCCAGAAGGCGTGCAGCCTCCTCGAGGCCTCCGAGCTGCCCGAGGGCACGCGTCTGGCCCTCGAGAAGCCGTTCGGCTCGTCCGAAGCCTCCGCGGCGGAGCTCAACAACACGCTCCGCCAGCTGGTCCCCGAAAGCCAGATCCACCGGATAGACCACTTCCTCGGCAAGGGAACGGTCCTGAACATCCTGGGTCTGCGCTTCGCGAACAACTTCCTCGAGCCTGTCTGGAACCGCGACCACATCGAGAAAGTAGAGATCTTCTTCGACGAGGACCTCGCCCTCGAGGGGCGCGCGGGCTACTACGACCGCGCCGGCGCGCTCCGGGACATGATCCAGAGCCACCTGCTGCATGTGCTTGCGATCATCGCGATGGACGCGCCCGCACGGCTCGACGAACGCGACCTGCGCGATGGCATCAGCTCCGTACTGCGCGCAGCCCGGGTGGAGGCGCCGTTCACCGGCTCGACGCGCCGTGCCCGCTACACGGCCGGGAACCTCGCCAGCCGCGACGTCCCGGACTACACGTCGGAACCCGGAGTCGACCCGTCCAGGGGCACGGAGACGCTCGCCGAGATCACCGTGACCCTCGCGAGCTGGCGTTGGGCGGGGGTGCCGTTCATCCTCCGCTCCGGCAAGGCCCTCGGGACCAAGCGCAAGGAGGCCGTGGTCACGTTCAAGCCCGTGCCGCACCTGCCCGAAGGATTCCGTGGTGTCGACGAGCCGAACCGCCTCCGCATCGGGTTCGGCCCTGACGTCCTCCAGCTCGACGTCGACGTCAATGGACCCGGCGACGTCCTGAACCTCAACCGGGTCACACTCGACGCCGACCTCGGCGAGACCGATCTCCTCCCCTACGGCGAGGTCCTCGACGGCGTGCTGAACGGCGACCCCCTGCTCTCCGTGCGCGGTGACACCGCCGAGAGCTGCTGGCGCGTCGTCGAGCCCGTTCTCAACGCGTGGGCCGCTGACGAGGTGCCGATGGATGCCTACCCGGCCGGCAGCGGTGGTCCAGCGGGCTGGGCCACCTCGGCGAAGGGCGAGGACGGAACCGAGGGAGGGCTCAAGGGCCCGACGTCGGGCGACGACGCCTGAAGCGCTGCGTGCGCCTCCGGCCCCTGACGGCAGGTCAAAGGCGGGCGGACGACGGCGGGCTGGTCCCGCCGTCGTGCGCCCGCCTCGCCGCGGGACTGCTCACGGGCACCGCGAAGGGGCACCGCCCAGGAAGTCGGCCTCAGATGGCTGAGGCGCCGCGCTCCCCGGTGCGGACGCGAACCGCGTCCTGGACCTCGACGACCCAGATCTTGCCGTCGCCCTGGGAGCCGGTCGAGGCCGCAGTGATCATGGATTCGAGGATCTCCTCCGCCTGCTCGTCCGTGGAGAGGACCTCGATCCGGATCTTGGGGATCAGGTCCACGCTGTACTCGGCGCCGCGGTACACCTGGACGTAGCCGCGCTGGCGGCCATAACCGCTCGCACCACTCACGGTCAGGCCCTGGACGCCCTCGGACTCGAGCTGTTCACGGATGGCGTCGAGCTTCTCGGGCCGGACGATGGCGGTAATGAGCTTCACGGGCCAACAGTACCTGCCGGAACCATTCCGGCGAGCACCCCCTCTGAATGTGCTGCAGTGCGCGTCACACCAGGCTGGTGGAGCTTCTCGAGATGCTGTTCGAGGATCGTCTCGACGGTGTGGCGCACACCCAGCGGGTGGAAGCCGCCGCCCACACCGGCCGGAACTGCATGCGCGGCGTACGCCGTCTCGGCGTGGATCACGAGGTCGACGCCGGCCTCCTCGACATCCCGGGCCACCCGGAAGCCCATGACCGCCTTGATCGCGAGGCCGAGTCCGAGGGCCACACCGAAGGAGTAGACGAGGACGGCACCGGTTCCGAGGGCCTGGGTCCCCAAGAGGGCGAAGCCGCCGCCGTAGAACAGGCCCTGGCCGGGCACTGGAGCAGCCGGATCTGCCGCGAGGCCGATGAAGAGCGTGCCGACGATGCCGCCGACGAGGTGCACACCCACCACGTCGAGCGAGTCGTCGAAGCCGAGGCGGTACTTCAGACCCACGGCCAGTGCGCAGACCCCGCCGGCGACGATGCCGAGCACGATCGCCCACAGGGGGTCGATCGTGGCGCACGACGGCGTGATCGCGACGAGGCCCGCGACCGCACCGGAAGCGGCGCCGAACGAGGTGGCGTGCCCGTCGCGCACCCGCTCGACCACCAGCCACGAGAGCACGGCGGCGCATGGGGCAACGAGCGTGTTGATCCAGGCAAAGCCCGCCTCGCCGTTGGCGGCGAGGGCCGAACCGGCGTTGAAGCCGAACCAGCCGAACCACAGGAGGCCGGCGCCCAGCATGACGAGCGGGAGGTTGTGGGGGCGGTGCTCGGGGTCCTTGCCGAACCCGACGCGCTTGCCGAGCACGAGGGCAAGGGCGAGGCCCGCGGCGCCGGCGAGGACTTCGACGGCTGTGCCGCCCGCGAAGTCGATGAGGCCGAGGTGGTTGAGCCAGCCGCCGATGAACGTGCCCGAGGCGTCCTTCTTCGAGTCGAACACCCAGTGGGCCACGGGGAAGTAGACGAGCACGGCGAACAGACCCGCGAAGACCATCCACGAGCCGAACTTGGCGCGGTCGGCGATGGCGCCCGATACGAGGGCCACCGTGACGGTCGCGAAGACGCCCTGGAACCCGACGAACACGATCTCGGGAATCGTGCCGACGAGCGGCATCGAGCCGTCCGTCGCGAGGAGGTTGTGCAGGCCGAAGTCCTCGAACGGGTTGCCGAAGAGGCCTCCTCCAGCGTCCGTCCCGAACGCGATCGAGTACCCGAACAGCACCCACAGCACACCGACGAGGGCGAGGGCCCCGAAGCTCATCATCATCATGTTGAGCATCGACTTCACCCGGGTCATGCCCCCGTAGAAGATGGCCAGTCCCGGAGACATGAGGAGCACGAGGGCAGCCGAGACGAGGACCCAGGCTGTGTCGCCAGTGTTCATGTTCGCGTGGCCTTTCGACGGGACTGGAGCAGTTACTCAAGAATCCCGTCCCGGTGTTTCCTTCCCGCACCGCCCATGTTGCCCTCGCGTTACAGGATCGGGCCCATTGTTAAGTGCCGGTCACGCAAAGGTTAACGCCATGTTTCGCGGACCCCCTCGCTGACCCCTTCCGGTCCGTCTCCGCGCCCCCACCCAAGCGGACGACGGCGGGTGGAACCCGCCGTCGTCCGTCTTATTTCTCTTATCCCTGTGGGGCCGCTAGATCGCTGCCGCCCCGCGCTCACCGGTCCTGACCCGAATCGCCTCGTGGACGTCCACGGTCCAGACCTTGCCGTCCCCGGCCCGTCCGGTGTTGGACGTCGTGATGATCACATCGAGGATGTCATCGGTCTGATCGTCCGTGGCGAGGACTTCGATGCGGATCTTCGGGAGGAGGTCCACGCTGTACTCGGCGCCGCGGTAGACCTCGGTGTAGCCGCGCTGCTGGCCATAGCCGCTCGCCGCACTCACCGTGATTCCCTGGACCCCGTAGGCCTCGAGGGCTTCCCGGATCACGTCGAGCTTCTCGGGTCGGACGATCGCCGTGATGAGTTTCATGCGTTGATCTTCTTTCCGGTCTGCTTGCCTGATGGCCGAGCCAGGAGGTCGTCTGCGTTGAACGCGTCGACCTCGGCCTGGGCCTTGGAACCGAGCGGGTGGAAGCTCGCGCCCGTCGAGCCTGCCGTGCCGGCCGAGTAGGCCGTCTCGGCGTGGAGCGCGATGTCGACGCCGGCCTCCTCCGCCTCGGTCGAGACCCGGAAGCCCATCGTCTTGGAGATGATCCAGCCGATCACGAGGGAGAGGACGAACGAGTACACGAGCACCGAACCCGCGCCGATAGCCTGCTTGCCGAGGAGTTCGAAGCCGCCGCCGTAGAACAGGCCCTGGCCCTTGGACGGGGCACCGGGTCCGGCCGCGAGGCCGATGAAGAGCGTGCCGACGATGCCGCCGACGAGGTGGACGCCCACCACGTCAAGCGAGTCGTCGTAGCCGAACCGGTACTTGAGGCCCACGGCGAGGGCGCAGACCGCCCCGGCGAGGAGACCGAGCACGATGGCCCAGAGCGGCGAGATCGCGGCACACGCGGGGGTGACGGCCACGAGGCCGGCCACTGCGCCCGAGGCCGCACCGAGGGATGTCGCATGGCCGTCGCGCAGCTTCTCCACGATGAGCCATCCGAGCACCGCCGCGCAGGGGGCCACGAGCGTGTTGATCCAGGCAAACGCGGCCACGCCGTTGGCCCCGAGGGCCGAGCCGGCGTTGAAGCCGAACCAGCCGAACCACAGGAGGCCCGCGCCGAGCATCACGAACGGGAGGTTGTGCGGACGGTGGTTCGGGTCCTTGCCGAAGCCGTTGCGCTTGCCCAGGATGAGGGCGAGCGCCAGACCGGCCGCGCCGGCATTGATGTGGACGGCGGTGCCGCCGGCGAAGTCAATCACGCCGAGACCGTTGAGCCAGCCGCCGATGAAGTTGCCGTTGGCGTCCTTGTTGGCGTCGAACACCCAGTGGGCAACCGGGAAGTAGACGAGGATCGAGAAGAAGAACGCGAAGACCATCCAGGCGCCGAACTTGGCGCGGTCGGCGATCGCGCCGGAGATCAGCGCGACGGTGATGATCGCGAAGACGCCTTGGAAGCCCACGAAGGCCAGTTCGGGGATCGTCCCGGCCAGCGCCATGTCGTCGCCGGTCGAGAGCGTCCCGTGCAGGGCGAACTTGTCGAAGTTGCCCACGAGGCCGCCGAACCAGTCGGTGCCGAAGGACATCGAGTATCCGATGAGCACCCAGAGCACGCCCACGAGGGCGATTGCACCGAAGCTCATCATCATCATGTTCAGGACTGACTTGGCGCGCGTCATGCCGCCGTAGAAGAACGCGAGCCCGGGCGTCATCAGCAGCACAAGCGCCGCCGCGGCGAGCACCCAGGCGGTGTCTCCAGCGCTGAAGGTGGTGGTCATGGGATTGCCTTTCGGGGGGTGGACGGAACTGCCAGGCCCCTTCGGTTGCTGTTCCCAGCTCCCGCTCGGGCCTTCTGGAACCAGAGTCCTCCGGAGGTGTTTCGATGAGGCGCGGGCCACATTGCGGCACCGTTACAACTCCCAGCGGTGTGTTAAGGCTCGGTCACACGAGTGTTTCGGGGACATTTCGTTAAGGTGGAGCCATGCCCAGCCGCTCTCCGCGATCTCCGGTGCCCCGCGACGTCTGGGTGCTCATCACCGCTGCGTTCGTCATTGCCCTCGGCTTCGGCCTCGTCGCCCCCGTGCTGCCCCAGCTGGCCACGAGCTTCGGCGTCGGGGCCACGGCAGCCTCGGTGATCGTGAGCGCCTTCGCGCTCGCCCGTCTCGTCCTCGCCCCCACTGCGGGTTCGCTCGTGGACCGGCTCGGGGAGCGGCCTGTGTACGTTGCCGGGCTCCTGCTCGTCGCGGCCTCGAGCGCTGCCTGCGCGTTCGCGCCCGACTATTGGACCCTCCTGGCCGTCCGGGGCCTCGGCGGGATCGGCTCGACCATGTTCACGATCTCGGCGTCCGGGCTCATGGTCCGGCTCGCCCCGCCCGACGCCCGGGGCCGTGTGAGCGGGCTCTACGCGGGGTCCTTCCTGCTCGGCAACATCGCAGGGCCCGTCATCGGCGGCCTCCTGGCCGGCTTCGGGCTGCGGGTGCCGTTCATTGTCTACGCCGTCGCGCTCGTGGTGGCGGCCGCCGTCGTGCACCTCCTGTTGGGCCGAGCCTCCGGGGGGCAGCGCACGACGGCGGCCGCGCGCCCGCCGCTCGACCTCACCGAGGCGCTCGGCCAGGCCCCCTACCGAGCGGCCGTCGGATCGAACTTCGC
Source organism: Sinomonas sp. P10A9 (assembly GCF_041022165.1). Taxonomy (GTDB): domain Bacteria; phylum Actinomycetota; class Actinomycetes; order Actinomycetales; family Micrococcaceae; genus Sinomonas; species Sinomonas puerhi. The sequence continues at coordinate 2,423,594 of NZ_CP163302.1, forward strand.
GAACGGGTGGGCCGCCTTCGGGATCCGCATGGCGCTCGTGCCCTTGTTCGCCTCGGCGGCCCTCGGCGCGGGGCCCCAGGCCGCGGGACTCGCGCTCGCGCTGTACGCGGCCGGGACTGCAACGGCCCTCACCTTCTCTGGGCGGCTTGCGGACCGCTGGGGCCGTCGGCCGGTGGCCGTGCTCGGCCTCGTCGCCACCGCCGTACCGACGGCTTTCCTCGGCTTCAGCGGCTCGGAAGCAGTGTTCTTCGCGCTCTCCGTGGCCGCGGGATTCGGCGCGGGCTTCCTCGGACCGTCGCTTCAGGCGACGGTCGCGGACACCATCGGCTCGGACCGCAGCGGAGGCCGGCCCCTGGCCGTGTTCCAGATGTCCTCCGATGTGGGCAGCATCCTCGGCCCGCTCGCGGCGGGCGCGCTCGCCGACGGCGTCGGCTATGGGTGGGCGTTCGCGGTTTCCGGTCTCTGCCTGCTCGCGGCCCTGCCGCTGTGGACGTGGCGGGCAGCGGCCGCGTCGGAGCGCCAGCTCCCGATCCGCGAGAGCGACGTGACCTGACGCGCCACCCGGTCGAGGCGGTCAGGGCCGGATCAGCCGTGTCTGAGCACCACGGCCGCAGCGAGCCACGTGGTGCGCGCTCCGGTCGTGAACGCAGCCGACGGGGTTGCCCCGGCGGCCGGGAGCTGGTCCTCGACCACGAACTCCATGTCTTGGGTGGACGAGACGTTGACCCGCTGGGTGAAGCCGACGCCCGGGCCCAGAGCGTCACCGAACCCGGAGTCGGCGTAGAACCCGATCGCGAGCTCATTCGCACCGGAGACGGCTGTGGTGGCGCCGGAGGCGACGGACCCGCCGGAGCTCCCCGTGGTCCCGGTCGCGTGGGCCTGGACGTCGAGCGCTCCAGAGCCGGCGGCCGTGGAGAGCCCGGCGTACTCGAGCACGCCGACTCCGACGTCCGCAGGCGCCGTCGTCGACGCCGTGACGCTCACCGGTGACGCTCCGCCGCCCGTGATCGGGGCACTCCAGACGCTCAGCTCGGTGTGATCCGAGGCCGTGAAATGCGTCAGTTCGGTGTAGGTGTTGCCGGCCGAGTCCGTCACCCCGCTCGCCGTCGGCGACCCCGGGCCCCAGACCCCGACCTCGACGACGAGCCTGTCGCCGGAGCGCACCGGCTGGCCGGTGGACACTGTCGCCGACGAGACGTTGGCGACGTGGGTGGAGGCCTGCTGGACGAACGCGGGCACGACGGCCACGGACGGCGTGACGCTGTTCGAGGGCGCCGATGCCGCAGACGTGCCAGCCGCGTTGGCCGCCGTGACCGTGAACGTATACGCTGTTCCGTTGGTCAATCCGGTCACGTTAGCGGTGGTCGGGACCGGGCTGCCCGTCACCGTGGTTGGAGCCAGGGGCGATCCGGCGGTCCACGGGGTGACGGTGTAGGACGTGATGGGGGATCCGCCATTGTCAGGAGCGGTCCAGCCGACGATGGCCGACGCATTGCCGGCCGTGGCCTGAACAGCCATGGGCGCCGCGGGGACTGAGGGCTGCGGTCCGATGTGCACGGTCGCCGCCATGGACGGCACCCCGCTGCTGTTGACGATGAACAGCATGTAGTCCCCCGGCGGCGTCATTCCTCCGTTCGCCGGCGCTTGGACGCTCAGCGCCCCGGGCCCGGCCGTGAAGGTCAGGGGCACAAAGTGCTGGTCCATGTCCGCCTGGTGGGTGTCCGCGCCGAACGAGACGAGGTTGACGGCCGAGATCGATGCCGCGTCCTGAGTGCCCACACTGAAGGTGGTCCCGTAGTAGGCGGCGGCCGGCGTCTGGCTGATCGCCGGCCTCGCCCCGGATTGCAGGTACGACGGCGAGTACACCTGGGCGCTGTACTGTCCCGGATTGCTGAGGGAGTCCTCGTGCCCGCCCCCGGCCACGAGGACGCTCCCGTCGGGCTGCAGCACTGCAGTCGAATGGTAGGTGCGGGCGGCGGCGAGCGAGCCGATGACGCTCCACGCGCCCGTGGCCGGGTCCCAGATCTCCGCAGGCAGGACGCCAGTCGTCACCTGGGTCTGGTCAGAGCTCGGCGCACCGCCCACGGCGAGCACCCGGCCGTCGGCAAGCGTCACGAGGGTGTGGTAGACGCGGGGATAGTGCATCGGTGCGATCGGCGTCCAGGCGGGTGACGCCGATGTCAGGTCGATTGTTGCCGCCCCGGCGCGGGCCGGTGTCGTCGTGATCACGCTCTGGGCGCCGCCCGTGTAGAGGATCCTGCCGGGCCGGTACATGACCGCAGACCCATTCGTGATCCCGCTCGCCCCGACCGGGGTCCAGGTCAGGGCGGAGGCGTCAAGCCAGTAGGACACGTCCTCAGCCGGGCCGATTGTGAAGACCTTGCCGTTGGGCGCAAGGAAGGAGAAGGGGTACTCCTCCTCGTGGATCTGAGGGGTGCTGATCTTGGACAGGGAGGTCCACGTGTTCGCCGCAGGGTCATAGACCTCCGGGGTGTCCGCCCATGCCGAGGCACTGGAAGAATTCCCGCTGATCGCCACGAACCTTCCATCGGGGAGCTCGACGAGGTCCGGATACCACCGCGGCGAGTTCATGCTGGCCACCCGGTTCCAGGTCTGGCCCGCTGGGTCGAACACGCTCGCGTCCGTCAATCCGAGATTGCCGGTCGTCGTGACGCCGTAGCCGCCCGCCACGAGCACCCTCCCGTCCGGGAGTTTCGCGTTGCCCGAGCAGAAAATGCTCGAGGGCGCGGTCACGGTGGTGAACGTCTTCGCCGCGGGGTCGTAGACCGACGTCGGCTCGGGTGTCTCCCAGCCGTCCCACACGAGGAGCTTGCCGGAATCGAGGACTACGGAGTGGACGGCGACGACCGGCCAGGTCGCCAGGGCGCTCCACTGGCCGTTGGTAGTGGTGCTCGGGATGACCGCGTTCGAAGGTGCCGATGCGGGCCCGGTGCCGACCGCGTTCGTGGCGGTGACCGTGAACGTGTAGGACGTGCCGTTTGTGAGGCCCGCGATCTGGACCGAGGTGGCCGGCGGGGCGCCGCTCACCGTTGTGGGAGTCTGCGCCACGCCGCCGGCAAGGGGCGTGACCGTGTAGGAGGAGATCTGCGAGCCGCCGTCAGGGGGCGCGGTCCAGGACACCGTGGCCGCGGCGTTGCCGGCAGTCGCTGCTACGCCGGTCGGTGCGGCCGGGGCGGTGGGGTTCGCTGCGCTGGCAGGCCGGAACACAATCGTGGCCGCGAGCCACGTGGTGTTCGCCGCGGTCGTGAATGCCGCGTTCTCAGCGACGCCCGCGCCCACGGCGGCATCCTCGACGGCGAGCTCCATGTCGGAAGCATTGGAGATGGCCGTCCGGAGCGTGAACCCGGAGCCGCCCCCGAGGGTTGCCCCGAAGCCCGAATCCGCGTAGAAGCCCACTGCGAGTTCGCCGTCTCCGGACGTGGCGGGGGTGGGCCCGGACGCGACCGTGCCGGCCCCCGACGTCGTCCCCGACGTCTGGGCGTGCACATCCATCGCGGCGACCCCGGCCGCCGTCGAGAGTCCTGAGTACTCGAGGACGGCGAGGCCGACATCGGCCGTGGACGTCGGCTTGACCGTAACCGTCGGCTTGGTCCCGCCGCCCGCTGTGATGGGCGCGCTCCACACGCTCAGCTCGGTGTGCTCGGATGCTGCGAAGTGGATAAGCTCGGTGTAGGTGTTTCCGGCCGTATCGGTGACGCTGGCGGCGGTCGCCGAAGAGGAGTTCCAGATCCCCACCTCGACGATGAGGCGGTTCCCCGCGGTGACAGCCGAGGCAGGGGTGACGGCCAGGGAGGCGGCCCCACCCTTGTGGGCGGACCCCTGCTGCACAAAGGCGGGCGCCGAGGCGGCGTGCGCCGGGACAGCCACCAGGCCGAACGATGCGATGAGGGCCGCGGTCGCGGCGGCGAGGACGGACGTTCGGCGGGCGAAGAGCATCGCTCCTCCTAGTGCTCAGGCCAGGAATGGAACGCGCCCCGCCCCAATACGGTGCTCCGTGCCGAACACCCGTGTCAAGGTCCCGCGACGTGACCGCGGCGTGCGCTACGCCGCCTCAGGCGAGGATCGCGTCGACGAACGCCTCGGGGTCGAAGGGCGCGAGGTCGTCGGGGCCCTCGCCAAGACCCACGAGCTTGACGGGGACACCGAGCTGCTTCTGGATGGCGACGACAATGCCGCCCTTCGCGGTGCCGTCGAGCTTTGTCAGGACGATGCCCGTGATGTCAACGACTTCACCGAAGACCTTGGCCTGCGTGAGGCCGTTCTGGCCGGTGGTCGCGTCGAGGACGAGGAGGACCTCGTCGACCTCGGCCTGCTTCTCGATGACGCGCTTGACTTTGCCGAGCTCGTCCATGAGCCCGACCTTGTTCTGCAGCCGCCCAGCGGTGTCGATCATGACCACGTCGACCTCCTGCTCGATGCCCGCCTTGACCGCCTCGAAGGCCACTGAGGCCGGATCGGCGCCGTCGACATCGGACTTCACGGTCGGCACGCCGACGCGCGCGCCCCACGTGGCGAGCTGCTGCGCTGCGGCGGCGCGGAACGTGTCGGCCGCGCCGAGGAGCACATCCTTGTCCTCCGCGACGAGGACGCGGGCCAGCTTGCCCACCGTCGTCGTCTTGCCGACGCCGTTCACACCGACCACGAGGACCACGGCGGGCTTGCCGTCCACGCGCGAGATCCTGAGCTCGCGGTCCATGCCCGGATCGACCAGCTTGACGAGCTCCTCGCGAAGCATCGTCTTGACGTCCTCAGGGCTGCGGGTACCCATGACCTTCACGCGGTCGCGCAGCGTGCCGACGAGCTCGAGGCTCGGCTCGGTGCCGATGTCTGCGAGCAGGAGGGTCTCCTCGACCTCGTCCCACACGTTCTCGTCGATGGTGTCGCTCGAAAGGAGGGCGAGCAGCCCCTTGCCGAACAGGCTGTTGCTCTTGACGAGCCGTTCGCGCAGGCGCTGGAGCCGACCCGCGACAGGCGCGGGGGTCTCGGTCGGAACGCGCTCGGCGACCGCCTCGTCAAGGACGTCCTCCTCGGGCGCGCCAGCCTGCGGCTCCGCCGGGGCCGGGAGCGTTCCGACGCCGGCTCCCGGCGCGGGTTCGCCGTCGACGGCGCCGCGCGGGGGCGCCGGGGCGACGGTCTGGTCGTTCGCGTCGCGCGGGCCGGTGTAGGTGGTCTTCTTCCGGCGTCCGCTCACGAGGCCGATGACGATCCCGGCAACGATCAGGACCACGATCCCGACGATGATGATGATGGGCAGCAGGGCGGAGAGGTCTGTCACGCCCCTAGCTTCTCACAGGGCGGCGATGTGCATGAGCGTTCATCGGGTCTGCGATAACCATCATTGTTCTGCACATTTGCCGTTGACATACTCGGGACGTCTGGCGTGGCGGAGATCACATCAGGGAATCGGCAGTCAAAGGGAGACATCCATGAGCGTGCAGCACGGCACCGGTGAATCAGTGGCGAAAGGGCTGAGGAGGGTCGTCGGCGCATCCATGGCCGGGACCGTCGTGGAGTGGTACGAGTTCTTCCTCTATGCGACGGCGGCCAACCTCGTCTTCGGGAAGCTCTTCTTCCCCAACGCCCACTCCGAACTCGACGGGATCATGGACGCGTTCCTGACCTATGCGGTCGGCTTCGTGGCCAGGCCCGTCGGGGGCCTTGTGTTCGGGCACTTCGGTGACAGGTTCGGCCGGAAGAAGCTCCTCCAGCTCAGCATCGTGCTCGTCGGCACCGCCACCTTCCTCATGGGCTGCCTTCCCGGATTTGCACTGTGGGGCTATGGGGCGCCGATCACCCTGGTGGCCCTGCGGTTCCTGCAGGGGTTCGCGGTGGGAGGCGAGTGGGGCGGAGCGGCCCTCCTCGTCGCCGAGCACAGTCCCAACCGCTCACGCGGCTTCTGGGCGTCCTGGCCGCAGGCGGGGGTGCCGCTAGGCAACCTGCTTGCGACCGCGGTTCTCCTCGTCCTCTCGGCGACCCTCAGCCCGGAGTCCTTCCTGGGCTGGGGATGGCGCATCGGCTTCTGGCTCTCCGCGGTCATCGTGGTGATCGGCTACTACATCCGGACCAAGGTGAGCGACGCACCGATCTTCCTCGAGGCGGCGTACGACGACGAGTCGGCCGAACGCTCGGGCGTGCTCGAGGTCGTGCGGCGCTATCCCCGACAGATCCTCACCGCGATGGGCGTCCGCTTCGCAGAGAACGTCATCTACTACCTCGTCGTGACCTTCTCCATCACATACCTGAAGATCATCGTCAACGTCGATACCTCCCGCATCCTCCTCCTGCTCCTCGTAGCGCACGCGATCCACTTCTTCATGGTCCCGGCCGCGGGGCGGCTCTTGGACACGTGGGGGCGCAAGCCAACGTACTTCCTCGGTGCGGTCGCCGGCGCGACGTGGGGATTCCTCGCCTTCCCGATGATGGACACCGGTAACGACGTGCTCATCCTGTGCGCCATCCTGTTCGGACTCGCGTGCCACGCGCTCATGTACTCCGGGCAGCCATCGATCATGGCCGAGATGTTCCCCACGAGGATGCGCTACTCCGGGCTGTCGATCGGGTCACAGGTGACCTCCATCGCCTCGGGATCGGTGGCCCCGATCATCGCTACGGCCCTGCTGGGCACCTACCAGTCATCGACACCGATTGCCCTGTATCTCCTCGGCTCGTGCGCTGTCACGGCGGTCGCGGTGCTGGCACTCAAGGAGACACGCGGCATCGACCTCCGCGAGCTCGATGTGCAGGACGCCGCGCTGCGTGGTGCATCCCCCGCTGCGGAGGCGCAGGCGGCCCCTCTGGACGGGGCACAGGCCCGCTGAGCCCACGCAGCTGCGCGGCCGGGACCACTCCCGGCCGCGCAGCTGCGTGCCGACGCGGTTATGCCTCCTCCTCGTCCCAGATCCTCGGAGGAGGAAGAAGCTGGTGCCGGCGGCGCTGGGCCTCCTCAAGGAGGTACGAGACCACCGCACGGACGGCGGGCGAGCGCATCGACTCCGATCGTGCAGCCGCCCAGAAGCGGACGTGGCGCTCGAACTCATGGTGGAGCACGGGCACGAAGTCGCTGTGGCCCCGGACCACGTACTCGGGGAGAAGCCCGATTCCGGCGTTCGCACGGACGGCCTCGGCCTGGGGGAAGATGCTCGTCGCCTGGAAGGCAGCCGGCTCATCGGTGATGCTCTGCCGGCCGTAGGCGAGTTCAGCGACTTGGAGCGCCGATTCGGCGTACCCCACGAACGCGTGGCCGGTGAGCTCCTCAAGGGAGTGCGGCATGCCGCGCCTGCGCACGTATCCCCTGCCTGCGTACAGCCGACGTACGTGGTCTGTCACGACGACGGCCTGGACGCGGGGCGCCTCCGCCGTGCCCGGGACGATCTCGAGATCGAAGCCCGAGCGGTTCTGGCTCAGACGCCTGGTCGCCGTCACGAGCTCCAGGCGCAGGAGCCGATGCTCCTCCTGCAACCGCGCGAGGGCTGGGGCCACGATCAGCGCACCGAACGCATCCGACGCGCCGACCCTCACGTGGCCGGTGAGGGACTCGTCCTTATTCGCCATGCTCGCGGAGAGGTCGCCGAGGCTCGATTCGATGCCCTCAGCGGCTGCAACCGCACGCCGTCCTAGTTCGGTCAGCTCCCACCCATGGGGTGTCCGGGCGAGCGTCCGCCCGCCGAGCCTCCTGTCGAGCGCGGCGATCCGCCGAGAGACCGTCGTGTGCGTGGTCTCGAGCGCCTCTGCGACAGCCGTGAAGCGCCCGAGCCGCGCCACCGTGAGGAGGATGAGCAGATCATCCGGACTCGGCAGCCCCTTGAACTCGACCATCGGCCCTCCCTGCCCATTGATGTGCACTCATGCACATGCATTCTGCCCTATCTGTTCTTGCCTGCACTGTATCAAGGCTGTGATCGTGGAAGGGCCCGGGGCTGGACGCCCTGGGATCCCAGCGCCAGATGCACGCAGCACCGCATCCCAAGGAGTCCTCACGATGAACCACACACCACGGCCAGACTCGGTCCACGCCGGGAAGGCACTGCCTCTGGACGGCATTCGGATCCTCGACCTCAGCCGCGCCCTTGCTGGTCCTTGGGCGACTGCGCTGCTCGGGGATCTCGGCGCCGAGATCATCAAGGTCGAGAGCTCCCGAGGGGGCGACTCAAGCCGTTCGTGGCCGCCCTTCGAAGGCGAGCACAGCCTCTACTTCGATTCTGCAAACCGGAGCAAGCAGTCGGTCGCCGTCGACCTCTACACCGACGAAGGCCGAACGATCGTCTGGGACCTTGCGATGAGCTCCGACGTGGTCGTCGAGAACTTCCGGCCGGGCGTCCTGAGCAGCATGGGACTCGACCCGGACGCGCTCCGCCAGGCCAAGCCGGGGATCATCATCGCGTCGGTGAGCGGATTCGGCGCGACGGGTCCGCTCAGCCAGTCGGCAGGCCTCGACCAGGTGGCCCAGGGAATGTCGGGGCTCATGTCTGTCACGGGCGAGGACGCTGAGCATCCCCTGCGCGTGGGCGTTCCCATCATCGACATGGTCTCCGGGATCTATCTCGCCCTCGGCGTCGCTGCCGCGCTCTGCGGCCGTGAACGCTCGTGCGGCGGGCGCGAGGTCTCCACGTCCCTCCTGGAATCCGCCCTGTCCCTCTCGGCCTTCCAAGGCCAGGCCTACCTCAGCGCCGGCACCGTGCCCGAGCCCCAGGGCAACAGTCACCCCGTTCTCGCGCCTTATGGCGTCTTCCAGACGGCAGACCTGCCGATCATCGTGGCGGTGGGGACCGAACGCCAGTGGGAGCAGCTGTGCTCACTGGTCGGGGCACCCGAGCTCGCCTCCGATCCCGCCTATTGCACCGGGGCGCTGCGGAGCCAGAACAGGTCAAGTCTCTCAGTCGCCCTCGAAGAGAAGCTCCGCGCACAGCCTGGGAACCATTGGCTCGCCGTCCTGCGAGAAGCCTCGATCCCCACCGGCCCCATCTACACCTACGCCCAGGCCTTCGCCGACGAGCAGGTCAAGCACCTCGCAATGGTCACGTCGGTCCGTCGCGCGGACGGCTCGCATCTTCCGCTCCTACGCGGGCCGCTCTCGCTCGACCGCTCGCCGCTCGCGGTGCGGAAGGCTCCCCCGGCCCTCGGCGAACATACGAGGGATGTCCTCGAGGAGCTCGGGCTCCCCCCGCGACGCGTGACGGCGCTGATCGACGCCGGCGTCATCCTCACAGCCGACGGGCGAGAGCAGGCAGTCGCATGAAGGCCGAAGTCCTGAGGCACATCGACGCCGTCAACACGCCTTCGGCCCGCGAGCAGGGCCAAGGTCCGGGGCGGCTCAGGATCGAGCGGGAAGGACCGATTGCCCGGCTCGTGATCGACAATCCGGGGCGCCGCAACGCTCTCTCGCGCCACATGTGGCAAAGCTTCGCGCCAGCCCTAGCAGGGCTTGAGCGCGATCCAGACATCAAGGTCCTCATCGTTCAGGGGGCAGGCGGGACGTTCTCGGCAGGTGCCGACATCCGCGAGGTCGAGGCCATCCTCCGCGGAGACTCGGAGACCAGCGAGGGCGGCGACCTCACTGTCGCCGAAGAGGCCCTCGCAGGCTTCAGGAAGCCGACCATCGCCGCGATTGACGGCCACTGCGTCGGCGGCGGGTGGGAACTCGCGGGTGCGTGCGACCTCCGCGTCGCCACTGAGGACGCCATGATCGGCATTACCCCCGCACGACTGGGCATCGTCTACCCGCTCTCGGGAATCGCGCGCCTCGTGCGGCTAGTGGGTCCGGCGACTGCGAAGCGCCTTCTCCTCACGGGCGACCTCATCACTGCGCCCGAAGCACAGCGTGCCGGTCTCCTGAGCGCCACCGTGCCACGGGCGACACTCCGACACGAGGTCGACGGACTCGCACACCGGCTCGCGGATGGCTCGCAGTTCTCAGCCTGGGCGCATAAGTCGCTCATCGACGAGATCGCGGCAGGCTCCCACGGCCTCGCGGAGCTCAGCTCCTACTGGCAGCGCGAGATGGCACACAGCCCCGACGCGGCCATCGGCGTCCGCGCCTTCCTGGCCAAGGAACGGCCGGCGTTCGCGTGGCGAGGGCCATGGAGCAGCGCGGCCCAGATCTAGCCTGACCCGACTCGCTCACGCCTCGACGCGCTCGAGCTTCTGGCTGATCACCGTCGAGACTCCGTCGCCGCGCATCGAGACGCCGTAGAGCGCGTCCGCGACCTCCATGGTGCGCTTCTGGTGGGTGACCACGATGAGCTGGCTCGATTCGCGCAGTTCCTCGAAGATCATGATGAGGCGTCCCAGGTTCGTGTCGTCGAGGGCCGCCTCGACCTCGTCCATGACGTAGAACGGCGAGGGTCGGGCCTTGAAGATCGCCACCAGCAAGGCGACGGCCGTGAGCGATCGCTCGCCGCCGGAGAGGAGGGAGAGTCGTTTGATCTTCTTTCCGGCCGGGCGTGCCTCTACCTCGAGGCCAGTGGTGAGCAGGTCGTCGGGATCCGTCAGGACCAGCCGCCCCTCCCCGCCCGGGAAGAGCCGGCCGAACACACGCTCGAACTGGACGGCCGTGTCCGTGTACGCCTCGGCGAAGACCTTCTGGACCCTCTCGTCGACCTCGGCGATGATCTGCAGCAGGTCCTTGCGGCTCTTCTGCAGGTCATCGAGCTGGGTGGCGAGGAAGCGATGCCGCTCCTCGAGGGCGGCGAACTCCTCGAGGGCGAGCGGGTTGACCCTGCCGAGGGCGGCCAGGTCCCGCTCCGCCTTCCGCAGCCGCTTCTCCTGCTCGGCCCGCACAAAGGTGATCCCGCCCTCGAGCGGACGGCCGTCGTCGTCGACCGCGACGCGCAGGGCGGCCCACTTGTCGTCGCCTTCCTCGGCGGGGACCGGAACGGGGCGATCGGGGCCGAACTCACGCACCAGATCGTCGGCCGAAAGGCCGAGTTCATCGACGGCCCGCTCGGCGAGGGCCTCGAGCCGGAGCCGCTGTTCGGCCCTGGCGAGATCATCCCGGTGGGCCGCGTCGTTGAGGCGGCCGAGTTCCCCGGCGAGCTCGTCATTGCGGCGGCGCAGCACAGCGAGTCTCTCGTCGAGCTCGGACCGGCGCGCCTCGGCCTCCTCGCGCTCGGCATCGGCCGCGGCCACGGCCTCGTCCATGCGGGCCAGCCCGATCCTCGCCGCCGAGACCACGGACGCCGCCCGGGCCGCCTCGCGTGCGCGCCGCTCCGCCCGGCGGCGGGCCTCCTCGGCGGCCCGGCGCTCCGACTGGGCTGCTCGCTCGAGGGACTGCACGCGTCCCTCGAGCGAGCGGTGCTGTTCCTCCGCGGCGCGCAGGGCGAGCCGCGCCTCGAGCTCCCGCGCCCGCGCGCCGGCGGCCTGGGCCTGGAGCCGGTCGCGGTCACCCGAGTCAGGTTCTTCGGCGTCCGGGGCGTCCTCGGCGAGCTCGAGCCGCTCGGCCACAGCCTCGAGCGCCACCTGTTCGGCCTCGAGCTGCGCACACGCGGCGTCGAGGGCGGCGCGCTGGCGCTGCTCTTCGGCCGACGCGCTGCGCAGCTGCGTCCCGAGAGCCGCGAGCTTCTCGGCGACGGCCGCGAAGCGCGCGTCAGAGTCGTTCAGTGCTGCCAGCGCCGCGTCCGCACGCTCCCGGGCCTCATTCTCGCGCTCCTGCGCGCCCGCCAGAGCGAAACCGCATCGCTCGTTCTCCGCTTGGGCGGCCGCGTGCTCGGCGCGGGCCGCGTCGACGAGCCCCTGCAGCTCGATCGTCGACGGCGCCCCCGGCGATCCCCCGCGCAGGCCCGCGGCGGTGACCAGATCGCCGTCGTGCGTCGCGGCGGTGAGCTCGGGGCAGGATGACGTCAGCGCGATCGCCTCGCCGAGCGTCCGCACGACGGCGGCGCCGCGCAGCACATGGGCAACCGCACCGGCGATGCGTGGATCGGGTTCGACGACGTCCGCGAGCCATTGTGCGCCCGCCGGCAGTTCCACCCTCACCCACTTCTCCGTCTCGGGTATGGATCTCGCGCCCGATTCGCCGTCTCCGGTATGGATCTGGCGCCTCATCTGCCCCTCCGGATACGCAGGCGCACCAGCCCCGTGTGCGCCAACGAGCAGTGCCGCCTGCCCGGCGTCGTCCGTCTTGAGGTCGGACAGTGCCTCCGCTGCGGCCTCAGCGTCAACCAAGGCGAGGCCCTCAGCAAACGGTCCGAGCACGGCGGCCGCCGCGGCCTCGAAGCCCGCAGCGACCCGCACGAGGTCTGCGACCCTCCCGAGCACACCCGAGGCCGAGCCCGCAACGGTGCCCGTGGCGTCCCGATCCTTGAACCCTGCGGTCAATGCGTCGATGCGCGCCTCGAGCGCCTGCTTCCGAGCTGAGGCCCGGCGACGGCGCTCGAGCAGGCCCTCCCGCTCGGCTTCGGCGGCCGCCAGCTCCGCCGCCGCCTGCTCGTAGGCGGTGTCGAGGTCCTCCTCCCCTGCCTCGACGCCGGCGATCTGCGACTCGAGGGCCACGTAGTCGCTCTTGGCGGCTCGCTCTCGCCCCGCCGCGCCGGCGAGGGTTTCGCGCAGTCGGCCGATCTCACCCTCGGCCGACTCCACGCGGCTCCGCGCAGCCGCAACCTGCCCTGCGAGCCGAGCGAGCCCTTCCCGATGGTCCGCCTGCGCCCGAAGCAGCGCGGTGTGCCGGCGGTCCTCGGCTGTGGCGGCCTCTTCCGCTGCGAGGCGGCTCTCCTCGGCCTCTGTCAGTGCCTCGACACGCAGCTCCACGGCATCGGTGACCGCCTCGAGTTCGAGGCGTAGGTCGCCGGCCTGCTGCTCAAGTGCCTCCGGATCGCGGCCGCGGGAGGGCGGATCCGAGGATCCGAGCAGCCTGCGCCGCTCCTCGGCGAGCGCCGCAAGCGCGCGGAGCCGTTCGCGTCCCTGGGACAGCCTGTACCAGGTCTCGCGTGCAGCATTCACGTGCGGCGTCGCTGCGGCAGCCGACCGCTCGACTTCTCCTTGGGCCCTTCGGCCCGCATCCAGCTCCCCTTGTGCGGCGGCGCGGCGGGCACCGAGGGCGCTCTGGTCCGCCTCCTCCTTCTCCATGGCTGCGCGCAGGCCCGCGATGTCGTCCGCGAGAAGCCGCGCCCGGGCGTCGCGGACGTCGGCTTGGATCGTCTGGGCCCGGCGTGCAACCTGTGCCTGCCGCCCGAGCGGTCCCAGCTGCCGGCGGAGCTCGGCCGTGAGATCGCTGAGCCGGGCAAGGTTCGCCTGCATCGCCTCGAGCTTGCGGACCGTGCGCTCCTTGCGCCGGCGGTGCTTGAGGATTCCGGCGGCCTCCTCGATGAACCCACGCCGGTCCTCGGGAGTCGCGTGGAGGACGCGGTCAAGCTGCCCCTGACCGACGATCACGTGCATCTCGCGGCCCAGGCCCGAATCCGACAGGAGCTCCTGGATGTCAAGCAGACGGCACGGACTGCCGTTGATCGCGTACTCGGAGCCGCCCGAGCGGAAGAGCGTGCGCGAGATCGTGACCTCGGCGTACTCAATGGGCAGCGCGCCGTCGGCATTGTCGATGGTGAGCGAGACGTGCGCACGGCCGAGGGGCGGGCGGCCCGAGGTCCCGGCGAAGATGACGTCCTCCATCTTGCCGCCGCGCAGCGTCTTGGCGCCCTGCTCCCCCATGACCCACGCGAGCGCATCCACGACGTTCGACTTCCCGGAACCGTTGGGGCCGACAACGGCCGTCACGCCAGGTTCGAATTCGAAGGTCGTGGCAGAGGCGAAGGACTTGAAGCCTCGGATCGTCAGGGTCTTGAGGTGCAAAGGTCTGTTGGCCTCCTGATTTCTGTGGGCAGCCCGTCGTGTGGCCTCATTGTGCCATTGAGGGCCGACAGAACTGGTGCTACCAGCGGGCGTTGCGCGGAACCGGCTGGCACACGGTGCACCGATAGGAGGATCGGTTCATGAACGGTTCCCGCACGATGACGCCTGGCCGCCCCTCCTGCGCGCACCGTCGGCACCGGAGCCCGACACGGCCGTAGGCGTCGAGCGAGCGCGAGAAGTACCCCGAGGCGCCGTTGACGTTGACGTACAGGGAGTCGAAGCTCGTGCCGCCGGCCGCCAGCGCGCGGTCCATGACATCACGGACGGCGTACACAAGCCGCGCGCTCTCCGGACGGCGCAGCGTCTCGGTCGGCCGGGCGTAATGGAGTCGGGCGCCCCACAGGGCTTCGTCGGCGTAGATGTTGCCGATCCCGGACACGAGCGTCTGGTCCAGGAGCGCCCGCTTGATTCCGGTGCGCCTGGCCCGCAGGCTCGTGTGGAAGGCATCCGGATTGAAGAGGGGGTCCAGGGGATCACGGCCGATGTGCGCGACCTCTGCCGGGACGAGCGGGAAGGGAATCTCCGCGCGGCCCCCCGCGCCGCCGTCGTGCGTTGGGGCGAGCGGCACGACGGCGAGCCCGCCGAAGATCCGCTGGTCCACGAAGCGCAGTTCCGCCGGCAGGTCCGGGGAATCGCTGAGCCGCAGCCGCACCTTGAGGTGCTTCTCGTCCGGCTGGGAGGAGTCTTCGACCAAGAGCTGGCCGCTCATGCCGAGATGCGCGAGGAGTGCCGTGTGCGGGGCGTAGCCGGGGTCGGCGAGGTCGTCGTCCGGGTCCGCGAGCGGCATCCACAGGTACTTTCCGCGGCGAACGGCATCCAGGACGAGGGCGCCCTCGAGCTGCCCGGAGAAGTCCTCGGGTCCGAGCCGATGCCGCCGCACCGAGCGGGGATCCACGACGTCGGCACGCTCAATGCGCCGGCCGGCGACCCACGAGGCGAGGCCTCGGCGGACGACCTCGACTTCGGGCAGCTCGGGCATCTCTACTCAGTGGCTGCGAGCGTCGCGTCAGGCCCGAGGACCTTCCACGCGTTCGCCGCGGACTGCTGCTCGGCTTCCTTCTTGGAGTTGCCGGTCCCGGTGCCGTACGCCGTTCCGCCGATGAGCAGCGTGGCCGTATAGGTGCGGGCATGGTCGGGGCCTTCGCCCACCACGGCATAGTGGATGGTGCCGAG
This sequence comes from Sinomonas sp. P10A9, assembly GCF_041022165.1. Classification (GTDB taxonomy): domain Bacteria; phylum Actinomycetota; class Actinomycetes; order Actinomycetales; family Micrococcaceae; genus Sinomonas; species Sinomonas puerhi. The sequence continues at coordinate 2,438,627 of NZ_CP163302.1, forward strand.
CTGTCGGTTCGCGGCCAGCTCCTGGATGTGGGTCTTCCAGTCGGTGCCCGCGCCGAGCACGGCTGCATCGGCGAGGAGAGGCTTGACCAAGCCGACGACGAACTGCCGGGCGGCTTCGAGCCCGCTGGAGATGTAGGTGGCGCCGATGAGCGCCTCCATCGTGTCCGCGAGGATGGACGACTTGTTCTTGCCGCCCGTCACCTTCTCGCCCTGACCGAGGAAGATGAAGTCGCCCACGCCGAGGCGGCGGGCAATCCCGGCGAGGGCACGGGTACTCACGACGGCGGCGCGCCGCTTCGCGAGATCGCCTTCGGCGAGGCCGGGGTACTCCCGGTACAGCAGTTCTGTCACCGAGAAGCCGAGGACCGAGTCACCGAGGAACTCGAGCCGCTCGTTGGTCGGTATGCCGCCGTTCTCGTAGGCGTAGGAACGATGGGTCAGGGCAAGACGGAGCGTCTCGGCGTCGATGTCGACGCCGAGACGCTCCAGAAGCTCGTCCTGAGGGACCATTCGAGAATCGACCGACTCAGACGTCGGCGACCTTGCGGCCCTTGTACTCGAGGAACAGCTCGGTACCGGCGGAGTCGGTGACGACCTTCGCCTGGTGCGGGAGGCTGTACGTCACGCGGCCGTTCTCGACGGTCTTGACCAGGGTCGGAACCGAGGCCTTCCACTGGGAGCGACGGGCGCGGGTATTCGAGCGAGACATCTTCCGCTTGGGAACAGCCACGGCTAACTCATTTCTCTAAAGTGCCAACACTTACTCATCGTCGTGCCGGTCTGGCTTCGCCAGATCCGCCAAGGCGGCCCACCGGGGGTCGACGACCTCATGGTGGTGCCCCGGCTCGTCCGCGAGGCGAACTCCGCATTCGGAGCACAGGCCTTCGCAGTCTTCCCGGCACACCGGCTGGAACGGCAGCAGCGGTACCACTGCGTCCCGCAACACCGGCTCAAGATCGATGGAATCGTGCTCGACTCGACGTTGCTCTTCATCATCTTCTCCATTCGGGGACCCGAGGCCCTCGAAGAAGAAAAGCTCTTGCACCTCGGCATCGAGTCCGTACTCGATGGGATCCAGGCAGCGGCCGCATTCGCCCGTCACAGTGACGTGCGCCGTTCCCGAGACCAGGATCCCCTCGTGCACCGACTCGAACCTCAGGTCCAGATCCACAGGGGACCCTTCGCTGACGCCGATGAGTGCTACACCGAGGCCACCCGGTGCGGGTACATGCTCCGTCAGGGTCCGCATTGTCCCCGGGCTGCGCCCGAGGTCCTTGACATCGAACGCCAGAGGCGAACGTGCTTCGCGCTTAATGAGAACTCCTGTAGAACATAGACCGACACACTATCCTAGCCTCTGCGGCGGCAGGCCCCAAACCGGGCACACAGCCACGGCGGACAGCGTTCACCCGACAGCGGCCTGCTGGCGGCGCCCGGCCATTCTACCCGTTCGCGGTGCCCAACGCTCCGAGGTCAGCGTTCGGGGCGTGTCTCGGCTAGCCGGACGAAGACCGAGCGCGGGACGTACTCCGAGACGTCGCCTCCGAGGTCGTGGACCTCTTTGACAAGCGTCGAGGACAGGTGGACGTAGTGCGACTCGGCGGCGAGGAACACCGTCTCGACGCCCGTGAGCTGACGGTTCATGATCGCCATCGGCAGCTCGTAGTCGAAGTCCGACGACGACCGGAGCCCCTTGACGATCGCGCTGGCCCCGCGCTCCCGGCAGTACTCCGCGAGCAGCCCGTCCCCCATCGGCTCGACGAGGATCCCGCTGATGGCTCCTAGCGTGCGCCGGGCCATGGTGAGCCGCTCCTCGAGGTCGAACCGGTACTTCTTGGCATAGTTCGTCGACACGGCCACGATGACTTCGTCGAAGAGGTTCGCGGCCCGCGCGATCACCTCGAGATGCCCATTGTGGATGGGATCGAAGGAGCCGGGGCATACCGCGCGTCGCATACGGCCAAGATACTGCATGGCGCATGTCACGATGCGGCGCTGCTGTGCCGCGCCGCTGCGCCGTGCCGCGGGGCGCCGATAGCATGGCGGGATGACACCTGATGCACAGCGGCGCGGGCCGCGGGGATCCGCGTGGCAGCGCACGGCAGCCGGGGCGAACCTCCTCGGCGCGGACGGCAAGCTGGGCCTGACGATCTTCGAGGAGATGACCTCGCTCGCCGTCAAGCATGGGGCGATCAACCTCGGCCAGGGATTCCCCGACGAGGACGGCCCCGCCGAGATGGCGGAGGCCGCGCGCGCCGCGATCCTGGCCGGCGCGAACCAGTACGCCCCGGGTCAGGGCATCCCGCGCCTGAGGGAGGCCATCGCCGCCCACCAGAAGCGCTTCTACGGCCTCGAAGTCGACCCGTGGCGCGAGGTCATCGTGACCACCGGTGCCACGGAGGGGATCGCCGCGGCCGTCCTCGCGCTCGCGGGACCCGGCGACGAGGTCATCACGTTCGAGCCTTTCTACGACTCCTACGGCGCCATGATCGGGCTAGCGGGAGCGGAGCACGTCACGGTGCCCCTGCATGCACCGACGTTCCAGCCCGATCTCGTCGAACTCGAGGCGGCGTTCAGCGCGAAGTCGCGCCTCGTCGTCGTCAACAACCCGCACAACCCGACGGGCGCGGTGTTCGGCCGGGAGGTGCTGTCCCGGATCGTCGAGCTCGCCGCGGCGCACGACGCGGTCGTCGTCACCGACGAAGTCTACGAGCACCTCGTGTTCGGCGAACCGCATCTTCCCGTCGCCTCGTTGCCGGGTGCGGCCGAGCGCACGCTGACGATCTCCTCAGCGGGGAAGACGTTCTCCTTCACGGGCTGGAAGATCGGGTGGGTCACCGGCCCCGAGGAGCTCGTGGGCCGCGTCCGCACCATCAAGCAGTTCCTCACCTACAGCTCGGGCACGCCCTTCCAGGAGGCGGTGGCGCTCGGCCTCGGCTACCCCGACGAGTTCTTCCGCGGCATTGCGACCACCCTCAAGGCGAAGCGGGACCTCCTCTCGGACGGCCTGCGCGCCGCCGGGTTCGAGGTGTTCTCGCCCGCTGGCACCTACTTCATCACAGCGGACACCAGGGCCCTCGGGTTCGACGACGCCGCGGACCTCGCTCGGCGGCTTCCCGAGCTCGTCGGGGTCGCGGGTATCCCCGTCTCCGTCTTCTGCCATGCCGACGGCGCCCGACGGACGCGTTCGCTCCTGCGCTTCGCGTTCTGCAAGAAGGAGCCTCTTCTGGCCGAAGCCGCCAACCGGCTCGCACGTCTCACGGACCTCGTGTGAGCGCGCACGACGGCGCGCGGACCACCCGGTACCTCCGCGGCATCGGGGCCCACGCGAGCGTCGAGCCCGATGTGCACGTTCCCGGAGCGTACGTCCTCTCCATCGCCGGCGCCGAGCAGTCCCACGTCGACCTGGCCGATCCGGCCCGCGTCTTCTATGCGTACCTGCGCCGCATCGCCAACGTCGTCGACCTCATCGCCCCCGCCGGCTCGCCCATCCGCGCGCTCCATCTCGGCGCCGGCGCACTGACTCTCGCGCGGTACATCGCGGCGACCCGGCCCGGATCGGTCCAGGCCGCCGTCGAGCTCGAACGCGAGCTCCTCGACTTCGTGCTCGAGCAGCTGCCTCTCGCGCCCGGAACGGATCTGACGCTTCACCTCGGCGATGCCCGCTGGGAACTCCCCGCCGTCGCCGAGCAGGGGCCGTTCGAAGTGATCGTGTTGGACATCTTCTCCGGTCCGGAGGCACCGGGGCACATCGCGCACCCGGACTTCTATCGGGAAGCGGCGGGGCTCCTCTCGCCCCGCGGTGCCCTCCTCGTGAACATCGGCGACGATCCGCCGCTCACTCTGGTGCGCTCGCAGCTGCGCGCAATGCGCTCCGCCTTCGACGAGGTCGCAGTGCTGGCCGAGCCGGACATGTTCACGGCGCGGTTCCCGGGGAACATCGTGGCGATCGGGCTCCGGGCACCTTGGCCCGAGGAGTGGACGGCAGCCCTGCCCGCAGCCGGACCCCACCCGACACGGCTCGCGCGCGGCGTCGACCTCGATCCGCTCGCGGGATGACCGTCAGCTCGCGAGCTTCTGCTCCGCAAGGCGCTTGACCCATTCCGGTGTCGGCCGCTTGAGCCTCTCGTCGAGGACCACGCGCAGCTTGGCCGCGGCGATCTGGACCCTGCGGTCCGACGCCCCGGGGCGTCGCTCGAGCGTCTGCTCCGCGTCGGTCTCACCGGTGTCCTTGCCCTCGCCCTTGCCGGGGAGCGCGGCCTTGCCTTCGGCGTCCTTGCTCACAGCATCTCCTTCCCTGCCTGCAGGTACGAGCGCTGGCGGATCGTGCTGAGCCCGACGATCGCCGCGACGACAGCGGCCGCGAGCGTCCCGACCGGTGCGAGGGCCGCGACGATCTCCCACCAGAACGGCACAGACGCCGCGGCGGTGTCCGCGCTGGCAACATCCGCGCCGACCACATCCGTGCTGGCTATATCCGTGCTGGATACCTGCGTGCTGAACGCAATGGCCGAGCCCGGGAGCATCATGGAGCCAGGCTATCGGGGGAATCCGACACGTCTGCGTCCCCAGCGCGCCCCGCACCCACTTCAGTTTGAGGCGCCGGCTCCGCAAACCACAGATGCGTCTCACCGTACTTGCGGTCGGCATAGTGGGCGAGGCCCGCGGGCCACACCGGCTCGGGCGAGCGCGTGGACCGCTCGACGACGACGATCGCGTCCTCGGCGAGGTGGGGCGCCAGCAGCGTGAGCACCTGGGCCAGCTGGTCCTCTGCGAGAGGGTACGGAGGGTCCATGAAGACGAGGTCCCAGTGACGCCCTGGAAGGGTTGCCGCGAGGAAGGCACCGACCTTGCCGCGGTGCACGGTCACCGCACGCCGGCCGACGGCGTCGTTGACGGTGCGCGCGTTGCGCTGGCACACTGCCACGGCCTTCGTGTCCGATTCGACGAGCTCGGCCGTGGAGGCCCCGCGGCTCACCGCCTCGACGCCCAGTGCCCCGGAGCCTGCGTACAGGTCGAGGACGCGTGCCCGGGAGATCATCCCGAGCGCCTCGAGCCTCGAGAAGAGCGCCTCTTTGACCCGGTCCGTGGTCGGGCGGGTGCCCGAACCGGCGACGGAGGCGAGGGTGGTACCGCCGGAGATCCCAGCGATGATCCTGCTCATCGGGCGATCCGAATCATCTCGGCTATGCCGGCGGCCTGGGCCACCCTCGTTGTCTGTGCCACACGGATGGGCTCGGCCACGCCGGTTGTCGGGGGCATGCCGTTGGCCTCAGCCACGCCCGTTGTCTCAGCCACGCTCGAGGAACACCTCCTTCTCCGGTTCGAGGTACGCATCAATGGCGGCGCGCAGTGCGCCATGCCGTTCCAAGCCGGGGTCGTCGGCGACGATCTCGAGGGCATCGGCGCGGGCGCGCTCGATGACCTCGGCATCGCGGAGGACCCTCAGGAGCCGCAGGGTCGAACGGCGCCCGGACTGCGTGGCTCCGAGGATGTCGCCCTCGCGGCGCTGCTCGAGGTCCTTCTGGGCGAGGACGAATCCGTCGGTGCTCGCGGCGACCGCCTCGAGGCGCGCACGGCTCGGGTGCCCCGGTTCGAGCGAGGTCACGAGCAGGCACGTTCCCGGATACCCGCCGCGGCCCACACGCCCTCGGAGCTGGTGGAGCTGCGCGATACCGAACCTGTCGGCGTCGAGGATGACCATGAGGGTCGCATTCGGAACGTCGACGCCCACCTCGACGACCGTCGTCGCGACGAGCAGGTCCGTGGCCCCGGAGGCGAAGTCCTCCATCGCGGCGGTCTTCTCAGGGCCGGCCAGACGGCCGTGGAGCACTCCGATGCTGGACCCGGCAAGGGCCGGCTCCTCCGCAAGCTGGGCCACGGTGGCCCCGACTGAGACTGCGGGCTTCCGGGCCTCGCCCGGTCCTAGCGCGGTTCCGCCCCACGTGGCCTCGTCGAGCGACTCGAGGTCTCCCTCGTCCTCGCCGGACTCGCCGATCGCGGGGCAGACGACGTAGACCTGGCGTCCGGCGTCGACCTCCTCCCGCGCTCGGGCCCAGATGCGGCGCCCCCACGCGGGGTTCTCGAGGAGCCCGACAACGTGCGTGGCGATCGGCGAGCGGCCCGCGGGAAGCTCGCGCAGAGTCGACGTCTCGAGGTCGCCGAACACCGTCATGGCGACGGTGCGGGGAATCGGTGTCGCGGTCATGACGAGCAGGTGCGGCGTGGCGAGGCTCTTGGCCCGGAGGGCATCGCGCTGCTCGACGCCGAACCGGTGCTGCTCATCCACGACCACAAGCCCGAGATCGGCGAACTGCACATTCTCAGACAGGAGCGCATGGGTGCCGACGACGATCCCCGCGCCTCCGCTCGCGGCCGCGAGGAGCGAACGGTTCCGTTCCCCGGAGCTCTGCGAGCCAGTGAGCAGGACAACCTCGACGCCATCCGCGGCTCCGAGGATCCCCTCCCGGGCCAGCTTCCCCAACGACCGGCGGATAGATTCGTAGTGTTGGCCCGCGAGCACCTCGGTGGGCGCAAGGAGGGCTGCCTGCCCGCCGTCGTCGACCACCTGCAGCATGGCTCGGAGGGCAACCACCGTCTTGCCCGAGCCCACCTCGCCCTGCAACAGGCGGTTCATGGGATGGTTCAGCGCGAGCTCCGCGGCAAGCGTCTCCCCCACCTCACGCTGGCCCTCGGTGAGGGTGAAGGGCAGCTGGGCGTCGAAGGCATCGAGCAGTCCGCCCCGGCGGGCAGGGCTGGGGCGGGACGGCAGCTGAGCGTGCTGGGCCTTGCGCCGAGCAAGCGCGGTCTGCAGCACGAGGGCCTCCTCGTACTGGAAGCGCCGTCGCGCCACGGCCCACTCCTGCGCCGTGGCGGGGGTGTGGATCATGCGGTAGGCGTCGGAGAGGCCGGGCAGCCGGTACTTCCCACGGAGTGCCGACGGGAGCGGATCGGGGAGCGAGGCGAGGTCGAGCTGCCCGAGGAGAGTCGCGGCGGACTGGGCGACCTTCCAGCTGGGCAGCTTGGCAGTGGCCGGGTAGACCGGGATGGGCTTATTGGCCAGTTCCTCGGCGCTTGCGCCGTCCGCGGCATCGTCGTCGAGCAGCACGTAGTCGGGATTGGTGAGCTGGAGCCGGCCGCGGTACGCACCGACCCGTCCGGAGAACATCGCGACAGTGCCCGGCGTGAGCTGCTTGGCCGCGGCGAACGAGTTGAAGAAGGTGAGACTCATCGTCTCGAGCGCGCCGTCGATGCCGTCGCTGACCACGACCTCCGTGATGCGGCCCTTGCGAGTGGTCATCGTCCGGCTCGTGGCCTTCACCACGCGCGCGAGGAGCGTCACGTCAGTGTCAATCGGAAGCTCGGCGATGCGCGTGAGCTCGCCGCGTTCCGCATACCGGCGGGGGAAGTAGTCGAGGAGTTCGCCCGCCGTCGCCAGGCCGAGATGGTCCTTGAGCTTCTTGGCCGAGGCTCCGCCGAGGAGCCTGGACAGGTCGAGGTCACGCTGTGCGGCCACGCCCGGTGTCCTCCACGAAATGCTCCGCCGGCTGGCCGTCCGACCCCGGGGTATCGGACCGCAGCTCGGTGAGGGCCAGACGTTCCGGCTCGCCCACCGTGCGGATCAGCTCCAGGGTGCTGTCCGGGTCCGTGACGTGGACGTGCACACGCCACCGGCACGCACCGGCGACGTCGTCGAAGGCACCCACCGGGCTCATGATCACGGAATCCCCCACCTCATCGAGGCGCCGTCTGAGGTCGGCGGCATCGAGGGGGCTGAGGGTGATCGTGCACATGATCTCGACCCCCTGGGTCTCGGGCTGGTCGCCGTGGATGTGCGGGTCCTGTACGCGGAATCCATGGAGTGTCTCGAGGGTGTCCTCCGGGATGCCTTCCCCGAGGACTGCGGTGCGCAGCGCGGCGAGGACGAGGAGCAGGCCGACCCCCCCGGCGTCGACCACACGCGCCTTGGTGAGGACGCCGAGCTGGGTCTCGGTTGCCACGACCGCACCCAGTGCGGCCTCGACGACGGCGTCGAGCGCCGCGGCCAGGGCAACGTTGCTGTCCTCATGGGCCGCCCTCCCGGAAACCGAGGCCGCGCCGTCGGCCGCAGCCTCGAGGACCGAGAGCATCGTCCCGCCGACAGGCTCGCTGAGGGCGGACCACGCGCGGATCTGGGCACGGTGAAGAGCCCTCGCAAGCAGGGGCGCGCTCAGCCTCTGGTGTCCGGCGAGCGAGGCGGCAAAGGCGTCGAGGAACACGGCGAAGAGAGTCCCGGAGTTGCCCCAGGCGTCCTCCATCGCGGCCTGGCCCGCAGCGGCGAGCAGGGTTCCGACGTCGTTTCCGGGCGCTTCTGCCGCGGCAGCGGAGGCGGCACAGACCGTGTGGTACAGATTGGTGCCGGTATCGCCGTCGGCCACCGGGAAGATGTTGATCGCGTTGAGGCGGTCGCTGTGGTTGGCCAGCACGGTCTCGGCATCCGCGAGCCACCGGCGCATGGCGGCGGCGTTCGAGGCGATCTTAGCGTGCAAAGTGATCCCATCCGCTCGGTTGCGCGGGACGCCCAGCGACGGCGACTCCGCCCGGCCCACCGGCCGGAGGCACCACCGAGCCTATCGCAGTGAAGCCATGAGGCAGCTGTGATGTTGCGGGAAATGCCGCGAGGAGTCCGTGGTCCTCTCCCCCGCCCAGGACCCAAGGGAGCGGGTCCGCCCCCAGAACCTCTGCCGGCCCCCTGAGGAGCGCCGCGTGATCCCCGATCGCCGCCTCATCGAGGTCGAGCACGACGCCGCTCGCCCGGCCCATGCGGTCGCCGTCTTTGAGGAGCCCGTCCGAGAGGTCCATGAGCGCCGTCGCGCCGGCACGAGCGGCGGCGGGGCCGGCCGCGAGCGGTGGAATGGGACGGCACTGGCTCTGGACCACGTCGCGGAGATCCGCGTCCAGTACGCCGTACGCTGGCCCGTGCTCGAGGAGCGCGAGGCCCGCGGCCGCCGAACCGATCCGCCCGGCCACGGCGAGCACGTCACCGGATCGGGCGCCTGAGCGGAGCACTGGAGCCCGGCCCTCAAGGCTCCCAAGGACCGTGACCGTCACCGAAAGCTCACCGCCTCTCCCGAGGTCACCTCCGGCCACCGTGCAGCCCTTGGCTCCGAGGGCTCGGATGGCCTCGACGAGCCCGTCGGCGAGGCCTTCGACCCATCCAGCCTCTGTCTCGGCGGGGAGGGTGAGGCTCACGACCATGCTCGTCGCGACGGCGCCCATCGCATTGATGTCGCTCAGGTTCTGGGCGGCCGCCTTCCACCCCACGTCAGCGCCGGTCGTGCGGTATCCGTTCGGCCACTCGAACCGGAAGTCCTGTCCCTCGGTCTGGGTGTCGGTGCTGATGACGACGCGGCCGTCTGGGACTGAGACCACCGCGGCGTCGTCCCCGGGGCCGAGGATCGGCGAGCCCAGGACAGCCAAGCGGGGAAAGATCCGCTCAAGGAGCTCTCGCTCGCTCAGGTCGCATACGCGGGCCCTGCGCCGCTGGGAATCCGTCACCTCCTTAGCGTATCGGCAGCTTCTCGGCGTCGGCTCCGCAGCCGGCAGCGGTCCCCTGCAGCGGTAGTCTGGGGGGACCCCCAATCCCCGGATGGAGCAGCATGCCCGCACGCAGCCTGACCCGCGCAGCCTGGATCGGCATCCCGCTGATGCTCGCGGTCCCCGCTCTCGCCCTCTCGGCCTGCTCGGCGCCTGTCACGGTCCAGCCCGCTCCGGGTGCCGCCAACCCCGCGTGCGCGCCGCTCATGCTTGCGCTCCCCGACTCGCTCGGCGATGCGTCACTGCGGAAGACCACGAGCCAGGCCACTGCCGCGTGGGGCGACCCCGCCGCCGTCGTGCTCCGGTGCGGTGTGGCGTCCCCTGGTCCCACGACCGACCGCTGCGTCAGCGTGAACGGCGTCGACTGGGTCATCAAGGAGACCAATGCCGGCGCGCCGGACGCAGGTCCGTCGTCGTCTTCGCCGAGCACGGCGTCCTCGGTGCCCTCGGCATCCGCGCCCTCGGCAGCATCCTCGCCACCGGCTGCGGCCACAGACGGCGGAACCTTCACCCTCACCACGTTCGGCCGAGAGCCCGCCACCGAGCTCCTTCTGGATTCTGGCCGGATCAGCTCGGCGACGGTGCTCGCGAGCCTCTCGGCCGCGGTGTCGAAGGTTCCCGCAACCAAGCACTGCGTGGGGCAGGAAGACCTCGCCAAGCTGCCCGCCAACGGCTGAGCATTGGCAGGCAGCGGCCCTCGCTCTGGAGGGCGGGCGAGCTAACGGAGGCCTGTCGGCCGTGCGAGGGCAAGCTGGATGAGCTCGTCAATGAGCTCGCGGTAGCCGATCCCCGTCGCGGCCCACATGGCCGGATACATGCTGATGGGCGTGAAGCCCGGCATCGTGTTGATCTCGTTGATGACGAACTCTCCCTCGGGTGTGTAGAAGAAGTCCACCCTGCTCAGACCCTCGCCGGAGACGGCGTCGAACGCGGTCGCTGCGAGTTCGCGCACCCTGTCGATGGCCTCCTGCGGAAGGTCGGCGGGGCACGAGAGCGAGGCGGCATCGTTCTCGACGTACTTCGCCTCGAAGTCGTAGAACGCATGCTGCCCTCCCTGCACGACGATCTCGCCTGGCAGCGAGGTGCGGGGCGCGTCGCACCCGCGGCCCTCGAGCACGCCGCACTCGATCTCCCGGCCCGTGATGCCCGCCTCGATGACGAGCCGCAGGTCGTGCCGGCGTGCCTCCGCGATTGCGGCGTCGAGTCCCTCGGGACCGTCCACCTTGGAGATGCCCACTGAGGAGCCCGCGCGGCACGGCTTCACGAACACGGGGAATCCGAGGCGGCCGACGGCGTCACGCACCGCTTGGGGGTCGCGGCGCCACTCCTTGTCGGTCACCGTGACGTACGGCCCGACGCTGAGACCGGCCGCCTCGAAGGCCACCTTCATGAAATGCTTGTCCATCCCGACCGCGGACGCGAGGACACCGGCCCCCACGTAGCGGACGTCGGCGAGTTCGAGCAGGCCCTGGACCGTGCCGTCTTCGCCGAAGGCACCGTGGAGGAGTGGGAAGACGACGTCGACGTCGCCGAGCTCCCTCGGCACCTGGTTCGGCTCGGTCACCACGAGGTGGGCTGCGCCGTCGGATTCGGAGAGGCGCACCGTCTCACTGCTTGGCTCGACCTCGGGCGGGTGGCCAGCGTTGAGCGCCCACCGGTGCCAGTCTCCGCGCGAGAGGACCCACTGGCCTTCGCGGGTGATCCCGATCGGGACCACCTCGTACTTCTCAGCGTCGATGGCGCCCATCACTCCAGCGGCCGTCACACAGCTCACGGCGTGCTCGCTCGAGCGCCCCCCGAAGAGAAGTGCGACTCTCGTCTTTGTGCTCTTCCTGGTCTCTGTCACGCTTCTAGTCGCCTTCTGACTTGAGCTGCCGCGCCAGCAGCAGCGGTTCGAGCTGGTCTACGGGGAGTTCCCCCCTGAGCACGGCCACCACGGCGGCCGTGATGGGCATGTCGACCCCGACCCGCTGGGCGAGCTCGAGCACAGCGGGCGCCGACTTGATTCCCTCGGCGACCTGGGTCATCCGGGCGCCCACCTGATCGGCGTCCAGTCCCTGGCCCAGGAGGCTCCCCGCAGTGTGGTTTCGGGAGAGCTTGGACGAGCAGGTTGCAACGAGGTCACCGAGGCCTGCGAGCCCGGCCATGGTCGTGAGATCGCCTCCGAGGGCTACGGCCAGGCGGGTCGTCTCGGCGAGTCCACGCGTGATGACGGTGGCCTTCGTGTTGTCCCCCATCTCCTTGCCCTCACAGATGCCGACGGCGAGGGCGATCACGTTCTTCACGATGCCGCCGATCTCGACGCCGACGACGTCGGTGCTCATGTAGGGGCGGAAGTACGGCGCGGTGCACGACTCGGCGATCCATTGGGCGGTCTCGTGGTCGGTGCACGCCACGACCGACCCCGTGGGCTGGGAGCGGGCGATCTCGAGGGCGAGGTTCGGGCCCGAGAGCACCGCGATCTGGCCCTGCGGCAGGCCCGTGAGCTCGGCGATCACCTCGCTCATGCGCTTGTCGGTGCCGAGCTCGAGCCCCTTCATGAGGGAGAGCACCACGGCGTCCCGGGGGATGTGGGCGCCCCAGTCGGTCAGCTGGGCGCGCAGCGACTGGGCGGGTATGGCAAGAACGACGACCTGGGCACCCTCGAGCGCCTCGGCGGGACTCATCGTCGCGGTGATGCTTTCGGGCAGCGCAATGTCCCCGAGGTACTTGGTGTTGCGATGCCGGCCGAAGTCGGCGACCACGTCCGTGGTGCGCCCCCAGATGCGGATGCTGCGCTCGATCCCATGGCTTGCGGCGGCGTCGCCGAGGACCTTGGCGAACGTGGAGCCCCAGCTCCCCGCCCCCATCACCGCGATCTGCCGCAGCGGCCCGCGCGCCGTCCCAGTGCCGGGCGCGCCAGCCTCGTTTCCAGTCGTCACGCGGACTTCCCGCCCCGCTCGACGTCCCGTCCGTGGGTGCTCTGCTGGTGCTGCGACGGGTCCCAGCGCTGGGCCGGCGGCTGCTCGCCGCGCAGTTCGGCCACGAGCGCCGTGATCGCGTCCATGATGCGCTCGGTGGCCTCGACGAGCGTTGACTTGTCGAGAGGGCGACCCGCAAGGTCGCTCAGATCCACCGGGTCACCGACGAGGACGACGGCCTTCTTCCGGGGGAACGGGTAGAGCCGCTTGGCATACCGCGGGAAGAGCTCGTGGTCGCCCCAGTGGGCGATGGGGACGACGGGCGCTCCGGTCTTGAGCGCGAGCCTGGCCGCACCGGTGTGGCCCTTCATGGGCCAGAGTCCGGGGTCGCGCGTGAGGGTCCCCTCGGGGTAGACGATGATCGCCCCACCCTCGTCGATGACCTCGCGCGCAACTTCGAGCGAGGCCCCCGCGCCCGTCCCGCCTCGGTCGACAGGGACCTGTTTGGTCCCGCGCATGAGTTGGCCGAGGACCGGGGGCTTGAACAGACCGGCCTTGGCGAGGAAATGCGGCGGGCGGCCCTGGTTGTAGAGCATGTGGCCGACCGTGAGGGGGTCGAGCTCAGTGCAATGGTTGGGGCATGCAATGAAGCCGCCCCGGCCGGGGAGGTCCTTGAGCTTCTCCGTGCCCTGCCACTCCTTGCTCATGAGGAGGTTCATGATGGGCCGGACGACGGCGGCCGCGATGGCGAACGCGACCTTCTCGCCCGTGCTCTCGCGAGCCCCCTCGCGGGGCGATGTGCTCACTTCGTCTCCTCGAGGTCGAAGTCCGCGCCGAGGGCGCTGAGCTTCTCGGTGAAATGCTCATAGCCGCGACGGATGATGCCGACCCCGGTAGCCCGCGACACGCCGTCGGCCGCGAGAGCCGCGATGACGTGGCTGAATCCGCCCCGCAGGTCGGGGATGTCGAAGTCGGCGCCGTGCAGCGGCGTGGGGCCGGAGATGACCGCCGAATGCAGGAAATTGCGCTGGCCGAAGCGGCACGGAACGCTGCCGAGGCACTCGCGATGGAGCTGGATCGTGGCACCCATGCGGCCGAGCGCCTCGGTGAAGCCGAAGCGGTTCTCGTACACGGTCTCGTGCACGATCGACACGCCCTCAGCCTGCGTGAGGGCCACGATGAGCGGCTGCTGCCAGTCGGTCATGAAGCCCGGATGGACGTCCGTCTCGAGGACCAGCGGGGAGAGCTTGCCCCCGGGATGGTAGAAGCGGATCCCCTCGTCGGTGATCTGGAGGCCGCCTCCGATCTTCCGGTAGACGTTCAGGAAGGTCATCATGTCCCGTTGGCTCGCACCTTCGACGAAGATGTCGCCGTGGGTCGCGAGCGCCGCCGACGCCCAGGAGGCCGCCTCGTTGCGGTCTGGGAGGGCGCGGTGGGTGTAGCCGCCGAGCTCGGGAACGCCTTCGATCCGGATCGTCCGGTCGTTGAGGACCGCGATGATCGCACCCATCTTCTGCAGGACGGCAACGAGATCGATCACCTCGGGCTCGATCGCGGCACCCTTGAGCTCCGTGACGCCCTCCGCGCGGGTTGCCGACAGGAGCACCTGCTCCGTGGCGCCCACACTCGGGTACGGCAGCGAGATCCGTGCGCCCTTGAGTCCGCGGGGAGCCGAGATGCTGATGCCGCCTGGACGCTTGTCCACCACGGCGCCGAACTGGCGCAGCACGTCGAGGTGGTAGTCGATGGGGCGGTCGCCGATACGGCAGCCCCCGAGGTCCGGGATGAAGGCCTCGCCGATCGCGTGGATGAGCGGGCCGCAGAACAGGATCGGGATCCGCGAGTCACCGGCGTGGGCATCGATGTCCGCCACGGCCGCGGTCTTGGCGTTGGTGGGGTCGAGAGTCAGATCGCCCGTGGCGGTGTCCCGGTTGACCGAGACCCCGTGGAGCTGGAGCAGGCTCGTGACGATGTCGACGTCTTTGATCTCCGGCACGCTGCGGAGCGTGGACGGTTCGTTGCCCAGGAGCGCGGCCACCATGGCCTTGGGAACGAGGTTCTTGGCACCACGGACCGCCACCCGTCCCGAAAGGGGGACGCCGCCTCGGATGGTCAGGACACTGCTCATCTGCACCTTTTCCTCACTGGCCCCCATAGCCTCGGTCAGTACCCCGCCGGCACGGGACCCTGCTAAGCATAGAAGCTCGCGTCCGGGGAGGTGAAAACCCGGGCGCGAGCCCTCAGTGCCGTGGTGCGCGAACTGCGCGCGCTCAGGTCCTGGCGGGGAGGGTCGTGGGCTTGAACGCCGGACGCCCAGCCTCGTACGCCTCGATCTCGTCCTCGTGCTGGAGCGTGAGGCCGATGTCGTCGAGGCCCTCGATGAGGCGCCAGCGCGTGTAGTCATCGATCTCGAACGGGGCCACGATGTTGCCGCACGTGGCAGTCTTGGAGGTCAGGTCGACGGTGATCTGCGTGCCCGGGTGGTTCTCGAGCTCCTTCCAGATGAGCTCGATGTCATCCTGGGCCACGACCGCCGCCACAAGTCCCTGCTTGCCCGAGTTGCCGCGGAAGATGTCCGCGAACCGCGACGAGAGCACGGCCCTGAAGCCGTAGTCCTTGAGCGCCCACACCGCGTGCTCGCGGGACGAGCCCGTTCCGAAGTCGGGACCGGCCACGAGGACGGAGCCCCGGTTGAACGGCTCCTGGTTGAGGATGAACGACTCGTCCTTGCGCCAGCTGGCGAAGAGCGCGTCCTCGAAGCCTGTACGCGTGATGCGCTTGAGGAAGACGGCAGGGATGATCTGGTCCGTGTCCACGTTGCTCTGGCGCAGCGGGACACCGATGCCGGTATGGGTGGTGAACTTCTCCATGGCTGGGTGGTCCTTCCTTAGGCAGCCGTGCCAGCGGCTTGGGAGTCGGGCACGGGATCGAGGTCTGCGGGCGACGAGAGTGTGCCACGGATCGCGGTCGCCGCCGCGACGACGGGCGAGACGAGGTGCGTGCGGCCACCCTTGCCCTGGCGGCCCTCGAAGTTGCGGTTCGACGTCGAGGCGCACCGCTCGCCCGGCTGGAGCTGGTCGGGATTCATGCCAAGGCACATCGAGCAGCCTGCAAAGCGCCACTCGGCACCGAAGTCCTTGAACACCTTGTCGAGCCCCTCGGCCTCGGCCTCGAGGCGCACTCGGGCAGACCCCGGGACGACCAACATGCGGACCGTCGGGTCCTTGGCGCGGCCGCGGACGATCTCCGCGGCAGCCCGGAGGTCCTCGAGACGGGAATTGGTGCAGGATCCGAGGAAGACCGTGTCGACGCGGATCTCCTTCATCGGCGTTCCCGCACTGAGGCCCATGTAGTCGAGGGCACGGCGCGCGGTGGCCTTGGCGTTCTCGTCCGCGAAGTCGTCCGGATCCGGCACCGCCTGCGAGAGCGAGACGCCCTGGCCGGGGTTCGTTCCCCACGTGACGAACGGCTCGAGCGTGTCAGCGTCGAGGAACACCTCGGCGTCGAACACGGCGTCGTCGTCGGTCCGCAGTGTGTCCCAGTACTCGACGGCCGCATCCCACTCGGCGCCCTGCGGGGCGTGAGGGCGGCCCTTCATGAAGTCGTAGGTGGTCTGGTCCGGCGCGACCATGCCTGCGCGGGCGCCCGCCTCGATGGACATGTTGCAGATCGTCATGCGCGCCTCCATTGAGAGGGCGCGGATCGCGGAGCCACGGTATTCGAGGACATAGCCCTGGCCGCCGCCGGTGCCGATCTTGGCGATAACGGCGAGGATGATGTCCTTGCTGCTCACGCCGGGCTTGAGCGTGCCCTCGACCGTGATGGCCATGGTCTTGAACGGAGTGAGCGAGAGCGACTGCGTGGCCATCACGTGCTCGACCTCGGATGTGCCGATGCCCATGGCAAGGGCACCGAACGCACCGTGCGTCGACGTGTGCGAGTCGCCGCACACGATCGTGAGCCCGGGCTGTGTGAGGCCGAGCTGCGGGCCAACCACGTGCACGATGCCCTGCTCGCGGTCACCGAGGGAGTGCAGTCGGACGCCGAACTCCGCGCAGTTGGCGCGCAGGGTCTCGATCTGCGTACGGCTCGTCGGATCCGCGATCGGCTTGTCGATGTCGAGCGTCGGGGTGTTGTGGTCCTCGGTCGCAATCGTGAGGTCGGGTCGGCGCAGCCTGCGGCCGGCGAGCCGGAGGCCCTCGAACGCTTGAGGCGACGTCACCTCATGCACTAGGTGAAGGTCGATGTACAGCAGATCGGGCTGCCCATCCGCGCCCTTGCGCACCACGTGTGCGTCCCAGACCTTCTCGGCCAGTGTGCGTCCCACGGCCTACTCCCTCCAGCTCGTGCCAGTTGTCTGGCCAGCCGCCATGGCTGTCTACGTACCAGTGCACCAGCGCCGCGGCCCTGCTGGCCACTCCGCCAACTTGCATCTCAGATACTGAGACGCCAATATCATCCTATGGACAACTCTAGTGGCGTCGGCGTCATCGACAAGGCCGCCCTCGTGCTCGACGCCCTCGAGGCGGGGCCCACGACCCTCGCGCAGCTCGTAGCGGCGACCGGCCTCGCTCGGCCCACCGTCCATCGGCTCGCTCTCGCCCTCGTGCACCACCGGCTCGTGGCGCGGGACATGCAGGGTCGGTTCGTGCTGGGCTCGCGGCTCGTCGAACTCGCCTCCGCCGCGGGCGAGGACCGCCTCATCGCCGCTGCCGGCCCCATCCTCGTCCAGCTCCGCGACGCAACCGGCGAGAGCGCCCAGATCTTCCGCCGACAGGGCGACTGGCGCGTCTGCGTCGCCTCGGCCGAGCGCCCGGTGGGCCTGCGCGACACGATCCCCGTGGGCACCCAGCTCAGCATGAAGGCCGGCTCGGCGGCACAGGTGCTCGTAGCATGGGAAGACCACGACCGGCTCCTCGAGGGCCTGAACCAGGCGCGCTTCACGCCCACAGTCCTCGCGGGAGTACGACGCCGCGGCTGGGCCCAGTCGCTCGGCGAACGCGAGCCCGGGGTCGCCTCCGTCTCCGCCCCGGTGCGGGGACCCTCCGGCCGGGTGATCGCAGCGGTGTCCATTTCGGGGCCCATCGAGCGCTTGACCCGCCAGCCGGGCCGCCAGCATGCTGAGGTCGTGTGCAATGCCGGACGGCTCCTGACGGAGGCCCTGCGCAAGGGCAACGACTAAGCCGGCAGCACCGAGACAAGGCGGACGAGGGGGGCCAGTGGCCGAGTACGCGGTGTTCCTGCGCGGCGTCAACGTAGGCGGCATCACGCTCAAGATGGCGGACGTCCGCGCGACTCTTGCGGCGCTGCCGGTCTCTGGCGTCAAGACGCTGCTCGCGAGCGGCAACGCCATTCTCTCTGCCGAGAAGACCACGAACGAGGTCAAAGACCTGGTCGAGCGTGCGCTGCGGTCCGATTTCGGCTACGACGCATGGGTCGTGGTGCTCCCGCGCGACGAGGTCGACTCGCTCGTTGCAGCCTGCCCGTACCCGGCCGACGGACCCGCGGTCCATGCGTACATCACCCTCGCCTCGGACCCCACGGCGCTCGACGGCCTCCTTGACACCGCGGCGGCCCTCGCGGAATCGCGTCCGGAGACCGGCAGCTCAGCCGAGACGGAGCACACGCGCCTCTCCCCGATGGCGCTCGCGTGGCGCTGCCCGAAGGGTTCCACCCTTGACGCGCCCATCTCCAAGGCCAGCGCCAAGCCGGCGTTCAAGGCCACGACCACGACGCGCAACCTCCGAACGCTCCTGAAGGTCCAGGCAGCCTTCGCGTGAGGCCATCCAGTCCGAGAAACGAAGGAGGGCCCGGTCCGAAGACCGGGCCCTCCTCTGAGGTGACCCCAGCGGGATTCGAACCCGCGTTACCGCCGTGAGAGGGCAGCGTACTAGGCCGCTATACGATGGGGCCCTGCACTGCGCCAGCCCGTTGCCGGACGGCGCTCCTGCCTTCCTGAGGAAGGCTCTTTCAGAAAGAGTCCCGGCGCAATTGCCAGCACCCTGTCCGTGACCCCAGCGGGATTCGAACCCGCGTTACCGCCGTGAGAGGGCGGCGTACTAGGCCGCTATACGATGGGGCCGTGGTACTTTACCGTGCTCACAAATGAGCATTCCTTTGATTCCGCACAACCGCGGAACATCAGGAGCTGGGATACCAGGACTCGAACCTAGAATGACGGTACCAGAAACCGTAGTGTTGCCAATTACACCATATCCCACTGGCTATCGGGGCTCTGCTCGGCTCTTCGCGTCAACCTTGGTGGTCCACCCGAATGCTCCCGTGCCCCTCAGCACGAGTAATTACTCTACCCGATGCTCTGTCGGGCGCAAAATCCGCAACACGGTCACGGAACCCCTCGCGCACGTGATCCGTGTCATGTTCGCGCGATGGGAGCCTGACCAGAGACCCCGCAGCACAACGCCAGAGACCCTACAGCGTTGCGGGGTCTCTGGCAGGAGGTTGCGGGGTCTCTGGCAGGACGTTGCGGGGTCTCTGAGCGTCAGAGGAGGCCGAGGATCCCCGGGATCTCGCCCAGGCTCGCAACCTGTTCGGGCACCAGCAGTGCGGCCGCGGGGTCGAGGACCGTCGAGCGGCGATTGAGCCAGATCCCGCGGATTCCCGCGCCGGCCGCCCCGACGACGTCGTGCGCGGGGTTGTCCCCGACGTACACCGTCTGCTCGGCCGCCGTGCCGAGCCGGCGCAGTCCCTCACGGAAGATGGCCGGATCCGGCTTCGCAACGCCCACCGCATCGATGCCCACCAGGACGCTGATGCGCTCGAGACCGGCGACATCGAGCTTGGCCCGCTGGTAGTCGTGCACGTTGTTGCTGACGGCGCCGTAGGCGATCCCCGCGGCCTCGAGGGCATCGAGGAACGGGTGCACGTCGTCAAACGCCCGGACGTATGAGGGCTGCGCCGTCTCGTACTCGCTGAGCCACTGAGCAGCCTGGGCATCGGAGGCGAAACCCGTCCCGAAGTGCGCGAGGCACCGCTCGGCCCGCAGCACCCGCTGCTCGGCGAATGTGATCTCGTGCGCCATGTAGCGCTCATAGATGTCGTCGGACCCGCGCGTGAAGATGCGGCAGAACGTCACCCACTCCGCCTCGGCCAGGCCGGGCAGGAGCGGAGCGCTGACTTCACGAAGCGCCCGGTCCATGGCGCCCTCGAGATCCACGAGAGTCTCGTCGATGTCCAGGAGCACGCCCTCCACCTGCGCCGTTCCGACCACGCCGGGCACGCGAACGACGGCGGGTGCGCGGCCGCCGTCGTGCGTCGCCGGCGTCGCGGGTCCTGTGCTCTCGGCCAGCGCCTCAGCCACGGTCGCAGTCACCGTGTCAGCCACGGAAGGCCTTGATGCGTGCGAGGGACGAGTCCTTGCCGAGGATGACCATGGACTCGAAGAGCGGCGGCGAAATGCGGCGGCCGGAGATGGCCGTGCGGACTGGCCCGAACGCGAGGCGCGGCTTGATGCCGAGTCCCTCCACGAGGGCGCTGCGCAGGGCTGCCTGGATGTCCTCAGCCGACCAGTCCGTGACCGGCTCGAGGGCCGCGAGGGCGGCGTCGAGGACCTCGGGCAGGTTCGCGGGCATGCCCTTCAGTGCATCGTCGGCGATGCGGATCGCGGAGTCCTCGGCAAAGAGGAAGCCGAGCATCTCGGGGGCCTCGCCGAGGAGCGTGATGCGCTCCTGGATGAGCGGCGCGGCCTCAGTCAGGATCTCGTCCTGGCGCGGGGTGAGGGCCTCCCCCACGATGCCGGCCTCGCGCAGGTACGGGACCAGGCGCTCGCGGAAGTCGGCGGCCTCGAGCAGGCGCACGTGCGTGCCGTTGATCGCCTCGGCCTTCTTGAGGTCGAAGCGGGCCGGGTTGGGCAGCACGTCGGCGATGTCGAACGCGGACGTGAACTGCTCCACCGTGAAGATGTCCTCGTCCGCCGAGATCGACCAGCCGAGCAGCGCGAGGTAGTTCAGGAGGCCCTCGGGGATGAAGCCGCGCTCGCGGTGGTGGAAGAGGTTCGACTCCGGGTCGCGCTTGGAGAGCTTCTTGTTCCCCTCGCCCATCACATAGGGCAGGTGGCCGAAGATCGGCATGTAGCTCGCAACGCCCACCGCGTGGAGCGCGTAGTAGAGCGCGACCTGGCGCGGGGTCGAGGACAGGAGGTCCTCGCCACGGAGCACGTGGGTGATGCCCATGAGAGCGTCGTCGACCGGGTTGACGAGCGTGTACAGGGGCGAGCCGTCCGCGCGCACCACGACGAAGTCCGGCACTGTTCCGGCCTTGAACGTGATCTCGCCGCGGATGATGTCATTGAAGACCACGTCCTCCTCGGGCATGCGGAAGCGCAGCACAGGCTCGCGTCCCTCGGCACGGAAGGCTGCCTTCTGCTCGTCCGTGAGGTCTCGGTCCGAGTTGTCGTAGCCGAGCTTGGGATCCCGGCCCGCCGCCTTGTGGCGGGCCTCGATCTCGGCCGGCGTGGAGAACGACTCGTACAGGAACCCCGCGTCCTTGAGCTTCGCGGCGACGTCCTTGTAGAGGTCGAGACGACGCGACTGCCGGTACGGCTCGTGCGGGCCGCCGACGTCGATCCCCTCGTCCCACGTCAGGCCGAGCCAGCGCAGGGCCTCGACGATCTGCTCGTAGCTCTCCTCGGTGTCCCGCTGCGCGTCGGTGTCCTCGATGCGGAACACGAACGTGCCGCCCGTGTGGCGCGCGTAGGCCCAGTTGAACAGGGCAGTGCGCACCATGCCGACGTGCGGCGTGCCCGTCGGAGAGGGGCAGAAGCGCACACGCACCGGCGTGTCGGGCACGACGGACGGGATGGAGGCGGGGTCGAGCAGGGGTGCTGGGGGCGAGGAAGTCATAGTGCCCCTATTCTAAGGGGCCTCTCCCTTGGCTCGGCTCGCGTCATCCCAGCTGTGGTGCGCACGACGGCGGGGTCCCTACCCGTGCGGGCCGGCCACGCGGCGTCGTGCGCGCCGCCGGGAAGCACACGGCATTCAGCCTGCGGCGCAGCGCCTACCGACGCACGACAGGGTTCGAGAGGACTCCGAGGCCCTCGATCTCGATCTCGACGCGGTCGCCCTCCTTCACGAGGCCCACGCCGGCAGGGGTGCCGGTCATGATGACGTCGCCGGGCAGGAGGGTGAAGGCTGCGGAGACGGCAGCGACGAGCTCATTGACGCCGAAGACCATGTCTGCGGTGCTGCCGTCCTGCCTGACCTCGCCGTTGACCTTGGTGGAGAGGCGGAGATCCTCGACGTCGAGGTCGGTCTCGATCCAGGGTCCGAGGGGCTTGGACGTGTCAAACGACTTGGCTCTCGCCCACTGGAGATCAGTGCGCTGCTTGTCGCGTGCCGTGAGGTCGTTGCCCACGGTGAAGCCGAAGATGACATCCCTGGCCTTCTCTGCTGGTACGTCCTTGCAGATGCGTCCGATCACGACGCAGAGCTCGCCCTCGTAGGAGACTTCCTCGGTCCACTCCGGCAGGACGACCGGGTCGCCGGGGCCCACCACTGCCGTGTTGGCCACGAGGAACATGGACGGCTCGGTGGGCAGGTCGTTGCCCATCTCCTTGGCGTGGTCCGCGTAGTTGCGGCCGATCCCCACGACCTTGCTGCGGGGGATGATCGGCGCGAGGAGGCGCACGTCCTCGAGCGGGTGGGTGACGCCGGTCGGCTCGACGCCGTTGAAGAAGGGGTCACCCTTGATGACGGCGACGGTCTCGTGGCCGGGCTCCCCCTGGACCACGCCGTAGAAGGGTTCGGAGTCGAGTACACAACGGGCAATGCGCATGGGGTTCACCCTATCGTGACCGGGCGGGTGGCCTGGCGGCACCGTGAGGGGCAGCCTCCGACAGCGCGTCCCTGGGCAGGCAGGCGGGATGCCCGCCTGAGCCGGGGACGCGCCGTCGTGCGCAGCACAGCGGAAGCCCGGTGCCGCGGAACCTCGGTTTCGGCTCCGCTCAATCGGCGTCTTCGGGTCCGCTCGATCAGCGCAGGCTACGCGAGCTGCGTAAGCCAGCCGTGCAGGTCCTCGACCGTGCCGGTCTGGATCCCGAGGAGCTGCTCGCGGATGCTCATCGCGACCGACTCGCCCTTGAGCTCGGGCGTCACGAGGGAACCGTCGGCGGTCTTGAGCTCGCCGATGGGCGTGATGACGGCCGCGGTGCCGCAGGCGAAGACCTCGGTGAGCGTCCCGTCGGCGACGGCCTGACGCCATTCGTCGATCGTGATCTTGCGTTCCTCGACCGTGAGCCCGCGGTCGCTCGCGAGCTGCAGGACAGAGTCGCGGGTGACGCCGTGGAGGATGTTGCCGTTGAGCGCCGGCGTGACGAGGGTGTCGCCGTTGAACACGAAGAAGATGTTCATGCCGCCGAGCTCATCGACAGCGAAGTCGTTGGTCGGGTCGAGGAACAGGACCTGCTTGCACCCATTCGCCTCGGCCTCAAGCTGGGCCGCGAGCGACGCCGCGTAGTTGCCGCCGCACTTCGCCTCCCCCGTGCCGCCGTGGCCTGCACGCGCATAGTGCTCGGAGAGCCAGATCGAGACAGGCTTGAGCTCGCCGCCGAAGTAGTTGCCCGCGGGCGAGGCGATGACGCGATACGAGACCTCACGGGCCGGACGGACGCCCAGGAACGCCTCGGTGGCAATCATGAACGGGCGCAGGTACAGGGCCTCGCCGTCGCCGTTCGGCACCCAATCCTTGTCCGCGGACACGATCTGCCGCAGAGACTCGATGAAGACCTCAGTCGGCAGCTCGGGCAGCGCGAGGCGCTGGGCCGACTTGTTGAAGCGGTGAGCGTTCGCCTCGGGACGGAACGTCCAGACGGTGCCGTCGGCGTGGCGGTACGCCTTGAGGCCTTCGAAGATCTCCTGGCCGTAGTGCAGCACCGCGGCGGCCGGATCCATCGCGATCGGGCCGTACGGCTCGACCCGCGCGTTGTGCCAGCCGCCCTTCCCCTCGGGATCGACCTTCCAGTCGACGACGACGGTGTGGTCAGTGAAATAGTCGCCGAACCCGGGGTTCTCCAGGATCGCCGCACGCTCCTCGGCGCTCTTCGGGGTCTCCGAGAGCCGCCGTGCGAATTCAACGCTGAGAGCGTTCTGAGTCATGATTCCTCCACATCGATCGGGCGGACGGCCTCACTGCCGTCAGGCCCGGGGCCTGCAAGTGCGTCCAGCTTACGCCTGCGCACCCGTCGGGATTCGGTGCGAGGACGACGGCGGGGTGGCACCCGCCGTCGTCCTCCTTCCTTCGGTGCGGCGCGCTAGAGGCGCGCCGCGACGGCGTCCCCGACGGCAGACGTCGTGCGCGCCTCGCCCGGGGTGCGGGACTCGACATCGGCCCGCACGGCAGCCTGGATGCGCGCAGCTGCCTCGGGCTGGCCGATGTGGTCAAGCAGGAGCGCGGCCGAGAGGATCGCGGCGGTCGGGTCGGCCTTCTGCTGGCCGGCGATGTCGGGGGCCGATCCGTGGACGGGCTCGAACATGCTCGGCGCGGTGCGGTCGATGTTGATGTTGCCGCTTGCGGCGAGGCCGATGCCGCCCGTTACTGCACCCGCGAGGTCCGTGAGGATGTCGCCGAACAGGTTGTCGGTGACGATGACGTCGAACCTGGAGGGGTCGGTGACGAGGAAGATCGTGGCCGCGTCGACGTGCAGGTAGTCGTGCTCGACGCCCGGGAACTCGGCGGCGACGGCCTCGACGGTGCGCTTCCACAGGTGGCCCGCGTACACGAGGACGTTGTGCTTGTGGACGAGCGTGACCTTGTTGCGCCGCTGGGTGGCGCGGCGGAAGGCGTCGCGGACCACGCGCTCGACCCCGAAGGCCGTGTTGACGGAGACCTCCGTGGCAATCTCCTGCGGCGTGCCGACCCGCAGGGCGCCGCCGTTGCCCGTGTAGGGGCCCTCGGTGCCCTCGCGCACCACAACGAAATCGACCTGCCCCGGGTCCGCGAGCGGGCTGGGAACTCCCGCGTAGAGCCGGGACGGTCGCAGGTTGACGCAGTGGTCGAGGCTGAAGCGGAGCTTGAGGAGGATCTCGCGTTCGAGGATGCCCGAGGGGATGCGTGTGTCACCGGGGGCGGCACCGACGGCGCCGAAGAGGATGGCATCGCGGCCGCGGATGTCCGCAAGGGTCTCCTCGGAGAGCGTCTCCCCCGTCGCGAGCCAGTGCTCCGCGCCGAGGCTGTAACGCGTCTCCTTGACTTCGAGGCCCGATCCCTCGAGCGCCTTGTGGAGGACCTTGAGGGCCTCTGCCGTCACTTCGGGGCCGATGCCGTCTCCGGGAATCACTGCAAGATCGAGCTGCGTCTGGGTCATGATCGAAAGACTAACGCGATCATCCACATGCTGGTCACATTGGTCTCACACTTCGGACGCCATAGCGCCGAAGTCACCCCCGGCGGGCGCGACGTCACCCCCTGTGGACGCGACGTCACCCCCCTGTGGGCGCGAAGTCACCCCCTGTGGGCGCGAAGTCACCCCCTGTGGGCGCGAAGTCACCCTGGTGCTGCAGGCGCGCGACCCTTTGAGTTATCCACATACAAGGTCGGCGACGCTGCGGATGACGAGTCGGGACGGGAGACTCCCACCATGGACCTCGACCTCGACCTCACTCCCCACGCCCGGGACCGGATTGGTGATCTGGCCGCCTCAGCGGCTTCCCCCGTCCCCATGCTCACGAGAAGTCAGCTTCGCTCCGCCGGTCTCGACGACCAAACCATCCGGAGCCTCACCGACTCTGGCGACCTGTCCCGACAGGGACGCGGTGTCTATGCGCCGATGGGGGTTGGCACTCCTGATCCCATGATCATCAGAATCTGCGCGCACCATGCCGCCTCGACCGGTGCTTCGCACGTATACACCCACACATCGGCGGCGCTGATCTGGGGCCTCCCGGTGTGGCGTGCGCGGCCGCTCGTACATGTCGCGCATGCTGGCCGTCGGGGAAACTCCGGTCCCGCGTGCGACATCGTGCGGCACAACCAACGAATCCCTGACTCACAGGTCACGACCAGGGGCGGGCTCAGGGTGACCTCGTTGGAGCGGACCATCATCGACTGCGCGCGGTTGCTGCCCTTCGAGCTGGCCGTGATCATCGCCGACTCCGGGCTCGCAAACGGCGCAGATCGTGAGACCATCCGTCGTCTCGTCGTCGAAGGCAGGGGCACGCGTGGAATACGGCGAGTCCGTGAGGCGCTGGCCGCCGCCAACGGGCTCTCGGAATCTCCGGCCGAGACACGCTTCCGTCTGCTTCTGGAGGAATGGAACCTTCCCGAACCAGAGCTCCAGCTCTGGATCGCGACTGCGGGTGGTCGTGAACGCGTCGACTTCGCCTGGTCAGCGAGGCGGCTCGTCATCGAGGTTCATGGGTACGCGAAGTACTTCGACTACGGACCGCCGGACACGAAGGTTGTAGCGCAGCGTGAGCGCGAGGCACGGCTGGTCGCTGCTGGATGGCGCGTTCTCAACGTGTACTGGCCCGAGCTCGACGACGTCGAGGCTCTCCGCACCAAAGTGCGTGCCTTCCTCACGACGCCGCATGCCCTGTTCGACGTCGCGTGAGAGACACTGCCCAGACGCGTTGCGGACGGCGATGTTCAGTCGCCGCCGTGCCGCCGGATGACCGCGGCCACCGGGCGACCTCAGCGCCAGAGGTGACTTCGGCACCCCACCCGGTGACCTCGACACCACACCCCGTGACCTCGACACCCCACCCGGTGACCTCGACACCACACCCCGTGACCTCGACACCACACCCGGTGACCTCGACACCACACCCCGTGACTTCGGCACCTCACCCGGTGACCTCAACACCCACCCGGTGACCTCGACACCACACCCGGTGACCTCGGCACCACACCCGGTGACCTCGGCACCACACCCGGTGACCTCGGCACCACACGGGGTGACCTCGGCGGGCGGGAGGCGGTCAGGCCTCTGCGGGCTCCTCGTAGCGCGGGAAGACCGGCACGGGGGCGGGGAGCTGAGTGCCAGGGGCGATGGGGGTCGCGATGGCGGCGAACTGGCGGGATTCGCCCTCAGGCTGGCCGAGCACGTCCAACAGCTTCGCTGCGGATGCGGGCACCACCGGCTGCACGAGGAGCCCCACCGTGCGGACCACATCGAGCGTCACGTACAGCACGGTAGCCATGCGGGCGGGATCCGTCTTGCGCAGAACCCACGGGGCCTGGTCAGCGAAGTAGGCGTTGGTGTCGCCGAGCACGGTCCAAATCGCCTCGAGTGCGCGCGAGAACTCCTGCTTGTCGAACGATGCCCGCACGGCCGCCAGCAGACCAGCCGTGGCATCGAGGATCGCCCGGTCCGCGTCGCTGAACTGCCCCGGCGAGGGCACGACTCCGTCCAGGTTCTTGGCCACCATCGAGAGCGACCGCTGGGCGAGGTTCCCGAGGTTGTTGGCGAGGTCCGCGTTCATGCGGCCCACGATCGCCTCGTGGCTGTAGCTGCCGTCGGCACCGTAAGGCACTTCGCGCAGGAAGAAGTAGCGGACGGAATCGAGCCCGTACTGGGCGATCATGTCCGCTGGCGCCACGACGTTGCCCAATGACTTGGACATCTTGACGCCGTTGTTCTGCAGGAACCCGTGGATCATCACCCGTTGGGGCAGCTCGAGCCCCGCGCTCATGAGGAACGCGGGCCAGTAGATCGCGTGGAAGCGCGAGATGTCCTTGCCGATGATGTGCACGTCCGCGGGCCAGTACTTCCGGAAGGGCTCGGAGTCCGTGTCGGGGTAGCCCACGCCGGTGAGGTAGTTGGTCAGCGCGTCGACCCAGACGTACATGACGTGGCCGGGGGCGTCCGGCACGGGAACGCCCCAGTCGAACGACGTGCGCGAGATCGAGAGGTCCTCGAGCCCGTGCTTGACGAAGGAGATGACCTCGTTGAACCGGTACTGCGGTGCGCCGAACTCGGGGTGGGACTCGTAGTACGCCAGAAGCCTGTCCTGATAGGCCGAGAGGCGGAAGAAGTAGCTCTCCTCAGCGGTCCAGGTGAGCTCGGTGTCGGTCTCCTTCGAGTACCGCACGCCGTCGCGCACCACGGTCTCGTCCTCGGTGTAGTACGCCTCATCGCGGACCGAGTACCAGCCCTCGTACTTGTCGAGGTAGATGTCCCCCGCGCCCTCCATGCGCTTCCAGAGATCGCTGGCCGCGGCGTAATGGTCCGAATCGGTCGTTCGGATGAGGCGGTCGTAGCTCGTGCCGAGGAGTTCGTGCACGTCCCGGTACACCGCAGCCTGACGGTCGACGAACTCCTTTGCCGTGAGCCCCTCCTTCTCGGCGGTCTGGGCGATCTTGAGCCCATGCTCGTCGGTTCCGGTGAGGAAGAAGACGTCGAATCCGTCGAGTCGCTTGAAACGCGCCATCGCATCCGCGGAGATGTACTCGTAGGCATGGCCGATGTGGGGCGCACCGTTCGGGTACGTAATGGCAGTGGTGAGGTAGAAGGGAACCTTCTCAGATGCGGACGTCACCCTACGAAATTACCGGATGCGGTGGACCGTGGCGAAAAGTGCCCGCTCCAGCCTCCACGTGAGCCGTCGGCGCCGAGGAGCGTTAGCGCCGCCGCCCGTTCCCGGCCCGGACCGCCGGCGCCCAGTCCGCAGCCCGCGGGAGCCAGGACACGATGCCGAGGAGCGCAAGGACGAGGATGAGCTCCACGCCGCCCGTGGCGAAGTAGAGGGCCTGCAGCCAGCTGAACCCTTGGATCATGACCGTCTCCGTGAGGATCCAGATCAGCATGGCGAACCCGGCAACGGCGGTCCACAGGAGGGCGGACGCGCGCCGGCCAATCAGGAGTACCGTCGCGAGCGTCTGGGTGCCACCGATGACGATCAGCAGGATGAGCGCCGGCACGAGGAACGAGTTGAAGGGACTGTTGTCCAGGAACGATCGGGGCATGCCCAGGCCATCCGTGAGCAGCATGCCGACTCCGCCCGCGACAGCCGACAGCGCATTGAAGACAGCCACTGCGATCAGGCCGCCCCGCGCAGCTCTGGTCAGTCCACTCGCGCGCATGGTTCGCCTGCCTCTGAATCAGGAACATCCCTGATGACGACAGTAGGAGGGCTCGTTCCGCCGTGCCAGCGTCGAAAGTCCCCCGTCGGCGGATCTCGGCCGCCCTGCTGGGCGCCCACGGACTGCGGGCCACGGACGACGGCGACCCCACCGCGTGCGGTGAGGGTCGCCGTCGTGAGTCGTCGCCTGGGACGCGGCCGGTCAGTCCTCGAGGTCGACCTCGCGCAGCACCGTTGCGCCGATCTCGCGCTTGACGGTCTCGAGGACCGTCGGCGGAATCGCGGAGTCCACGGTGAGCAGCGCCATCGCGGTGCCCGTGGCGTCGGCCCGGGCCACCTGCATGCCCGCAATGTTGATCTCGTTCATGCCCAGAATGTGGCCGATCGTGCCGATCACGCCGGGGCGGTCCGAGTAGAACATCACCACGAGGTGTTCAGAGATCGGGATCTCGACGTCGTAGCCGTTGATGCCCACGAGCTTCTGGACCTGCTTCGGGCCCGTCAGCGTACCGGCCACCGAGACCTGCGTGCCGTCCTGGAGAAGGCCGCGGATGGTGAGCACATTGCGGTAGTCCTCGGCCTCGGTCGTGGTGAGGAGGCGGACGGCAACACCGCGCTGCTCCGCCAGGACGGGCGCGTTGACGTAGGAGACCTTGTCGGACACGACGTCCGTGAAGACGCCCTTGAGTGCCGCGAGCTCGAGGGCCTTGACGTCCAGGCTCGCGATCTCGCCTGCCACCTCGACGTCGATCTGGGTGACCGAGTCCTGCGCGAGCGCAGTGAAGATGCGGCCGAGCTTCTCGATGAGCGGGATGCCCGGGCGGATGTCCGGGGCGATGACGCCGCCAGCCACGTTCACAGCGTCGGGCACGAGCTCGCCTGCGAGGGCCAGGCGCACGCTCTTGGCAACGGACACCCCGGCCTTCTCCTGCGCCTCGTCGGTGGACGCACCGAGGTGCGGCGTGACGACGACGCTCTCGTGGCCGAAGAACGCGAGGTCCGTGCTCGGCTCCTTCGAGAATACGTCGACGCCGGCGCCGGCGATCTCGCCGTCCTCGAGCGCCCGGGCGAGGGCCTCCTCGTCGATGAGACCGCCGCGGGCCACGTTGACCACATAGGCGGTCTTCTTCATCTTGGCGAACGCGTCCTTGCCCAGCATGCCCACGGTCTCTGGCGTCTTGGGCATGTGGATCGTGATGAAGTCGCTCTGCGCGAGGAGTTCGTCGAGGGTGACGAGCTTGACGTTCAGCTGGGCCGCGCGAGCCGCCGTCACGTAGGGATCGAAGGCGAGGACCTCCATCTCGAACGCCTGCATGCGTGCGGCGACGAGGGCGCCGATGCGTCCGAGGCCGATCACGCCGAGCTTCTTGTCGAGAAGCTCGGTGCCCGCGTACTTGGCACGCTTCCACTTGCCGCCCTTGAGCGAGATGTTCGCGGCGGGGATGTTGCGGGCGAGGCTCAGGATGTGGCCGCACGTCAGCTCGGCGGCGGAGACGATGTTCGAGGTCGGGGCGTTCACGACCATGACACCGGCCTGCGTAGCGGCCTTGATGTCGACGTTGTCGAGGCCGACGCCAGCGCGGGCGATGACCTTGAGCTTCTTGGCGGCGGCGATGGCCTCGGCGTCCACCTGGGTTGCGGAGCGGACGAGGATCGCATCCACGTCCGCGATCGCGGGCAGGAGCTGGGCGCGGTCGGAGCCGTCGGTGTAGCGGATCTCGAAGTCCGGGCCGAGTGCGGCAATCGTGGCGGGAGAGAGTTCTTCGGCGAGGAGGACGACGGGCTTGGTGGTCACTGGGCGGGGCCTCTCCAGTTCAGGCGGGGTAACGGCGGGAGTAGCGGTGCTGAGGAATGCGGGTAGGTGAGGCGATCCGCCCCAGAAGCCGCGGCGGCAGGCGCTCAGGTCGCCCGCCGCCGCGGTCGGCGGGGGTCAGCGCGCGGCAGAGCCCTCGGTGTAGTCGGCGTCCTGCTGCTTCCAGGAGAAGTGGGAGCGCAGCTCGCGGCCAGTGGCCTCGATCGGGTGCTGAGCCTCCTTCTCGCGCAGCGCGAGGAACTCCTTGGCGCCGTTCTCCTGGTCGTCGATGAAGCGCTTCGCGAAGGCACCCGACTGGATGTCGGCGAGGATCTCCTTCATGGACTCCTTGACGGCCGGGGTGATGACGCGCGGGCCCGAGACGTAGTCGCCGTACTCGGCCGTGTCGGAGATGCTCCAGCGCTGCTTGGCGATGCCGCCCTCCCACATGAGGTCCACGATGAGCTTGAGCTCGTGGAGAACCTCGAAGTAGGCGATCTCCGGCTGGTAGCCGGCCTCGGTGAGCGTCTCGAAGCCAGCCTGGACGAGGTGGGACACGCCGCCGCAGAGCACCGCCTGCTCACCGAAGAGGTCCGTCTCGGTCTCTTCGGTGAACGTGGTCTTGATGACCCCGGCGCGCGTGCCGCCGATGCCTTTGGCGTAGGCCTTCGCGAGGTCCCAGGCCTTGCCCGTGGCGTCCTGCTCGACCGCGATGATGTCCGGGATGCCGCGGCCTGCGACAAACTCCCGGCGCACCGTGTGGCCCGGAGCCTTCGGGGCCACGAGGATCACGTCGACGCCGGCCGGCGGCTGGATGTAGCCGAAGCGGATGTTGAAGCCGTGGCCGAACACCAGGGCGTCGCCCGCCTTGAGGGCCGGAGCGATCTCATCGGCGTACAGGTGGCGCTGGGCCTGGTCCGGCGCGAGGATGACGACGACGTCAGCCTCCTCCGCAGCCTGGCGCGGGGTGAGGACCTTGAGGCCCTGTTCCTCGGCCTTGGCACGGCTCTTGCTGCCCTCCTGGAGGCCGACGCGGACGTCGATGCCCGAGTCACGGAGGTTGAGCGCATGGGCATGACCCTGGCTGCCGTAGCCGATCACAGCGACCTTGCGGCCCTGGAGGATCGAGAGGTCGGCGTCGTCGTCGTAGTAGAGCTCTGCTGTCACTTGGTGTCTCCTTGAGTCTGTTTCAGATGCGGGGGTGCCGACGGCGGTCACCGCCGGCCGAGTTCGAAGGGGCGCAGGCTAGCCCGCGCGGAGGGCGCGGTCGCTCATCGACCTGGAGCCGCGGCCGACCGCGAGCGTCCCGGACTGGACGATCTCGCGAATGCCGAACGGCTCGAGGACACTCAGCAGGGCCTGGATCTTCTCGGTCGTGCCGGTGGCTTCGACCACGACCGAATCGGTCGACACGTCCACGATAGACGCCCGGAACAGGTCCACGGCCTGGGTGACCTGGAGCCGGGTCACAGCGTCCGCACGGACCTTGATGAGCAGATGGTCCCGCTGGACCGAACTCTCCGGCTGGAGCTCGACAATCTTGATGACATTGACGAGCTTGTTCAGCTGCTTGGTGACCTGCTCCAGGAGGTCGCCCTCGGCGTTCACCACCACGGTCACCCGCGAGACGCCCGGGACTTCGGTGGGTCCCACCGCGAGCGAGTGGATGTTGAACGCGCGGCGGGCGAAGAGACCGGCAACGCGGGTGAGGACGCCGGGCTTGTCCTCGACCAGCACGGACAGGGTGTGGCGCGACATGCTCAGTCCTCCTCTTCCCAGTCGGGAGTGGAATTGCGGGCGACCTGGATAAGGTCATTGCTGACGCCGGAGGGCACCATGGGCCAGACCATGGCATTGGGGCTGACCACGAAGTCGATGACCACCGGCCGGTCGTTGATCTCGAGCGCCTTCTGGATCGTGGCGTCGATGTCCTCCTCGCGCTCGACGCGGAAGGACGCGCAGCCGTAGGCCTCGCCGAGCTTGACGAAGTCGGGGATGCGGACCGTGTCGGCGCCCGTCTGGAGGTCAGTGTTGGAGTAGCGGCCGTCGTAGAAGAGCGTCTGCCACTGCCGGACCATGCCGAGCGAGGAGTTGTTGATGATCGCGACCTTGATCGGGATGTTGTTCAGCGCGCATGTCGCGAGTTCCTGATTGGTCATCTGGAAGCAGCCGTCGCCGTCGATCGCCCAGACCACCCGGTCCGGATTGCCCACCTTGGCGCCCATCGCGGCCGGCACGGAGTAGCCCATCGTGCCGAGGCCGGCCGAGTTGAGCCACGCGTGCGGCCGCTCGTACTTGATGAACTGCGCAGCCCACATCTGGTGCTGCCCGACGCCGGCGACGTACACGCCCTCCGGACCGGTGAGCTCACCGATCCGCTGGATGACGTGCTGCGGTGAGAGGAGTCCGTCCTCCGGCTCCGTCCAGCCGAGGGGGTAGTCCTCGCGCAGCTTGTTCAGGAACGACCACCATGCGGTGAGGTCGGGCGCGCCGTCCTTCTCGTAGCTGGCCTTCACGGTCTCCGCGAGCTCGGGGAGGATCTCCTTGACCGAGCCTACGATCGGCACGTCGGCCGTGCGGTTCTTCGAGATCTCGGCCGGGTCTATGTCGGCGTGGATCACGGTCGCGTTCGGAGCGAAGGTGCTCAGGACGCCGGTCACGCGGTCGTCGAACCGCGCGCCGAGGGTGATGAGCAGATCGGCCTGCTGAAGGGCCGTCACCGCGGCGACGCCGCCGTGCATGCCCGGCATGCCGAGGTGCTGGGGGTGCGAATCGGGGAATGCGCCACGGGCGGTCAGGGTCGTGACGACGGGGGCACCGGTCACCTCTGCAAGCGCAAGCAGCTCCGCCGAGGCATGGGCCTTGACGACGCCGCCGCCCACGTACAGCACGGGCTTGGACGCGGCGGCGATGAGCTTGGCTGCCTCGCGGACCTGCTTGCTGTGGCCGCGGGTCACGGGCCGGTAGCCCGGCAGGTCGATCTTCGGCGGCCAGCTGAAGACCGTCTTGGCCTGCTGGGCGTCTTTCGCAACGTCGACGAGGACGGGTCCTGGGCGGCCTGTCGAGGCAAGGTGGAAGGCCTCGGCGAGGACCTGGGGGATGTCCGCCGGATTCGTCACCAGGAAGGAGTGCTTCGTGATGGGCATGGTGATGCCCACGATGTCCGCTTCCTGGAAGGCGTCCGAGCCGATCACGGAGCTTGCGACCTGACCGGTGATTGCAACGAGGGGGACGGAGTCCATGTGCGCGTCGGCGATCGCGGTCACCAGATTGGTGGCTCCCGGACCTGACGTCGCAATGCAGACTCCCACACGCCCTGTGACCATCGCGTACCCTTGGGCCGCGTGGCCTGCGCCCTGCTCGTGGCGCACGAGAATGTGGTTGATCTTCGAAGCCATCAGAGGGTCGTAGGTCGGCAGGATCGCGCCGCCCGGTAGACCAAAGACATCGTCCACGCCCAGTTCCTCGAGCGAGCGGACAATTGCTTCAGATCCAGTCATCTCTGTGGGCTCAACAACACGGTTGGGCCCCAGGACGGCAGAGGCAGAGTCGACTGTGTCGACAGGATCCGCGGCCTTGGCCGAGGACGGCTTCGAAGCCATCAGCGATGGGCTGATTGGCGTTCCTTTGCTCATCAGTCTCTTCCTTAGGATCTTCGTGGCGAAGGTTGTGTGCTCAGAAACGAAAAACCCCTCGGCCGCCTGGCGTCTCGAGGGGTTGCGCGTGACAGATCGTGCCAGACGGACTCAGTGAGCCACGCGCTTGGCAAGGACGACGACATCGAGCACTCTGCTCGTCGGAACGGTCTGCATGCGGACAGTCTTGCCAATCTCGCTCTGGCGTGTCAATCTGGCCCGCGCCCGTCTCAATATACGGACGCTTATCCAGCACGTGAGACTCAGGGGCGCGGTCACCCGCAGAGGGGTTACCCGAGGACGGCGCCCTCACTCGCCGAGTGGACGAGCTTGGCGTATTTCGACAGTACTCCCCTCGTGAACCTGGCCGGCAGCGGCGCCCAGCCCTCGCGGCGCGACGCGAGCTCCGCGTCGTCGACCAGGAGGTCGATCCTCCGCTGCGGGATGTCAACGCGGATGCGGTCGCCGTCGCGCACGAAGGCGACCGGGCCGCCGTCGACCGCTTCCGGGGCCACGTGGCCGATGCAGAGCCCCGTCGTCCCGCCGGAGAATCGGCCGTCGGTGAGGAGGAGGACGTCCTTTCCGAGGCCGGCTCCCTTGATCGCGCCCGTGATCGCGAGCATCTCGCGCATGCCCGGGCCGCCCTTGGGCCCCTCGTAGCGGATGACGACGACGTCCCCCGCCGCGATCTGGCCGTTGTCGAGCGCATCCAGCGCGGCCTGCTCGCGCTCGAAGACGCGCGCGGTGCCCTCGAACACCTCGGCGTCGAAGCCTGCCGTCTTCACGACAGCGCCGTCCGGAGCGAGCGAGCCGTGCAGGATCGAGAGCCCGCCGGTGCGGTGGATCGGGTTGTCCATCGCGCGCACGATCTTGCCGTCGAGGTCCGGGGGTGCGATCTCGGCGAGGTTCTCCGCGACCGTCCTGCCGGTGACCGTGAGGGCGTCGCCGTGCAGGAGACCGGCGTCGAGCAGGGCGCGCATGACGACGGGAACCCCGCCCACCCTGTCGAGGTCGTACATGACATACCGGCCGAACGGCTTGAGGTCTCCCAGATGCGGAACCCTGTCCCCGACCCTGTTGAAGTCCGCGAGCTCGAGCTCGACCTCGGCCTCGCGGGCGATCGCCAGGAGGTGCAGCACCGAGTTGGTCGATCCTCCGAACGCCATCGTCACGGCGATCGCATTCTCGAACGCCTCGCGCGTGAGGATGTCGCGTGCGGTGATGCCCTGCTTCAGCAGATTCACGACGGCCTCCCCCGAGCGGTGGGCAAACATGTCCCGCCTCCGGTCTGCGGACGGCGGGGCGGCCGAGCCCGGCAGGGACATGCCGAGCGCCTCGGCGGCGCTCGCCATGGTGTTCGCGGTGTACATGCCGCCGCAGGCGCCCTCGCCCGGGCAGATGGCCCGCTCGATCCGGTCCAGGTCCCCGGTGGACATCCTGCCCGCCGCGCAGGCGCCGACCGCTTCGAAGGCGTCGATGAGCGTGACGTCCTTCTCGGTGCCGTCCTCGAGCTTGACCCAGCCCGGCATGATCGAGCCTGCATAGAGGAAGACGCTGGAGACGTCGAGGCGCGCGGCGGCCATGAGCATGCCGGGCAGCGACTTGTCGCAGCCCGCGAGGAGCACCTGCCCGTCGATCCGCTCGGCCTGCATGACCGTCTCGACCGAGTCGGCGATGATCTCGCGCGAGACCAGCGAGAAGTGCATTCCCTCGTGGCCCATGGAGATGCCGTCGGAGACGGAGATCGTCCCGAACTGCATCGGGAATCCACCCGCGGCGTGGACGCCCTCCTTGGCGGCCTTGGCGAGGCGGTCGAGGGAGAGGTTGCAGGGGGTGATCTCGTTCCACGAGCTCGCAATGCCCACCTGCGGCTTGGCGAAGTCCTCGTCGCCGAAGCCGACCGCACGCAGCATGCCGCGCGCGGGGGCAGCGTGGATGCCGTCCGTCACCACGCGGCTCCGCGGCTTGGGGTCGACCGGCGTCGAAGGGGCCGCCGACCCCGAACGAGCCGTCGACGCTGAAGGATCCGCTGACACAGTCTGGGCCATGCTCTGCTCGGTCATGGCGCACAGTCTAGGACCGGAGGGTGAGGCAGATCACGGGTCCGGGAGGTGCAATCGCGAGCGGGTCCCTTCACCCGCGCAGGAGGTCGTCGTGCAGGACTCGGCGCGCTTCAGCGTGGACCATGTCCATGACGCTGCGCACCGTGGGCCGCGCGGCCACCTCGGCGCGCGCAAGGAGCACGATGCTACGACCCGCGTGGACTCCCGTGAGCGGCCGCAGAACGAGTCCGCTCGCGAGCGCCCCACGCGCGGTGAAACGCGGGAGGAGGCTCAGTCCGTGCCCGCCCCGCACGAGGGCCTCCATGGCCCTGAGGTCCGGCATGAGCTGCGTCCGCTCGATGACATGGCCCGCCTGCAGCTCGACCTGCCGCAGCACGGTGTCGAAGGGGAACCCCGACGGCACGCCGATCCACGGATAGCTGGCCACATCGGAGGGTTCGAGCGCTGCCTTGGCTGCGAGCGGATGGGCCGCGGGGAGCGCAACGTCGAGCGGCTCCTCGAGGAGGAGCTCGACCACGAGGCCGGGCCTCGCGAACTCGGCGGGCCCGTTGACCGAGTGGGCCACCACGACATCCACATCCGCCGCGAGGTCGATGAAGCCCTGTACGTTCGGATCCTCGAGCCGAGCATCGAGGCGCAGGCCCTCACGCTCCGCGACCCGGTCCAGCAGGCCGGGAAGCAGCATCTCAGCCGAGCTTGGGAAGAAAGCGGCCGTCACGATCGCCTGTTCCCCGCGGCGGTAGCCATCGGCCGTGGCCTCCGCGCGGGCCATGGCGACGGCCACTCCGGCCGCGGCAGCCGCCATCGCCTCCCCTGCCTCGGTGAGCCGCACGCCGCGGCCCTGGCGCTCGAGGAGGACGATCCCGAGTTCCTCCTGGAGGAGCTTGAGCTGCTGCGAGACGGCCGACGGCGTGATCCCGAGGGCGTCGGCCGTCGCGCCGACGGTGCGGCGATCGGCCAGTTCCCGCAGGAGCAGGAGTCTGCGGAAGTCCATGCGCACAGGCTACTGGGCCGGGCCGCCGTCCGGCCCCGCCACCAGACGGGATACGTAGACTGTCCACGGTGAAAGGAGCATGAATGAGCAGCACAGCCGCCGGAGACGTTCCCGGCTCGGACGTTGCGTTGAAGGCAGCGCTCCACCATGTCTTCGATACCCAGATACCCAACTACGGCGACTACAACCTCGTATGCGCCTCGGAGTGCGGCGGGACAGTGACGGGCCGGCGCCCGGCCGCACCTGTCCCGGCGGGCATCATCGTCGGGTACCGTCGCAGGCCTGTCGAGCTGATCCTGACCCCGTTCAACCGCGCGACGCTCGCGGCGCTCGACCGGCCGGTTGCCATCGACCTCTCCAATCTCGCCTTCGTCGCCGAGGCCGCCCCCAGCGCCTTCGACATTGCCATGAGCACGGGCCGCATCATCACCCTCACCCTGCGCGCGACCTGCGTCCTGGGCCCCCATTCGGCCAGCACGCTCTCACAGGACGAGGATGCCGCCGATCTCGCCTCCTTCCTGCGCGATCTCGCGGACCTCTAGGCACTGGACTCCGGCTGGGCACGAGTCGTTCAATAGGCACAT
The DNA here is from genome assembly GCF_041022165.1 of Sinomonas sp. P10A9. GTDB lineage: Bacteria > Actinomycetota > Actinomycetes > Actinomycetales > Micrococcaceae > Sinomonas > Sinomonas puerhi. The sequence goes on from NZ_CP163302.1 coordinate 2,476,205, forward strand.
CCGTCCACAGCGACGGGACCTTCACGGAGGCTGCCATGGACGTGGTGCTGATCGGGATCTCGGGCGCCATCGCGCTCGCCCTTGCCGTATGGACGGTCGTCCGCGAAGATGCCTCGACGGCGCGTCGCGGACGGCATCGTGGATCTCTCCGGACGCTCACCTCGGCATCCGCGGTGCCTCGCGGTCCGGCCTCGGCCTGAACGCACTGAGGGCCCCGGCGTCAGCCGGAGCCCTCAGTTTCTTCCGTGCGCCCCCCGGGACTCGAACCCGGAACCCATTGATTAAGAGTCAATTGCTCTGCCAGTTGAGCTAGAGGCGCATTGTCGCTGCAGGAAGATTTTGACGATCCGTTTGGATCATCTCCGTGCCCCGCAACGACATGAAACTCTACAGGAGTCCCTTCGAAAAACGAAATCGGCGCCGAGCCTTTCCGGCGTGAGCTCGGCCACCGCGTCGACGGCTGCCCTGTCGCTCTACGGGGGCCGCTAGGCTCGTCGTCGTGACCACTTCTGGACCTGTACGCCGCCTCACCGCGGGCGATGCTGCCCCTGCCTTCTCCCTCCCGGATTCCGAGGGAGGCACGACGTCGCTCGCGGACCTCGCAGGCGAGCGCACGATCCTGTACTTCTTCCCCCAGGTGGACACGCCTGCGTGCACCCAGGAGGCATGCGACTTCCGCGACAGCCTTGCGGGCCTGAACGGGGCCGGACTGAGGGTGGTTGGTGTCTCCCCCGATCCGGCCGCAGACGTGCGGAAATTTGCCGCCGCGCAGCATCTGGGGTTCCTCCTGCTCGCGGACGAGGACCACGCGGTCGCCGAGGCCTACGGCACGTGGGGCGAGAAGGTCAACTACGGGCGCGTCTACCAGGGGCTCATCCGGTCGACCTTCGTGATCGGCACCGACGGGCGGATCGACGTTGCGCAGTACAACGTCCGCGCGAAGGGGCATGTCGCCAAGCTCCACCGGGACCTGAAGATCCTGCCGGTAGACTGATCGGGTTGCCCCGCCGTGGCGGGGTCCGCGCGAGTGGTGGAATTGGCAGACACGCAGGATTTAGGTTCCTGTGTCCTAGGACGTGAGGGTTCAAGTCCCTCCTCGCGCACTGCCTCCGGCCCAGTCCCGCCGTTGCGGTCGACCCGGCCAGCGGTTGATCCGGCCGAACAGGTCGACACCCAGTCATGAGGGCGCCGGGCATGCGGCGGAAGCGAAAGGCAAAGAAGTCGTGAGCCGTTCACGGACCATCGGGCGCAGGGAACTGCTCCAGGCTGCAGCGACAGCAGCGCTGCTCGCCGGCTGCACGCCGTCGCCCTCCCCGGCACCGTCGCCCACCCCGAGTGGCTCAGCGGGCCCCACCGCCAAGTTCACGTTCGCGACCCCGGCGCCGCCGATCGCCCTTGACCCGGCGGTGACACCGGACATCGAGTCATCGCGCATCACCCGGCAGGTCCTCGAGTGCCTCCTGACCACCGATCCGGACACAGGGGCGCCGGCGCCCGCCCTCGCGACCGCGTGGACCCAGAGCTCGGACCTCCTCTCCTGGACGTTCACCCTCCGCAGCGGCGTGAAGTTCCACGACGGAACGCCCTTCAATGCCGCGGCCGTCAAGGCCAACTTCGACCGCTGGTTCGCGTTCACCCCGCAGTTCCGCGCCTCGCACCCGGGCCTTCCCTTCACCGCGGTGTTCAAGGCGCACGCGGATCAGGCAGCGCTCTCCCTGTACAAGGGCTGCACCGTCCTGGGCGACCACGAGGTCCGCATCGACCTGACGCAGCCGCTCACGAGCTTCCTGGCGGCCATGACTGCGCCGGGCTTGGCGATCTCCTCCCCTGCTGCCCTCACGGCCAGCACCGCGGACGTGGAGGACCAGACCTCGTCCGGGGTCCCGATCTCGCGCTACGCCCAGCATCCCGTGGGCACCGGGCCCTTCCGGTTCCGTGCATGGACCAAGGACGCTGTGGTCGTCGAGTCTTCACCGGACTACTGGGGGGAGCGGGGACAGATATCCCAGCTCTCGTTCGTCGTCTACGACACTCCCCAGAGCCGGCTCCAGGCGCTCGTCGCGGGCACGATCGACGGGTACGACGCCGTGACCGTGGCGAACATCGAGACGCTCGTCCGCAAGGGCTTCCAAGTGGTCCGCCGCGACCCGTTCTCCGTCATGTATGTGGGGATGAACCAGTCGGTGCCGCTGCTGCAGAACGACAAGGTGCGCCAGGCGATTGCGATCGGCATCAACAAGGATGCGGTGATCAAGCCGTTCTTCCTCGAGGACACGAAGACGGCGTCCCAGTTCGTTCCGCCCAAGCTCAGCGGCTTCAACACCTCCGGCGGCTTCCCCGGCTACGACCCCCAGAAGGCCAAGCGCCTGCTGAGCGAGGCCGGCTACAAGGGCGAGGAACTCCCCTTCTACTACCCGCTGAACGTGGCCCGCCTCTACCTGCCGAGCCCCGAGAAGGTCTACGCGGAGATCGCCTCCCAGCTGACGCTGCTGGGCCTGAACATCAAGCCCGTGCCGGTGGACTGGTCCGACGGATATCTGCAGAAGGTCACTTCCCCCGGGGACCACGCCTTCCACCTTCTGGGCCGGTACGGCACGTACGCCGACCCCGATGACTTCCTCGCTCCGCTCTTCGGCGCCAAGAACGGCGAATTCGGGATGTTCGACGCCCAGATCTTCAGCAAGATCGAGCGCGCCCGAGGCCTCCCTGACGGCACCGACCGGACGCAGGCGTACCAGAACATCAACGGCCAGATCGGCTCGACGGCGCCCGCGGTGCCTATCGCCTACCCGATCTCGGCGGTTGCAGTCTCGGCGCGGGTGGCGAGCTATCCGACGTCGCCCGTGCTCAACGAGACCTTCAATCATGTGACCCTTGTCTCAGCCTAGTGAAGGCCGGAAAAATATCCTTCAAGGGGCTTGACTGACCGGCACCGGAGGATTTAGCGATCCGGCCATGGCGGGGATATTCTGCCACTGGTCCAATTGTGCAGGGAGACTTCAGTGACCTTCATTTCCACCACCCGATCTGCCGACGTCGTTCTGATCGGCGGGGGCATCATGAGCGCCACCCTCGGCGCCTTCCTCAAGAAGCTAGAGCCCAGCTGGAGCATCGTCCTCTTCGAGCGCCTCGACGATGTGGGGCTCGAGAGCTCGGACCCCTGGAACAACGCGGGCACGGGGCACGCGGCGTACTGCGAGCTGAACTACTCGCCCCAGGCCAAGGACGGCTCGGTGAGCCCCGCGAAGGCGCTGGGGATCAACGAGGGCTTCCAGCTCTCGCGCCAGTTCTGGTCGCACCTCGTCAACGACGGCAGCATCGGCGCGCCGTCGAACTTCATCCACACGGTGCCGCACATGAGCTTCGTGATCGGCGACGCCCACGCGGACTTCCTCAAGGCCCGCTACGAGGCGCTCCACCCGAACGCGCTCTTCTCCTCGATGGAGTACAGCGAGGAGCCTGCGCAGATCGCCGAGTGGGCACCGCTCGTCATGGGCGGCCGCGGCGCCGGCCGCGTCGCCGCAACCCGCGTGGCCGAGGGCACCGACGTCGACTTCGGCCGCCTCTCGAGGGAACTCGTAGGGTTCCTCGCGGGCAACGGAGTCGAGGTCAACTACGGCACCGACGTGACCAACCTCGAGCGCTCCCGCGGGGGCTGGAGCGTCGCGACCAAGCACAAGGCCTCGGGCGAGCGTGGCGGAATCCACGCCAAGTTCGTGTTCGTCGGCGCCGGCGGCGGTGCGCTGCACCTCCTTCAGGCCTCCGGGATCGCGGAGAGCAAGGGCTACGGCGGCTTCCCCGTCTCGGGCCAGTTCCTGCGCAGCACCGATGAGTCGGTTGCCGCCCAGCACAACGCGAAGGTGTACGGCCAGGCGTCCGTCGGGGCCCCGCCCATGTCGGTCCCGCACCTGGACACGCGCTACGTCAACGGCAAGCGCTCGCTCCTGTTCGGCCCGTACGCGGGCTTCTCGACGAACTTCCTCAAGAACGGCTCGCTCTGGGACCTCCCCGGCTCGATACGCCTTGGCAACATCATCCCGATGCTCGCCGTCGGCAAGGACAACATGGACCTCACGGCCTACCTCATCAAGGAAGTCGCCAAGAGCCGCGATGCGAAGGTCCAGGCCCTGCGTGAGTACTTCCCCGAGGCCGCAGGCGACGGCTGGGAACTCATCACCGCGGGCCAGCGCGTGCAGATCATCAAGAAGAGCGCCTCCAAGGGCGGTGAGCTCCAGTTCGGCACCGAGGTCATCACGGCCCGCGACGGGTCGATCGGTGCCCTCCTCGGAGCCTCGCCGGGCGCTTCCACGGCCGTGCCGATCATGCTGGAGCTCATGCAGCGCTGCTTCCCGAAGAACTTCAAGGGATGGGAACCCAAGTTCAGCGAGATGATGCCGGGCTACGGCCTCAAGCTCAACGAGAACGCGGACCTCGCTGCCGAGATCGCCGCCGACACCGCGACGTCCCTCGGCCTCGCGGCCCCGGCCCGCTAAGGCGGTCCCTCCTCGGCCCGTGACCTCTTCAAGGAGGACGCGGGCCGTTCGCTACCCGTCCACCTCTTCCCGGCTCGGCCGGGATCCCTGCGAAAGGGCCACTGATGTTCCGGCTCGCCCGACTGTCCATGGCGAACAGGGCGCTGATCGCGCTCATCATGGTGTTCGCCTCGGTCTTCGGCGTCATCACTGCGGGAAGCCTCAAGCAGGAACTCATCCCGTCCATCGAGTTTCCCCAGCTCACGGTCGTCACGGCGATGGCCGGCGCGTCGCCGGACGTCGTGGACAAGCAGATCGGCCAGCCGCTGGAGAAGTCGCTCCAGGCCGTCGAGGGCCTCGAGAGCAGCGCATCGACGTCCCGCACCGGGGTCTCGACGATCCGCCTCTCGTTCCAGTACGGGACGAACCTCGACCGCGCGCGCAACCAGATCGACCGGGCGATCTCCAACGTGAAGTCCCAGCTGCCCGCCGATGCCTCGCCGAACACCCTCGCGGGCAGCATCAGCGACTTCCCGATCGTCTTCATCGCAGTCTCCTCGGACAAGCGGCTCAGCGAGCTCGACACCCAGCTGATCCAGCAGGCGGTCCCGAAGCTCACGAAGATCGACGGAGTCCGCAGCGTGGACGTGACCGGGGGCGCGACGCAGCACCTCCAGATCCAGCCGGACCAGGCGGCCATGGCGAGCCGCGGCGTCGACATCGGTTCGATCCGCACGGCCCTGCAGAACAGCGGTTCGCTCGTCCCGATCGGCACGGTGTCCGAGCAGGGCAAGACCCTCTCCCTCCAGGCCGGGAGCCCCGTCGACTCGACGGATGCGGTCAAGGGCCTGCCGCTCACCGGCGCGAAGCAGCCGACCACCATCGGCGACGTCTCAGCCGTCACAATCGAGGACGACGCCCCGACGTCGATCACCCGCACCGACGGCAAGCCCACTCTCGCGCTGTCCGTGACGAAGAAGCCGGAGGGCGACACCGTGGCGGTCTCGCACGCCGTGCGCGACGCGCTCCCCCAGCTGGCCTCGGACCTCGGCTCGAACGCGAAGATGACCGCCGTCTTCGATCAGGCGCCGTTCATCGAGAAGTCCATCCGCGACCTCGCGACCGAGGGACTCCTGGGACTCGGATTCGCCGTCCTGACGATCCTCGTCTTCCTCCTCTCCGTCCGCTCGACCCTCGTCACGGCCGTCTCCATCCCCCTCTCGCTCCTCATCACGTTCATCGGGCTGTACGCCTCGAAGTACTCGCTGAACATCCTCACGCTCGGGGCGCTCACGATCGCGATCGGCCGCGTCGTCGACGACTCGATCGTGGTCATCGAGAACATCAAGCGGCACCTGAGCTACGGCGAGGAGAAGACGACGGCGATCCTGGGCGCCGTGCGAGAAGTCGCCGCCGCAGTGACCGCCTCGACGCTCACGACCGTCGCGGTCTTCCTGCCCATCGCGTTCGTCGGCAACCTCGCGGGCGAGCTGTTCCGGCCGTTCGCGCTCACGGTCACGATCGCCCTGCTCGCATCACTCGTCGTCTCTCTCACGATCGTTCCGGTGCTCGCATACTGGTTCCTCGGGCACAAGTCACCCGGCGCCGTGAACCCCGCAGAAGTCGAAGCCCAGGCGCACGAGAAGGAGCGCCGCAGCCTGCTCCAGCGCGGCTATCTTCCGATCCTCCACAGGACCCAGAAGCACCCCGTCATCACGCTCGTGGCGGGCGCGCTCATTCTCGTGGGCACGTTCGCCCTCACGCCGCTCCTTCCGACCAACCTCCTCGGCAACACGGGCCAGAACAACTTCACCGTGACGCAGAAGCTAGACCCGGGCACAAGCCTCGACGCGACGAGCACTGCCGCCGCGAAGGTCGAGGACGCGCTCCGCGGCATCGACGGGATCCAGACGGTCCAGGTCACGATCGGCAACTCCACGACCGGCTTCAGCGCCTTCCTCTCCTCTGGCGCCTCGAACGCGACCTTCACGGTCATCACGGACGAGTCCAAGGACCAGGCTGCGCTCCAGCAGCAGGTGCGCGACGCCGTCGGGCACCTCAGCGGTGCCGGCACCGTCTCGGTGGGGAGCCAGCAGAGCGGTTTCGGCACGGCCTCGACCGTCGACGTGACGGTCAAGGCACCCGACTCCGCCGCGCTTGCGAAGGCCAACGACGCCGTCTCGGCGGCTCTCAAGGATGTCCCCGGCGCGACGGGCGTGACGAGCAACCTCGCCGCCGGCCAGCCTGTGGTCCAGGTGAAGGTGGACCGCGCGAAGGCCGCTGCCGCTGGCCTCAATGAGCAGCAGATCAGCACGGCGCTCGCCGCGACCGTGAGCCCGATTCCCGCGGGAACCGTGCGGATCGACACGACGGACTACCCGGTCCGCATCGGCAAGGGAACACAGTTCCAAAGCATCGATGCCGTCCGAGCCATGCCGATCGCCGGCGCGCCGGGCGGGCTGACGCTTGGGCAGATCGCTTCCGTCACAGCCGTCGACGTCCCGGTGACGGTGACGAGCACGGCCGGACAGCGCACGGCGACGGTATCGGTGACGCCCGGCGACACGAATCTCGGCTCGGTCAGCGCCGAGGTCACCAAGCGTGTGGCGGATCTGACGCTCGACGGCGGCGCGACGGCGTCCGTGGGCGGCGCGGCGAGCCAGCAGACCCAGTCGTTCCAGCAGCTCGGTCTGGCACTCCTCGCGGCCATCGCGATCGTCTACGTCATCATGGTCGCTGCCTTCAAGAGCCTCCTCCAGCCGCTGGTGCTGCTCGTCTCCGTCCCGTTCGCGGCGACAGGCGCGATCGTGCTGCTCCTCGCGACGCGGATTCCGCTGGGGCTGCCATCCCTCATCGGCCTGCTCATGCTCGTTGGCATCGTCGTGACCAACGCGATCGTCCTCATCGACCTCATCAACCAGTACCGGCGGCCGCACCGCGGCAGGCCCGCGCTGCCGCTCGCCGAGGCGATCGAACAGGGCGCGCGCCAACGACTGCGGCCGATCCTCATGACCGCGCTCGCGACGATCTTCGCGCTCACGCCGATGGCCCTCGGGCTCACCGGCGGCGGGGGCTTCATCTCGCAGCCGCTCGCCGTCGTCGTCATCGGCGGTCTGGTGTCCTCGACGACGCTCACACTCGTCCTCGTGCCCGTCCTGTACCGGCTTGTGGAGGGCCGGCTCGAGAAGAGCAGGCTCCTGCGCGGCCTGAAGCGCACCCCAGAACTCCCGGCCGACGACGTCGATGACACAGACGAGGGCGATTGGACGACGGGTGCCGTGCCGAAGGTCACCGGACGGCGGGCCGCCAAGGCATAAGGCATAACGGAACCGGGAATGATCAGGGGACCTCACCCGTTGAGATAGATGCAAATGCATTTATCTCAACGTGCGGCAGCTCAGGGCAACCGCGTGAGGAAAGGTCGTTCCATGCAGTTCGGTATCTTCAGCGTCGGAGATGTCACCCTCGACCCGACGACCGGCCACATGCCGTCCGAGGGCGAGCGGATCCAGGCGATCGTGAAGATCGCCAAGCACGCCGAGGAGGTGGGGCTCGACGTCTTCGCGACGGGCGAGCACCACAATCCCCCGTTCTACCCGAGCTCGCCGACCACCCTCCTGGGGTACATCGGCGCGCAGACCGAGAAGATCATCCTCTCCACGACCACGACCCTCATCACCACCAACGATCCGGTGAAGATCGCCGAGGACTTCGGGATGCTCCAGCATCTCGTGGGCGGCCGCACGGACCTCGTGCTGGGCCGCGGCAATACCGCACCCGTCTACCCCTGGTTCGGCAAGAGCCCGCAGGACTCCCTCGAGCTGACGATCGAGAACTACGCGCTACTGCGCCGCCTGTGGGACGAGGAGACCGTCACGTGGAGCGGCAAGTTCCGCACCCCGCTGCACAACTTCACGGTCACGCCGCGCCCCCTCGACGAGGTGGCCCCGTTCGTGTGGCACGGCTCCATCCGCACCCCGCAGATCGCCGAGCTCGCCGCCTACTACGGCGACGGCTTCTTCGCCAACAACATCTTCTGGCCGAAGGAGCACTACATCCGCCTCATCAACCTCTACCGCGAGCGGTTCGAGCACTACGGGCATGGCAAGGCGAGCCAGGCGATCGTGGGCCTCGGCGGCCAGTTCTTCATGCGCAAGAACTCCCAGGACGCCAAGCGGGATTTCCGCCCCTACTTCGACAACGCACCCGTCTATGGACACGGGCCCTCGATGGAGGAGTTCACCGCGCAGACCCCGCTGACCGTGGGCAGCCCGGCCGAGTTCGTCGAGAAGACCCTCGCGTTCCGCGACTACTTCGGCGACTACCAGCGCCAGCTGTTCCTCGTGGACCACGCGGGCCTTCCGCTCAAGACCGTGCTCGAGCAGCTCGACCTGCTCGGCGAGGTGCTTCCCGAGCTCAAGGCGGGCTTCGCCGAGGGGCGTCCCGCGGACGTCCCCGAGGGGCCGACGCACGCCGCGCGAGTCGCGGCCCGCAGCGCTGCCATGTCCGGGGCAGAGACGGCCGAGTCGGACGCAGGCACCGGGACCGGGTCGGCTGCGGGGGCGTCGGCTGAGGCGACCGCCGGGGCGACGGCGCGGTGAGCACGCAGCCGGTGGCCGGCACCGGTCCCGCGCCCGACACCGCGCCCTCGCTCATGGCAGCTCCGGCGCCTTCCCGCCCGGCGGCTCCCGGGCCCACACCCTCGGTGAAGGACGTCTCGGAGGCCTGGGAGTCGCTCTTCCGCGCCCAGGTGGCGGTAATGCGCCGCCTGCAGCGCGACCCGGCCTTCCGGAAGCTCGGCATGAATGCCTACGACGTGCTCTTCACCCTGAGCACGTGCGAGGGCGCGGGCCTTCGGCTCAACGAGCTCAACGACCACGTGCTGCTGGCCCAATCGAGCCTGTCGAGGCTCGTCGAACGACTCGCGAAGCAGGGCCTCGTGGCGCGCGAGAGCTCGCCCGAGGACGGGCGCGGCGTCGTCGTGCGGCTCACGGACGAGGGCGCACGGCTCCAGCGCGAGGTGGGGCGCGCCCACGTGAGGGAGATCCAGCGCATCATGGGCGACGCCCTCGACACTGGCGGGCTGGCCGCGCTGCGGGACCTCACCGAGCGCGTCCGCGCGCACGTCGTCGCCCACCACCCGCTCTGACCGCACCCCGTGACGTGGGGGTGCGGAGGCACAGCTCGCGAGCCCTCAGGCTAGGCGGACGGAGGCCCGGGGGTCCTCGAACGGGAGCTCGTCGGCCACGGCCGTGACGGTGAGCTTCTTGAGCACGATCCGCCCGCCGACGGTCGAGAGGAACGCCGTGTCCGCGGAATCCCGGCCGGCCGTGATGCGGACCATCGAGGCGCGCGGGGCGAGGCCCGTCGGGTCGATCACGTGCCACGCGCCGTCCACGTAGGCCTCGGCCACCGCATGGAAGTCCATGGGCCTCAGCCCGGGGGCATACACTGCCGCGAGCCGCGCCGGGACGTCCTTGGCCCGCAACAGCGCGATCGCGAGGTGGGCGAAGTCGCGGCACACACCGCGCCGGTGGAGGAGCGTCTCCACCGCACCGTCGGTGCCACGGGACGAGCCGCTCACGTAGGCGAGCTGGCGGTTGACCCAGTCACGGACCGCCTGGACGAGCTCAAGACCCCGGAGAGTCCCGAATTCGGCGTACGACGTGGGCAGGAGCCGGTCGCTCTCGGCGTACCTGCTGGGGCGCACGTAGCGGATCAGCTCGATCTCGTCGACGGGCTCCGGCTCGCTCGTTCCCTCGACGCGGGCCGTGTAGGCGACCTCGACGTGTGCGGGCTCGGGCAGCTCGAGCACGTGGAATCGCCCGCCGTGGCCGTCCAGCAGTTCCCGCGGTTCCACCGCCGCCCCGTCCGCGGTGACAACGAGTTCCTCCTCGAAGGACGTGTAGCCGGGGTGGCGGGCGACGGCAATCGCCATCGCCAGCTTGGTCTGTGCCGCGGTCGTGAACGACAGCTGGGCACCGACGGTGCGCTGCATGGGGCTCCCGTAGGGCTAGTTCTGGGTGAAGGCCAGCGACATGATCATGCGCTGCGCGTCCGCGAAGTCGCCCGAGTCGCGGACGTAGGCCGACGCCTGAGCTAGGGTATCGAAAGATTTGAGGGGCGCAACCTTCGCATCGGTTTGGGGGGGTGTGGCCGCGATGGTGTCGGCGAACGAGTAGCCGCCGATGCCCGCGGGACCGGGCACAACGTTGACGAGCACGCACGCCTTGCCGTCCTGGGCGGAGGTGGCGAGGCCCGTGAGACCGAACGTGCCGAAGAACTTGTAGCCCTGGATCACGCGGAACACGAACCGCGGCGTGATGACGTTCGGGCCATCCGCGAACGGCACCGTCACGGGAAGGCTGTTGAGCACTGAGTAGGCCTTGGCCTGTGCGGGGTCGCATGTGGACGGCGCCGGCACCGGGAGGCCCGTGGCGAGCGCCGCGACAAAGGTCCCGTCCGCCTTCTTGACCTCGAGGCGCAGGGACCCAGCGGCCGCACCGGGAGCCGGATCGGTGGACTGGACGATCCATGCCGCGGGCAGATCGAACTTCACCTTCTTGGCCGGATCCGTATACGTCTTCCACTGGGCGCTCGTGGCGCCCGGCGAGGGCGTTCCCGACGACGCCGCGGGACCACTCGCCGTCGTGCCTCCCGCGCCCGGGCTGCCGGACGTCGGGCCGCCGGGCGCCGCCGACGACGACCCGCTCGGAACGCCAGTCCACACCGGTTCCGTGGAACCCGCGCCGCACCCGGCCAGAGCCACTGTGAGAACCGCGGCGACGGCGATCGCGGCGCCCGCCGCGATGACATGGTTGGCGGCTGCTGCCCGGTGTCCAGTCCGGCGTCCGGTCCAGTGTCCGGTTCGGTGTCCCGTGCGCGGCGCACTGTGGGGTGCACTTCGGGGCGTGACGTCCATGCCCCCACCCTAGCGAAGCGGGGGCCCGAGTAGTCTTGCGCCATGCGCGAGGATCACAAGGACGCAAGGTCGGACGGCCAGGACGGCCAGGGCGAACAGGATGGCCCGGCCAGCCCAGACAGCACGGAATGGTCCGACGCCGAGTGGGAGGATGCCCAGGCGGCCTTGGACCTGCCGGCGCACGAGGTGGTCGACTGGCGCCTGCGCATGTTCTCGGTCTACGAACGGGTCCGGGCCGCGGCCAGCCCACGCGAAGCCCACGCGCTGTGGCGGCGCGAGCGTGACGCACTCATGGGAACGCACCCCGCGTCGCCGCTCCTGTTGCGGGACCGTGCGGCGTTCACCGGCCTCTCGGTGGCCGACTACGATCCCGCGTACCGCTTCGAACTGCCACTCAGCCCCGGGGGCGCGGGGCAGGAGCGCCCCGTGCGGACCGGCACCGATGGCGTGGTGCCGTTCGTGAGGCTCGGAACCTTCGAGGTCCCCGGGATCGGTTCCGTCGCCGCGTGGCGGCATCAGGGCTACGGCGGCGGGATCTTCGTCCCGTTCCGTGATGCCACGGCGGGGAGGACCGGCGGTGGGGCGGGATCGTACGGCGCTGGCCGGTACCTCATCGACACGATCAAGGGCGCGTTCCTCGGAGTCGCCGAGGAGACGGCCGCACGGAACTCCGCTGCCCCGGACCGTGCGCACGACGGCGCGCGGCTGGGTCCGCGCTTCATCCTCGACTTCAACTTCGCGTACAACCCCAGCTGCGCGTACAACGAGGCATGGGCGTGCCCGTTGCCCGGGCCCGAGAACCGCGTCGAGGCTGAGATCCCGGTTGGCGAACTGTACGGGTGACCGGCCGGCGCGTGGCTGTGAATCCATGTGTGCCCTGACCCTACGCAATCCTGCTCCCCGCGCCACTATCGCTTCCGCAACGCCACTCCCCCGCGCCATGCCCCAGGCGGCCCCCGGGACATAGGATGTCCATTGTGACCGCCTCCCCCGCCCCAGCCGCACCCACCTCCGGACCTCCGCTCCGCATCGCCCGTGTGAGGCCGGCAGACGCCCCGAACGCACGGGAGTCCTTCTTCGTGGCCAGCAGCGCGGAGGACTTCGACTCCCCGCACGGGCAGCGCTGGACCGTCGTGGAGACACCATTCCCAGGCTCGCCGGGCAACGCGGCCTCGCCGTCCCGCGCCGGCTGGGAGGCGGGCGCCGAGGTGACGCAAGACGCCTTCACCTTCCTCGCACCCTGCTCGCCGTCCAACGTCCTCGGCATGGCCCACAACACGGGGGCAGCTGGCCGAGCACTTCCCCCGCAGGCGTTCCACAAGGCCGCCACGAGCGTCATCGGACCGGGAGCCGCCATCGAGGCACCGACGGGCGCCCGGGTCGAGCCCGAGTCCGAGCTCACGGTCGTCATCGGGGCCCTCGCTCGGCATCTGACCACCGAGAACGCCATGGAGGCAGTCCTCGGATTCACGATCGGCAACGACGTGACCGACCGGCTGGCACAAGGCCGCGACGAGCTCTGGATCAGCGCCAAGAGTGCTGACACGTTCACCCCGCTCGGCCCCTGGATCGTCACGCAGCGTCCGCGCAATGATGCGGAGGTCGGCGTCGGGATCGACGGCGCTCGGCTCCCGGGCGGAACGGTTGCCGATCTGGGATGGGGCATCGAGGAAATCCTCGTGTACGCGAGCTCGTTCATGACCCTGCATCCCGGGGACGTAATCCTCACCGGATTCCCCGGAACATCGGGCACCATCACCGCCGGGCAGCACGTTGAATGCCGCATCGACGGGATCGGCACGCTGACGAACAGCGTCGTCGCGGCACCCTAGGGGCGAACCCCCCGACGCGCGGCCTGCCACCACCAGACAGGGGCCCTCGCTGCCCGTTTGACAACGCAGTGTGATCGCTGCCATAGTCGTGGCGTGAACCTGTCAGACAGCCGTACACCCAGGCAGTCGGCTGGCCAGACCGCCCAGCGGCCGATTGTCCGTGTAGGCGCCGCCGAGGCCGTGCTCGCCGACCTGCGGGGCGACATCGAAGCGGGGGCGGTCCCCGTCGGCGCAAAGCTCCCCTCCGAGGCTGCGCTAGCTGCGCGGTACGGCGTTAGCCGCTCGGTGGTCCGCGAGGCCCTGCGGTCGTCCGCGGCACTGGGGCTCACCGAGACCCACACCGGCAAGGGCACGTTTGTGGTGTCTAGCCGGATTGCCGGCGACCTGGTCCTGGGACGGTACTCAGCGCGGGACCTCACCGAGGCGCGGCCCCACGTTGAAGTACCGGCCGCGGGGCTCGCCGCCCTCCGACGTACGGAGGAGGACCTGGCGACCCTCAGGGGAATCGTCGCCGAGACCGCCGTCGAAGACGAGCCTGCCAGAAGGGTCACCCTCGAGGCGGCCTTCCACGGCACCATCGCCAAGGCGAGCGGGAACCAGATCTTCGAGGACGTCCTCGCCGACCTCCGCGAAGCCTTGGCCCATCAGTCGGAGACGCTCAACCTGCTCGCCGACCGTCAGGTCGCCTCAGACAACGAGCACCAGGAAATCCTCGACGCCATCGAGGCAGGTTCGGCCGAGCGCGCCAGCGCCGCCATGGCCAAGCATCTTGCGGCCGTGGACGAGGCTCTCGGGCTCCTCGGACCCAATCCCTGACACCCGCTGGCGGCCACACAACCGGCCTATCGCCCCGCACTGCCCGGCGCCGTCGGGCCTCAACCCCGGCCGCACCGGCCGCACGGACTCCTGACCACCGATCCCCTACCGTGAGCGAGCCATGATCCCTCCCGCATCCGCGGCACTCACCCTCCAGGACGCCGCAGCAGCGGCCCGCGCCGTCGCTGACTTCCCCGCCGTCGCTGACTTCCCCGCCCACGTCCCTCTCGCCGCCCAGACCCGCGGCGGCATGATCGAGGGAGTGCACTACGGCAGCGTCGCCGCGACCGACGCCGATGGCGTTCTCCTGTGGGCGGCCGGAGCCGCCACCGCTCCCGTCTTCCCGCGCTCGGCGCTCAAACCCCTCCAGGCGGTTGCGATGGTCCGCGCAGGGCTGGCCCTCCCAGACGAGCTCCTCGCCCTCGCCGCCGCGAGCCATTCTGGCGCGGCCATGCACCGGGACGGCGCGCGCAGGATCCTGTCCCTCCACGGTCTCGACGAGTCGGTCCTCGCGAACACGGAAGACCTTCCGTATGGCATCCGCGAGCGCGAGGAGTGGCTCGCCGGTGGCGGGCACGCGGACCGCGTGTGCCAGAACTGCTCCGGCAAGCACGCTGCCATGGTCTCGGTGTGCGTGCTCAAGGACTGGCCTCTCGAGGGATACCTCGATCCCGGACACCCGCTGCAGCAGCTCATTGCCGCGACCGTCGAGGAGCTCACGGGAGAGGTGCCCTCCCTGTGGACCACCGACGGCTGTGGCACTCCTCTCCCCGCCGTGAGCCTTGAGGGGATGGCCCGTTCCTACGGTCGCCTCGCCCGCGCCGCTGGCGGGACAGCCGAGGCTGCCGTTGCCCGTACCATGACCACGCACCCGGAGATGGTTGCAGGAGCCGACCGTGACGTCACGCTCCTCATGCGTGCCCTTCCGGGAACCGTGGCCAAGGACGGCTTCGAGGGCATCCAGCTCGTGGGGCTGCCGGATGGCCGGGGCCTCGCCATCAAGATCTCGGACGGCGGCGATCGCGCCCGTCTGCCGATCACGGTCCGTGCCCTCGCCGCCCTCGGCGTCCCCGAGGCGGCCCCTGACGGGCCGCTCGCGGCCCTCGCAACCCGCCCGGTGCTCGGTGGTGGCCGTCAGGTCGGCGTGTTCGCAGCGCTCGACGGCGCGTTCCCGGCCCCGGCCGTCTGATCCGTTCGCCTGTACCCCTGGCCGTCTGTACCCCTCGTCTCCTCTCTCCCTCACGCCCCCACCTCCTCCAGAAAGTGACCCCTATGGTCTCCCCCATGACCCCGACGACCGTTGCGAGCAGCACAGCGGCCCTCGCCACGATCGCCGTCGACGAGCCCGCCGGGTTCCGCACCGAGCACGATCTGCTCGGCGACCGCCGCGTCCCCACGGCCGCCTACTGGGGCGTGCATACCCTGCGCGCGATCGAGAACTTCCCGATCACCGGCCAGCCGCTCTCGACCAATCCCCATCTGGTTCGCGGACTCGCGGCCGTCAAGCTCGCCGCGGCCCGGGCGAACCGTGAGCTCGGCCTGCTCGACGCCGAGCGTGCGGACGCGATCGAGGCCGCCTGCCGGGAGATCCTGGACGGGGAACTGCTCCGCGAGTTCGTGGTTGACGTCATCCAGGGCGGCGCGGGGACGTCGTCGAACATGAACGCGAACGAGGTGATCGCGAACCGGGCACTGGAACTGCTCGGCCAGGAGAAGGGCGACTATGCGGCCTTGCACCCCAACGACCACGTCAACCTGAGCCAGTCGACCAATGACGTCTACCCCACTGCCGTCCGCATCGCGACGGTGATGGGCATCGACGATCTGCTGGCCGCGCTGAGTGAGCTCGAGGACGCGTTCGCAGCCAAGGCCACCGAGTTCCGCACCGTGGTGAAGATGGGCCGCACGCAGCTCCAGGACGCCGTGCCGATGACCCTCGGACAGGAGTTCGGCACGTATGCCGTGACGATTGGCGAGGACCGCGAGCGCCTGCGCGAATCCGCCGGGCTCGTCCACGAGATCAACCTCGGGGCGACCGCTATCGGCACAGGCCTGAATGCCCCCGCTGGCTATGCCGAGGCGGCGTGCCGCCATCTCGGCGGGATCACGGGACTGCCGCTCGTGACCGCCTTCGACCTGATCGAGGCGACTCAGGACATGGGCGCGTTCGTCCATCTCTCGGGGGTCCTCAAGCGCGTGGCGGTCAAGCTGTCGAAGATCTGCAACGACCTGCGCCTTCTCTCGTCGGGCCCCCGCGCGGGGCTCGCCGAGATCAACCTCCCGCCGGTGCAGTCGGGTTCCTCGATCATGCCGGGCAAGATCAACCCCGTCATCCCGGAGGTCGTCAACCAGGTGGCATTCGAGGTGATCGGCAACGACGTGACCATCACGCTGGCTGCCGAAGGTGGGCAGCTCCAGCTCAACGCGTTCGAACCAGTGATCGTGCACAGCCTGCACAAGAGCATCACGCATCTCACGGCCGCCTGCCACACGCTTTCCCGGCGCTGCGTCAGCGGGATCACCGCCAACGCCGCACGGCTGCGGGAGAGCGTTGAGCACTCGATCGGACTCGTGACAGCGCTGAACCCCTACCTCGGATACGCCGAATCGACGGCCATCGCACAGGAGGCGCTTGCGAGCGGGCGCGGTGTCGCCGAGCTCGTCCTCGAGCGCGGGCTCCTCACCGCCGAGCGCCTCGAAGAACTGCTCCGGCCCGAGCGCCTGGCCAACCTGAGCGCCTAGAACCCGCCCGAGGCCCGCCCCTGATCAGCACCCCACTGATTCGCGCGGTTCCGTCTTCCTACTTCTGATTCCCGCCCGACCCCCTCGCACTCTGGTAACCCCCAGCCACTTCCATACCGAAAGGGACCCGATGTCCTCCCCCACGCCTGCTGCGCCCCAGAGCCCTCCAGACATCCCTGACCACCTCGAAGACCACGGCCACGCCCACGCGGCCGACCACGTCATCCACGCCGAGGACACCGGCTACCACAAGGGGCTCAAGGCCCGGCAGATCCAGATGATCGCCATCGGCGGCGCCATCGGCACGGGTCTCTTCCTCGGCGCTGGCGGACGGCTCGCGCAGGCTGGGCCGTCGCTCGTGCTCGCCTACGCGATCTGCGGTGCGTTCGTCTTCCTCATCCTGCGCGCCCTCGGGGAGCTCGTGCTGCACCGCCCCTCGTCGGGCTCCTTCGTCTCCTACGCCCGCGAGTTCTTCGGTGAGAAGGCCGCGTACATCTCCGGATGGCTCTACTGGATCAACTGGGCCATGACGACGATCGTCGACACCACCGCGGCGGCGCTCTACATGCACTTCTTCGGGAAGTACGTTCCGTGGATCGCTGCCGTCCCGCAGTGGCTGTGGGCCCTCATCGCGCTCGCACTCGTGCTCTCGCTCAACCTCGTCTCCGTCAAGGTCTTCGGCGAGATGGAGTTCTGGTTCGCGCTCATCAAGGTCGCGGCGCTCGTGGCGTTCCTCGCCGTCGGCGTCTACTTCGTGCTCTTCGGCACCCCGAACGGCGATCCCACCGGACTCTCCCTCATCTCGGACCACGGCGGCATCTTCCCGATGGGCATCGCCCCGATGATCCTGCTCATGCAGGGCGTCGTGTTCGCGTACGCGTCGGTCGAGCTCATCGGAACGGCAGCCGGAGAGACCAAGAACCCCGAGAAGATCATGCCCCGCGCCATCAACGCGGTCGTGTTCCGGATCGCGGTGTTCTACGTCGGCTCGGTGATCCTCCTCTCGCTCCTCCTGCCCTACACCGCGTACCAGAAGGGCGTGAGCCCCTTCGTGACGTTCTTCGGATCGATCGGGATCCAGGGCGTGGACGTCATCATGAACCTCGTCGTCCTCACCGCGGCCCTCTCCTCGCTCAACGCCGGCCTGTACTCGACCGGCCGCATCCTGCGGTCGATGGCGGCCGCGGGCTCGGCACCGAAGTTCGCGCTGCGCATGAACAAGGCCGGCGTTCCCTACGGCGGCATCGCCATCACGGCCGTCGTGTCGCTGCTCGGTGTGCCGCTGAACTACCTTGTGCCCTCCGACGCGTTCGAGATCGTCCTCAATGTCGCGTCTGTCGGGATCATCTCGACCTGGGCGACCATCGTGCTGTGCCAGATGCAGCTGGCGCGGTGGGCGAAGAAGGGCTGGACGGTGCGCCCGTCCTTCCGTATGCCCGGTGCGCCCTACACGGGGTACGTGACGCTCGTCTTCCTCGTTGTGGTACTCGTCATGGTCCTCATCGACTCGCCGTGGACCCTCCTGGCCACGGCGGTGGCGTGCGTCCTCATGGTGGCAGGGTGGTACGCGAGCCGCGAGCGCATCCACGAGATCGCCGAGGCACGCGACGGGTTCACCGGCGCAGCCCCCGTGATCGCGAACCGCCCGCTGCCGGGACGGTCCGAGTAGTCACCGCTGGGCCACAGCGCGTCCACAGCGTCATCGTGAGAGGCTGAAGGCATGGACAACCCGCAGACACGGTCCCAGGACCCTGAGGCAGGCGTGCTCATCGCGCCGGTGCTCGGGGCCCTCGGCCGTCTCCCCGGCCTTGCCGCGGGGGCGCTGGGCCGGGCGTGGCGGACGCCGCTCATGCGGCAGCTCGTGCGGTTCACGGGCGTGGGGCTGGTCTGCACGGTGACGTCCCTCGCGCTGTACGCGCTGTGCCGGCCGACCCTCGGCTCCCAGGCCGCGAACGCCGTCGCCCTCATTCTCACGTCGGTCATGAACACCGCGCTCAACCGGCGCTTCACCTTCAAGCTGCGCGGGTCCTCGAAGCTGGCCCAGGACCACCTCAACGGCCTCGTGGCCATGGCTGTGGCCCTCGTGCTCACGGCCGGAAGCCTTGCCGGCCTCCATTGGGTGGACCCCTCGGCATCCGTCGCGACCGAGCTGTGGACGACGACGATCGCAGGCTGGCTCGCGACCGCCGTGCGCTTCAGCCTCCTGCGGCACTGGATCTTCCGCCGCGCGCGCAACGCCTGATACGGCCGCTGACGCATGACGACGCCGCGCACCTCGCGCTGGCTTCCTACCTTCGGGCGATCCCGGTGACAGCGGCGTAGGCGTCGCGGAGGGCGGATGCGGTCTGATCGAGGTCGTCGGCACCGACTGATGCCGGGAGTGTGAATCGGACGGCCGTCTGTGCGGTCTCGGGGTTCAGGCCCATCGCCAGGAGCACGTGTGAGGGATCGCTCGAGCCCGCCGCGCACGCCGACCCTGAGGAGCACACGATCCCGCGCCGCTCGAGCTCGAGGAGGACCGACTCGCCGCTCACCCGAGGGAAGCAGAAGGACGCGCTGCCCGGGAGCCGCTCCGAGGGGTGGCCGGTCAGGAGCGCATCCGGCACGAGTTCGATGACCCGTGCGATGAAGGCGTCGCGCAGCTCCGTGAGGCGAGCCGCCGACGTCGTGCGCTCCGACTCAGCGAGCCGCAAGGCGGTGGCGAGCGCCACGGCCCCGGCAACGTTCTCGGTGCCGGACCGGAGACCGCGTTCCTGTCCGCCGCCGTCGATGACGGGCTCGAGTGCAAGCCGTCCGGCGGCGTACAGCGCACCAACGCCCTTGGGCGCGCCGATCTTGTGCCCGGAGACCGAGAGCGCGTCGACCCCGAGCGCCTGAACGTCAAGCGGCAGCCATCCGGCGGCCTGGACGGCGTCGGTGTGGAAGGGCACCCCGGCTGCGCGGGCGACGGCGGCCAGCTCGGCAACGGGCTGCACCGTCCCCACCTCGTTGTTCGCGTACATGACCGAGACGACGGCGGTTTCCGGGCCGACGACGGCGGCCAGCGCATCAGGCTCGACCCGCCCGAGAGCGTCGACCCCCACCTCGTCGACGGTGAAGCCGTGCAGCCGCGCGAGAGCCCGCGCGGACTCGAGCACCGCCGGATGCTCGATCGAGCTGACCGCGAGCCGAGCGCGCCCGGCGCCGGCAGCCCGCCTGCCCAGCGCGATCCCCTTGACCGCGAGGTTGTCCGCCTCGGTCCCCCCGGACGTGAACGTGACCTCGGACGGCCGGCAACCCAGCAGACCCGCCACCTCCGCGCGGGCTCCCTCAAGCGCGTCACGTGCCCGCGCACCCAGCTCGTGGTGGCTCGAGGCGTTCCCGAAGTCGCCCGTGAGGTACGGCCACATGGCTTCGATGACCTCGCGGCGCACGGGGGTGGTCGCGGCAGCGTCGAGGTAGATCACGCCGGGTCCGCCTCCCCGCGGTCGATCACAACGTCCAGCCCTAGGTCGAGGTTCACCACGGAGTGCGTGATGGCGCCCACAGAGATGACGTCGACACCGGTCGCCGCGATTCCGGACACCGTGTCGAGGTTAACCCCGCCGCTCGCCTCGACGATGGCCCGCCCGTCGATGAGTGCAACGCCCGTGCGGAGGTCGTCGAGGCTGAAATTGTCAAGCATGATCGTGTCCACGCCGGCCGCGAGCACCGGCTCGATCTGCTCGATCCTGTCCACCTCGACCTCGAAGTGCGTCGTGTGGCCAAGACGCTCACGCGCGGCCCGGAGCACTCCGGTGAGGCGCGAGGCGTCGCCCCCCGTCAGCACGGCGAGGTGGTTGTCCTTGGCCATGACCGCGTCGGAGAGGCTGAAACGGTGGTTGCGGCCTCCGCCGCAGCGTACGGCGTACCGTTCGAGCTCGCGCAGTCCCGGCGTGGTCTTGCGCGTGTCGACGATGCGGGCCTTCGTACCTGCTGTGAGGGCAACGTACCGGGCAGTGAGAGCCGCAATCGCGCTCATCCGCTGCACGAGGTTGAGCACCACACGCTCGGCCGTGAGGATCGCCTGCGCGCGTCCGGTCACCCGCGCGAGGACGGCGCCGGCGTCGAAGGGCTCTCCCTCGGCGACGAGAAGCTCGGCGCGGGCGGAGCGGTCGTGGAACCGGAACCCGGCCTCGACGATCGGTCCTCCCGAGAACACGCCGGGCACCCGGGCGCGCAGCTCCGCGGTCGCGCTGGCTTCGGCCGGGATGAGCAGCAGCGACGTGAGGTCACCGCTCGGGGCGTCCTCGGCGTACGCTGCCTCGAGCACGCGGCCTACCGCGGCGTTCGGGAGCGGGATGGGCGCTACACGGGCTGGAAGCCCTGAGGGATGCTGCACGACTTCTACTGTCCCCGCTGTCCTGGTCGTCTGGGTCTCGGCTGTCTGGGCCGTGATGTGCACTGTCATCTCAGGCGCTCCTGCCTGCCAGTGCTGGCTGGGGCACGCGCCGGGACGGACGCGGCGACGCGTTCCGGGAGGGCTTCCCGACCGCGCGCACGACGTCGATCCGCCCCTCTGCGCGCACGTCGCCACGGCCCCGGCCGTCCGGGCCCGGCGCAGGGAAGCGGCGCTCTGGGAAGTCGAGGCGGTAGTGGGCACCGATGGACTCCTCGCGGTGCGCCGCGGCCTCCGCGAGCACCCGACCGAGGACCAGGAGGTGGGCGGCCTCGGGCTCGTCCGAGGTCCAGCCGCCGAGCGTGCGTGAGAGCCGCGCGAGGCCGCGGCCATCGCGGATCACGCCTCCGTCGAGCTGCATCGCGTCGGCGAGCCGGGCATGCCCCGCCAGGCCGGCCAGAACCTCGGCATCGGCGCCAGGGGCCACGTTGACCTGGAGCGGATCGGCTGCGCGCACGGGACCGCCCCAAGCCTGAGCGTCCCCGGCCAGCGCGTGGCCCACGGCGCGGCCAGCGAAGACAACGCCTTCGAGCAGCGAATTCGAGGCTAGGCGGTTGGCCCCGTGGACCCCGGTGCACGCTGCCTCGCCCACGGCGTACAGGCCGGGGACGCTCGTGGCGCCGTTCACGTCCGTCGCGACCCCGCCCATCCAGTAGTGGGCGGCCGGCCCGATGGGAAGCGGTTCGCGCCGCCAGTCGTACCCCGCATCCCGGACCATGGCGTTCAGCGTCGGGAAGCGTTCGGCCAGGAAGCCCTCGCCGTGGTCCGCTTCCAGAGCGGAGGCGTCAAGGTAGGCCTGGCCGCCTCCGGCCCGCGCGTGCAAGGCCATAGCGCGGGAGACGGCGTCGCGCGGCGCCAGCTCCGCGAGGGGGTGGTAGTCGCCCACGAAACGGTGGCCCGCCGCATCGCGGATCACTGCGCCCTCGCCTCGGACGGCCTCGGAGATGAGAGACGACCGCAGAGTTCCGTCCGGCCCCACGATCTGCAGGGCCGTGGGGTGGAACTGGTAGAACTCGAGGTCCCTCAGCACCGCCCCTGCCATGAAGGCGAGCGCCGCGCCGTCGCCCGTTGCGACGTCCGGGTTCGTGGTCTGGGCGTAGAGCTGGCCTGCTCCCCCAGTGGCGAGGATCACGGCGTCCGCCGCTACTGTGCGGCAAGCCGTCCGAGCCCCCCCGCCACCACGCGGGGTGTAGGCAACGCCGGTGACGGCACCGGCGTCGACCAGGATCTCGGTGGCCATCGCGTCCTCGAGAACGGTGACGCGCCCGGCCGCCTC
Organism: Sinomonas sp. P10A9; assembly: GCF_041022165.1. GTDB lineage: Bacteria > Actinomycetota > Actinomycetes > Actinomycetales > Micrococcaceae > Sinomonas > Sinomonas puerhi. The sequence continues at coordinate 2,498,682 of NZ_CP163302.1, forward strand.
AAGCTCTCGGACCCGTGCGATGAGGGCTCGGGTGATGCCCGCGCCGCTGGCATCGCCGCCCGCGTGGAGGATGCGCGGGAACGAGTGGGCGGCCTCGAGGCCGAGGAGGAAACGGCCATCGGTGCCACGGTCGAACACGACGCCGCGCGCCGCGAGCTCCAGCACGCTCTCTGCAGCGGCCCGGCACATCTGCTCAATGGCTGGGCGCGACCCCACTCCGGCACCGGCGGAAACGGTGTCGGCGACGTGGCTCACCAGGCTGTCGCCGGGGGTGCGCTGGCCCTCGGGCAGCACGGCCGCATAGCCGCCCTGCGCGAGCATGCTGTTGCTGTCGGAGAGCCGGGCCTTCGTCAGGAGCACGACGTCGGCGCCCGTCACCTCGGGCGATACCGCCCCGGACGAGGTTCCACGGGCCGTGGCAGCGGTGATCGCCGCCGTCAGCCCCGCGACACCGCTCCCTACGACGACGAGGCGCCGGGACGCCCGCCGGGGCTGGCTCACGGCCGCGCCGCCAGCATCCGCTCGAGCGCGACGCGCGCCGTTCCGGCGACGTCGGCCGGGACTTCGATGCGGTTGCGCACCTCGCCCTCGACAAGGCCCTCGAGGACCCAGGCGAGGTAGCCGGGGTGGATCCGGTACATCGTCGAGCAGGGGCAGATCACGGGGTCGAGGCAGAAGATGGTGTGCTGCGGGTACTCGGCGGCGAGCCGGTTGACGAGGTTGACCTCAGTGCCGATGGCGAAGACGGTCGGCTCAGTTGCCGCAGCGATGGCCTTGCGGATGTAGTCGGTCGAGCCGTACTCGTCCGCGGCGTCGACGACCTCCATGGGGCATTCGGGGTGCACGATGACCCGCACGCCCGGGTACTCGGCGCGCGCCTTCTCGATCTGGGCGACGTTGAAGCGGCGGTGCACGGAACAGAACCCGTGCCACAGGATCACGCGCGAGTCCCGGAGCGTCTGCGCGTCATTGCCCCCGAGCGGCTTGCGGGGGTTCCACATCGGCATCTGCGACAGCGGCACGCCCATGGCCTTGGCCGTGTTGCGGCCGAGGTGCTGGTCCGGGAAGAAGAGGACCCGCTGCCCACGCTCGAACGCCCAGTCGAGCACCGTCGCCGCATTCGAGGACGTGCAGACAATCCCACCGTGCTCGCCGCAGAAGCCCTTGAGCGCGGCGGAGGAGTTCATGTAGGTGACGGGGATGACCGGAACGCGGCCATCGGCGTCGGGGTCCGTGCCGAAGAGCTCCTCGAGTTGGGCCCAGGCCTGCTCGACCGAGTCGATGTCCGCCATGTCCGCCATCGAGCAGCCCGCGGCGAGGTTCGGCAGGATGACGGCCTGGTCCCCCCGCGAGAGGATGTCCGCGGTCTCGGCCATGAAGTGCACCCCGCAGAACACGATCGCCTCGGCGTCCGGCCGGGTGAGCGCCGCGTTGGCCAGCTGGAAGGAGTCGCCCACAAAGTCCGCGTGCTCAACGACCTCGTCCCGCTGGTAGAAGTGCCCGAGCACGACGACGCGCTCGCCGAGCGTTTCCTTGGCTGCGACGATCCGGGAGTGGAGCTCCGCCTCCGAGGCGTCCTTGTACTCCTGCGGGAGCTGGCCCTGCCGTGGCGTTGCGGCCGGAGCCGTGTCCGCGCTCGAGGCGCCGGGGCCGTAGGCGGGCATCCCTGCGAGCGCCTCCGCGGCGTCGAACTCCCAGGGGCCCTTGGCGAGGTCCGCCCCGCACGTGCTGGCGCCGGCATCCGTGAGCGGAATGAGGCTGATGGCGGTGGCAACAGAGGTCATGGGGTGCTCCTGGTGGATGCGGTCAGGTCGGAGGGGGTGGAAACAGGACGGGGCTGCGGTGCTGGACGCGGCCGTTGTGCGGAAAGCGCCTCCGGCGCGGAACCCAGCAGGGGCGGCGCGGTGGTCGTATCGATGGCTCCCCGGGCTCCGGTGTAACGGTAGAGCCGCGGGGGCCGGTGCCGGCCGCCCTCCAGGACGTGCTCGGTCGGCTCGATCTCCGCCATCCCCTTGAGCTGGCGGCGGAAGTTGGCGGGGTCGAGCGGTTTGGCGAGGATGGCCTCGTAGACCTCGCGGAGCTGCGCGAGGGTGAACGTCTCGCCGAGGAAGTGATAGGCGATCTGGGCGTACTCGAGCTTGCTGCGCAGCCGCCACAGGGCGTAGTCGACGATGTCGCGATGGTCGAAGGCAAGCCCACCGTCGCCCGAGCCGGCTGTGTCTGCACCGTCTTTGTCTGCACCAGCAGAGTCTGCGCGGTGCCACGCAACGTTCCCCGTCGCTTCCCCGGCACCGAGGAGCTCGGCCTCGGTCGGCCGGACGAGCGCCCAGTAGACGATCGACACGACGCGCTGGCTCCCCCGATCGGGCCGGCTCGAGCGGTTGAGGCCACCGAACGCGTAGAGCTGCTCGAGGTACTCGGGCGCGAGCCCTGTGGTCTCCTTGAGGTTGCGTCGGGCCGCATCCTCCAATGACTCGGTAGAGGTCAGCGGGCCGCCGGGGAGCGCCCACTGGCCTTTGAACGGCTCCTTGACGCGCCGCACGAGCGGGATCCAGAGGGTCGGGCGCCCTTGGCTGGCCTCGCCCCGGGCGCGGTCCGGAGTGAGGGCGAAGATCACCGTGGAAATGGCCAACGACGGCGGCAACTGCGCCCGCTCCGCCACATTGGCGCCGTGCGGCGCGGCAGGTCGCAGCAGCGTCGGGTCGAAGATCCCGCCCATGCGCACCTCCCGATACCGCGTGCCGGTTCACCAGGGCCAAGTTCATCGCTAGGCAACAAGTTCACCGCTAGTTAAAGTCAGTTTGACTCTAAGTCATGATACGCCTAGCCCGGGTCCGAAGACAAAAGGTGACGTAGCGGCGGGGTTGCGCCTCAGCTCTCCGCGGAGGCCTCGAGCAGCGGGAGGGTGCGGCCCTCGAAGTGGGTGTTGAGGACGATCACCGACGACGAGCGGACCACGGCCCGGGTCGCCGTCACGGCATCCAGCACCCGCTGCAGGTCCGAGTTGGAGCGTGCCGCGACGCGGGCCATGAGGTCACTGTCGCCCGAGACCGTATGCACCTCGAGGACCTCCGGGATCTCAGCGAGAGCCGACGCCACGGCGTCGTGCCCGAAGTCCTGGTTGATCGTCAGCGAGCAGAAGGCGACCACCGGAAACCCGAAGGCCTGCGGCTCGGGGTGTGGCGCCCACTCGCCGATCACTCCATTGGCGACCATGCGGTCGAGGCGGGCCTGCACCGTGGCGCGGGCCACCTTGAGGATGCGGGACGCCTCGAGCACGTTCATGCGCTGCTCGTCGGTGAACAGGCGGACGATCTTCGCGTCGAGCTTGTCGACCTTCATGCAAGCCTCCAGATGGTCGCAACGGCGTTGGTCGTATGCTACAGATTGATGATCGCTCCCGCATGTACTGCGCATTCTGCCATGCCGTGCGACGCATCTCACCCTGATACTGCACACGATGCACGGTGCAGTGAACCAGACCACACTGACCGGCGGCGCACGCGCTATGGTCAGTGGGTCCTCTGGCCGCACAGGCGCCCATCCCGCGCTCGGCCACCGCAGATCCGAAAGACGGAAATGACAGCTATGCACACGTCAAAGGGCCTCGGCTCCTCGTCGACGACGACGCAGGAACCCAAGCTCGGACACTCCATGTCTCCGCGCCAGCTCACGATGATGGGGCTCGGCAGCGCGATCGGCGCCGGCCTCTTCATCGGCTCGGGCGCAGGCGTCCAGGCCGCCGGCCCCGCCGTCCTCATCTCCTACCTTGTCGCGGGCACCCTCATCATCATTGTGATGTGGGCCCTCGGCGAGATGGCCGCCGCCAACCCCAACAGCGGCGCGTTCTCCGTATACACCGGCAAGGCCCTTGGAGGCGTCGCCGGCGCAACAGTCGGCTGGCTCTGGTGGGCTCAGCTCGTGGTGGTGATCGCAGCCGAAGCCCTGGGCGCGGCCGGCCTGCTGGCCACGGTGTTCCCCGCGCTGCCGGTATGGCTCATGGCCCTGGTATTCATGGGGGTCTTCACCGCAGTGAACCTGACGGGGGTGCGGAACTTCGGCGAGTTCGAGTTCTGGTTCGCGCTCCTGAAGGTCACGGCAATCGTCGTCTTCCTGCTGATCGGCGCAGCCCTCCTGCTCGGCTGGATCCCGAATGCCGCCTCGCCGGGCCTGGGCCACTTCACGGCCGCAGGCGGCTTCGCGCCTCACGGAATGGCGGGCATCGCAACCGGCCTGTTTGTGGTGGTCTTCGCCTTCGGTGGCACCGAGATCGTCTCCGTCGCGGCCGCCGAGACGCGGGACCCCGAGCGCAGCGTGGCCCGTGCCGTCCGCACGGTCGTGTGGCGCATCCTGGTGTTCTACGTGGGTTCCATCTTCGTGATCGCCGCCGTGATCCCGTCGGACTCCCCCGAAATCAAGAGCCCGTTCGCGGGGGTCCTCGACATCGCGGGCCTTCCGGCCGCCGCGACCGTCATTACGCTCGTGGCCGTGGTAGCCCTCCTCTCTGCCCTCAACGCAAACCTCTACGGCGCCTCGCGCATGATCTTCTCTCTCGCCGAGCGCCAGGAGGCCCCGAGTGCACTCAGGCGCCTCACGGGGGCGAGGGTGCCAGCGATCGCCGTGGCCGCCTCGGTGGCGTTCGGCTTCATCGCCACGGTCCTCGAGCTGCTGTTCCCCGAGCATGTCCTCCCCCTGCTGCTCAACTTCGTCGGCTCCACGTGCCTCGTGGTGTGGGGCTCCGCCCTCGTCTCGCAGATCGTGCTGCGCCGCAGGGCGGATGCCGCTGGAACTCGGCTCCCGCTCCGCATGGCCGGGTTCCCCTGGCTCTCGGGGTTCGGCGTGCTCCTGCTGGCCGCCATCTTCCTCGTGGGCCTCATCGGCGAGGACAGCCGCATCCAGCTCCTGAGCACGTTCGCCCTCGTCGCGGCTATCGCGCTCGCCGCATGGCTCGGACGACGCGCACGCGCCCGCCAGACCGAATTCGCTACGTCGGGTGACGGGGCGGTCGAGACCGACATCGCCGTCCAAAACCAGCACAGCTGAGGCGGCGGGCCGGCACGGGCCCAGAAGCAGCGGGTCCGGACCCCGAGCGCGCGAGCGCGGGTCCGGACCCGCTGCTGCATCCCGCACGCTGCTACATCCCGCACGCTGCTACATCCCGCCCCCTGCCGCATCCGGCCCCTGCCGCATTCCGGCCCGTGCTGTGCCACTCATGTGCGGCTGGACACTGTGCACAGTGATATACGGCACAATCCCGGTGTTCTATACAGATTGCATTGCTCAAAACTCTTGCATTGCACAGGATGTTTGCTCAATCTACGGTCATGCTATGCAGACTTCAGCAATTGCCACGGCCTCTCCGGGCCGTGCCGGGCTGGCCGGGGGGCCACGGAAGCCGCTCCCCGAACTCCCCTCGGCAACGCCGGCGACCGACGCCGAGCTCCTCGAGCTCTATCGCCTCATGACGGCCGTTCGCCGGCTCGACCAGGCCGCCATCGCGTGGCAGCGCCAGGGGATCCTTCCGGCCTACGCCCCTGAGCTCGGCCAGGAGGCCGCCCAGGTCGGCTCGGCCCTCGCCCTCGACCTCTCCCGGGACTTCGTGTTCCCGACCTACCGCGAGCTGGGCGTTGCACGTGCCGCCGGGGTCAACATGGTCGAGTACATGTCCACGCACCTCGCCACATGGCACGGCGGCCTCTGGGACCCCGCGGCCTCCCACGTCGCACCGATTCAGGCTGTCGTGGCCGGGTCCGTGCTCCACGCTGTCGGCTGGGCGCATGGTCAGACGCTGCTCGCCCGCACCGCCGGCGCCGCAGCCGAGGGGCTCGCGGTCGCGGTCACCTACCTCGGTGACGGTGCGTCGAGCCAGGGCGACGTGCACGAGGCCATGAACTTCGCGGGCGTGTTCGCGGCCCCGGTCGTATTCTTCGTGCAGAACAACGGCTGGGCCATCTCGGTGCCCACCGAGAAGCAGGTCGCCGGCGGAAGCGTTGCCGCCCGCGGGGCTGGGTACGGCATGCCGTCACTGCAGGTCGACGGCAACGACGCCGCGGCCGTGCTCGAGGCGACCCGCCGCGCCGTCGCCCATGCCCGCGCAGGCCACGGTCCGGCGATCGTCGAGGCCATGACATACCGGCGAGGCCCCCACGCAACGAGCGACGATCCCGGCCGCTACCGCACCCTCGATGAGGAGAGGCTCGACGGCGGTGCCGATCCCCTCGTGCGACTGCGCGAGCGGCTCCTGACGGCCGGGATCGCCTCCGAGGCGACCCTCGATGGCCTCGACGAGACGGCGACCGCCGAAGCCGAGGACGTGCGCGCGGGCGTGCTCGCGCTCGGTCCGCGGCCCGGCGCCGAGATGTTCGACTTCGTCTTCACCGAACCCACCGACGAACTGCAGCGGCAGAAGGCCGTCTGGCGCGAGGAGTCCGAGCATGCCTGAGACGGTCGCTGTACCTGACACCCGCACACCCTCCCATGTGCTGTCCCTGCAGGGGGCACTCAATCTGGCCCTCGACGAGCTCCTCGCCGAGGACGAGAAGGTCCTCGTGCTGGGCGAGGACGTCGGCACGCTCGGCGGAGTCTTCCGCGTCACGAGCGGCCTCGCGGCCTCCCACGGGGCGGAGCGCGTCTTCGACACCCCGCTCGCCGAGTCCGGGATCCTCGGCATGTCGATCGGCCTGTCGATCGCCGGATTCCGGCCCGTGCCCGAGGTCCAGTTCGATGGCTTCGCGTACCCCGCGATGAACCAGATCGTCACGCAGCTCGGCCGCATGCACTACCGCTCCCGCGGCACCCTGCCCATGCCAGTCACCCTCCGGGTCCCGAGCTTCGGCGGCATCCGGGCACCTGAGCACCACGGCGAGAGCCTCGAGGCCGTCTTCGCGCATGTCCCGGGCCTCAAGGTCGTTTCCCCCTCCGACCCGCAGCAGGGCTACACGCTGCTCAAGGCAGCCGTGCGCATGAACGATCCGGTCATGTTCATGGAGCCCAAGTCGCGGTACTGGCAGAAGGGGCCGGTCGTGACCGAGGCGGAGGGCGCGCACGACGGCGACTCCTCGCCGTCGCGCGTCGATTCGCCTTGGGGGGCGCGCGTCGCCCGCGCGGGGCGGCACCTCACACTCGTCGCGTGGGGCGCGATGGTGGCCCGCTGCCTGCAGGTGGCCGAGCTGGCCGCGGAGGACGGGATCGACGTCGAGGTCGTCGACCTGCGCTGGCTCAAGCCGATCGACGCCGAGACCCTGACGGCGTCCGTCGCGAAGACGCGGCGCGCCGTCGTCGTCCACGAGGCCCCGCTCACCGCGGGCCTCGGAGCCGAGGTGGCCCAGCTCATCACCCAGCGCTGCTTCGGAACGCTCAAGGCACCCGTTGAGCGCGTCACCGGCTTCGACGTACCGTATCCCTCAGGTGACCTGGAGGACGAGTACATCCCGAATATCGACCGCATCCTGTTCGGCATCCAGCGAGTATTGGAGTACAAGCGTGGCTGAGATTTCCTTCCCCCTCCCCGATCTCGGCGAGGGACTCATCGAGGCCACCGTCCTCGACTGGCTCGTCGCCGAGGGCGACCAGATCGAGCGGAACCAGCCGATGGTCGAGGTCGAGACCACAAAGTCCGCCCTTGAGCTTCCCTCCCCCCAGTCCGGGGTCGTGAAGAAGGTCTACGGCGCGCCCGGCGAGGTCATCAAGGTGGGCGAACCCCTCATCGTCTTCGAGGTCGCGGACGAGACCGCGGGGATCGTCGGCAACGTGCCGTCCGAGGACGCGCCGAAGCGGCGTGTCCGTCTGAGCGCAAACCTCGACGAGGACTGAGCGAGGATTGATGCCGCAGGGACCTACGCTGGACCTTGATGCAGCACGCGGCACGGCCACGCACGATGAGGCCGCGCAGGACAAGGGGATGGCGCACATGATGGCAGGACAGCACGCGGGGTCGGCGGCACAGCACACGGTCGAGGGGACCGACCCGGGGCTCCACGTGGTCGTGGCCGAGCCCGAGTCGCCCGCGGCCCTGCCGCCCGTCCTGCTGATCCACGGGTTCGCCTCCTCGGTCGCGCTCAACTGGGAGCAGAGCGGCTGGATCGCGGCACTCCTCGAGGCAGGACGGCGCGTGGTCGCCGTCGACCTCCCCGGGCACGGCAGGAGCACGGCACCCGAGGACGTCGATTCGTACACTCCCGGACGGATCCGCGCGGATCTCCTTCAGATCGTGACCGATGCGGGCGCACGACCGCTCGATCCGCGCCACGCCGACAGCGGGCTGGACGTGATCGGGTACTCATTGGGCTCGCGCCTCGCGTGGGAGTTCGGGGCCACCCAGCCCGCACTCGTGCGGCGCCTCGTCCTCGGCGGCCCGAGCAACCGCGACCCGCTTGCCGAGTTCGACCTCCCGGCAGTCCAGCGCTTCCTGGCCGACGGGACGCCGATCGAGGACGCATCGACCGCCTCGCTCGTGACGATGGCCCAGGCCTCCCCCGAGTCCGACATGTACGCGCTGCTCTCGCTCGTCGAGGGCATCAAGGAGGAGCCGTTCGACGCCGCAGAAGCCGTGCCGCGTCAGCCCGTGCTCATGGTCGCAGGAGAGAAGGACGAGCGGTTGGGTGCGCTCGAGGTCCTCAAGGGGCTCGCGCCCTCCGCCGAGATCGTCGTGGTCCCGGGCCGGAACCACGTCAACGTCGTCACCGCGCGGGCATTCAAGCAGGCGGCCATCGAGTTCCTCGCCCGCCCCTGATGCGGAGTCACCTCTCAACGTTGCGGAGTCACCTCCCAACGTTGCGGAGTCACCTCCGCACGATGAGGAGTCACCTCTCTACTGTGGCAAGGCCCACTCTCGAGACGTGACCCCGCAACCTCGAGACATGACCCCGCAACCTTGAGAGGTGACCCCCCAGCGTCGAGGGGTTGACGGGTTGCAGTGTCTCACGGCACACTGGATCGTATACGATGATCGTATACGATCCAGCCTCCACGAGGGCTGGCCGACTCGAGGAAGAGGACCACGTGCAGCATCCAGGGCAGCTCGCAGACCAGGTTCGCCAGGACACGATCGACGCCGCCGGCAAGGTCATCGCAGTCCACCTCAACTACCCGAGCCGCGCAGCCCAGCGCGGCCGCACCCCCGCAGTCCCCTCGTATTTCCTCAAGCCCGCAACGTCGCTGGCGCTCAACGGCGCCGAGCTCAAGCGCCCGCAGGGCGTCGAGCTCCTCACGGTCGAGGGAGAGGTGGCACTTGTCATCGGAGCCCGCGCCCGCAACATCTCCCCGGAGAACGCCTGGGCGCACGTCGGCTATGTGACGGCCGCGAACGACGCCGGGCTTGCCGACCTGCGCTGGGCAGACAAGGGCTCCAACCTCCGCTCCAAGGGCGTCGACGGCATCGCGCCGATCGGTCCGACGCTGCTCCCCGCGCAGGAGCTCGACCCCGCGGCCCTGCGCGTGCGCATGTGGATCAACGGCAAGCTCGCCCAGGAGGACTCGACGGCGACGCTCTTCTTCCCGTTCGCGCAGCTCGTCGCGGACCTCTCCCGCCTCATGACGCTCGAGCCCGGCGACATCATCCTCTCCGGCACTCCTGCCGGCGCAACGGTGGCCCAGCCGGGTGATGTCGTCGAGATCGAGGTCGACGGCGTCGCGTCCGACGGCGCGTCGCTCACCACCGGGCGCCTGTCGAACGCGGTGGTCGACTCGGGACTCGTCCTCGAGTCCTACGGCGCCCTGCCCAAGCTCACGGACGCCGACCGCATCGACGCGTGGGGCTCGCCCGAAGCAGCCGGACTCCCAGCGGATGGCGCGGGCGAGGCAAAGGCCAGCGGCGCGCCGTCGTCCGCCGTTCAGACCGAGGACACGCGGCCAGTGAGCGTCGTGACCCCCGAACTCGAGGAGAAGCTCCGTTCGGTCGGCACGGCCACCCTGAGTGTGCAGCTGCGCAAGCGCGGCATGCAGAACTGCCACATCGAAGGCCTCATCCCCACCAAGCCGGGCGCGAAGGTCGTCGGGACGGCCCGGACGCTGCGCTACATCCCCGCACGCGAAGACCTGTTCAAGACCCACGGCGGCGGTTTCAATGCACAGAAGCGGGCCGTCGATTCCCTCCGCCCGGGCGACATCCTCGTCATGGATGCGCGCGGCGAGAAGGGCTCCGGCACGCTCGGAGACGTCCTCGCGCTCCGTGCCCAGGTGCTCGGCGCCGCGGCAGTCATCACCGACGGCGGCATCCGGGACTTCGGCCCCGTCTCGGCCATGGACATACCGGCATGGGGCGCGAACGCCCACCCGGCCGTGCTCGGGCGCAGGCATGTCCCCTGGAGTGTCGACGACACCGTCGCGTGCGGCGGTGCTGCAGTCCAGCCCGGCGACGTGATTGTGGGCGACGAGGACGGGATCGTCGTCATCCCGCCGGCGCTCGCCGAGGAGGTCGCCGACGACGCCGTTGCCCAGGAGCGCATGGAAGCCTGGGTCGCGGAGCGGGTCGCCGAGGGCCACGCCGTCGACGGGCTGTTCCCGATGAACGCCGAGTGGACCGCGAAGTACAAGGCCGCACAGTCGGCAACCGGCGCGGCCGGCCAGCGATGAGCGTCGCCCCGGCGTCCGCGAGCAAGTCCGAGCTCGCCTACGAATGGCTCCACGAGCAGATCGTCTCGGGCGAGCTCGCGCCCGGCGCCCGCCTCGTCCTCGCCCAGGTCGCGGAGCAGCTCCACGTCTCGGTGGTTCCGGTCCGAGAGGCCGTCCGGAGGCTCGAGGCAGAGGGGCTCGTGACATTCGAGCGGAACGTCGGAGCCACGGTCGCCGGGATCGATCCCGTCGAGTACCTGTACACGATGCAGACCCTGAGCCTCGTCGAGGGTGCAGCCACGGCGCTCTCGGCGCCCTCGGTCACGGCGGAGGACATCGCTGCGGCGCGGGAGGTCAACGAGCGCATGCGCACGTTCCTCGCGGCCGATCCGGTGCACTTCGACCCAGTGGTCTTCACGGCCCTCAACCGGGAGTTCCATTCCGTACTGTTCGAACGCTGCCCGAACCCCCACATCCTCGACCTCGTGCACCGCGGCTGGAACCGGCTCAAGGCACTGCGCGGCTCAACGTTCAGCTACGTTCCCGAGCGCGCGAGCCAGTCCACCGAGGAGCACGAGGCGCTCCTGCGCCTCATCGAGCGGAGGGCGCCGACGGCCGACATCGAGCTCGCCGCGCGCCGCCACCGTTCCGCGACCCTTGAGGCCTACCTCGCCCACACGGGCGAGAGCCCCGGCTTTCCGACCCTCTAGACCCTCCACCCGTCCCACCTGACAACCAGTCCTTCAAAGGAGCGACACGTGAGCAGCAAATTCGTCCCGGAGAATCTCCCGACGAGCATCCAGCACTACATCGACGGCAAGTTCGTCGACTCGGTCGACGGCGACACCTTCGATGTCCTCGAGCCCGTCTCGAACGAGGTCTACGTCAAGGCCGCAGCGGGCAAGAAGGCCGACATCGACCTCGCGGTAGCCGCGGCGACCCGCGCCTTCAAGGAGGGACCCTGGCCGAAGATGCTCCCCCGCGAGCGCTCCCGGGTCCTGCACAGGATTGCCGACATCGTCGAGTCCCGCGATGCGCGCCTCGCCGAGCTCGAGTCCTTCGACTCAGGCCTGCCCATCACGCAGGCCCTGGGCCAGGCCCGTCGCGCCGCCGAGAACTTCCGTTTCTTCGCGGACCTGATCGTCGCCCAGGCAGATGACACGTTCAAGGTCCCAGGCCGCCAGATCAACTACGTCAACCGCAAGCCGATCGGCGTCGCGGGCCTCATCACGCCGTGGAACACACCGTTCATGCTCGAGTCGTGGAAGCTGGGACCGGCCCTCGCCACGGGCAATACCGTGGTGCTCAAGCCTGCCGAGTTCACCCCGCTCTCCGCCTCACTGTGGGCCGGGATCTTCGAGGAGGCAGGCCTTCCGCAGGGTGTGTTCAACCTCGTCAACGGCCTCGGCGAGGACGCGGGCGACGCACTCGTGAAGCACCCGGACGTGCCGCTCATCTCCTTCACCGGCGAGAGCCGCACGGGCCAGACCATCTTCGGCAACGCCGCCCCGTACCTCAAGGGCCTGTCCATGGAGCTCGGCGGAAAGAGCCCCGCGATCGTCTTCGCCGACGCGGACCTCGACGCGGCCATCGATGCCACGATCTTCGGCGTCTTCTCCCTCAACGGCGAGCGCTGCACGGCGGGCTCCCGCATCCTCGTCCACCGCGACATCTACGACGAGTTCGTCGAGCGCTACGCCGCGCAGGCCAAGCGCGTCAAGGTCGGCTACCCGCACGAGGCGACCACGGAGGTCGGTTCGCTCGTCCACCCCGAGCACTTCGAGAAGGTCATGGGCTACGTCGAGCTCGGCAAGACCGAGGGCCGCCTCGTCGCCGGCGGCGGCCAGCCCGAGGGCTTCGAGTTCGGCAACTTCGTCGCGCCGACCGTCTTCGCGGACGTCAAGCCGGATGCGCGCATCTTCCAGGAGGAGATCTTCGGCCCGGTCGTGGCGATCACGCCGTTCGACGACGACGCAGAGGCCCTCGAGCTCGCGAACAACACGAGGTACGGCCTGGCCGCCTACGTGTGGACCAACGACCTCAAGCGGGCCCACAACTTCGCCCAGTCCGTCGAGGCCGGCATGGTCTGGCTCAACTCGAACAACGTGCGCGACCTGCGCACGCCGTTCGGCGGCGTGAAGGCCTCGGGCCTGGGCCACGAGGGCGGCTACCGCTCGATCGACTTCTACACCGACCAGCAGGCCGTGCACATCACCCTCGGCAAGGTGCACAACCCGACGTTCGGCAAGCAGGAGCTTCACACCGAGTCGGATATCGACGACCCGGACCCCCGCTGATCCCCGCAAGCCACCATTCACCTCACTGAAAGCAAGGACGCTGCCATGACCAACCGTGAAGACATGACCCTCACTTCCTCGGGGTTCTACGTGTCGCAGGAGGCCCCGATCTCCTGCAGCAACCCGATCCCCACCCCCTCCGCGCCCGCCCCGGACATCCTGCGCTGCGCGTACATGGAGCTCGTGGTCACCGACCTGAAGCGCTCGCGGGACTTCTACGTCGACGTGCTCGGGCTCACCGTCACGGAGGAGGACGAGAGCGCGATCTACCTGCGCTCGCTCGAGGAGTTCATCCACCACAACCTCGTGCTCCGGAAGGGCCCCGTCGCCGCCGTCGCCGCGTTCTCGTACCGCGTGCGCACGCCGGAAGACCTCGATGCGGCCATCGCGTTCTACACCGAGCTCGGCTGCCGCGTGGAGCGCCGCAAGGACGGCTTCACGAAGGGCATCGGCGACTCGGTACGGGTGACGGATCCGCTGGGCTTCCCCTACGAGTTCTTCCACGACGTCGAGCACGTCGAGCGGCTCGCGTGGCGCTACGACCTCTACACGCCCGGCTCGCTCGTCCGCCTCGACCACTTCAACCAGGTCACCCCGGACGTCCCGCGTGCCACGAAGTTCATGCAGGACCTCGGCTTCCGCGTCACGGAGGACATCCAGGACGAGGAGGGCACGGTCTACGCCGCGTGGATGCGCCGCAAGCCGACCGTCCACGACACCGCGATGACGGGCGGCAACGGCCCGCGCATGCACCACGTCGCGTTCGCGACGCATGAGAAGCACAACATCCTCGCGATCTGCGACAAGCTCGGCGCGCTGCGCATGTCGGACCGGATCGAGCGCGGCCCGGGCCGCCACGGCGTCTCGAACGCGTTCTACCTCTACATCCTCGACCCGGACGGGCACCGCGTGGAGATCTACACGCAGGACTACTACACCGGCGACCCGGACAACCCCGTGGTCACGTGGGACGTCCACGACAACCAGCGCCGCGACTGGTGGGGCAACCCGGTCGTCCCCTCCTGGTACACCGAGGCCTCCCTCGTCCTCGACCTCGACGGCAACCCCCAGCCCATCATCGAGCGCACCGAGTCCTCCGAGCTGGACGTGACGATCGGCGCGGACGGGTTCTCCTACACCCGTGCCGGCGACGAGTCCGGCTCGTACCACGGCGAGGCCTCCAAGGGCTTCAAGCTCGGCAACCAGCTCTGATCCGATGCTGAACGAGGAGACCATCGCGGCGATCGCCGACGAGCTCGTGGAGGCCGGGCGGACGCGCACGCCCGTCCCGCTCCTCCACACCCGGTACGAGGGCATGGACGTCGAGGACGCGTACGCGGTCCAGAAGCTCTGGGCCAGTCGGCTCGAGGCCGAGGGACGGCGGGTGGCGGGGCGCAAGATCGGCCTCACGTCGAAGGCCATGCAGGCGGCCACGGGCATCACCGAGCCGGACTACGGCGTCATCTTCGACGACCAGGTCCTCGAGAACGGTGCCGTCGTCGAGTGGAAGCGCTACACGCATCCGCGCATCGAGGTCGAGCTCGCGTTCAAGCTCGGCAAGGACCTCACGGGCCGTGGCCCGAACGGAACAGCTGTCACGCTGTTCGACGTGCTCGACGCGACCGACTACGTGGTGCCAGCGCTCGAGATCCTCGACTCGAGGATCGAGATGGAGGGCCGCACCATCGTGGACACCATCTCGGACAACGCCGCGCTCGGGGCGATGGTGGTGGGCGGCCGCCCGGTGCGACCGCACGAGACCGACCTCCGCTGGATCGCCTCCCTCCTGTACCGCAACCAGGAGATCGTCGAGACCGGCGTGGCGGCCGGCGTCCTCAATCACCCGGCCACAGGCGTGGCGTGGCTCGCGGACAAGCTCGCCCAGCACGGGCAGGACCTGCGTGCGGGGGACCTCATCCTCGCCGGCTCGTTCACCCGGCCCATGTGGGTCTACGAGGGCGACACGGTCTACGCCGACTACGGGCCCCTGGGGACGGTGACATGCCGTTTCGTCTAGAGCCCGAGAAGACGTTCCGCCACGCCCTCGCCCAGGCCCAGACAGGCGCCGGCCCCGAGGGCCCCAGCGCGCAGATCGGCCTGTGGGTCTGCTCGGGCAGTCCGCTGGTGGCCGAGATCATGGCCGGCTCCGGCGCGCAGTGGCTCCTCATCGATGCCGAGCACAGCCCGAACTCGCTCGAGTCGGTCCTGGCCCAGCTGCACGCGGTGCACGGCTACCCGGTGCTGCCCATGGTCCGGCTGCCGTGGAACGACACGGTGCTGATCAAGCAGTACCTCGATCTGGGGGCCCAGAACCTCCTGATCCCCATGGTCAACGACGCCGAGCAGGCCCGTGCCGCCGTCGCGGGCGTGCGGTACCCGCCCCACGGCGTCCGCGGCGTCGGCTCCGCCCTCGCCCGCGCCGCCCGGTGGAACCGCATCCCGGACTACCTCGCGCGCGCGGACGAGACGATCTCGCTCACGGTCCAGATCGAGACCGCCGAGGCGGTCGCCAAGGTCGAGGAGATCCTGGCGGTGGACGGGGTGGACGGGATCTTCATCGGCCCGTCCGACCTCGCGGCGTCCATGGGACTCCTCGGCCAGCAGGAGCACCCCGAGGTGCGGGCCGCGGTTGAACGGTGCCTCGACGCCGCCCAGAAGGCCGGGAAACCCGCCGGCGTCAACGCGTTCGTCGAGTCGAGCGCGCGGCACTACATCGACCGCGGCGCGCGCTTCGTGCTCGTGGGCGCGGACGTGGCGATCCTCGCCCGCTCGAGCGAGGAGCTCGCCTCGCGTTTCGCGGCGCCGGGCGCGTCTTCCGCACAGGACGACGGCGAGCGGCCGGCCAGCTACTGAGGTCGCCTGCTGCGGTGATCGAGTGCGGAGCGGAGCAGAAACCCCTCGGGTTTCCGCTCCGCTTCGTCGTTTCGACTGCGCTCAACCACCGCGGGGCTGCGCTCACCCACCGCGGTCGCTGCAGGTCAACCACCTTCGCGGCGTCTGCCGACCAGCCGCCGCCAGAACGACGGCGGGCGAGCGGCGTCGTCGTGCGCCTCCTCTTCCGCGCGGGCTGCCGCCGCGACCGTGCGCCGCTCGTGCCAGGCGCGCACCTCGGCTTCGATGTCGCGCGTCTTCGTGATGACAGGCGGCCCGCCGAGGAGCTGGCGGCGCGCCTCGATGACGCGCCGGTTGAACGCCTCGAGGCTCTCGCGGATCTGGCCCTCGGTGTGGAGCGCGTCGAGCGTGGCCTCAAGCCGCTCGTCCTCCACCCTCAGGACCAGGGCCTCGGGGCCGAGTCCCGTGAGCTGCTCGCGCTGGATGAGGCCCTTGATCCACCAGTCGGGATCATTGGCGTTGTCGAGGTTCGGGATAGGCTTGCCGGCGTACTCGAGGTGGTCGAACTCGCCGCGCGCCATCGCGTCCCGGATGAGGTAGTCGGCCCGCCGGGCACTGTCGACCCGGCGACGCCTGCGGTTGAGCTCGTCCTCCCGCGCGATCTCCTCGGCTTCCTCGGGACCCTGCGCCACCCCGCCTGCCCGCAGCTCGGCCGCGTGCTCGAGCCTGCGTCTGAGCTCCTCCCCGCGTCGGCTGTCCGTGCCGTCCGTCATGTCGTCACCTCCATCGCTCCTCTCGTCGCGTGCGCGGCCCGGAACCGTAGGGTCCGCCACTGTACCGACGGGGCACGCAACACGCGCGCACCCGGAAGCGGCCGCAACGCCGGAAGCGACCTGCGGAGGCGGCGGTCACGCAAGCGGAGCACACAGAACCGTGCCGTCACGTCCACGGTAGGACGTGACGGCACGGTAGTCACGGGCGGGGCAGCAGCTGGGTCGCGCTCCGACGTCGGGAGCGCCCGCCAGACAGCGCCGAGGAGTCAGTCGTCGTCGCCGAGGTGGTGGGCCTTCCCCTCCTCGCCATGGCCGATGCGCGAGTACAGGGCCGGGTGCGTGCCACGGAGCCGGAGCGCCCAGACGATCCCGATGACGCCTGGCAGTACCACGATCGCCGGAAGGACCCAGCTGAGGACGCTCGGCTCGGTGAGGCCGAGCAGAACGTCGAAGTTCGCCACGATGAGACCGAACACGACGGCGAGCGCGACGGCCCCGAGGCCTGGCGCCACGGTGGACGTCCAGATCCCGACGCTGGCGATGCGGCGCCGGCGGAAGAAGCCGATCACGGCAGCGGAGACGATCGCCATGAGCAGCACGAGGCCCATGGCGCCGGCGTTCGTGAGCCACGTGAACATGGTCAGCACCGGGTACAGCGGGCCGAGGTCGGAGCCGTTCCCGGCGATGGCGAACGCGACAGTCACGACAACGGCGATGCCGGTCTGCACGAGCGAGCCGGCCTTGGGCGCGCCGTGGTGGCTCGTGGCCTCGAGCCAGCCGGGCAGGACACGCTCGCGGCCGAGCGAGAAGAAGTAGCGTGCAACGGCGTTGTGGAAGCTCACCAGCGCGGCGAAGAGGCTCGTGATGAACAGCACCTGGGCGATGTCCGCGGCGATCTGGCCGACGTGGGACCCGAGGAAGGTGAAGACGAGGTCCGGGCCCTGCTGGCCAGCCTGGTCGGCAAGCTGCGAGGGGCCTACGCCCACGGCCATCGCCCACGAGGAGACCGCGTAGAACAGCGCGATGATGCCCACGGCGGTGTAGGTGGCGCGCGGGATCGTGCGGTGGGGGTCCTTGGCCTCTTCGCCGTAGATCGCGGCGGACTCGAAGCCCATGAAGGCCGCGACGCCGAATGAGAGCACGGCGCCGACGCCCGGGACGAACAGGCTCGACGGCGACAGGGGCTCGGCGGTGATGCCCTCGGGGGCGGCGGCGAACGCGGCAACGTCATACACGATCACCACGAGGAACTCGAGCGCCACGAGGATGCCGAGCACCTTCGCCGAGAGGTCCACGCGATTGACGCCGAGGACCGCGACCACCGCGATGCACACGAGCACCGCCGCCCACCACGGGATGTCGATGCCGAAGCGTTCGGCAAGGAGCGAGGAGACCGTGAAGCCGAAGAGCCCGTAGATGCCCACCTGCATGAGGTTGTAGGCCATGAGCGCCACGAGCGAGACGCCCACGCCGGCGGGACGGGAGATGCCCTGCGCCGCGTAGGCGTAGAACGCGCCGGCGTTGGTCACGTGGCGGCTCATGGCGGCGTACCCGACGGCGAAGACCGCGAGGATGGCGCCGAGCACGAGGTAGGACAGCGGGACTCCGAGCAGGCCGGTCACGGCGAACGTCGTCGTCACGCCTCCGGCCAGGACGGTCAGCGGAGCGGACGCCGCGATGATCATGAGGGTCACCGACGCGACGCCGAGGCGGCGCTGGCGCCCGTGGGGGGCGGCCTGGGCCACTGCTCCCTCCTTCGCCGTGCGCTGCGCGCTTGTCGAGGTGCTCATGGTTCCTCCAAGTATGTCGGGGGGGTTCTGGGAGCGGCCGGGGAGCGGATGCCGCCGGGGGTGCATCGGGAGCAGTGCGGTGGCCGCAGAACCATCGTGCTGCAGCAGCACACGGTGTGACTTGTCGCACAGCGAACGGTTGTTGTCCACGCGAGCTGGAGCGGCGCAGCGCGCCGCACGCCGGACCCGGAGGACGACGGCGCGCGCCCACCGCGGGAGGCGAGCGCGCGCCGTCGTGCGCGTGGCGGGGCCTGCCCGCAGCACGAACGGGCTACATGTGGCAGTGGCCGCCGGATACCGGCGCGGGAACATCGAGGACCGGACTGCGGTCGAAGAAGCCCTCGGGGCGGATCTTGAAGCCCACGTGGTCCACGGGCATGATGGGCCAGTCCTCGGGACGCGGGAAGTGCGTGAGCCCGAACGTGTGCCACACGACGAGGTCGGTCCCGTCGATGTCGCGGTCCTGCGCCTGATAGGCCGGCAGGCCCGCGCCGCCCGGGTGCTGGTTGACGAAGTCTCCCGTCGGGTACCGCTCGGCCTCGTCGTACTGGGTGACCCAGAGGGCCTTCGTAGCGAACGCCGCGCGGCCCGCGACCGACGACGCGGGGTCGGCAAGGAGGGTCGGCTGACCTTGGGAATGGATCTTGTACGCGACCGGCTCGCCGAGCCGGTTGAGGGAGGACGGGTTCGAGACGACCCACGATCGGCCGAGCGCAGGTTCGGCGTCGCGTGCGGCCTCCAACTCGCGGGCCAGAACGGTGCGCTTGCGCGTGAACGCGTTGCCGCGCTCGTTCCCGGGGCCCATCGGCACGCGCACGGCGTCCTCCTCCTCGACGCGGTTCGGGCCGCCGTCGAGCGCGAAATCGAGGCGTGCGCTGAAGAGGTGCTGGTGGAACGGCGCACCGAGCCCCGGCGCCATCTCGGACGAGTACGGGTAGTCCTTGGACGGCTGGGCGCTCGTGAACACGACGCCGGTGGCCTTGGCCTCGAACTCGATCGTGCCGTCGAGGTAGAGGTACCAGTAGAAGCCGTAGTCGTAGTTGCCGATCGTGGTGAAGAAGCTGATGACGAGACGGCGGTTGCGCCGCACATAGTTGACCCCGCTCCACAGGTCCGAGTGCTTGGACAGGATGGACCAGTCCTCCTCGTGCATGCAGATGCCGTTCGCGATGGTCCGGGGCCTGCCGAACGCGTCGCTCACCACGGGGCTGAGGTAGGTGATCTCGCCGAGGCAGTCGCAGCCCAGCTCGAGGGAGTTGGCGAACTGGCCCACGAGGTACTCGCCGGTGTCGAAGTAGTTCTGCCACGAGCGCACCGGGGACGGGTCGCCGTACGGCACGACCATCTCCGCGATCGAGGCACGGTCCAGGATCCGACGACGGCGCGCGGGGCGGGGATCGCCCGGCTCTCCTGTGCCCTGTCCTGTGCTCTGCCCTGCGCCCTGTCCCGTGCTCTGTCCTGCGGACGCATCGTCGAAGGCGATGTTGTGCAGCACAAGGCCCTCGCGCACATCGAAGCCGACGTCGAGGCTCCAGCGCTCCCACTCGACATGGTTGCCGCCCATGACCGTGAAGCTCGGTCCCTCGGCCTGGATGATCTCGATGGGCTTCTGGGTGGTACGGATCGGCCCGGTCAGCTCGGGGTCGGTGAAGTTGCCGTGCTCGGCCGGGACCGGGACCACGCCGAAGTCGAGCACCTGGTCCACGCTGCGGTTCACGACGTCGACGTACGCGACGAGGCCGTCCACGGGGTGTGCCCACGGGCTGTCAGTCTCGTGCTCCTGCACGAACGCGAGGCCGCGCAGGATCCGGCGGCCCTTCTCCTCGGGGTAGTCGAAGACGCCGGCCGACAGCGGTGCGACCCGTACCGTGGAGACCGCGAGGCCGCGTGCCTCGAGGGCGGCGAGCCAGCGCGGATCGGCGTTGAGGATCTCCTCGACGGCCTCGAACTCCTCCTCGAGGACGGGCAGCTCGCCCGACACCGCGGTGTCGAGCTCGACGTCCGAGTCCACCTCGCCGCGCGTCACCGAAAGGGTGACGTCGTGCGGCGCAGCACCGGCGACGTCGTGCAGGAACGCGCGGAAGCGGCGGTCGATGCCCTCGTGATCCCCTCCCCGGCCGCGGGGCGGGTCGACGAGGCCGAGATACGCGATGCGCGTTGTCTCGTGCCACAGGCCGGCGCGCTCAAGGATGCCGCGCGCGGCCGAGACCTCGGCGGCCGTCGCGAGGGCATACTGGCCCGCGGCCTGAGCCTCCGGCTCGACGCCTTCAGCCTCGTGGCACGCGTGGTCGTGGATGGTGGTCTCCGTGCTCATGGCGATCTCCTGGGGTAGGCGAAGGAGTTTTTTCTATAGACGTAGAGAATAACGAACTGTAAGCTGAATCACAACGGTTGTAGAAAAAAGAGGTGGGAGGGCAGATGCCGAAGATCGTCGACCACGACCAGAGGCGACTCGAGCTCGTCGACGCCACGTGGCGGGTCATCGCGGAGCGCGGGATCGACGCCGCGACGATGCGCGAGATCGCGGCGGAGGCAGGCTTCGCGAACGGCGCCCTCAAGCCCTACTTCGACTCGAAGGACCGACTGCTGGACTTCGCCTTCGAGCACGTCTTCGCCCAGACCAACCGGCGCATGGACGGTGCCACCGCCGGGCTGTCCGGCCGTGACGCGCTGCGGGCCTACTGTCACGAGATCCTGCCGCTCGACGAGGAGCGCCTCGCCGAGGCTCGCGTGGCCATCGCCTTCTGGAACAAGGCTTTGCGCGATCCTGCGAAGGCCGCGCTGCACGAGCGGTCCATGGACCAGTGGCGCTCGGCCCTCGCCGGCCTCCTGCGCGAGGCGGGCTTCACCGGGTCGCAGGCGCACGACGCCGCCGGGCAGGGATCCGCGGCGGAACTCACCGCGGCGGTCGGCGCCGTCATGGACCTCGTGCTCGGTGCCCAGATCACGGCCACGCTCTCCCCCGGCCACCACGGCACGGGCCAGCTCGTTGCCCAGCTGGACTGCCTCCTCGACGGCCTCCTGGCCGGGGTGGCAGCATGAGCGCTATCCAGACTGCCGAGGGCCTCGAGGTCACGCTCGCCCACGACTTCGACTCGTGGCGGCGCGCGGTCTCGGCCTCCTTCGTCCCGCTCCACGTCGAGGCCGACCGTCGGTCGGGGTTCGAGGGCAGCATGCGCGGCAGGCATCTGGCCTCGCGGGACCTGAGCATGATCGAGGTCGCGGCGAGCAGTCACACGGTGCTGCGCACGAGCGAGCTCGTCGCCGCGTCGGAGCGCAAGTACTTCAAGCTGAGCATCCAGCTCGCGGGAACGGGGCTCCTCCTGCAGGACGGCCGCGAGGCGGTCCTCACGCCCGGCAACCTCGCCGTCTACTCCACGGACCGGCCGTACACGCTCGCGTTCGACGGCGACTTCCGCTCGCTCGTGCTCATGTTCCCCCACGCGGCCCTCGACCTCCCTCCGGACGCCATGGCCCAGATCACGGCCACGTCCATGAGCGGCTCCGACGGCCTCGGGGCGCTCGTGGCTCCCTTCCTCGTGCGGCTGTCGGAGAATCTGGCCGCCGTGGCCGGCCCCAACGGTTCACGGCTCATCAACAACGCGCTCGACCTCGTCACGACGCTGTTCAACGGAGAGCTCGACCTCCGCTCGGCCGCCTCCCGCGATCCGCACCAGATGCTGCTCGCGCGGATCCACGACTACATCGAGGTCCACCTGCCCGATCAGGCCCTCTCCCCCGGCTCCATCGCGGCGGCACACTTCATCTCGACCCGCCACCTCCACGACCTCTTCCGGGAGCTCGGGACCACCGTCTCGGCGTCCATCCGCGAGCGCCGGCTCGAGCGCTGCCGGCGCGACCTCCGCGACCCGGTGCTGGCCGACCGGCCGGTCACTGCCATCGCCGCACGCTGGGGATTCACCGACTCGGCGCACTTCTCCCGGATCTTCCGGGCCGCCTACGGCCTTCCTCCGACCTCCTACCGGGCGGCGGTAGGTTGATCGTCTCTGGAGCCTGAACCTTTCCCGCGAGGCACCGCCCGCAGCTAGCATCGACTCCATGGCGCGGATCCGTACGGGAGACGAGGCGCGGGGCTGGGTTCCGGATGGTCTCGGAGACGGCTTCGAGCAGCTGACGCTCGCGGGTCACGACGGCGAGCCCGCCACCCTCGTGCGGTACCGGGGGGCGTCGAGACGGTGGTGGCGCAAGCCGGCCATCGGCACGGACGTGCTGTACGTGCACGGATGGAGCGACTACTTCTTCCAGCGCCCGCTTGCCGAGTTCTGGCACCGAGCCGGGGCCCGCTTCTATGCCCTTGACCTGCACGGCTTCGGTCGGAGCCTCCGCCCCGGCAAGGTACCCGGCGACGCCTCGAGCCTGACCGACTTCGATGCCGACATTGCCTCCGCCCTGACGGCCATGGGACAACCGACGCACGACGACGCGGCCTCCTCGCGCGCGCCGCGGCGTCGGCTGCTCCTGCTCGGCCACTCGACGGGAGGGCTCATCCTGAGCCTCTGGACCGCGCGGCACCCCGAGTCGGTCGACGCCGTTGTCCTCAACAGCCCGTGGCTCGAATTCCAGGCATCCGAGATCGCCCGCCGCGCCATGGCCCCCCTTCTTGAGGCCCATGCGAGGCTCCTGCCCCACCGTGCGCTGCCGGGCATCGATTCGGGCAACTACGCGCGGACCATCTCTGCAGAGCTCGGCGGCGAATGGACGTACAACGCGCTCTGGCGGCCGGCGAAGGCCTTCCAGCTCCCTCCCGGATTCCTCGCTGCGGTCTTCGTCGGCCAGGATCAGGTGGCCCAAGGGCTCAGGCTCGAGCTCCCGGTGCTGGTGCTCCTCTCGGACAAGAGCTACCTGTCCCCGCAGTGGCGCGACGACGCGGCGTCGGCCGACGTGGCGATCAACGTCGACAGGGTGGCCCACCGCGCGCTCTCACTGGGCGAGAACGTCACTATCGTGCGGGTACCCGGCGCGATGCATGACATCTTCCTCTCGCCCGCACCCATCCGGCGCCGCGCCTACGCCCGCATGGCCGCGTGGACGGCGGGCGCGCTGCGCCTCGGGGGCCCGGACGCCTGGGCCGAGCGCGTCGACGGGCTGTAGG
Organism: Sinomonas sp. P10A9; assembly: GCF_041022165.1. Lineage (GTDB taxonomy): Bacteria > Actinomycetota > Actinomycetes > Actinomycetales > Micrococcaceae > Sinomonas > Sinomonas puerhi. The sequence continues at coordinate 2,522,038 of NZ_CP163302.1, forward strand.
CGCGGCGGCCCGCGCGGAGCCAAGCCGTCCTGAGGACCCCGCGGGTCCGCCTACGACGCCGCCCGCAGGAACGGCACCAGCTCGTCGAGGATCGGCCCCGCCGGCGCGAGGGTGCCGGCGTGGGTGCGCCCGGGCAGCTCGATGAAACGAGCATTCGGCATCAGCTGCGCGGCCCGCCGCGAATCCTCGAGCCGCTGCGGGTCGCGCGTGCCTGCCATGAGGAGGGCGGGCAGCGCCAGCTGGGCGATGACGGCTTCGGGCAGCCCCGGGTCCTCCTCGGTGCCGGCGAAGCACGCGGCGAGCGCGGCGGGGTCGTTGGCGAGGAACGCCTGGCGGGTGGCAGGGTCCAACCGCTTTCCGGCGGCATCGAGCCCCTCCACGAAGGCCTCGATCCGGCCGGACTCGAGGGCCTCGAGGTACCCCGGGAAGAAGACCTTGGCCACCTCGCCGCGCTGCGGCCTGAAGGTGCCTCCGAGTGCGGTCAGGGAGGTGGTGCGATCGGGTGCGGTGGCTGCGAGCGAGAAGGCGACGCGCGAGCCGAGCGAGTAGCCCGCCACGTGGGCCCTGGGGATCCCCTCGGCGTCGAGGACGGCAAGGACATCGCCGGTGTGCCGCGGCATGCGGTACGCGGCCGCGTGGTCCGGCTTGCCGCTGCGGCCGTGGCCGCGCAGATCGATGCGCACCACCGTGAAGCCGTCGAGCGCCTTGACATAGCCGAGCCCGCGCCAGATTGCCCTTGAGAGCGCTGATCCGTGGAGGAGGACGACGGCGGGGCCGCTCCCCGCGGCGTCGTACGAGATCTCGGTACCGTCGGCCGGGTTCTGGGTCGTACTCACCGGCACACCCTACCGCCGTGCTGCCGCGGAACGGCGCTCGCTGTGACGGATCGCTCAGCGCACGACGGCGCCGCGCGTCAGCCGCTGTCGGCGCACCCATGCCGCGGCGGCGAAGGCGGTGAGGAGCTCGACCGCGATGACCGCCAGCATGGTCGTCGCATGGCCGTCCGCTAGGCCCCCGGAGAGCGCGGCTTGGGCGCCGTGGGCGTGCCCTCCGCCGTGGGCCCCGCCGAACGCGCCGAGCACGAGTACCGCGTGGACGAGCGCCATGGCCACCGACATGGCGATGACTGCGTGGCCCGCGCGCAGGCTGGGTCCGCGCCACAAGTGCCAGGCACAGGGCGTGCATGCGGCGGCCATCGCGCCCGCGAGGACGGCCATCCAGCCGCCTGCGGGGACCATGGCCAGATGGGCGGCTCCGCCGGCGGTTGCTGCGACGGCGGCCCAGCGCCCTGACATCCTGTGCTCCATGCCACCACTGTCCCGCAGGTCCGTGGACGGGCGCCGCGGTCCACGCGCACGGCGGTTGACGACGCGCGCACAGACCCGGAGTCCGCCCCAGCCTCGCAGGCAGCGCGGCGGCCACAGCGCAACGGCGGGCCACCCCCAAAAGGGGACGGCCCGCCGTCGTGCGCCCGATCAGGTGAGCGCGGCCAGTACTGGCTCAGTGCACGGCATCGGGGTGTTCGCGGACGTAGTCGGCGTGGGCCTCTTCCACGTGGAGGTCGACCCCCTTGGTCTCCTTCACGAGCGAGACGGCGATGAGGGAGATGACCGCGGCAATCGCGATGTAGACGCCGATCGTCCAGGACATCTTGAACTGGTTCATGAGCATCTCGGCGATCATCGGGGCGAACGCGCCGCCGAGGATCGCGCCGAGGGCGTAGCCGATCGAGACCCCCGAGTAGCGCACCCGGGCAGGGAACATCTCGGCGTAGAGTGCCGACTGCGGGCCGTAGGACAGGCCGAGGCCGATCGTCATGACGAAGATGGCCACGAAGTACCAGACGATGTCCTTCGTGTCGATGAGGAACCACATCGGCACCGCCCACAGCGCGAGGAACGCGTAGCCGATCTGGAACGTGCGGATCCGGCCCAGCCTGTCGGAGATCAGCCCGCCCCAGAGCGTGAAGACGAGCCAGCCGAAGGAGGCCAGCGTCGTGGCGAGCAGGACCGTGGGCTGGTCCATCTTGAGCACCTTGACCGCGTAGGTGGCGAAGTAGGCGATGAGCAGGTAGCCGGCCGCGTTGTTCGCGATGAAGATGACCGCGGTGAGGATGACTTCTTTCCAGTTGTACCGGAACAGCTGCCCGAGGGGGGCCGAGGACTCCTTGCGGCGCTCCTGGAGCGCCAGGAAGACCGGGCTCTCCTCCACCGCGCGGCGGATCATGTAGCCGACCACGATCAGCACGATCGAGAACAGGAAGGGCAGGCGCCAGCCCCACTGGGCGAAGGCCGGGCCCATTACCGTGGTCAGCAGCCAGAGCGTGAAGGTGGCGAGGATCATGCCGATCGGAACGCCGATCTGCGGATAGGCGCCGAAGTAGCCGCGGCGGCCCTTCGGCGCGTGCTCGACGGACATGAGCGCTGCTCCGCCCCACTCGCCACCGGCCGAGAAGCCCTGCAGCACACGGAGCAGGATCAGCAGGACCGGTGCCAGTGCCCCGACCTGCGCGTAGGTGGGCAGCACGCCGATGAGGGACGTGGAGAGGCCCATCATGATGAGCGTGAACACGAGCATCTGCTTGCGGCCCAGGCGGTCGCCCAGGTGGCCGGCAACGATCGCCCCGAGGGGGCGGAAGAGGAACGAGATGCCGATCGTCGCGAAGGCGATCACCTGGGACAGGCCCGGGTTCTCCTTGGCGACGGGGGCGAGGAAGAGCGGGCCGAGCACGACGCCGGCCGCCTGGGCATAGATGAAGAAGTCGTACCACTCGATCGTGGTGCCGACGAGAGTGCCGGCCAGAACCCGACGCTCCTCACGCGACATCGCGGAAGAGGGTCGGCCAGCGTTGACTGCCTGGGTCATTCGAACTCCGTGGTTTAGGGTGCGGGGCACGGGGGCCAAAAGGCATTGACTCGACCTGCCTCGAGGCAGCCGCCTCTCGGCAATTGCTTTACCGATTTACTTACCGATTGGTCGGTCAATAAAGAGCAGGATACACGAGATGTGAGATGGGGCACACCGGTAGCATTCCCCTCGGCCGAGGTGTGCGGCGAGCGGTGCGGTCGGTGCGCCGAATGGCTCGCGCGCTTCGGGGAGCACGACGCCGCCCGAATCGAGGCTGCTTGCGCCGCCGGCATGCCTGCCCGATACTTGGAACCACTGTTCGATATTTGAACTGGGTGTGCCGATATAGAACGCATCGCGCTCCAGTCGGGCCAGACCTTCGTGAGGACGTACCCATGCCCCGCACCGCCGAGACCGGCCCGCACTCCCAGACCCTCTCGCGCGGCATCCGCGCCCTCGAGATCCTCGCCGAGGCCCGGACGCCCCTGACGATCGCGGAGCTCTCGGCCCAGCTGGACGTGCACCGCTCGATCGCCTATCGGATTGTACGCACGCTCGAGGACCACGCCCTCGTGACGCGCGACGACTCGGGTCGACTGCAGCCAGGTGCAGGGCTAGCCGTCCTGGCCCGATCGGTGTCCCGGGACCTCCAGGCCGCCGCACTCCCCGAGCTCGGGCGGCTCGCCGCAGAGCTGCGCATGACCTCGTTCGTGGCGCTGTGGGACCGCACGGACTGCATCACCCTCGCCACGGTGGAGCCCCAGCACAACGGGGCCACCCTCGCCCAGCACCCGGGGACCCGCCACCCCCTCGACCGGGGCGGCCCCGGCATCGCGATCCAGTCGGCGCTCGGCCGCACGGAGTGGGAACAGCGTGTGCCGGGGGTGCCTTACCGGCGCGAGGCCGACGAGTCGCGCGTGCGCGGGTACGCGCTGAGCCATGACGAAGTGATCCCGGGGACGGCCTCGGTCGCGGTCCCGCTCCTGCTGCCCCACCACCGGCCGGCCGCGCTGGCCGTCGTCTACCTCAGTGCCGACGCCGTCGACAGCGCCCCCATCGGGGCGGCCCTCCAGGCCGCGGCGACGCGGATAGCCAGCGCCGTCGGCTGAGCGGCCGCGGGATCCTGGCGGGGGCCGTCGGCTGAGCGCCCCAACCATGCGCCGGAGCCAAGCGCGGGCCTCCCGACAGGTCAGCCGCGTCCGCGGCGCAGGACCATCACGACGACGCCCAGGAGGAGGAGCACCCCGGCCGCCGTGATCGGAACGGTGTACGCAGACTGCGGGCCGCCCGATTCGGCCAGCGCGCCCGCCCAGCCCGCTCCGAGGGCCACACCCGCCACGAGCCCGCTCGCGAGTGCCGTCATGACCGTGCCGACTCGGCCGGCGGGCGCGAGCCTCCCACCGATGGCATAGACCGTGACCATGATGGGCCCCACGGGGATTCCAACGAGCAGCATGACGAGCGTCATGGCGCCAAGGGTCTGCGGCGTGAAGAGAAGCAGCGTGGCGCCCAAGAGGAGGGCGGCGCTGGCAGACCACCGAGCCGGGAGCACGAAGCGGGATGGCCACGCCGCGACACTGAGCGCCGCCACCGCGGAGGTCAGGCCCAGCGCGGAATAGAGGAGTCCGGCGGCCTCGGCCGAGCGCAGCCCGCCCGCGAACGCCGTGAGTGCGGTCTGCGTGCCGCCGAAGTAGGCGCCCATAGCGAGCATGGCGCCTATCGGAATGAGGACGGGGGCCCAGGCCCCGGGCCGTCGGGACCCGGCGGCTGGTACACGCGGGCCCGGCTTGGGGCGAACCGACGCGGCGGTGGAGTGCAGTGCGAAGGCCGTGACGAAGACGGCCGAGACTAGTGCGGCGACGACGAGCGGCAGCCACGGCGCGACGAAGGCGGCCAGTGCGCCGACGAGCGCCGGGCCCAGGACGAACGTCACCTCGTCCGCCGTTCCCTCGTAGGAGAAGGCGGCGTCACGCTCAAGCTCGCGGAGCGGCCGCGATTCGGTGAGGGCCATCCATCTGGCCCGCGCGAGTGGACCCACCTGGGGATTCGTGAGACCCGCCGCAAGAGCCGCCGGGAGCACCATGCCCGCATGCGGCTCATGGAGCCCTCCGGGCGGGTAGCATGCGGCGACGATGGCCGCCATCGCGGCCGCATTGACGAGGCCGGCAATCAGGACCACGCGGCGCTGCCCCGTGCGGTCGGCGATCCACCCGAGGACCGGGGCGCCGATCGCGGCACCGACGCCGACGCCGCCAGCGGCGAGGCCGCCGAGCGCATACGAGCTGGAGGCAACCGACACGAGGGTCAGAGTGCCGAGGGTGAGCTTGGCCAGCGGAAGGCGTGCCATGAGCGCAAGGGGAATGAAGCTGGTTCCGGCGAGCCGAGGCAGCACGGCGTAGCGGGACAGCAGGGAGACGCGGACGGCCACGGGCACCTCAACGACACGCACGGCGTCCCCGCCACCCGCCGTGCTGGACCCGGTAGCTCTCACATCCTAACGTCTGGCCTGCTTCGACCATGTGCCGCTCGCAGGGCGCCTGCCGGACGATGGGGCCAGCCGACCGCAGGGGACCTCAGGCCGGGACCGCCGGCACGAGCCCAACCGACTCAACGTGGGACCCATCCCGCCCCTTGCTGACGCGGATCTGGGCGGGGATGCGCTGCTTCAGTTCCGGGACATGGCTGACAAGGCCCACCACCCGGCCGCCAGCCCGCAGGCCCTCGATCGCGTCCATGACCTGCTCGAGGGCCTGCTCGTCGAGGCTGCCGAATCCCTCATCGACGAAGAGGGTCTCGATGTCTATCCCCCCCGACTCGTGCTGGACCACATCGGCCAAGGCGAGCGCGAGGGCGAGCGAGGCCATGAAGGACTCGCCGCCGGAGAGCGTCGACGGATCGCGCTTCTGGCCCGTCCATCCGTCCACTACCTCGAGTCCGAGTCCTGAGGCCGCACCCCGCGCGGCGAGGGCGTCGGAGTGCTCAAGGCTGAAGCGGCCGTCACTCATGGCGAGCAGCCGCTCGGTCGCGGCCGTGGCGACCTGCTCGAGGCGCGCGGCCAGGACGTAGCTGTGGAGGGACATGCGCCGCTCATTGTCGCCCTGTCCCCGGGCCGTCCGAGCCAGCTCCCCCAGCGCGTGGGAGCGCGCCCTGGTCTTCTCGAGCGCCGGCACCGAGTCCTCGAACCTCTCTCGCAGAGCGAGACACCGCTTCCGGGCTCCAGAGGCGTCCGTCGCTGCCAGATCGGCGTCCCGGAGCCTGCGCTCTGCTTCCCCTTCAGAAGCGCGCAGCCTCGCGAGGTCGTCGCGGGAGGGTGCGACGCCCCCTGACTCCGCGGCGAGGGCGCGGCGCACGGCCGCCGAGCCGAAAAGTCCGCTCAGCCGTTGGCCCTCTGCGTCGTAATCCGAGGCCTGCGACTCCGCTCGTGCCGCGTCTGCGGCGTCCATGAGCGCGGACCTCGCGGCAGCCTCATCCTGAAACTCGGTCTCCGCCAGCGCGGCGCTGAGAATCTCAGCGGCGCGAGTCTTCGCGACCTCCGCGTTGCGGTGTCCTATGAGGGAGTCCGCAAGCGCGCCGAGCGTTCGTGCACGCGCCGCGACGTCGACCCGGCGTGCCTCGACAGTCGCGAATCCGGCGCGGAGCACTTCCACCTCAGCGCGCCTGCGCTCGACTTCCTCGCTCGCGCGGAGCACGGACTCCTCGGCCCGGATGCGCAGGGCGGATGCCTCGTCCCGCCCGGCCAGCGCGGTGTCGCGCCGTTGGACCAGCCCGCCCCTACGTCCCGTGATGAGCGTCAGTCGCGCCTGCGCCTCAACCGCCCTCTGCACCCCTGCGAGCTTCTCCTCAAGGAGGCGCACGGCCTTGTCGGGGTCGGTTGCTCCTCCGCGGGCGTCGACGCCGGCGAGGCGCGCCCTGGCAGAGGCCACGGCGTCACGGGCTCGGCGCTCATCTTCCACCGCGGCCTCCGACTCCCGGGCCGCAGCCCGTTCGGCATCGACGAGGAGGAGCGGATTCTGGGCGCCAACGGCGGGCGCTGGGTGTTCGGGTGAGCCGCAGACGGGGCACGGTGCGCCTTCGGCGAGGTGCGCAGCAAGCTCTGCCGCGGTCTGCTCGAGCCTGCGTTCCCGAAGTTCGAGCCACGACTGCCTCGCGTTCAGGGCCGCAGCACGGAGCCCGTCGTACTGCATCTCGGCCTCATTCACCGTCCGCAGGGCCTGCCCGTGCTCCTGGACCGCCGTAACGACTGCCTCGGCAGATTCCGCCTCGAACCTCGAGACAGCGAGCGCCGCCGCTGCCGGCTCAAGGCGCGCGCGTTCCTCCTCGAGCGCGGCGAGTTCGGCGTCAAGCGCGTCCGCGGACTCGGCGAAGGCCGTGGCACGGGCCGTGGCTGCGGCAAGGAGCGCACGATCGGCGCCGACCCTGGCCTCGAGCTCGGTAAGCTCCCGTTCGACGGAGACGCGCTCTGCCAAGACCGCGGCATCAGCAGAGGCAGACGAGGCTGCCCTCCGCGCCTCTTCGACCGCGGGGATCAGGGGTTCCTCGTCACTCTGGATCCCCCGCCCAGTTCCGGGGTCCCATAGGTCGCCGGTCCCCGGCCCAGTTCCCGGTTCCCCCGCTGCACCGAGCGGTGCCGCGAGTCTCGGCTCTGGGGTCCATCCCACCGCGGCGGCGGCCTCGAGGGCTGCGAACGCGCCAACCGTGGCCGTTGCCAGCACCTTCGACGACCGGTCGGCCTCGGTCAGGGCCGCGCGCAGGCTGCTGGCCGCCCGATGGCCTGCAAGTCGCCGGTTCCGTTCGAGATGCTCCCCGGCACCCGCCTCCCACGCGGCCTTACGGGCCCGCGCGAGCTCAAGCTCACCGGTATCCTCGAGAGCTCGCTCGAGCGCCTCGGCCTCCGCGCGCGCGGCAGCCACCGTCTTGTTGGCGGTCTCGCGTTCCTCGGCAGCGACTTCGTGCTGCCACCCGAACGCCTCGTCCGCCCACGCGAACATCGCCCTGACGTGGGCCGGTTCGACCGGCGCATCTGGATCAAGCGCGGGGACCGAGACCGAAGCGGGGTGACCAGGCCCCATGTGATCAGACCCGGTGTGATCAGAGCCGATGTGATCAGACCCGGGGTGATCTGAGTCCTCACGACTGAAGCCCCGTACGCCGGCGGAGGGCCCGGCGTGCGCCGCGACCTCGGCCTCGAGCCTCATGACGTGGGCCACGGCCGCCTGCTCCGCAATCTCGGCGGCGGTTCGGGCCGATTGGGCTAGGACCCCGAGCTGTGCCTCCACCTCAGCGAAGCGCTGCGTGCCGAACAGCTTCTCGAGCAGGTCCACCCGCTCCGATGCCTTCGCCCGCAGGAAGGACGCGAACTCGCCCTGCGGCAGCAGGACCACCCGCGTGAACTGCTCGCGTGCCATTCCCAGGACGTCGCCCAGGAGTGCGCCCGCCTCGTCATTACGGGACGTGAGCGGGCGCCACTCCCCGTCGCTGAGCTCGCGGACGTGGGTCGACGCCTTCTGAATAACCCAGCCCGCCGACGAGCGGGCGCTCGGCCGGGACCATTCCGGGCTCCGCCTGACCTCGAAGCGACGCCCCTGGGCAGTGAACTCAAGGAGGACCGATGGTTCCGCTTCCGCGGCCGCGTGGTGGCTCTTGAGCGCCTTGCTCCCCTGCCTGGCCCCTGGCAGGCTCCCGTACAGCGCGAAGCACACGGCGTCGAGGATGCTGGTCTTCCCGGCACCTGTCGGTCCGTTGAGCAGGAACAGCCCATGCTCTGCGAGAGCGTCGAAGTCGATCCGCTCGTTCCCGGCGAACGGCCCGAACGCGCTGATTTCCAGCCGGTGCAGCCTCATCGGGACACCTCCGCGAGCCTCACGGCCTCGAGCGCCTCGGCCAGAGCGGCCTGTTCAGTCTCGTTTGCAGAACGGCCTCGGACGTGGTCGAGAAAGCCGCAGCAGAGGTCCAGGTCGCTCCGCGCCGACGCGACCCGCTCGCTGTAGTTCGCCACTGCGTTCCGCGTGACGCCCTGCGGATCGAAGGCGAGGGCGACGGCGAGCGGGAACCGCGCGCGGAGGCGCTCCATGGCGCGCTGGGGCCGCTCGGGATCGGTGAGCGTGATGTGGCAATAGGCGGACTCGGCGTCGGAATGTGCCCCATCCGAAAGCAGTTCCTCGAGGGTGCCGCGCAGGACGGCGAGGCGGTGCCTGCTGGGCCAGCCAATCGGGCTGATCGACGTGATTCCGTCGGGCCCGACGTCGAGCATCCAGGCCCCCTTGGCCTGCCGTGCCTCGGAGAACGAATAGGCAAGCGGCGAGCCGGAGTAGCGGATGCCCGGGGCGAGCTCCTGGCGCCCATGGAGATGGCCGAGCGCCGCGTAGTCGAACCCCTCGAACATCGTCAGCGGAACGACGTCGAGTCCACCGACCGACAGCGACCGCTCGCTCTCGCTGGGTGCGCCTCCACCGGCGAACGTATGGGCCATGACAATCGCGTGCACGGTGCCTTCGGATCGACGGCGGGCGAGATCCTCCCGCGCGCGGTCGAGAGCTGCTGCGGTGACGGGGACATGCCCCGCGCCGATCGCACCGAGCGCCTCGGCGACGAGCCTGGGCTCGAGGTACGGGAGCCCGTACACGGCGATGTGCGCGTCCCCGATGGGCAGCAGGACGGGATTCGCGATGTCCTCGATCCGTGTCCGCAGATGGACTCCACCGCGTTCGAGGAGCTTGGACGCGAAGCCGAGCCGCACCGCCGAATCGTGGTTCCCGCTCGTGATGATGACCTGGGCGCCGGCTTCGGCGAGGCGCACGAGCGTCCGGTCGAGGAGTTCGACCACGTCGACGGCGGGAAGCGCCCTGTCATACACATCGCCCGCAATGAGCACCGCGCCCACGCCCTCCGACTCGACGCACTCCACGAGTCCGTCGAGCCATGCAGTCTGGGCCGCGAGCATGCCGACCCCATGGAACGACCGGCCGAGGTGCCAGTCCGACGTGTGCAGGATCTTCATGGTTCAGACGCTAGCCGGTGGCACCGACATTCCTGCGGTGCCACCGGCGCGTGCCGCGATGGTGCGGCTGTGAGCCTGGGCTCAGTGGCTCTTGTCGAAGAACTCGCGCGCCTCGTCGTCGCCCGTCCGCTTGGTAGCGGCGGTGCCAGCGGCAGGTGCCGCGTCACCCGAGGGTGCCTGCGCGTCGTCGTCCGCGGTCTCCGCTTCGACGGCGGGCGTCTCAGCCGCGACCTCGGCCACGGCATCCGCGGCCTCGGCGTCGGAGACCCGCACGCTGTCGTCACGGGTGGCCTCGGCCGTGATGTCGGCGATGCCGCCGGCAGTCGCACCGTGCAGCTCGTCCGAGGAGCCGAAGCCGCGGAAGAGGAGGCCCGTGATGACAGCGCCGAGGAGCGGTGCGGCCCAGAAGACCCAGAGCTGGCCGATCGAGTTGCCCTCGGCGAAGAGCGCGGTGGCGGTCGAGCGGGCCGGGTTGAGCGAAGCGTTCGTGATCGGCGAGATCGCCTGGACGAGGATCGCGAGGCCGAGGCCGATGGCCCACGGCGCCATGCCCTTGACCGCGCGCTTGCTGGTCACGAAGAGGATGATCGCCACGAACACGGCGGTCGCTACGATCTCGGCGAGGAGGCCGCCGGCCATCGGGAACTTGCTCGGGGAGAGATCATCGACGCCGTTGGAGAGCTGCGTGAAGATCGTCTGGACGTTGCTCAGGTTGGGCAGGGTCCTCACGGTCACCCACAGCAGGAGGGTGCCGACGAGGCCCCCGACGATCTGCGAGACGATGTAGGCCGGAACAAGGCGCCAGTTCGTGCGTCCCGCGACGGCAAGCCCGAGGGTCACGGCCGGGTTGAAGTGGCCGCCCGAAATGTGGCCCACGGCGGCGATGCCCACTGCAATGCTCAGGCCGACGGCGAAGGCCGTGGGGATCGGCGCGGCCGAGGGGTTGCTGAACAGTGCCACGCCCAGGCCACCGAAAGTGAGCAGGAAGGTGCCGAAGGCCTCAGCGACGAGCTTGGCGATCATGCCAAAGGGGGCAGGAGTCTTCACGGCCGCGGGAGCGGCCACATCTGCGGTCATAGCGCGAGTCCTTTTTTTCGTTGGTTGGTCACAACGGAGCGCCTGCGAGCCCGCGGGGCGCGCCGGTCCGTGAGAAGACTATCGTCCGAGCACGACGACGGCGATCGTCGCGAGTCCGAGCAGGGCGAACGAGGCGGTGGCAACGCGCATGACGACGGCGGGCGGCCCAGTCGTGCCGTGACGAAGCTCACGTGCCCTCACGCGCGCGCACGTGGCGAGGGCGGCGGTGGCGAGCACGGCAGCCGCGGCGCACACTCCCAGCACGGCGACGATGCCCGGTCCGTGCGCGCCGCGACCCTCGATGGCGAGGAGCCACGCCCTGAAGACGAGGAGATCGAGGACCAGGAGGGACAGGACGGTCCTCCGCCACGCCAGCGAGGTCCTCTCTGGCTGGAGTCCAGGATCCCGGGCGGGGCGCCCCTCCCCCGGCGCGGGGGGGACCGTCACGGCCGCACGACGACGAGGACGGCGAAGACGAGCGCCGCGAGGAAGACGACGACCGTCATGCCGAGCATGACCCGCGAGAACGGCAGTTCGCGCCCGTGACGCATGGCCTGCTCGGCGTGGGCCCAGCGACGATAGGCAAGGACCGCCAAGGTGGCCCCGACGCCGGCAAGCGCGACAGCGAGGACCCCGCGCACGAGCGTCGGGGCGATGTTCGGGGTGAGCTGGTCCAGCGCGACGGCCCCTGCCAACAGAGCGAGCGACGTCCGCAGCCAGGCAAGGAAAGTACGCTCATTGGCCAGCGAGAAACGGTAGTCGGGAGTCGTTCCGCTCCTACGCCACTGTGGTTCCCGCATGCGCGTCTCCTCGATCCTCTCGCGGTGGGGCGGCGCCATCCGCCCACGCAGGATATCGTGCGGGCGAGTGGCGCCATCGGCGCGACACCGCCCCGACCCTGACCCGGCACTCACCGGACAGGGACCGCGGGCATTGACTGCTGAACGGGTAGATTGTGGCACATGACGTCGCCCACGCCCGCCTCCCGTATCCAGGGCTGCCTGGTGGGCACAGCCGTCGCCGAGGCGGCAGCGATCGCAGGGCTCTCCGCCGACGCCTCCGGAGAGGTGTGGGGGCCCGGTGAGGCTCTCGCGGGGGATGCCGCCCTGCGGCCCCTCGGAGCCGCGGGCCAGCTCACCCTGTTCACCGCGGACGGCCTCGCCGAAGTCATCGAGTGGGCCAACGACGGCGTGCACGCCGACGAGGCGGCCGGCGTGTGGCTGGCCTCGCTGCGCTGGGTCGCCGCGCAGGGCGTGCCGCTCTCTCCGAGCGCGCCGATGGCCCAGCCACGGTGGCTGGATGCACAGGACGGCGTCCTGGTCCCCGCCGCCGTCCGGCCCGTCTGGCTCGGGTCACTTGCCAGCGGCGAGATGGGCCTCCCCGGTCGCCCGAGTGGCTCGGACTGCGACGACGCGGGCGCCGCCGCTCATGCCGCCGCTTTCGGCCTCATAGCCCACGTCTCTGCAGCCACGGTGGCAAAGATGGCCTTCGACGGCGCGGCACTCACCCATAGTGCGCCGGTGGCACTTCAGGCCGCCGCGGCCGTCGCATGCATGACGCATTTCCTGACGCTCGGTGCGGATTACCGCACTGCCGCCGGGTCGGCGTACGCCCAGATTGCCTCCCTGCGGTCCCCCCATGACGCCGTGCTCGCCGCTCTCGACGCGGCGGGCGAGGCGGGGTCGGCGTCGACCGGCAGCAGTGTGGGAGGTGATGCACCCGGCAGCGCCGGAGGGACAGCAGGCGCCCGAGTCGAAGGCCGTGCCGATGCCGCAGCGATACTCGCAGGCGCCGTCGCATCTGTGCTCGCGGCAGAGAGCGCCCACGCGTCCGGCGACCCACGCCAGCACGCGTTCGCCGCGGGCATTCGGCTCGCCGCCGCCCATGGTTCTGACGCGGCGGCCATCGCGGGTGCCCTGCTGGGCACGGGGTGGGGCTACGAGGCAGTCCCCACCGAGTGGATTACCCGCACCGCGGGGATGATCGCCGCCGAGGGCGTCGCCGTGCATTTCGCAGACGTTACCGGAGCCTGACGAGCGACTCCCGCGGTGCTGGCGCTCACCCTCTCAGAGACGAGGCGGACGCGCTGGAAGCGGCACGCTCCACATCGGGCCGGTCTACCGGACCGTGCGGTCCTTGCTGCGCAGCGCGATGTCGCTGCACGCCTCGCACACCGACGCCGGGACCAGACCCGCGAGCTGGAGCCTTCCGAAGATCCAGCACCCGAGGCAGAAGCCGGCGAAGGCTTCAAGCGAAGCCGCCACGATGAGCACCGCGAGCGCGGCCCACGCCGCCGGAGCCAGACCGAGCACGTAGAGGACGACGGCGGCCGTCGAGACGAAGGCGCCGATGCCCTGCGCGAAGCGCTTGGGCGGACCGGCGACAAGGCGCGGTTTCCCTAGGCGCGGCGCAATGACATGCACGGCCAGACGGCCCACCGGCGAATAGCGCGGACCCCCGGCGACGCGGAGCCAGAACCCCGCCGCGATCACCCAGAGGCCCCATCCGGCACCCGTGGCGAGCCCAAGCGCGAGGACCACGCAGCTGAGCACGACGACGATTCCCGCTGTCGAGCGCGCCGCAAACTCGTTCACGGGATTGGGGAAGGCGAACGCCCGTGCGAGGAAACTGCCGCGCGAGGCGTCGATCGGCTCGATCTCGACCGCAGACGGGCCGGAGAACAGGGCCTCAACGCGGGATGACGTGTCCACGGAGCTGTCGCTTGCAGTGGGGGGGACCATTCAGCCATCGTAGGGACGCGAGGGCCCGGAGCCGAAGGATTGTTGCCTCACGTGACGTCCCGGGGGGACCAGGGAGCCCGCCGAGCCGTGAGTCCGCTCAGGCGCTGGCCGCGGGCCAGTGCCCGCCCAGCATCTGGAGGAACTCCCCCTCGGAGAGCACCTCGACGCGCTGACCGCGCTCGCGCAGCTGGAGCGCCTTCCGCGCCTTGGTCGTCACACGGCCCGAGGCAAGGTCCGCGGCAACGAATCCATCGCCGACCACGAGCACGGTCGTTGCGCGGGTGACCGAGCTCGCCGGCTGCGCCCCAACCTCCGCTGCCCGCACCTTGGCCTCGCTCCGCGTGATGCCGAGGGCTCCGGTGAAGACCACGCGCTGCCCGAACAGAGGGTGGTGGGGGTCCGCGGCGGAGTTCGCCGGCGGGTTCGTCCCCTCGTCCGGCCACGGCGCCCACGTCCGGGGCGCACCCGGGCCGCCACGCGCCGTCGTGCGTACGCCCGGCCCTGACGCGGCGCTGCCGGCGAGGGCCCGTACCGTCGCGGCCGAGAGGGCTTCGCCGGGCGCGAAGGCTGCCTGTCGCGGGAGCGAGAGGCCCACGGCGCGGTAGACATCCTCGACGGTATCGGCCCTGTGTCGGCCGGCGATGTCGATGAGGATGCCCGCACAGGCCGCGGCGTCCTCGGTCGCGTCATGGTGGTGCTCGAGCCGCACACCGGCCTCGCGGGCCGCGAAGGGCAGGGAATGCGAGACGAGCCTGTACGTCTTGCGCGAGAGCACCACCGTGCAGGCGTAGTCGTAGGCCGGTGCCTCCATCCCGCTGACCTCGAGGGCCGAGCGGATCACCCCGAGGTCGAACGCCGCGTTGTGGGCAACGAGCACGTCGTCTCCGATGAAGCCGCCGATCTCGGCGAAGAGGTCGCCGAAGCGGGGCTCTTGTGCGACGTCGTCCGGCCTGATGCCGTGGATGGCGACGTTGCGGGGATCGAACTCGTCGTGGCCCGCCGGCGGCCGCATGAGCCACGAGGCACGCTCCACCACGCGGCCGCCGCGCACCCGGATGAGGCCGACCGAGCAGGGCGATCCCCGGAATCCGTTCGCCGTCTCGAAGTCGATCGCGGTGAAGTCCAAAGGCACGCGACGAGCCTAGCGCCGCCGCTGCCCGAGACTGGGTACCGCCACGCGGGCCGGTACCCTTGGAGGGTGATCCCTGCAGCCCTGGCCAACGCCGCCTCTGTCCTCACGCTGGCCGTCCAGCCCAAGACCTCGTTCCTGCCCAGCTGGCTCGACCCGCAGGTCTTCCTCAGCGATCCGCAGCTGGGACCATGGGTCGTGCTGATCGTGTGCGGGATCATCTTCGCCGAGACGGGCCTGCTCGTCGGGTTCTTCCTCCCTGGCGACTCGATGCTCTTCACCGCCGGCCTCCTCGTGGCGACGGGAACCATCAAGTTCAACCTGTGGCTCCTCGCCCTGCTGGTGGTCATCGCCGCGATCATCGGCAACCAGTGCGGCTACCTGATCGGGGCCAAGGCCGGCCCCTCGATCTTCAGACGGCCCGACTCGCGGCTCTTCAAGCGCGAGAACGTCGAGAAGGCGCATGCGTTCTTCGAGAAGCACGGCGGCAGGGCCCTCGTCCTCGCCCGCTTCGTGCCGATCATCCGCACCTTCGTCCCCGTGATCGTGGGCGTGGCCGGCATGAACCGTGCCAAGTTCTTCCTCTACAACGTGATCGGCGCCGTCCTGTGGGGCGGCGGTGTCACGCTGCTGGGCGCCTGGCTCGGCCAGTACGCGTGGGTCGGGCAGAACATCGACCTCATCTTCATCGCGATCGTCCTCGTCTCGATCCTGCCGATAGTCGTCGAGTTCTTCCGCGGGCGCTCTGCAAAGCGCCAGGCCGCCACGTTCGGCACCGATCCCTTGGACGAGTTCATCGAGGAGCACGAGCCGATCGAAGAGCGCAAGACACACCCCGACTGGAAGTAGCCCTACGAGAATGCGAGAAGGCTCGCCCCTGCACCGGCAGGGGCGAGCCTTCTCGCGTTCGCAGTCGTCTTCTCGGCGGTCTCGGTCTCTGTCTCGGAAACGGCGGGAGCCTCAGGGCCTGAGGGCCTCGACGATCGCCGGCAGGAGCGCGCGGAACGCGCGGCCTCGGTGGCTGATGGCGTTCTTCTCCTCACGCGTGAGTTCGGCGCAGCTCACATCGAGCCCCTCTGGCCGCAGGATCGGGTCGTATCCGAAGCCGCCCTTGCCTCGGGGCTCCCGCAGCAGGGTCCCGGGCATCTCGCCGAGCTCGACCGCCTCGCGGTACCCCGCGCCTGCCCCGGGAAGGGCCAACGCGGCCGCGCACACGAAGGCCGCCTGCCGATGCTCATCCCTCACATCGCTGAGCTGGGCGAGAAGGAGCTCGAGGTTGGCACGGTCGTCGCCTTGCGCGCCTGCCCAGCGAGCCGAGAAGATGCCGGGCGCACCGCCGAGGACGGCGACCGCGAGCCCAGAGTCGTCCGCAATCGCCGGCAGGCCCGTCGCGGCCGCGACGGCGCGTGCCTTCTTGAGGGCGTTCTCGGCGAACGTCACGCCATCCTCGAGGACATCGGGAGCCCCCACAGCCGCTGCGTCCACCACTTGGGCGTCAACATCAAGCCCGGGGACCTGATCGCGCAGGAGGTCGCGCAGCTCCGCGAGTTTGCCCTGATTGTGGGTCGCGAGGACGAGTCTCGGGGCTGGCGTGGCGGCGCCAGCGCTCACCGCAGTGCCGCTGCGCTCCTTCCCGTCGCCTCCGGCGGCGGCAGCGCTCACCGCAGTGCCTCGGCCAACGTCTCGCGCTGGATGTCGGCGAGCTGCGCGGTGCCGATGAGGGCGAGGTCGAGGAGGCTGTTGAGCTCGTCACGGTCGAACGGCGCGCCCTCGGCCGTGCCCTGCACCTCGACGAACTTGCCGGACCCGGTCACGACGACGTTCATGTCGGTCTCGGCGCGCACGTCCTCGACGTACGGCAGGTCGAGCATCGGGACGCCGTCGATGATGCCCACAGACACGGCGGAGACGGTGTCGACGAGCGGCTCCGCGCCCAGCTCGACGAGGCCCTGCTCCTTGGCCCACCGCACGGCCTCGGCGAGGGCAACGAACGCTCCCGTGATCGCGGCGGTGCGGGTGCCGCCGTCGGCCTGGAGGACATCGCAGTCCAGGACGATGGTGTTCTCGCCGAGCGCCCTCGTGTCAATGATCGAGCGGAGCGAGCGGCCGATGAGACGGGAGATCTCGTGCGTGCGGCCGCCGATGCGGCCCTTGACGGACTCGCGGTCGGAGCGGGTGTTCGTGGCACGCGGAAGCATCGCGTACTCCGCCGTGACCCAACCACGGCCCTCGCCCTTGAGCCAGCGCGGCACGCCTTCGGTGAAGGACGCCGTGCACAGGACTCGCGTGTTGCCGAACTCGATGAGCGCCGAGCCCTCGGCCTGCTTGGACCACCCGCGCGTGATGGAGATGGGCCGGAGCTGGTCGGGGGCACGCCCGTCGGCGCGCGCAGCAGAAGGACTTCCAGATGTGCTCGGGGTCATGGGACCAGCTTAGTGTCCCCGGGCTGCGGGCCCCGCGAACAGACATTCCGTGTGGACGCCCCGGACCGTGCCCGGGGGGCGCAGGTACTCAGACGACGTAGTGCACGCCCGCGACCGCGACCGCGATCGGCCCCTCGTAGGCCATCTGGGCCTCCGCGACCGAGCGGTTCGGGTCATTCCACACGGGGAGGTGGGTGAGCAGGAGGCGCTTCGCGTCTGCGTCGCGCGCTGCCTGGCCCGCGCGCAGGCCCGTCAGGTGCACGCCCTCGATCGCGTCGTCGCGGCCCTCATGGTAGGCGGCCTCGCACAGGAACAGGTCCGCGTCCACCGCGGCGTCGACGAGGCCCTGACAGGTGTCGGTGTCCCCCGAGTACGCGAGCACGCGCCGCTCGAGGCCGCCCGCGCCGTCGGGCTCGGAGCATTCGATGCGCAGCGCGTATGCCTCGGCGATGGGGTGGCGTGCCGCGTACGCCTCGAAGCGGAAGGGGCCGAACTCGATGGGCTCCCCCGCGGTCCAGTGGTGGAACTCGAAGTCGTCGTCGAGGTCCATCTCCGGCTGCATGTCAAGAGCCGTCGTGATGCGCTTCTTCGTCGCCGCCGGACCCCAGACGGGAACCCGGCCCGCGGTCCAGCCGCTCGGGTCCCAGTGCACGGCCACGTGGAGGCCCGTGAGGTCCATGCAGTGGTCCGGGTGCAGATGGCTCAGAAGGACACCGTCGACGTCGCTGAGGTCAAGATAACGCTGGAGCACGCCCAGTGCGCCGGAGCCCAGGTCGAGCAGGATCCGCCAGTCGCGCTCGCCGTCATTCGCTGTGACGAGGTAGCACGACGCGGGCGAGCTCGGCCCCGGGAACGAACCCGAACAACCGACGATGGTGAGCTTCACGGTGCCATCCTGCCCGCATCGTGCCGGGCGAAGTGGGAGATCCTGCTCGACCCGCCGCGGGCGCGGGCCTCCTCGAGCATCTCGGGGGTGATCTGCGCCAGGCTCGCCGTCGGATACCGCGCGGCGACGTGGTCTGCCTGCTGCACGCCCTGGACCTCCGGGCCGAGGAAGCGGCGCGCGAGGACCTCGAACTGCACTGGGTCCCCCGTCGCGACGAAGCTGTGGGTGGGCGGCGTGCTGGCCCTGCGCGTCAGATCATGCCGCACGAGCGCCCGGTAGACGTCCTTGGCAGTCTCCTCGGCGCTCGAGACGAGGGTCACGCCGTCGCCCATGACATACGAGATGACACCCGTCAGGAGCGGGTAGTGGGTGCAGCCGAGGACGAGCGTGTCGATGCCGGCGTGCTTGAGCGGGGCGAGATAGCCCTCGGCGACGTCGAGCAGCTCGGCCCCCGTGGTGACCCCGGCCTCGACGAAGGGGACGAATTCGGGGCATGCGGCCGAGGTGATCTGCAGGTCCGGCGCGGCAGCGAAGGTGTCCTCATAGGCGCGCGACCCGATGGTCGCGCTCGTGCCGATCACCCCGACCCTGCCGTTGCGGGTCGCGACGACGGCGCGGCGCACGGCGGGCTGGATGACCTCGATCACGGGAATCCCGTACCGGGCCGTGTACCGTTCGCGGGCATCGCGGAGGACGGCGGCCGACGCCGAGTTGCAGGCGATCGTGAGCGCCTTGACCCCCGAGTCCACGAGCTCGTCCATGACCCCGAGCGCGAAGGCGCGCACCTCGGCGATGGGAAGCGGTCCATAGGGCCCGTGAGCGGTGTCCCCGACGTAGACGATCGACTCCTGGGGCAGTTGGTCGATGACCGCGCGGGCCACCGTCAGCCCGCCGACGCCCGAGTCGAAGATTCCGATGGGCCGCTCGGAGCGGGCGAGCTCACTCATGGCCGCCTCCCTCGGAGCGCAGCCTGTGGGCATCCAGCATGGCGTCCATGAGCGTCGTCTGGAGCCACGTGACGAAGTTGTAGACGAGCGCGAGGTACTTGTCGACGTCGTCGGCCTCGGCCCAGTCCGTGACGGCGTGGATCTTCTCGGCGTCCTCCTCGCTGCGGATGCCGAGCCGCTCGGCGAGGACCAGGCGGACGTCGTTGAGCGCCGTCGACCAGTGCCGCGCGGCCGCGTCGTCGAGCACGAGAGACCCAGATTCGAGGGAGAGCGACGCGGCCCGCAGCGCCCCGGCCTTGCCCTCCCTGAGGGAGCGCTCGGTGAGCCTGCGGAAATCGAGCGACGACTCGGCGTCGTCCTTGTACGCGTTGGGGAGCAGCCGGGCGAGCGCAGGGTCCTCGGGTTCGCTCGCGTTCGGGCTGAACCCGACGAGGGCCTCAAGCGGGTCCTCCGCCGCCTTGCCTGGATCGAGCATGCCGACCACATCGTTGAAGAGCCCGCGAAGGAGTTCCCGCTCCGGATCCTCGAGGCGTCCGGTGATGCCCCGGCGGCCGTACATGAACGGCTCAGCCATGCTGGCCGCCCCTCTCCACTGTGGCCCACAGCCCGTAGGTATGCATCGCGACCGCATGCTGCTCGACCGTCTCCTTGGCGCCGTGGCTCACGATGGAGCGCCCCTCGGTATGGACCTGCATCATGAGGGCGTCCGCCTTGGCTTCGGGGTAGCCGAAGTATGTCTGGAACACGTAGCTGACGTAGCTCATCAGATTGACCGGGTCATTCCAGACGACGAGGTTCCACGGGGCCGCCCGCGCGGTCTCCTCCCTCGTCTCGGTCTGCCCGGCGACCTCCTGGGAGGGCTCAGTGGCAACGCTCATGCTCATGGGCTCCATTCTAGGCAGGGCCCCGGTCGGCGGCTGGCCACGGGGGCGCCTGCACTCGCACCCGGACGGGCATTGGATATGGTGACACCGTGACCGACACGAGTCCGTGGGCGCAGCCCCGCACTGCACTGTTCACCGACCACTACGAGCTCACGATGCTCCAGGCGTCGCTGCACTCGGGCGCGGCGCACCGACGCTGCGTGTTCGAGGCATTCGCGCGCAGGCTCCCCGATGGGCGGCGGTACGGCGTGGTCGGGGGGACCGGGCGCCTGCTCGAGGGCATCGTGGGCTTCCGCTTCACCGACGCCGAACTGGGTTTCCTCGAACGCACCCGGGTGGTGAGCCGCGAGACACTCGACTTCCTTGCCGACTACCGCTTCTCCGGCAACGTCTACGGCTACGCGGAGGGAGAGGCCTACTTCCCGAACTCGCCGATCCTCATCGTTGAGTCCACGTTCGCCGAGGCCTGCATCCTCGAGACGTACGTCCTCTCGGTGCTCAACCACGATTCGGCGATCGCCTCGGCCGCGTCGCGCATGACCGCAGCTGCCCAAGGCCGCCCGTGCATCGAGATGGGGTCACGCCGCACGCACGAGGAGTCCGCGGTCTCCGCCGCGCGGGCCGCCGTCATCGCAGGGTTCGCGAGCACGTCCAACCTCGAGGCGGGACTTCGCTACGGCATCCCCACGGTCGGCACCGCGGCGCACTCCTTCACACTCGTGCACGACACTGAGCGGGACGCCTTCGAGGCCCAGGTCGCCTCGATGGGCGTCGGGACCTCGCTGCTGGTGGACACCTACGACGTCGAGAAGGCCGTGCGGACGGCGGTCGAGATCGCCGGGGACAAGCTCGGCGCCGTCCGTCTGGATTCGGGAGACCTCATCGAGCAGGCGCACTGGGTCCGTCGGCTCCTCGACGAGCTCGGCAACGTGAACACCCGCATCATGGTCACCTCGGACCTCGACGAATACGCCATCGCCGCCCTTCAGTCCGCGCCCGTGGACGCGTACGGCGTCGGGACCGCGCTCGTCACCGGCTCCGGCGCGCCCACTGCGTCCATGGTGTACAAGCTCGTGAGCCGCACGGACGACAGCGGCCACTTCGTCTCTGTTGCGAAGTCCGCCAAGAACAAGGCGACCGTGGGCGGGCGCAAGTACGCCCTCAGGCGCCTCGACGGGCTGGGACGGGCTACGCATGAGCTCATCGGCGTCGGGTACCCGCCGCACGACGACGGCAACGACCGCGCGCTCCTCGAGCACTTCATCGTCGACGGCGCGCTCAAGCCCGGGTGGACCGGCCACGAAGGGGTGACGCGCGCGCGGGAGCGCCATGCGGCGTCGCTCGCCGAGCTCCCCTCCTCGGTGCAGCGCATGCACCGCGGCGAGCCCGCGATCCCGACGGTGTACGAGGAGGACTAACCAACGCCGTCAGGTGATCCTCAGACGTGGCGCTCAGGAGATGAGCTTCAGAATCCGGGGGACGGTCACACGAGCGCGACGCCCGACGCCTCGAGATCGGCGTACGTGGGCGCGAGATCCTCGGCGATCCCTGCGCACAGATCGGTCAGAACACGGGTCGCATAACCCGCACGGGCGGCGTCGAGCGCTGTCGCCTTGACGCAGTAGTCTGTCGCGATGCCCGCGACGTCGACCGAGTCGATGCCGTGCGCGCGGAGCCACTCGTCGAGGGTGTCGGAATCGTCGGAGGCGCCTTGAGCGTCCCCGTACTGGGCGGCGTGTCCTTCGAAGCCGGAGTAGGCCGCCGCGTACTGGCCCTTGCGAAACATCGCATCGACTCCAGCCAGCTCGAGGGCCGGGTGGAAGTCCGCCCCGGGTGTCCCCGCCACACAGTGCGCCGGCCACGAGTCGATGAAGTCGGGGCGGTCCGAGAAATGAGGACCGGGATCAACGTGCCAGTCCTGTGTGGTCACCACGGCGTCGTAATCATGTGCGTGCTCCGCAAGGAATGAGGTGATCCGCGCGGCAACGGCGGCACCGCCGTCGACCGCCAGCGAACCGCCTTCGCAGAAGTCATTCTGGACATCGACGATCACGAGAGCGCGGAATCCTGCCATGGCACCATTGTGGCCCCTTCATCGGGGCATCCGCGGAACGCGACCCACAAGGAATGACCCGCAGGAGGTGACTTCCAGGCGATGACTTCCAGATGGGGTGGGCGGCAGCGTCAGGTGCGGCCCACGAACCAGTCGGCGAGCTTCTCGAGCCGCGCTTTGAGCTGTGCCTCGCTCGCCTGGGCCACGGCCGGCCCACCGCACATCTCGCGCAGCTTGTTGTGCACCATCCCGTGGGGAGTCCCGGTCCGGGCGCTCCAGGCCGAGACGTTCTTGGCGAGCTCGCTGCGGAGGTCCATGAGGCGTCGGTGGTCAGGAACGCCCGACGGACCGGAAGTAGCCGCCGAGGGCCGCGACTTCCTCCGGGACACCTGCTCCTGCTGGCGCTGCCGCAGGAGGGTGGTGACCTGGTCGGCGTCGAGGAGCCCGGGAATGCCGAGGAAGTCGAGCTCCTCGTCGGAGCCCACTTCACCGCCCGTGCCGAACTCGCCGCCGTCGAAGAGAACGCGGTCGAACGCAGCCTGGGACTCGAGGGCCTCGTACTTGCCCTTGGTGAGCGTGTCCGAGGCCTTCTCCTCACGGTTGGCCTCGTCCACGAGGGATTCCTCGAGGTCCATGAGGCCGTCCTCGTCGTTGGACGGGCGGTCGAGGGCGTGGTCGCGCTCGGCCTCCATGGAGTTCGCGAGAGCCATGAGCTGGGGCACCGAGGGGAGGAAGACCGAGGCGGTCTCCCCGCGGCGTCGTGCGCGCACAAAACGGCCAACCGCCTGCGCAAAGAACAGCGGCGTGGAGGTCGAGGTCGCGTAGACGCCGACGGCGAGGCGCGGCACGTCGACGCCCTCGGACACCATCCGGACGGCGACCATCCACCGCTTCTCGCTCGCCGAGAACTCGTCGATCTTGTGGGAGGCCTTCGCGTCATCGGAGAGGACCACCGACGGCGATTCCCCCGTGATCTTCTTCAGGAGGCCCGCGTAGGCGCGCGCGTCGTCGTGGTCGGTCGCGATGACCAGCCCGCCGGCGTCGGGCACGGTGCGTCGCACCTCCGTGAGCCTGCGGTCCGCGCCCGCGAGGACGGCGGGGATCCACTCCCCTTGCGGGTTCAGCGCCGTGCGCCAGGCCTGCGCCGTGACGTCCTTGGTCACGGCAGCCTCGCCGAGGGACGCGGCCATCTCCTCGCCGGCGCTGGTCCGCCAGCGCATCTGGCCCGAGTACGCCATGAAGATGACCGGCCGGACCACGTGGTCGCGCAGAGCCTCGCCGTAGCCGTAGGTGTAGTCCGCCTTCGAGCGGCGGATGCCGTCCTTGTCCTCGGCATACTCGACGAACGGGATGGGCGAGGTGTCGGAACGGAAGGGCGTGCCGGTGAGCGCGAGCCGTCGGACTGCGGGATCGAACGCCTCGCGCAGGCCGTCGCCCCACGAGAGCGATTCGCCGCCGTGGTGGATCTCGTCCAGGATCACGAGAGTCCGTGCGGCCTCGGTCTTGGCGCGGTGCAGGAGCGGCTTGCTCGCGACCTGAGCGTACGTCACCGCGACGCCCATGAAGTCGCGCCCGTGCTGGCCGTCGGAGTTCTTGAAGTTCGGATCGAGGGCGATCCCGACACGTGCCGCGGCGTCGGCCCACTGGCGTTTGAGGTGGTCCGTCGGGGCGACGACGGTGAGCCGCTTGATCACGCCGCGCTCGATGAGGGTCGAGGCGACGCGCAGCGCGAACGTCGTCTTCCCTGCGCCCGGTGTCGCGACGGCCAGATAGTCGCGCCGGGCCCCCTCGAGGTACTTGTCGAGGGCCTCCTGCTGCCATGCGCGGAGTTTGGGGGCGGTGCCCCAGGCGGCGCGATCGGGAAATGCAGGGGGGAGGGTGGGAGAAGCCTGCGGGAGGGTGGGAGAAGCCTGCGGGAGGGTGGGAGAAGCCTGCGGGTGGGCGTGCGACCCCGGGGCGGGGCGGCCCGCGTCCGCAGACGGGTCACCGAAGAGCGTGTCGGTCACGCGCGATCCTCCGGCGTCGGGGACGTTGTCTCGGATGACGGCGCGGGCGCGGGCCCAGCCGATGACGCCGGCTTGGCGGCGGTGGTGCCCGCCCGCGCGCCGGCCACGGCGGCGAGAAGGGCGGAGACGGCGAGGGCGCCGGCAAGGAGGGAGAAGACACCCGGACCGGGGGTACGCTCTGGGGTCAGCAGCAGCGAGTACAGCGTTCCAGCTCCGGCGGTTCCAATCACTCCACCGAGCATATCGGCCATCTGGAGGGAGGCCGAATTCCGGCCGCGGTCGGCCGTGTCGCTCAGGTCGAGGACCAGGACGGAGGTCGTGGTGACTGTCAGCCCCATGCCCGCGCCTGCAATGACCCACGCCACAGCGACAAGCCACGGGGAGAGGGCACCCGATAGGGCGCCTGAGATCAGGGCAAGGCCCACGGCCAGAACGGTGGAGCCGAGCACGAGGAACGTCGGCTTCCTCAGCCAGCCCCGAGCCTGTGCGAAGGAGCCCGCGGTCCAGCCCAGGGCACCGCCGGTCAGGGCGAGCCCTGCGATCGACGGCTCGAGCCCGTACCGGTCGACGAGCATGAGCGGAATAAAGGCCTCGGCACCGAAGAAGGCCAGCGTCATGAAGCCGCGGGTGACCATGACGGCCGGCAGGCCGCGGGCGATGCGTGCCACACCGGGCGGCATGAGCCGGGGCGCGGTCATCGTCGCCGCGGCCGCCCCGGCAAGCACGACGGCGCCGAGCGCCACGGGCGGGAACGCCGCCCTGGCCTGCGGGTCGCCCCATGAGAGGGCAGCCCATTGGGCAGCGGCAACACCGACGGCGAGGATGACGCCGAGGAGGGAGCGGCGTCGGCCTTCTCCGGGGTCGATGGTGGTCGCCTCGGGCGCGCCGAGCCCGCGGACCCGCGGCCACGTGAGGACCACGGCGGTCACGACGATCGGTGCGACCCCGAAGAACACCCAGCGCCAGCTGGCGTGCTGGGCCAGGATGCCGGAGACGTACGGACCCACGAGGGACGGCACGACCCATGCCGCCGAGAACCAGCTGAACAGCACAGGCTGGAGGGCGGACGGCAACGTCTGTCCGATGATGACGTACAAGGGGACGATCATGAACCCAGTCCCCGCGCCGGAGACCATCCGCCCGAGCGTGAACGCGGCGAAGTCCCAGGCTCCCCCGGCCAACACGAGCCCCCCGGTCATGAGCACGAGCCCCATGAGGAGCGAGGGCCGGGGTCCTGCGCGGTCGCACCACGGGCCTGCCGCGGCTGTCGCGGCGAGGGACGCCGTCAGGAACAGCGAGAACGCGAGGCCGTAGCCGTGTTCTCCCCCCAGATCCGTGGCGACCACAGGCATCGCCGTCGTGACGGCCATTGCCTCGAACGCACTGCACGTGACGATAGCGAGCAGGCCGACGACGAGGCCGCGGTACTCCCTGGACAGCAGGCCCGGACGACCAGACACCCTCACCTAGGACTTGTCGTTGTCTTTGCCGGGGCGCAGGCCCTCGTAGATCTCCTTGCACGTGGGGCAGACGGGGAACTTCTTGGGATCGCGGCCAGGCGTCCACACCTTGCCGCAGAGCGCGATCACGGGCTCGCCGGTGAGGGCGGACTCCATGATCTTCTCCTTGCGCACGTAGTGGGAGAACCGCTCGCGGTCTCCGGGCTCAAGCTCTTCGCGGAGCTCCTCGCGCTCGATCGTCGCGGTGGAGCCGCCGCGGGACGGGTCCCGGGGGTCGTCGGCGAAGGGGTCTGGAGGCATCGTGGTCATGCATTCCATGCTAGACCCCACGGGTGCGGACCGGACTGCAGGCGGTCAGTGGTCCTGCCACCGCGGCTTGTTGTCGTAGACGTGGCGGTAGTACTCGGCGTGCTTGAGCGACGACGCTGCCGCCTCGTCGATGAGCACTGTGGTGTGGGGGTGGAACTGCAGCACCGAGCCGACGCACATCGCCGTGACGGGCCCCTCGACGAGGCCGTGGATCGCGTCGGCCTTCCCTGCGCCTGTCGCGACGAGGACCACATGCCGCGCCTCCATGATGGTGCCCACGCCCTGGGTGACGACGTGGTGGGGGACCTCGTCGATCGAGGAGAAGAAGCGCGCGTTGTCCCGGCGGGTCTGCTCGGTGAGCGTCTTGATGCGGGTGCGCGAGGCAAGGGAGGAGCCAGGCTCGTTGAAGCCGATGTGGCCGTCGGTGCCGATGCCGAGGATCTGGAGGTCCACTCCCCCGGCGGCAGCGATCGCCTCCTCGTACGCCGCGCACGCGCCCTCGAGGTCGGCGGCCGTGCCGTCCGGGGTGTGGACACTGGCCGGGCCGATGTTCACACGAGAGGCGAAATCACGACGGATCACGGATCCGTAGGCCTCAGGATGGTCGGCGGGCAGGCCCACATACTCGTCGAGCGCGAAGCCCGAGGCCTGCGAGAAGTCGAGGCCCTCCTCGACATGCAGGCGGGCGAGCTCGTCGTAGACCGGCAAGGGCGAAGAGCCCGTGGCGAGCCCCAGCACGGCGTCGGGCTTGCGCCGCAGCAGCGCCGCGAACACCCCTGCCGCGGCTCGGCCGACCTCGCGGGCGTCCTTGAGGATCACAACTTCCATGCGTGGGGTCTCCCATCGTGTTGCCCGGCGGCGCGCACGGCCTCAGCGCAGTCCACTCTAGATATCCTACGTCCCACAACCCACCCGAGGCCAGCTCTCGCACGACGGCGAGTGGTCGCCGTCGTGCATCAGCCCGCCTTCACGAGGCTCGCGTACAGTTCCGGCGCGCGCCGGTCCATGAGGTACCCGCCCAGCGCCACCCCGCCTGCGAGCAGCCCTGCTCCCAAGACGACACCAACCCCGAGAGCCGCCCATGCCAGGCCCACGTCTCCGGTGAGCGCTGCGCGGACCGCAAGGACGAGCTCGGGCACGCACAGGATGGCGAGGGCGATCATTCCGCCGAACTGCACGAGGAGCGTCTGGGCGCTCGTGCCGGCCGGCCTGCGGAACGGGCTCTCCCCCGGCTGGGGCACCGCCACGGTGTACCGGGCCGAGACAACGGAGGAGAGCCCAACCCCGCTGAGCAGGACTCCAAGGGAAAGCCCGAGGAACGCCGGGAACAGGCGCCAGTCCCCCGCGAGAAGGAACGGCAGCACGGCGATCACCGCGATCGCGGGCACGGCGAACAGCAGCAGCGCGGCGGCACGCCCGAGGCGGTCCGCACGCCCCTTGACGCCGGCGGCGACGTGCAGGGAGAAGGCCGTCGAATCATAGGAGACGTCGGCCGAGATGGACCAGGCGAGGACGAACGCCGCGAGCGGACCGGAGATGATGAACGGGCTCTCGAGGAGCGAGGCCCGGTGAGCCCGCCCCGCGAGCGAGGAGACGTACAGGATGACGGGCAGGAGCGGCACGACGATGAGGCCCACCGTGTACCGCGGGTCGCGGAACCAGTAGGTGAGGGCCCGTGCCGCGACGGCGCCCGCGGGCGTCGCGGGCATCCAGCCGAAGGCGCCGAGCCCGCGGCCCCCCGCGCCAGCCCGACCCGCTGTGCGGCCGCCGCCCGAGCGGCTCCCTGGGCTCTCGAGCGCCCGGGCGAGGGCCCAGGACCAGCCCCACGCGGCGAGGCCGAGCCCCGCTGCGGCGATGATGAGCTTCACGAGTGCCTCGAGCACACGTCCCTCGGCCGCGTCGGCCGGAGCGGAGAACGGCGCGCCGAGCGGCGTCCATCCGAGGATGCCCGCGCTGCCCGAGATCGCCGCGGCCCCGCCGCCCTGGATTCCCCGCGCAAGGAGCGAGATACCAGGCCCTAGGAGCATGATCGGCATGATCATCACGATGCGGCTGGCGTCGCGGAACCTGCGCGAGGTCGCGAGCTCGGCCGCGAGACTCGCGATGAGCCTGCTCAGCACGACGCAGAGCCCGAGCGCGAGGAGCGCACCGAGCGCCGCCACAACGAAGGGGAACACGCCCCGGGCCCACGTAATCGTCGAGGCTCCAAGGGCGAGCGCCGTGCAGATGCCGGGGACGCCGATGAGTCCCGCGATGGCCTGGCCCACGAGCAGCTGGCGCATGGGAATCGGGAACAGCGCGAAACGGGCGGGGTCCAGGGTGAGGTCAATACCTGAGAAGACAATGGGCGTGAGCGCCCATGCGACAACGAGCACCGTGCCAGCGAGGACCAGGACCGTCTCGGCGAGGCCGGTCGGGACCACACTGAGCGCGATCAGGCCCACGACGGCGAGGAACAGCATCCACAGTCCGTAAAGGGCCCCGATCACGATCCCGACGAGCTGCCACGGGCTGCGCCGCAGGCCGTTGCGGACGAGGAGGAGCTTGAGGCGGATCAGGTGTGCAACCAAGACAGGCCCTCCGTGCGCCCGGGACCGCCCACAAGCTCCACGAACCGGTCCTCGAGCGATGCGCCTCCGCGGACCTCGTCCACCGTCCCCGCGGCCAGGATCTCGCCGCGGGCTACAACCGCCACGTGGTCGCACATCCGCTGGACCAAGTCCATCACGTGGCTCGAGACCACGACCGTCCCGCCCGAGTGGACGAAGTCGGTCAGGATCGCCCGGATGCTCGCCGCCGAGATGGGATCCACTGACTCGAAGGGCTCGTCGAGGACGAGGACCTTGGGGGCGTGGACGAGCGACGCGGCGAGGGCGATCTTCTTGGTCATGCCGGCCGAGTAGTCGACGACGAGCGTGCGTGCATCCGCAGCCAGGTCGAACGCTGTGAGCAGGTCACGGGCTCGCTGGGCCACGGTGTCGCGGTCGAGGCCACGCAGGAGGCCCGAATAGTTCAGGAGCTGCTCGCCGGTGAGCCGGTCGAAGAGGCGGACGCCGTCGGGGAGGACGCCGAGGATCTGCTTGGCCGCGAGCGGATTGGCCCACACGTCCACGCCGAGCACGGCGGCAGTCCCGGCATCGGGGCGCAGGAGTCCCGTGGCCATCGAGAGCGTCGTGGTCTTGCCCGCGCCGTTCGGGCCGACGAGGCCATAGAAGGACCCGGCCGGGACCTCGAGGCT
The DNA here is from genome assembly GCF_041022165.1 of Sinomonas sp. P10A9. Taxonomy (GTDB): domain Bacteria; phylum Actinomycetota; class Actinomycetes; order Actinomycetales; family Micrococcaceae; genus Sinomonas; species Sinomonas puerhi. The sequence goes on from NZ_CP163302.1 coordinate 2,551,035, forward strand.
GATGCCGTTGACGGCGGGCTTGCCCCCGAAGGACTTGACGAGGCCTCGCAACGAGAGCGCGGACAGCCCAACAGGCGCGCGAACAGTCAGGCTGGGATCATCCATGACCCCACGCTAGCAACGCGCGCGGCTGGACGGATCAGCCGGGAGGATGAACAACGCGCTCCGCCTTCGGGATGAGTGCCTCTAGAAGAGCGCCCGGGCGAGCTGCTGGCGCGCGGCAGCCACGCGGGGATCGGTGGCACCGATGACCTCGAAGAGCTCGAGAAGACGCACTCGCGCCGCCTCGCGCTCGTCCCCCGTGCTCCGGGCGATATAGCCCACGAGCCGGGAGAACGCGTCCTCGACATGGCCGCCAGCCACATCCAGATCCGCGACGGCGAGCTGCGCCTCGAGATCGTCCAGCGCCGAGGCGGCCACAGCGCGGGTGCGCTCGGCGGCGGTCTGGTCGACGTCGGACACGCGTGCCATGAGCTGGACCTGCGCGAGGCCGGCTTTGGCCTCGCGGTCCGCCGGCTGCTCTGCAAGGGCCTTGCGGTACGCGGCCTCGGCTGCGGCGAAGTCACCGCGGTCGATCGCGTCGAACGCCTCCTGGTGCAGCGGCGGGAGCTCCGGTTCAGCGGCAGGTGCCGGGGCGCCGTCGACCGTGCTGGTCACGCCGTTCGCCGCAGCGACCTTGAGCAGCTCGTCCAGGAGCTGACGCGCCTGCTGTTCGGAGGCAGCACCCTGGAACAGCGGGATGGGCTGGCCCTTGAGGATCGCGACGGCGGTCGGGACCGCCTGGGCCTGGAACGCCTGCGCCAGCTGGGGAAAGGCCTCGACGTCCGCCGCCGCGTAGAGGAGGCGGCCGCCATAGGACGAGACCCAGGACGCCACGTCGTCGCGGATCCGCTGCGACTCGGGCGAGTAGGAGGCCCAGAGGAGCACGACGACGGGCACCGTCGCCGAGCGCTGCACGACGTCTCCGAAGGAACGCTCGTCGAGGTCGATCCTGTCGCCGTACTCGGCCCGGGGTGCGCCGGGGCCCCCCTCCGCGGCGGCGCCCACACGCGGGGCACCCGGTGCACTCGCCGAGGAGGCCGGTGGCGTCGCCGTCGCACGCGCTTTGAGGGCTGACAGGTCGATCGCGCCGCGGAAGTTCAGCTGCGGCTCGGGCTGGCGGGAACCGGGAACGCTCATGGGGTCCAGCTTAGCGAGGCGGCAGGGCGAAGTCGCACAGACGGGCCCGCACCGGAAGTGCGGCCCCGCCTGGTGTGGAGGCGCAGTGCGTCTCCTGGACGCCCAGCGCGTCCGAGGATCAAGCGCGTCAGCTCACGCTCGCGCCCGAGAGGTTGCGGGTGGCCCCGATGAGCTGCACCGGCTGCGCGGCGCCGTCCTTGCCGATGTACAGCATGAGGGACTCCCGGAAGGTCAGCGTCATCTTGGTCTTCGCCTCCTTGCCCCCGGCGAGCGCCGCGGCGTCGTCCTGGAGGGTGACCTTGTCGCCGTCGGACTTGGGCGTTCCCTCGACGGTGAAGTCGAGCGGGGCGACCACGATCGCGCCGCCATCGGCCGTGCGGAAGGCCGCGGCCTCGTCCCCGACCAGCGAGTGCTTGAACGTGAAGTTCGCGTTCGCGGCCTTGGCGATATCGCTCTGGTAGCCGAATGTGTCCTTGATATAGGCGTTGTCCGGGATCTTGTCCTTCCAGCCGCTGTCCGCACTGGTCAGCCTGTCGGCAATGCCCCCGAGGGCGTCCTTGGCGCTCACCGCCAGGCCGGACTTGTCATCCAGCGCGATCTGGTCGGCGCCGGTCTTGGGCGTCCCAGGAATCGTTGCACCGGGCAGGAGCGGCGCGGCCTCGGTGAGCTTGAAGTTGTCGCGGGCCGTGGCCTGGCGCAGCGTGAGGAGCTGCGGTGTGCTGTTGCCATCGCCCTGCGTCACCGCGACGATGGTGCGCGGCCACGAGCGCTGGGTCGTGACGACGGTCGTGAGCAGCTTGGACGCGCGGACCGGAGCGATCGCGGGTGCGGTCGAGACGGAGGCGCGCACCTTGTAGTTCTGGGTGCGCGCAAGGAGCGCCGATCCGTCGGCACGCGGGGCGAGCTTGCCGGCGTCCTTCCCGTCATCGCCGGCCTGGAGCGCACTCGCGGTCTGGTCGAGGATCCGGGAAAGCTGGTCCTCGGTCACGACCCGGGCCTTGGCCTGCTCCGACGCGCTGGGCGAAGCGCTGGGCGACGGGGCCGGCGAGCTGTCCGCCTGCGCGGGAATCGCGCCGAAGCCCGCGAGCCCAAGCACCACGGCGAGGGCCGCAGCCACCCTGGCGGCAGGGCCGCGGCGCACGGCCGCGGCGGTGAGCTCGGCCGTGCCTGCCGGGCGCTCAACATGCGGGATGGGTGCTGTCCCGGAATCGCCAGCCGCAGACGCAGGACGGCGCCGACCACCTGTCGCGGGACCGGATCCACCCGTGCCTCGGCGGCGCGGTAATCCGAACACCGCGATCGCGGCGGCACCGAGGACGAGAATGGCGCCGATGACGATGAGCGGCACGGCCCACGGCATGGTCGCGTGGCTCGGCCACGTGATAGTCACGTCCTGCGGGGCAGGCGCCGTGCCGTCGCTCGCGAGCAGGAGCTGCCAGTCGCCGGAGTCGGGGAGATCCCAGTGGTACTCGAGCGTGCCGTTGGCGTTCTGGGTCGTGGCAAACAGGTCGGCACCGGCCGGATTCGGGGAGGTCGCCTCCCCGTCGGCATGGGTAGCGGAGAGCACCTTGCCGTCCGGGGACGCCCCATCGATCGTCGTGTGGGCGGCCTTTCCTACCCATGCGGCCATGTCGTCGGGGCGCGCGGCGGCCAAGACGTAGTTGCCGTCTCCGTGGATCGTCAGGGTTGCCTCTCCCCCTCGGAGGTCACGGAGCTTGGTGTCGATCACCGTCAGCGGCGCAGCCTGGGTATCGGCGGGGAGGGTCGCAGTGACCTGCTCGTCCGGTGCCCACCACGTCAGCTGGCCGATGCCTGCTACTAGGGCTACGAGGCCGAGCAGCACGAGCGCAGCTACGGTCTTCAGTCGCACAGAAATAACCTCACGTCGGGGGAAGGGAACCCCTCCATGGTAACCAAATCGTGATCATCGAGTCGCATCGGACCGGCTGGTAGCCTGTGCGCGTAAGGTCCGGGGGCCTGCGCCGTGCCACGCCGCAGGCAGCATGACGCGCAGCGGAACGCGCCCTCCGCCGGACCCCTGACGAGCAGAAGGCGAGACGCGTGGGAGAGAACCACACAGCCGGACCCATCGAGCCGGAGTCTCCCGCGGCGTCGGGGGCCAACCCCGCTGTCGAACAGCCGGTGCTCGGCGGCGGCCAGCGCAAGGCGCACCATGGAGTGATCGGCTTCGCACAGGACATCGCCCATCGGCTCCGGACCCCGATTCCGGGCGCCCAGCCGCGGGTCCGCTTCGAGATGCCGCCGCTGCGGGAGGCCAACGAAGACGATGGCAACGACGCCGAAGACGGCGGTACCGACCTCGGCGAGCCAGGGCCCCGCGTTTCCAAGGGCAATCCGATCTACGTCGGACTCATGGGCACTGTCGGCGTCGGGATCGCCCTTGCCCTCTACTACATCGCGGCCCACACGACCCAGCTCCTCCTGTGGATCCTCGCGGCCCTCTTCATCGCGCTGGGCCTCGATCCGGTGGTCCGCTGGCTCGAGTCGCATCGCGTCCCGCGCGCGCTCGGGATTTCCGTGACGATCGTCGCGCTCCTTGCCGTTCTCGGCGCATTCTTCGGCACGCTCATTCCCGCCATGGTGGACCAGATCACCCAGCTCGTGAACAACGTCCCGACGTGGATCCAGGACTTCCTGGGCTCCGACTTCTACCGCAGTATCGACGAGCAATTCGGCATCAAGAACCGCATCACCGAGGAACTGCAGAAGCTCGGGCAGGACTCCACCACGGTCACGAACCTCTTCGGCGGCGTCCTCGGCGTCGGGTCGACGATCGCCAATTCGCTGTTCGGCGTCCTCGTCGTCGTGGTGCTCAGTCTGTACTTCCTCTCGGCGATGCCGGCCATGAAGGTGTGGGCGTACCGGCTCGCGCCCCGCTCGCGCCGTCGTCGGGTCGAGGCGCTGAGCGAGGAGATCACGCGCTCGGTCGGCAACTACGTGATCGGCCAGGTGTGCGTCGCCGTGATCAACGCGGGGTTCGCATTCATCGTCATGACCATCCTGAATGTGCCGTTCGCCGCGCTGCTCGCGTTCGTGGTCGGCTTCCTCGCGTTCATTCCGCTCGTGGGCGGGGTCGTGGCCGGCGTCATCATCTCGCTCGTCGCGCTCACGGGCGGATGGCAGACAGGCCTCATCATGGCCATCGCCTACTTCGGCTACCTGCAGTTCGAGGCCTACTTCGTGTCGCCGCGCATCATGCAGCGCGCCGTGGCCGTCCCTGGACCAGTCGCCGTCATCTCGGTGATTGCCGGCGGCAGCCTCCTTGGCGTCCTCGGCGCGCTCATCGCCATCCCCACCGCGGCCTCGGTCATGCTCCTGATCCGCGAGGTCTTCATCACGCGCCAGGACCGGCGCTGACCGCGTCTGGGAGGAAGCCGAGCGAGGCCGACGCCCCCGGTGTCAGCCCGCTGTCGCCGCGGGGCCGACCCACGTCGTCGGGAGCTCGACCGCAGTGCCCGTGACGGCGGAGACAACCTCATTCAGGGCCCGCTGCACGAACTTCTCACCGACCCACAGGTGCTTGCCGCCGTCGATGCCGATCACACGTGTCTGCGGAACGCGCGCAAAACGGTCCCCTGCCTCTGCCGGGCGCAGGTAGTCGTCGAATTCCGGCACGAGAGCGATGAGCGGCCGGCCGAAGGCAGCCCAGGCATCGAGGTCGGCGTCGACCGCCCGGTGCAGGGGCGGCGAGAGGAGGACCGCGCCGTCGATCTGATCCCCGATCGGCGTGGTGGCGCCGTACTTCAGGACGAGCTCGGTCCCGAAGGACCAGCCCACAAGCCAGCGGTGAGCCAGGCCCCGATCGGCCGCGAAGCGCACAGCGGCCTCGGCGTCGGCCCGCTCCCCGACGCCCTCCTCGAACCGTCCCCCGCTCGTGCCCCGCGGGCTCGACGTGCCGCGGGTATTGAACCGCAGGACGGCGATCCCAGCGAGCGCCGGCAGCCTGAACGATGCCTTGCGGAAGACGTGCGAGTCCATGAAACCGCCATGGGTGGGCAGCGGATGCAACGTCACCAGTGTCGCAATCGGGTCCCGGTCCTCGGGCAGCGCAAGCTCGCCCACCAGCGTGAGCCCGTCCTCGGTGTGCAGTTCGACGTTCTCGCGGCGCGCCGGCAGCACCGTGTTGGCACGGATCGGCAGGGGGGCGTCGGAACTGGTGAACGCATACGAGGCGGGGTCGAAGCTCATGCGCCCCACAGTATCGAAACCAGCCGGACCGCGATCGAATCCAGCGGGACCGCAGCCCGCCCACCCGGCTTGAGGGGCGCCGTCGTGCCCCTAGCGGTAGCGGAAGGTGCGGGTTCGCCAGCAGTGGGTGTGCCAGTGGCGGCGTTCGGCGATTCCCGCCTCCTCGCCGAACAGGTTGTCATCGGCCCACACGACCAGATGCGCCGTCCCGGGCGGAATGGCGCGCGAGCACCCGGGGCACGTGTAGACCTTGGCCGCGTTCCGCGTGGTGACCTGGCGCACGCGCCACTCGCCGTCGGGCGCCGATTCGAGGCGAGCGAACCCCGCCAGCACACGTTCGGGGTTGAAGTCGTCGAGATCCTCGCGGGCATCCGACGCCGCGCGCTCGCTCCGCGGGGGGTCCGGGCGGCGTCGGGGTCGGTTCGAGCGAGGCATGCGTCCATTCTGCCGTCTCGCGACCGGCGGCGCCTCGGCCAGGCACGCCCCGCTGCCTGCCACGGTAGAGTTCTCGGGTGCGACTCGTCATTGCCCGATGCTCCGTCGACTATGTGGGCCGGCTCAAGGCCCACCTGCCCCTCGCCACTCGGCTACTCGTGGTCAAGTCGGACGGCTCGGTGCTCGTGCACTCCGACGGCGGATCGTACAAGCCGCTCAACTGGATGAGCCCCCCGGCCACCCTGCGCGTTCTCTCGCCTGATGAGGCCGATCTCGAGGACGGCGTCGCCGAGCAGTGGACCGTCCAGTCCGCCAAGACGGACGACCGGCTGATCGTCAACCTGCATGAAGTGCTCCATGACACGAGCCACGAGCTCGGCGTCGATCCCGGCCTCATCAAGGACGGCGTCGAATCCGATCTGCAGCGGCTCCTCGCGGAGCAGATCGAGACACTCGGTGCCGGCTACACGCTCATCCGGCGCGAGTACTACACCGCGATCGGTCCGGTCGACATCCTCGCCCGTGACAGCTCCGGGGCCACGGTGGCCATCGAGCTCAAGCGGCGCGGCGACATCGACGGCGTGGAGCAGCTCACCCGATACCTCGAGCTTCTCAACCGCGATCCGCGCCTGGCCCCGGTGCGCGGCATCTTCGCCGCACAACAGATCAAGCCGCAGGCACGGGTGCTGGCCCAGGACCGCGGCATCGACTGCGTCACGCTCGACTACGACGCGATGCGCGGGGTCGACGACGTCGAGTCGCGCCTCTTCTGAGGCCCAGGGCCTCCTTCCGCGGACACTGTTGCGGCACGGGCATCCTGCTCGGCCCCATACGCACGACGTCGGCACTCGCCTAAGGTAGTGCCATGACCTCCGCCGAGACGCGCGCCCCGGAAGCTCCAGCCCGCCTGATCCTGCGTGGAACGATCGTGAGCGACGGCGTCACGCTGGGCGACGGGCTGGTCGCCGTCGAGGACGACCGGATCGAGTACGCGGGGCCGGCGGACGAGTTCGATTCTGCGGAGTTCGGAGGCACCGAAGTGCCGCTCCCCGAGGGAGCACGGCTCCTCCCGGGGCTCGTGGACCTCCACTGCCACGGCGCGGACGGCGTCGACTTCCCCAGCAGCGACGAGGACGAAGCACGCCGTGGACTGGCGTTCCTCCACCGTCGAGGCACCACAACGCTGCTCGCGAGTCTCGTCACCGCGTCGAAGGACGAGCTGCTGCGCGGCGTCGCCGTCTTCTCCAAGCTCGACGGCGAGGGCCTCGTCGCCGGGGTCCATGCGGAGGGGCCCTTCCTCTCGCACACGCGCTGCGGGGCCCAGAACCCTGCCTTCCTCCTCGAGCCCGACGTGGACTTCGCGATGGAGCTCATCGAGGCCGCGGAAGGCACGCTGGCCACCATGACCTACGCGCCCGAACTTCCAGGGGCATCGGACCTCGTCGACCTGCTGACTGCCCATGGCGTGACCCCCTCCCTCGGCCACACCGACTGCGACGATGCGACGGCCGAGGCCTCGCTCGAGCGGGCACGGGACGGGCTCGCCGCGGCGGGATTCGACGGCGCCGAGGGAATTCCCACGGTGACCCACCTCTTCAATGGCATGCCTCCGCTGCACCACCGCTCCCCTGGCCCCGTGGCCGCGTGCCTGCGCGCGGCAGCAGCCGGGATGGCCGTGATCGAACTCGTGGCCGACGGCGTCCACCTGGCACCTGCCATGGTGCGCACCGTGTTCGAGCTCGTGGGCTTCGGGAACATTGCCCTCGTGACCGACTCGATGGCGGCGGCTGGGCTCAGCGACGGCCACTACATGCTCGGTCCCTCCCCCGTAACGGTGGCCGGCGGGGTGGCAACACTGGACGCGACGGGTTCGATCGCGGGCGGTACGGCTACGCTCCTGGACGTCGTGGCACGCACGGCCGCCGCGGGAGTGCCCTTGGCCGAGGCCGTTGTCTCCGCCACCGCGGTTCCAGCCGGAGTGCTCGGCCGTTCGGACGAGTTCGGCAGCCTCCGCCGCGGGCTCCGGGCCGACATCGTGGCGACGGACGCGGACCTGAGGCTTGTAGCCGTCGTGCGTGCTGGCAGGCTCCTCCCTTCGGCCTAGGCCTGGGCTCAACGCCGAGAGCAGAGCGCCCCGGAATGCCATTCGGCAACCGGGAGGACCGCCGTCGAATCCGTTCTCTTGGCGTTCTCCTGTATTTCTCCAGACCTTTGAGAACAAAGTCTGTCGATGCCGTTGACCATACCTGCAGAGCGTGATTGGCTAAGAGCAGTCTTGATGTAGGTAGCAATGTTTTTCATGCAATGCATGCTCGCAAGACCGTTGCGAGCGTGGAGTTCCCGGCCGGCCGGGTCTCCCGCGGAGTAACTCGGCCGGCACATAAGTGTCGGCGTCTGGTAGCAATCCACAGGAGAACGCAGGACATGGCACAGGGAACCGTTAAGTGGTTCAACGCCGAGAAGGGCTTCGGCTTCATCACTCCAGATGACGCCCAGTCGGACGTCTTCGTCCACTACTCGGAGATCAAGTCGAACGGCTTCCGCACGCTGGAAGAGAACCAGCGTGTCGAGTTTGAGATCGGTCAGGGCGCCAAGGGGCCTCAGGCCACGGGGGTCATCGCTCTCTGAGCGACTGACTGAATCGGCCTAGAGCCGCTAGAGGGGCTCCGGAGAACCGGAGCCCCTCTTTTTTCCTTCATTTTTTACTTGAAATGTAAAGAATCATCTGCGGTGCCGAATTGTCGCGCCTTCCGGCAATCCGTGCTAACTGACAATCTGGCGCAGGATCCGCATGCGGTGCCTCATCGTCAGGCCCGGCAGATAGGCCTGGGCCAGTGCCTGTCCGATGGCGGGCAGCTGGAGAGGATCCTGATAGTACATGTAGAGCGCATGGTATTCGGGCTGGAACCGCGACTTGAACTTTGCTAGGGAGCGGAAGCCGTAGACGGGCTCAAGGGCGTGCCCCACAGCGTTCAGGAGCCGCGAGAGGAGTTCGTCGCCGGCGTCCACCTCGGCGCGCTCACCCGTCGGATCGGCCGCGAGCGGAGACCCCGACAGTGAGATCCAGTCAACGCTGCTACGCAGTTCGGTCACGGCCGACGCGATGAGGAACTCCATGACTCCCGGGAAGGAGTCCGGGCCGCGCCTCATGAAGTCGAGGGTCCAGCCCACCACGCGGGAATCCTCGAACACGGGCAGCCAGCTCGTCACACCGCGGATCCTTCCCTGCTCGTCGGAGGCAAGGCACAGGAGGACTTCGGGGTCATTGAGCTCATCGACCCCTCCCAGGGTGAAGCCCATGTCCGGCAGGGCCTTCTGAGCGGACCATTCCTCGGAGAGCGCGCTCAGCTGCTGGCGCTGCGCGGGCGACAGCTGGTGGTACCTCGTCCACACGGCGCGGACCCCGAGCTTGCCAGCCTTGTTGACCGCAGTGCGGACGTTCTGCCACTCCTTGCCGACGAACTCCAGCTCCCGGACCCTCAGCCTCGTCTCCTGCGCCACCTCGACCCGGTGGAAGCCCCTCGAGCGCAGGACCGGCCACAGGTCGGCTGAGAGCGAATAGAAGCAGGGCACGAGCGCATTGCGTGCGCAATGTCCGATGAACTCCACCACCGCCGCCGGCCCGCGGCCCGGGGCACCGATCGGTCCCGCCACCGAGAGGGCGACCCTTCCGTGCAACTGGAAGGCGAGGCCCGCCGTCGCATGATCGTCGAACCAGAACTGGTTCGGGGGCCACAGGGTCATCCATGAGAGCGTTCCCCCTCCCTTGCGCACGAGACTGCGGGCGAGATGCAGGCTGTCATCGCGCGCGCCGAGCGACTGACGCCCACGGAGCACGACGACGGCGACGAGCACGAGTCCCACGAGCCACACGATGAGTCCGCTGTGCGTGAAGAGCCAGAGCTCCGCTTCGCTGCGGTTCCTGAAGAGCGTCTCGTAGCTTCTGGGGATAGGCGCGGGGAGGTACTGCCGGACGAGTTCTCCCACGAGGCCCCAGACCGAATCACGGCGCCCCAGGCCACCGCTCTGCCACCACAGGAGGGTGTAGGCGAGGACGAGGCCGCCGGCCACCACGGCGGCGACCGCGCCCAGGCGACGTCGCATGCCCCGGGCAGTCTGGACCGGGAACAGGTCGCGGTTGAGCCAGAGCACCACGATGAGCGCTATCGCCGTGAGGGCGATGGGCAGGATGTGGGCGAATCCCGAGGCCAGCGCCGAGAAGCGGGGCCGCCCCGGCGAGGCGCGCACCCTCAGGAACAGGGCAAGGTAGCCGACCGCGAGGGTGCCGACTGCCAGCTGTACCGCGATGGCCAGCCGCAGTGCAATAATGCGGCCGCGCCGCAGGCCCTCGGCGCAGACAAGGAGGATGGCCATGGGCACGAGGGAGGTCAGGTATCCCTCGGGCGAGAGGAAGGTCGGTTGGGCGGCCTGGAGGCATGCGGGATCAACGGTGCCCCCGCAGTCCTGCTGCAGCTGGGTCAGCACCGGCAGTGGGTTCAGCACCATGTCCCTCACGAGCGCCAACGGCCCCGAAGGACTGCGGGTAAGAGCCGTGAGGACAGGGCCCACCGCTGCAAGCGTGACAATGACGACGAGGATGTTGCGGCGCTCTCGGACAGACGGCACCACAACATGGGCGTCCTGGCGCCGGCGCGTGGACCACCACGACGCAACGATTCCGAGCAGGGCTCCCATGAGCCCGAGGACGGTCTCCGAGTGCCCCACATACAGCGTGAGCATCGCGGCGATGCCGATCACTGCGGTGTGCAGGCGCCTCCGCCAGAGGACGCCGAGCGAGGGACTCGCTGCCATGGCGGTGAAGACCGCGGCCGGGTACGGGCCGAGGACAGGGTCCTCGACCATCGACCCGAGCCAGCCGTCGCCGCCGATGCGGGCGAGCTGGGTCACGGTGAAGAACACCATGACCGTGGCAAAGTCCCCGAGGAAGAACAGCGCCGCGGCCTTGAGGGAGCCGTAGGCCGTCTCGGCCACCGGCACGAGCGTGCCGACCACGACCGTCGCAGCGACATAGGCGAGGGGGTTCGTAACGAAGAAGATGGACGTCAGCGCGGCCCACCACTGGCCCGAGCGCAGCGACCCGAGGTCGCCACCGACGATGTCGAGGACGGCAGGGCTGGGACCGGAGAGGATGCTGCCCGTGGCGATCCCCGTGATCCAGAGGGTCGCGATCACGCCAACGGTGAACGGAACCCTCCGGGCGCCGCGGAGGGCCGCCTTCAGCGCCGAAACGAGCGACTTGATCCCGGTCACGGCAGGCTCCAGCGTGACGCCAGAAGGTCAAGCCCCACGGGAATCGCCTTGGCGATCATCTCCCACGAGTGGGCCTCGCCGGGGACGAACTCCTCGTGCACCTCCACGCCGCCACCGCGCGCCTGGCCCGCGATGATGTCCGCCTGGGTCATGAAGTCAGTGTCACGGGTGCCCGCGGCGAGGAACAGGAACTGTCCCTCTTGGCCCCCTAGAGCGAAGAAGTGTGCGGGAATCTGCTCCTCGAAGGCCGCGGTGTCCCCGCCGAAGGCGCCATCGATCGTCTTGCGCCGATCCTTGGCCAGCGCCGGCTCCTTCTCGGCGGCGAAACCCAAGGCGGAGCCGAAGATCTCAGGATGCTTGGCGAGGAGCTGGACCGCGCACGTCCCGCCGAAGGAGAATCCCCCGGCGGACCACTCTCGAGGGTCCATCGCCACGGTGAGGTGCGCCTTGATCCAGGGGACGACGTCTTGGGTGAGATACGTCTCTGCCTTGCCGAGCTTCGTATCCATGCACAGCGTGTTGTTGCCCGGCGCTCCAAGCGGGTCGACGACGACGGCAATGGGTGCCACGCCGCCGTGCTTTGCCGCAAAGCGGTCCAAGGTGATCCGGAGCTGTCCGCCGCCCAGCCAGTCCGACGGATTGCCGGGCTGGCCTGCCATGAGCAGCAGGACCGGCAGTTCAGGCCGTGTGGTCGCAAAGTACGCCGGGGGAAGGTAGATGTACGCGTCCCGCGCGGAGAAGCCCGATGCCGTGTTGGGGAGGTGGGCCTTGCGGAGTTCGCCGTTGTCCGGCAGTCCGTCCGGTGCCTTCCACGAGGCGATGGGAACTGAGGGCGTTCCGGCCCTCTCCAGCGTGGGTACGAGGGCCTGGATACGGTTGACCGCCACACCGGCGAGATCCGCGACGGTGAGATTGAGGCCGAAGTACGCGTTGATCTGCTGCACGGACAGGAGCGCAACGGTCAGCGCAGAGACGACGGCCACGGCCCGCCGGCCCCATACACGCCTCGTCAGACCCAGCCGGACGATTCCGACGACAGCGAGCACGACGCCGAGGACGCCGAAGGCGGACGAGAAGAGGACGTCGCCCGGGAGGTCCTCGGGGAAGACGTTCAGGATGTCCACGAGCAGCCAGTGAACGGTGAGGGTCACCGTGACCGCCAGCGCAGCACCCGCCACCAGCAGGAACGCGCCGCGCGCTATCGGACGCCTGAGGAGGACCAGGCCCACGAGGAACACGGTCCCCGCGACCCCGAGAGTCCAGCACGCCACGGCGACAGGACCATCGACGAGCCTCAGGTCGTAGAACCAGTCCATGGCGGGGTCAGCGCCAGGTTCCGACGCCGATGACCGGTCCGGCCTCAAGCCACGAAGCGAGGCCGGCGTAGGCGCTGAAGTCCATGGCGAAGCGCACGCTCTCGCCCAGATAACGCAGTTCGACCACTACCACGTCGGCCTGCACGCGAGTCCGTTCGGCCTCCGTGGGTGCCCTCCGCCCGAGGAGCTCAAGCGAGCTCCTCGTGAACCGGTGCCCTGCGACCGGACTCAGGGAGAGCAGATTGAACCATTCGAGTTCTGCGTCCTGATAACGGCAAACCCCCATCCGCCAGGGCCCGGAGGCTTTGGAGATGGAGGCATCGACCGTCCCCAGAGTGCGCCGCAGAACGAAGCGGCGCACCCCGAGAGTGCAGAGCATCGCCACGAGGAGCAGGAAGACCACTGCCAGGACGACGAACGGAATGGCGGAATCGTCCATCGAGGTCTTGCTAACGAGTCCCCGCGGCCGATTCGCCGATCTGGGCGTTGTCGGCGACGATCACGACGCGGTCCGAATCGACGGAGAAGAATCCGCCGTCGACCGTCGCAGTGATCCTCGAGCCGGAGACCGGCTCGATCTCAATCTCGCCCGCATGCAGGATCGCGAGGACCGGGGTGTGTCCCGGAAGGATCCCGATCTCGCCGTCCGCGGTGCGGGCCTTGACCATTTTCGCCGGGCCGGACCACACGAAGTGGTCCGCCGCGACGATCTCGACCTCGAGCTCAGCCATGCTACTTGGTCTGCTCCTGGATCTTGGCCCAGTTGCGCTCGACATCGTCGAGCCCACCGACGTTGAAGAACGCCTGCTCGGCCACGTGGTCCAGTTCGCCGTCGCAGATGGCCGTGAAGCCCTCGATGGTGTCCTTGATGGACACGGTCGAACCCTCGACGCCGGTGAACTGCTTCGCCGTGTAGGTGTTCTGCGAGAGGAACTGCTGGATGCGACGGGCACGGGCAACGACGATCTTGTCCTCTTCCGAGAGCTCGTCGACACCGAGGATCGCGATGATGTCCTGCAGTTCCTTGTTCTTCTGGAGGATCTGCTTGACGCGCACGGCCGTGTCGTAGTGCGCCTGGCCGATGTACTGCGGGTCGAGGATCCGCGACGTCGAGGTCAGCGGGTCAACGGCCGGGTACAGGCCACGCGAGGCAATCTCGCGGGAGAGCTCGGTCGTCGCGTCGAGGTGCGCGAACGTCGTCGCCGGAGCCGGGTCGGTGTAGTCATCGGCCGGGACGTAGATCGCCTGCATCGAGGTGATCGAGTGGCCGCGCGTCGAGGTGATGCGCTCCTGGAGGAGACCCATCTCGTCGGCGAGGTTCGGCTGGTAGCCAACGGCCGAAGGCATGCGGCCCAGAAGGGTCGACACCTCGGAGCCCGCCTGCGTGAAGCGGAAGATGTTGTCGATGAAGAGCAGCACGTCCTGGTTCTGCACATCGCGGAAGTACTCCGCCATGGTCAGCGCCGAGAGCGCCACGCGGAGGCGCGTGCCCGGCGGCTCGTCCATCTGGCCGAAAACGAGCGCGGTGTCCTTGAGGACGCCGGCCTCCTCCATCTCGACCCAGAGGTCATTGCCCTCACGAGTGCGCTCGCCAACACCGGCGAACACCGAGGTGCCGCCGAAGTTGCGGGCAACACGGGTGATCATCTCCTGGATGAGCACGGTCTTGCCGACGCCAGCGCCACCGAACAGGCCGATCTTGCCGCCCTTGATGTACGGGGTGAGGAGGTCGATGACCTTGATGCCGGTCTCGAGCATCTCGGTCGAGCCCTCGAGCTGGGCGAAGGACGGTGCCTTGCGGTGGATCGGCCAGTGGTCGGACGCGTTGATCTCCGACTCTGCAACGTCGAGCGGCTTGCCGAGGACGTTGAAGATGTGGCCCTTGACGCCGTCGCCCACGGGGACCGAGATCGGGGCGCCCGTGTCGACGACCTTGGTGCCGCGGACCAGGCCGTCGGTGGCCTGCAGCGAGATGGCGCGGACGAGGTTGTCGCCGAGGTGCTGCGCGGTCTCGAACGTGATCTCGCGGGTGTGGTCACCGAGGGTGATCGTCGTCGTCAGTGCGTTGTAGATCGCCGGGATCGCGTCGGCCGGGAACTCGACGTCGACAACCGGCCCGATCACGCGGGCAATGCGGCCCGTCGCGCCAGCGGTCGCAACCGCTTCAGAGGCAGTGGCAGTCATCTCTCTCACTTCTTCAGTAGATGGCGTGTAATCAGTCTATCGGTGGGTGCTCGCACGGACCGTGCGCTCAGGCGTTGAGCGCATCGGCACCAGCGATGATCTCAGTCAGCTCCTGCGTGATCTCCGCCTGGCGGGCGGTGTTGCGCAGTCGCGTGTACTTCTTGATCAGATCCGTGGCGTTGTCGCCCGCGTTCTTCATGGCCCGCTGGCGCGAGGCGAGCTCGCTCGCAGCGGCCTGAAGCATGGCCGCGAAGATCCGCGACTCGATGTACCGCGGCAGCAGGGCGTCCAGCACCTGCTCGGGCTCGGGCTCGTACTCGTAGAGCGGCAGGATCTCCTTCGCGTCCGCAGCGTTCTCCTCGACGACCTCGAGGGGAAGCAGACGGATCACGGTAGGCTCCTGCACCACCATTGACTTGAACTGGGTATAGACGACGTGGATCTCGTCGACCCCGCCGTCCTCGTAACGCGCGGCAAAGGCCTCGAGGAGGACCTTGCTGATCTCCCGCGCGGTTGCGAAATCAGGGTTGTCGGTTCCGCCGGTCCACACCCGCACGTAGTCGCGGTTGCGGAAGTCGAAGTAGGCCTGGCCCTTGCGGCCGACGAGGTACGTGGCCACCTCCTTGCCCTCTCCGCGGAGGAGCTCGACAAGCGATTCGGCCTGCTTCATGATGCTGGCCGAGTAGGCGCCGGCCTGGCCCCGGTCTGCCGTGAGGACCAGCACTGCCGCGCGCCGCACCTGGGTGGGCTCGGTGGTCAGCGGGTGGTCGATCTCGGACGAAGAGGAGACAGCAGAAACGGCGCGAGTAATGGCATTCGCGTACGGCAGGGAGGCGGCCACGCGGGCGCGCGCCTTGCCGATGCGGGAGGTAGCAATCAGCTCCATCGCCTTGAACATCTTGCGCATCGACGACGTCGAGGCAATCTTCTGGCGGTAGACCCGGATCTGGGCTCCCATTCTTGTCCTTTCCTCACCCTCGCTGACTGGCCGGGCCGGTGCCGTGGGCTCCGGCCCGCCCAGTCAGACGCAGGGAATCAGCGCTTCTGCTTGACGATCTTTTCCTGGTTGACGTCGCCCTCGGGAAGAGCCTCGTGCTCTTCGTGGCCGGCGCCGACCAGCTGGCTGTCGCCCTCGCCGAAGAAGCCGACCTTGAAGTCCGCCACAGCGGTCTTGAGGGCCTCGACGGTGTCGTCCTCGAGCTTGCCGGTCTGGGCAAGGGTCGTCAGGATCGACGTCTTGCGCTTGAGGTAGTCGAGGAAGTCCACCTCGAACCGGCGCACGTCCTCGACAGGGACGTCGTCAAGGTAGCCACGCGTACCGGCCCAGATCGACACGACCTGCTCCTCGACCGGGTACGGCGAGTACTGGCCCTGCTTGAGCAGCTCCATGAGGCGGGCTCCGCGGGTGAGCTGCTGGCGGGACGCTGCGTCGAGGTCCGAGGCGAACATCGCGAAGGCCTGCATGTCGCGGTACTGCGCGAGGTCGAGCTTGAGCGTGCCGGAGACCGACTTCATCGCCTTGACCTGGGCAGCGCCGCCCACGCGGGAAACCGAGATGCCGACGTCGACCGCCGGGCGCTGGTTCGCGTTGAACAGGTCCGACTGGAGGAAGATCTGGCCGTCGGTGATCGAGATGACGTTGGTCGGGATGTACGCCGAAACGTCGTTCGCCTTGGTCTCGATGATCGGCAGGCCGGTCATCGAACCCGCACCGAGCTCGTCCGAGAGCTTGGCACAGCGCTCGAGCAGGCGGGAGTGCAAGTAGAAGACGTCGCCCGGGTACGCCTCGCGGCCCGGCGGGCGGCGGAGGAGCAGGGAGACGGCACGGTAGGCCTCGGCCTGCTTCGAGAGGTCATCGAAGATGATCAGGACGTGCTTGCCGCCGTACATCCAGTGCTGGCCAATGGCCGAGCCGGCGTAGGGGGCAAGGTACTTGAAGCCCGCCGGGTCGGACGCCGGGGAGGCCACGATCGTCGTGTACTCGAGAGCACCATGGTCCTCGAGGGTCTGGCGCACAGCCGCGATCGTCGAGGCCTTCTGGCCGATCGCGACGTAGATGCAGCGGACCTGCTTCGTGGCGTCGCCCGAGGCCCAGTTGGACTTCTGGTTGATGATCGTGTCGACCGCGATGGCCGTCTTGCCGGTCTGGCGGTCACCGATGATGAGCTGGCGCTGGCCGCGGCCGATCGGGATCATCGCGTCGATGGCCTTGAGGCCGGTCTGCATCGGCTCGTGGACCGACTTGCGCTGCGTGACGCCGGGAGCCTGGAGCTCGAGCGCGCGGGTGGTCTCGGCCGCGATCGGACCCAGGTCATCGATGGGGGCACCCAGCGGGTCCACGACGCGGCCAAGGAAGGCGTCGCCGACCGGCACGGAGAGGATCTGGCCGGTGCGGTGCACCTCCTGGCCCTCCTCGATGCCGCCGAAGTCGCCGAGGATGATGACGCCGATCTCGCGGACGTCGAGGTTCTGGGCGAGGCCCAGCGTGCCATCCTCGAAACGGAGGAGCTCGTTCGCCATCACCGAGGGGAGGCCCTCGACGCGGGCAATGCCGTCACCGGCAGACGTGACATGGCCGACCTCGACGCGATCAGCCGTGCCAGGCTCGTAGGAAGCCGCGAAGTCGTTCAGCGCGCTGCGGACGTCGTCGGCATTGATGGTCAATTCGGCCATCTTGCAGTCCTGCTCTCTTGAGTCTCGTGGTCATCGAAGAGCCGTACTGCCTGCGATGACCGAATTGTCTGATACGAAGTGTGCTGTTGCCTCAGCGTGCCTGAGCTGCGAGCTGACGACGCAGCTCGCCAAGCCGAGTCACCGTCGAGGCATCGAGCACCTCGTCGCCGACCGAAACGCGGACGCCGCCGACGAGCGACGGATCCAGGGTCGTGTTCATCTTGAGCTCGCGCCCGTAGAGGCCGTTGAGCCCCGCCTGCATCCGCTGGGTCTGCGCCTCCGAGAGGGGGCGCGCGACGGCGACGTCGGCGATCCAGCGCTTCTGGCGTCCGGCGGCGAGAGAAGCGAACTTCTCGACGAGGGCCGTTGGCTTGGCGCCGCGCGGAGCCGTCACTGCCTGCCCGATGAGAAGCTTCGCTTCCTCGGAGGCTCCCGGAACAAGGCGGAGCGCGAGTGCGCGCCTCGCCTCCTCCGGGGCCTGCTGGTCCGTTACGGCTGCCTGCACGTCATGGTTCGACTCGACCGTGCTGATGAAGGCGAACAGGTCGTTCTGGAGCTTCTCCAGTCCACCGTGGCCATCTGCACCGGCGCCCTGCTCGGCCACGGCGATCGCCACGGTCGAGGCAAGGGTCTCGAGTGCATCGCTGACATCGCGGGCATCGGCCCAGCGCGAGGCGGCCAGGCTGGCCGTGATCTCGACGGCGTCGAAGCTCGCCTTGCCGTCCAGCAGACCGTGCACGAGTGCCGACTTCTCCGCGCCCTCACGGGACGAATCGGTCAGCGCGCGGCGGAGGCCGGCGGAGCCGTCAAGGACACCCAGGATGCTGAAGAGCTCCCGTGCCAGCGACAGCGAGGCCGTGGGCAGTTTGGTCTCCAGGTCCGCCAGCGCGGCGGCCAGCGATTCGCTCGATGCTCTTGCCATTACTTCACCGCACCCGCGTTCTGGGTCTCGAGCTCCGCGAGGAAGCGATCGACCACGCGGGCAGATCGCGCATCATCGTCTAGTGACTCGCCGACGATGCGGCCCGCGAGCGTCGTGGCCAGCGTGCCGACCTCGGCGCGGAGCGAGGCGACAGCCTGCTGCCGCTCGGCCTCGATCTGGACGTGTGCCTGCTCGGTGATACGGGCTGCCTCAGCGGCGGCCTTCTCCTTGAGCTCCGCCAGGATCTGCGCGCCTTCGGCGCGGGCTTCCTCGCGGATGCGGTTGGCCTCGGCACGGGCGTCGGTGAGCTGCTGCTTGTATTCCTCAAGGGCAGCGGATGCCTCCGCCTGGGCCTTCTCGGCCTTGGCGATGCCGCCCTCGATGGCCTCCGCGCGCTCGGCGAACGTCTTCTCGAACGCCGGAACGACGAACTGGACGACGATCCAGAGCAGGATGGCGAAGCCGACGGCGACGACCAGGATTTCCCACCAGTTGGGCATGAGCGGGTTCGCGCCCTCAGTGGCGGCACGAACAATGAACTGATGCATGTGGTGCACCCCTCCTCTCTACTCGGTTCTGGCTGAGTGTGCCTTGTGGGAAAAGGGTCAGAGCACGAAGGCGAACACGAGGCCGAGGATCGCGAGCGCCTCGGTCAGTGCGAGGCCAAGGAAGGCGATCGGCTGGAGCACGCGCTGCGCCTCCGGCTGGCGGGCGACGCCGTTGATGTAGGCCGCGAAGACGAGGCCCACACCGATGGCACCGCCAATGGCAGACAGACCGTACCCGACGAGGTTGATGTTGCCGGTCATTGTGTTCCTTTCAGGTTGCCCAAAGGGGCGATTTTCGTGTTCGGTTCATCCCCCTTCAGGGGGAATTCTCAGTGGGCGTCGGCGTGAAGCGCGCCCTGGATGTAGATCGCGGTCAGCAGGGTGAAGACATAGGCCTGCAGGACCATGATCAAGGCCTCGAGCATGTACATCGCCGTGGCGCCGGCAAGGACGAGGATCGAAGCTCCCTTGAGCAGGACGTTCTCCTGCTCGATGAGGAACGCGATGCCCGAGCCAGCGAGGGCGACGACGAGGTGCCCGGCGAGCATGGTCGCGAAGAGTCGGAGGCTGTGCGTCATCGGGCGGACGATGAAGTTCGAGATGATCTCGATCGGCACCACGATCGGCATGATGAACCACGGGACACCGGACGGGACGACCGTGAGCTTGATGAACTTCGGGCCGAACTTCTTGAGCCCAACCCCGATCCACGTGACGTACACGAGGCCAGCGAGGAAGTACGCGCCGCCCACGTGGGACATGGTGGGCAGCTGGAGGAACGGGATCGCGCCGTAGATGTTGTTCACCAGGATGAAGAAGAAGAGGGCGAACAGCAGGGGCACGAACTTCATGAAGTCGCGCCCGCCGATGATGTCCTTGCCGATCGAGTTGCGCACGAAGCCGTAGAGGTACTCCCCGGCGAACTGGAGCTTGCCCGGCACGAGCTGTCCCTTGCGGGACGCGGCGAGGAAGAACCAGGCGATGATGACGACGGACAGCAGGACCATGAGCATCTGCTTCGAGAAGCCGTCATGTTCGCCCCACGGGAAGATTGCCGGGAGGTGCATGTCCTCAAGAGTGGGCGGGGTGAAAGCGCCGGAGTCTTCGGCCGGAAGCGTGAGCGGGGTCAACGCGTTTCCTCTCTGCAGTGTCCATCATCGGGCAGATGCCGGGGCGAGTAGCTTTCGACCCCCACATGTGAAATTTTTGGGTGCTCCATCAGCGGCTGTCCTCGTCGGCGCGGTCCCCTGGGCCCTGAGGCTCGGCAGGACCCTTGGTGTGCGTCAGGAGCCCGTGCTTCATGGTCAGATAGATGCCGCCTGCAATCCCCACCAGTGCACCGACGAGCACGAGCCAGTGCGTTTTCAGGAGATTGTCCAGCCCCCACCCTATCAAACTCCAGACTACGATCCCGCCAATTACATAGCTGAAGACGGCCATTCCGGAGTTGTATCCGGAATCGCCCTCGGGCTTGCCGGCAGGCCCCTTCGGAGGGTTCTTCTCAGTCATGCGAATCGGCCTCCTCGGACGACGGCGGGGCGTCGCCTCGGTCGGCCGAAGCCGCCGGTGCGTCGTCGAAGATCTGGAGCCTGAGCCTGCTGAAGGCGAAGACCTCGACCGCCTGCCACACGACAACCGTCACGATCCCGGACGCCCCGAACCACGGGCCGACAATCCACGCGGGCTTGCCGAGCCACAGCAGGAGCGCAGCGAACCCGAAGATCTTGATGGCATACACGACGGCGAAGACGCCGATCGCACCCGAGGGGTTGTTGCGGCCCGCGAGGTGGCCCGCAATGAGGCTAAGGGCGAAGAAGACGATGACGATTGCCGCCGAGAAGAGCACGCTGCCCCCGGCGCCAGCGCCGGTTGTGGCAAACGCCACGATCGCGAGGATAGCTGCGGCCCCCACGGACGCCCCCGAGCACTGGGCTGCGAGGCGGAGCCACGGCGAGCCGTGGCTTGCGGAACCGCCGACGCCAGGACGGCCTGAGAAGCCGTGTGGATGCGTCATAGGGTCCATTTCATGCCAGATCGCCGGTGACCTGCTGCCAGGTCACCGGCGTGGAGGGTGGGTGCATGCCTATTCTACACAGGATAGAACTCAAGCCCCGACCCGGTTCGCCCGGCGCCCGGGCGCCGTCGGGCGCCATTGTGCGAGCGCCACCAGGGCCTGGGCCATGAGCCACACGACACCGCAGGCTACGAGCGACAACCAGTACCACTCGGCTTTGGCCCAGCCGGGGATGCCGACGAGCAAGAGAGCGATGGCCAGGGCGGCGAGCTTCATGAGCAGATCCGCGATGAGGGTCCTGCCGGTGAAGGGCAGGGTCGGCGCCGCGAAGTGGAGGATCACCACCGGCGCACCGCCGCACAGAACGGCGATGCCGAGCCCGAGGAAGGTCGAGTAGAGGAAGGCCACTCCCCCGTTGGCGAGCCCCGTGAAGCCCAACGCAGTCGCAGTGGCGAGACTCGCCACGAAGGGCAGGGTGAAGCGCGGGACCCACAGGCTCCAGTGCAGCCATGTGGGCCGCGACGATGGATTTCCCACCGTCTGCCGAACCCAAGGGTGCATCGTGAGGAACGCCACGGTGGGCAGGACAATGAGGTTGACGAGCGTGAGCGGCATCCACGGCACGAAGGCGTAGGCTGCACCCCCGAACGCGACGAACGCGGCCCAGACATACATCACGGCGACGGCCTGCCGATGGGTGTAGCCCAGGTCGAGGAGCTTGTGGTGGACGTGCTCCCGGTCCGGCGAGAAGGGCGAGCGTCCGCTCGTGGTGCGGCGCAGCACGGCGAGCACGAGGTCGAGGAACGGCAGGGACATGACCACGATCGGCAGGATCACCGGGAAGTAGGCCGGGATGCCCTCGGCGCGGTCGTAGAGTCCCGACCCGATCTGGCCGGTCGCGACCACGGCACCCGTGGCCATGAGCAGCCCGAGCAGCATCGACCCCGAATCACCCATGAAGATCTTCGCGGGGTTGACGTTGTGCGGCAGGAACCCCAGGCAGATGCCGATGAGCAATGCCATGAGGAGCGTCGCGAGGTCGGTGTAATTGGGCAGCAGCGCGTTGCGGTGAACCCAGTAGGCCGTGATGAAGAACGCGAGGCCGCCGATGGCCGCCACTCCTGCGGCTAGCCCGTCGAGGCCGTCGACGAAGTTGATCGCGTTGACCGTCAGCACGATGAGGAACATCGTGAGCCCGATCTGGAGCCACTCCTCGGTCACCGGGAGCGCCCCGAGAGGCAGGAAGGTCACACGGGGCCCCCACACTGCGACGATCGCGGCGGCCACGAGCTGGCCGCACAGCTTGACCCAGCTGTTGAGATCCACGATGTCGTCGATAGCGCCGACGACGACGATCACGCCTGCTCCCCACAGCACGGCCCACGGTTGGGCCGTCTCGACGAAGATCGACCGTAGCCAGAAGGTCTGCGAGGCCGCTGCGAAGGCCACCGCGAATCCGGTGAACATGGCGAGTCCACCGAGCCGCGGCACAGTTCGTGTGTGAACGTCGCGCTCGCGCACCGGGGAGACGATGCCGAGCCGGAGCGCTCCGACCCGGACCACCCCGGTGGCGGCGTAGGTGACGACGGCGGCCAGCATGGCCACCAGGAGGTAGATGAACATGGCTCAGCAGGCCGCTTTCCCGGCGGTTCTGTTCCCGGACATGTCCGGGTGCTCGGTGAAGGCAGCGCGGTAGCCGCGGCGCCGTACCCGCGTCGGGACCAGCCGGTAGATCCCGCGCACCAGCATGTTCCGGACGAAGGTGAGCCCATTGATATACCCGGCGGCGAGCATGCGGCGCTGGAGGCGCAGCTCAGCGGTCAGCATGCGCTGGCCCCCGCGGCGCGCGTAGGCGCCGTCGCTCACGCGGTACAGCACGAGTGCGTCGGGGACGTTGGCGCCGAGGCTGCCGCGGTGCAGCATGCGGGCCCACAGCCAGTAGTCCTCCATGTCCGGCACGCCCCGGTAGCCCCCGGCTGCGTAGACCGCCGATGCTCGGTACATGACGCTGGGATGGTTGAACGGCGTCCGGAACCCGAGCTGCGCCATGATCTCGCGGTGCGTGGCCGGAACGGGCCGGCTCGCGATCCGGTGGGACTCGTCGTCCCCGATCTCGGCGATCGCCGACCCGACGATGTCGTAGCCGGCAGCCATGAGGGCAAGCTGGCGCGCGAACCGCTCGGGGACGGAGACGTCGTCGGCGTCCATCCGGGCCACGACATCGTGGCGGCACTCCCGCAGGCCAGCATCGAGCGCGTCGGCCAGTCCGACGCCTGCCGGAAGCCGGAGTACCTCAGCCGGGAAGCGTGCGTCACGCTCGGCGTCCGCAAGGACAGCTTCGATGTCGGAGCTGACCGGGCCGTCCCGCACGATGACCACCTGTGCTGGCGGCACGGTCTGGTCAGCCGTGACGGACTCGAGCGCCCTGCGCACGCGGGCGGCGTCGTCGCCCGCGTAGACGGGAAGGAGGACGGAGAACCCGGAGTGGGCCGGGTCGTCGGAGGACCCGGCTGGCTCCGGGTCGGAGTGGGCCGCGCGGCGGGGCAGCCCGCCGACCCCGGCGAGCACCGCGTCATTCGCCCGCGGTGGGTGGGCGAGGGCCTCCCGCAGCCCGAGGAGGCCGGATCGGAGGACGACGCCGGGCCGCGGGCTGCCGGCGACCATCCGACCCCAGCGGCGGAGGGTCGACCCGCCGTACAGAACCTTCTCGGCGGGCGCGAGCGCCTGCGAGCGGAAGAACGTCCAGATCTTGTTGCGCACCTCGAACCGGAATCGCTCGCCGATATCGACCGTGAACGAATCGAAGATCTTCGTATGGTGCTCGACGACCGAATCGAGGCTTGCGAGCCCCAGCCGACGGCGCGCGAGCCGGGCGGTGAATTCGAAGTCGTCGTTCCAGAGGAAGTAGTCCGCCACCGGAAGGCCGAGCGCGCGGACCGCGTCAGCGGAGACGAAGAGCGAGACGAACGACGCCGAGCGGACGACCCGCGCGCGGTGCGCGGCGGCGAATCGCCGGTCGACCGGCGAGGCATCCCACCTGTCGCGCATCGTGTTCATCGGGTGGTCACGACCGTCGGACCAGACAACTCGGCTCGCGATGAAGGCCGGCTTGTCCGTCTCGATGCACGCGGCCCAGAGGCGCACGGCCTCAGCGAGCGCGGCCGGCCGGGGGACGGTGTCGTCGTCCATGACCCACAGGAGGTCCGGGCTGTGCTTCTCGAGCGCCGTGGCCATGCCCATGGTGAATCCGCCCGCACCGCCGGTGTTCTCGGCGAGGCGAACGAGATCAACCTCGAACGGCATCGTGAGCGAGGCGACATAGTCGGCCGAACCGTCGGTCGAGCCGTTGTCTACCACCACCAGGGCGTCCGGCAGCCGGTCGCTCGCGGCGATGGCTGCGAGGGACCGCGCAAGAAGCTCCCGCCGGTTGTAGCTGACCATGACAGCGACAACCCGAGTCGAGCGGGGATCAGTCACGCGGCTGCCCCTTGACGTTCTCGGGCTCGGCCGGCATTACTGGCTCGGCCGGCATCGCGGGATCGCTCGGAGCGGGCTCGTCCTGGGCGGCTTCGGCGTGGACGGCTTCGGCCTCGGCCTGTGCGGGCTCGACCCGGGCAGGCACCCCGGGCTCGGACTGCTCCTCAGGCTTCGCCAGCGTCAGCGGATCCTGGGATGCCTCAGGCTCAGTCAGCGTCTCAGGCTCCTCGCCGAGTCCGAGGACGTCGGGCACGATCTCGCGGATGGCGTCGAGGCTCAGGGCGCCTTGGCGCACCACGCGCAGCCGCTCCCCCGTGCAGTCCACGATCGTCGAGGGGAGGCCTCCGGATTCCGCGGTCCCTTCGACAGGCCGGAAGCCCTCCTCGAGGTAGACCTCGACGCTCTCGGCCAGCTGCTCGCGAGCCTCGGAGGCTGTCTGCGCCGCCGCCTGGCCCGTGCGGTTGGCACTCGACACGGCAAGGGGGCCTGTGATCGTCAAGAGGGCCTGGGCAAGCTCGTCATCGGGAATGCGGAGGGCCACCGTTCCCTTCGTCTCGCCGAGATCCCAGGTCAGCGACGGCTGGGCGTGGAGGATGAGCGTGAGCGGGCCGGGCCAGAACTTCTCGGCGAGGGCGCGGCCCCCCGCGGGGACCTCGGTAGCGAGGCCGTCCATCGTCTGGAGCCTGGGGATGAGGACGGGCGGCGGCATCGACCTGCCACGGCCCTTGGCTGCTAGGAGCGTCGCGACCGCCTGGGCAGAGAACGCGTCGGCTGCGATGCCGTAGACCGTGTCGGTCGGTATCACGACGCACTGCTTCTGGGCGATCGCGCGCTGTGCATGGGCGAGGCCCTCGGCGCGCTGTAGCGGATCGGTGCAGTTGTACGTCGCGGTGGTCACGGCGTCCATTCTTCCACGGGCTCCGGTGTGCCCCTCGACGTTCAGGCGGCCCGGACTGCGCTCGTGGCGCGCGGGAGCCCGTTGAGGTCGTCGTGGCGCTGCACGTGGGTCCAGGACGGGCTCGCTCCCAGGATTTCGGGAATCCGCTCAGCCTGGACCTCGGCGTGCTCCATGACGAAGAAGCCTCCCGGGACCAGCAGCCGGGCGGCCGTCACAGCGGCGGCGAGAGGCAGCTCAAGACCGCCCTGCGCGCCCCCGTAGAGGGCCATCTCGGGATCGTGCAGAGCGGCCTCCGGATCCCTCGGGACCATGTCCGGCGGGATGTACGGCGGGTTGGAGACGACCACGTCCACCGTCCCGTCGAGCTCCCTGAACGCCGTCCGCAGGTCGCCGCGGACCAGGTGCACACGGCCTCCGACCTCGGGAAGCGCGAGATTCCGGGCAGCCCATGCGTACGCGAGATCGGACAACTCGACGGCGTGCACGACGGCGCCCGGCGCCTCGCGCGCGATCGAGGCGGCGATGGCGCCGGATCCGGTGCCGAGGTCGACGACGACGGGACCCGTCGGGTGTGAGCGGGCGGCGCGGGGCGACCGGCCGGGGTCGTGCGCCGACCCACGACCCGACGGCGTCGCCGATCCCTGACCCGAGCCGGACCCTGACCGTGCAGGCTGCGGGGTGACGGCGTCCGGGAAATGCTGGGCTATCCAGTCGAGCGCGACCTGCACAACCCCCTCCGTCTCGGGCCGCGGCACAAAGACACCCGGGCCCACCGCGAGGGCGAGTCGGCGGAAGTGCGCGGTCCCCGTGAGGTGCTGGAGCGGCACGCGGCGGGCGCGCTCGGCCACGAGGTCCCAGAATCCCTCTGGCACCCGGGCTCCGGTGACGGCGAGCGCCCTGAGGCGGCCGAGGCCACCGCCGCCGAGCCCCCCGCCGTCGGGCTGCCGGGCCAGCAGGTGCTCGGCGAGGAGTTCGGCGTCCACGCGTGGGCTCGGGACCCCGGCCTCGGCGAGGATGGCGGCAGCGCGCCGCAGCGCCACACCGAGGTCCTCGGGGTCACCCACCGGTCCGGATCCGGCCGACGGTGTGCTCATTCGCCGATCGCGTCCAGGCGGTGCTGCTCGTCCATCTCGATGCACGAGGTGATGACGGGGCCGAGATCGCCGTTCATAACGGCGTCGAGGTTGTACGCCTTGTACCCGGTGCGGTGGTCCGCGATGCGGTTCTCCGGGTAGTTGTACGTGCGGATACGCTCGGAGCGGTCCATCGTGCGGACCTGGGACCTGCGGAGGTCGGCGTTCTCCGCGTCGATCTGCTCCTGCTGGTGCGCGAGGATGCGCGAGCGGAGCACACGCATCGCCGCTTCGCGGTTCTGCAGCTGCGACTTCTCGTTCTGCATCGCTACCACAATCCCCGTGGGGAGGTGGGTGATGCGCACAGCAGAGTCGGTCGTGTTGACGGACTGGCCGCCCGGGCCCGAGGAGCGGTAGACGTCGATCTTGAGGTCGTTCTGGCTGATCTCGATCTCCTCCGGCTCGTCCACCTCGGGGAACACGAGCACGCCCGCGGCGGACGTGTGGATACGGCCCTGGGACTCCGTCACGGGCACGCGCTGGACGCGGTGCACACCGCCCTCGAACTTGAGGTGGGCGAACACACCCTCCGCCGGATCGTTGGAGGAGCCCTTGATCGCGACCTGGACGTCCTTGTACCCGCCGAGGTCCGACTCGGTCGAGGAGAGGATCTCCGTCTTCCACCCCTTCGACTCCGCGTAGCGGGTGTACATCCTCAGGAGGTCGCCCGCGAAGAGGGCAGCCTCGTCTCCGCCCTCGCCGCCCTTGACCTCGAGGATCACGTTGCGGGCATCGTTGGGGTCGCGCGGGATGAGGAGTCGGCGCAGCTTCTCCTGTGCCTCCTCGTGTGCCGCGTCGAGGTCCGGGACCTCGGCCGCGAACTCGGGGTCCTCGGCGGCCATCTCGCGCGCGGCCTCGAGGTCGTCGCCGAGTGTCTTCCAGCGGTTGTACGCCTCGACGATCCCGTTCAGCTGGGCCGAACGACGTCCGAGCTTCCGCGCGAGCGCCTGGTCCTGGTAGACCGCGGGATCGCTCAGCTGCTTCTGGAGCTCGGCGTGCTCATCCAGAAGTCCTTGCACGGACTCGAACATGTGGGGCCTTTCGTCAGGGGGTGGGTGTGTTCAACGAACGACGACGGCGGCCGGCGCCGGGTGGTGTCCGGGGCCGGCCGCCGTGGGCGGGGCGCTAGTGCTTGTCGCTCTCCGACTTGGACGCGAGGGTCGTCTTCTGCACCTGCAGGAGGAACTCGACGTTCGAGCCAGTCTCGCGGATCTTCGACGTGAGCAGTTCGAGGGCCTGCTGCGTGTCGAGGCCCGAGAGGAGGCGGCGCAGGCGCCACATGATGCGGACCTCCTCCGGAGAGAGCAGGTTCTCCTCGCGGCGGGTGCCGGACGCGTTGACGTCGACGGCCGGGAAGATACGCTTGTCCGCGAGCTGGCGGGACAGGCGGAGCTCCATGTTGCCGGTGCCCTTGAACTCCTCGAAGATGACCTCGTCCATCTTGGACCCGGTCTCGACGAGCGCCGTGGCGAGGATCGTGAGCGAGCCGCCGTTCTCGATGTTGCGCGCCGCACCGAAGAAGCGCTTCGGCGGGTAGAGCGCGGCCGAGTCGACACCGCCGGAGAGGATGCGTCCCGACGCCGGCGCGGCGAGGTTGTACGCACGGCCGAGGCGGGTCATCGAATCGAGGAGCACGACGACGTCCATGCCCATCTCGACGAGCCGCTTGGCACGCTCGATGGCCAATTCCGCCACGGTCGTGTGGTCCTCGGCCGGACGGTCGAACGTCGAGGCGATGACCTCGCCCTTGACCGAGCGCTGCATGTCCGTGACCTCTTCGGGGCGCTCGTCCACGAGCACCATCATGAGGTGGACCTCAGGGTTGTTGATCGTGATCGCGTTCGCGATCGACTGCAGGATCAGCGTCTTGCCAGCCTTCGGCGGCGAGACGATGAGGCCGCGCTGGCCCTTGCCGATCGGGGCCACGAGGTCGATCACGCGGGGGCCGATCTTCTTCGGGTCCGTCTCGAGGCGCAGGCGCTCGGAGGGGTACAGCGGAACGAGCTTGGTGAACTCGACGCGGCCCTTCATCTCCTCGGGGCTCTTGCCGTTGACGCTCGTGACCCGGACGAGGGCGTTGAACTTCTGGCGGTTGCTGTGGCTCTGGCGGCCGCCGTGGCTCTGGCCCTGATTCTGGTTCTGGTTCTCCTCGCCGTCGCGGGGGGCGCGGATCGCACCGACTACGGCGTCACCCTTGCGCAGGCCGTACTTCTTGACCTGCGTGAGCGGGACGTAGACGTCATTCGGGCCCGGGAGGTAGCCGGACGTGCGGATGAAGGCGTAGTTCTCGAGGACGTCGAGGATGCCCGCCACGGGAAGCAGCACGTCGTCTTCGGTCACCTCGGTCTCGTCGACCTCGGGGCCGGCGTTGCGACGTCCGCTCCGGTCGCGCATGCGCTCGTTGCGGTCGCGGAAGCGGTCGTTCCGGTTCCCCTGCTGGCCCTGAACGTCGTCACGGTCGCGTCCACGACGGTTGCGGCGCGAACGGCGCGAACCGCCGTCCTCGCCGTCGAACTCGTCGCGGCGCCGGTCCTGCTGACGGTCCTGGCGATCAGACTGCTGGCCGCCCTGGCGGTCCTGCTGGGTCCGGTCCCCACGTCGGTTCCGGCCCTCGCCAGACTCGTCCTGGCGGCCCTCAGCGGGGGCCTCGGCAGTGCCAACCGCTTGGCCGCGCTCGTGCGAGGGAGCCTCTGCGGCGTCCCCGCGGGGAGCCTGGGCCGTCTCGGCCGAGGCTTCGCCGGACTCGGGGCGCCGGTTGCGGGAGCGGGTGCGGCTCTGGCGCGTCCCGGACTCTGCCGGAGCCTCGGTGTGGGTCTCGGCCTGCGGCGCAGCAGGGGCCTGGGCGGCCTCCGCCTGCGGGGCTGCCTCCTCGGCGGCCGGCGCGGATCCGGGCGTCACGACGCCGTCGCTGCCGGCGCGGCGCCGGGCACGGCCGCGCGTGCGGGCAGGCGCCGCACCGGTCTCCGAGGCCTCGTCGGCCGTTTCGGCAGTCGGTGCCGGCTGCGCCGTACGCGCCGCCTGCACAGTCGTGCCGGTCTCGGGGAGCGGAAGCTCGGCGGGCGTTTCGGTCGTGGTGGGAACGGCCCGGCGCGCGGCCGGGCGGCCCACGGGCTCACCCTTCTGGTGGGCGGTGATCGCGGTAACAAGGTCGCCCTTGCGCATGCGGGATCCACCGGTGATGCCCAGCTGGGATGCCAAGGCCTGCAACTGCGCGAGCTTGAGGCCGGCGATTCCCTTGGACTCGGACGCGGAGGAGGCTTCCACTGCTGGGTTCAGCTCAGTGGTCTGTGTCACGGATGGTCCTTCCGGAGTCGAAACGCCGGCATTGCAGAGCCGGCGCATCGTGGTCGTGGCCGCCGACTGGAGCGGCGACCAGGCTGTGGCCTGCGGGGCCTGATGGCCAGGCAGGGCCTGAGTAGTTCAGCCCGCCCCGAGCGTGCGAGGTCCTGATTCGTGTCTGGGCCTGCGTGCGGATCGACCGCAGGCAGCCAGACCGGCTGCAGCGCTGGAGGGGCGGCATCCCTGACGGAAAACTGGACTGGGGTTGCGCAGCATGCCCTCACAGTGTGGCCTGAAGAATCACGAATGCGCAGAATCACCGGGTTCACCGTTGAAGAGATTCGCCGGGGAGATTCACCACTGAGCAGATTTACCGCTGATTTACCGTGGATGCACGTCCACTCTAGCACCTTCGCGGTCAACGGCGAGACGCAGCACGCGCCAGCGTGTCACAGACTCGCCGCCCTGCTCCGCATCGAACAGCCCCTCGGCCAGATACCCCGTGAAGCGTTCGACGGCGCCCTGCACCTCGTCCGCCTCCTCCTCGCCGTCCGCGAGGGCTAGAACCGTGGGGCCGGCACCCGAGACGACCGCCGCATGTCCCTCGGACCGCAGCTGCCCGATGAGACGCGCGCTCGGCTCCATGGCGCCCGAGCGGTAGCTCTGGTGGAGATAGTCCTCGGTGGCCGGCAGCAGCAGCGAGGGCTCCTTCGTCAGGGCGTGCACGAGCAGCGCGGCCCGGCCCGAGTTCGCCGCGGCCGCAGTGTGCGGAATCGACGAGGGGAGGAGGGAGCGCGCTAGCTCCGTCGAGAGCTCGAAGTCCGGAATCGCGACGATCGGCACCACACTGGGCGCCACCTCGGCGACCGCCGTGTGGAAGGCCTCGCCGTCCTGCCAGGACAGCGCGAGCGAACCGAAGATGGCCGGGGCCACGTTGTCGGGATGCCCTTCGATCTCGCTGCACAGCTGCAGTGCCCACGCGCGGTCGGGGCGGTCTTCCGGCTCGACGAGGGCAGCCGCCGCGAGCACCGCCGCCACCGTTGCGGAGGCTGACGAGCCGAGGCCGCGGCCATGCGGGCTCACGTTGTCCGCGGTGAGCGCGAGCCCCGAGCGCGCGTAGCCGAGGCGGGCCAGCGCGGCGTCGAGCGTCCGGACCACGAGATGGCTCCCGTCGCGGGGGAGCGTGTCGGCGCCCTCACCGGCGAGATCGAACGAGAGCGCGCCGTCGTCGGTCGTCTCGACGGTCACCGTGTCATACAGGGCGAGGGCGAGGCCGAGGCTGTCATAGCCGGGACCGAGGTTGGCACTGGTCGCCGGGACCCGCACTGTGACGCGCTGTCCCGGCGCCACGGGGCGCAGGGCGGTCCCGACGCGCGGCTCGCTCGATGCTGTCATCAGGCGCCGGACTCCAGCCCCAGCGCGTCCGCGACACTCACGACGTCGTTGCTCACCTTCACGGGAACGACCTCGCCGCCGTCGGCGGTGCGGAGGGCCCACTGCGGGTCCTTGAGGCCATGGCCGGTGACGGTGCACACGATCGTCTTGCCGGTGGGGACCCTGCCGCCCTCGTGCATCTTGATCAGGCCAGCGACGGACGCGGCCGAGCCCGGCTCAACGAACACGCCCTCCTTCGCGGACAGCCAGCGGTGCGCGGCGAGGATCTCGCCGTCCGTCACGGCGTCGATGAGTCCGCCGGACTCGTCGCGCGCGGCGACGGCCGTGTCCCATGAGGCCGGGTTGCCGATCCGGATCGCGGTCGCGATCGTCTCGGGGTGGGTGATGGGATGCCCGGCGACGAAGGGGGCGGCCCCGGCCGCCTGGAAGCCCCACATGACGGGGAGCTTCGTGGAGACAGCGGGCAGCGTGCGCTCCTGGGCGGCGTCGTGCTCCGCCCCGTCCTGGCTGTCCTCGCCGTCCGCGCCGAACGAGTAGGTCGTCTCCGTCGCGTACTCCTTGTAGCCCTTCCAGTACGCGGAGATGTTGCCTGCGTTGCCGACCGGCAGGACGTGGATGTCCGGGGCGTCGCCGAGGGCGTCGACGATCTCGAAGGCCGCAGTCTTCTGGCCCTGGATACGCGCCGGGTTGACGGAGTTGACGAGGAAGACCGGGTACGAATCGGAGAGCTTCCGCGCGATCTCGAGGCAGTCGTCGAAGTTTCCGTCCACCTGGAGCAGCGTCGCGCCATGCGCGATCGCCTGGCTGAGCTTGCCCATCGCGATCTTGCCCTCGGGCACGAGGACGGCGCACGCGAGGCCCGCCGAGGTCGCGTACGCCGCGGCGGACGCGGACGTGTTGCCCGTCGAGGCGCACACCACGGCCTTCGCCCCGGCCTGGACCGCGGCGGTCATCGCCATGGTCATGCCGCGGTCCTTGAAGGACCCGGTCGGGTTCATGCCCTCGACCTTGAGGTAGACGGTCGAGCCCGTCAGCTCGGAGAGCTTCTGTGCGTGGACGAGCGGGGTGCCGCCCTCCCCGAGCGTGATGACACGCGTGGACTCGGTGACGGGCAGGCGGTCTGCATACTCGCGGATGACTCCGCGCCACTGGTGGGCCACTAGATTCCTTCGACTCTCAGGACGCTCGTCACGGATTCGACGACGTCGAGGTTCTTGATGTCGGCCACGGTCGCCGCGAGCGCGGCCTCCGAGGCCCGGTGGGTCACGAAGCGCAGCTCTGCTCGGCCGGCTCCGTGGGCGCCCTCCTCAGCCGCGGGGAGGACCTCACCGCGGCCGATCTTCTGCTCCAGCTTCTGCCGCATCGTCTCGATCGAGACGCCGTGGTCCGCGAACACCTGTGCCACACGCGAGAGCACGCCGGGCTCGTCGGCGACCTCGAGCCCGATGCTGTAGCTCGTGGTGACGGACTCGAGGCCTACGATCGGCAAGGTGCGGGTGGTTCCGGCACGGCCCGGGGAGCCCGCGATGATGCGGCGTGCGGTCGTGACGACGTCGCCCATGATGGCCGACGCCGTCGGGGCGCCTCCCGCGCCCGCGCCGTAGAACATGAGGGCGCCGGCATTCTCTGCCTCGACGAAGACGGCGTTGTAGGCGCCGCGCACGGCAGCGAGCGGGTGTTTGGCCGGCAGGAGCGTCGGGTGGACGCGCACGCTCACCCCGTCGCCCGCGGCGCCGGCAGGAACGAGCTCGGCGATGGCGAGGAGCTTGATGGTCATCCCGGCGTCCTGGGCGGCGGCGATGTCCGAGGCGGTGACGCCCGTGATGCCCTCGCAGCGCACATCCTCGAGCGTCACCCGCGTGTGGAACGCGAGCGAGGCGAGGATCGCGGCCTTCGCCGCGGCGTCGAGCCCCTCGACGTCCGCCGTCGGATCCGCCTCCGCGTAGCCGAGCCGCTGGGCCTCGGCGAGGACGTCCTCGAACTGCGCGCCCGTTGTGTCCATCGCGTCCAGGATGAAGTTGGTGGTGCCGTTGACGATTCCCAGCACGCGGGTGATGCGGTCGCCCGAGAGGCTCTCACGGATCGGCCGGATGATGGGGATCGCACCCGCCACAGCGGCCTCGAAGTTGAGCTCGGCGCCGTGCGCGTCCGCCTCGTCGAACAGCGTTGCGCCGTCCTGGGCGAGCAGGGCCTTGTTGCCCGTCACGACCGAGGCACCACGGCGCAGTGCCGCGATGATGTGCGTACGCGCCGGCTCGATGCCGCCCATGAGCTCGATCACGAGGTCCGCGGACGCCACGAGGGACTCTGCGTCCGTCGTGTAGAGCTCACGCGGCAGCTCGACGTCACGGGGCGCATCGACGTTGCGCACCGCGATCCCGACCAGCTCGAGCCGTGCGCCCGCCCGGGCGGCCAGCGCCTCGGCGTCGTCGAGGAGGATCCTCGCCACCTGGGATCCGACGGTCCCGCCGCCCAGCAGTGCAACCCTCAGCACACGGGGCGCCTCGGTGAGGGTGCTGCCCTCGGCCATCGCCCGCGTGACCGTGTCCGCCGCTTCCGTCATCGTCTCTCCCTCTGTCTCTTCGCTCACTGTCTCGTCCCTCACGGGCTACACGCCCATGTCGCGGGAGAGCAGGTCGTCTTCGGTCTCTCCACGGACGATCCAGCGGGCCGCGCCGTCCCGGACGGCCAGAACGCCGGGCCGGGCAAGGTAGTTGTAGTTGCTCGAGAGCGCCCAGCAGTACGCGCCGGTGCCCGGGACCGCCAGCAGATCGCCCGCTCGCACATCCGAGGGAAGGTAGGCGTCGCGGACCACGATATCGCCGCTCTCGCAGTGCTTGCCGACCACGCGCGTGAGCTGCGCCGCGGCGTGCGAGGTCCGGTTCGCGAGGACCACCGAGTAGTCCGCGTCATACAGGACGGGGCGGGCGTTGTCGCTCATGCCGCCGTCGACCGAGATGTAGCGGCGGACGGCAGTCAGGCCCGCCGTCGCGCCGCCCGGTGCATCGACGACTGGCACATCAACGACCGGCACATCAACGACTACGTCTTTGACCGTCCCGACCTCGTACAGCGTGAACGTCGTCGAACCCACGATCGCGCGGCCGGGCTCGATCGAGATCCGCGGCGGGGTTATTCCGTGCCGTGCGCACGCGTCGCGCACGACGGCGGCGAGCGCCGTCGCGATCTCGGCCGGCGGTCGTGGCGCGTCCCCCGGCACATAGGCGATGCCGTAGCCGCCGCCGAGGTCCATCTCGGGCAGCTCGACCCCGTAGGCCTCCCGCATGGCGGCGACGAACGCGATGAGCCGCAGGGCCGCGGCCTCGAAGCCCTCGGGCTCGAAGATCTGCGAGCCGATGTGGCAGTGCACACCCAGGAGCTCGATGCTGTCGTGGCCCGCGGCCGCCGCGACGGCCTCCTCGGCCATGCTGGCTGTGCCAGTCTCGCCATCGAAGCCCGAGCCGCTCAACCCTGTACCTGCGGTGCCCGGCGCCATCGAGAGGCCGAACTTCTGGTCCTCGTGCGCGGTCGCGATGAACTCGTGTGTGTGGGCGTGGATGCCCGGGGTGAGCCGGAGCATGACCTTGGCACGCGCGGCCTCGGTGCCGTCCACGGCCCCGGGGGTGTCCGTGCCGCGCTCGGCCGCGATGCGCGCCACGCGCTCGAGCTCGTCGAGGCTGTCCACGATGATCCTGCCCACACCGTAGTCGAGCGCGCGTCGGATCTCGGCGTCGGACTTGTTGTTCCCGTGCAGTCCGATGAGCTCGCCCGGCGTCCCGGCACGCTCCGCGACGGCGAGCTCGCCGCCGGAGGCCGTGTCGAGCCGCAGCCCCTCCTCGCGCACCCAGGTCGCAACGGCCGTGCACAGGAACGACTTGCCGGCGTAGTAGACGTCCACTCCCCCGCAGATGTCCGCGAACGCGGCATCGAAGGCGGTCTTGAAGGCACGTGAGCGGGCCCGGAAGTCCGGCTCGCTCAAGACGAACACCGGCGAGCCGTACGCGGACTTGATGTCTCCGACGCCCAGGCCTCCGACCGTCAGTTCCCCGGAGGCGACGCCACCGCCGGGGCGCCGCGCGACGTCGTGCGCCCAAAGCTCCGGCACCAGCCTGTTGAGGTCCGCGGGGACGGCGAGCCACTCGGGGGCGAGCGGCGACGCCCCCGCTGAAGTCAGGTCTGCCACTGGCTACATCCTCTCCGGTGCGGAGACGCCGAGAAGGTCCAGCCCGTTCGCGAGGACCTGGCTCGTGGCGTCGTTGAGCCACAGGCGCGTCCGGTTGAGGTCGGTGACCTCCTCGTCACCCTGCGGGGAGATACGGCAGTTGTCGTACCACGAGTGGTAGGCGCTCGCGATCGTCTCGAGGTGGCGGGCCACCCGGTGCGGCTCGCGGAACTCGGCGGCCTTCGCGACGATCGAGGGGTACGCGGCGAGATGCGCGAGGAGGTCGTTCTCCGTGGCGTGGGTCAGGAGCGCGCCGTCGAACGCGTCATGACCGTCGACGGTGCGGAACACGCCGGCGGCGTCCGCGTTCCTCGCCGCGCCGCGGGAGCGCGCGTGCGCGTACTGGACGTAGAAGACGGGGTTCTCGTTGGAGTTCTTCTTGAGCAGCTCAGGGTCGAGCGTGAGCGGCGAGTCGGCGGGGTACCGCGCGAGCGAATAGCGGACCGCGTCCTTGCCGAGCCAGTCGATGAGGTCCTTGAGCTCGATGATGTTGCCGGCGCGCTTGGACAGCTTGGCCCCATTGACAGAGACGAGCTGGCCGATGAGGATCTCGATGTTCGCCGCAGGATCGTCGCCTGCGCACGCGGCGATCGCCTTGAGGCGGTTGACGTAGCCGTGGTGGTCGGCGCCGAGCAGGTAGACCTTCTCGGTGAAGCCGCGGTCCTTCTTGGAGAGGTAGTACGCGGCATCGGCGGCGAAGTAGGTCGGCTCGCCGTTGGCCCGGATGAGGACGCGGTCCTTGTCGTCGTCGAAATCGGTGGTGCGCAGCCACACGGCACCCTCGGAATCGAAGACGTGACCCTGCTCGCGCAGACGCTTGACGGCCGTCTCGATCGCGCCGGACTCGTGGAGCCCCTGCCTCTCGGAGAAGTAGACGTCGAACGTCACCCCGAAGGCGGCGAGGGTGTCCTTGATGTCCTTCATCTGCGCCGTGTAGGCGGCCTCGCGCACGATCGGCAGCGCGGCCTCGTCGGTGAGCTCGCGCACGTCGGGGTGTTCGGTGAGCACCTCGTGGCCCAGATCCACGATGTACTGCCCCGGGTAGCCGCCGTCCGGCACGTCGCGGCCGTGAAGGCGCGCGAGGACCGAGTTCCCGAAGGTGTTCATCTGATTGCCGGCGTCATTGATGTAGTACTCACGGGTGACCTCGGCGCCTGAGGCCTTGAGCACGCGTGCGATCGAATCGCCGAGCGCGGCCCAGCGCGTGTGGCCGATGTGCAGCGGTCCGGTCGGGTTCGCGGAGACGAACTCCATGTTGACCACATGGCCCGCGAGCGCATCGGTGGTCCCGTACGCGGCGCCGGCCTCGACGATGGCCTTGGCGAGCGCGCCGGCCGCGGCGGCGTCGAGGGTGATGTTGAGGAAGCCGGGGCCGGCGACCTCGACCGCTGCGACGCCGTCCATCGACGCCAGACGTGCCGCGAGGACCTCGGCGAACTGGCGCGGGGCCATGCCGGCCTGCTTGCCGAGCTGCAGCGCGATGTTCGTGGCCCAGTCACCGTGCTCCCTGTTTTTGGGCCGCTCCACGCGGATTCCGTCCGGCACGTCCACGATGATCTCGCCGGCGCGCACGGCGTCGGCGAGGCAGGCGGAAATGGCGGTGGAAAGTTCTTCGGGAGTCACGCGCCCTAGCCTACCGGCGGCGCGGCGTCGGGCTGAAACCGCGGACGCTCTGCGAACTCGACGACACGGGGCTGCTCGTCGATGAAATGCGGCCTGCAGATGACCCATCCGGAGACTCCCAGGACCACGAGCGTGGCCGCGAGGAAACCGAACATCGCGGTCCACCCTCCGGTGGCCTCGTGCAGGAGCCCCGCCACGAGGGGTCCCGCGCACGCGATCGTGTACGCGATGCCCTGGGCGAAGCCGGAGACAGCCCCGGAGGCCTGATGCGTTCGGGTGCGCAGGTTGACCAGGACCAGGGCGAGGGGGAACGTCGTGGGGCCGAGGCCTGCGAGGCTCACCCACACCCACGTCGCCGTGCCGGGCGCGAGCCACAGCCCGAGGTACCCGCCCACGAAGCACGCGAGTCCGAAGACGACGAGGGGAAACGGGTTGCGCAGACGCCCTGCCAGCACCGGGACGAAGAGGCTCGTCGGGAGGCCTAGACCGGCGAACAGTGCAAGCTGGAAGCCGGCCGCGCCCGCACTGAGGCCGGCCTCGGAGACGATCGTGGGGAGCCACGCGAACATCGTGTACGTGTTCAGGGAGGTGCAGCCGAAGAGCAGGGCCAGCGCCCAGGCCGCGGGAGAACGCCAGGGCCGGACAACGACGCGCGGTGCGTCCGCGGCGTCGCGCGCAGCCTGCGCCGCTGCCGCCCCCATGCCACCGCGAGCGCGGGGCGGCCACACGCGAAGCCAGGGAAGGATCGCGAGCACGTTGATCGCGGCCCACCAGCCGATCGATGTGCGCCACCCCGCCGCTTCGGCCACGGGGACGGCGAGAAGCGGCGGCACGGCGGTGCCCAGGCTCACGACCGTCACATACAGAGCGGTGACGAGCCCGACGCGGTCCGGGAAGTACTTCTTCACCATCGGCGGGAGCACCACGTTGCCCACGCCCATGCCCG
This sequence comes from Sinomonas sp. P10A9, assembly GCF_041022165.1. Classification (GTDB taxonomy): domain Bacteria; phylum Actinomycetota; class Actinomycetes; order Actinomycetales; family Micrococcaceae; genus Sinomonas; species Sinomonas puerhi. Next base: position 2,588,759 of record NZ_CP163302.1, read on the forward strand.
CGAGCGCGAGGATCGAGCCGGCGAAGAACAGTCCGGTCTCCCCCGATCCGGCCCGCAGGATCTGTCCGGCGCCCGAGACCGCCATCGCGGCCACCGCGATCGCCTCGACGCTCCACGCCCGCATGATGAGGGGCGTGAGGAGGCCAGCAACTCCGAAGAGGGCCGTCGGGACCATGCCGAGCAGGCCCAGGAGCCACGGCGGGAGGATCTCCCCGCCGATCAGCGGCGTCAGTGGGGGCACGCTCGTCACGGCGGTGCGGAGGGTGAAGGCGACGAGGAGGACGCCGGCCATCACGAGCAGGCGGCCACGCCATGGGCGAGCTGCTGCATCCCTCACGCGCTTCTGGTTCACGAGCCGACGGTATACCGGAAGGCGGCGCGCCCGGTAAGCGCGTCCACCACCGCCGGGGCGGAAAGGCGCGGGGGTACCCTGAGCGCATGGACCAAGACATCCAGGACCGCATCCGATCGCTCATCGACGAGGAACACCGCCTCAGGACCGCCCACACTCCGGGCCCGGAGGATGACGCGTCCACCGCGAGCCGCCTCGGCGACGTGGAGACCCAGCTTGACCAGTGCTGGGACCTCCTGCGCCAGCGGCGTGCCAAGCGCGAGTTCGGCGAGGACCCGGGCGAGGCGGCCGTGCGTCCCGCGAGCGTCGTGGAGAACTACCGCGAGTAGGCGAGGCGCTGCTCCCTCGTCGATCGCGCCTCGGGCCCTCACGCGTGGCGTTTGCATGGACTGCCCGGGCACCTGCTAAGCTCGATGAGTCCCGCGCCGGGAAGACCGGCTGGACGAGCTGCCCTCGTAGCTCAGGGGATAGAGCGTCTGCCTCCGGAGCAGAAGGCCGTAGGTTCGAATCCTATCGAGGGCACAGCTGCACCCCCGGTCCACACGGACCGGGGGTGCTGTGGTCTTCAGGGGCGCCCCACTCCTCCGCCGAGGTCACCCCCTGCCACGCCGAGGTCACCCCGTGCCCGGCCGAAGTCACCCCGTGCCCGGCCGAAGTCACCCCGTGCCCGGCCGAAGTCACCCCGTGCCCAGCCGAAGTCACCCCGTGCGGGGCATGACGCCGGTCACCGGTACCGCCCCGACAAAGTCGCATGAGCTGCCTGATCCGGACAGCTCTGGCGGGCAAAGGCAGCAGGCGCAAGCGCAGAACCAACGGGCAAGGCCCCGCCGAGTGCAACGGCGGGGCCTTGCCCGTTCCTCACGGCTGCGGGCCTTCCACACTGGGCCTTCCCACGCCTGTGTGCAGAGGGTCCGCGGACTGAGCTCAGTCCTCGGGGTCCAGGATGAAGTCGTAGACCATCTCCTCACCCTTGCCGTCGGCAGCAGGCTTCGGGTCGAGGATGAGCTCGGGCTTGACGGCCGAGGCGATGTCGTCGTCGTTGTGGGCGTCGCCCGGGAAGTACAGCTGTGCGGTGATGAGCTCGTGGCCCGGGGCCGAGACCTTCACGTGGATGTGCGCGGGGCGCCACGCGTGCCATCCTGCGGCGGCGATCAGCTTGCCGCAGGCGCCGTCGGTCGGAATCTGGTAGGGGGCCGGACGCATCGTCTGGATCTCGAAATTGCCGTTCTCGTCCGCCAGGACGGTCCCGCGGAGATTCCACTCGGGCAGCCCCGGGGCGTACTGCGAGTAGAAGCCCGCACCGTCCGCGTGCCAGATCTCCACCTTGCCGGGCAGACCGTTGCCGTCGAGGTCGCGGATCTGGCCCTTCCAGGTCAGCTCGGTGCCGGGCTCGTCATCGCGACGCGGCAGGCGTGCCGGAGTGTTCTGCGCCGGCGAGTCCGGGACGTAGTACGGGCCCTCGATGGTGCCCTTGGAGCCCTTCCGGTTCTCGGTCGCGACATCCTCGACCACATGTTCGACCCACACGTCCAGGAAGAGCGGCCACTCGCCGTCCTCGCCAACCGAGATGAGCCATTCCTTGAGCGCGTTGTACTCGGCGTACGTGACCTTGTGCTCGCGGATCGTCGAATAGACGGCCTCGAGGACCTCACGGGCAAGCAGCGAAACGCGCTCCTTCGGCACGTCGATGCCGGCGCGCTTGCCGCTCTCCTTGAAGCGCTCAGTGGCCTTGTTGCCGGACTCGGCAGCCTTCGCGTCGAATTCGGTGGCTGTCTGGCTCATGGTCATCCTCCTTGATGATGTGTGCCGGTGCTGGTGCCGGTACCTAGTGTGATGGGCGGCACTCGTGCTCGCTCTGACTTCACGCTAGGAGCATTCATTGCGTCTGCACAAATACCTAGTTCTATTGAATTGATATCTCCCACGTTCCAAAACCACCCTTGGTCAACCCTAGGCAAATACCCAGTGTGATTGTTCTCACTCGTTGACAGGATCTTTCACAGCCCGCGACGAGGACGTCGTGGATGGCAACAGGCAAGGGAGAGAACCAATGACGGAAACCCTGGACCACGTCCGCGCCCAGCTCTCTGACGCACTTATCGAGGACGCGTCGACGGGCACCTACCGCGCCAAGCGCAGCATCTTCACCGATGAGGAGCTGTTCGAACTCGAGATGAAGTACATCTTCGAGGGCAACTGGGTCTATCTGGCGCACGAGAGCCAGATCCCGAACGTCGGCGACTACTTCACGACCTACATCGGACGGCAGCCGATCGTAATCTCGCGCGGCAAGGACGAGGAGCTCCACGCCAACATCAACGCCTGCAGCCACCGCGGAGCCATGCTGTGCAGGCGCAAGACGGACAACCGCACCACGTTCACGTGCCCGTTCCACGGGTGGACCTTCTCGAACACCGGCAAGCTGCTCAAGGTCAAGGATCCGAAGGGCGCGGGCTACCCGGAGCAGTTCAACAAGGAGGGCTCGCACGATCTGACGAAGGTGCCCCGCTTCGAGACCTACCGGGGCTTCCTCTTCGGCAGCGTCAACCCAGACGTGAAGCCGCTCGAAGAGCATCTGGGTGAGTCGACCAAGATCATCGACATGATCGTCGACCAGTCCCCTGAGGGACTCGAGGTGCTCCGCGGAGCGTCGACCTACACCTACGACGGCAACTGGAAGGTCCAGGCCGAGAACGGTGCCGACGGCTACCACGTCTCCGCGACGCACTGGAACTACGCCGCCACCACCTCGCGCCGCGGCACGGGCGAGTCGACGAACGAGACCAAGGCCATGGACGCCGGCACGTGGGGAAAGCAGGGCGGCGGCTACTACTCGTTCGAGCACGGCCACCTCCTCCTGTGGATGTGGTGGGGCAACCCCCAGGACCGCCCGAACTACGACAAGAAGGACGAGTGGACCGCGCAGTTCGGTGCCGAACGAGCAGAGTTCATGATCGGAGCGTCCCGCAACCTGTGCCTCTACCCGAACGTCTACCTCATGGACCAGTTCAGCTCGCAGATCCGGCACTTCCGCCCGATCTCGGTGGACAAGACCGAGGTCACGATCTACTGCATCGCCCCGAAGGGCGAGTCCGCGGAGGCCCGCGCCAACCGCATCCGCCAGTATGAGGACTTCTTCAACGCCACCGGCATGGCCACCCCGGACGACCTCGAGGAATTCCGCTCGTGCCAGAAGACCTACCTCGCCGGCGCGGCGCCGTGGAACGACATGAGCCGCGGCCAGATGCACCAGATCACGGGACCCGACGAGACCGCCAAGGGCCTCGGGCTCCACCCGATCTCGAGCGGCGCCAAGACCGAGGACGAGGGCCTCTACCCGATCCAGCACGGTTACTGGCGAGAGCGGATGAAGGCGGCCGTCCAGGCCGAAGAGCAGCTTGAGGCCGAGCAGTCCTCCCCCGAGTCCAACTGACGCCTCCGACACCACTGAGACAGGAGAGACTTTCGATGACCCTCATGACAACGATCGAGCCCGGGACGATCGGACTCGACGACGTGCGCCAGTTCCTCTACCGCGAGGCGAGCTTCCTGGACGACCGCGAGTTCGACCGCTGGGTGGACTGCTACCACCCCGACGCCGAGTTCTGGATGCCCGCGTGGGCCGACGACGACACGCTCACCGAGGACCCGCAGCGCGAGATCTCGCTCATCTACTACCCCAACCGCGGCGGTCTCGAGGACCGCGTCTTCCGCATCAAGACCGAGCGCTCGGGCGCCACGAGCCTGCCGGACCCGCGCACGGGCCACAACATCACCAACGTGGAGATCCTGCGCCAGGACGGCGACGTCGTCGACGTCCGCTTCAACTGGTTCACGCTCTACTACCGCTACAACACCGTGGACACATACTTCGGCGTCTCCTTCTACACCGTCGACTTCGCCGGCACCCAGCCGGTCATCACGAAGAAGAAGGTCATTCTCAAGAACGACTACATCCACCACGTCGTGGACATCTACCACATCTGAGAAGGAGCGAGGACATGACTACAGCCCATGATTCCGTGAACCACACCGTTGCCCTGTCATTCGAGGACGGCGTCACGCGCTTCATCAGTGTGACACCCGGCCAGACGGTCGCCGACGCGTCCTACCGGGCGCGCATCAACATCCCGCTCGACTGCCGCGACGGCGCGTGCGGGACGTGCAAGGCCTTCTGCGAGTCCGGCACGTACGATGGCGGTGACTACATCGAAGACGCGCTCACGGACGACGAGGCCGACGCCGGCTACTGCCTCCCCTGCCAGATGACGCCTGAGAGCGACCTCGTGCTGCGGGTCTCGGGCACCGCCGAGATGGCCAAGAGCGGGATCGGGACCTTCCAGGCCACGATCGAGAAGCTGCACTGGTACGCCGACAACACGGCAGGCCTCACGCTCTCTGTCGAGGACCGCGACAAGCTCAACTACCTCCCGGGCCAGTACATGAACGTCAAGGTGCCCGGCACCGACGAGGAGCGCAGCTACTCGTTCAGCAGCGGCCCCGAGGCCGAGAAGCTCACGTTCCTCGTCCGCACCGCGCCTGACGGCGTCATGACCACGTATCTCAGGGAGCGCGCGGCCGAGGGCGACACCCTCACGCTCGAGGGCCCGAAGGGCAGCTTCTTCCTGCGTGACGTCAAGCGTCCCGTGCTCATGCTGGCCGGCGGCACGGGCATCGCGCCACAGCTCGCGATGCTCGAGAAGATCGAGAAGCTCGCCGCATCCGGCGTGGTCCCCGCGTTCCCGATCCACCTCGCCTACGGCGCCACGTGGGACAAGGACCTCGTCGAAGTCGAGGCGCTCGAGCGCTACGCCGCGACCATTCCGGGCTTCACGTTCGACGCGATCGTGGCCGACCCCGCGTCCGGCCACCCCAAGAAGGGCTACGTGACCCAGCACCTGCTGCCGGGGCATCTCAACGACGGCGATGTCGACGTCTACCTGTGCGGACCGCCCGCGATGGTCGACGCCGTGCGGAAGTACTTCACCGGCGAGGGCATCGACCCGACCAACTTCTACTACGAGCGGTTCGCGGTAGGCGTCGTCGCTGCCCCCGCCCTCGCGGGAGCCGCCGCATGACGACGACCGCGTCTTCGCGGCCGGACACGGCGGCCTCCTCGGTTCCCTCGGTCCACCACGGCCGGTTCGCGGGCAAGTCCGTCGTCGTGACCGGCGCGGCCCAGGGTATCGGCCGGTCCGTCGCGGAGCGCATCGCCGCCGAGGGCGGAGAGGTCACACTCGTCGACCGCGCGAGCCTCGTCCACGAGGTCGCAGACGGCGTGCGCACGGCCGGCACGACTGTGCCCAACATCCCTGTGCACAGCGTGACCGCGGATCTCGAGACGTTCGACGGCGCGCTCGCGGCTGTCGAGGCGGCGGTCGCCTCGGCGGGGCGCATCGACGTCGTGGTCAACAACGTCGGCGGGACGATCTGGGCGAAGCCGTACGAGCACTACACGCCAGAGGAGATCGAGAAGGAGGTGCGCCGCTCGCTCTTCCCGACGCTGTGGATGTGCCGCGCGGCACTCCCCCACCTCATCGCCCAGGAGTCCGGGACGATCGTCAACGTGTCCTCGGTCGCAACGCGCGGAGTCAACCGCGTCCCGTACGCGGCGTCCAAGGGCGGGGTGCGCGCCATCACCACGGCGCTTGCCCTCGAGGCGGCCCCCCACGGCGTCCGGGTCGTCGCGACAGCCCCGGGCGGGACCGAAGCGCCGCCGCGCGCCGTCCAGCGCGGCCCCCTTCCCGCCTCGGACCAAGAGAAGGCCTGGTACCGGCAGATCGTCGACCAGACGGTCGAGTCGTCGCTCATGAAGCGCTATGGGACGCTCGCCGAGCAGGCCGCGGCAATCTGTTTCCTCGCCTCGGACGAGGCCTCGTACATCACCGGCACGGTCCTGCCCGTGGCCGGAGGCGACCTCGGCTGAGGCCTGGGTACCCCCCAAGCGTTGCCGCCCCCGGACCTCTGGGTTCGGGGGCGGCGTCGAACCAGCCGGCCTGTTCCGGGTGACGAGTACCACCGGCAGCACCAATCACCAGCAGCAGCACCAGGCACGACCGAGCATCATGACGCACTACCAGCAGTTGTCCAGCTCCAGATCCCAGCACAGACATCGGAGTCTTGCATGTCATCTTCAGCACAGGCTGCCCTCGGGCAGCGTCAGCGCAGCACCCTGGCATGGATTGTCGCGCTGGGCGCGGCGGCCCTCACCTTCGACGGCTACGACCTTGTCGTCTACGGCACGGTCGTCTCGGGCCTCCTGAGGGACCCCGGCCAGATCGGCCACCTCGACCCCGCGAGCGCCGGCGCCCTGGGAAGCTACGCCCTCATCGGCGTCATGGTCGGCGCGCTCGCATCGGGCGCGATCGGCGACTTCGTCGGCCGCCGCAAGGTCATGCTCGCGGCCCTCGCGTGGTTCTCGATCGGCATGGCTGCCACGGCCTTGACCACCAACGTCACCATGTTCGGCGCGTTCCGTTTCTTCACCGGCATCGGCGTCGGCTCGCTCGTAGCGACCGCCGGCGCCATCGTCGCCGAGTTTGCGCCGAAGAACCGACGCAACTTCTACAATGCGATCGTCTACTCCGGAGTGCCGGCAGGAGGCGTGCTCGCCTCGGTCCTCGCCCTTGCCTTCGACAACGGCGGCAACTGGCGGCCGCTCTTCTTGATCGGCGCGGCTCCGCTCGCGGTCATCCTCCCGCTTGCCGTGGCCAAGCTGCCCGAGTCCCCCCTGTGGCTGCTGGCGCGCGGCCGGCGCCCGGAGGCCGAGGAGCTGAGGCGCCGTGCCGGCGACGTGCTCCCAGAGGCGGCACCAGACCGGGCCCGCCCCGCGGCGGGCGCGGCCGGCGGCGAGCGCGCCGGCTTCGCGGGCCTGGCCACGCGGCGGTTCGCCCTTCCGACCGCCTTCCTCGGTCTCATGAGCTTCGCGGGACTGCTCCTGACCTACGGACTGAACACGTGGCTTCCTGAGATCATGGGCCAATACGGCTTTGGGAAGGCGTACTCCCTGACGTTCCTGCTCGTGCTCAACGCGGCGGCGATCGTGGGCGGGCTCGCGGCGGCCGCGACCGTGGACCGCACGGGCCCGAAGCGGATCATCACCGGGACGTTCGCCCTCGCGGCAGTGGCCCTCGTCCTGCTGACGTTCCACATGCCATTCCCGGTGCTCCTCACAGCGGTGGGCATCGCCGGGATCGGGACCATCGGAACGCAGGTGCTCGTCTACGGCTTCGTCTCGAACTTCTACACGACCCAGACGCGCGCCGCGGGCGTGGCGTGGTGTGCCGGATTCGGGCGGCTCGGCGGGATCCTCGGTCCGCTCGCGGGCGGCCTCCTGCTCTCCGCCGGCGTGACCGGCCAGACGGCGTTCTACCTCTTCGCCGTAGTCGCGCTGCTCGGCGCCGTCGTGACGGCCCTCGTCCCGCGCCCGCGAGGTCGGGCCCACGACGACGTCGCTGCTGCGAGCCGCTCCGGCGCAACTGCCTCCACCGGCGTTCCTTCCGCTGGCGTTCCTTCCACCGGCGGGGACAGCGCGCCTGTCGAGGGCACCGTGCCCGACGGCGAGCCGGAGCCCGCCGTCCGGTGATCCCGCTGAGCGCTACGGTCGGGACCCGTGACGGTTGCGCGGGGTCCCTGAGGATGCATTGTGTGACCGCGGCGACTACCGTCGAGGAATGCTGACACCCCACGAGGACGTGGTCTCGCGCGCCCAGGAGCTGTCCGAACTGGACACGCTCCTGGGCGTTGCCGCGTCCGGGGCCGCGCAGTGCGCCGTGCTGGAAGGACCGCACGGCATCGGCAAGACAGCCCTCTGCGAGGCGTTCGCGGCGCGCCACCCGGAGCTCGCGGTACGCCGGGCCGAGGCATCAGCGTGGGAGCACGGCCTCCGTGGCGGCATCCTCGCGCAGCTCGGCGTGCTACCGGCGTACTCGGCAGACGCCGGACCGACCGAGGATTCCTGGGGACGGGACACGGACCAGCCCTCGTGGCTGCCTGCCGGCCGCGCGGCCCTCGAGGCGCTCTCTCGGCTCGCCGCGAACGGGCCCGCGCTCGTGGTGCTCGACGCGATCGAGCATGCCGACACGCTGTCCCTCGAGGCTTTGGCCTACGCCGTGCGGCGCGTCCATGACCCACTCGTCGTGCTGGCGACGCACGGCCCGGCGGGGAGGCTCCCTGGAAGCCCGGCCGCCGCGTTCGCCGACGCGGCGAGGGCCCGACGCATCGTTCTCGACCCTCTGGCGCCCGAGGCCCTCCGCGAGCTCGCCGCGGCACGCGCGAAGGTGGATCTGACTCCGGAGGCGACTCAGGCGCTGTGGCGGGTGAGCCGGGGCAACCCGGCACTGGCACTGGAGGCGCTGGCGAACGGCGCCGAGTCGATCGGCGCGGAAGGCCTCGCCGCGCACGGGCCGCGCGCCGTCGTGCCATCCGTCGCCGCCCGCGCGGCGGCCGCCCTCGCGCGGCTTCCCCCAGGCGCCCGCGCGCTCGTCGAGGCGGTCAGCGTGCTCGGTGGCACGCCGACGGGAGCGGTAGCTGCCCAGCTCGCTGGCCTGCCCGAGGGCAATGCCGAGGCGCTCCTTGCCGCGGCCGACGCCGCGTGGTCGGCCGGGCTTCTGGAATGCCGCACCGTCGCGGGAACCCTCCAGCTCACGATCCGCGACCCTCTCCTGCGAGATGCCGTCGAGGAGGCCCTTGGCCCGGCTGAGCGCGCCGCATTGCACACTCGCGCTGCCGAGCTCGCAGGCTCCACGCGGGACCGGTTGCGGCACCTGGTCGCGGCGGCCGTCATGCCCGACGACGGGCTGGCCGCTGAGGCAGATCGGCTCGCAGCCGAGGAGGCCGGCGAAGGCGACTGGAGTGCGGTGGCGGACGCACTCGTCGCGGCGAGCCAGCTGCATGTGGACCCCGCCCTCCGCGAGGACCGCCTCCTGCGCGCTGCCGAGGCCATGGTCGGCGCCGGCGACCTCCCCAGTGCCACACCGCTCGCCCGGCGCGTCGAGTCCCTTCCGCAGAGCGCGGCAAGGGACGCCGTGCTTGCCTACTACGCGATCCACAAGGGCCACGCCCGCCGCGCCGGGGCGCTTCTCGCCCGGGCGTGGGAGACGCGGCCCCCGCTCGGCTCCACGGACCTCGCCGCCCGTATCGCTCAGTACCGTGTCCTCGACTCCCTCGCGGAGTGGGACATCCCCGCCCTCCTGGACTGGACCGAGACGGCCGTGCGCCTTGCCGGCCCGGACAGTACTGCGGGGGTCGAGGCACGCGCGATGCTCGGCCTTGGCCTCGGCTCGGCTGGCCGTCTGGCCGAGGCACGCGCCGCCTACGAAGAGCTCGCGGCGACTCCGACGCTCGGAGCGCGCGACCAGCGGCTCCACCTCGGCCGCGGCTGGCTCGCGCTGGGCGTCGACGAGTTGGACGAGGCTCGGCTCGAGCTGCGTGCGGCGATCACCTCGGCGCGCAGCCCCGGTTCGCTGCGCATCACCCTGTGGGCCTATGCGTGGCTCGCCCGCGCCGAGTTCTCGGTGGGCCGCTGGGACGAGGCGCTCGCCGCCGCCCGCACCGGGATCACCCTCAATGCGCCCGTGGGAATGGACCTCCTGGCCCCGATCCTGCACTTCACTGCCGCGCAGATCCACGCGCTGCGCGGCGACTCGGCCGAGGCTGCAGAGCAGAGCAGGCTCGCCCAGCCTGGGCCTGAGGCCTACCCCGTCATGCATCTGGCGGGTGCGCTCGCAGCGGCAGCGGTCGCCGAAAGCTTGGGCGACTACGCCGGGGTGCTGCGGGCATTCGAGCCGATCGTGCGAATGGACCGGTCGCGGGGCATCGACGCGCCGGGGTTCTGGCCCTGGCAGGATGTGTACGCCAACGCGCTCGTCATGACGGGACGCATCGACGACGCGGACGCCTTCCTGCGCCCGCTCGAGGCCGCCGCACGATCGGCGGAACACCGGAGCACGATCGCCCGCCTCGGGTACGTGAGGGGCCGGATCCTCGGCGCGCAGGGGTCGCTCGACGACGCGGTCGCGTGCTTCGAGGGCGCTCTCGCGGCGCTGGATGGGCTGCCGCTGCCCTACAACACGGCCCGCGGGCGGTTCGCCTACGGGCAGACGCTGAGACGGTTCGGACGGCGCCGCGACGCGACCGAGGTCCTGGCCGCCGCCCGGGACGCCTTCGCGGGCGTCGGGGCGCAGGTCTACGTAGCGCGGTGCGAGCGTGAGCTCCAGGCCGCGGGTACCGGAATCTTCCGGACTGCTCCCCACTATCAGCGGGGCCAACACCAAGTGGGGCAGTACCCCGCAGCGCAGCACCCAGGTGCCCAGTACCCAGGCACCCAGCAACCCGGAGCCCCACACCGGGGTGGCCACGACCCCGGCGCCCCGCATCCCGCCCAGGCTCCCGAGACCGGCTCCTCGTCTGGTCCGTCGGTGCCCGCGTTCACGGCCCAGGAGACCGCCGTCGCCCGCCTCGTCGCGGCGGGCCTGAGCAATCGTGACGCCGCCCGAGAGCTGTTCGTGTCCGTCAAGACGGTCCAGTACCACCTCACACGGATCTACGCGAAGCTCGGGATCGGCTCGCGTGCGGAGCTTGCCGCCGTCTACCGTCCGCCGGCGGATGAGTCCTCGGCCACGAACAGCTCGTAGATCGCAGCCGCGTCGCGGTCCCGCCAGAACCGCAGCCAAGTGGCCGCACGAGTCGCCGATAGCGCCCCGAGTTCAGCGAGGACCGCGGCGGCGAAGTCGGTCGGAGCCCACGATCCAGCCGTGACGAGCACTCCGCCCGATGGCGTCACGCCACTCACCGCATGCGGCTCGCGCACGAACCGCGCGCTCCCGCGGTATCCCGGCCACCGCTCGAGCTGGCCGAGGTCGTTCCCTGTGTGCTCGACATCGTCGAGGAGTCCCGCCCTGCCGAGCGCGTCGACGGCCCCGCAGATCGCCGCTACCAAGGTGCCCGTGGCTTTGCATCGCCCCGCCAGGTCGAGCACCTCGCGGTTCGCGGCTGCGTTGTTGTCGTCGTTGTTGTTGTCGTCGTCGTTGTTGTTGTTGTCGTTGTCGTCGTCGTCGTACCACGATGTGCCGCCGCACAGGACGAGCGCGTCGAATCGCTCGTCGACGATGTCGGCGAGGGCCGCCGTCGGGCTGACTGTCAATCCGCCCATGCTCACGACCGCTTGGCCCGTGGCCGTCGCTGTAGTGAGCTCGGCGGCCCGCTCGGTCACATCGTGCTGGCGCAGCGCGCTCATGAGGTACCCCACCTCCCAGTCGGCCATTCCCTCCGGCAGGTAGACGAGCACCCTCGCGGGGGCGCTGACAGGGTCGGCGGCCGCCGCCGTCGTGCGCTCATCGGTTCGTGTATCCATGCCTCGAGGCTAGGCCTGGACGCGGACAGGGCGTGTCCGCAGCGTGCCACCACTAGACTGGATCAGCCATGGCACTGACGATCACGTACCCCGCCAACCTCCCGGTCTCCGAGCGCCGCGACGAGCTCATGGAGGCCATCGCCGCCCACCAGGTGACGATCATCGCAGGGGAGACCGGTTCGGGGAAGACGACCCAGATCCCGAAGATGTGCCTGGAGCTCGGCCTCGGCGAGAAGGGGCTCATCGGGCACACGCAGCCCCGGCGCCTTGCCGCGCGGACGGTTGCCGAACGCATCGCGGAGGAGCTCGGCGTCGAACTGGGCCAAGAGGTCGGCTTCCAGGTGCGCTTCACGGGCGAGGTGTCCAAGGAGACCAAGGTCAAGCTCATGACCGACGGCATCCTGCTCGCCGAGATCCAGCGCGACAAGCTCCTGACGCGCTACTCGACGATCATCATCGACGAGGCCCACGAGCGCAGCCTCAACATCGACTTCATCCTCGGCTACCTGAGGCGCATCCTGCCGCAGCGGCCCGATCTGAAGGTCATCATCACGTCCGCGACGATCGATCCGCAGCGGTTCTCCCGGCACTTCGCCCGCGAGCTCCCCGACGGCAGCTCCGAGCCGGCACCGATCGTCGAGGTCTCGGGCCGCACGTATCCCGTCGAGGTCCGGTACCGGCCTCTGGTCGCCGAACCTGCAGGCACGGGGACGGAAGACGAGGAGAACGCGAGCGACGACGCCCTCGAGGAGGACCGCGACCCCGTCGACGCCGTGTGCGACGCAGTCGACGAGCTTTCCCGCGAGGCGCCCGGGGACATCCTGATCTTCTTCTCGGGCGAGCGCGAGATCCGCGACGCCGCAGAGGCCCTCGCGAGCTCCATCCAGAAGAACCCGCGGATGGCCGGCGCCGAGATCCTCCCGCTCTTCGCCAGACTCTCGCTCGCCGAGCAGCACCGCGTGTTCTCCCCCGGCGGCAGGCGCCGCATCATCCTCGCCACGAACGTAGCCGAGACCTCGCTCACGGTGCCGGGCATCAAGTACGTTGTCGACACGGGCACCGCGCGCATCTCGCGCTACTCCCACCGCACCAAGGTGCAGCGCCTGCCCATCGAGCGGGTCTCACAGGCTTCCGCACATCAGCGCGCGGGCCGCTGCGGCCGCGTCTCGGACGGCATCTGCATCCGCCTGTACTCGGAGGAGGACTACCTCTCCCGGCCCGAGTTCACGGACCCCGAGATCCTCCGCACCAACCTCGCGGCCGTCATCCTCCAGATGACAGCCATGGGGATCGCCCGCGGGCCCCAGGATGTCGCGGCCTTCCCCTTCGTCGAGCCGCCCGAGTCGCGCGCGATCAACGACGGCGTGACCCTCCTGCGCGAACTCGGCGCGCTCGCTGACGGCTCGGCCGGCGATGGAGGGGGAGCCCCCGGCGAAGCAGCGCCCGACGGCGGCGCTCACCGCCGCGATCGGCGCGCCGGCGGCGCGGTCGACGCCGGTAGGCGGGGCACCCGAGGAGGCCTCACCGCCGTCGGCCATCAGCTCGCCCAGCTGCCGGTCGATCCGCGCCTCGGACGCATGATCGTGGAGGCCGCACGGCGCGACTGCGCGCGCGAGGTCATGGTCCTCGCTGCGGCGCTGACCATCCAGGACCCGCGCGAGCGCCCGTCACAGGAGACCGGCAAGCGCCAGGCCGCGGACGAGAAGCACGCGCGGTTCAAGGACGAGAACTCCGACTTCACGGGCTACCTGAACCTGTGGAACTACCTCCAGGAGCAGCAGCGCGAGCTCTCCTCCTCCGCATTCCGGCGCCTGTGCAAGGCCGAGTACATCAACTACCTGCGGGTGCGCGAGTGGCAGGAGCTCTTCACGCAGCTCCGGCAGCTCGCCCGGCCGCTCGGAATCTCGCTGGGGCAGGCGCGAGATACCGATCCGGTGGGCAAGAATGACGCCGTCCACCAGTCGCTGCTGGCCGGTCTCCTGAGCCACATCGGGCTGCTCGATGAGCGCAAGCGGGACTATCTGGGCGCCCGCGGCACCCGTTTCGCGATCTTCCCGGGATCGGCGCTCTTCAAGAAGAACCCCACGTTCGTCATGGCGGCCGAACTCGTCGAGACGAGCCGGCTGTGGGCACGGACCGCGGCCAAGATGGACCCGGCGTGGGGCGAGCTCGTGGCCCCGCACCTCGTCAAGCGCAGCTATTCAGAGCCGCACTGGTCCAAGCGCGCCGGCTCAGTCCAGGCGTTCGAGAAGGTCACGCTCTACGGCGTGACGCTCGTCGCGCACCGCCGCATCAACTACGGCCGCGTCGATCCCGAGCTGGCACGTGAGCTGTTCATCCGCCACGCACTCGTCGAGGGCGACTGGAATACGCGCCATCACTTCTTCAAGCGCAACCGTGAGCTGCTCGAGGAGGTCGACGAGCTCGAGACGCGCGTACGGCGCCGCGGCCTCCGCGTCGACGACGAGACGCTCTTCGAGTTCTACGACGCCCGCGTCCCGGCCGATGTCGTGTCCGAGCGGCACTTCGACGCGTGGTGGAAGAAGGCGCGGCACGAGGACGAACACCTGCTCGACTTCGACCGCGCGCTCGTGCTCGGCGAGGCGGCGGCAGGCACCGCTGAGGCCGCCGATGCCGCCTACCCGACGGTGTGGCGGCAGGGCGGGTTCGATCTGCCGCTGGCCTACGAGTTCCATCCCGTCGCCCCGGGGGGCACTCCCGATCCGACGGACGGCGTCACCGCCGAGGTTCCGGTCCTGTTCCTCAACCAGCTCGAGCCCGAGCCGTTCCGGTGGCAGATCCCCGGCCAGCGCGTCGAGCTCGTGACGGCGCTCATCAAGTCCCTGCCCAAGCAGATCCGCAAGAACTTCGTGCCCGCGCCGGACGTCGCGCGCCAGTCCGTCGCGGCCCTCGACACCGACTTCGACCCTGCCGGCGACTCTCTCGAGGAGTCCCTCGAGCTTGTGCTGCGCCGGCTCAAGGGGCAGATCATCCCGCCCGGCTCGTGGAACTGGGACGCCGTCCCACCGCACCTCAAGATGACCTTCAGCGTGGTCGACCCGACGGGAAAGGTCCTCGGCGCAGGCAAGGACCTCGTGGCCCTCCAGGAGCAGCTCGCACCCGCCACCCGCCGAGCGATCGCGGAGTCCCTCGGCGCCACCCCCGCGACCGCCGCGCCGAAGTCACCCCGTGGTGGCGCGACGTCACCCCGTGCGGGCACGACATCACCCCGTGGTGGCGCGACGTCACCGGATGCGCGCACGACGGCGCCCCCCACCGGCCGCTCGGGCCTCGCCGAGCGCAGCGGATTAGCCGAGCGCAGTGGATTGACCGATTGGAGCGTCGGCACGGTTCCGCGGACGGCGAGCACCGTCGTCGCCGGTCACACGGTCACCGGGTACCCCGCGCTCATCGATGAGGGCCGCACCAAGGCCGCGCCCCGCGGCACGGTGGGCCTCCGCGTGTTCCAGACCAGTCAGGACCAGCTGCGCGCCCACCGGGACGGCGTCATCCGCCTCCTCGCTGTGCGGATCCCGCCGCCGGACCGGTACGTTCTCGAGCACCTCAACAACCGCGAGAAGCTCACGTTCAGCCAGAACCCGCACGGTTCCGTCACAGACCTCATTGCGGACTGCTCGCTCGCAGCGATCGACCGTCTCGTCCCCACCGAACTCCCGTGGGACCGCGCGGCGTTCGACGCACTCTTCGACGATGTCCGCGCCGAGCTCATCGACACCGTCTTCAAGGTCACGGCGATCGTCGAGCAGGTCCTCGCGGCCTCGGCGCGCATCGCCAAGGCGCTCAAGGGCACCACGAGCCTCGCGCTCATCAGCGCGCTGAATGACATCAAGGCCCAGCTCGAGCAGCTCGTGTACCCGGGCTTTGTAGCACAGACGGGCTACGCTCAGCTCGAGCACCTGCCGCGGTACCTCCGCGCGATCGAGCGGCGGCTCGAGAAGCTGCCCACGAACGTCCAGCGCGACGCCGTCGCCATGGCTGCTGTCCAGGCCCTCGAGGACGACTACGACGACGCGGTCGCCGCGCTCGCACCAACGGGACGCAGTCAGGGGCTGCTCGAGCAGGTCCGCTGGATGATCGAGGAGCTCCGGGTGAGCCTCTTCGCCGTCGAACTCGGCACGGCCGGGAGGGTCTCGGAGAAGCGAGTCCGGCAGGCCCTCGGCGAGGCGCTCGCCCCAGCCTGACGGGATGAGGCACCTCGGCGAGGCGAGGCTAGGCGGCGGGGACGTTCTCGCCGTGTCCAGCGGCGCGCAGGGCCTCACGGATCTTCTCGGCCGCGGCGTCCATGACGGCGGGATCCGGGTTCTGCTGGACCTTCTTGAAGTCGTACTCGGCCTCGGAGAACGACGGCCACACGTGCAGGTGCAGATGATTGATCTCGAAGCCCGCGATGATCACGCCGGCGCGCGGAGCACCGAAGGCTTCCATCTGTGCCCGGCCGATGGTCTGCGCGACGAGCGTGACCTTCGCGAGAAGCTCGGGCGAGGCATCGGTCCACTTGTCGACCTCCGCGCGCGGTACCACGAGCGCGTGCCCGTCCGCGAGGGGGCCGATGCTCAGGAAGGCGACGACGTCCGGGTCCTTCCAGACGAAGCGTCCGGGCAGCTCGCCCTCGATGATCCGGGTGAACAGCGTGCTCATGGCTCTCCTGTCAGGTATGTTCTGGGTGCCCGCCGTGCGCGAGTCCCGCGTCGCGGTGGCCGAAACAAGGTCTGCGCGGATCTTGTCCGCGCCCGGGATGACGGGCCGTCCGGGGTTCATCGGTCCGACGCTATCGCATCCGGTCCGGCAGCCGCGCCGGGGCCGTCCCCCACGGCCACGGGCCGGGATGGGTCACGGGACCATTGCGAGAACGATCCGGGGTACAACGCCGCGTCGATGCCCGCGATGGCCAGCGCCGCGACGTCGTGCGCCGCAGTGACGCCCGAGCCGCAGTAGACAGCCACCGGTTCCCCGGCCACGGCCCCGAGGCGCGCGTACCGCTCGCGCAGGGCCTCGGCTGGCAGGAACGTCCCGTCCGGGGCGAGGTTGCCCGACGTCGGCGCGCTCACAGCGCCGGGGATGTGTCCCGCGCGCGGGTCCACGGGCTCGACGTCGCCCCGGTAGCGTTCGGCCGCGCGCGCGTCGAGGAGGACACCGCCGATCCCGGAGGGCCGCGGTGCGGCGAAGGCGGCCGCCGCGGCCGCGTCGATCCGCGGCATGTGCCCCTCGCCGAGCGTGACCGTGCCGGGCTCGGCCTCACGGCGGCCGGCCTCGAGCTCCCCGCCGGCTCGTGTCCATGCCGCGAGGCCGCCGTCAAGGATCCGCACCTGGGCGAGGCCTGCGTCGCGCAGCATCCACCACGCACGCGCCGCTGCCTGGCCCGAGGTCGCGTCGTACACGACCACCGCGTCGCCGTCGTCGATCCCCCACCGACGCGCCGAGTCCTCGAGGGCCTCCCTCGTCGGGAGGGGGTGGCGCCCGCCCGCGGCCTCCTCTGCGCTCCCGGGGGCCACCGGTGCGGCAAGCTCCGTCTCGAGGTCGGCGAACACGGCGCCCGGGATGTGCCCCGCCTCGTATTCCCCGCGGCCATCCGGGCCGCCCAGGGCCCACCGCACGTCAAGCACCACGATCGGCGTGCCGGCCGCGAGGAGTGCTGCGAGATCATCCGCCGCCAAGAGAACCTGTTCTGCGCCCATGACCCCACCCTAGCCGCGCCACCGCGCGGGGGGCACGGCGGAGAGGCACGTGCACGAGACGGATACGCTGTCCGAATGGACCCCCGCGCCGCCAGCCACGACCCCTCTGACCGCGCCGTGCCAGACCGCGCCCTGCCCGATCGCGCCCTGCCAGACCGCGCCTGGGCCAACGAGGCGATCCGCCGCCTCGAGGCCGACGCACATCGCAGCGCCGACACCCATCTGCACCGCATCCCGCTGCCCCGCGAGTGGGGCGTAGACGTCTACCTCAAGGACGAGTCGACGCACCGCACCGGCAGCCTCAAGCACCGGCTCGCCCGGTCGCTCTTCCTCTTCGCCCTCGTCAACGGGTGGATCCGTGAGGGCACGCCGGTGGTCGAGGCCTCGAGCGGGAGCACGGCGGTCTCCGAGGCCTACTTCGCGAGGCTCCTCGGCATCCCGTTCACAGCCGTCATGACGCGCGGGACGAGCGAAGAGAAGATCGCGCTCATCGAGCAGTACGGCGGCACGTGCCACTTCGTCGAGTCGGCGTCCGAGGTCTACGGGGAGGCTGCGCGGCTCGCCCGGGAAAGCGGCGGGCACTACCTGGACCAGTTCACGTTCGCCGAAAGGGCCACGGACTGGCGCGGCAACAACAACATCGCCGAGACGATCTTCGACCAGTTGGCGCTCGAGCCCCATCCGGTGCCCCGATGGATCGTCGTCGGCGCCGGAACGGGCGGCACGAGCACGACGATCGGCCGGTACGTGCGCTACCGACGGCTCGCGACCCAGCTGGCAGTGGTCGATCCCGAGAACTCGGCGTTCTACCCGAGCTGGGAATCCGGTGCTCCGGCGGTCGGCAGCGCGTCCAGGATCGAGGGGATCGGCCGGCCGAGGCTCGAGCCGAGCTTCAATCCGCGGATCGTCGACCGCATGTTCAGGGTGCCCGACGGCGCGTCCGTCGCCGCGATGCGGGACCTCACCGCGCGCTTCGGCTTCACCGCCGGCCCCTCCACGGGCACGAGCCTCTGGGGCGTGTGGCAGCTCGTCGCGGAGATGGTCGAGAACGGTGAGCGCGGCAGCATTGTGACGCTCATGTGCGATGGCGGCGCGCGGTACCGGAATTCGTACGGCGACGACGCGTGGCTCGAGGCCCACGGGCTGGACCCGGAACACCACGGCACCTTGCTCGCGGACTTCTTCGCGACGGGCCGCTGGCGCGGTTGACCGCGGCCAGTGTCTCGCTCAGAGCTCGACAGACTCGCGCGGCGCGAGATGCGCGAACTGGGTCCCGTAGAGGCCCGAGATCCGCTGGGCGTGGCCCTCGACGAGCCCGGTCCCGAGATCGTTCAGGAGCGCGTTGTGGATGGGGTAGGCCCGCTGCGGGCGCACCGCGATGACGTAGTCGAGCACCTCGCCCACCTTGCTCCACGGCGCGTGGATCGGTACGAGGAGCGTTGGGACGGCCACACCGTAGGGCACGGTGAACGAGTCCCCCGGGTGGAACGCCTCGCTGTCGACCAGATAGCCGATGTTCGCCACCACCGGCACGCTCGCGTGGATGAGGGCGTGCTGGCTCCCGAAGGTCCTGATGTGGAAGCCTGCCGCCTCGAACTCGGCATCTGGCTCTGCAACGTGGATCCGGCTCGCGGCCGACGGCGCGGCCTCCGTCAGCTGCCCGGCCGTCTTCGCCGGCGCCCAGGCCTCGAGGGAAGCGCTGCTCTCGAGCGCTGCGGCGGCCCGCACCACGTCGATGTGGTCGGGATGCTCGTGCGTCACGAGCAGGGCCTGCGCACCGTCGAGGGCTTCCTCGACCTCCGAGAAGGACCCGGGATCTACCACGAGGGTGGATCGGCCTCCATCCGTCCCGGGCTTGTCGAACCGGACACACGAGTGGGTGTACTTGGTCATGCGCACGCCGAAAGTCTAGAACCGTTCTTGCTAAGCTGGTAGGCCTCGGAAGGCATGCAGGCCCGGACAGCAGGTCCGGACACAGCAGATCCAGAAATAGCAGATCCGGAACAGCGCTGTCCGGACAAGGCAAGGAGGGGTCGGTGGCAGAACGGACACGCGAGCAGCGTGTGACGAAACAGCGGCTCGCAGTCTCAGGAGCCCTCGACCGGCTCGAGGACTTCGTGAGCACTCAGGAGCTGCACCGCTTGCTCCACGACCAAGGCACGGCCGTCTCCCTTGCGACGACCTACCGCATCCTCCAGTCGATGGCCGAGGAAGGCCTCGTCGACGTGCTGCGCAGCGACGACGGCGAGGCCGTCTACCGCCGGTGCGAGGCCACGGGACACCACCATCACCTCGTGTGCCGCCGGTGCGGGAAGGCCGTGGATGTCGAGGCGCCGGCGGTCGAGACGTGGGCGAGCCGCGTCGCCGGCGAGCATGGCTACACGGCGGTCGAGCACACAGTCGAGATCTTCGGGCTCTGCCCCGAGTGCACCCTCATCGTCGCGCGCGAGGGTACTCCCGGGACCGCCGGGGGCAGCGCGGCCGCCGGTGGCGCTCCAACGAGGCCCTAGTGGACGACGGCGGGCCCCGCCTGAGGCGGGACGCGCGCCTCAGGCGGCGACCGGCGTCGTGCGTTCGCTCGACTCCCGGGCAGGACGGACAACTCGCCCGGTCAGACCCATGCGGTGCCGTACCCAGCCGATGACCGCGCACACGACGTAGAACAGGAACGAGAGCGTCGTGATGTAGGGGCTGATCGGCAGGCGCCCGCCGAGCGCGAGCAGAATGCCGCCCACGGTCGCCGCCATCGCGAAGAGCACGCTCAGCATGAGGACGAGCTTCGGCGAGGACGTGACCCTGAGTGCGGCGGCGGCCGGTGTGATGAGCAGCGCAAGGACGAGGAGCGCGCCCACCACTTGGATCGACAGGGCCACGCTCACCCCGAGCACAACCATGAACGCGATCGAAAGCAACCGCACCGGAACGCCCCGCGCGAACGCCATCTCCGGGTCGACGCTGGCGAACGTGAGCGGCCGCCACACCGCGATGAGGATCGCGATCACCACGGCCGCCGCGATGGCGAGGGTCTGCAGCTGGACCGTGTCCACGGCAACGATCTGCCCCGTGAGGAGGCTGAACTTGTTCGCTGCCCTGCCCTGGTAGAGCGCGAGGAACAGGATGCCGAGCCCCAGGCCGAACGGCATGAGGACACCGATCACGGAGTTCTTCTCGCGGGCCCGTCCGCCCATGAGCCCTACGACGAGTGCGGCCGCGACGGATCCGACGAGGGAACCCGTGACGATGTCTGCCCCCACGAGGAGCGCGAACGCGGCACCCGCGAACGAGAGCTCGGAAATCCCGTGGACAGCGAACGCGAGGTCCCGTTTCATGACGAACGTCCCCACGACGCCGCCGAGGAGGCCCAGGATCGCCCCGGCCCAGACCGAGTCGATGACGAGCGCGAGGATATCGCCGTAGTTCTCGAACGAGAACACGGTTCCCCAGAAGTCTGCAAAGTTCATGCGGGCTGCTCTTCCTGGTGGGGCTCCGGGGCGTGCGCGTGGGTTGTGGCGTCCGGCAGGCCGACGACGACGATCCGCCCGTTGACGCGCGAGACCTCGACGCGGCTGCCGTAGAGCTCGGAGAGCACCTCGGTGGTCATGACCTCCTCGACCGTGCCGATGCGGAACTTGCCGTCGGCGATGTACAGCACGCGGTCGAGGTAGTCGAGGATCGGGTTGATCTCGTGCGTGACGAGCACAACGGCCGCGCCCTCCCTCCTCTGGGCGTCGATGAGGCCGCTCACGGCCTGCTGGTGGTTGAGGTCGAGCGAGAGGAGCGGCTCGTCGCAGAGCAGCACCCTCGGGTTGTCGGCGATCGCCTGTGCCACTCGGAGCCTCTGCTGCTCGCCGCCCGAGAGCAGGCCCACGGGGACCTTCGCGTACTCGGTGGCCCCCACCTTCGCGAGGAGCGCGTCGACCCGACGGTCGACGGCGCGGGACCGGAGCCGGATACCCCACCGGTGTCCGTCGATTCCCAGCGCCACGAGGTCCCGGGCGCGCATCGGCGTGGTCGGAGCGAACATCTTCTGCTGCGGGATGTATCCGACGTGATCGCCCCTGCGTCCCGGCGCACGGCCCCCGACCTCGACGGTTCCCGTGGTGAGGGGCACGGCGCCGAGCAGCGCCTTGAGGAACGTTGTCTTGCCGCTGCCGTTGGGCCCGAGGACGGCGAAGAACTCCCCCTCGCGGATGTCCAGGTCGAGCCCCGCCCACAGGGTCCTGTCGCCGAAGGCGAGGGACGCGTTGCGGAGCCGCACCACGGAAGGGCCACCGACGCCGGACGGGATACCCTCGCGAGCCGACGGCGCAGGCGCTGCGCTTGTCATGGTGGCCAAGTCTAGAGGTCCATGCTGAGAATGAGGATCGGTCACGACAGCGCCTTGCCGAGGGCATCCACGTTGGACTGCATCCAGTCGAGATAGCCGGTGCCCTCGGGGACGGTCTCCGTGAAGTCGACGACGGGGACCTTCGCGGACTCCGCAGCCTTGCGCAGCTGCTCCGTCTGCGGGCTCGCCGTCTGCGGGTTGTATGCGAGCATGGCGACATCCCTCGAGCCGACAAGGTCCAGCATCTCCTTGAGGACCGCCGGAGGGACATCCTGCCCTTCTTCCACTGCAGAGGTGAAGGCCTCGGGTGTCGCGTTGGTGAGGCCCGCTGCCTCGAGGAGGTAGAGCGGGACAGGCTCGGTCACGGCTACCTTCTTGCTGGCTGCGTGGGCTTTGAGGCCCGCGATCTGGCCCTCGAGGGCAGCGAGCCTCGTGTCAACAGCCTTGGCTTGGGCCTCGAACGTGCCCTTGCCCGAGGGATCGAGCTGGGCGAGGCGGTCGGCGACCGCGGCGGTGATCTTCCTCATCGCCGCGACGTCATACCAGACGTGCTCGTTGTAGGACGCGTGCGCTTGGCCCGAGGCAGTGCTCGCGGTTCCGGTGCTCCCCTGCTGCTCGAGGCCCGCGATCTGCACGGCGGTGATGATGCTGTCCGGCCCCACCTTCCCCTCGCGCGCGAGCGTGTCCAGGAAGGGGTCGTAGCCGCCGCCATTCTCGATGACGAGCTTCGCCTTGGACACGGCGAGCCGGTCCTGGCTCGTGGCCTCGTAGGAATGCGGGTCCTGGCTCGCTTTGGAGATCATCGCGGTCACGGAGACCCGATCGCGGCCGACGGCCTTGGCCAGGTCTCCGTAGACATTCGTGGAGGCGACGACGGCGATCGCCCCACCGGCCCCCGCGCTGCTCGAACCGGTCGTGGCGCCGGGGGCGCAGGCGGCGAGGCCGAGCACCGCCGCGGCGGCAACGACGCCAATCACGCTGGGGCGGGCCTTGGCAAGGGAGGCGGTGAAGGAACGCACAGGAGTCCTCAGTTCTAGGTCTGTCACAGGACGGGGCACGGGTCCCACGTCAGGAGGGCATCGGTGAGAACCGATCGCATTAGGACCACTGTACCGCTTCTTGGGAACAATTCCCATTTAGGTTTGCCTGCGCTCCTCCGCGTTCAGGCCGATCCGTGGTGCGCCCTCCACGACCCGCGGCTCTGCGTGGCATCCCGGATCTCGCCCACGAGCAGCTCGATGACATCCTCGAGGAACACCACGCCGTGGGTCGTTCCCTCGGGTCCGATCACGCGGGCCAGATGGAAGCCGGACTTCTGCATCGCCGAGAGCGCGTCCTCGATCTCGGCGTCGAGCGAAAGGTTCGCGAGCGAACGGACTCGGCTCTCCCCGATCGGCCGGGCGCGCTGGTCAGGGGCGATCGCAAGGACGTCCTTGAGGTGGAGGTAGCCCACGAGCTCGCCGTCGTCGTCCACCATCGGGAAGCGGGAGAATCCGGTCCGGGAGACGGCCTTCTCGAACTCGGCCGGAGTCGCGGTGGTGGGCAGGGACACAAGGTCACCGAGCGGCACCATGATCGACTCGGCACTCTGGTCCGAGAATTCGAGGGCCCCGGAGAGGAGCCCAGACTCGTCGTCGACGAGCCCGCTCCGGGTCGACTCGGCGACGATCGACTGGACCTCCTCCAGGGTGAAGCTCGAGGTCACCTCGTCCTTGGGCTCGACGCGCATGAGGTGCAGGACGGCGTTGGCACTGCCGTTGAGGAAGAAGATCACGGGCCGCACGAGGTGCGCCATGCTCAGGAGCACCGGGGCGAGGAGCACCGCGGCGCGGTCTGCGGCGGAGACCGAGATGTTCTTGGGGACCATCTCTCCGAGCGTCACGTGCAGGAACGTCACGACGATGAGCGCCACGACGAAACCCAGAGAGTCCGCAAGCTCGAGCGGGACGCCGACGGCGTGCAGCGGGCCGCCGATGAGGTGGTGGATCGCCGGCTCAGCCACCTGCAGGATCAGCAGCGAACACACGGTGATGCCCAGCTGGGCGGCGGCGAGCATGAGCGAGACGTTCTCCATGGCACGCAGCGTGGTCGCGGCGCGGGCCGATCCTGCGTCCGCGAGTGGTTCGATCTGGCTGCGGCGCGCGCTCATGATGGCGAACTCGGCGGCGACGAAGAAGGCGTTGCCGAGCAGCAGCAGGGCGAGCCACAGTATTCCTCCCCAGTCCCCCATCAGGCTGCACTCCCGCCGCCGTGCTCGGCGCCGGGCGGCTCGGGCGGGGAGAACTTGAGGCGGTCCACCCGGCGACCGTCCATGCGGACCACAGTGAGGGTTCCGCCGCCGACCTCGAGGGAATCGCCCTCCTGTGCCACTCGGCCGAGCGCGCTCATGACGTACCCGCCCACGGTCTCGTAGGCAGGGTCATCGACGACGCCGAGGCCCGGCACTTGCTCCGACACCTCGTCCGGCCGCATGAGCCCGGGAAAATACCAGTCCCCCGCCGAGCTCTGGAGAACGCCGGGGGCCCGCCTGTCGTGCTCGTCCGCAACCTCGCCGACGATCTCCTCGACCAGGTCCTCGAGCGTGACGATCCCTGCGGTCCCCCCATACTCATCGAGCACGACGGCGAGCTGGAGGTTGCCATCGCGCAGCTGCGAGATGAGCGAGTCGAGGTGGATCGTCTCGGGCACCTGGAGGATCTCCGTCATGATGGCGCCCGCCGGAACCTTGCCCCTCTTCTTGGCCGGGACGGCGACGGCCTTCTTGACGTGCACGACGCCGCGGACGTCGTCGGGCGAATCCCCGATGACCGGGAAGCGCGAGTGGCCGGTCTCCCGCGCCGCTTCGACGACGGCGGCCACGGGCTCGTCGACGTCGACCATGGTGACCCGGTTGCGCGGGGTCATGACGTCCGCCGCGGTGCGCCCGGAGAAGCGGAGGGTGCGCGAGATGAACCGCGCCGTCCCTGCATCCAGGGTGCCGAGCTCGGCGGAGCGGCGCACGAGGGACGAAAGCTCCGCTGGCGAGCGGGCGCCGGAGATCTCCTCCTTCGCCTCGATCCCCATAAGGCCGAGCACCCAGTTCGCGAAACCGTTGAACAGCAGCACCGCAGGCTTGAAGATCGCGGTGAACACCAACTGGGGACGGGCGACGGCGCGGCCCACCACGAGCGCGCGGGCAATCGCCAGGTTCTTGGGAACCAGCTCTCCGATGAGCATCGACAGGAGTGTCGCGAAGATCATCGCGAGCGTGAGCGAGACGGCAGTGGCCCCTGGGATGCCCAGCGACGTGAGCGGCACCTCGAGGAGGTGTCCGACCGACGGCTCCATGACGAAGCCGGTCAGGAGCGTGGTCAGGGTGATGCCGAGCTGGCAGCTCGAGAGCTGGGTCGAGAGTGTGGTGAGACAGTGCAGGAGGGCTCGGGCACCCGGTTCCCCTGCCTCGACGCTGCCCTGGACGGTCGACTTGTCCAAGGCGACGAGGGAGAACTCGACGGCGACGAAGAATCCAGTGCCGAGGATGAGCAGGATGCCGACCGCGAGAAGGAGCCATTCCACGTCAGGAGCACCGCTCTTCCAGGCGGGGACAGCTGGCACGCGGGGGAATCGCCGGCGCAGGAATCAGGTGGGCAAGTTCACGGGGCATGCCGGCTCGGCGGCCGAGCGGGCGACTGGCGCCCCCACGACCGGGCCGGCATCTAGAGGTGCCGTCCATAGTGAATCCAGATTATCAGTGGGCGCTCAGGCGAGTGTCACAAGTGTCTGGTGTGACAGCCGACTCACAATCACACGAATCGTGTCGGTCTTTACTAGACTGTCCTCTTGAGTGTGGGCTCCTCACGGCGCCCACGGCGGTCGGCGGATACGGCCAGCCCCTGGCATCGCCCGGTGGAGCACACAGGCGTGCGGTGCGGGGGTGGAGGCGCGGAGCCGCTGATACGCGGGCCTAAGTATCGATGGAAGAGGCGTATCTCCAGTGCCAGAACTGCCAACCCACCGCCTGCCCGAGGAATTCGGCGGCAACGAGTGGCTTGTGGACGAGCTCTACGAGCAGTACCAGCAGAACAAGAACTCAGTTGACGCCAAGTGGTGGCCGCTGTTCGAGTCCTTCGACTCGGACAGCGGCCACACGTCCAACGGCACCGCCAAGGCGCAGGCCGTTGACACCCTCACGCGGCAGATTCCTACGGTCAAGGCGCCGGCTGCGGCCCCTGAACCCGCCGCCGCTGCTCCCGCGGCCGCCCCAGCTCCTGCCCCCGCGGCGCCGGCCGCGCCTGCGTCGGCTGCGCCTGCTGCCTCTGCGCCAGCGCCCGCGGCGCCCGCCCCGAAGAAGGGAGCGGCCGCCGTCGTGCGCGACGGCGCGAAGGCAGGAACGACCGGACTCATCCCGGCGCAGCTGCCCAAGACCGCCAAGAGCGAATCGACCGAGGAAGACGTCGTCTCGCCCCTGCGCGGCCCGGCCAAGGCCATCGCGACGAACATGGTCCAGAGCCTCGAGGTCCCGACGGCCACGACCGTGCGCGCGATCCCCGCGAAGCTGCTCATCGACGAGCGCATCGTGATCAACAACCACCTCACGCGCGTGCGCGGGGGCAAGGTCTCCTTCACGCACCTCATCGGCTTCGCGGTCATCCGCGCACTCAAGCTCATGCCGTCGATGAACGTCTCCTACGAGGAGGTCGACGGCAAGCCCGTCGCCATCCAGCACGCGCACGTCAACTTCGGCATCGCGATCGACCTGCCCAGGCCGGACGGTTCCCGCCTCCTCGTGGTCCCGAACATCAAGAAGGCCGAGACCCTCAACTTCTCGGACTTCTGGCACACCTACGAAGACCTCATCAAGCGGGCCCGCGACGGCAAGCTCACGGCCGACGACTACGCCGGCACGACCGTCTCCCTCACGAACCCGGGAGGCATCGGCACGGTGCACTCGGTGCCGCGCCTGTCCAAGGGCCAGGCGGCGATCATCGGCGTCGGGGCCCTCGAGTACCCGGCCGAGTTCCAGGGCTCGTCCGAGAAGGTCCTGGCCCTGAGCGCCGTGGGCAAGATCATCACGCTCACCTCGACGTACGACCACCGCGTCATCCAGGGGGCCGGCTCGGGCGAGTTCCTCCGGATCGTCCACCAGCTCCTCCTCGGCGAGCAGGGGTTCTACGACGAGATCTTCGAGTCGCTGCGCATCCCGTACGAGCCCGTGCGCTGGAGCCCCGACCTCCAGGTCAACCCCGAGGACACCATCAACAAGGTGGCCCGGATCCAGCAGCTCATCCACGCGTTCCGCGTGCGGGGCCATCTCATGGCGGACACCAACCCGCTCGAGTACGTCCAGCGGCGCCACCCGGACCTCGATGTCCTGACGTACGGCCTCACGCTCTGGGACCTCGACCGCGAGTGGCCCACGGGAGGGTTCGGCGGCAAGCCGAAGATGAAGTTCCGCGATATCCTCGGCGTGCTCCGCGACGCCTACTGCCGCACCACCGGCATCGAGTACATGCACCTCCAGGAGCCCGCCGAGCGCAAGTGGTTCCAGGACGAGCTCGAGCACCCGTACAAGAAGCCCAGCCGGGACGAGCAGCTGCGCATCGTGTCGCGGCTCAACGCGGCCGAGGCGTTCGAGACCTTCCTGCAGACCAAGTTCGTCGGCCAGAAGCGCTTCTCCCTCGAGGGCGGCGAGTCCCTCATTCCGCTCCTCGATGCCACGCTCTCCGAGGCCGCCGAAGACGGACTCGACGAGGTCGGGATCGGCATGGCCCACCGCGGCCGCCTCAACGTCCTGACGAACATCGCGGGCAAGACGTACGCCCAGGTGTTCCGCGAGTTCGAGGGCACGCAGGATCCGAAGAGCGTCCAGGGCTCGGGAGACGTCAAGTACCACCTCGGCACCGAGGGCACCTTCACCGCGGAGAACGGCAAGCAGACCAAGGTCTACCTCGCCGCGAACCCGTCCCACCTCGAGGCCGTGGACTCCGTGCTCGAGGGCATCGTCCGCGCCAAGCAGGACCGGCTCGACCAGGGCGAGGCCTTCCCCGTCCTGCCGATCCTCGTCCACGGCGATGCGGCCTTCGCGGGCCAGGGCGTCGTTGCCGAGACGCTCAACCTCTCGCAGCTGCGCGGCTACCGCACGGGCGGCACGATCCACATCGTGGTCAACAACCAGGTCGGCTTCACGACGTCGCCGTCGGCCTCGCGCTCGTCGGTCTACTCGACGGACGTGGCCAAGATGGTCCAGGCCCCGATCTTCCACGTCAACGGCGATGACCCGGAAGCAGTGGTCCGCGTCGCCCAGATGGCGTACCGGTTCCGCCAGCGGTTCCACAAGGACGTCGTCGTCGACCTCGTGTGCTACCGCCGCCGCGGCCACAACGAGGGCGACGATCCGTCGATGACCCAGCCGCTCATGTACAACCTCATCGAGGCGAAGCGCTCCGTCCGCAAGCTCTACACCGAGAGCCTGATCGGACGTGGCGACATCACGCAGGACGAGGCCGAGCAGCTGCTGCGCGACTACCAGGAGCGCCTTGAGCGGGTCTTCGCCGAGACTCACGCGGCGCAGACCTCGCCGCTGCCGATCATCACCGCGGACTCGAAGGCCGTCTCGGACCTCGAGCGCCCGCTGGCCCAGCAGCAGGACGACGCCGCGGGCGGCATCCAGCGCCCCACGGCGATCAGCCCAGAGCTGCTCGCACGGATCGGCCAGGCCCACGTCGAGGTGCCGGAGAGCTTCACGGTCCACCCCAAGCTGCGGCAGATCCTCGAACGGCGCGAGCAGATGTCCCGCGAGGGCGGAATCGACTGGGGCTTCGGCGAGCTCCTGGCCCTCGGCTCGCTCATCGCCGAGGGCGTCCCGGTGCGCCTCGCCGGCCAGGACTCGCGGCGCGGCACGTTCGTGCAGCGCCACGCGGTGTTCCACGACCGGACGAACGACAACGAGTGGACCCCGATCGCAAACCTCTCCGAGGACCAGGCGAAGCTCGCGATCTACGACTCGTCCCTGTCCGAGTACGCCGCCCTCGGATTCGAGTACGGCTACTCCGTGGAGCGTCCCGATGCCCTCGTGGCGTGGGAGGCGCAGTTCGGCGACTTCGTCAACGGGGCCCAGACGATCATCGACGAGTTCATCTCCTCGGCCGAGCAGAAGTGGGGCCAGCGCAGCTCGCTCGTCATGCTCCTGCCGCATGGCTACGAGGGGCAGGGCCCGGACCACTCGTCCGCGCGCA
The DNA here is from genome assembly GCF_041022165.1 of Sinomonas sp. P10A9. Classification (GTDB taxonomy): domain Bacteria; phylum Actinomycetota; class Actinomycetes; order Actinomycetales; family Micrococcaceae; genus Sinomonas; species Sinomonas puerhi. The sequence goes on from NZ_CP163302.1 coordinate 2,617,701, forward strand.
TCGAGCGATTCCTCCAGATGTGCGCCGAGCAGAACATGGTCGTTGCCCAGCCGAGCACGCCGGCTTCGCACTTCCACCTGCTCCGGCGCCAGGCGTTCAGCCGCCCGCGCAAGCCGCTCATCGTCTTCACGCCGAAGCAGCTCCTGCGCCTCAAGGCGGCGGCATCGTCGGTCGAGGACTTCACGCAGGGCACGTTCCGCCCGGTCATCGGCGAGCACGAGCAGTTTGACGCGAGCACGGTGGACCGCGTGGTCCTCGTCTCCGGCAGGCTCTACTACGACCTGCTGGCCGCGCGGACCAAGGCCAAGGACGTCAAGACGGCGCTCGTCCGCGTCGAGCAGCTCTACCCGCTGCCCGAGGCCGAGATCAAGGCCGAGCTCGCGAAGTACCCCAACGCCGAGGTGGTGTGGGCCCAGGACGAGCCTGCGAACCAGGGGCCCTGGCCCTACATGGCGGTCGCGCTTGCTCCGACGCTCGAGCAGCGGCTGCGCCTCATCTCGCGCGCGGCCTCGGCCGCGACGAGCGCAGGGTCGATGAAGCGCCACACGGCCGAGGGCAACGGCCTCGTCCACGAGGTGTTCGCGCGCTAAGCGCCAGCACTGACAGCGCACGACGGCGGCCGGTCCCCTCGAGGGGGCCGGCCGCCCTTGCTGTGCTCGCCCCGATAGACCTCAATCCCCGGAGCGCACTGGCGGCTTCGCTAGACTCGTGAAGGCGAGGACGGGGCAAGCTGGCCCCCACGATGAGGGGAGTGTGGATGGCCCACGAGAGGAAGCTGCGCATTGCAGCGATCGGCGACGAGCTGCTGGCCGGCAACGGAGATCCACGGGCCCTCGGCTGGCTCGGCCGCGTCCTGGCGCGGACTCCGCGTGAGGAGCTCGTCCTGGAGTCCTACGTGCTCGCCGCGCCGGAGGAGGGCACCGAGACCCTGGCGGTGCGCTGGGAGAACGAGGTCATGCGACGCTTCGGCGCGGGGTATGAGAACCGCCTCGTGATCGGGCTCTCCGGACGCGACATCGAGTTCGGCCTCTCCCCCGCACGCAGCCGCCTCAACGTGGCCAACATCCTCGATTCCGCCCAGCAGAACAGCGCGGAGGTGTTCGTGGTCGGCCCCCCGCCTACGCTGGATCCGTCGCAGAACCGTCGCCTCGCAGAGCTCAATACCGCGTTCGCAGATGTCACGACCCGCAGGAACTACTACTACGTCGACACCTTCTCGCCGCTGCTGAACCATGAGCAGTGGCGCGGGGACCTCGCGGCCAATGCCGGCACCCCCGGGCAGGCTGGCTACGGGCTCATCGCGTGGCTCGTCCTGCACCGCGGATGGTTCCCCTGGCTCCGGCTCCCCCAGCCCCAGTAGCCCCGCGCTCCTGGGCTCCAGGTGGTGGCCCCAGATCCAGCGCTCTCCCAGGGCCGCGGTGTTCTGTCACCGCGGCCCTTGCCATGTCCCCAGACACGATATATCTTGTTCCTAATACGCGATATATCGCGTCTAATCCCAGGAGGGGACATGGAACCGGAAACCTGGTCCGTGACGGGACCGCAGACCATCGACATCGAGTCCGTGGGCTCGCTGCGCGCCGGAATCGTCGACGGGCGGCTGGACGTCATCGTCCGGGACGGCCCGGGCGCCCGCATCGAGGTGTCCGAGGTGAAGGGGGAACCGCTGACCGTTTCCCTCATCGACGGTCGTCTTGAGGTCCGCCACCGCGAGGAGGGCCCGCAGGGCTGGCTCAAGAGCCTCCTCAACACCGTGGGCGGCAGCAGCATGAACTCGGCCATCGTGAGCATCGCGGTGCCGCGCGGCACCATCATCGAGATCGCCACGGTCACCGGCGAGGGCTTTGTGGCCGGCGCCGGACCCACCACGCGGCTCAACACGGTGTCCGGGTCCCTCCTCGCGGACGATACAGACGGCGAGATGCACCTCAACACCGTCTCGGGCGACATCATCGCCCGCGCCCACTCGGGCGTCCTCACGGCCAAGACGGTCTCGGGCGAGATCACCGCCTCGGGCGCGCTGACCGATGTCCGGGCCACCTCCGTCTCCGGCGGGCTCTCGTTCGACCTGAGCGGATTCTGCCGGACGCTCGCGGTGAGCACGATGAGCGGGGACCTCACCGTCCGCGTCCCGCACGATACCGGCGTGGACCTCTCCGCGAGCATGGTGTCGGGCCATGTCGTGGTCGACGACGACCGCCTGCGCACCTCGGGCGGAAAGGTGTCCGCCACTCTGGGCCCAGCGGACCGCCGCACTGCCGTCCGTGCGAAGTCCGTGTCGGGGGACATCTCCGTGGTCCATGCGCCAGCCCCGGCGCAGCAGCCCGAGGGCGAGCACTCATGACGCCACCGGTCTTCGCCCATGGCGCCCTGCGGCTGTACCTCCTGGCCCTGCTTGAGGACGGACCCAAGCACGGCTACGAGCTCATCAAGGCCTTGGGCGACCGGTTCGGCGGCACGTACTCGCCCAGCGCCGGGACGGTGTACCCGAGGCTCGGCAAGCTCGAGGAGGAGGGTCTCGTGGCCACCTCCCAGGACGGGCGGCGCACCGTGTACTCGATCACGGACGCCGGGCGCGCGGAGGTCGAGGACCGGCGCGGGGAGCTCGAGGACGTCGAACAGGACATCTCAGCATCGGTGCGACGGCTGGCGGACACCCTACGTGACGAGCTGAGGTCGAGCATGCGCGGACTGCGCGCCGACCTCGCTGCCACGGCCGAGACGGCCCGGCAGGCCGCCAAGCAGGCCGGACGCGCGCCGTCGTCTGCAGGGGGCCCGCAGTCAGAAACAGCGGGACGCCCCGCGAGCGCCCCCGAGAGCGGCCCATCGGGCGAACCGGCAGCGAGCTCACCGAGCGGCCCCACACCGCGGGGCCGGGCCGAGTCACTCCGCGACAACCGCGGTGCCCTGGCCGAGGCCGAGATGCTCATCCGCGGGTTCCGAGACGACATGCGGCTCGAGCTGCGCGAGTTTGCGGCAGCCCACACCATGACGGATGTGACGCTCGAGGCACTCCGCCAGTCGCTCGACGCCACCCGGACGGCCATCCGGACGGCACTCCGGGGCCCGATCCGCTAGACTTGACGATGGCCTTCTGGGCCACTCGTCCGGTTCCGGGGAAGTTCCGGGGCCATCAGTGAAGTCAAGAGAAGGAGGCCAGCCATGAGCAAGCGTGCACGCAAGCGCCGTGACCGCAAGCGCGGCGGCGCGAACCACGGCAAGCGCCCCAACACCTGAGCGCAGCCTGGTCCGCTATGCGGAACGTGACGAGGCCCCGGACCTGATGGTCCGGGGCCTCGCTTCGTCGGGCCTGACGCTGTCCTGTACCCAGCCGTGAGCGGTTCAGGCCTCGCTGCGCGCCGTGTGGATCTTGGTCAGGATGGAATCCTTGAGGGACGCTGGAGCCTGCTCGTGGCAGCTCCGCTTCATGGCGGAGCGGATCATGCACTCGAGATCGTGCTCGCTGAGGCAGTCCGAGCAGGACTCGAGATGCGTCCGGATCTCAGCGACCTCGTGCGCGGGCAGCGCCCCGTCCAGGTACTCGTACAACCGGTGGAGGCGGCTGTCGTCACAGTCGCCCAGGCCCTGGCAATCGCTCATTTTTCCTTCTCCTGTGACGCTGCCGCAGTGCGGGCACCAGCGAATCCGCGCTCTGCGGCGTAGTCGGCAAGACGGTCACGGAGCATTTTGCGTCCGCGATGCAGTCGGCTCATGACCGTGCCGATCGGTGTGTTCATGATGTCCGAGATCTCCTTGTAGGCGAAGCCCTCCACATCCGCGAAGTACACCGCGAGGCGGAACTCCTCGGGAATCGATTGGAGGGCGTCCTTGACGTCGGAGTCCGGAAGGTGGTCGAGGGCCTCCGCCTCGGCGGAGCGCAGCCCCGACGAGGTGTGCGACTCGGCCCGCGCGAGCTGCCAGTCCTCGACGGTGTCCGTCTGGGCCTGCTGGGGCTCCCGCTGCCGCTTCCTGTAGAGATTGATGTACGTGTTCGTGAGGATCCGGTAGAGCCAGGCCTTGAGGTTGGTCCCCGGCTTGTACTGGTGGAACGCCGCGAAGGCCTTTGCGTAGGCCTCCTGCACGAGGTCCTCGGCGTCCGCGGGATTGCGCGCCATACGCATAGCCGCCGAGTAGAGCTGGTCAACGTACTGCATTGCGTCCCGCTCGAAGCGCTCACGCCGCTCGTCATCGGTCTCGGACGCGATGTCGCGCACGGGAGACTCCTCCCGGCTGTTGTCCGGGACCTGGCGTTCGCGGGGCTCAGCAGTGCTCATTGCCGCCCAGTCTACTGGCGCGGCCGCCGCGCGCTCCGCGATGCCAACGGCACGATCAAGGACCAGCACCCGGTTCCTTCCTCTTAGTCGCGTGCATCACGTCAGTCCACACGGCTCGTCGGCTGTCCCGACCCAACGTGGAGACACCAGCCACAACGCGGCGATGGAAGGAAAATATTCCCCAAAGGTGCGAGACTGGGACCCGTCGGAACCCGCCCATCCACGTCTCAGGAGGCCATATGTCCGCAGTCCGAATCCTCGCCCGCCCGCTCCTCGGCTCGTCGTTCATCGTTGCCGGCGCGGGAAAGCTGAAGAACGCGGACGACACGGCAGAGCAGCTCTCCCCTGTTCTCCGTCGGGCCGCCGATGCCCTTCCGATCCGAGTCGACGAGAAGGTCCTCGCCCGGGCCGTGGGTGCCTCGCAGCTCGGGGCCGGCGTGCTCTTCGCGCTCGGAAAGGCCCCACGGCTGTCCGCCTCGGTGCTCGCGATCACCAGCGCGCTGAACGCGTTCGTCGAGTGGCGCAGCGCGGACATCAGCACCGCCGCAGGACGCGGTGCGCGCCGGTCCGGCCTCCTCAAGAACCTCTCCCTCCTCGGCGGCGTGCTCCTCGCGAGCGTCGACACGAACGGGGCGCCCTCTCTCGCGTGGCGCGCGCAGCATCTCGCCGCAGACACGGCGAAGGCCGGGCGGCGCCAGCTTGCGGATGTCGAGAAGGCAACCCAAAAGACAGTCCAGAAGACCGCGCGGAAGACCCAGAAGGCCGTCCAGAGTGCAGCGCACCGTGCCGAGCACACCGTGTGCTCGGCCGCGCATGACGTGGCCAGCACGGCCTCGGACGTCTTCGCGTGACCGCTGCTTGGCCCGCGCCCTTCGCGGCGCGGCCGGTGGACGCCACGGTCACAGTGCCTGGGTCCAAGTCGCTGACCAACCGCTACCTCGTCCTCGCCGCCCTCGCGGACGGCCCCTCGCGCCTGCGCGCCCCGCTGCACTCGCGCGACTCCGCGCTCATGGCAGGCGCGCTGCGGGCTCTGGGCGCGACCGTCACCGAAGTTGAGGGCGACGGCGAGTACGGGCCCGACCTCGAGATCGTCCCCGTCCCCACCCGCGGAACCGCCGAGGACTCGGCGGCGCCCGGACTCGGCAAAGCGTCCGTGGACTGCGGACTCGCCGGCACGGTCATGCGGTTCGTCCCCCCCGTCGCGGCCCTCGTCCGCGGGGAGATCGCCTTCGACGGCGACCCCCACGCCCGCGTCCGCCCCATGGGTCCCGTGATCGAGGCCCTCGGGGCCCTCGGAGTCAAGCTCTCGGGTCCTGATGGCACCGAACCGATGTCGCTGCCCTTCACTGTCCACGGCACCGGTGAGGTGGCTGGCGGCCACATCGTGGTCGATGCGAGCGGCTCGAGCCAGTTCGTCTCGGCCCTCCTGCTGGCGGGCGCGCGCTTCGCCGAGGGCCTGCACCTCGAGCACGTCGGGCCGCCGGTTCCGAGCCTCGACCACATCGCCATGACCGTCGAGGTGCTGCGCGGTGTCGGGGTCGAGGTCGACGACTCGGTGCCGAATCAATGGCGCGTCATGCCCGGGCCGATCCGCGCGTTCGATGTGCGGATCGAGCAGGACCTCTCGAATGCCGGACCGTTCCTCGCGGCGGCCCTCGCAACGCGAGGAACGGTCCGTATCCCCAACTGGCCCTCCCCTACCGCCCAAGTGGGCGATGCGTGGCGGGAGATCCTGCCGAAGCTCGGCGCGTCCGTCACGCTCGACGGCGGCACCCTCACCGTTCGCGGCGGGAACCGCATCACGGGCGCCGACCTTGCCGGCACGAGCGAGCTCGCGCCGACCGTCGCGGCACTGTGCGCGCTGGCCGACACGCCCTCCCACTTGACGGGGATCGCGCACCTGCGCGGCCACGAGACCGACCGGCTCGCGGCCCTCGTGAACGAGATCACGCGGCTTGGCGGCGACGCCGAGGAGACCACCGACGGCCTCGTCATCCGGCCCGCGAAGCTGCACGGCGCCGTCGTGCGCTCCTATGCCGACCACCGCATGGCCACCGCGGGCGCGGTCTGGGGCCTCGCCGTGCAGGGGGTCCAGGTCGAGGACATCGCAACGACGTCCAAGACGATGCCCGACTTCCCGCAGATGTGGTCCCGCATGCTCGCGCAGCACACGGATCCCGCCGCCGGGACCGATGCGGAGGCCCGCGCCTAGCATGGGCCAGCGCGAGTGGGACGAGAGCGACGTCCGGGTCCGTCCGAACAAGCGGGGCACCCGTCCCCGCACGAAGGACCGTCCCAGCCACGACGACGCCGTCATCGGCCGGATCGTGACCGTGGACCGCGGCCGCTACAGGGCCATCCTGGACGAGGACACCCCCGACGAGCGGCTCGTCATCGCCGCGCGGGCCCGCGAGCTGCGCCGTATGCCCGTGGTCCCCGGCGACTTCGTGGGCCTCGTCGGGGACGTGACCGGGCGCCCGGACACCCTCGCGCGGCTCGTGCGCGTCGAAGAGCGGGAGACTGTCCTGCGTCGCAGCGCCGATGACACGGACCCGATCGAGCGTGTCGTCGTCGCGAATGCAGACCAGCTCGTGATCGTCGTCGCCGCCGCGAACCCCGAGCCGCGCACGGGTTTCATCGACCGGGCCCTCGTCGCGGCCTACGACGCCGGGATCGAGCCCCTCCTCCTCGTGACCAAGGCCGACCTCAAGGATCCCGCTGGTCTCCTGGCGAACTATGAGCAGCTGCCGCTGACCGTCGTCGTGAGCCGGACCGCCGAGACGGAGCCGCTGGCCGATGAAGACGGTGCCGATACGGCTGACGGCCCTGATGGCTCTCACGGCCCTGACGCGCTGGACGCCATCGACGCACGCGGCGCTGACGGATCCTCGGCGAAGCTCGACGCCGCGGCGGTCGCGGCGCTCCACGACCAGCTCGACGGGCATGTCACGGTCCTGCTCGGGCACTCGGGCGTGGGGAAGTCCACCATGGTCAACGCGCTCACGGGCGCCGACCGGGCGACCGGGGGCGTCAACGCGGTCACGGGCCGCGGGCGGCACACGTCCTCCTCGGCCCTCGCCCTGCGCCTCACCGACGCGACCGCCGGGAGCTGGATCATCGACACCCCCGGAATCCGCTCCTTCGGCCTCGCCCACGTGGACCCGGACCGGATCCTGCAGGCCTTCCCCGACCTCGAGCCCGGCATAGAGGCCTGCGAGCGCGGCTGCCGGCACACGGCCTCCGCGGTGGGCTGCGGCCTCGATGCATGGGTCGCCGAGGGGAATGCGGGCGACGCCGGCCCGGCCCGCCTCGCGTCGTTGCGGCGGCTCCTCGGCACGGACCCGCGCGACGAAGCCCAGGAGGCCAAGGAACTGGGCTCGTAGCCGGACCCGTGGCCTGCGCGAGCAGCTGAGGCCGCTGAGCCGGGCGCGGCTCTGGGGCTACACCTGCACCTGCAGCAGCGCTTCGCGCGGGGCGCCTCGCCCGCACGGCCTCCGGTACGGGATAGCGTGGGCCCATGACCCCTGCGCCCGAGACGTACAACGACGACCTCCGCCTCGCCCATGTGCTGGCGGACTCCGTCGACGCCCAGACCATGGAGCGGTTCAAGGCCCTCGACCTCAAGGTCGAGACGAAGCCGGACTTCACCCCGGTCACCGACGCCGACCGCGCCGCCGAGGAGTCCATCCGCGGGCAGCTGTCCCGCTCCCGCCCCAGGGACGCAGTGGTCGGCGAGGAGTTCGGCACCACCGGGCACGGCTCGCGCCGATGGATCATCGACCCGATCGACGGCACGAAGAACTTTGTCCGCGGCGTTCCGGTCTGGGCCACCCTCATCGCCCTCGCGGACGGGGACGAGGTCGTCGTGGGCGTCGTCAGCGCGCCCGCGCTGAACCGCCGCTGGTGGGCGGTCCGGGGCGGCGGCGCCTATACGGGACGCTCCCTCGCCTCCGCCACCCGCCTCAAGGTCTCGAACGTGGCCACGCTCGAGGACGCATCCCTGTCCTACTCGTCGCTGACCGGCTGGAAGGAGCGCGGCAGCCTCGACAGCTTCCTCGGCCTCACGGACGATGTCTGGCGCACGCGCGCCTACGGCGACTTCTGGTCCTACTGCCTCGTCGCCGAGGGTGCAGTGGACATCGCGACGGAGCCCGAGCTCGCCCTCTACGACATGGCCGCACTCGTGCCGATCGTCACGGAGGCCGGAGGCCGCTTCACCTCGCTCGAAGGCCAGGACGGTCCTTGGGGCGGCAGCGCGCTCGCGACGAACGGGATCCTGCATTCCGAGGTGCTCAAGAAGCTCAGCCCTGAGCACGACGACCTGCTGCCGCACTGACGCCCCGCCCCTCCCCCGGAGGCTGAGTCACCGTTCGTCATACTCGGCCCCACACACCGGGCCATGCGTGCGCCGAGGCGTCCGCGTGGCCTAGTGTTTCTTCCAAGGTCACGAGTGCCAGCGCGAAACCCCGGTTTGCTGGCCGGCAACCCTCCTGAACGCGGCGGGGTGCCCCGGGTGACGACCGGGCCGGTCCGGAATGGATACGGCAAGCGCGGACCCGTCCCCGGGTCCCCCACCTGATGAGGTATACGCCGTGAGCGCAGCCCTGTCCGCACCCTCCCTCTCCCAGCCCAGCGACGTCGACCATCGCCCCGACGCGGGCCGTCATGCCGGCACGGATCGGTACCCCGAGGCCCGGGAGCCGCTCGCGGCCGTAGTGGGTGCGAACCTCCAAGCCCCCCTCGTGGGCGGCGGCGAGGTCCGGTACGCGAACCTCGACTACGCCGCATCCGCCCCGGCACTCGTCGAGGTCGCCGAACACCTCGAGGAGATCCTGCCGTTCTACGCGAGCGTGCACCGCGGCGCCGGCTACGCGTCGCAGATCAGCACGAGCGTGTACGAGAACGCCCGCAGCGTGGTGCGTGCATTCGTCGGCGCCCGCGCCGAGGACGCCGTGGTCTTCACGCGCAACACGACGGATTCGCTCAATCTCCTGGCCGGGTGCGTCCCCGACGGCCTCGACGTCCTGTACCTCGACATCGAGCACCACGCGAACCTCCTCCCCTGGCAGGCCCGCGCGCACCGCAGCGTGGGGGCCGCGGGCACGCTCGCCGAGACTCTCGAGCGGCTCCGCGCCGAGCTCGAGGGTGGCGGCATCGGGCTGCTCGCCGTCACGGGCGCCTCGAACGTCACGGGCGAGATCCTGCCGCTCACCGGGCTCGCGGCCCTCGCCCATGAGTACGGCGCGAGGATCGCGGTCGACGCCGCGCAGCTCGCCCCGCATCGTCGGATCGACATGACGGGCACCAGCCGAGCGGACGGCACGGACACGGGAATCGACTACCTCGCGTTCTCGGGCCACAAGCTCTACGCGCCGTTCGGCTCGGGCGTTCTCGTGGGCAGGCCGGACTGGCTCGACGCCGGCCGGCCGCACCTCGCGGGCGGCGGGGCGGTGCGCGAGGTGCGCCTCGAGTCCGTGAACTGGGCCGTGGGTCCGGCGCGGCACGAGGCCGGCTCGCCCAACGTGCTCGGCGCGGCGACCCTCGCACGGGCCGCCCAGGCCCTCGGCGCCCTCGATCCGGGTGCGTGGCACCGGCACGAGCAGCAGCTGCGCGACGCGCTCGTCACGGGGCTGGGCGAGATCGAAGGCATCACGGTCCACCGCCTGTTCGAGGACTCCGAGTCGGCGATCGGCGTCGTGAACTTCACGGTGATCGGGCACGACGCCGGTCTGGTCGCCGCATACCTCTCGGCCGAGCACGGCGTGGGGCTGCGAGACGGCAAGTTCTGCGCGCACCCGCTCCTCGCCCGTCTAGGCCTGCCCGCTGGGTCACTGCGCGCGAGCTTCGGCCTCGGATCGCGGCTCGAGGACGTGGAGAGGCTCCTCGCGGGCGTGCGGGAGCTGCGCACCCACGGGCTCGGCATCGACTACACCGTCGACGAGGGCCGCTGGGTCCCGGCCCACGATCCGCGGCCGTTCCCGGCGTGGGCGCCCAATACGCCCGGCACCGCGGGCGCCGCGCCGTGCCTCGTCGGCGAGTGAGCGCCGTCGTCCGCGCGCTGCCCGGTCCCGGGCACGTGCGTGCCGGGCGCCGGGAAGTCCCCGTAGAGTAGGGTCCCGGATTCCTGCGGGAGACAGGATCACTGCGGGAGGGCAAAGATGGGGCGCGGCGGGCCGAAATTCGACGACGAGCGACGGCGCGAGCTCGCCGCCGCGTTCGCTGCCGGCGGGGAGCACTACGAGAAGGTGCGTCCCGGGTACCCGCAAGAGGCGGCCGCATGGATCATCCCTCCTGGTGCCCGCACGGCGGTCGACCTCGGCGCCGGGACCGGGAAGTTCACCGAGCTCCTCGTGGCGGAACGGCTCGACGTGACCGCCGTGGACCCGTCCGCGGACATGCTGGCCCAGCTGGCCCGGAGGCTTCCCGGAGTGCACTGTGTCCAGGCCCCCGCCGAGCACACGGGTCTGCCCGGCTCGTCCGCGGATGTGGTGGTCGCGGCCCAGGCCTGGCACTGGTTCGATCCTGCGGCCGCCACGCGGGAGGCTGCCCGCCTCCTGAAGCCGAGCGGCCGCGTGGGGCTCGTGTGGAATCAGCTCGACACGCGGGTTCCCTGGGTGCACCGACTGTCCCGGATCATGCACGCGGGCGACGTCCACAAGCCCGACTACCGCCCGCCGTCGGGCCCCGAACTCCACGGGTGGGAGCAGGTCGAGGTGCGCTGGGAGGACCCGATCACGCCTGAGGGCATCATCGAGCTGACCAAGTCCCGCAGCTACTATCTGCGGGCGTCGGAGAAGCACCGCCGCAAGGTCGAAGACAACCTCGCATGGTACCTCTTCGAGCACCTCGGCCATTCCCCCGGCCAGACGCTGGCCCTCCCGTACATCAGCCAGGCGTGGCGGGCCACCGAGACTCTGGGCTGACGCCACGCAGATTGCTGACGGATGCCCGGCCCCGTATGATTTCGGAGTACCGAAAAATTGTCTTCCGGCCTATCTAAGTCGGCGGACGGCAGGCAGCAGAGGGGCTGAAGGTGGCGAACAGGACGGCGAAGTCCAGAAGGCGGGCGACTCGTTCCGCGCTCCTCCTCGGCGTCCTCGGCCCAGCCTTCGTCGCATCGGTTGCGTACGTGGACCCCGGCAACGTCGCCGCCAACCTCACGGCGGGGGCCCGGTACGGCTACCTCCTCGTCTGGGTGCTCGTGGTCGCGAACCTCATGGCCATGCTCATCCAGTACCTCTCCGCCAAGCTGGGCGTCGTCACCGGACACACGCTGCCGGAACTCCTGGCCCAACGATTCCGGCCGGGCATCCGCAGACTCTACTGGGCGCAGGCCGAGATCGTGGCTCTCGCGACGGACCTTGCGGAGGTGGTCGGAGGCGCCTTGGCCCTGCACCTGCTGTTCAGGATCCCGCTGCCACTCGGAGCAGTCATCGTGGGGGTCCTCTCCATGGCGATCCTCGCGATCCAGGACTTCCGCACCCAGCAGCGTTTCGAGCTCGCGATCGTGGGGCTGTTAGTGGTGATCACGGTCGGATTCCTCGCCGGGCTCGCGGTGAGCCCTCCCTCGGCCTCCGGGGCGCTCGGCGGCCTCCTGCCGCGCTTCGATGGCCCGGACTCTGTCCTGCTGGCGGCCTCGATGCTCGGCGCCACCGTCATGCCGCATGCCATCTACGTCCATTCCGCCCTCTCGAGGGACCGCCACCGTTCCGACCGGGATGCCGAGGTGTCTGATTCCGCCGTCCGCCGTCTCCTGCGCGGTACCCGGGTGGACGTCGTCGTTGCGCTCGGTGTGGCCGGGGTCGTCAACATCGGCATGCTGCTCCTCGCGGCGTCGACACTCGCCGGGAGCGAGGGGACTGATTCGATCGAGGGTGCCCACGCCGCCATCGGGGCTGCCCTCGGACCGGTGGTCGGCATCGTGTTCGCCGGCGGGCTGCTCGCGAGCGGACTCGCCTCGACCGCGGTCGGCTCCTACGCGGGCGCCACGATCATGGAGGGACTCCTCGAGAGGCGGATCCCCCTGGTCCTGCGGCGGGTCATCACCCTCATACCGTCCGTCGTGATCCTCGCCCTCGGCGTTGACCCGACGTGGGCACTCGTGGTGAGCCAGGTCGTGCTGAGCTTCGGCATTCCGTTCGCGCTCGTCCCGCTGATCCGGATCAGCACGGCCAAAGCCGTGGTCGGCGACTTCACCCTGCGTATGCCGCTCGTCATCGCCTCGTGGGTCAGCGCCGGGCTCGTGATCGTGCTCAACCTCACCCTCCTGTGGCTCACGGTCGCTCCCGCGGGCTGAGGGTAGGCTGGTCGCTGTGAAAAGCCCACTCTCGTCGTCCACGGAGGACTACCTGAAGACGATCTACGCCTTCACGGAATGGCAGGATGCGCCGATCACGCCGTCCCAGCTGGCCGCGCGGCTCGGCGTCGCCAATTCCTCGGTGTCCGAGATGGTCAGGAAGCTCAAGGACCAAGGGCTCGTGGACCACCGCCCGTACGGGGCCGTCCATCTCACCGCCGAGGGCCGCAGCGTGGCGCTGACGATGGTGCGCAGGCACCGCCTCCTCGAGACGTTTCTCGTCACCGAGCTGGGCTACAGCTGGGACGAGGTGCACGTCGAGGCGGAGCGGATCGAGCACGCCGTCTCCGACCTGTTCGTCGAACGGCTTGCAGCGAAGCTCGGCGACCCACAGCGGGACCCGCACGGCGACCCCATCCCCACCGCGGACGGCGTCGTCCCGCTGGTCGATGCCCGCCTGCTCAGCGAGCTCGACCCGGGGCACGAGGGAACAATCACCCGGATCAGCGACGAGAACCCCGACATGCTGCGCTATCTCGCTGCCGAGCAGATCGCGCTCGACACCCAGCTGACGGTGGTGCGCCGCAAGCCCTTCGGCGGACCGCTCGTGGTGCGGATCAGCCAGGGCGACACAGCACGCGACTTCGACGTCCCGGACGAGGTGGCCGACGCCGTCTGGATCCACAACGACCACCCGCACCCGGGCTGCACCGCGGTTCGGGCGTGACGCCGGCGCCGACACCGCCGGCTGCACCGGCCGCGGCGAGGCTGCGCGGCTAATCGCGGCGGCGCAGCCAGTACCCGAGCGCCGTGTCCGCAAGGCCGACGACGATCAGGGCCGCGCCCGCCCACTGCCCGAGGGCCAGCAGCCACGCTCCGGCCAGCACGAAGAGGGCCAGCGCCACGACCGGGCGCCATGGCCACGGAATCCGCCGGCGGGCCCGCGGCGCAAGGAACATCGCCCACAGCGCGACGAACACTGCGGCTGCGAGGAACCCCACCACGAGGCCTCCGGCGCCGGGGGCCAGCCTGCTGCCGGCATACCAGAAGGCGCCGAGCGCTCCGACCTCGAGGGCGAACGCGAGGACGGCGTGGAGCATGCCCCACGCCCCCGCGCGCATCTCGGGATCGAAGCCGGGGCGGCGTGCATCGCGCCGACGTGTGCCATCACTCGTCATGAACTCCCCTTCGCGCTTCCGACGGTTCACCGTCCCCCGCAGGTGGTGCCACGATCCTAGCGGTCGGAATCCAGACTGCCGAGGTCACGGCTGCGGCAGCAAAGAGGATCGCCGTCGCGCTGACGCCGCGGCGGAACCCGCCGTCGTCGAGCACTCCGCCCATGATCGCCCCGGCGGCGCCGATCGCCACGAGCGAGGCGATCCGCGCCACCGCATTGTTGACGGCGGAACCGACGCCCTCAGACCCCGGCGGAACCGCCGAGAGGACCGTCGCCGTGAGCGGCGCGACCATGATCGCCAGCCCGAGCCCGAGCAGGACCATGGGGCCGAACACGTCACGCCAGTAGGCCAGCGGCGGCACGGCGAACGCGAGCCACGTGTACCCCGCACCCGCCACGGCGGGCCCGAGAGCCATCGGAAGGCGCGGCCCAGTCCGGATCATGAGCCTTGACATCGAGCTTGAGAGCAGGAGCATGGGGATCGTCGCCGGAAGCATCCCGATGCCCGCTTCGAACGCGGTGAGTCCCATGCGCTGCTGGAGGTAGAGGCCCACGAGGAAGCCACCCATGCCAAGGGCGCCGTAGGCCCACAGCGTTGCGCCATTTCCCGCCGCGAATGCCCTTGAGCGGAAGAGCCCCAGCGGCAGCTGCGGCGCCGCCGAACGGCGCTGCCGCAACACATAGAGGGCCATGAGGAGCACGCCACCGATGAGCGGAATCGCGACGAGTGGGTGGGTCCAGCCGAGCGACGACTGGGTGATGAGGCTCAGCACGATGCCGCCCAGCCCGCAGGCGGTCAGGACGGCGCTCAAGACGTCGAACGGCTCCTTCACGGGGGCGGGCGGCCGGGCCTCGCGGCGGAGTCGGGCGAGCGGCCGCCACATGAGCGCGGCCGGAACGATGTTGATGAGGAAGACGAGGCGCCAGCTCCCGAGGTCCACAGCCGCCCCGCCGAAGAATGGCGCCGCGACCGAGGCCGCGGCAATCCACGCGGTCCACTGCCCGATGAGCCTGGCCCTCGTCGCACCCGTCGCTGCGGCAGTGATGAGTGCGAGCGCGCTCGGCGTAATGACGGCACCTGCGGCGCCCTGCGTGAGCCTGCCGAGCACGAGCACCCATCCCGCGGGGGCGAGGCCACAGACCACGGACGTCACGGTGAACCAGAGTGTGCCGACCGCGAGGAGCCTCGCGGTCCCGAAGCGGTCGGCGAGGGCACCGGCGGCGAGGATGAGCGCGCCGAGAGTGAGAAGGTATCCGTCCACGACCCACTGCTGGAGGACAAGGCCGCCGCCGAGCTCTCGCTGGATGGCTGGCAGCGCAAGGCTCACGGCGCTCGAGTCGATGATGACGAGGCAGCTCGAGGCGATCGCCACGAGCAGGACCCGCCGCAGGTTGCCGCCAGCTGAAGGGCTCACAAGCCCATCCTGCCCTTCCGCGACCCCTTTGCACAGGCGGCGTACGCGAGAGCATCGGCACCCCACCGCAGAAAACAGAACACCCCCGGTCCGAAGACCGGGGGGGTTCTGTTCACCAACGTGGAGATGGGGGGAATTGAACCCCCGTCCGGTGCGGCTTTGCCAGGTATTCTCCGGGCGCAGTGTGCGTCGGGATTTCTCGGCCCCAGCCATCATGCACACCAGTGGCTGACCCGGGCCCAGTCGTCTTAAAGTCCCAGCAGCCCCAACGACGAAGGCTGCCAGCAGTGGCTATCTAAATGACGCCAGTATCCGGGACGATAGCATTCCCGGGCTGACGGACTTGCTCGCTACTTAGGCAGCGAGGGCGAAGTCAGTGCGCTTAGAGTTGGCACTTATTGGTTTGCAGAGAGCGTTCACGAGATAACCCTGCATCCTCGGCCCGCTTCCCCTGTCTCGACCTACACCGTCGAAACCGATCATCCCCATATGTGGTTGTCAACCGCGGCCGAGGCCCGAGGGCCACAACCGTCCGGCAGCCTTGCGACTACCGGAACAGTCAGTATAGCGCGGCAGCGGTGGGAACTATTCCCGCGGCTCACCGGGGCAGGAGGCCAGCCCGGTCCTTGGCCTCGAGCACGGCCAGCGCTGCGGCATCGACCAGCTTGGCGAAGGCCGGATCAGCCTTGGCCCGGTCCGCGATCCCGCTCCACACACGCGGCGCGAGCTGTTGGTTGGTGCACAGGACCATCGTGCCGCCGGCAGCAAGGAAATCAGCGCCCCGGTGTTCGGGCGCGAAGCCCGCGAGCTGGCCGGCATCGCACACGTCATCGGAGACGACGATCCCGCGGAAGCCCAGATCGCCCCTGAGCATGCCCCCGATCACGGTGGGCGAGAAGACGGCATAGTGGTCCGGGTCGATGGCCGGATAGAACGCGTTGGAGACCATGACCCATGGCACCCCCGCGCGGATGGCGTCCGCAAACGGCGCCACATAGGCGTCGTGGCGGCCCGTGGCCGCATCGGTGACGTCCGTCGAGGTGTCAGTGTTCGCGGTGACGCGGCCCAGACCCGGGAAGTGCTTGCTCGCCGCAGCGACACCCGTATCGGCCATCCCCTGCGCGAAGGCGATGCCGTGCGAGGAGACGGACTCCGGGGTGAACCCGTAGTTCCTCTGGTAGTGGCCGATAGGGATGTTCTGCGGCGCGAACGCGGCCGATGGCACCGTATCGAGAACCGGCGCAAGGTTGACGTTGACCCCCACGGCGGCCAGCTGGCGCCCCCACCCGGCCGCCGCCGACCGCAGCGCCCCGAGATCCATCCCGCCCTGGTCCAGGGCCGAGGGGATCGCGGAGAAGCCAGGGCCCCGAAGGATCTGCACCTGGCCGCCCTCCTGGTCCGTGGCGATGAACTGGCCGACACCGCGGGTTGCGTCCGGCGTCACTTGGCCCTTCAAGGCCGCAACAGCGGCGGAAACGCCGGGGGCCCCGGCATCGGTGCGGCCCTTGAGGAACACGTTGCCGATGTGCAGCTGCCGCAGCGCCGTGAGCGCTGCCCCGTCCGGACCCGCTGTGGGCGAACTCACCATCACGACCTGCCCCACGCGCTGCTCGAGAGTCATCGAGGCGAGCACCGCCGCCGCGCGGTCTTCCGGGAGCGGCGCGCTCGTCGTCGCGGGTGCGGACGACGGCGATGACTCACCGCTCGGCGTTGTACTCGCCTCGGCGCCGGGGGAGCCGCTGCTGCCCGGAGAAGGGGTGGTCCCCGGCGGTGTCTCGCCCGGGGAGTCCGAAGGCGTGGGCCGCCCGATCGGCTGTCCCAGCAGCCACGGCAGCGTGAGCGCGGCCACCGCCGCGAGTACGGCGAGGATCCCGACGGCTATGGCTGCCCAGACCTTCACGTTCCGCTGTGCCATGACCCCCGCCTCCCGCCGGTTCTCGGCCGCCCGTCAGCGGCGGTTGCGTGACCTCAGCTCGCGCAGAGCCTCGCGCTTGTCCTGCGCCTCGCGCAGGGTCTGCCGCTTGTCGTAGTCCCTCTTGCCGCGGGCGAGCGCGATCTCGACCTTGGCTCGGCCGTCGTTGAAGTACACCTGCAGTGGAACGACCGTGAGCCCGGACTCATTGACCTTGTGCTCGATCTTGATCAGCTCGTCGCGGTGCAGGAGCAGCTTGCGCTTCCGCTTGGACGGGTGGTTGGTCCAGGAACCCTGTGTGTACTCGGGGATGTTGACGGCCTCGAGCCACAGTTCGCCACGATCGAAGTGGCAGAAGCCCTCTGCGAGAGAGATGTGCCCCTCGCGGAGGGACTTGACCTCAGTGCCCATGAGCATGAGGCCGGCTTCCCACGTGTCGATGATCTCGTAGTCGTGCCGAGCCTTGCGATTGGTGGCCACGACTTTCCGGCCACTCTCTCTGGGCACGGCGGAACTCCTCGAGTTGGGATGGGCTGGTGGCTGTCTGCTCGTCTGGCGGGTTGCCTGGCGCAGGGTCATGACAGTCTACAGGAGGGTCAGCGGATCCACGGCGCGGCCGTTGAGCCACGTCTCGAAGTGCGCGTGGCACCCCGTCGAGTTGCCCGTGCTGCCCGAGTAGGCGATGAGCTGGCCCTGGCTGACGTGCTGCCCCGGCGAGACCACCACACTCGAGTTGTGGTAGTAGACCGTGGTGAGAGAGTTGCCCTGGATGACGCCATGGGAGATCATCACCGTCCACCCGCCCCCGCCGTTGGTCCATCCGCCAACGGTCACGGTGCCCGCCGCAGCTGCGTATACAGGCGTGCCGCAGGCCGCCCCGAAGTCGATTCCGGTGTGCATATAGCCGCCGGTGCCGTAGAAGTCGATGGTGCCCGGCGGCGTCGCGCGCCAGCCGAAGCCCGAGGTGATCGGAATATTGCCAGCGAACGGGTGGATGAGTCCGAAGGCGCTCGGCGAGCCAGGCTGCACAGCCGCTTGGCGCGCTTGCTCGGCTGCCTGTTCAGCAGCGGCCTGCGCCTGCCCGGCGGCGATGGCCGCTGCCCGGGCCTCGGCCGCGCGCTGCTCTGCCAGCCGCTGCTGCTCGGCGAGCCATGCCTCACGCAGCTTGCGGTCTCGCTCGGCGATCTGCGCGGCGATCTGGTCCTGCTGGGTCTTGATGTCCGCGATCTGCTGCTGGACGGCGGGCTTCTGTGCCTCAAGTTCCTTGCTGAGGCGGCTCGTGTCATCGACGAGCTTGTCCACAGCTGCCTTCTTCGCGGCCGCGTCGTCCCGCGCCGCCTGCTCCTTCTTGAGGGCGTCGTCGGCCTTGGACTTGAGGTCCTTGATCTCGGCTTCGACCGCCTGGAGCCGGGCCTGCGAGTTGACGTTGGCGGCGCTCTGCTGCGCCAGCTGCTCGAGCGCGCTGTTCTGGCTCTCCATCACTGTGTCGGCAAGATCGAGTGAGCCGGTCAGCGAGGTCTGGTCACCCGATCCGAGCATGAGCCCGATGTTCGACGGCACTCCCCCGGACATGTAGGACTCGCTCGCTATCTCGCCGATGAGCTGCTTGGTGCTGTCCATCTTGCCGCGGTCGGAATCAAGCTGGGCCGTGATCTTCGCCTTGTTCTGCTGGGCCGCGTCGACCCGCACGGTGAGGGCGTTGACCTCGTTCGTTGCCGCTGCCACCCGTCCCTGCGCGTCGAGGAGCGCCTGCTGGGCGCCGGGGATCTGGCCCTGATACGTGACGAGGTCTGCGGCTGTCTGCTGGATCTTACCGTCGAGGAATTCGAGGGATTCCTGGACGTCCTGGGCACGCTGTGCGAGCTGCGCCTTCTGGTCGTCGAGGTTGTCCGCCGTGGCAGCGGAACCGGTCACCGATAGACCGAGGACGAGCGCGAGCGCGGCCGAAAGGCCCAGGGCGCGGTTGAGGAGGGCCTTGACTCCCCCAGATGTTGCACCCCGCGTTGGTGTAGTCATCTGCATCCTTCTAGCGCCTCCCTCGGCTAGACCTTGAGATACCGACGGAGGGTCAGCATCGACGATACACCTGCAAGCACTGCACCCATAGCGATGAGCAGGGGCGCGAGCATGAGGGTCTGGGACGGCGAGATGAAAGCCGTGCCCGGGTACTGGGCCGTCAGCACATCGCCCAGGAAGAACTTCGCCACGGCCCACAGCGTGGTCGAGGCAAGCACCGCCCCGATCACGGCGGCGATCGCCCCCTCGAGGACGAACGGAAGCTGGATCATGAGCTTCGAGGCCCCGACGAGGCGCATGATCCCCGTCTCGCGGCGCCGGCTGAAGGCCGAGAGTCTGATGGTGGTGGCGATGAGCAGGATGGCGCAGATGGTCATGACGCCTGCGATGACGATCGCGACGAGCGACGCCGCGTTCATGACCGAGAAGAGCCGCTCGAGGACCTGACGTTGGTCACTGACGAGGCGAACGCCCGGGCGCGAGGAGAAGGTCTCGCTGATGATCTCGTACTTCTGCGGGTCCTTGAGGTTCACGCGGAAGGATGCTGGCAGCTGGTCCGGGGTCACCGAGTCCACGATCGGCGAGTTCGCGAACTGCTCGCGGTAGTGCTGGTACGCCTCGTTCTGGGACTCGTAGTGGTAGTCGGAGACGTACTGAGCGACCGCCGGCGAGGCCAGCAGCGCTTCGAGGGCCTTGCGCTGATCATCGGTGACCGCCCCAGAGGTGCAGCCGGGCGTCTTCGAGGTGCCATTGCACAGGAAGATCGCGACCTGCACCTTGTCGTACCAGTAGCCCTTCATCTGGTTGATCTGCAGCTGGAGCATCCCGGCAGCCCCGACGAAGGTGAGCGACACGAAGGTCACGAGGATCACGGAGATGACCATGGTCAGGTTGCGTCGCAGGCCGCCGGCGATCTCCCCGAGGATGAACGCCGCCCTCATGCGTGCTCACCGCCCGCCACGTGTGCGGCAGCGGTGCCCCCCGGATGCTCGTCCGGCCACTCGGAAGCGGTGACCGAGGGCTTCACCGCGGGGATCATCGATGTGTACAGCGCCTTGGCCTCGTCGCGGACCACGCGGCCGTCCACAAGTTCGATGACGCGCTTTCGCATCGAGTTGACGATGTCGGTGTCGTGCGTGGCCATGACCACGGTGGTTCCATTCTGGTTGATGCGGTCCAGCACCGACATGATCCCCTGACTCGTCGTCGGGTCGAGGTTGCCGGTCGGCTCGTCCGCCAGAAGGATTCCGGGCCGATTCACGACGGCGCGGGCGATCGCCACGCGCTGCTGCTCACCGCCCGAGAGCTCGTGCGGCATGCGCCGCTCCTTGCCCTCGAGGCCCACCGTCTTGAGGACGTCGGGGACCGCGTCGCGGATGATCGCGCGGCTGCGTCCGATCACCTGCATCGCGAACGCGACGTTGTCGAACACGTTCTTCTGGGGCAGCAGGCGGAAGTCCTGGAACACGACGCCGATCCCGCGCCGCAAGCGGGGAATGCGCCAGCTCGGCAGGGCAGCGACGTTCTGGCCGGCTACGAGGACGGTCCCGCTCGTCGCAGTGTCCTCACGCATGACGAGGCGGAGGAAAGTGGACTTGCCCGACCCGGACGCGCCGACGAGGAAGGCGAACTCGCCGCGCTCGACCTCCAGGCTGACGGATTCGAGCGCAGGGCGGGCCTTCCGGTCGTAGACCTTCGTGACATTCTCGAAGCGGATCATGGCTCTCAGGCCCGTCAGGACGCACACGTCCTTCGCCCGGCGCACGGGCAGATCTGGGGGACAGAAGACGCCGGCTGCTTGACTATAACCACACCCGGCGGACAGCACGCACGTGTCATTGCGGCGTGTCGGGCTCTTTCCCTCCCGGCTGGGCCGAGACGACGAGCCGGCCACCATGCCGAGCGGGCGGCTCCAGGACGGCCCGCGCGACTGCCGCCGCGCCGTCGGACGTCATGACGATCGTGTAGTGGTTGGTCCCCGGCACGTCCCGGACCTCGATCGCCGGATAGGCGCCATGCCACCGCGCGATGGCCTCGTCGGGGTAGAGCCGCGCGGGGTCGTCGAAGAAGCCGCGCTCGGCGCGCAGGAACACTGCGGGCGTGCTCAGCCGATCCAGCGCTCCCACGAGCACCTTGCCGCTGTAGAGGTCCACGTTGCCGTCCGGAATCGCGGCCGGGACCGTGGCCGGATGCAGGTGTGGGGCCTCCCCGTCGAGGTCGTAGCGGGCGTAGTCCTCGACCTCGGGCGCCCACGCATGGGCGAAGGCTGGATGCCCGCGCCAGGAATCGACGTACGCTTCGGGGCTCTCGAACTCCATCCCGAGCCGTGCGAGGACGGGTCCGAGCAGCGCCTGCGCGGCCTCGTCACGCCCGAGGCCAGGGGGCAGCTCGAGGGGGAACCCGCCGTCGACGAGCACGAGCCGGTCCACGAGCTCCCGATGGCGGTCGGCCAGGACGAGGGCCGCGAACGCCCCCATCGAGTGGCCCACGACGACGGCGGGCCGGCCCGCGTCCACGCCCGCCGCCCGGAGCACGGCCGCGAGGTCGTCGGCGTGCTGGGCCATGCCGTACGGCCCCGGCAGCGCGTTGCTCCGGCCCCTGCCGCGCAGGTCTGGTGCGAGGACTCGCGCGACACGGCCCGCAGCACCGGACGGTGCACTGGCGGAGGGGGCGCCGCTCGACGCCTCACCGCCAGACGCCGCGCCGGGGCCGGCAAGGAGCTCGCGGGCGACGAACGGCCACGCGAGGTGCGAGGACGTCACGCCGTGCACGGCGAGCACGACCTCCCCTTCCTCCGCAGTGCTGTCCCTGGGCGCTGCGCGGTCACTGCGCGCAGGTCTGCCACTGTGCACTTCGCCGGCGCTGTCGGCGGAGCCGCGGCCCCATTCGCCCACGCGAAGGGGGCCACCGCGCACTTCGACGTCGAAGGTGCGGTAGGAGATGTCAGGCATGCTTGGAGTCCTCTCTCTGTCCCTCCACGGGCCGGGAGCCCGCTGCAGGCGGTGCGGGGGCGAGGCCCCGCCGGATGAATTCCATGAGCTCGTCGAGCACCTCGTCCGGGACGTCCGTGGGCTTGGGGCTCGCTGCGTCCCCCCCGAGATCCTCGGCCTCCCACAGGATGTAGCGCATGCCGAAGAGCTCGCCCATGCCCATCAGCGCCCACGCGGCCACCTCGGGGTCCATCGGGCGGACCTCCCCCGCATCCTGGGCTGCCGAGAGGCCTTGAACGTAGCTGCGGACGATGTTCTCGTAGTGCCGCCGTTGGGCCGCCGGCGAGACGAACTCGGCCTGTCGGATGATCCGGTAGAGGGCCGGATGCTCGGCCGTAAAGCGGAAGAAGGCCTGGAAGCCAGCGCGTTCGACGTCGATGCGGGTGGCCGCCGTGCGGGCCGCCTCGGTCATGGCATGCCGAACGCGGGCGTTGAGATCGCCAACGACCTCATCGAAGATCTCCTGCTTGCCCGCGAAGTAGAGGTAGAACGTGCCGAGCCCGATACCGGCCTCCTCCGTGATCTTCACGATCGATGCGTCGTGGTACCCCGCCGAGGCGAAGACCTTCTCGGCAGCGGCCAGGAGCCTGGCGCGGGTCCGCGTCCCGCGCGCCGTGCGAGGCTGTGTGCTCACGGGGCACGCTCCGGCTGGGGTGCGACTCTCGCCCGGAGGCGCGCCCGCGCGACCTTGTGCAGGCCCGTGCGCGGGATGTCCTCCACGAACTCGATGGTGCGCGGCACCTTGAACCGCGCGAGGACGCCGCGGAGATGCTCGGTGAGCTCCTGGGCGTCCGTGGCCTCACCGCTGCGCACGACGACGAAGGCCGCGCCCGCCTCGCCCCAACGTTCGTCCGGCACTCCCACCACGGCCGCGTCGGCCACGGCGGGATGTGTGAGGAGCGCGTGCTCGACCTCGTAGGGCGAGACGTTCTCGCCCCCGGAGATGTAGATGTCCTTGAGCCGGTCGACGACGCGCAGGAACCCGTCGTCGTCGCGCTCCACGACGTCGCCCGTCCGCAGCCACCCGTCCACGAGCACGTCCGCGGTGGCCGCCGGGTCGGCGAGGTATCCCGCGAAGACACCCGGCCCGCGGACCCAGAGCTCGCCCCGCCCCGCGCCGTCGACCTCCTCCCCCGTGGCCGGATCGGCGACGACGACATCGACATGCGGGTACGGGGTGCCCGCCGAGCCCACCCTGCGCAGGGCCTCCTCGGGCGCGAGGCACAGCACGTTGGGGCCCGCCTCGGTGAGCCCGTAGCCCTGGGTGAGCGCGACCCCGCGCGCGTGCCAGGTCCGCAGGAGCGGGGCCGGCATCGGAGCGCCGCCCACGACGGCGCGCTGGAGGCTCGTGAGGTCGGCGTCGCGGAACCCGGGGTGCTGGGACAGCATGAGGTAGTGCGCGGGGACGCCCATCATGGTGGTGACGCGGCGCTGGGGAATGAGCTTGAGCACGCGGCCAGCGTCGAATCCGCGCTCGAGCACCACGGTGGCGCCCGTCCACCACGCCAGGAGGGCCTGGATGTTCCAGCCGCCCACATGGAACTGCGGCATGACGCACAGGACCACGTCATCCCGGCCGATCTCGACGGTGCGGGAGAAGGAGAGGTTGGTCCAGAAGCAGTTCGCATGGGTCAGGACGGCGGCCTTGGGGCGCCCGGACGTCCCCGAAGTGAAAACGGCGAGGAGGGCGTCTGCGTCCGCCACCGGCCGCCGCGGCACCGCTGCGCCCACCGTGGGAAGGCCTCGCTCGATGCCGTCGCGCCCGGGCTCGGACGTGCGGGGAGGCTCCACGAGGAGCGCCGCCGCGGCGGCACCGAGGGCCGCATGCTCGGGCTCGACAACGAAGAGCGCGGGTCCGCTCACGCGAAGCTGCTCGGCGAGTTCGACGGGAGCTAGCCGCCAGGAGAGGGGGACGAGCGTGAGTCCGGCCTTCGCGCACGCGAAGAACAGCACCACGTGGTCCGCGCTGTTGCCCGTGAGCGTGGCGATGCGCTGGCCGGGTGCGTAGCCCGCGTTGCGGAGGGCGTCCGCGAGCGCCGCAGCCCGCGCCTCGAGCTCGCGGTACGTGAGCGTCACACCGCGGTCGTCGATCGCCGTCCTCTCGGGGGCGCTGCGGGCACGATCGGCCGTCCACCGCCCGAGGGTGTGGAGGCCGTCGGGGTCGTGCGGATTCATGCGTCCTCCAGGACCTTCTCGAGACGATCGGTGGGCGTCAGCTGGCGAGGCGAGCCGCGCCGTCGTGCGCGCAGCTTCGCCGCCGCCCCGGCGAGGCCGCCCGGCAGGAACAGCACCACCAGGATGAACAGCGTACCGAGGATGAACAGGGGTTCCGAGAGTGGAATCCGGAGGACGGGCGGGAGGTCCTTGACCGCGGCCGAGCCGGCGAGCGCGGCGAGCCGCTGGTCCAGGAGCGTGTACAGGATGCCCCCCACGATCGCTCCCCAGCGCGAGCCGACTCCGCCGAGCACCACCATGACGAGGAGGGTGATCGTCAGGTCCGAGGACACGGACCGCGGGACGGCGCCGGACTGCAGGAGGAGGTAGACCATGCCGGCGACGGCGGCCAGTGCCCCGCCCACGGTGAAGATGAGCAGCTTGGGGGCGAACGGCTGCAGCCCGAGGACGCGCACGCGCAGCTCGTTCTCACGCACGGCCTCGGCCGCATGCCCTGCACGGCTTGACTGGATCCACAGCACAACTGCGTAGACGAGCACGAGGGCCGCGAGGGCGAGCCAGTAGAGGTTCCGCGTGTTCACGACGCCGACGAGGGCATCGGGCAGGTTGTCCGTGGACAGCGCGAGGCCCTCGTCGCCCCCCGTGGCCTGGCCCGGGTTGCGCCGCACGAGCACCGACCCCGCTTGGGCGAACGCTAGCGTGACCATCGCGAACGGGATCCCTGCCACGCGCAGGCTGATGCTGCCAACGGCGAGCGCGAGCACGATCGCGGACACGAGGGCGAGCAGGGCGGCCGGGACGAGCGGCAGCCCGAGATGAGCGAGGATCACGGCAAGGCCGTACACCCCGGCTCCGAACGAGAGGGCATGCCCGAATGAGAGCAGGCCTGCCGCGCCCAGCAGCAGGTGGTAGCTCAGCGCCGCGGCGGCCATCGCGAAGCACAGCGCGAGGAGCTGGAGTGACCCCGGGGTGTAGGTGGGGCCAGGCAGGATCCCGGGGAGGTCGATCGTGAAGAGGGGAAGGACCGCGAGCACGAGAACCACGGCCGCCCCTCCCGCCAGGCGCCCCCAGACCCGGCGGCTCATGCCGCGGCTCCCAGGAGGCCGCGGGGGCGTACGAGCAGCACCACGGCGAGCGCGAGGACGACCACGAAATCACCGATCCCAAAGTAGAAGTTGGCGAACTGCTGCAGGACCGCCACCCCGACCGAGGCGATCGCTGCGCCGGAAAGGGATCCGAGGCCCCCGATCACCGTGACGATGAACGCGAAGATGAGGAGGGAGCCGCCCAGGAGCGGAGAGACGTAGCCGAAGTAGTGGCTCGCGAGCACTCCCCCGAGTCCTGCCGCGGCACCGCCGATCGCGAAGACGAGTGTGAAGGCCCTGCGGACGTCAATGCCGAGCGCCGTCACCATCGCGCGGTTCTCGACCCCGGCCCGGATGATGAGGCCGTAGCGTGTGCGCTTGAGGAACAGCACGAGTCCGGCCAGGACGAGGACGGCGCAGAAGATCGCGACGAAGCGGTCGTTGGGGATCCTCGCGCCGAGGATGTCGGTGGTGTCCTTGAACCACGCCGGTCCGGCGATGTACGCGGGGTCTGTGCCCCAGATCCCGTCGAACAGCGCGACCGTGGCCAGCGAGAGGCCTACGGTGACGAGGACCTGCTCGATGTGCCGCAGGTACAGCGGTCGGATGAGCGTCAGCTCGGTGATCGTGGCGACCCCGGCGCCGGCCAGGGCGCCCACGATCAGGGAGATCGCGAACGTGCCCCACGAATCGGCACCAAGCCTTCGCGCCGCTTCCCATCCGAGGAAGGCCCCGAGCGTGAGGAAGGAGCCGTGCGCGAAGTTCAGCACGCCCATGAGGCCATAGATGAGCGAGAGGCCCGAGGCGACGAGGAAGTACAGGGCGCCGAGGCCCAGGCCCGTGACGAGGAGGAGGACGACGGTGCTCACGCGGTGGCCTCGCGTCCCGCGGGGGCCGCTGGCGCGGTGTCGCCGTTGTCTCGATCGTCGCCTCGACGACGGCTGGCGCCGAGGGGTGCGGGTCCGCCGTCGTGTGCGGTGTCGCCGCCGACTCCGAGAAGGCGGCGGGTGAGGGCCTCGTCGTCGAGGAGGCCGCGCACGTCGTCGGCACGGTGCACGACTCGGCCTCCGGAGAGCACGACGGCTCCGGCGGCGAGGCGGCGGACCACGGCGAGGTTCTGCTCGACGAGCAGGATCGGCACGGTCATGGCCACTGCCTCGAGCGCGACCGCGACCTCTTGGACGACCTTGGGTGCCAGGCCCTTGGTGGGCTCGTCGACGAGGAGGACCCGGTTCTCGTTCAGGAGCGCGCGGGCGAGGGCAACCATCTGCTGCTGGCCGCCGGAGAGCGTGCCTGCGGTCTGCCGGGCGCGCTGGACCAGGTCGGGGAAGAGTCGCTCGACGAGCTCCCTGCGCTCGCTCGAAGGGCGCCCCCGCACCGCGAGGTGGAGGTTCTCGGCGACGGTCAGCTTCGAGAAGACGTCTCGGTCCTCGGGGACATAGCCGACGCCGCGCTGGACGATCCGGTGGGTGGGCTCGCCGTCGATGCGCTCGCCTGCCAGCTCGATCCGGCCCGTGCGTGCGATGAGTCCGAGCAGCGCCCTGAGGGTGCTCGTCTTGCCGACGCCGTTGCGGCCCAGCACCGCCATGACGCCCTGGTCCGGAACCGAGAAGCTGACGTCCTCGACCACCTGCTGGCCGCCGATGTGGGCCCGCAGGCCCTCGACTGTGAGTATAGGGCGGCTGTCCCCGCTCGGCGCGCCGCTCACACAGGCTCCCCGAGATAGGCGGCTTGGACGGTCGCATCGGCCATGACGTCCTCCGGGGTGCCGATCGCGAGCAGACGGCCGTGGTGCATGACGGCGACGCGGTCCACGAGACCGAGGACCACGTCCATGTGGTGCTCGACCATGAGCACCGTGGTGCCCCGGTCCCGGTGCAGGCCGCGGATCACGTCGCTGAGCGCGCCGACGTCCCCGGAGCCGACCCCGGCCATCGGCTCGTCGAGGAGCACCACGCTCGGTTCCGTCGCGAGCATCATGGCGATCTCCACCTTCCTCTTGTCGCCGTGCGATAGGTCCTGCGCGCGGTGGTCTTCCCTGCCGGCGAGCCCCACCTCGTCGAGCCTCTCCCGCGCGAGGCGCGTCGCGGCGTCGTGCGCCCGCGGGAAGGCGAACACCGAGAGGCTGCCGCCGAGCCGTGCCTGCGCGGCGAGCCTCACGTTCTCGAGGACGGTGAGGGCGCCGAACAGGCTCGAGGTCTGGAACGTGCGGCCGAGCCCCAAGCGCGCGCGACGGTGCACCGGGAGGCGGGTCACGTCCTTCCCCTCGAGGAGGACGCGGCCCGCGGTGGGCCGCACCAGGCCGGAGAGGACGTTGAAGAGGGTCGTCTTGCCGGCGCCGTTGGGCCCGATGACGCCGAGCATCTCGCCTCGTCCGACGGCGAAACCAACCTCGGAGAGGATGCTCGCCCCGCCGATCGCGAACCCCAGATCCTCGACAGCTAGGGCGGGATGCCCCGAGCCCGCAGCCACTGGGGTCAGCTCTTCTTCTCGGCCGGCGCGACTTGGTCAGCCGGGACGGTCTTGACGAGCTCCGGCGTCCACGTGCCGTCCTTCTGGACGAGCTTCGCCTGGTACATGGGCTGGAGCAGCACGTGGTCGGAGGCACGGATGGTCTCCTTGCCCTTCGGGCCGTCGAACGAGTACCCCTCAAGGCCCTTGACCATGTCATCCACGGCGGTACCCGACTTGACCGCCTGGACGATCATCTGGCCTGCCACGAAGCCGTCAGGTGTGAAGAGGTCCACCTTCTTGCCTGCCGCCTCGACGTTCTTGATCATCTCCTGCTCGACCGCGTTGTTCCCCCCAGCCCCCTTGAAGTAGTGGTTGAGGAAGCTGATCTTGCCGCTCGCGGCGCCATACGCGGAGAACGTCGAGAGGTCCCCGAGGCCGGTGACGACCGGGGCGGCGTCGAACACACCCTGCTGGGTCAGCGACTGCCACATCGCGCCGCTCGTCGCGCCCGCCCACGCCACGAAGGTGAGCGCAGGCTTGGCATCAATAATCTGGCGTGCGAACGGCGTGAACTCCGTGGCATCCTCAGGGACGAGGATCTGGTCCACCGTGGCGCCCTTCGCACCCAGCACCGCCTTGACAGCGGCCACGTTGCCCTGCCCGAACGCATTGTTCTGCGCGAAGACTGTGACCTTCTTTCCCTGCAGACTGTCCACGAACGTCCCCGCGGTGGCGACGTCCTGGAGCGACTGGCGGCCCGAGCGGAACGTGTACTTGTTGATGCCCTGGAGCGCGTCCGTCGCGGCCGGGCCCGCGATGTAGAGGACCTTGTTCTGTGCCGCCTGGTCGGCGAGCTTGAGCGCCACGCCGGAGGCGACCGTCCCGGCCAGGATCTTGTAGTCCTTGCCGATGAGGTCCTTGGCGATCGAGACGGCCTTGTCCGGGTCCCCGGCGTCGTCCTGGTACGTGAGGTTGAGCGTCGCGTTGCCCACCTTGCCGGTGCCGCCGGTCGCGTACTTGATGCCCGCCTGGAGTCCCTCGTAGTAAGCCTCGCCGTAGGCCGCGAGAGGGCCGGTCTTCGAGTAGACAATGCCCACGTTGACCGTACGAGCGGCCTCCGACGAGCCGCCAGACGCACCCCCGGCGGCGGTGGAGGTGCTCGGCGCGCATCCGGTTGCGACGAGGCCTGTGGCCAGTGCCGCGGTGAGGAGGAACTTCGTTGTTGCCTTCACGCGATTGCCTTTCTCGGCGGTGGTGCGGGTGCTGCAGGGCTTGCTGCGTTGGCCCAACATGAAAGGTGATTCAGGTCACGGAAAATCTATGACGCCGCGTGGCCGCCGTCAAGTGTGCGCTCTCTCTTTCGCCGGGGGCGCCTCGTGCGTGGTCCCAGGGTGGGTCCCCGTGTGCGGTCGGGGGGCGCCCCGAGTGGGCGCAAAAAAGGCCCGGCGTCCCCTGTGGGGACGCCGGGCCTCTCAGCCGTCGTGCTGCCCGGCAGCTTACGTGTTGGCCGCTTCGTGGCGCTGACCCGCGCGCCAGCGGATCCCGGCGTCGATGAAGTCGTCGATGTCACCGTCAAGAACCGCGGCGGTGTTGCCCACCTCGTGGTTGGTCCGCAGATCCTTGACCATCTGGTACGGGTTGAGGACGTAGGACCGCATCTGGTCTCCCCACGATGCCTTGACATCGCCGGCGAGCGCCTTCTTCTCGGCGTCCTCCTGCTCCTTCTTCAGCAGAAGCAGACGCGACTGCAGCACGCGCATGGCCGCCGCACGGTTCTGGATCTGGGACTTCTCGTTCTGCATCGACACGACGAGACCCGTGGGAAGGTGGGTCAGCCGCACCGCCGAGTCGGTCGTGTTGACCGACTGGCCGCCGGGGCCGGAGGAGCGGAAGACGTCGACGCGGATATCGTTGTCCGGAATGTCGATGTGGTCGGTCTGCTCAATGAGCGGGATGACCTCGACGGCGGCAAAGGACGTCTGGCGGCGTCCCTGGTTGTCGAACGGGCTGATGCGCACGAGGCGGTGGGTGCCGGCCTCGACGGACAGCGTTCCGTAGGCGAAGGGCGCGTTGACCTCGAAGGTGGCGGACTTGAGTCCGGCCTCTTCAGCGTAG
Source organism: Sinomonas sp. P10A9 (assembly GCF_041022165.1). Lineage (GTDB taxonomy): Bacteria > Actinomycetota > Actinomycetes > Actinomycetales > Micrococcaceae > Sinomonas > Sinomonas puerhi. Next base: position 2,647,610 of record NZ_CP163302.1, read on the forward strand.
GAGGTGTCCATGACCGTGGTCGGATACCCGTGGCGCTCAGCCCAGCGAAGGTACATACGCATGAGCATCTCGGCGAAGTCTGCGGCGTCGACGCCACCGGCACCGGAGCGGATCGTCACGACGGCCTCGCGGGCGTCGTACTCGCCGTTCAGGAGGGTGACGACCTCCAGCTCCTCGAGGGCCTTGCGGATCGCGGCGAGTTCCTTGGTCGCCTCGGCGAGGGTATCGGCGTCGTCCTCGTCCTGGCTCAGCTCCACGAGGACCTCGAGGTCGTCGATGCGCGAGCCCAAGCCCTCGACACGCTCGAGCTCCGACTGGCGGTGCGAAAGTCGCGAGGTCACTACCTGCGCCTTCGCGGGATCGTCCCACAGGTCCGGGACGCCCGCGGCCTCGCTCAGCTGGGCGATTTCCTCTCGCAGCGATTCAACGTCCGTGACGTGCTCGATGGACGCGTGGGTGGTGCGGAGCGCACGGATCTCTGCGGGAAAGTCGATGTCAGCCATATCCATCCAAGATTACGCCATGGTCCCGACGCGCATCACCGCGCCAGGAACCACGCAGGGCCGCGGGGGTGGAACCGGTATACCTCGTCCCGAGACGTCCATGAGTATCCTGTAGCCGGACAGTCCGGAACGTCATACGCGCAAGGGAGCCGGTTCAGGGGCGAGGGCTGGGACCGGTTCTGCCGGCCGTCGACGCAACCAAGCCGGGCCCGCACTAAAGTAGGCGAAGCACAAGCCTACGAGCAGCGCAGGCCTTCCCCAGACTCCGAGAACGAGCATTTGCGCTCCGAGCCCTGTGCGGATATCGCTGCCTCCGGTCAGCATGAAGTACCACCCCGTGCCCACGAGGACGTCCGCTATCAAATAGGCGATGACCCACCCTGCTCGGACTCGCAGCAGGACGAGGAAGGGCAGAAGCCAGAGAACGTACTGGGGGGAGTGAACCTTGTTAAGTACCAGATAGGCGCTGAGCATCGCGGCGGAGACCTCCAGCCACGGATACTGGCGGCCCTTGGCTACCCGAAACAGTCCAGAAGCCAGGGCGACGCCCAGCCCGAGCGCCGTCGCAGCGGTTGAAACTTGGCCCAGCGCTGGCTGCAAAGCTGAGTCGGCATCGGTGAGTGGCCTCAGCCCCCAGTACCAAATCGACTGGGTCGTGGCGTCGATGGGACGGGACCACTGGAACGCGTACGCCGAAAGCCAGCCTTGGAAATCGATCAGCACGAAGGGGAGGTTGATGGCCACGAAAACCGATGCCGCGAGAGCGAGGAACAATCCCGCGCCCCTCCACCGCAGCCCCGCCCATCCCCGAGCTACCCCGCGCCGCATCCCGTTTCCAACGCCTGAATCGAACAGGACATACAGGGCGACCGGGGCGGCAAACATGAGCGGATAGAACTTGAGCGAACCGCCCACTCCAAGCAACACCGCCGCCCCTGCCAGCCACCGGCCGCTCAGGACGCCCTCACGCGTGCCACGCCGGACACACAATATAGCGGCGACGGTCACGAGGACCACCGAGAGGTCCCAGTTGAGGAACGAGTAGAGCACCAGCGATGGCGCGAGAGCGAACCAGAGCGAACGCCACCCCACCATCCGGGCAAGGAACACTGACGTGAGGATTCCGCACAGCCCCAGGAACAGCGCGGAGATCTGGAAGAACTGGAGCTGGGTTGAGGCCGGCAACGCAAGAACGTAGACCAACAGGCCGGACAGGACGGGGTACTCCAATGTCCCCGGTGCGAGGGTGTTGCCGTTCGATAAGCCTCCGTGCACATAGGGAAGCAGGTGCTGGCCCAGATGGCGCCCGTCCCAGAGCGCCTGGATGTCGGAGTAGCACATGGAGCCGAAGACCCTGGCGTCGAGGTTATGGAATGGCAGCGAACCTAGCGTTTCGGTGCCAAAGCACGGCATCTTGGAGTAGTATGCGCCCACCATCATCAGCGCCGTCAGGAGCGCAACCGCGACCTCCGGGCGGGCATACCGGCGTCCTGCGGGCATCACTGTCATCATTCCCTTTCCCTGCCTGTCAAGACATTGTCGCTCACCGCGTGAGCCTCGCCCGCGCACTGGCCGTCGCCTCGATTGGCACGCCGTCGGGCAGGATGAAGTTCACCACGGGGATCCGCGCGACCGCCGCGAGGCTAACCGTCGCCGTCCGGCCCTCGGGCGTGCCCGTTGCCGCGGACACGGTGAGGCCCTCGAACCTGACCGTGGCCCCATCCCGCTCGAGATAGGTGACCACGACGCCGCGGACGCGTTCGGGCGCGAGGACGGCCGCCGGCGGCGCGTCGCCCGAGGCAGTGTCGGCGAGCCGGAAGCTGTCAGCGGCGGCTGCAGCGGCGCCGTCGGCCGCCGAGAGCAGCTTCTTGTGCTCGATGTACGCGGCGGAGACACCCATGACCGTCGTGGCGACCAGCAGGCACAGCACGGTGAACCCGATGATCATGATGGTCAGCTGGCCGGATTCGTCGCCGCGCGTCGCCTGCCTGATGCGGCGCACGACGCCGCGTGCGCACCTTCTCATCGGAACCTCCCGACGATCTGGGTCGCCGAGGCGTCCACCCGGCCCACCGTGAGCCCGAAGCCTTGCGTGACCGGGCTGAACGGAAGCGGTACGTCAACCCGCACGACGGCACGGACGGCGGCCCCGGCCTGGAGGCAAGGGCTCCGGTCGCAGGTGAGCTCGAGTCGCGTGTTGTGCTCGGCGAGCCCGAAATCGGACATCGCCACGCGGACCGAAGCCTGGGCAGCGGATTGCGCGGCGCCTTCGTCCGCGGACTGGGCGAACGTCTTGGCCGCGTGGTCGGCGGCCCCGGCCGCAGCGAACGAGGCGCCCTGGAGCGCTGCGACCGTGATGACGAAGTACACGACCGGCACGAGAAGGAGCACACCGAGGAACACGAACTCCACCACGGCACTCCCCGACTCGCCCGCGACCGGCCCAAGAACCAGGCGGACGCGTTCACTGAAGCGGCGCATGCCCCACGACCTCCATCGTTCCGGCCGGTCCGAGGAGGCCGATCACGGGCATCGGCGCAACCACGCGGACCTCGAGCGTTCGGCCGCCGGCCGCATCGGCCTGGTCAACCCTGATGCCCGTCGCATAGTCCGCTCCGATCGAGCCGGCAATGAGATCGGCGGCGCGCTGCCGCGCGTCGTCGGGCGTCCGGTCTGCGAGGGTTCCGTACCGCGCGCCCGAGGCCGCGGCGTCGACGAGGACGTTCCTGACGTGGAGGATGAGGGTGAGCTGGACGACGGCGAGCGCCAGGACGGTGAGCAGCCCGCCGACCATCACGAAGTCCGTCACCGCCGAGCCTCGCTCGTCCGTGACGGTCGGCCGTCGTCGCCGTCCCACCCCTACTTGCTGACCCTGCTGATGGCCTGGTTGAAGAGGCCTTCGAGAGCAGGGCCGGCCACGGCGAGCAGGCCCATCACGAGCACAGCGGTCATGAGCGTGATCATGACCCAGCCCGGGACATCTCCCCGTTCGCGGCCTCCCCGCAGTACACGCTCCGAGATCCCGCCGACGAGCGAAGCGGGCAGCGCGGCAAAAACAGTAGTGGCACACATGAGCGTTTTCCTGCGGACAGTCGGATTCATGGTTCCCTCTCCCCCGATCGGGTGCGGTGTACTAGTTGGTGATTGGTCAGAAGCCCAGCACGACGGCGGCCACGCCCGGGTAGACGGCGAAGATGATGGTGAGTGGCAGTATGCCGAAGACAAGCGGAATCATCATGCCGATCTCCTTCTTGCCGGCCGCCTCCATGAGCTCCCGCTTGGCGAGGTCGCGCACGTCCTGCGCCTGCGCGCGGAGGATGTCCGCGAGGGGCGTCCCCCGTTCGATCGCGACGACGATCCCGTCAACGAACCGCGTGATCGGAGCCAGTTCCAGCCGGTCCGCCATGGCTTGGAGCGCCTCAACAAGTGGCGCGCCCGAGCGAGTGTGGGCGAGGACCGCGGTGAACTCCTTCGCCAGTTCTCCGTGCGAGACCTTCGAGGTCCGGTCGAGCGCCCCGGCTGCCGTCTCCCCCGCGCCGACAGCGAGGGCCATCATGTCCGCGACGGCCGGGAATTCGGCGAGGATGCGCTGCTTGCGCTTGGTGATCGCGCACGCCAGCAGATAGTCACGGGCCATGAACCCGGCCGCTGTCGCGCCGAGGACCATAAGAATCGCGAAGACGGCGCTGAGCCGGCCCGCGGCAGCGGTGGTCACGGCCACGAGCGTTGCGAGCACGAATGCCGCGCCAGCCCAGAGGAGCTGCTCGGCACGGAAGTCGACCGGACTCTTCGACGAACCTGCCCGGGCCAGACGCTTGGCGAGCGCGGCATTGCCGAGGTTGAGATGCGCGAGCGAGGCCACGGCGTCGTGCAGGAGGGGCCGCAGGATCTGCTCGAGGGGGCCGAACGGCGTCAGGTTGGGCTGTTCGCTCTGCAGCAGGCGCGACCTCCTGTCGGCGGAGCGCAGCTGCGGGGCGACCCGTTCGGTGAAGGTGGTGCGCCTCATGACGGGGAGACGGACGAATGCGAGCCACAGCCCCACCCCGAGCACCGCGCCGGCCAGGACCGCGAGCGCCATGATCCCGCTCACCGCAGCACCCGCTCTTCTTGGGGAAGCGCCCCGATGCGGAGCATGAGCTTGTAGCAGAAGACGGAGACCGCGAGGCCAATGACGAGCACGACGAAGCCGGCCGGGCGCGCATAGGCCACCATCGCCTCGGGCCGCGACGACAGGAGTAGGAGCACTATCCACGGGGCCGCGACCGCGAGCCGCGCGGCGTTCACGGTCCAGGACTGGCGCGCCTCGAGCTCGCTGCGCGTCCGTGCGCTCTCGCGCAGGAACTCAGAGAGCGTGCCGAGGAGCCGTCCGAGGTCCGATCCGCCGACCTCGCGCGTGAGGCGCAGGGCCTCGACGATGCGGTCGGCGACGGGGTCCGAGATCCGGGCCTTGAGCCGATCGAGGGCAAAACCGAAGCTGCCGCCCGAACGGTAGTCGGCGGCGAACTCGAGGAAGACGCCGCGGAGGGGCTCTGGGCCCTTGTAGCCGAGCTGCATGAGGGCCTCGGGCAGCGACAGGCCCGCGCGGATCGCGGACCGGATGTGGTCCACGACGTCGGGCCACAGCTCGCGCATGACGGCGGCGCGGCGCTTCGCCTGCCAGCTCACCAACGCGACGGGCAAACCCGCGGCGAACAGGCCGAAGCACAGGCCTACGGGGGCCGCGGCGGTCACGACGTAGAAGACGAGAGCGACGAATGCGCCGAGGCCGAGACTCGAGAGGACGAGCCCGGCGGGCGTCACGCGATGGAGGCCTGCCTGTGTGATCAGCTGCTCGAGCCGCCCGGTCCGTTTGGCTCGCTCCTGCCGCTGGGGCAGCGGCCAGAAGGACCACCAGACCAGAAACAGCCCGATGCCGCCGACGAGCCCGACGAGTGCCGCCATCAGGCGGTCTCCATGAGCGAGAAGATGTCGACACCCGCACGCTCGAACTTCTCCACGGCGGGAAGGCCCGTGGGCCGGGCGCGGAGGATTCCGTCGCCGTCGACCGCGAACACCGACGACGTCTCGATGATGCCGTTCTCGACGCGCTGGCCCAGGGCGAGGATCTCGGTAACCTGCCGGCGGCCGTTCGGGCGCCGAGTGCAGTGGACCACGAGGTCGATGCAGGCCGCGACCGTCGGCACAACAAAGGAACTTGAGATGTTCGCGCCGGCAAGGAGCGGCAGCGTGCACAGCTTCGTGACGGCGTCCTGGGCCGAGTTCGCGTGGATACTACACATCCCAGGAAGTCCACTGTTGAGCGCGATGAGCATGTCGAGGCTCTCCGCCTCGCGCACCTCCCCCACCACGAGCCGGTCGGGCCGCATGCGCAGGGCCTCCTTGACGAGCCGGCGCAGCGGGATCTCGCCCGTGCCCTCAAGATTGGGCTGACGGCACTGGAGTCCCACGACGTCGCGGAGCGGGAACTGGAGCTCGAAGATCTCCTCGACCGTGACGACTCGTTCTCTGGATCCGATGGATGCGCCGAGGCAGTTGAGCATGGTCGTCTTGCCAGCCTGCGTGGCGCCCGAGACGAGGATGTTGAGTCCTCCGGCCACGGCGGCCGCGAGGAATCTGGCGGACTGCGGCGTGAGCGTGCCGAGTTCGACGAGGTGGTCGAGTCTGCTCGCCTTGACGACGAACTTGCGGATGTTCACGGCCCAGTGGCGCCGCGTGACGTCGGGAATGGCCACGTGCAGTCGTGAGCCGTCGGGCAGCGATGCGTCGACGAACGGGCTCGAGAGGTCCAGCCGGCGTCCGGACGACTTGAGCATGCGCTCCACGAGGTCGCGGACCTGCTGTTCGGTGAGCGTGACTCCGGTCAGCTCGGACTCGCCGTTGCGCGCTACATAGATCTCGGTCGGCGCATTGAGCCAGATCTCCTCGATGCTCGGATCGTCGAGGAACGGCTGGAGCGGGCCGAATCCGGCGACGGCGTCGAACAGGCTCTTGCGCGCGGCATCGAGAGAGCCGAGGGATGGCACGGCGCCCAGCAGTGCACGCTCGTCATAGTCGACGACAGCGGCATCCACGAGACGCCGCACGTCGCCTGTCTGGCCGAGCGGATCGATGCCCCGGAGCCTGATCAGCTCTCGGACCTCGCCCTCGACAATGCGCAGTGCATCCACGAACCCCCCTAGGTGCGCGATCGCGCCGGGCCCCTACCCGACGATAGTCCTCACCCTAAGGGATTCTGTGGGTTGCCTGTGAATCGGCTGCGCACATGTGGACAACCACTCGATGGTCGGTCTCACAGCGAGGCGGCGAAGTCCTTGAGCCAGGGGCGCAGCTCAGCGAGGTCGTCCCGCTCAACGGCGAGGGTGACCACTGCCTTGAGGTACGAAAGCTTGTCGCCCGTGTCGTAGCGGCGACCACGGAACACGACCGCGTAGACGCCGCCTCCCTCGCCCTCGTGGGTCGACAGCTCTTGCAGGGCGTCAGTGAGCTGGATCTCGCCGCCGCGCCCGGGCTCAGTGCGCTCAAGAACCTCGAATACCGATGGATGGAGCACGTACCGCCCGATGACCGCAAGGTTCGAGGGTGCGTCCTCAACCGCAGGCTTCTCGACGAGGCCCTTCACGCGGACGTAGTCCTCGCCGTCGACAACGGCGACGTCGGCGCAGCCGTAGGCCGAGATCTTCTCGCGTTCGACCTCCATGAGGGCGATCACAGACCCGCCCGTGGACTGCTGAACGCAAATCATCTCTGTGAGGAGCTCATCGCGCGCGTCGATCAGGTCGTCACCGAGCAGCACGGCGAAAGGCTCGTCGCCCACGTGGCGCTTCGCGCACAGCACGGCGTGTCCGAGGCCCTTGGGGTCACCCTGGCGGACGTAGTGGATGTCACCGAGGTTGTTTGACTCCTGGACAGCTGCGAGCCGCCGCTCGTCGCCCTTGGCCTCGAGGATCGCCTCGAGCGTCGGGACGCGATCAAAGTGGTCCTCGAGGGCGCGCTTGCTGCGGCCCGTGACCATCAACACATTGTCGAGGCCAGCCTTCGCGGCTTCGGCGACCACATACTGGATGGCTGGCTCGTCAACGACGGGGAGCATCTCCTTCGGCATCGCCTTCGTTGCCGGGAGGAAACGGGTGCCGAGGCCAGCGGCAGGGATCACGGCCTTGGTTATACGTGAAGTCTGAAGCATGGGCGTAGCATACGGGACGAAAAGGAACGGGAGTTCACCAACGCGCCGTTGTATTTCCTGGACCCAGCGGATAGTAACGCAGGCGATCCGCCCAACGGCCGGAGGTGAACCCCGTCGCCTCGATCTTCTGCAGATCAAGCGTCGAGTGCAGTGGACGCGGGGCTGCCGGAGGCCTGCCTAAATAGTATTCCGCTGTGCTAATCCTCTTGACGTCGCCGGGATGGCGTCCCGAAACCGCAAAGACCTCCGCTGCGACATCGGCCCAGCTGGCCTCCTCGCCGGAGCTGGTGAGGTTGTAGGTCCCGAATGGCGCACCGGTCTCCAAGAGGTGCCTGATGCCGGCGGCGATGTCCTCGGCGAAGGAGAGCCGGCCGATCTGGTCGTTGACCACCGAAGGTTTGACGCCCCTCTCGGCAAGGCGCGCCATCGTGCGGACGAAGTTGTTGCCCTCGCCAATGACCCATGACGTGCGGACGATGTAGTGCTGAGGCACGACGGAGACCACGGCGTCGCCGGCGGCCTTCGTCTGGCCGTACACGCCCAAGGGCGAAAAGGCCTCGCCCTCGTCGTACACCTCTGCTGTGCCGTCGAAGACGTAGTCGCTCGAGATGTGGACAAAGGTGAGCCGGTGCTGGACGGCGACGCGCGCCAGATCCGCCACTGCGGTAACGTTGATCGCCCACGCCTCCCGGCGGCCTTCGGGGGTCTCTGCCCTGTCGACGGCCGTGTAGGCCGCGGCGTTGATGATCGTCGAGTACTGGGACCAGTTCCTGGAGTTGTATGCGCTGGGGTCGGCGAGGTCGAAATCCGCGCGGGTGGCGAACTCGACGGTCCCGGGCGAGCCCGCGCCGTCGTACGCCTCCCTCAAAGCCTTACCGAGCTGCCCGCAAGCCCCGAGGATGAGGATCTTCTTGGCCTTCATCGGCACCACGTTGGCGAGCCGGGGATGCGCGCGGTCCTTGTCGGAGAGCTCTGCCTCCTCGAGCGGGATGGGCCACGGGACCGCGGCCGACTCGTCGGCGAGATTCAGGAACGTGTACTCGCCCTGGGCATCCGCCGACCAGTGGTCGTTGACGAGGTAGGAGTACGCCGTGCCGTCCTCGAGGGTCTGGAACGCATTGCCGACACCCCGCGGGATGAAGATCGCCCTGGACGGGTCGAGCTCGGCCGTGAATACTGCCCCGAAGGTTGGGCCCTCACGGAGGTCGACCCACGCACCGAAGATCCTACCGGTCGCGACCGAGACGTACTTGTCCCACGGCTCGGCATGGATGCCGCGCGTGGTCCCGGCCTTCTCGTTGAAGGAGATGTTGTTCTGCACGGGTCCGAAGTCCGGCAGGCCTAAGGCGAGCATCTTCTCGCGCTGCCAGTTCTCCTTGAACCAGCCGCGGTTGTCGCCGTGGACTGGCAGGTCGTAGAGCACGACGCCGGGGATGGTCGTCTCGTGCGCTGCGAGCGGCTTGGAAAACTCGATCTGCCCGGCGTTCACTGTCCCTGCTCCTTGTACTTGGCCTCGGTAGCGGCCTTCTGTGGCCGCCACCAGCTCTGGTTGTCGCGGTACCACTGGATCGTCGCGCCGAGGCCCGCCTCGAAGTCCTGGTACTGCGGTGCCCAGTCGAGCTCTGTGCGCAGCTTGGTCGAGTCGATCGCGTAGCGGAGGTCGTGGCCCGGGCGGTCGACGACGTGGTCATACGCGTCAGGCTGCTGGCCCATCTCGGTGAGGATGAGCTCGACGACGTCCTTGTTGTTCTTCTCGCCGTCGGCGCCGATGAGATAGGTCTCCCCGATGAGCCCCTTCTCCAGGATGGTCAGCACCGCAGACGAATGGTCGTCGGCGTGGATCCAGTCCCGCACGTTCTTGCCTTCGCCGTAGAGCTTGGGGCGGATCCCGTCGATCACGTTGGTGATTTGACGCGGAATGAACTTCTCTACGTGCTGGTAGGGGCCGTAGTTGTTCGAGCAGTTGCTGATCGTCGCCTGCAGGTCGAAGGAGCGCACCCAAGCGCGGACGAGGAGATCGGAGCCGGCCTTCGTCGAGGAGTACGGGCTCGACGGGTTGTACGGGGTCGACTCGGTGAAGCGCGCTGGGTCGTCGAGCTCGAGGTCGCCGTAGACCTCGTCCGTGGAGATGTGGTGGAAGCGGTTCCCGTGGCGGCGGGCGGCTTCGATGAGTGTGTACGTGCCGACGATGTTCGTGTCGAGGAATGGTCGCGGGTCGCGCAGTGAATTGTCGTTGTGGCTCTCCGCCGCGTAGTGCACCACAGCGTCTGCTACGCCGACCAGCTCGTCGACCAGAGCGGCGTCAACGATGTCCCCCTGGACAAAGTTGAACCGATCGGACGGGAGGCCCATGAGGGACTCGAGGTTGCCTGCGTAGGTGAGCTTGTCTAGCACCGTGACGTGATGATCCGTATGGGCCAGTGCGTAGTGAATGAAGTTCGAGCCGATGAACCCGGCTCCCCCAGTGACGAGCAATCGCATGAAGAGAATCTATCCGGTTGGCGCCGGACGCAAGAACCCCGCATGATGGCTGACATGAAGGGAATCATCCTGGCCGGGGGAACAGGGTCAAGACTCCACCCCGTCACGCTCGGCATAAGCAAACAACTTGTTCCCGTCTACGACAAGCCAATGATCTATTACCCGCTCTCCACCCTTCTGTTGGCGGGCATCCGCGACATCCTCGTGATCACCACGCCGTACGATGCCGCGCACTTCCATCGCCTACTAGGCGATGGCGGCCAATTCGGCGTTTCGATCTCCTACGCGGAGCAGCAGTCGCCGGACGGCCTCGCCCAGGCGTTCATCATCGGTGCCGATCACATCGGTTCAGGCACCGTTTCCCTTGTGCTCGGCGACAACATCTTTTATGGCCCCGGCCTAGGGCGTCAGCTGCGCCGTCACCACTCCATCGATGGCGCCGCGGTGTTCGGCTACTGGGTCAGGGACCCGAGCGCGTACGGGGTTGTCGAGTTCGACGACACCGGCCGTGCCGTCTCGCTGGAGGAGAAGCCCGCTGTGCCGAGGAGCAACTACGCCGTGCCTGGGCTCTACTTCTACGACAACGACGTCGTGGACATCGCACGAGGCCTCCGACCGTCAGCGCGCGGTGAACTCGAAATTACGGACATCAACCGGAACTACCTCGAGGCCGGGAAGCTGAAGGTCGAGGTGCTCCCACGCGGCACAGCGTGGCTGGACACGGGTACTTTTGCAGACCTCAATGATGCCTCCAACTTCGTCCGCACCGTTGAGAACCGTCAGGGCCTCAAGATCGGCGCTCCCGAGGAGATCGCCTGGCGCCAGGGGTTCCTAAGCAACGACGAGCTCCGCATGCGAGCCGAGAAGCTGGCAAAGAGCGGTTACGGAGGATACCTGATGGGACTGCTGAACGGCTAGACAATGAGTTCGGCAAGTTCGGCTCACGATGACAATTCCTTGCACTATCATTATTCACACCATTCACGCAATTCACATCAGCAACATGTGTGCTACGCTCACCAAGCGCCCTGGAGTTCTTGACTCCTGATGCTCTTGGAGATATGCCATGCTGCTCACGATCTTGACCCGCCGACGAGCCCACATCCTGCCCGCAACGGCCATCACCACGGTCCTAGCGGCCGGGATCCTGCTTGGAGTCGCTGGAAATTCCAGCGCAGAGTCCGCACAACCGGTGCGTCTCACATCGGTGGCATCTGCGCCAGCGGAAGCCCCGGCGCCGTCGTCCCCAGCCCCTGCGCCCCCGGGTACGAGAGACTCGCACGAGGCCGGTCGCGACCCGAAAGCCCGTGAGGCCATGAAGGACGCTGTTGGGCCTGGAGCCAAGATGGGACAGGCTAATCCGCAGTCGAGGAACAAAGGGGGCAGTGCGGCGCACGGCATGGCGGTCCGGATCCCACTCGCGAGTACGTGGCAGCCGTCGTGGGGCGTGGCAGGCGTCGACGTGAGCTCGTGGCAGGCGAGCAATGGCACCGACACCGTCGACTGGCCGGCCCTATGGAACCAGGGCGCGCGCTTCGCATATGTCAAGGCCACCGAAGGTAACTACTACACCAGCGCATCCTGGGGGCAGCAGTACGGCAACTCCCAGAATGCCGGGATGCTACGCGGCTCGTACCACTTCGCCATCCCCAACTGGTCTTCGGGCGCGGACCAGGCCACCTACTTCGCCCACAACGGTGGCGGATGGTCCCCGGATGGCATCACGATGCCGCCGGCGTTGGATATCGAGTACAACCCATACGCAGGGCGAACGATCAACGGCGTGTACATGGGCAACACGTGCTATAGCCTCAGCGCCGACCAGATGGTGCAATGGATCAGCGATTTCTCGAACACCATGGTCAGCCTCACGGGGCGGCGGCCGGTTATCTACTCGACGACAGACTGGTGGTCCAGCTGCACCGGGAACTCTGCAGCCCTCTCGAACAACCCGCTCTGGATTGCCGCCTACAACACTTCAGGACCGGGGACCCTCCCCGCTAGTTGGTCCAACTTCAGCATCTGGCAGTACAGCTCCGACGGCCCCTTCGCAGGCGACTCCAACGTGTGGAATGGCGACTTCCCGGGCCTTCAGCGATTCGCGACGTACGGCGACACTGATCCGAGCGCAGCCTTCGGCCGCGCCGCTCCATCGGCCAACCTTGGAGACCAGACATCGGGTATCGTCTGTACCCTAAGCGTCGGCGGTTGCTATCAAGGCTTCCAGAACGGTGCCCTCGTGTGGTCCCGCGCAACGGGCGTTCAGCCTTCACCCAATGGTCCGATTCGTACGGCGTGGGCCCAGACTGGCTATGACTCCGGTCCGTTGGGGTACCCAACCTCGAGCGTTCAATGCGTACTGACGAACAACGGCTGCTACCAGGGATTTCAGAACGGCGTGATCGTCTGGTCCAAGGACACTGGTGCCCAGCTATCATTGAACGGGCCGATCCGGACAGCGTGGGCCCAGACTGGCTATGACTCCGGTCCGTTGGGATACCCAATCTCCAGCGTTCAATGCGTACTGACGAACAACGGCTGCTACCAGGGATTTCAGAACGGCGTGATCGTCTGGTCCAAGGACACTGGTGCCCAGCTATCATTGAACGGGCCGATCCGGACAGCGTGGGCCCAGACTGGCTATGACTCCGGTCCGTTGGGATACCCGACCGGTCCCGAGAGCTGCGGGCTGCGCGACGGCGGCTGCTACCAGGCCTTCCAGGGCGGCGAGATCATGTGGTCCACCGCGACCGGCGCCCAGATCAGCCACCTCGGCGGCATCCGCACCGCCTACCGCGCCGCCGGCGCCGAAGGCAGCGTCCTGGGCTACCCGACCGGTCCCGAGACCTGCGGGCTGCGCGACGGCGGCTGCTACCAGGCCTTCCAGGGCGGCGAGATCATGTGGTCCACCGCGACCGGCGCCCAGATCAGCCACCTCGGCGGCATCCGCACCGCCTACCGCGCCGCCGGCGCCGAAGGCAGCGTCCTGGGCTACCCGACCGGTCCCGAGACCTGCGGGCTGCGCGACGGCGGCTGCTACCAGGCCTTCCAGGGCGGCGAGATCATGTGGTCCACCGCGACCGGCGCCCAGATCAGCCACCTCGGCGGCATCCGCACCGCCTACCGCGCCGCCGGCGCCGAAGGCAGCGTCCTGGGCTACCCGACCGGTCCCGAGACCTGCGGGCTGCGCGACGGCGGCTGCTACCAGGCCTTCCAGGGCGGCGAGATCATGTGGTCCACCGCGACCGGCGCCCAGATCAGCCACCTCGGCGGCATCCGCACCGCCTACCGCGCCGCCGGCGCCGAAGGCAGCGTCCTGGGCTACCCGACCGGTCCCGAGACCTGCGGGCTGCGCGACGGCGGCTGCTACCAGGCCTTCCAGGGCGGCGAGATCATGTGGTCCACCGCGACCGGCGCCCAGATCAGCCACCTCGGCGGCATCCGCACCGCCTACCGCGCCGCCGGCGCCGAAGGCAGCGTCCTGGGCTACCCGACCGGTCCCGAGACCTGCGGGCTGCGCGACGGCGGCTGCTACCAGGCCTTCCAGGGCGGCGAGATCATGTGGTCCACCGCGACCGGCGCCCAGATCAGTCCGAACGGGCCAATCCGCAACACATGGGTGGCTGCAGGCTCGGAGAATGGCCGCTACGGGTATCCGACCGGAGGTGAGTCCTGCAATTCTGCCAACACGAACTGCAACCAGATGTTCCAAGGAGGAAGCATCAGCTGGGACAGCGTCAACGGCGTCCGCTGAGGTGTCGCCGCTCCCAGACAGATCAAGGCTCCCACTCGCCGCACAAAACCAGACTGTCAGGGAAGAACGCCCACCCTCCCACGTAAGGTCACACCGGCACGGACAATAGCAAAGAGGGTCCAGTCGCGACGAGTCCTGCTCGTCTGGTGCGACTGACACGAATCACGACCCCGCCGGCGCGCGGACACGCACCCGTCCTCGGTACGGCGGCGCGGGCCGCGGATTGGCGGGACGTAGAGCCCAACACCCTCGCAGCGGCCGACCCGGATCATCGACCGAGCGAGTTCAAGCGGGACGGCGTCTGCACATCAGGCGTACTTCTTTGAACCGTGGCGCATCCAGTAGACGCCTGCTCCACCCGCTCCGATGATGCAGCATGCCGATTCGACAAGAGATGCAAAAAGGGTCGACGGCACTAGGGCCAGAACGAAAATGATCGTTCCATGAAGCGCCGCCAGGAGGAGACTGGACTTCACAAGAACGAGCGACTTCCTTCCGAAGGCCACGACTGTCGATGACACCCCCAAGAGGATGAACGCCAAGGTGTTCACAACCGCAACCGACTCGAGGGCGCCATTCAGAGCGAAGCCAAGTGATGCAGCCAATGCCAGCAGCATCGTTGCCGGCGAAACGATCCCAAGCACACGAGTTCGACGATCAATATAGAGCTGATTCGAGGAAACGAGAAATAGCGCATAGCCAACTGAGAGCAACGGAAGCGTCCGCGCTATCGGTCCGAGCTGGTCAGGCGCAGTCGTAAGCACAAAGCTGCCAAACAGCCCAACTCCCGATGCCGCGACGCCAACAATCAAGGCGATGGCAATGGCGGTACGCGCTGTCGAGCGCTGAATCAGATCGCGAGAGCCGTCCAGCGCCCCCATCATATCGGTCATCCACGCGTTGTTGAGCGCATTCAGTATCGTGATTGGCCCGAGCGCGAAAATCAGAACAGCCCCGTAGCGACCTGCGTCAGATACTGAGGCCGCAAGGGCCAACAACCAGACTGCACCTTGTGTGAGGAGCATCAGTGCCCCAGTGTGCGGCAACAGCGGCAGAGCGATCCGCGCAGCATGGCTGCCAATTCCCTGTACAGATCCTATGGAGACAGGATGGACGAGCACAAGAGCGACCATTGCTGTCAATGCAACAGCCACGGCGTAGGCCATCATGTAGAGGCTTGCACTCGCGCCCCACCACACCACAGCCAAGAAGCCAGCACAGTTCGCCACAACGGATGATCCGATGCTGAGTGCGACGAACGGCAACGGACGCCCTTGCGCGCGCAGAACAGCCTGCGCGCCAAGGATGCTCCCGGTCAAACCAATGCTGGTGACGGCGAAGACGAGCGGCAGCGTGGCGGCAGCGGTGCCGTTGAAGAGCAACAGCACCGCGGCCGCGACTACTCCGACCACAAGGGTCCCAAGGAGAAGGATGGTATGCAGAGCCAAAGAACGCTGCTCACCATGGCCAGCCTCGAACCACATCCGCGTAATCTCGAGCGGAAGGCCCGAGGATAGGAGAACAACGATGACCTGTATCGTTACGACAGACGTTGAAACGAGGCCCCATTGTTCTGCAGAAAGAACCCGGACCGCAAACGGTTGGATTATCAGGATGCCAAGACCTTGAAGGAGCGATCCGACGACATAGAACAGAGCGCTTCTCCTGCTATTCACTCCCGCGTGTGTCTCGGTTGCTCCAACCATTATGGGCGCAAGGCGTGCGCGGTGAGCTTCTTCAGGCCGGGCCACATTCGCTTCTGGATGACCTTAGGAGTGAGGGAGACTGCGTTGAGCCGCGAAGTGAGGTGGAGCCGCGCGGCGCGGGCCGCCTTGGTCCAGCCGAGTCTGGCGAAGTCCACCGCGCACTCGTCGAAGAACGCGCGCTCCTCTGCGAAGCGCCTTCCGTCGAGGGCGCGGACCGATGAGTCGGACTCACGGTGCCGGCGGTACTGGAAACACACGGTATCGGTGACGAGCATTTTGCCGCCGTGCATGATGATGTCCATCGCGAGCGCGAGGTCTTGGACCACGTTGTACTGCTCGCGAAAGTCGTGCTTGAGGATAGCCTCGGCGCGCCACGCGACGGACGGGAAGTACAGCCAATCGCCCGTGATAAGGCTCTCAGCGATGGCCTCGCCCTCGATGATGGCCTCCGACGTGCCGCCCACAGCCATATGGCGCAGGAAGGTCTTGACCCGGTCCCCGAGTGGCTCGTACACGCTGCCATTCTCGTCAATGACCTCGACGCCAGGCTGGACGATCTGGATCTCGGGATTCTCGAAGGCCCTCCGCACTGTGCCGATGTAGTTGGGGAGCATAATGTCGTCTGCGCCCATCATCACGACCACGTCACGCTCGACAAGCGTCAGGCACTTCTTGTAGTTGCCGTTGGCTCCGAGGTTCGTCTCGTTACGGAAATAGCGCACGCGCGAGTCCCCGTCGACAAGATTCTGAAAGTACTCGGGCAACGCCTCGTCCGGGTATCCGTCGTCGACGATGGTCAGACGGAATTCCTCGTCCTCCTGAGCGAGCACGGAGGCCACGGCGGCCTTCATCATGGCAACGTCCCCATAGTAGGGAAACATCACGTCAATGGTCACGGTCAACCTCTTCCGGTGTGATCTGGCGTGCGGGGTGGACGACGGTGCGGTCTGCCGCGGGCATATCCTCGATTGCGGCGGAGCGGCGGAGCGAATCAACGGACTGGCGCAGGATTGCGACCTCTTCCGCGAGCGTCCGAGTCTCTTCCTCGAGGACCGTTAGCTCGCGGGACACGTGGAGGCCGACGCCGACCAGGAGCACGATCGACAGGGCGAAGAGCAGGTTGGCCGGCACCTTGATGCCGACGAGAGACGCCGCCCAGTCCAGTAGGCCGGGAAAGATTCCCAGGATAATTGTGAGGCCACCGACGACGATCCAGAGGATCGCGTACTTCTCACGGAGCGTCCCGGAGCGGAGCATCACGAGGACGGCAAGCACCATTCCGACGGCGACAACGAGCGAGAAGGCGACGCTCATGCGGCTGCCCCATTCTCTCCCGCGATGTCCCCTGTCGTGGGTGAGACAACATCGGTCGGACTCTTGGTGCGCGGCCGGGCGAGTGCAAAGCAAAGCACCAGACCGGAGCGGGCAAGGTAGATGGTCGCCTTCCACGGGCTGTGACTCGGGGTACCCGCTTGGCGCGCCTTCATCTCGACCGGAACCTGGGTCACGCGACAGCCTGACTTGATGGCGACGACGAGCGAGTCGATCGTGTCGCCGAGATACTCGGCAGGAAAATGTTCCATGTACTGGTGCAGTCCCTTGAGATTGGCCGCACGGAAGCCCGAGGTGACATCAGTGAGCTTAGTGCCCGCGACCGCCGAGATGACCTTGGCGAGGACCACCATTGCCCAGCGCCGCGGCCCCTTCGCGTCGTAGCTGCCGCGGCCCGCGAAGCGCGCACCGATTGAAATGTCAGCGGTCTCAAGCCCGGCGAGAACCCGGTCGATATCGTGCGGGTCGTGCTGGCCATCAGAGTCCACTTGGATGGCCCGCGAATATCCGTTGCGGATCGCGTATTTGAACCCCGCACGCATCGCTCCACCCACACCCAGGTTGAAGGGGAGACGGAGCACTGTGGCGCCGGCCTCGGCGGCGATCCGCGCAGTCGCGTCCTTCGAGCCGTCGTCGACAACCAAGATGTCGTGGTGCGGGACGATGGTCTGGACATTCCGGATCGTGTCGCCAATAGCCTCCGCCTCGTTCCACGCGGGCATGATGATGAGCGCGCCTGACTGCCTCGGTGTACCCATGATTCGCAACTATACCAAGCCTTTCGGAAGCCACTTTGCACGGGAGAGGAAGCCAGACAAGGCATACTTAGGACGTTGACCCGATCGAGGAGCACTGATTCATGACCTGGTGGCAGACCGTCCCGTACTTCGCAGCGACGCTTCTGCTCACGCTCGGCCCGGGGGCAGGCCTGTTAGCGATGGCCGGGATTCGGGGCCTCAGCCTCGCAGCGCTGTCGGCCCCGGTTTCGTTTACCGTGGTCAGCTGCCTCGGCGTGGCGGCCCCCTGGTTCGGCCTTCCCTTCTTTCCCTCGACCTATCTTCTGGCGAGCCTCGCCCTCGTCGCGCTGACCGGCGTGGTGCGGATCATCCTTGCACGTCGCAATGGCGGATCGTGGTTCGGCCGGCTGGCCTTCGTCGCCACGAGTGGGAAAATAGCGACAAGCGATCTCGGTCGTATCACCCCGAGGTTGGCCCTCCCCGTCGCGCTGCTACTCTCCGGCGGGGTCATCGCGTACCGCTACTTAGTGGGCTTCGGTGACCCCTCGAATTTCTCCCAGACGTTTGACAACGTCTACCATCTAAACGCCATTCGTCGGATTGTTGACACCCAGAACGGGTCTTCCCTGACGATCGGAAACCTGACCGACGCGTCTCAAGGCTTCTATCCGGCGGCTATGCACGACATGATAGCTCTCGTCGTTCACTTCACTGGTGCAAGCATTCCGATAGCCGTGAACCTGACGACCATCGCGATCGGGGCCGTCATTTGGCCTCTCTCGTGTCTGTTCCTCGTCGCGCGGGTCGTGGGCTACCGCGCCGTTCCCATCCTCATCACCGGGGCGTTCGCCTCCGGGTTCAGCTCATTCCCATATCTCATGGTGGCATTTGGGGTGCTGTACCCGAACCACCTGGCAATCGCGCTCCTGCCGGCCGCTCTAGGGCTCGCGCTTGAGGCTCTAAGGGTCGCAAAAGCCCGCACCGAGCAGCCGTGGGGCGCTTGGGTACTCCTTGTGGTTTGCCTTCCAGGACTCTCCTTGGCGCACCCGAGCACCACGATCGCTCTGCTCGCTTTCGCCCTTCCGGCACTGCTCTTCAGACTCGTCGCAGAAGTCGCGAAGTATCGACGTCGCGAAACCTCCGGCAGGAAGGCTCTGTGGTGGGCATTCGGCACTGCGGGCTACGTGGGGGCTGTCCTCGTTGTCTGGATCAAGCTCCGGCCCAGCCTTAGCGCAGCGCCTTGGGGCCCCTTCCAGACAAATGCCCGCGCTATCGGCGAAGTCGTCGCCAACGCTCCCATGGGCACCACCATCACATGGATCATGACCCCAGCCACGGTTCTCGGGCTGTACATCTTGGCTCGTCATGTCCGGAAGATGTGGTGGATCCTCGGGATGTATGTGGTGGGCGCTGTGCTGTACATCATCGCATCCAGCTGGAGCCTCGGCGGCTTTCGAACGTTCATGGTTGGAGTCTGGTATAACGACAGCTTCCGGCTCGCCGCCCTCCTCCCGGTGGTCACCCTACCCGTTGCAGTGTTTGGAGCTGAATGGGTCGTGTGGAGAGTCCGCGCCCTGCTAGTCACGCTGCGTCACAGTGAGCAA
Source organism: Sinomonas sp. P10A9 (assembly GCF_041022165.1). Classification (GTDB taxonomy): domain Bacteria; phylum Actinomycetota; class Actinomycetes; order Actinomycetales; family Micrococcaceae; genus Sinomonas; species Sinomonas puerhi. The sequence goes on from NZ_CP163302.1 coordinate 2,666,910, forward strand.
CTTCACGGCTGGCTCACCGCGTTCCGAAACGCGCCAGGATGGTTGACCAGCACCGCGCCAGTGTGGCTTCTCATCGTATTCTTCTGCGCGGGCTCTCAGGGCGGGACACTGTCTAATGTCCAGAGCAGGCTCGATGACGTATTTGCCCTCAAGGACACATCGGCTCTGATTACACCGGACAAGCTCGCCATCATTGAAAAGGCCAAAGAGCTTATTCCCGCCGGGGATTCGGTCGTGGCCAACCCTTACATGGGCGGCGCGCTCGTCTACGCGCTTGCCGATCGCCAGGCGGTTGCGCCTCACATCTTTGGCACAAGAAATCCCACCGAGGAGATAGTGCTCGATCATTGGGACGAGGCAAGCTACAACACGCAAGTCTGTCCTGCGATCAGGGAGCTGCGGGCATACTGGGCGCTCGACTTCGGGACCCAGACCGTAATTCCCACCGACAGCCCGAACCTCGGGGTCAATGATCTCACCACTAATCTCGCTCCGGGAGTGGAAGTGAAGGCTCAGGTTGGGAACGCGCGGCTCTTCCGAGTGACAGTCTGCAGCTAGAGCTCATCGTACCAATGCAGCTCTTCGCCGCTTGAGTGGGGTGCCGTGCATTGAGGGCTTCGGCCAGGTGAGTGGGGTGTCGGGGTCGACCTGACTTGGTTCACGGGGTGGCGGCTCGGTGAGTTGGTTGCCTTCTGACCTGCGGCGATGTCCGCGGCCGGGGTGTATTTCACGCACTAAAAAGGTTGCTCTAGTGTCGCGTTGTGGCGTTCATCAGGCGGGTCCGGACGGCTTCCGGGGCGACTGCGGTGCAGGTCACGGAGTACGTTGCCGGTCGTCGGCGGATTCTGGAACATGTCGGTTCGGCGCATACCGAGGCTGAGCTCGGAGTGCTGCTCGAGCGCGCCCGTGAGCTGCTCCAGGACCCGGCGCAAGGCGTGCTGGACCTCTGCGTCGAGCCGACGCCGACCGTGAAGGAACTGGTCCCCGCAACCGGCGATCAGCGCGTGTCCACTCCTGCCGTCCCTGCACCGCCGCAGGGCCGCGCCAGCCCCGCACGGGTGGTCGGCACCGACCCGCCGGTCCTGTTAGATGCGCTGGCCGGGGTATTCACGGTGCTGGGGTTCGACGCCCTAGGCGACGAGGTCTTCCGCGACCTGGTCATCGCGCGGGTCGTGGAGCCGACCTCGCTGCTGGACGCGGGCCGGGTCCTGCGTGATCTGAGCCGAGACCCGGCCAGCTACTCGGCCATGAAGCGCACCCTCGTCAGGGCCGAGGCAGCAAAGTACCGGGACCGGATCGCCGGGTGGTGCTTCCAGCACGCCACCGCGGCCGGGGACGTGTCCCTGGTGCTCTATGACGTCACGACGCTCCTACGCCGACATTGGCATAGAAGCGTCTATACCGACCTGATGCGTTCGGCCTTCTCGATCATGAGGTTGATGGTGCGCCGGCCGCGCTTGGCCCGCTTGAAGGAGTACTGGTCGACGATCCGGTGTTCCCGGGCATCCTTGCCGGTGCCCATAGTCCTTTTGGATTCGAGGATCTGGCCCTCCGCGAACCAGTCCCAGTGGGCTTCGAAGTGATCGGCGAGGTCGTAGGGGGCCTTGGCCAGGCGGGAGCCTACGATGAAGGAGAACCCGGCATCCTCGAGCGCGTTCAGGTTGCCCGCAGAGAGCATCCCGGCGTCGGCCACCACGACCATGTCTGACCCCGTGGCGCTCCTGGAACGCCTTGAGCACAGGCACGAGCGTGGTGGTCTCGGCCTTGCGCCCGTCGAAGGAGTGCACCTCCAGCGGGAACCCGCCCGGGTCCACCAGCAGCCCGACCTGGACCTGCGGATCGACGCGGTGCTCCTTACGGGGCTCTTCGCGTTTCGTCGGGAATCGGGCTCGTGCCGTAGGACGTGAAGGGGCTCGTGGCCCTGTTGGATGGTGGTGTCTAGTCATTCTTCCGGAACAGGATCTACGAGCCTTGATCGAGCCTTGATCGAGCCTTGATCGAGCCTTGATCGAGCCTTGATCGAGCCTTGATCGAGCCTTGATCGAGCCTACGTCGGGGCAGCCCTGTGCTGCCACCGTGATCTTCAACCTGCCCGAATACCGCGTCCTCTCCACTGCCGTCACCGCACTGGGCGTCCGCCGGATCACTGTGGAGTCCACCGGGGTGCCGGGCTGCCCGGTGTGTGGGGTCGTCTCGGCCCGTGTGAAGGACCGGCGCCTGCAGCGGCTGCGCGACGTCCCCGTGGCCGGTGCCGCCGTGGTGCTGTGGCGCAAGCGGCGCTGGTTCTGCGACGAGCAGGCCTGGCCGCGCGGGTCATTCACCGAGACCACCGATGAGGTGCCCAGGCGGGCCAGGTCCACGCGCCGGCTCCTGCATGCCCTCGTGGACGCGGTGCCCCTCTCCGGCCGCGCCGCACTCGAGGCCGCCCGGCCCCACAGCGTCTCGTGGTGGCTCGTGCAGTCAGCGCTGGCCATGGCCGCGGCGACGCTGCCGGATGTGGACATGCTCGCGCCGAAGCGGCTCGGGATCGACGAGCACCGCTACCGCTCCGTGCGCTGGTTCCGCGAGACCGAGGGCTCCCCGTGGGTGCGGATTGAGCCGTGGATGACCACGATCGTGGATCTGGACACCGGCCGGGTCCTGGGCATCGTGGACGGCCGGGACAGCGCCGGAGTCGGGGACTGGCTGTTCGCCCGGCCCCTTCCCTGGCGGCTCGGGGTCGAGGTCGTGGCGATCGATCCCTCGGCAGCGGTCCGCAAGGCGCTGCGGATGTGGCTGCCCCGCACCGCGGTCTCGGTCGACGCATTCCACCTCGTCCAGCTGGCGAACAACGCGGTGACCGACGCCAGGCAGCGGCTGAGCCAAGAGATCAGGGGACGCCGCGGGCGGGCCGTCGATCTCGGTTGGGCGAACCGGCGCCTGCTCCTGCGCGCCGCCGAGACTCTCTCCGAGCGGGCCCGTGCCCGCCTGCGAATGGTCTTCGACTCCGACGACCCCAGCGGCCAGCTCCGCGCGTCGTGGGAGGCCAAGGAACAGCTCCGCACCCTCCTGGTCTCGGGGTCTCTCGAGGAGGCGTGCGACCACCTCCGGATCCTCGAAGGCCTCGTCGAGGCAGCACCGACACCCGAGAGCAAGCGGTTGCTGCGGACCGTGAAGCGGTGGTGGAACGAGATCGAAGTCCTGATCACCACCGGGGCCACGACCGCCAAGGTCGAGGCGAACAACACCGCGATCAAGAACATCAAGCGCACCGGCCGAGGCTTCCGCAACCCGGAGAACTACCGGTCGCGTATCCTGCTCAGGAGCGCCGCCCAGACAGCAGCGTGACACTCATCCAGCAGGACCATTCCCGCGGAACCGCGAAGAGCCCCTTACGGCGTCGCGGTAGTCCAGGGCCTGGCACCGCTTCAGCGCCGCGGACAGGGTGTTGCTGTGCGTGGCCGGGAACCCGAGATCCTCAAGAATGACGATCGTGGCCAGCTTCGAGGCCGGCTCGACGATCCTGGTCAGCACCATCGACCTGAATGCCTCATCGGCGATGGCATCGATGCCGAGCCTCGAGTGGGTATCGGAGAGGGCCTCCCACAGGACCTCGCACCGAGTCCCGGCCACCACCGCGGAGCCGAGCGACGGCGCAGCTCCGGGGTCCGCGGCGGCCAGGCCAAGATCGAAGGCCTGCTGACCCGCGTTCAGCCGGTCCTGGGCAGCCCACATCAGCGCGGCCAGATCGGCCTCGCCGTGCGGAGCCCAGATGCTCGAGGATACGCCGGACCCCGGAGCGCTTCTCCACGATCTGCACCACAGTCGCCCCCGAGCCCGTCTTCACCTTCCGGATGTACGGAGACGCCCCAGAAGGCTACCGGCCAATGCCCCAATCCTGCACCCTACCCCACCCTGACCTGCGGAAACACTCCAGAACCCGATTCACCTGTGCAAGTCGGGGCGGGGATCTCGACTCCTACACCCTGCTCACCACGCCGCGATCGTCACACCCCGAACCCCACCGGATCGACGAAGAGCCCAATTAGTGCCTCAGATCCGCCCCCACGACAGCGTTACGGCAGGTCAAGAGCCGGTCCTCCGCCGGAACGCGACTAAGTGACCAAACTCAGGTCTGATGCGCAGGCCTCTCAGCTCAGCGGGAGGGACTCGTACCGGGAGATCAATTCCGGTATGAGGGTCTTCACGTAGGTTCGAGTCACGTGGTCCTTGTCGAAGAAGACGTGTACCCCACCGATGACCGCATAGCAATTGTCGTCTGGGCAGAAGTAGTTCGAGAGGTCGATCACCTGGACACGGCCCTGGTCCATGGACTTGGCGCCAGCGGCAATCGGGTCCTCCACGAGCGCATCCGCCTTGAGGTTTGCGCACTTCAGCGGCTCGGAGGAGTTCAGGGAAATGCACTCGGGAGTCGAACGGTCAAGCGTTAGGGGCGTGTCCCGCAGCACAACAACTTTCGCGCCGCCATTAACCCATTGGCTAAATCTACGTTGAACGGCGCTCGCATACTGATCAAGCTGCAACCTGCCCGTGCCGTCGTCAATCTGTTCGCCAGCTCCAAAACCTGAAACGAAAATCACGTTAGGCTTTTCCGCTGAGATACGTTCCGTCAGGGCTGAGCTCCACCCGAGGCATTTCGACTGAACGATCGGACTGTTGGACGGCATTCCCATGAAACCTACGCGCTTGGCGTCCACGATCGGACACCCACCCACGAGACTCTCCGAAAGAAGCCATCCTTCCTTGCGCGCGAGCTCGTGTACTGCCACTTTCCACTGCTCTGCGTGTGAATCTCCGACGAGCCAAGCGCGTCCTGTGGGTGCCCTTCCGCCAGTGAAATCACACCGCGTCAGAACCTTCTGATCAGCGGCCATGAGCGGATCCGGGTCGCCTTTACACTCGGGGCTATCGAACCACGGGGCTTCATTATCACCGACGTTGACCACGCGGGGCGAGCCAAAGGGTACGCGGCATTCGCTCGGATGTATCAAGCTGCCCGCGCCGAAGCACGTCTCCGACGCTATCGCCGCCGCCCTGTCCGCCTCGGCCTTCTGGGCCGTGCTGGCACCGGCGATTACTGAGAGCGACATCAGGCCGACTGCAGCGGCCCCCACGAGCGTACCCCACAGCACCCGCCTTACAGGCCAGTTGGCGAAGACTACCTTTCGACAAGGATCTTCGATGAAATGCTTCGAGAGAGCTGCCAACAAGAACGCGGCAAGCGCCACAGCGACACGGGTAGTATTCGAGAGTTCTCGCCCCATGACCGCCGGAGCCAATATGATCAGGGGCCAGTGCCAAAGGTACAGTGAATACGAGACGTCACCGAGATACTGGATCGGCCGGATTTCAAATATTCGCAACGGAGACCACGTGGGCCGACCGGGCCCGACGGCGATAATCACCGCCGTGCCGATGACCGGAACGAGGGCAAACGTGCCTGGAAACGGCGTATGATCATTGTACGTCGCAGCCGGCAGCAGAATAAGAAGCAGACCGACCGCCTGGAGCACACCCCGCAACAGCTTTGAACGGTCTTCAAAGACAGCATGAGAACTCACCGCGACGCTCACAATTCCGATGACTGCGCCCGTGGCGAATTCCCACACCCTCCCCTGCGTGACAAAGTAGGCGGGACTGGGATCAACTGCTGTGTAGGCGATGCAAAATATGAGCGACCCGAGGCCGATTAAAATCATTCCAGCCAGAAGCACTCGACCGGCCTTGAGGCGGAACCTCGTTGAAAGCCAGAAAAGTCCGAGGAGAAGGAATGGCCAGACAATATAGAACTGCTCTTCCACCGATAACGACCAATAGTGCTGCACGGTGGACGCCATCTGGTTGTGCGCTGAATAGTTGACCGATTTGACCGCAAGCAGCCAGTTTTCAAAGTAGAACGCCGCCCCAATCGTCTCGGAGCCGATCGACGACCATCTGTCGAAGGGAAGGAAAGCGAACGCCAGACCGAGGGAGACGAGCGAGACAAGGAGCGCGGCGGGGAGCAGCCTCCGTGCACGCCTCGCGTAGAACCGTCCGAAGTTAATCGAGCCGCGGCGATTGAGTTCGGAGAGAAGGTGGTTGGTGATAAGGTAACCAGAAATGACGAAGAATACATCGACACCGACATACCCACCGGTCACCCGCCCCGGCCAGAGATGATTTAGCACTACCAGGCCGACAGCAATTGCGCGTAGCCCCTGAATGTCTTTTCGCAATTCCTTGACCGAAGCGGAGGGCTTCGTGCCCGATGAGGTGTTCGGAGACCGAAAATATCTACCGCTCACGGACATCACTTGCCACCCTTCGCACGGTAAGCACTTCGTGCGAGCTCCGGAAGGAGGGTCTTAAGCGTCCACTCAACAGACGCCGGTGACGCTGCGGTCAGCGCGTACATGTCCGTGTCAGCGCCGATAACCACGATCGATTCACGACGGGCTGCTGGGATAGAGCCAAGCACGCCGTTGTTGAGAATGTCCAACCGCTCCCCCGGCTGCACGGCCACCACGACAATATCTGCACGCAGTTCTGCGGCCCTGGCCGAATCCCACAGAACGACCTTAGGCCCGAAGCCAGGGTCTGCCGGTTTCCCCTGTGCGACAATGTTCACCAATGAATCAGCAGGCTTCAGACCAAAGTCCTTCAACACTCGCATTGGATTCGAATCTTCCAGGTAGACCTCAAATCCTGACCCTGGCGCCGATCGCGCACCGATGCACAGCACCGAGGATCCTTGGAGACCCGTATAGGCGCCCGCAGCCGCCACGATTTCGGAATCGACCCGATTCACCAGGTCCTCTGCCGCCTGTGCCCGACCAAGAGACTTTCCGACCACGCGCGTGAGCGTGCGCCAATCGGTGTCCGCTGGCCGCGCGGGCCAGGCAACGGTCGGTGCAATCCCGCTGAGCTTGTGGTACTCATCCCGCGTGAACTTGGCATTAACTGCCAAAATAAGGTCCGGACGCGCGGCAGTCAGCTCAGTCGTTGGAAGTCCTTGATCCTCAACGTAGGCCGGGGGCAGAATAGCGTTCATCTTGCCTACCGCGTCAGTTAGCCAAGGTGCGGTCCCCTGCCCACGCTCTGGGGCGAGCGAATACCCCACTGGCAGGATTCCGAGACCCGCGCACACATCGGCGCTGGAGGAGCCGAGCACCGCGACGCGCTTTGGCGCTGAACTGATGCGCGTCATTCCGAATACGTGCGGAATCTCAACTGGAAAGGCACCACTCTCAGCGGGGCTGGCCTGAAGCGCAGAAGACTTGTCGAGGCAACCCGTAAGGAGGAACGGGAGCGCAGCCGCCCCGACGAGGAAGCTTCTCCTCCTCAGCCTGCCCGCTCTGCCAGTTACTTCCTCCGGCATAACGCCCTCTCCTTCAAACGACTCTCGTCCAATATCAACGTTAACGATTCGCCCAGGTCGCTCAGCCGCTTTCGAGAGCCGGCGATCATGATCTGACGAACCTTACAATCTCGTGACCCGTCCCGGTCCACCGAGCTGCCTCGACCCATCCCCGCGACCGCAGGATATTCTCTTCCTCCGGCTTGGAGACTGGATGGATGCTCCAGATCACAGATTGTTTCATGACTGCATCCAATCGGCTCTCCAATGGGAACCTTTGATTGAAGATGAGACCCCATTCCTCCGCGCTGATTCCTCGAGTAATGTCCAGACGTCCTCTAAAGGGCACGGGATAGGCTGCGATGAACAAGTCTTCGCCAGCCTCGACGGCGAACGCCTCGCCCGGGCGCGAGTACTGCTGCATGATATCGGCAACGAACCTGAAATCGTCGTCTGGCGCTCGACCATACTGGGATCGCTGGCCGGCCAGAGATGCTAATCCAGGGATGACCAGCCCAAGCACCGCGATGGCGGCGACGAGACGCCGTGCGCCACGGCCTCTCCGCCCCAACTCCTGAATGCCAAAGACGGCTAGGACAACAATGGCGGGCGCGGTGAACGTGACATATCTGGGCAAGTAGTAAGAACCGCCGAGCAACGCCGAAGCGATCAACAGCAAGACAATGGGCGCGAGGATGCACGCGATCGCGAGCCTAACGGGGTAGGTATTCGATCGCGTCACGATGGCCACCGCGGCGAGCGGCAGGATCACGAAGGCCATCACGAACATCGCTGGCATCTCGGCCCACGATGGCTGCGGGATGAGGCCCTGGCCAGTCCACATTGTCGCGTCACCGAACCATTGTGCAAAGAGCACTTCGAGGGCGACGTTGCCATCAATGGGCGGAATCCAAGCGATCTGGAACTTCTGTCCGGAGGCCAGCACAGCGATCCAAGCGGCAACGATCATCGATGGCGCTGCTGCTAAAACGAGGGTTCGCCAGCGCCTGCGCAGTCGCTGGTCAAGGGGTACGACGGCCAACACGGCCACGACGAGCAGTACACAGTAGAAAGAAAGCGCGACTGCCACTGTCGAGGCAATCCCGAACACGAATGCGTAACTCCTGCGAAGCGTTTCCCGCAGCAGGTCGACATAATACAACGCAGCGAGGACCGCGGTGATAGTCATTGCATAGGAGCGGGCGTCGGTTGCGGCGAACTCGAATCTTGGAAGTAGTGCAAGTATCAAACCCGCCGTCAATCCCGCTCGGGGGCCCGCCCACCGCCTCACGAGTATGACGACCAGCGCTATCGCCCCCGCGCCCCCCACAACGCTGGGCAGCCGAAGCGTGATCTCGTTGACCCCTGCGACGTCCGTCCAGCTCTTCACCAGCACGTAGTAGAAGCCGTGAACGAGGTCAACCTTGCCCAGCATGAAAAACAGCTCCGGCCATTCTCGACGAACGGCACTCGCTGTCGCCGCCTCGTCGGTCCACAGGCTTGGACGCCAGAAGCCAGGGATGAGCAGGGCAAGGGAAATCAATGTGGCAATCAGGGGAATCGCGGCGGGGTGTTGTCCTACTTGAGCTAGGTGATCGCCCGAGGCAACCGGGCTGCCCGATCGTCGGCCCACGTTAGTGTTCCGCACTGCTGCTGCGCCGCCGCAGCTCGGACACTACATTGTGGACTTCGCCGTCCATGACGACCCGTCCGTGCTCGAGCAGTATGCCGCGCTCGCAGATGGTTGAAACGAGATCGAGGTCGTGGCTCACCACAAAGAGCGTCTTGCCCGCGCGGGCGAGTTCCTTGATTTTCGCAATGCACTTCCTCTGGAACGGCTCGTCGCCGACTGCGAGGATCTCATCAATGAGGAAGACCTCCGGGTCGGTGTGCACAGCGATACTGAACGCGAGGCGCAGATACATACCGGACGAGTAGAACTTGACCTCGGTGTCGATGAACTCCCCGATCTCAGAGAACTCGGCTATAGAGTCGAACTTCTCATCGATCTGCTGCTCGCTCATACCGAGGATGGCACCGTTGAGGTAGACGTTGTCGCGGCCGCTCAGGTCGTGATGGAAGCCCGCCCCTACCTCGATGAGTCCGGCCACGCGACCACGAGTGCGCACCGACCCGGAGTCAGGCTGGAGGACGCCGGAGATAAGCTTGAGAAGCGTCGACTTCCCGGAGCCGTTGAGCCCCACGAGCGCTACAGTCTCCCCCTCCTCGACTTGAAAAGATACACTCTTGAGCGCATCGAACTTCTTGGAGATGTCTCCGCGCCGGCCGCGCACAACCCACATGAGTGCCTCTTTGAGCGATCGGGTGTGCCGGAGGACGAATTCCTTGCGGACGTCCTCGACCGTGATCGCCGTCTTCGTCGTCACTGCGTGCTCAGCCATTCACAGCTCCTGCGCGAACCGAGTGGACAAGCGAGCGAACGTCGCCTGTCCGATGAAGAGGACCAAGACCGTGACGGCCGCGGTGAGCGGAAGCCAGAGCGCGAACAGCCCCGGTACCTCGGCGGCGGCTGAGGCGGACAGCTGATCGCCGTCGAGGGTTGGGCGCCAGAAGGCCCAATGAAAGATTTCGACCCCCACTGTCATCGGGTTCAGCTGGTAGACATTGAACCAGGGCCCGAGGACATGCTGCACCTGGCTCCACAGGTATAGGACCGGTGAGGCCCACGTGACCATCATGATGAGCAGGTCAACAAGGTTCTCAGAGTCACGGAAGTAGACGTTGACGGCACCGAACAGGAGACCGAGACCCACAGCGAGGACCGCAACCATCGCGAACGCGCCGACGAGCGCCAACACCGACCAGACCGTGGGAACCCAACCGAAGAACAGGCAGACAGCCAACAGGATGACCACCTGCGGCAGGAAGTGGACGGCAGAAACCCACACGCTCGCCACCGGGAACAGCTCGCGCGGCAGGTAGATCTTGCGGATAAGATCGCGGTTGCCCACGATAGAACGGGTCGCGTTGCCGAGGGCCTCAGTGAAGAAGTTGACGAGCACGATGCCCGCGAACAGGTAGATCGGATAGTTCGGGGTGGAACCCTGAACGTTGAGGAACAGCCCGAGCGCCACGTAGAAGACAATGAACTGCAGTCCCGGCTTCATATAGGACCACAGGATGCCCAACGCCGATCCGCGGTAGCGGACCTTGATCTCCTTGCGCACCAAGAGCTTGAGCAGGAACCTGTTGGCGTAGACATCCCGCAGACCTCGACCGCGCCCCGGGTGGGAAAGCCCCTCCTCGGGCTGCTCAACGGACATCTCGGTCATTGCGGTGCTCCGGCCTCCACGGGGGCGTGCCCCTCCGAGCGGTTCTGATGAGAGTCCGAAACAGTGTGCCGCTCGAAAGTGGCGCGCCACGCCTCGAATGAGGTTGCCTGAGGCATGCCTGCGCGATAGCGGTCGGCCAGCACCTCCCATTCGCGGTACATCCGGCTGTGAAGCCGGCCCGAGGTTGCGAGCATCGAGCGGAGCAGGTCGGGCCTACGCCGGTACCACGAGGCACCCGTTCCCTCGGCGTTGGAAACCACCACACTGTCATAGCCAGCGAGCCTCCACCACTTGTTGTCGCGGTGAGCGAGGAAGCCCTGAGGCCGCACGGCGGCATCGTCCGCGGGCGCCTTAAGCAGTTGCCGTCCTACCGTCTTGACAGCCCAGGGAATGAGCTGCTTCTTGGTGGGGGCGACGGCCGGACCGGTCAGCGCCATGCCAGCCGCCGGTGCCGGGAAGTCGTCGACGTCCTCCTTGACCTGAGCATCCGGGAACTCGGCTCGAAGCGCATTGATCTCGGGCAGCTTCGTGGCGAGGTCCTCATGCAGGGCTTCGGGGCCCTTGAACAGGTCCTGAAGAGCATGAATGCGGCCCTGCTGGGTGAAGTACTGCATCGAGATCAGGTGCTTGACGTCGTTCTGCACCGACTCCCGCAGAACACGGCCGCTCTTCGGGTGGTCGCTGTGCAGGAGTGCCGTGATCGTGCGGTTCCGCTCGTGGAAGTACGCCTGCCAACCCACGAGGTCGTCCTTGTCAACCCACGAGACGTGCCACACCGCGGCCCCTGGCAGGCTCACAGTGCTGTAGCCAGCCTTCCGTGCACGCAGGCCGTACTCCGAATCGTCCCACTTGATGAAGACGGGCATCGAGAGCCCAATTTCCCGGATGACCGTGGTGGGGATGAGGCACATCCACCATCCGTTGTAGTCCACGTCCGTGCGCCGGTGGAGCCACGGGGTCTGGCGGAGGTTGGATCGGGCAAAGTCATGTCCGAGGTCCATGTCGTCGTGTGGGAGGGCGGGCTGCACCCTGTACAGGTCCACCACCTCACCGAACGTATGGAGCACGGTGCGGCTGTAGAGGTCGAACATGTGGCCACCCACGAGGGTCGGCTTCCGGCAAAGATCTGCGAACGTCACGAGGCGCGCAATGCTTTCGGGCTCGATCACCACGTCGTCGTCCAATAGCAGTGCGTAGTCGTGGCCATTCTCGACCGCCTCGAACATCCCACGAGCGAACCCGCCGGACCCGCCGAGGTTCGCCTGGTTGATAATGCGAAGCCTGCCGTCCAGGGCCGCCTCAAGCTCAGGGAAGTCGGCGTGGTCCTGTATCTTCTGCGTCCCCTGGTCCACGATGAGGATCTGCTTCACAGAATCGAGCCGCTCGAGACTACCGGCGAGAACGCGCAGGTTGTCGATGCAGTACTGCGGCTTGTTCATCGTCGTGATCTGGAGAGTGACCGAGCTGGCGCGCCGAGCCGCGCGCGCGCCGTCGACCGCTCCCTCCCAGCGCGCCTCGACAAGCTCAAGGCCGTCACTGCTCGCGTTGAGATCGAACCAATACCAGCCACCGTCGCCAAAGGGCTTGAGCGTGAGCTCGACCGACGTCGTCGACTTCCCCTCGACCAACTCGCCGTGGACTCGCTGGATCGCCCCGCGGGCGTTGGACTTGTAGACGACGACGGAACCGCGTCCTCGCGTCCGAACCACGAGACGGACGTCGCGTACAGTCGTCCAACGGCGCCAGTAGCTTGCCGGAAAAGCATTGAAGTAGGTGCCAAACGAAACATGCTGACCCGGACGAACCGTCATCGATTCACGGGACAGAAAATCCTCATAGTGTGCCTCAGCAGCACTCGAAGCAACGAGGTTGAGCTTCTCGTTCTTTGCTTTAGGACGGCGGTACATGCCGTCGTCCTCGACGAGACGCACGCCTTGGGCTGTACCTGCGTCGGCGTAGAGCGGAACCACGTCGGTCTGCGTCTCAAACGGAAGGATGACCCTCTGCAGGAGGGACCAACTGGCGTCGTTTGTCACGCGTCCACGCCCCCGCTCTCTAGCTTCTCGCCGCCTTCGAAGTGCGGCTTGATCTTGTTCTCGTACATCGACAGCGCGGAGCCGATGGCCATGTGCATGTCAAGGTACTTGTAGGTTCCGAGGCGGCCGCCGAACAGGACATTGTCCTCGGCCTTCGCGAGGTCGCGGTAGGCGAGCAGCTTGGCGCGGTCGGCCTCAGTGTTGACCGGGTAGTAGGGCTCATCGCCCTTCTCCGCGAAGCGCGAGAACTCGCGCATGATGATGGTCTTGTCCGTCTGATAATTGCGCTCGGGGTGGAAGTGGCGCGGCTCGATGATGCGCGTGTACGGGACCTCGGCGTCGTTGTAGTTCACAACGGACGTGCCCTGGAAGTCACCGGTGTTCAGGACTTCCTTCTCGAAATCGATCGTGCGCCACGAGAGGTCACCCTCGGCGTAGTCGAAGTACTTGTCAACGGCGCCCGTGTAGATCACCGGGACGTTGCCGACCGTGTTGCCTTTGCTAATCGGCTGCGACTCGTCGAAGAAGTCCGTGGAGAGCGTGACGGTGATGTTCGGGTGGTCCGCCATCCGCTCGATCCACGCCGTGTAACCCTGTGTCGGGAGGCCTTCGTACGTGTCGTTGAAGTACCGGTTGTCGTACGTGTAGCGCACCGGAAGGCGGGAGATGATCCCCGCGGGCAGGTCCTTGGGATCGGTCTGCCACTGCTTGCCCGTGTAGTGCTTGATGAAGGCCTCGTACAGGGGCCGGCCGATGAGCTGGATGCCCTTGTCATTGAGGTTCTGCGGATCCGTCCCTGCGAGCTCGCCCGCCTGGTCCGCAATGAGCGCGCGGGCCTCCGCCGGCGTGTAGTTCGCACGGAAGAACTGGTTGATCGTGCCGAGGTTGATCGGCAGCGGGAAGACCTCGCCCTTGTGCACTCCGTAGACCCGGTGCACGTAGTTGGTGAAGGTGGTGAACCTGTTGACGTAGTCCCAGACCTTCTCGTTAGAGGTGTGGAACAGGTGCGCGCCGTAGCGGTGCACCTCGATCCCGGTCTGCGCCTCGGTCTCGCTGTACGCGTTGCCACCGATGTGGTCGCGACGGTCGATCACCGTCACGTTGAGGCCGAGCTCGGTGGCCGCCCTCTCTGCGATGGTTAGACCGAAGAATCCGGATCCGACAACGACGAGGTCTGCAGTCAAGGTGTCTCCCTGTGAGGTGGCTGCCCGCGGGCGTAGATGTGCCCGGCGGTCAAGTGTCCGGGGTTCAGATTACCGGAGTCGCAGGAGGTTGTCGGAATTGGCCGTGGTTCGGGCCCGCCGGCGATGTTATCCACAACCGGCGACGACCCCGTGGCGGGCGGGACGGCTCGGCGCCTAGCGTGGGCGGGAGCACGCACGTGGGCACGGTTTCGCCTACAGGGCCGACAGGGGGGTCATGGAACTGCACTGCACGCTCATCTCGCCCGACCCCAGGTCAGCGCAGTCGGGGCTGCTGCGCCGGGAACTCGTCGTGGAGGCCGCTCGGGATACCCCCGGCGTCGCGGTCGCGCTGGCGCTCGCGAGCGATCTCGGGGCTGGCGGCTGCACCGTTGATGGCCTGCCGCTCGAGGTGCTCACCGTCGGCGAACCGCCCCTTCGCAACGGCGCCGTGCTCGTGGCGGGCGGGACCGCGAATCCGCCGCACCCCCCTCACCCTCTGTCGCTCGTGGTCCACACGGGCCCCGCGGCTGGAACGATCATCCCGCTGGGCCGCGGCGCCGTCCGGATCGGACGCTCCCCCGCGGGGCATGGCCGCCGCGCGGCGCTCACCGACCCCGACCTCTCGCGCGAGCACGCCCAGCTCGAGGTGACCGATGCCGGCGTAGTACTCCGTGACCTCGGCAGCGCCAACGGCGTATGGATGGAAGGGCGAAGGATCGAGCGTGCCGAGGTGTCGACCGGCCAGGAGTTCCGTCTCGGCGCGAGCCTGTGCACGCTCGCGTTCACCAACGAGGCCCCGTTGCTCGACCCCGAGGCGGGCAGGAGCCCGCACGCGCCTCTGCGCGTCACCAGGCACACGCCGCCGTCCCGCCGTGTGGCAATGATCACGATGGCGGTCCTGCCGCTCGGCGTCGGCGTGACGATGGCGCTCGTCACCGGAATGTGGCTCTTTCTCGCGTTCACGTCCGTCTCCGCGATCTCGATCCTCATTCCGCTCCTCGAGGGGCGCACGGCGCGGCGGGACTTCGAGCGCCGGCTCCGTTCCGCGGCCGACGACGACGCCGCCCGCCGGCGCCGCGCGTCACCGGACGCGGGGGTGCTGGCGCGAACCGTCGGCGTAGCGGCCACCCCCGCCCACGATGCCCATCGCACGGCCGAGCGTGATCCAGCCGAAGGGGTGCGCGCGGCGGCACTTACCTCGGGGATCGCCGTCGACGTGCTCCACGAGGTGTGGGTGCGTATGGGAACGGCCGCCGCCTCGGCCAACATCAGCATCGAACCCGCGGCTTCGGGCGGGGTCAAGGTGGCCCCTCCGACGGTGAAGAACGCACCCTTCGTCGTGCCGCTGCGGGGCCGAATCGCCATCAACGGAGGCACGGCAGACGTCCAGGGGCTCCTGAATTCCCTTCTTCTCCAGCTGGCCATGCTCCCCGCCGCGGCAGGCCTGAAGGTCATCGTCCTCGGAGGCAGCGAGGAGACGCGGCTCGCCGCCCGCTTCCTGCCTCGCGTCCAGATCGACCCATCCACCGCCAGCCCAGAGTCCGTCGCGGTGTCCATTCCGCCGGGCACTCGGGTCGCACTCGTGATCCTGCCCGGAGCACAGGCAAGTGCATGGGTTCGCGCCGCCGACGACCGTGGCTGGCCCGTGGTGGGCGCGGCCGGACTCGTGGGGACGGCGCGCCCGACGGTCATCCGCCTCAGCGGCGCGGCCGCAACGCTCGCAGCGGAGGGAAACAGCACAGACTTCGCCCCGGACCTCGTCCCTGCTCCGGCTTTCGATGCCGCGGCTCGGCGAGCCGGGGCCCAGCCAGCGGTCCGGGGGGAGGCGGGCGTTCCGAACTGCTGTGGTCTCGAGGAGTTCGTCGCGATGGATCCGTCCGGAGTGTCGGTCGCGTGGGCCAGGACGGCCTCTGAACGATCGCTGAACGTACCCCTCGGCCGCTCCGAGGAGGGGATCGTGACTCTCGACCTCGTGGCACAGGGACCCCACCTGCTTGTCGCCGGAACCACGGGCTCGGGCAAGTCCGAGCTCCTGCGCACCCTCATCGCAGGCGCAGCCGCCACCCACGCGCCGGACCGCCTCACGTTCCTCTTCGTGGACTTCAAGGGAGGCTCGGGCCTCGAACCGCTCGCGGGCCTCCCCCACTGCGTCGGCCTCGTCACAGATCTCGCCGCGGGCGGGATGGACCGGACTCTCGCATCGCTCCGCGCCGAGCTCAAGCGCCGAGAACTGCTCCTGGCGACCGCCCGCGCGTCCGACCTCGACGACTACAGGCTGAACGGCGGTAGAGACCTGCCCCGCCTCGTCCTTGTCGTGGACGAATTCAGGATGCTCGTAGAGGAGGCCCCCGGGGCCCTCGCCGAGCTCATGCGGGTCGCCGCCGTAGGGCGATCCTTGGGCATGCACCTCGTCATGGCCACCCAGCGCCCACAGGGCGCACTCACGGCCGACATCCGGGCCAATGTCACCGCTAGCATCGCCCTGAGAATGCAGCACGACGCCGAGTCGTCGGACGTGATCGGAAGTCCCCTCGCGGCCCGGATTCCCGTCGGCTTGCCCGGGCGCGCCTACCTCTCCGTGGGAGGCACCACGCCCATCCCCTTCCAGTCAGCATCACTCGGACTCGCCGCTGCGCGCACCTCGCACGACGGCGGCCCCCACCACCGCGTTCGGGTCGCCGACGCGCGTGTTTGGCTCCGAGAGCGCCGCGACCGCGGACCCTCCGAAGCAACGCCCTCACCGGCTGAATCGGCCGCGCCCCTGGTCAAAGCGGCCAGCGCGGCGTGGGCGTCCCGCGGCGGCGCCCCGGTCCTCGGACCGCTCGCCCCACCGCTGCCTGACACCTTGCCTCTGGACGAGGCGGGGATGTCCGCTGATCCAGTCCTCGCCGCGGGCGAGCCGTTGACACTGGGCGTCGTCGACCTTCCCCACGAGCAGCGCACTGCGGCCCTCACATGGTCGCCCTCGGACCATGGGCATCTGGCGCTCGTCGGTCCCGGATCTGCTGGAACGGTCGGGGCACTTGCCGCGGTGGCCGCGCAGTTGGCCGGCGGCGGCCCGACGAGGCACCTATACGTCCTCGACGCGGACGGATCACTGGCCTTACTGCGGGACCACCCGCGAGCGGGGTCGTACGTGGGAACGGGAGACCTGAAGCGCGCCGCGAGGGTCCTGACGAGGCTCGCTGAGGAATGCACGAACCGGCTCGCAGACGCCCACTCCGGGAAGGCGGTGACACCCCTGATCCTCCTCATCTCCGGCTGGGGCGCCTGGATCACGGCCCTCCGCCAGAGCCCCCAATCCGCTGCAGAGGAAGTGCTCAGTTCTCTCGTGCGAGACGGCGCACCAGCTCGCCTGTCCGTCGTGGCCGCAGGAGAACGAGAGCTCGTGTCTTCCCGGATCTTCGCCGGCATGCCCGCCAGGCTGTTCTTCCCGCTCGGCTCGACCGACGAGGCCCGCCTTTCGTGGCCAAGACTCCCCGCGATGCCAGCACTCAAGGGCCGCGCCGCGGCAGTGGGCACGATCGTCGACGGCGGCCCGCACGCGGTCCAGTGCTACGACGCGTTCCCGATCCAGTGCATCCCCGCGTCATTCGCGTCGCCGAACCGACGTCGCCGGCTGCGCGAAGAGCGTCCGTTCCGGATCGATCCCCTCCCCGCAGGTGCTCCTGCAGCAGTGGTCGCGGCGCTCTCTGCAGGCGGTCACGACCGGCCGCATCGGCTCGCGGTGGGCCTCGCCGGAGATGAGGTCGAGCCGTTCGCCCTCCGCCTCGTGCCCGGTGAGGTCATCCTGGCGCTGGGCGCTAAAGAGTCGGGCAAGAGCGCGTTCCTCGCGGCGCTCCCCACCATGAATCCCGCCCTCAGCTTCTCTTCACCCGCGTCACACGAGCGGTTGGCGGAGTGGGAGAGTCTGCTTCAAAGGCTCGACGGCGCACCGGCACCGGACGCGCGTGCGGTACCCGTGGTGCTCGTCGACAACGCGGACCGACTCGACTCCGCAGAGAACCACCTGCTCTCGCGGCTGCTCGAGGCAGGCGCGGCCGTCGTCGCGACCGCGGGCTACAGCGCGAACCTCTATTCACGGTGCCCGCTCGCGCTGACCGTCCGGACCTCCGGGACCGGCGTCGCGATCACGCCCCGCACCCCGAACGACGGCGACGTTTTCGGCGTCCGCCTCGACGTTCCGGGCCGCGTGCACCCGGGCCGCGCGGTCGCGGTCGTCGACGGTCAACAGATCGAAGTCCAGCTCGGCTGGCATGACTCTGACACCTGTGAACGGCCCGGCGACCGCTCTGCGCCTGACCATGTACCCGACGACGGCAATGCGCCCGACGACCAGCACGAGCCCGACGCCCGACAACCGTGCGATCCCCAGTTCCAGCACCAGCGCCACGGGATACTGCGGGCCGGATGGGAAGAGCGCCCTTAAGACGGACCGACTCAGGGAGCCGCGGGGCCTCCAGACTCCGAGCCTTCCGTCCCCCGCAAGCGCGCGCTCCCCTGAGTAAAGGCGACGACGCGACGATTGAAGAGGAGGAAGATCGCGGCAACGGCCGGAACGAGGATCCCGAGGCCAAAAGTGACGACACCGCTCGTGAGCGTGGGAATGCCGATGGTCAACGCGAAAAGCTGCGCCACAAGCGCCACGGACCGCGGCCACCGGCGCCCCCGCCAGAGGAAGACGCCTGCCGATCCCAGCCACGCCCCGAAGGCAGCCAGCAGAACCAAGGTGAAGGCGGCACCGCCCGGCGACGTCTCAGCCTGCCCGGCAATCAGCGAGACGGCGTAGAACACGGCAAAGCCTAGGAGCACTGCGGCTTCGAGGAGCACGATGGCCACGAGAACGATGAGCGTCCAGGGGCGGCGGGTGGCGGAATCTTCGGCGGTGGGCACATCCGCACGATACCCGAGTCACCCCGGTGAGCACCGACTGCGCGCCTCCGCCCGCCCGCTACACAAGCGTCCGCCAGTGTGACGCATCCCTCTCGTTTCAGGCCCGAATCCTGCCCACGACCCCTTGTTTACACACAGTTAACGTGACAATCTTGATGAAGTTGATCGCGGGGCCCACCAAGGCCCCTTTGCTTTGGATGGACTCGTGAATGTTTTCACAAGCGTTCCATCCTCCGAGAACGGAGTTGCTCTACCACCATGGATTGGCGTGACCGCGCGGCCTGCCTCGATAAGGATCCCGAACTGTTCTTCCCCGTCGGGAACACCGGGCCGGCCCTCCTGCAGATCGAAGAGGCCAAGAGCGTATGCCGCCGCTGCCCTGTGGTCGACACGTGCCTCCAATGGGCCCTCGAGTCCGGCCAGGACGCCGGAGTGTGGGGCGGCATGAGCGAAGACGAGCGCCGCGCACTCAAGCGCCGCGCGGCCCGCGCCCGTCGCGCCTCCTGAGCCTCTGAACGGCGCACCTGCGCAAACGCCTCCGCCCTGGAACAGCCCAACTGTTCCGGGGCGGAGGCGTTTCCGGCCCGGGGGCGGTGAGGTAGGCGGGTGACACACGCCGGTGAAGTCCTCAGTCCTGGCCCGGGCGCAGCACGATCCTGACCACGGTTCCGCCGCCCTCGCGCTCGTGCCGGTCGATCGTCCCGCCGAGTTCGCTGGTCACGAGCGTGCGCACGATCTGCAGGCCGAGCCCCTCATGGCGAGGCGCCCCGGATGGGAGCCCCACGCCGTCGTCCTCCACCGTGACCTCGAGCACCTCGGTGCCGGACTCGTCCCGGCGCCGATCTGCGGTGAGCCACACCGTGCCCGAACGGTCGGCGAGCCCGTGCTCCACGGCATTCGTCACGAGCTCGTTGATCACGAGGGCGAGCGGCGTCGCGAAGTCGCTGGGCAGCTCGCCGAATTCCCCGCGGCGCTCCGTCGACACGTGCTGGCCCTCCGTGGCCACCTCGGCCGAAAGCCGGAACTGCCGCTCGATCAGCTCGTCGAAGTCGACAGTCTGCGCAAGGCCCTGGGACAGGGTCTCGTGGACGAGGGCAATCGTGGCGACGCGCCGCATGGCCTGTTCGAGGCCTTGCTTGGCCTCCTCGCTCTTCATCCGCCGGGACTGCATTCGCAGGAGCGCGGCGACCGTCTGAAGATTGTTCTTGACCCGGTGGTGGATCTCGCGGATCGTGGCGTCCTTGGTCACAAGCTCCATCTCGCGGCGCCGCAGCTCTGAGACGTCGCGGCACAGCACGATCGCACCGAACCGCTGATGCTCGTCCCGGAGCGGGATGGCGCGGAGGGAAAGGGTCACGCCGCGCGACTCGATCTCGCTGCGCCACGGCATGCGACCCGTCACCACGAGCGGGAGCGTCTCGTCCACGAGTCTGCGGTCCTTGAGCAGCCCCGTGGTCATTTCGGCAAGCGAGCGTCCCTCGAGCGACTCGATGCCGCCCAGACGTCGGAATGCCGAGACTCCGTTGGGGCTCGCGTACTGCACGACACCCTCCGCGTCGAGCCGGATGAGCCCGTCGCCTACGCGCGGCGCCCCGCGGCGCGACCCCGTGGGCGAAGCGAAGTCCGGCCATAGGCCGAGCGTACCCATGCGGAGCAGGTCGTAGGCGCACTGCCGATAGGTCAGCTCAAGCCGGCTGGGCATCCGTGAGCTCGAGAGGTCCAGATGCGAGGTGACGACGGCGAGCGTGCGGCCGTTGCGCACGAACGGCACCGCCTCGACGCGCAGCGCCATCTCGGAGTTGAAGCTCGTCTCGTGGTGGCGCTCGATCGACTGGCTCGCCCAAGCCTTGTCGACGAGGGGCCTGAGGTCGGAGCGGATTCGCTCGCCCACGAAGTCGGTGTGGAAGACCGTGTGAGTGGTTGAGGGGCGCACGTGGGCGAGTGCCACGTAGCCATCCTCAGGATCGGGGAACCACAGGGCGAGGTCGGCGAACGCGAGGTCCGCCACGAGCTGCCAGTCACCGACCAGCAGGTGCAGCCACTCGGCGTCCCCGGGGCCGAACTCGGCATGCTCCCTGATGGGGTCCGTGAAGATGGCCACCTGTACCGCCTTGTCTCAAGCACTGTCGAGGGATCGCGTCCGCCTGCCGGGCGAAGCGAGAGGCCGCGGGGAGTTCCCCGCGGCCTCTCGCATCAGCGCGCTAGTGACGCACGATCGACCGCAGCAGCCTCAATGCTACCGAGAGCGAGGCCATGTCGTCGCGCTCGAGGGAGTTGACCTCGGCGAACATCGCCGCCGCGCGGTCCAGCTGATCGCGGTTCTCCCCCGCCCACACCTCGAGCCTGGCGTCCGGCGACAGGGAGTCCGGCGCGGCATCCATGACGGAGCGCGTGAAGTCCGACACGGTGCTGTAGAGGTCGTCCCGCAGGGCGGCCCTCGCGAGGGCCTCCCAGCGGTCGCGGCGCGGGAGCGCCGTGATCCGCTCGAGCAGACTGTCGATCTGGAAGCGGTTGAACACGGTGTAGTAGACGCCTGCCACCTGCTCCACCCCGGCCCCGGTGGTCTGGGCGATCCGTGCGACGTCCAGGAGCGCATAGCTCTCGAACAGCTCGGCCCAGCGGTGGGCGAGCCCCTCGGGCAGACCCCACGTGCGGGCCTTCTCGAGCCACGATCCCACGCGTTCGGCGTCCTGCCCGCGCAGGTAGTTCAGGAGCTTTGAGCGCAGCGCCGCGAGCGGCGCCCGGTACGTATCGACCACGCCCGCGATGTCCTGTCCGGAGGTCCCCTGGTGGAGGAGCCAGCGGACGGCACGGTCCAGGAGCCGCCGCACGTCGAGGTGGATGGCGGTCCAGTGCTCGGTCGGGAACGATGCGGGGAGCGCATTGAGCTCATCGGTCATCTCGTCGAGCCGGTACACCTCGCGCAGGGCGACGAACGCCTTGGCGACGGCGGCCGGCGTCGCGCTCGTCTCCTCGATGGTGCGGAAGGCGAACGTGATGCCGCCGAGGTTGATCATGTCATTCGCGACGACGGTCGCAATGATCTCGCGGCGCAGCGGGTGGCTGTCGAGCTCGTCCCCGAACCGCTCGGCGATCTCCACTGGGAAGTAGTTCCGCAGGGTGTCCTTGAACCACGGGTCGTCGGCGAGGTTGCTGTCGCGCAGGGCCTCGGTCAGCTCGATCTTGGCGTAGGCGACGAGGACCGAGAGCTCGGGCGCGGTGAGTCCCTGGCCCTGCTCGAGTCGCTTGTGCAGCTGCGCCGTGGTCGGCAGCGACTCGATGTCGCGGTTGAGGTCCGCCTCCTTCTCGAGCCAGTCCATGAGTCGCTCGAAGCTCGGGCTCCACTCGACGACCCTCGCGCGGTCGTTGACGAGGAGGATGTTCTGGTCGACGTTGTCCGCCAGGACCAGACGTCCCACCTCGTCGGTCATCGTAGCCAGGAAGGCGGCCCGCTCGGCCGCGGACAGCTTGCCCGCGGCGACCATGCGGTCCACGAAGATCTTGATGTTGACCTCATGGTCCGACGTGTCGACGCCGGCCGAGTTGTCGATCGCATCCGTGTTGATGATGACGCCCTGGAGCGCCGCCTCGATGCGGCCGTGCTGGGTGAAGCCGAGGTTGCCGCCCTCGCCCACGACCTTGACCCGCAGGTCGCGCCCGTCGATGCGGATCGCGTCGTTGGCCTTGTCGCCGACCTCCGCATTCGTCTCGGTGCTGGCCTTGAAGTACGTTCCGATGCCGCCGTTGTAGAAGAGGTCGACCGGCGCGAGCAGCACGGCGCGGAGCATGTCGGTGACGCTCAGCTGCGTTGTGCCGTCCGGGAGGCCAAGCGCTGCGCGAACCTCGTCGGAGACGGGGATCCACTTCGCGCTCCGCGGGAACACCCCGCCGCCGGCGCTGATGAGGGCGCGGTCGTAGTCGTCCCACGAGGAGCGCGGAAGGTTGAACAGGCGCCGACGCTCCGCGAAGGAGGCAGCGGCGTCGGGCGTCGGGTCCAGGAAGATGTGCCGGTGGTCGAAGGCCGCGACAAGGCGGATGTGCTCCGAGAGGAGCATGCCGTTGCCGAACACATCGCCGGACATGTCGCCCACCCCGACCACGGTGAAGTCCTCGGTCTGCGTGTCCAGATCGAGCTCGCTGAAGTGTCGCTTGACTGACTCCCACGCGCCGCGGGCCGTGATGCCCATGGCCTTGTGGTCGTAGCCCACCGACCCGCCGGACGCGAAGGCGTCGCCGAGCCAGAAGCCGTAGTCAAGGGAGAGCCCGTTGGCAATGTCGGAGAAGCTCGCCGTGCCCTTGTCGGCCGCGACCACGAGGTACGTGTCGTCGTCGTCATGGCGCACGACGCCGGCCGGCGGCACAACCTGTTCGGTCGCCACCCCGTTGTCCCCCACCACGGTGAGGCGATTGTCCGTGATGTCGAGGAGTCCGCGGATGAACGTCTTGTAGCTCTCGACGCCCTCGGCGAGCCATGCCGCACGGTCCCGCGAGGGATCCGGGAGCCGCTTGGCGTAGAAGCCGCCCTTCGCACCCGTGGGGACGATGACGGCGTTCTTGACGACCTGCGCCTTGACGAGCCCGAGGATCTCCGTGCGAAAGTCCTCGCGGCGGTCGGACCAGCGCAGCCCGCCGCGGGCTACCTTGCCGAACCTCAAGTGCACACCCTCGACCCGCGGCGAATAGACCCAGATCTCGTAGGCGGGCTTCGGCGAGGGCAGGCCCTCGATCTGGCCGGGTCGCAGCTTGAAGCTCAGGTACGAGTGGCCGAGGTAGTAGTTGGTGCGCAGCGTGGAGTCGATGAGGTTGATGAACGTGCGCAGGAGGCGGTCGGCGTCGAGCGTCGGAACCTGCTCGAGCGCGTCGACGAGCTCGGTCTTGATCTGCGCGGAACGCTCGGCACGTTCGGCGTCGCCGAGCTCGGGGTCGAAGCGGGCCTCGAAGTAGGCCACGAGACGGCGCGTCACGTCCGCGTTGCCGAGCAGCGTGTCCGCGATGAACCCGTAGGAGTTCATGTTCCCGATCTGGCGCATGTACTTCGCGTACGCACGCAGGATCTGTGCCTGGCGGGAACGGAGGCCCTCCCGCAGCACGAGCCGGTCGATGTTGTCCGATTCGGTCTCACCCGCGAGGGCCTGGCCGAACGACTCGGCGAGCAGGCCGCCAGTGGAGAGGGGGTCGACGCCGGCAGGGTACTTGAGCCCAAGGTCATACAGGAAGAACTCCCGTGAATCCCCCGTCTCGATCTCGAACGGGCGCTCATCGAGCACCTCGAGGCCCAGATTGTGGAAGTACGGCAGGATCTGGCTCAGGCTCTTGGGCTCGAAGAGGTAGAGCTTGACGCGGGCGTCCTCCTCGAGGGCCTCGCCGTCGTCGTGTGGGAGGTAGACGTGGACCGCGGGACGCTCGGACAGCGCGGCGCTCGCGCCGTCGGCCGCGGCCTCGCCCCCCACGCGCTGGGCGGCGTACTCCTCGAAGCGGGTGATGTCCTCGAGGGCGTCGTCGATGCCGAAGTCAACGCGGTACGACGCGGGGAAGGCCTCGCCCCACACCGCGGCAAGGTGCTCGGCCGCGTCGAGCGGCCGGTTCTCGTGCAGCACCTGCGCGATGCCCTCGCTCCAGGACCGGGTCGCCGTCACGAGCCTCTGCTCGAGGGCATCCCTGTCGACGGCCGCGAGGTCAACCGGGGCGGACTCGGTGTCCTTGGGCAGCCGGATCCGGAAGTACAGTCGGGCGAGAGCGGAATCGCTCATCTGCGAGTCGTAGTCGATCGAGGAGGAGTGGAACTCCTTCGCGAGCTCCTGCTCGATCCGGCGGCGCACCGCGGTGTTGTAGCGGTCCTTCGGCAGGTAGACGACGGCGTTCATGAACCGGCCGTAGATGTCCGGGCGGAGGAAGAGCCGCGTGCGGCGGCGCTCCTGGAGGCGGTGGATCCGCGTGACCGTCTCGAGGAGGGTCTCGGTGTCGATCTGCATGAGCTCGTCGCGCGGGTAGGTCTCGAGGATCGCCAGGAGGTCCTTGCCCGAGTGCGAGTCGGCGGGGAACCCCGAGCGGCGCATGACCTCGTCGATCTTGTCCTTGACGATCGGGACGGTCCGCGCCGACTGGGTGTACGCGCTCGAGGCGAACAGCCCGATGAAGCGACGCTCGCCGTCGACCTGGCCCTGTGCGTCGAAGCGCTTGATCCCGATGTAGTCGAGGTACGTCCGGCGGTGGACGGTGCTGCGGGAGTTCGCCTTCGTGATGTTGAGGGCGCGCCGCTCGCGCGCGTGGGCCTGGCCCTCGGCGGTGAGGTGCTGGAGGGCATGGGAACCCTCGCCGCGCAGCAGTCCCAGCCCGCTGCCGTCGACGAGCTCGAGGACGTCCTCGCCGTTGACCGACTTGAGGTCGTACTCGCGGTATCCGAGGAAGGTGAAGTTGCCGGCGTCGAGCCAGCGGAGCAGGTCCTGGGTCGATGTGAGGTCGGGAATGTCCTCGGCCCCGGCGACGGATCCGAGGCCGTCGGCGATCTCGAGGGCCTTGGCGCGCATGGGCTGCCAGTCATCGACGGCCGCGCGCACGTCGCCGAGGACGCGGCGGATGCCCTCGATGAGCTGGGTCTTGACCGCGGCCGAGGCACGGTTCGTCTCGACGGCGATCCACGACTCGATGTGCGTGGCGTTGTCGCCGTCGGAGACGAGTGCGCTCAGCAGCGGCATCGTGGCCGTGTCTCCGCTGGTCATCCCCCACTGGGCGGGCACGCGGTCGACGGCGACGAGCATGCCGTCGCTCTTGCGCCGGGTCACGACGAACATCGGGTGGACCACGAGGTGGATCGGCGCGCCCTCGCGGACGAGCTCGGCGCTCACAGAGTCGACGAGGAACGGCATGTCATCCGTGACGATGTAGACGACGCTGCGGCCGCCCTCGTCCGTGACGGCGATGTTCGCCGTGCCGGTCTCCCGGCCCTCGGCGACGGCCCAGTGCTGCCGTGCCCGCTCGGCGAGCGCCTCGGCGCTGTACGCCTGCCGGTCCTCCTCGGCGAGATGCTCGTAGTAGTTGGCAAGGAAGCGGGATTCCTGATCCGCTGATGGAAAGGGGGTCTGCTGGGCAGTACCGGTCGACACTCTGGCTCGCCTCCAGGGAACGGGGTTGCCACTTCGCAGCCCTCTCACCCGAGCCTAGCGCGGCACTGGCGCCACGGCTTTGGTTCGGCGTCCAGCGAATCTTCGATTCTGCCGTACAGATGCACAGACGAGTTCCGCGATGCCGTGCCGCAGCGCAGACTCGGGGGCGCATTCGAGCAGAACCTGCCCGTTGAGGAGTGCCGCGTCGGCAGCGCCCGCGTCGTGCGGAATCATGGCCGCGATCGGAGCCCCGGGCCCGAACCTCTCCCAGGCCTCGCGCAGGGCGCGCTCCGGGAACCGGCCGAGCGCAGAGGCGCGCACCTTGTTGAACACGACCGTCGGGGCCGAACCCGGGACCGCCTGATCGAGCTCCGCGAGCGCCCGCACCAACCGGGGCATACCGATCGAGTCCGCCGCGCCCACCGCGAACACACGGTCCGCGAGCTCGAGCGCACGCAGGGTCGTTGCGTTGCGGCGGGGTGCCATGGTGTCGAAGCTGAGCTCCTCGTCCGCCTCGAGGCAGAAGCCGATGTCCACGACGACCGTCTCGGCGAGCTCGCGGCAGCGCTCGAGGACCGCGCCAAGGGCCGCCGCCCGCAGCTCGGGCCACCGGTCAGCCCGCGTCAGTCCCGTGAGGACGCGGAGGATGCCTCCGCCGATGACGACGGGCGTGGCCACCCGCTCGAGCGCACTCCGGTCGAGGAGCCCCTGATCGGCGAGCCTGCACGCCTGGGCGAGCCCGGCGGAATCGTCGAGCAGGCCGAGGACTCCCGCAACGGAGCCTCCGTACGTGTCAGCGTCGACGAGGATGACGCTCCGGCCGGACGCGGCGAGCTCGGCGGCGCAGTTGACGGCAACGGTGGTCCGGCCCGGCGAGCCGATGGGCCCCCAGACCGCGAGGATCTCCCCTTCCTCCACCGGTGCGGCGGCGTCCCCGACCGGCGCCGCCTCTTCCGTCGAGGTGGCTGGCCGCGCCCCGGCGAGCCCGAAGGACGACGACGGTACGGCGCCGGCGCTCTCCGGCGCCCTGTCGACGGCCTCGCCGATAAGCCGCGCGAGCTCCGGCGCCGGCACGGCCTCGGGAGCCGCGAGGACCCCGAGGCCCGCGAGCCGGCCCCGCTCGGCGTCGTCATCCGTGAGGCCCACGAGGGCGACGCCCACCGTGGCGAGGCGGTCGATGAGCGTCGCCGTGATGTCCTGGGTGCCGCCGGCGACGACGGCCGCGCGGGCCAGCCCCGTCTGGCAGGCCGCGACGAGCTCCTCGAGCTCGGAGCAGCGGCGCACCACGGTGACCGGCCCGTGGAGCCGCTCGAGTGACCCGACGAGCTCGGCCTGGCCGGCGCCGATGGTGACGACCGGAATGCTCATCGGGGGCCGCCCGTGGGGTTCCAGACGAGGGAGACCTTGGCGCTGTTCGCCTGCGCCCCGAGCACCTGGGCGAGCTTGGCATCCTCGACCAGCACGAGCACGTGCGTCTCGCGGCTGCCGCCGAGGGTCGTCGAGGACGCCTCGATGTGGGCGATCTCAGCACCCGGGACGAGCAGCTTGGGCTCCGCGAAGCCGTTGCGCCCATCGGGCAGCGCCACCCACACGTCCACGCGCGTCCCGACCGTGGCCTCGGCCGGGAGCGACTGGCCGATGCTGATCGAGACTGGCTTGCGGTCGACGGCGCGCGGCTCGCCGAGACTCGATGCCGGCACGAGGTCACCCTTGGCCACGCGCTGGAGCGCGACCTTGCCCTCCGGCAGGGCGTCCGGGGCCAGGTAGCGCCCCTCCGCGTCCCCGAGCCGGACGTCGACGCGGACGAGCCGACTCGCGTCGATCGTCTGGCCGACGGCGATGTCCTCCTTCGCGGCGTACGCTCCGACCGTCTTGTCCGCGGCATCCACGAGAGCGACCACGCCCGCAATGGATGCGAGCACGAGAAGGAGACCCACGAGCAGCCGCGGATCCTTCCATGACGGCTTCGTGAGCCGGGTCCCCGGTGCATTCTCGGCAGCTGGCATTGCGTTCCCCTCCAGTCGCAGGCCGCTGACCGGCCCCCTTCGTCATTCTGTCGGGGGTCGGCGTCCAGCCCAAGTCGCACCGCGTCAAACGGCATCAAACTGTGGATAACTGCATCAATCCGCTCCGAACGATGCCTTCAAGTGGCAGAATGTGTCCATGCCTCGTTTCCTGACGCTCGCGGATGTGTGCGAGCAGCTCCAGATCAGCCCGGCGCAGGGCTACGCCCTCGTGCGCAGCGGGGAGCTCAAGGCCATCCAGGTCGGAGGGCGGGGGCAGTGGCGGGTCGAGGACGTCAAGCTCGAGGAGTACATCCAGGAGAGCTATGCGAGAGCTGAGAAGGCGCTCGCCGAGAACCGCCGAGCCCACTCGGGAAGCTGATCCTCCGGGCCTCCGGACCTCCTAGCCCCCGGACCGCACCGCGATCAGGGCCCCGAACGGCACCGCCACTGCACCGCCGACCCCTGACCCGTTCCTTCCGTGAACCGGCATGACCTCGAGATAGTCCGCCCCGACGGTGTCGATCGTTCCGATGACTGTCAGCGGTTCGGAAAGCCCCGACTGAAGGAAGCAGGTCACGAGGGCACGGTCGCGCGCGAGTGTCCGCAGCGCCGACGCCAGCGAGCGGGTCCGGCGCACTGTGGACGCCTCCGTCCGTGACCTTCGCCCGAGACCGGCCACCGTCACGACGGACCGGAGAGGGACGAGAACGCTGTGCGGGGCCGACTCGAGGATGAACCAGGCGTCGGAGATCTGCCGGAGCGTGCCGCGGAACCGGACGCCGCCTGCGAGCATCACGTGGACCGGAGTCTCGCCCTGACCCCGCAGGCGGTCTTCGAGGGCGATTGCACCCTGTTCCGCCCGCACGAGCTCGGCCACCTGGGCCTCCCGGTCCAACTGGCCCGCGGCTGCCAGCTGCCCTTCGAGATCGGCGAACACATCGTCCCAGCGCATGTCGATCACCCTAGGGAGGAACCGTCCGGGCGGTCAATCCGACTCAAAGCAGACCCCCACTGGACAATTGCCGAGTTTCATGATCAAACTTGGTTCAGATTTATCAAACAGCATCAAACTGCATCCAAGTGAAGAAAATGGCCATTGATGGCCAGACAGACCGGGGGGTCTCATGGAGAACACACAACGGCAGCAGGTCGCGGGGGACGCCCTTGTCACTACCGCGGTACTCGCGCTCGGGGCTGTGCTAGTGGTCGCGGGAGGAACGCTCGCGGGGAATATCGCGCCCAACAGGTGGGGCGACTGGCTGCGGATCGTTCCCGCCGCGCTCGACGGCGCGTGGGAGCCGCGCGTCGATGTCCTCCTGGGGCTTCTCGCCAGCATCATCGGCCTTTCGGTCGTGGCGTGGTGGGTCTTCTCGGCGACGCTGGCGATCGCATCCGCTCTCCTTGCGGCGGCGGGCTCCCATCGGGCATCTCAGCGTACCGGGGCCCTGGCTCCGCTCTTCATGCGCCGGCTGGCGATGGCGGCGCTCGGGCTGAGCCTCGTGGCCGCTCCGGCGGCGCACGCCGATGGCCTGCCCGATCCGGCATGGCACGCTGCCCCATCTGAGCAGTCGGCGTCCGCTGCACTGGTGCCGGCCGGACCGAGCAGCGCCAGCCCCCTAGCCGCGGGAGAAACAGCGCCCGCGGGGGGAACAGCGGCCGCGGGGGGAACGGTTGGTGCCGCGGCGCTGCCAGCCGCTCCGCCTTCCGCCAGCCCCTCCTCACCGCTCCCGTCAGCCCAACCCTCGTCGGCGGCAGCCACGCCCACACCCTCAGCTGCGCCCACACCTTCGCAAGCCGCGTGGATTCCCCCCGCAGTGCCTGCCGACCCTGGGCTGCTCGTGCAACAGCCGAAGCGGGAGACGGCAGGCTCCGCGAGGGAACCGGTGGAAGTCCGCCCAGGAGACAGCCTCTGGTCCATCGTCGCCCGGCACCTCGGCCCTGGGGCAACGGACCTCGAGGTCGCGGCCGTATGGCCCGACTGGTACGACGCCAACGAAGGAGTCATCGGGGGCAGCCCCCACCTGATCCGGCCCGGCCAGCTGCTCGTCCCGCCGCGCTGAGCCCAGCCTGCCCCGGCCGCGAGCCGCGAGTACCTTCCGATCGCGGCCCGTCCGGACTTCCTACCCTCCGGCCGCGGCCGTGTCCGAACTCCCCACTTTCCGGCCACTGGGCCTCCAGCCGCCCGCACCTCGAGGGGCGCGCGCCGTCACGCTTCGCGCGCACCTACGCCCCATCGGTTCCACCTCGCCCACCTCTGGTCGGGCGCCGCCTCCCTGCCGCAAGCGCTGCGGCAGCCCAGCCGAAGGATTCCTGCCATGACCGCACCCATCGTCGCCAGCCCTGCGCCCGCCGCAGGATCTACCCGTCCCGCTGCCGCTGGGGCCAGCACCGAGCGCACGTCACCCCGGGCGCCCGCACCCGCCGCGGTTGCCGACACCGCAAACAACGCCAACGATGCAGGTGCCACAAACATCGCCGACGTCGCAGACGCCGCGGACGCCGCTAAAATCGCAGACCTCGCCGCCGTCACCCGAACGCGAACGTCCCGCAAGGAGCCCCAGGTGGTCGAGAGCGGGCTCCGCACCGCCGACGTCCTGCGTTTCCACCGGCCCAGCCACCAGCAAGGGCCCGCGCCCCGACCCGGCGGACGACTGCGGACTGCCGGGAGCTCGGCGCTCGCGCCGGAGACCGGCGAGCGGCCCGCCCGCCGACTGCACGCCGTTCCCTCGCCGCGCGAGGCGGAGGAGGTCCGCAAGCTTGCGGCGGCCATCACCCGAGCCGCCATGGAGGTCCTCGCCGGGACGAGGCCCGTCATGCAGCTCGCGCCGTGGCTCCATCGGGACCTCCTCCCTCCCATCCAGCTCCGGGCAGATCTGCGGCGCGCCGCCATGGCAGGCAAACGTGCCGTTTCCCGGAACGACGCTCCGAGGATCGCCCTCCTCCATCGGTCCGCGGCGGTCAAGGCCGTCCATGCCACGCTCGTGCAGCCTGGGGTCTATGAGGCAGCCGTCGTCGTGTCCGACGCCGCGCGGTGCCGCGCCGTGGCCCTGCGGCTCGAGGCGGCTGGCCTGTCCTGGCGGGTCACGGCCCTCGAGGTCGGCTGACTCCATCCTTTCAGCGGTGGGACGAACGCCGGAGGCCCGCCCCTCGATCAGGGGCGGGCCTCCGGCACCGTCAGGACTCCACGGGCGTCAGCGCTTTGAACGGCGGCCCGGTGCCCCCTTCGACGAAGGACGCGACGGACCCTTCTGTCCGGCTGCCGGCTTCTGCCCTGGCTGCTGACGGGCTGCCCCGCCGTTCTGGGGCGCCCGTGACCTTGCCTGCTCGATGTGCGTTTCGGCGGACCCGTCCTCCGACGGCGCCGAGTACTGCAGCTGAGCCGGCTGCGCCGGAGCCTCCTGCACCGCTGGGACTCCTTCGGCAGGCTGGATCTCGAGGTTGAACAGGAAGGCGACCGACTCCTCGCGGATGCCCTCCATCATGGTCTGGAACATTCCGAAGCCCTCGCGCTGATACTCGACGAGGGGATCACGCTGGGCCATCGCCCGCAGGCCGATGCCCTCCTTGAGGTAGTCCATCTCGTAGAGGTGCTCCTGCCACTTGCGGCCCACCACCGAGAGCACCACCCGGCGCTCGACGTCGCGCATCGTGTCCGGCCCGATCTGCGCCTCGCGCTCGGCATAGATGAGCTTCGCGTCCGAGATGATCTCCTCCTTGAGCATCTCGACGGTGACACGCGGCTTGCCGCCGGCCTCGTCGATGATGTCCTGGGGAGTGATGGAAATCGGGAAGATCGTGCGCAGATTGCCCCACAGCGCGTGGAAGTCCCAGTCGTCGCCGTTGCCCTCGGCTGTGGCCGACTCGACCATCGCGGTCAGAGTGTCTTCCAAGAAGAACTGCACCTTCTCGTGGAGGTCGTCGCCCTCGAGGATGCGGCGGCGGTCGCCGTAGATGGCCTCGCGCTGACGGTTGAGCACGTCGTCGTACTTGAGCACGTTCTTGCGCTGCTCGGCGTTGCGGCCCTCAACCTGTGCCTGCGCGGACTGGATAGCCCGGGAGACCATCTTCGACTCGAGCGCGGTGTCATCCGGCAGGCTAGAGGCCATGAGGCGCTCGGC
Organism: Sinomonas sp. P10A9; assembly: GCF_041022165.1. GTDB lineage: Bacteria > Actinomycetota > Actinomycetes > Actinomycetales > Micrococcaceae > Sinomonas > Sinomonas puerhi. The sequence continues at coordinate 2,698,879 of NZ_CP163302.1, forward strand.
CCCGCCGGTCCCGAAGAGGCGCATGAGGTCGTCGGTGAGCGAGAGGTAGAACCGCGACTCGCCGGGATCGCCCTGACGGCCGGACCGGCCGCGGAGCTGGTTGTCGATGCGCCGCGACTCATGGCGCTCGGTGCCAAGAACGTAGAGGCCGCCCAGCTCGAGCACCTCCTCGTGCTCGGCCTTGACCGCGCTGTTCGCTGCCTCGAGGGCGGCTGGCCAGGCGGCCTCATATTCTGCGGAGTTCTCCTCGGGGTCGAGGCCCTTCGCCGCAAGATCGGCAACGGCCATGAACTCGGCGTTGCCGCCGAGCATGATATCCGTGCCGCGGCCAGCCATGTTGGTGGCCACGGTGACGGCGCCCTTGCGGCCTGCCTGCGCGACGATCGCAGCCTCACGCGCGTGGTTCTTCGCGTTGAGGACCTCGTGGCGCACCCCGGCCTTCGCGAGGGCCTTGGAGAGGTATTCGCTCTTCTCGACGCTCGTGGTGCCCACGAGCACCGGCTGCCCGGTCGCGTGACGCCGCGAGATGTCCTTCACGACGGCGTCGAACTTGACCACCTCGTTCTTGTACACGAGGTCAGACTGGTCGATGCGTGCCATGGGCTGGTTGGTCGGGATCGGCACGACCCCGAGCTTGTAGGTGCTCATGAACTCGGCGGCCTCGGTCTCGGCCGTGCCCGTCATCCCCGACAGCTTCTCGTACAGGCGGAAGTAGTTCTGGAGGGTGACCGTGGCGAGCGTCTGGTTCTCGGCCTTGATCTCCACGCCCTCCTTGGCCTCGATGGCCTGGTGCATGCCCTCGTTGTAGCGGCGGCCAGGAAGGATGCGGCCGGTGTGCTCGTCGACGATGAGCACCTCGCCGTCGAGCACCACGTAGTCCTTGTCTCGCTTGAAGAGCTCCTTGGCCTTGATGGCATTGTTGAGGAACCCGATGAGCGGGGTGTTGGCGGACTCGTAGAGGTTGTGGATGCCGAGGTAGTCCTCGACCTTCTCGATACCGGGCTCGAGGACACCCACCGTGCGCTTCTTCTCGTCGACTTCGTAGTCGCCGTCGCCCAGGCGGAGCACGAGCTTCGAGAACTCGGAGTACCAGCGGTTGGCGTCACCCTGACCCGGGCCAGAGATGATGAGCGGGGTGCGTGCCTCGTCGATGAGGATCGAGTCAACCTCGTCGACGACCGCGAAGTTGTGGCCTCTCTGGACGAGTTCACTCTGGTCCCACGCCATGTTGTCGCGGAGGTAGTCGAACCCGAACTCGTTGTTGGTTCCGTACGTGATGCCCGCGTCGTACTGCAGCTTGCGCTCCGCCGGATCCATGTTGGAGAGGATGCAGCCGCTCGAGATGCCGAGGAACCGGTACACACGGCCCATGAGCTCGGACTGGTACTCGGCGAGGTAGTCGTTGACCGTGACCACGTGGACGCCCTTGCCCGAGAGAGCGTTGAGGTACGCCGGGGCGGTAGCCACGAGGGTCTTGCCCTCACCGGTCTTCATTTCGGCGATGTTGCCGAGATGCAGCGCCGCGCCGCCCATGAGCTGGACGTCGAAGTGACGCATCCCGAGCGTGCGCCCCGCGGCCTCACGGACGGCCGCGAACGCTTCGGGCAGCAGGTCGTCGAGCGTCTCGCCGTCCTCGTGGCGTTCCCGCAGGCGGTCGGTCTCGCCCCGCAGCTCCGCGTCGGTGAAGCCCCTGAACTCGTCCTCCAGCGCGTTGATGGCATCTGCGTAGACCCGCAGCTGCTTGAGCGTCCGGCGGTCACCGGTTCGCAGGAGTTTCTCGAGAAGGTTTGCCACGTGGCTTTCGCTCCCTTGTCAATGGCGTGGGCAGCAGCAGTCGTGCGCTGCGGCGGGATTCAGTCTACGGGAGACACGCGCGGGACCGCGCTCTGGTTCCCTTTCCCGCTGGCCCCCACCCGTGGTGGGGCTGCGCGACGCAGCGGCACGGCGAGGTTTCCGCGGTCGGCGACCCGCACGTCGTCGAGCTCGAGCCAGTCCGCGAGGAGCCGGAGTTCGGCAGCGAGCTCGACGGCGGTGTCCGCCGGGGCGTCCGGCTCGCCGTGTGCAGCATGGACGAGCAGCGTCCCGGCCACACGGTCTGCCTTGAGGTCGACCCGTGCCGCCATGACATCCCGCAGGAGGAAGGGGAGCACGTAGTACCCGTACTCGCGACGCTCAGCCGGCGTGTAGATCTCGATGCGGTACTTGAAGCCGAAGAGCTGCTCGAGCCGGCGCCGCTCGAATACGAGTGAATCGAAGGGGCTGAGCAGCGCGCGGCCCGTGGCGGAACGCGGGAGCGCGGCCGCCGAATCCTTGTAGAGCGTCCCCCAACCCGGCACCTCGACCACCTCGACCTCTCCCGTGGAGACGAGCTCGCGGAGCACCATCTCAACGGGCCGGACCGGCAGGCGGAAGTAGTCGGCCACGCACCGAGCCGTCCCGATGCCGTGCGCACCGACTGCCGCGCGGGTCAGCACGCGGAGACCATCGTCCGGGCCGCCGTCGCGCGCATAGCCCGCCCCGCCGTCGGCAGGCAGCGATGCACCCGGAACGATCGCCGAGGTGAGCGTGTAGCGGCGCTCGAACGAGGACGTCCGGCCGGCAGAGCTGACGAGCCCGTCCTCGAAGAGCGACCCGAGCACGTGCTGGACGGCATTCCAGTTCCACCCCCACTGATCCCGCCGACGTTCCTCGACGTGGCCGAGCCGCCCGGTGAGCGCGGCCGCGGTGAGCGGCCGGCTCGTGGCAAGGACGGCCAGGATCCGCTCGGCCAGCCCGGCGCGTTCCAGGGGATCGAGGTCGTGGGCCCCGACCCACTTTCGCCGCTGCCAGGCCCGCAGCGGTTCGAAGTGTTCGGGCCGGACATAGCTCGCCTCGTGTGCCCAGTACTCGACCATCCGCCGCGGGCTCCGGGCCGAGAGCCGGTCCAGCGCGGCCCGGTCGTAGGGTCCGAGCCGTGAGAAGAACGGCAGGTAGTGGCTGCGTGCGAGGACGTTGACGGAGTCGATCTGGACTACCTGGAGCCGCTCGAAGGTCCGCACGAGCGTCCTCGTCGACGCTTGCACGGAGGGCCGGGGACGGTGCAGCCCCTGCGCGGCGAGCGCCATGCGGCGCGCCTGAGCGAGGGTGAGCCGCACCGTCACGCGGCGACCCCCCGGACAGGCTCGCAGCACGCCGCGGCGGCGGCCCCGCTGGGGACCGCCGCCGCGTCAGTCTGCGCCACTGGGGCAGTGGAGGCCGATTCGTCAGGGAACAACGGCGCCCGCGTCACTTGAGCGGTAGGCGAGGATCTTCTCCTCGACCTTGTCTCCCCCGGGCTCGCACGCCTGGTCGAGGCTGATCACCCCGTACGTCCACCCTCGGCGCCGGTACACGACGGAGGGAGTGTTCGTGTCCGCGTCGATGAAGAGGTAGAAGTCGTGACCCACGAGCTCCATGTTGTCCACTGCGTCATCGAGGGTGAGAGTCGCGGCGGGGAAGACCTTGCGGCGGATCAACACGGGCGAGTCTCCGGCCGGGATGTCGTTCTCGACCTCGTACGGCGATGCCGGCTCCGTTGCCGCGCCCGCGGTCGCCTCCAGGGCAGCCTCCTCGTAGATCGGCGTGCTGCCGCTCACCACGGGGAGGGAGGCTGTGGCGGCGTTGACGGCGACCGGCGTGTGCTTGCCGTGGTGGACCTTGCGCCGGTCCTTGGCCCGCCGCAGACGTTCGAGGAGCTTGCCGTACGCGAGGTCGAACGCCGCGAACTTGTCCGGGGCCGTGGCCTCGGCTCGGATCACCGGCCCGCGGCCGGTGACGGTCAGCTCAACCGTGAGCTGGTCTGCGCCGGACTTGGCGTTGTTCTGCTTGGAGCACTTCGCATCGACGCGCTGGACCTTGTCGGCCAAGGCTTCGATCTTCTCGAGCTTCTCGCTCGCGTACTCGCGGAAACGATCCGACACCGTCAGGTTGCGTCCGCTGATGTTGAACTCCATGGTGCCCTCCAGATACTTCTGAGTTCAGCCCGATGTCGGCTCTGAGGGGCTCCGTCGTCAGACAGTCGAGCCCCTTTCTGAGCCGCTATCGACAGGTCCTTCTGGCTAGGGGACCTACCACTGACGTTAGTGGATCGTCACCGTTTATTCATCCCCTGTTGACCTTGAATCCGGTCTGTCCGCCCCGAGCGTAGCCGGCGGGCCACGTCCCGGCGCCTCTGGGTGGGGAACGTAGGCCAGCGTCACCACTCCGAGGACGACGGCGCCGACCGCCTCGAGTGCCCGCGCCGCCTCCCGCACCGTGGCGCCAGTCGTCAGGACGTCATCGACGACGACGCACCGTCGGCCACGCAGGGACTGCCGAAGCGATCGTTGTCCACGACGTGGCGCACCGAGCGCGGTGCCGCGCGCTCCCGCACCGTGCCCCGTGCCATGGCCCAGGACCCTCGGTTGCGGGAGGGCGGTCAGCGAGCCGGAGACGCGGGACCGTCGCTGGGACCGGCCGAGCCCCTTCTGGGAGCTCTCCCCAGCCCCCACCGCCCTGGCGGCGACGGCAGCAGCGCGTTCCCTGAGGGCCCGGCGGCGGGGCCCCAGCGCCTCGACCCATGCTGTACCCGGCGGAAGCCGCGCCTCGCGGCGAACGCGCGTCAGGAGGAGCCTGAGCGGGTCGAAGCCCCGGCGCAGGTAGGCGGACCGGCTCGTGGGCACCGGCACGAGCAGGACTCCCCCGCCCGCGGATCCCGCGGCGGCGCGGAGGGCGCGGGCCAGGGCGGCGGACAGCTCCCCCGCGAGGGCCGCACTCCCGTGGCGTTTGAAGGCCAGGAGCGCGAGCGAGAGCTCGTTGCGGTAGGGGCCAGCCGCCACCGCCGGGAGCAGCACCCGCCCGCTCGCCTCGATGAGGGCCGGAGCATGCTCGTCGACACGTGCGGGCCGGGCGGTCAGTGCCCTCAGCCTCCTCGTGCAGGCGGGGCACAGCTGGGTATCGGGCGCTCCGCAGGCGACGCATTCGACGGGAACCACCAGCCCGAGCAGCTCGCCCGCTACCGCCATCAGGCCGTCGCGAAAGCGTGCCGAGAGCCCCAGCGGCCGCCCGGCGTGCCGCCCGGCCGCGACCACCGGTTCGGCCGACTTCCTCGCGCTCCCCATACCCCGAGCCTGCCCGTGCACGCGGCTCTGCACCACCCGTCGGACCCGTATGTGGACAACCCGAGACGGAGCCCGTTCTCGGACCCACCGTGGGGATTCCTCCCGTCGACGAACACAGGCTTTCCCTGGGCCCTCGCCCGCACCGCGCGGACACAGCGCTATCCCGCGGAGGAGAGCCCCTCGACGCCCTTGCCCACGTCGATCCACGTGGTGCGCGCAAGCAGGAAAACCCCGGCCGAGGTCTGCGCGGTGATCTCCTGATCGCCGTTGCCCGCCGAGACCGACTGGATTCCCGCCAGTGCCGGAAGCTGGCGCGGGTCTCCGCCCTTGAGGGACACCAGTTCCGGCGTGACCGGGTCGTTCGCGGAAACACCCGAAACGAGCACCGTGACTTCGTCGACCCAGACCGCCCGGCGGGGGTTCTTCTCGGTGGTCGAGAGCGTGATCGGCGTCGTGAGCTCACGCGGCGTCCCGTCCGCGGCCCGGACGACGCCGGCCAGCTGGAGCACCGTGGATCCTCCCTGCGTCGAGAGGACGAGCGCGCGCGCACCATCCCGCGAAATCCTCAGATCCTCGACGGTGCGCCCGGCAAGCCAGCCCGGTGCCATCGTCACCTTCGGAACCTCGGCGCCCTCGGCCACGCCCGCCGGCTTGTAGGCCACAACCTCGGTGGCGCCGTTTGCCCCGGGGCCGGCCGTCCAGATCCAGTCGAACGGGCTGATCGAGGGCGGGCTCAGTCGCGTCCTCGAGTCGAGGAGGCGCGGGGCTTGATCCGGCATGACGGAGTAGAGCGCCGGCCCGTCGCCGATGAACGCATAGAGATGCTGCGTCACGGCGGCCGCCGGCTGGTGCGGGCCGAACTGGGACACGCTGCGCAGCCCGTCGATCCGCGTGGCCTGCCGATTGACGTACTGCACGAGCTCGCCGCCGGCCACCCCGATCTGCCACGAGGGGACCTTGGGGTCCACGATCGGGTCGGGAGCGGCCCTTCCGCCGCTCGGATCATCGATGGCCACATCGCTCTGGTTCGAGCGGAGGGTGACGCCCACCACCGAGCTGATGCCTGTGAAGGTCCGCAGGAGCTGGTTCCGCATCCGCTGCCGGTCGGTGAACGACGCGTCGCGAAGCTCGGACGTGAAGTCGACCTGCGCGGTGTTGTCCACGATGGGCACCGACTCCCGTTCGAGATGGATGCCCTGCGGGAAGGCCGTCGTGACGGCCGAGCGCAGGTACGGAGCCGGCCCTGCGATGAGGGCGCTCACGAGGGACTTCGCGACACCGGAGTTGTCGATGAACCAGCGCACATCCGGCACGAGGATCGTGAATGAGGGGTCGTAGAAGTACAGCGGGAACGACTTGTAGAGCTGCTTGAAGGTTTCCTCAGGAATGGCCGTGCCATCCGGGAGCTTCGAGACGCGCCACTGGCCATCCACCTGGGACAGCGTGACGTCGATGTGCTCCTTGGTCCCCGCAGGGAAGGGGGTCGCGATCCCCTCGCCGTCGACGGAGTAGGCGAGATCGAACTCGTAGCTGTAGCCGTTCTCCTGCCCATTGGCGACCACGGTGGCGCTCCCCCGGTACACGAGCGTCCGGTTGCTGGGCTTCCACGAGACGGACTGCGCCGGTGCGAGGAACTGCCTCGCGACCGTGAAGTCGTTCTGGTAGCCGCTGCCGGCATTGAAGAACCCCTCGATCGTGGCCTGGGGAGTCGAGCCGTCACGCGGGCCCGGCGGGATGTACTGGGGCGCGTTTCCGAGGGTCACGGCGCCGTCGCGGCTCTTGCCCACCGGACCCGTCGTGGGGATCTGGGCGCACCCGGCGAGGGCGGCGAGGGCGAGGAGGAGCGCGACCAGCGCTGCGGGGATGACGCGCCGCATCACGGCCTCTCGTCCGTCCGGCCGCCCGTCGCGGCGGGGCCCTCGCCGCGCGCGAGGTGAGGGTCGGCGGTAGGCGTCCCCGCGGCGTCGTGCGCGGCACCCGCCAGCCGCTGGGCGTGCGAAACCTGCGGCATTCCCAGCAGGACCCCGCGCGTCGCCTGCTCCTCGACGAGCACGACGTCGCCCCCGGCCGGCTCGAGCGCGACGGGCGATTCGGCGATCGTCCCCCCGCTCCGCAGCGGCAGGGTCAGGCGGAAGCACGAGCCCTCGCCGCGCTCGCCCCAGGCCTGCAGCCAGCCGTTGTGCAGTTTGACGTCCTCGATCGCGATCGAGAGGCCAAGGCCGGACCCGCCGGTGGTGCGTGCGCGGGCCGGGTCGGCGCGCCAGAAGCGGTCGAACACGCGGGACGCCTCGGTCGGGGACATCCCGATCCCATGATCGCGCACGGACACCCCGACGGCGTCGGCGTTGGCCGCGACGAAGACCTCCACGGGGCGGCCCTCGCCGTGCTCGAGGGCATTGAGGAGGAGGTTCCGAAGCACCCGCTCGATCCGGCGGTCGTCCATGTCCACGATGATGCTCGGCGCGCGTGAGAAGAGCCGGACCTCGGACCCGGAGTCGGCCGCGATCGGCGCAGCCGTCTCGATGACCGCGCGGATCACGGGGAGGATGTCCTGGGCCTCGGCGTCGAGGACGGCGGCGCCCGCGTCGAAGCGGGAGATCTCGAGCAGATCGTTCAGGAGGGCCTGGAAGCGCTCCACCTGGTTGTACAGTAGCTCGGCCGAGCGCTTCGTGACGGGGTTGAACTCGTCCCGGGCATCATGGAGGACCTCCGCCGCCATGCGCACGGTGGTCAGCGGGGTGCGGAGCTCGTGGCTCACGTCGGAGACGAACCGCTGCTGCATGCGGGAGAGGTTAGCGAGCGCCGTGATCTGCTCCTGCAGGTTGGCCGCCATGTGGTTGAACGACGCACCGAGCCGCGCCACCTCGTCCTCCCCCTCGACGGCCATGCGCTCCTCGAGCTGTCCTGCCGCGAGCTTCTCCGACACCGCGGCGGCGTGGCTCACGGGCGAGACAACGCTGCGCGTGACGATCCACGTGATGGCGCCGATGAGCAGCAGGAGGAAGATGCCGCCGAACCAGAGCACGTTCTGCATGTCGTCGAGAGTCGACTGGGCGGTCTCTATGTCGTAGATGAGGTACAGCTCGTAGACCGTGCCGCCGAAGCTGACCTTGTTGCCGACGGCGACCGCGGGGTGGATGCGGTTGTCCACCGTGAGCGGGATGGACTGCCAGTATTGCTCCTGCTGCGAATGCTGGACCGCGTCCCGGAGGGACTGCGGGATGTCGTTCTCGGTGCGCAGGTAGGACGCCCGCGAGTCGACCCAGCGGTTTCGTGGCTGGTCCTGGTTGGGCACGGCGAGGAAGACGTACTGGCGCGGTGTGCCGGATTCCCGGGCCTCGAGCTGGTTGAGCGTGTCGTTGACGAGCTTGAGGACGCCCTGCTGGTCGGTGACCTGCGCGCCGTCGAACGTCTCCTGGACCTGCTGGACCGACTGCCGGGTCTGCACCTCGGCCTGGGCGAGCCGCTCCTGGAAGAGGTTGTTGGCTATCTGGTTGGAGAGGTATGCCCCGACCGCGAGGAATGAGACGAACGTGAGCACGAGCGTGATGAGCACGGTGCGGAACTGGAGCGAGCGCCGCCACCGGCGGGCGAACCCGGTCCGCAGTCCGGCGACCATCGGCCAGACGCCCCTGAGCCCGCGCCATGCCGTGCGCACGGCCCTGTAGAGGAGGATGCGCGCACGCTTCGCGGCGATCCGCGCGTGTTCCCTGGCCTTCTCCCATCGCGGATCACGCACGACGGCGCTCCAGGCCGCCGCGACGCTGCCCGCCGGGGGCTCGTGGCCGGCTTCAGTCCCCTCAGGCACGGCAGAGGCGCCCCCCTCCGGGGGCGTCCCGGCGGGAGTGCGATGGTCCTGCTCCGTGTCCATGCCTCTGGGGTCCGTGGATGGGCTGCCTGGCGCCGCGCGCGGCTAGGCGCCGGCCTTGTACCCGACGCCGCGCACGGTCAGGACGATCTCGGGTGCCTCGGGATCGCGCTCGATCTTGGAGCGCAGGCGCTGCACATGGACATTCACGAGGCGCGTGTCCGCGGCGTGCCGGTAGCCCCACACCTGCTCGAGGAGGAGCTCGCGCGTGAACACCTGCCACGGCTTGCGGGCGAGGGCCACGAGCAGGTCGAACTCGAGGGGCGTGAGGGAAACGTGCTCGTCCGAGCGCTTGACCGTGTGGCCGGCAACGTCGATGGTGACCTCCCCGACCCGCAGGGTCTCGGGCGCCTTGGTCTCGCCCGGGCGCAGGCGCGCCCGGACCCGCGCGACGAGCTCGGCCGGCTTGAAGGGCTTCGGCACGTAGTCGTCGGCACCCGACTCGAGCCCGCGGACCACATCAGAAGTGTCCGACTTGGCGGTGAGCATGACGATCGGGACGTCGGACTCCGAACGGATCTGCCGGCACACCTCGATCCCGTCGAGTCCGGGGAGCATGAGGTCCAGCAGGACCAGATCCGGCTTCTGCGCACGGAACACGTCGGGCGCCTGGGCGCCGTCCGCGCAGAAGACCGGGTCGAAACCGTCGTTGCGCAGGACGATGCCGATCATCTCGGCCAGTGCCTCATCGTCGTCGACGACCAGAATGCGTGCCTTCATACCTTCCACTCTCCCCCAAGTACCGGTCAACCGCGTGCATCCGGCGTCTACTGCGCGCCGGGCGCGCGTCTGATCCATTCTAGTCGTCGGGTGGACGACGCCGGGGCAGCATCCAGCCGCGTCCCAGCCTCCCGGGCTATCATCCGGGCGTGCCGCCCCTCTCGACCGTCTTCGCCTCTGCCACCATCGATCCCGCCGCGCTCGCGCTCGGTCTGGCCGCCGCGGTGCTGTACGGGGTCGGGCTCATGCGGGCCCGCCGGGCAGGGGTCCGCTGGCCCCTGTGGCGGGTGCTGTGCTTCTACGTCCTCGGCCTCGTGCCGTACCTCGTGCTCGCGTGCGGCTTCGCCGGGGCCTACGGCTCGTCGCTGCGGTGGGCGTTCACGCTCAAGGTCTCGCTCATGTTCTTTGTGATTCCGCTCCTCGCGGGACTGGGCCGGCCGCTCGGGCTCGCGCAGGCCGCGCTGGCGGACTCCGGCCGGGCGCGCCTGAACCGGATCATGGCCAGCCGGCCGGTGAAGATCCTCGGGAACTCCTACGTGGCACCGATCGTCGGGCTCATCCTGTTCGGAACCTTCCTCACGCCGCTCTTCCAGGCCTACCGCGCCGATCCGTTTGCGAGCGGGGCGCTGAGCATCATGGCGCCGATCATCGGGCTCATCCTCGCCCTCCCGCTCACCGAGGCCGACTCGTTCGAGCGATCGAGCGCCTTCATCGTGCTCGAGTTCGTCTACGTGTTCATCGAGCTGCTCGCGGATGCGATTCCGGGCATCTTCCTCCGGCTCAGCCCCACGGTGCTCGACGGCGCCACCTCCTGGGCGGCAGGCGCTCCGTCGTGGTTCCCCTCGCCGCTGCGCGACCAGCAGCTCGCCGGCGACCTCCTCTGGTTCATCGCCGAGGCGGTGGACATCCCGGTGATCATCCTCATGTTCGTGCGGTTCTCCCACAGCGACCGGCGCGAGGCACGCTCGTTCGACGAGCTCAGCGACGAGGAGATGGATGCGCTCGCCGAGGAGCACCTGCGGCGGCGTCAGGGCTGAGTTGCCTGCCGCGCCCTGCCGGGGCTCCGGGTCTCAGCCGTGAGCTATCTGGTTGACTGCGTCCGCAAGCTTGACGGTCCGCGTGAGCCGCGCCGTCGCCTCAGCTGGAGTGAACGCAGCGAGGCTTCCCTCGGGGGTGAGCCGGACGGCGTCGAGCGCGTCGAAGGGCAGGCCGAGCTGCCGCCACGGCCGGACCACGCGCTCGGCGAGGTCCCGCGTGGCGGGAGGCGCACCGCCGTCGTGCGGAAGCGCGCCCAGCCACAGCCGCGAACCCGCCTCGATCGCCCCGGCGAGTTCCTCCCACTGAGGCACGGTCAGGTCCGCGAGGGGCAGCGAGACACCATCCGCGCCGGCGGCGAGGACACCGCCGATCGGCGCCTCCCAGCCCGGCAGATTCACGACGACGGCCTCTGCGTCCGCGCCGTGGAGCGCCGCGACGACGCCTTCCCACGCAGCACGGGCCTCCTCGGCTGGTACCGACCGGAGCGTGCGGTAGCCGCTCGCCGTGGGCACGAGTCCCGCGAGCACGCGTGCGGCGTCCGGCTCGTCGAGCTGGACCGTGAGGCGCGTCCCCGGGACCGCTCGGGCCACGCGGTCGAGGAACGGCACGACGCCGGCCGCGAGGGACTGCGCAAGGTCTCGCCGCGCGCCGTGGTCGGCGAGGATCCGCTCGCCCGAGGGCAGATAGGTGCCCGCCATGAGGCTCAGCGGCCCGAGGATGCGCACGTGGAGTTCCTCCGCACTGCGTTCCTCGGCGCCCACGAGATCGGCCAGGACATTGAGGTCGGTCGAGAGCGCCGACTCCGCGCGCCGGGCGTCCCTGCCAGGGTGCGGAACGAGGCGCCAGCCGTGCGGCTGGACGTCCGCGTGCAGGTCCGTCAGGAGCGATGCCGTGCGGCCGACCGGGTCGGACCCCACGCCGCGGGCGGGAAGCTCGGCGAGGAACGGAAGATGCGGGGTGCCGAGTTCGCCGCGGATTGCCCTGGCCGCCTCGATCGGATCGGTGCCCGGCCAGTCCCCGAGCGCGGTCGCGGTGACCTGGCCCGTCACGCGCGCGGATCCGGCTGGCGCTCGCTCGGCTCCAGGGGCTGGCCCTCGTTCACGCCCTGGCCGTGGTCCTCGGCGATCGCCTGATGGTGGCGGATAACCTCGCTGATGATGAAGTTGAGGAACTTCTCCGCGAAGGCCGGGTCCAGCTGGGCCTCTTCGGCCAGACGGCGCAGGCGGGCGATCTGGGCGGCCTCGCGATCCGGATCTGCAGGCGGGAGCTGGTGCTTCGCCTTCAGGAAGCCCACGCGCTGGGTCACCTTGAAACGTTCCGCCAAGAGGTACACGAGCGTCGCATCGAAGTTGTCGATGCTCGAGCGGATCGAGAGCAGCTCCGCCATCACGGCAGGGTCCACGTGGCCCGTGAGCGAGCTCGCGGTCGGATCGTAGGACGCGGAGGAAGGATGCTCGGTCGTCTCGGCTTCGGTGTCGTGGCGCTGCTCGGTCATGGTGATCAGTCTATGGGCCGGGGATCACGGAGCCCGACCGGGGCCCGACGCGTGACCTCACAGCGCAGGAACGTGACCCCGCAACGCCTTGGGCGATGCGGGGTCATGTCCCAGCGATGCGGGGTCAGAGACCGAGGAGGGCCCGGTGTGCCTTCCTCCGCTCCGCCTGCTCGACCGGGTCCGGGACGGGCAGCGAGGCGATGAGCCGCTTCGTGTAGTCGTCCTGGGGAGACCCCATGACCCGGGTGCCGATCCCCTGTTCGACGAGCCGGCCCTTGTACAGGACGCCCACCCAGTGGCTGAGCTGGTCCACGACCGCGAGGTCGTGGCTGATGAACAGCGCGGCGAACCCGAACTCGGCCTGGATCTCGCGGAACAGCTCGAGGACCTTCGCCTGGACCGAGACGTCGAGGGCCGAGGTGGGCTCGTCGGCGATCAGCAGCTTCGGCCTGAGGGCGAGGGCCCGCGCGAGCGAGGCGCGCTGGCGCTGGCCGCCCGAGAGCTCGTGCGGGTACCGCGCGGCGTAGGAGGAGGGAAGCTGGACGGACTCGAGCAGCTCGCCCACCTTCCGCCGCACCTGCACGGAACCGAGCTCGGTGTGGACCACGAGCGGCTCGGCGACGCACTCGCCGATCGTCAGCTGCGGGTTGAACGACGCCGCGGGGTCTTGGAACACGAAACCGATGTCCTTGCGGACGGGCCTGAAGCTCCGCTCCTTGAACCCGACCATCTCGTGTCCGAGGACCGTGAGGCTCCCGCCCGTGGCCCTGTTGAGACCCGCGATGACGCGGCCGATCGTCGTCTTCCCCGAGCCGGACTCGCCCACGAGGCCGAAGACCTCGCCGGCGGACACGGTGAAGGACACCCCCTGCACGGCGCGGAACGCGGGCGTGCCGAGACGGCCTGGGTACGTGATGTCGAGGCCTTCGGCCCGTACGAGCACCTCGCCCTGGTGCAGCCGCTCGCTCGCGCCTTCGGAGGCCGAGTCGCGCCCGAGGTGCGGGACGGCATCGAGCAGGCGGCGCGTGTAGTCCTCCCGCGGCGAGGCGAACAGCGTCTGCACGGGCGCCTCCTCGACCACCTCGCCCTGGTACATCACCACGACGCGGTCCGCGAGGTCCGCGACCACGCCCATGTTGTGGGTGATGAGCACGATCGAGGTCCCGTAGAGGTCTCTGAGGTCTCGCAGGAGCTCGAGGATCTCGGCCTGGACGGTGACGTCGAGCGCCGTCGTCGGCTCGTCGGCGACGATGAGCTCCGGGTCGAGGGCAAGTGCCGCGGCGATCACCACGCGCTGCTTCTGCCCGCCCGAGAACTGGTGCGGGTAGTAGTCGACGCGCTTCTCGGGGTCCGGGATGCCGACCTTGCGCAGCGCCTCGACGGCCCGCTCCTTCGCCTCCTTGCGCCCGATCTTCCGGCCCTCACGGTCGTGGTGTGCCCTGATGCCCTCCGCGATCTGCCACCCGACGGTGAAGACGGGATTGAGGGCCGTGGAAGGCTCCTGGAACACCATGGCAACGTCGCGTCCGCGCAGCTCGCGCAGTTTGGCTGCGCTGAGCGTCACGACGTTGTGCCCGTTGATCACGACGGCGCCGGAGCTCGTGGCCGTCTCGGGCAGGAGGCCCAGGATGGTCTTGGCCGTCACCGTCTTGCCGGACCCGGATTCGCCGACGACGGCGACCACCTCGCCTGCGCGGACGTCGAGGCTCACACCGCGCACCGCCTTGACGTCTCCGGAATCGGTCGCGAAGGTAACCTCGAGGTCATCGATGTCCAAGACCGTGGCCTTCGGCCCCGGGGCACCCGCGGGCGTCACGTTGAGCTGCTCGGTCATGCTGCATCTCCTTCCGGGCTGGCCGGTGCTGTCGCGGCACCCTTGGGCGCGCTCTTCTTGCCACGGGTGCGGATCCGCGCGTCGGCGAGGTCATTCATGCTCTCGCCAACCAAGGTCAAGCCCAGCACCGTGAGGACGATCGCGAGGCCCGGGAAGACTCCGGTCCACCAGATGCCCGCGGTCGCGTCACTCAGCGCCTTGTTGAGGTCGAAGCCCCACTCGGCGGCGCTCGTGGGTTCGATGCCGAAGCCGAGGAAGCCGAGACCGGCGAGCGTCAGGATCGCCTCCGAGGCGTTGAGCGTGAAGATGAGCGGGATGCTGCGGGTGGCATTGCGGAAGATGTGGCGTCCCATGACGCGCCACGTCGATGCGCCGATGACCTTCGCTGACTCGACGAACGGCTCGGCCTTGAGGCGGATCGCCTCGGCGCGCACCACGCGGAAGTACTGCGGGATGAAGACCACCGTGATGGAGATGGCCGCCGCCAGGATTCCTCCCCACAGGTTCGACTGGCCGTGGCTGATGACGATCGACATGACGATCGCCACGAGCAGAGACGGGAACGCGTAGACGGCATCCGCGATGACCACGAGGATCCGGTCGAGCCAGCCTCCGAGGTAACCGGAGACGAGTCCGAGGGCCACGCCGATGAAGATCGAGAGGATCACGGCCACGAAGATCACAAGGATCGCGGTCTGGGCTCCCCAGACGACCCGGGAGAACACGTCGAAGCCGCCGACGGTCGTACCCCAGAGGTGCTTCGCCCCCGGGGGATCCTGGGTCGGGAAATTCCCGTCAGCGTCCCCGATCTGCGAGAAGCCGAAGGGGGCAATCAGGGGGGCGAAGATCGCGAGAAGGACGAAGATCCCGGTCAGGACGAGGCCCGCCACGAGCATGGCACGCTGGACGCCGACGCTCGTGCGGACTTGCGCAACGATCGGGAGCCGGGTCCAGAGCGGATCCCTGCGCTCGATCTGTGGAAGCGGCTGGGCGCTGGACGGAGTGGACATCAGTACCTCACCCTCGGATCGATCAGCGCGGCGACGACGTCCACAATGAAGTTCGTCAGGGCGACAATGACGGCCAAGAGCACCACGATCCCCTGCACCGCCACGAAGTCGCGCGCAGTGAGGTACTGCGCCAGCTGGAAGCCGAGGCCCTTCCACTCGAAGGTGGTTTCCGTGAGCACGGCACCGCCCAGAAGGAGGGCAATCTGCAGGCCCATGACCGTGATGATGGGGATGAGTGCCGGCTTGTACGCATGCTTCCTCACGAGCCGGAACTCGCTCACGCCGCGCGAGCGCCCCGCCTCGATGTAGTCCTTGCCGAGCGTGCCGATGAGGTTGGTCCGCACGAGCCTCAGGAAGACGCCGGCGGTGAGGAGGCCGAGGGCGAGCGCGGGGAGGATCGCATGCGACTCGACATCCCAGAAAGCGGCCATGTCACCGCTGCGGAGTGCGTCGAGCCAGTAGATGCCCGTCGGTGCGGACAGCTGCGTGAGGGCAAGCTCAGTCGCCGTCGTTGCGCGCCCGGCCACGGGGGTCCACTCGAGCCATACCGCGAAGATGAGCTTGAGCAGAAGGCCGGCGAAGAATACCGGCGTGGCGTAGGAGAGGATCGCGAACACCCGCAGACCGGCGTCGGCCCCCTTGTCCCGGCGGTGGGCCGCGATCATCCCGAGGGGGATCCCGATGACGAGCGCGACCACGACGGCGTTGACGGCAAGTTCGAGCGTCGCGGTGCCGAAGGTCGCGAGCATCTCGGTCACAGCCCGGTTGTCCGAGATGGTCCGGCCGAAATTGCCGGTGAAGATCTGGCCGAGGTATTCGACGTACTGGATGAGGATCGGCCGGTCGTAACCGGCCTGATGGATCCGCTCCTGGAGCTGGTCGGCCGGGAGGCGACCACCCAGGGCGGCCGTGATCGGGTCACCGGTGATCCTCATGAGGAAGAAGACCATCGTCACGAGGATGAGGATCGTAGGGATGATGAGCAGGAATCGGATGATCAGGTAGGTCAGGAGCCCGCCGCCGTTGGATTTCGCGGCAGGCGCGGGAACGCCCGCAGCTTCGGGGGGCGCCTCTGTCAGTGCAGTCATGATGGTGTTCCTTCGCACCGCAGCGGCGGGATGCGATCCGCATCCCGCCGCTGTTCGGTCTAGCTGTTGTCCGTGTCGGCTACTTGCTCAGAACGCCGAGGCGGAACTTGAACGACGGGTCAAGGGTCGAGTCGACGCCCTTGACCGATGCGCCGGCCACGGCGACCTGCGACCCCTGGAGCAGTGGCAGGGTCGAAAGATCCTTGGCCACGGCGTCCTGGACATCGCCGATCTGCTTCTCGCGGGCAGACTTGTCCGGGTTCGTCGCTTCCTTGGTGATCAGGTCCTGGACCGTCGGGTTGTCGTAATGGTTCTTGAGGAAGCTGTTCTTCGTGAAGAACGGCGTCAGGTAGTTGTCCGGATCGGAGAAGTCCGGGAACCATCCGAGCTGGTACATCGGGTAGGCGTCCTTGGCCCGGTCCTTGGAGTAGGTGACCCACTCGGTCGACTGCAGGTTGACTTTGAAGAGGCCGCCGTTTTCGAGCTGCTGCTTGACGAGGGCGTACTCATCGCCGGAGGACTTCCCGTAGTGGTCGGGGTTGTACTGGAGGTTGAGCGTCAACGGACCAGTGACCCCGGCAGCGGAAAGTGCCTGCTTGGCCTTGTCGAGGCTCGGCTTGCCCGAACCGTCGCCGTACATCGACTTGAGCGGCGTCGTGGCGCCGGGGAAACCGTCTGGGACGTACGAGTAGAGCGGCGTGTACGTGCCCTTGTAGACCTGAGTCGCAATGGCCTCGCGGTCCACGAGGTCCGCCATGGCCTGGCGCACGGCGAGGGCCTTCTTGGCATCGGCCTCAGGCGTCTTGGCGCCGAACGGCATCGTGTCGAAGTTGAAGACGATGTAGCGGATCTCGCCGCCCGGGCCCTTGTAGACCTTGACCTTGGAATCCTTCGACAGGCTGTCGACATCGGTCGCCGGCAGCGAGCGCCAGGCAACGTCGATGTTGCTCTGCTGCACATCGAGCTTGAGGTTGTTCGAGTCGGAGTAGTACTTGAGGTTGACGGTATCGGTCTTGGGGGCTCCGAGCAGGCCCTTGTAGTCCGGGTTCGCCTTGAAGGAGACGAGCTGGTTCTTCTGGTACGAGGAGATCGTGAACGGGCCGGCGAAGGCCTTCTTCGCGATGATGTCCTCGTCGTTCATGACCTTGTCCGCCGGGAACACGTTGTGGTCCACGATCGGTCCAACGGGGCCGGTCAGTACCTGCGGGAAGGTCTGGTCATTGCCCTGCTTGAGGTGGAACACAACCGTGGTTGCGTCCTTCGCCTCGGTGCTGTCGAGGTTGTCGAGGAGGGACGCCGGACCGTTGGGGTCGTTGATCTTGACCTGGCGGTCGAAGGAGAACTTCACATCGGCGGAATCAAGCGAGTCGCCGTTGGCCCACTTGAGTCCGCTCTTGAGCTTGACCGTGTACTCGGTCGGCGACGTGAAGGAGGCCGACTCGGCGATGTCCGGCTGCGGTTCCGCGCTGCCCGGCTTTGAGTTGAGGAGGAACGGGTAGATCTGGTTCATGACCATGAACGATCCGTTGTCGTAGGACCCCGCCGGGTCGAGGAACGTGACCTTGTCGGTGGTACCGACGGTCACGGGGCCCCCTCCGCCAGCCGAGCCGCTGGAGGATGATCCCCCGGACGGTCCGGTGCACGCCGTCAGAGCGAGCATGGAGACGCCGGCGAGCGCGATAGCGCTCCGCACGGCAGTTCTGGTCTTAGACATCAATGGCCTTTTCTTGTCGAATCGTGGCCGTGCCCGCGCGCGTTCGGCGCACCGAACGTGACTCAGGGCACAGACTGATGTCTCGATTCAATCACCCTTGACTCGAAATGAAGGACATCCTTGATGTATCGAGACCGAACGGTGACCTTTGCCCCCTCCATCCGCCACGGGGTGAGAAGCAGCGGTACCGAAGGCGCGGACGACGGCGGCACTCGCCGCGCGCCGTCGTCCGCACCGCCGCGAGGTGTGCTCCGCGCGGCGACTGCCTACTTGAAGGACACGCGATCCCAGCTCAGGACCGGCTGGTCCTTGCCGGCCGAGCCGTTCCCGGCCACGTCGACGCGCAGGTAGTTTGTGGCCTTGGCGGAGCCATCGATCGTGATCCGCTGGAGGTTGTGCGCAGACCCGGTCACGCCGTACTTCGAGAGCCATGGGGATCCGGCGGCCAGCGGGCGGTCTGCGTTGTAGACGTGGCTGTCCCCGTTGAACAGGTAGACGTCACCGCTGAACGCGCTGGCCTCGTCGATGAGCGTCTGGACGATCGGGGTGAAGGCGCTGATGTCCGTCCACGGCACGTTGTAGGTCGGGTCGAACATGTCCGCCTGCTGCAGCACGACAACCGTACGGTCGTTCCGCTGGCGGGCTTCGGCGAACGTCTTCTTGATCTCAACGATCACGGCGTCCGTGCGGTGCTGGACCTCCGCAACCTGCTCGGAGGTCGGCGCGGTCTTGCCGAGACCAGTCCAGGGGAGCATCGAGTTGTTGCTTCCGGGCACGTTGACGGCCGCGAACGCGACCCGATTGCGCGTGAATGCAACATCCTCGGGGATACCGAGATCAGCCTGGCTCGTCACGGGCATCGTCGCGCCGAGGGTCTTGCCGGGCTCATCGAAGAAGACCTCGCGCAGCCTGGCGAGCCGCTCGAGCGGGTTGTAGGCCCCGTTGCTGGTGCGGTGGCAGTCCGTCCACTCGTTATCGCCGATCGTGTAGATCAGGGGGTGTGTGAACTGGTCGAAGTCGGCGCGAATGGTGTCGAAGTACTCGTTCGAGCACTTGTCTGAGCCGTTCTTGATGTCGCCCACGTGGACCACGAAGTCCAAGGACTTGTCGGCGTTGAGCTGTGCCACGTGGGAGGGGAACGCGGCGAGGGCGCCGGCACCGTACGGCGTGTCACCGATGACCGCGAAGCTGAAGGCGTCCTTGGCTGCCTGCGCGGCATGCTGCGGAGAGGGCTGGGGAGCAGGTGAGGCAGTCGCAGCGGCAGTCGTGGCGACCGCCGCGGTGAGGGCAAGCGCGGCCGATACGGCGGCGATTCGTGCGCGGCGCTGGGAGGCAGGCATGGATCCTTCTTCCTGATGGCTTCCTACGAACGTTCCTGCGACGAGCAGGGACATGGGCAGGCTAGCCGCGGGTCACGCATGCTGGGAAAAGGCTAGATGTACGCTGGGAAAACTCTGTCAATCAGCCGCATGCGTGAGCCCAGGCCTGGGGCGAAGCGCCCGGATCGGCGCCGCGGTCGGGGTTAGAGCGCCGCGCGGTCGAGGGATCGTGCCGCATCGATGGTCGCCTGCCCGAGTACGCGCGTGCCCTGGTAGAGCACCACGGTCTGCCCGGGGGCGACCCCGCGGAGGGGAGTATCGAGCGTGACGACCAGGACGGCGTCGTGCGGGTCCGCGTTGTGCGGGTCCGCGTTGTGCGGGTCCGCGTCGTGCCTGTCTGCGAACGTGAGCCGCGCACGCGCGGGCACCGGGTCCCCGTGGGCTCGGACCTGTGCCGTACAGGCGAACTCCTCGCCGGACTCGGCCGACGCGACCGGCACGCCCGCCCACGAGACACGGATGCCTCGGATCTCGCTGACTGCGAGGAGCCGCTCGGGACCCACAACCACGGTGTTGTCCTTGGGCCGGACCTCGAGGACGAAGCGGGGCTTCCCGTCCGGAGCCGGGTGGCCGAGCCGCAGACCCCTGCGCTGGCCCACCGTGAAGGCATTCGCACCGGCGTGCTCCC
The DNA here is from genome assembly GCF_041022165.1 of Sinomonas sp. P10A9. Taxonomy (GTDB): domain Bacteria; phylum Actinomycetota; class Actinomycetes; order Actinomycetales; family Micrococcaceae; genus Sinomonas; species Sinomonas puerhi. The sequence goes on from NZ_CP163302.1 coordinate 2,718,770, forward strand.
CGACCGTGGCTCCAGTCTCGTCGACGATGTTCCCGGGCTCCATCTCGATGCGCTCGGCGAGCCAGCCCCGCGTGTCGCCGTCGGCGATGAAGCAGATGTCGTGGCTGTCCGGCTTCTTCGCGACCGACAGGCCGCGGCGTTCTGCCTCTGCCCGGACCTCAGCTTTGGACGGCGTGTCCGCGAGCGGGAAAAGGCAGTGCTCGAGCTGCTCGCGAGTCAGGACGCCCAGGACGTAGGACTGGTCCTTGGCCCAGTCGGCGGCGCGGTGCAGCTCGGGGTTGCCGTCGGCATCGCGGATGACCTTCGCGTAGTGGCCCGTGCAGACCGCGTCGAAACCGAGCGCAAGTGCCTTCTCGAGGAGTGCTGCGAACTTGATGCGCTCATTGCAGCGCATGCACGGATTCGGGGTCCGCCCCGCGGCGTACTCGGCCACGAAGTCATCCACGACATCAGCCTTGAACCGCTCCGAGAAGTCCCACACGTAGAACGGAATGCCGAGCTTGTCGCACGCGCGCCACGCGTCGTTCGAATCCTCGATGGTGCAGCATCCGCGGCTCCCGGTGCGAAGCGTGCCGGGCATGCGGTTGAGCGCAAGGTGGACGCCGACGACGTCGTGCCCGGCCTCCACAGCGCGGGCAGCGGCGACGGCGGAATCCACTCCCCCGCTCATGGCTGCCAGAACTCGCACCGGTCTATTCTAGCGTCGAGGGGGCCCTGCGCCGCGCTGGGCACTGTCGAGGGGAGTGCACATGGAGCAGCCGATTCTCATCGCCGGAGGCGGTCTGGCCGCGGGAAGTGCCGCCAAGACGCTTCGCCAGGAAGGCTACGACGGGCCCATTCGCGTCGTCGCAGCCGAGCACCGAACGCCGTACCTCCGCCCGCCGCTGTCGAAGGAATTCCTCAAGGGGACGGGGTCGGAGGCCGACCTCGAGGTCAATCCGCCCGGCTGGTATGCGGAGCACGATGTCGAGGTGCTCCTCGGTGAACGGGCCGAGCAGGTCATCCCTGCCACGCACATGCTCCGCCTGGAGAGTGACGCGCTCCTGCCGTACTCGAAGCTCCTCATCGCGACCGGAGCGCAGCCGAGGGTCCTCGACCTTCCCGGCGCGCATCTCGAGGGGATCCACTCCCTGCGACGCTTCGAGGACTCCCTCGGGCTGCGCACCGAGCTCTCCGGCGGCGGCCGCCACGTGGTGATCGTGGGCACAGGTTGGATCGGATTCGAAGTCGCCGCCGCGGCCCGCGAGTACGGGAACGACGTCACTGTTCTCGGACGGCGCACGACCGTACTCCGGCAGCTGGAGCCGGCACTGGCCGAGGTGTTCCGCCGCAACCTCGAAGCGGAGGGGACGCGGTTCCGCCTCGGCGCGCATCCGGTGGAGTTCGTCGCGGGCCAGAGCGAGGAGGGCGTGGCCGGCATCGTCCTCAACACGGGCGAGCGCATCGCTGCCGATCTCGTCGTCGTGGCCGCGGGCGTCGAACCTGACACCGCGCTCGCCGAAGGCACCCGGATGGCCGTGCGCAACGGGATCGTCACGGACGCATCCCTCCGCACGGGGGTGGCCAACGTCTTCGCTGCCGGCGACGTCGCGAGTTCACTCCAGCCGTTCACCGGTGAGCATGTCCGCAGCGAGCACTGGTCCAACGCGCTCAACAGCGGCAAGGTCGCGGCGAAGGCGATGCTGGGCCAGGAGGCTCAGCTGGACATCGCCCCGTACTTCTACACCGATCAGGCAGGGCTGAGCATGGAGTACTCGGGGTACTGGCAGCTCGTCCGCGGCGCTCAGCTCGTGCTGCGGGGCTCGATCGATACGGTGGAGGCCGCCAAGGATGGCTTCGTGGCGCTCTGGGTCCGCGGAGGCGCGGTGGTGGGCGGCATGAACGTCAACACATCGCGGCAGCAGAAGGCCATCAAGGCTCTCATCGCCTCCCGCGCAACCGTGGATCTCGCGCGACTCGGCGATCCGGCAGTCCCGCTCGCGGAGCTCGCGGGCATCTGACCGCAACCGTGACGCGGGGTCACCTCCCGACTACCCGGGGTCACCTCCCGACTACCCGGGGTCACCTCCCGGGGATGCGGGGTCAGGCGCCAGTCAGCCGCGCGCGCGAGTGCTTGCCGTCTCGATGCGGCTCGCGTGCCCTGCCATCCCGGCCGCACGGGCCTGCGCCACGGCGGGTCCAATCGTGGCGACGAGCGCGTCGACATCGGCTTCCGTCGTGCTCCAGCCGAGGCTGAAACGCTGGGAACCGCGCGCCTCGTCTTCCGTCCGGCCCATCGCAAGAAGCACGTGGGAGGGGCGCGGGACTCCGGCCGTGCAGGCCGATCCCGTCGACGTCTCGAGTCCCGCCATGTCCAGGAGGAACAGGAGCGAATCCCCCTCGCACCCGGGGAATGTCGCGTGGGCAATGCCCGGGAGCCTCTCGGGCGTTTCTCCCCTCGCGGTCGGCCCGCTCACGACGGCGGCGGGCACCTCCCGCTCGATGCCCGCCAGGAGCTTGTCCCGAAGCCCGGCGAGACGGCGCGATTCGTCCGGAAGGTGCGTGACGGCGTCGTGCGCCGCGACCGCGAAGGCGGCGGCACCGGCGGCGTCGAGCGTGCCCGAGCGCAGCCCGCGCTGTTGGCCGCCGCCATGGAGGACGGGCGTGAGCACGATGTCGCGCCGCACTACGAGGCCGCCGATGCCTACTGGCGCGCCCACCTTGTGCCCGCTCACGGCAATGGTCGCGAGCCCTGACGCCGCGAAGTCCACCGGAACGTGGCCAAACGCCTGGACTGCGTCAGAGTGCACCGGGATCCCGAACTCTGCCGCGGCCGCGACGGCCTCAGCCACCGGCTGCACGGTACCGATCTCGTTGTTGGCCCACATGAGGGCCACGAGCGCCACGCCCCCGGGATCGCGGGCAATCTCGGCGCGGAGGGCGTCGATGCTCGTCGTTCCTGCGACGTCGCAGGGAAGCCAGACGACCTCGGCGCCCTCGTGCTTCTCGAGCCATTCGACGGTGTCACCCACGGCATGGTGCTCGACACTCGAGCACAGGATCCGTGTGCGCCGCGGATCTTCGGCGTGGCGGGACCAGTACAGGCCCTTCACGGCCAGGTTGTCTGCCTCCGTGCCCCCGGACGTGAAGACGATCTCCGTTGGGTGTGCGCCGAGGTCCTGCGCGAGAGACTCGCGGGCGTCTTCGAGGACACGGCGCGCGGACTGTCCGGCGGCGTGGAGCGAGGAAGGATTGCCGCCCCTTGCGATCTGCTCGGTGTAGACCGCGAGAGCGGCGGGGGTCACGGGCGTCGTGGCGGCGTGGTCGAGGTAGACGGGCACCCTTCAACTGTAGGCGCCACGGCCGCCCCTACTCCCCGGGCCCCCGCTCGATCGATCCATTGCTCAGGCCTCCCGCGGGACGATCCTCGCGCAGCACGCATGCTGGCCGTCCCGCGGTTCGACGGGCTCGACGCGTCGGCTCGCGTCCCCACAGCCGTCGAGGGCCCCTGCGAGGAGGGCTCCGTTGAGGCTGCACACCACGCCGCGGTACCCGCGGGAGAGGCGGTGGAAGGGGCAGTTGCCGAGATCGATGGCCCCGTCGGCTCCGCGGACTGGCTCGTAGCCCGTGGCGTCGAGGACGGCTTCGATGCTCCCATGCTCTCCGCCGAGGGCCGTGCCACGCTCGTAGCCGACGGCGGCGATCGCGTCAGCCATGGGCCCGCCGTCCGCGATGGTCCGTTCAGCCGCCGCGGCGAGCAGCTCCCCCGCGAGCTCATAGGAGCGCTCGGGGACCGCCGCGACCACCTCCGTGAGGACGGTCTCGTAGAACTTCGACGGCCTCCCCGAGCCCGGCCCGCGGCGGCCCGTCGGCTTGGCGAAGACAGCGGCCAGCACGCCGTCGTCCACGAGCCGGTCGAGGTGCGCGGCGGCCGCAGCTCGGGAGATCCCCGTGACGTCCGCAGCCTCGTCCCGGCCCACTGGGCGACCCGCGCCGCGCACATACAGGTACAGCGCACGACGCCGGTCCTCGCCGAGGGAGGCGAGGGCACCGAGGCGTTCACGCCACGTGGGAGCCGGTTTGGCGGTCATGGATCAAGTCTAGATCCAAAATGCCAATCTGTTGTTTTAGACATGACTCGGTTCTAAAATCGGGAATGTCAGCTTTGGAAGGAGCTCGTCATGTCAGCCACCTCAGCACACCACGGCAGGATTCATACCTCCTCCGGCGCGCGCAGCGGCGCCCGAGCGCTCGCCCCCGCCGATCAGGCGTTCTACCTGCTGCGGACCCTCTATATCGTGGCCCCGATCCTCTTCGGCCTCGACAAGTTCTTCAACGTCCTCACGTATTGGCCCAACTACCTCGCCCCTGTAGCGACCCAGGTTGTCCCCCTGAGCCCGCAGTCGTTCATGTACATGGTGGGCGTCGTCGAGATCATCGCCGGGCTCCTCGTCGCATGGAAGCCGCGGTGGGGGTCACTCGTCGTCGCGCTGTGGCTGCTCGGCATCATCGTGAACCTGCTCGTGCTCGGGCACGGATTCGACGTCGCGCTGCGCGACTTCGGCCTCCTCGTCGGGGCGCTCGCGCTCAACCGGCTCACCGCCCGCAGGGCCTGAACGGCCCGAAACGTGACCCCGCATCGCAGGAACGTGACCCCGCATCCTCGTCCCAAGGATCCGGGGTCACGTCCCTAGCAGGTCGGCTCAAGCCCGCCGGGCGCCGCGAGGACCGCGAGAGAGCGAGGCACCACGCTGATCGTCACCGGAACGTCGGTGACCCGCTCGCCGTCCGCATAGACGACGACGCCAGGCCCGCCGATGGACACGCTGCGCACCGTTGAGAGTTCGACGGCCGGATGCCCCACGTGTTCGCCCCGGAACACCTTCGGGAACACGGCGAGGAACGCCGGGATGGACAGCGGCCGGACCACAAAGAGGTCAAGGAGCCCGTCGTCGGCCCGCGCGCCCGGCGCGATGCGCATGCCACCGCCGAGCGAGGGTCCGTTCGCCACCGAGACGAGCATGGCGCGCTGCCGCCGGCCGACGCCGTCCACCGTGAGCTCGAACGGAATCGGGCGGAAGGAGACGAGCTCCCGCAGGACGGCGAGCGTGTACCGGGATTGGCCCCGAGGCCATCGCCACGTGTTGGCGCGTTCGTTGACCCGCGCGTCGAAGCCCGCCGAGGCCACCGCCACGTAGTGCCGCTGGCCGTCCGGCCAGTCGATGCGCCCGAGATCGAGGAGGCGGGGCGCGCCGTCGAGCGCGGCGAGGACCGCCGAGACGGCGCCCGCGACCGAGTCGAGCGGAACGCCGAGGAGCCGTGCGACGTCGTTCCCGGTCCCGGCCGGGACCACGCCCAAGGGAACACCCGTTCCCGCGAGCACGTTCGCCACGAGGTTCACGGCACCGTCACCGCCCACGACAACCACTGCGTCAGGCCCGGACAGGTCCGCGGCGACGGCCGCGGCAAGCTCCAAGGCCGTCTCCCTCCGCAGCTCGGTCACGGCGGCGCCTCGGGCGCGGAATAGCGTAGCGGCCTCGCGGGCACGGGCGTCGCCGAGTCCCGCGTGTGCGGCCGGGTTCACGGCAAGGGTGAGGCGGGCCGGTCGGTCAAGGGGCATGCGCAGGATTATCTCAGGCGCCGCAGGGGTGGGCGCGCAACGGACGGTCAGCGCACACTCCTACGATGGACCCATGCCCGTGCACGTCCCTTCCCACTACGAGGTGCTCGGCGTGCCCGTCACCGCGAACGAGAGCGAGATCCGGCGCGCATACCGCCGGGCAGCCCGCGCCCACCACCCCGACCACGGAGGCGACGTCGTCGAGTTCCGCCGGGTGACCCTCGCGTTCGAGGTCCTCTCCGATCCGAAGGCCCGCGCCGCCTACGATCGCAGCTACTTCACCTCGGCGCCGCAGCGCGAGTCGCCGCAGCCCGGCAGCGCGGCGCCGACGGGTGCCGGCACGTTCACAGCGCGGGCCGCGCCGCGCAGCGGCGGGCAGCGGAACCTCGCCGGCGAGCCGGCCGTCTATGTCCCGCCGTTTGCGCCGGGCAGCGTGCCGCTCCTGCCGGCCGAGATTGCGGCGCGGGCCGAGCACGGTGTCCCACGCCGCCGCGGGCTGTTCGGCGCCGACGCGAGGATCCAGCGCGAACAGCGGACCGCGGCGCTCATCCGCCGCCGCGTACTGACGGCGATCCCCTCCGCGCGGCTCTTGAACGGCCTCCGCTCTCCCGCAGATTCAACTCACATCGCCCACGCTGTCCTCGCCGGGTACCGGCTCGCCCTCGTGGACTCGATGCTGGTTCCGCGCGGCAACTACGCGTGGGACGGCGAGCACCTGATCCACGGCAGCCGGGTCGTTGCACCGCCGCGGCTGGCCGACCAGGTCCGGTACTTCCAGAACCTGTTCCCCGAGCTCAATGTCCAGGGCTACATCCTGGTCCAGACCCCGGACGAGGCGCTCCACGAGCCCGTCATCGATGTCCGCCGCGGAGCCGAAGGGCTCATCGAGCCCCTCAACGCCGCCAAGTTCCTGCGCGAGCTCACGTTCTTCCTCTCCTCCGGGCCGCAGCCGAACGCCGTGTTCATCCCTGCCCTCGCGCGCCTGCTCACAGGCCTCCACTGACTTTTCGCTGACAGGGCGCACGGCTGGGCGCCTCGGCGGCCGACGAAACCGGACCGACGGGTGACCGTAGGATGGAGGGCGTGTTCCGCATCCTCTTATACGCGCCCGAAATCCCCGGCAACACGGGCAACGCGATCCGACTTTCGGCTGTGACGGGCTGCGAGCTGCACCTCGTCGAGCCCCTCGGGTTCAACTTCGAGGACGCGAACCTGCGCCGGGCGGGCCTCGACTACCATGACCTCGCGGTCATGACAGTCCATAAGACGCTCGACGACGCGTTCGCCGCCCTGCTGCCCGCGCGCGTCTTCGCGTTCACGTCCCACGGCGACACGCCGTTCGCGGACGTGGCCTACGCGCCCGGAGACGTCCTCTTCTTCGGGCCCGAGTCCGTCGGCCTGCCCCAGGACGTCCTCGACGACGAGCGGATCACGGCACGGGTGCGCCTCCCGATGCTGCCGTCCCGCCGCTCACTCAATCTCGCCAACTCCGCCTCGATCGCGGTCTACGAGGCCTGGCGGCAGAACGGGTACGCGGGCGCGCAGATCTAGTCACCCTGCCGGTTTCGAGGCCGCTCAGCCACCGCACCCGACCGCCGCACCCCGACCTCTCAGAAGCCCGCGATCGTCTCCGGGTTGTTGACCGAGACGATGTGGAACTCCTCGGCCGACGCCCCGGAGACCAGCCCGCCGTCGTGCGCGGAGGCCCGCATACGCAGACGCACCGACTCCTCCATCGCCGCGACGTCGGGATGCTGGCTGATGTGCACGTGGAGGGCGGCGATCTTCGTGTCGACGAAGGCCGTCATGTCCGAGTAGTAGTTGGTACGGTCCTTGGGTCCCGCATACAGCCACAGCCAGGGGAGGCGGTACGCGTCGAGCCCGGCCTCAGCGAGCTCGGGGTACGCGAAGGGATTCTCCACCGCCGGGTACATGGCCCGGGTCACCGCCTCGCCGCACGCGAGGTGGTCCGGGTGCGACTTCTGGATCCGGTCCCAGTTCCGCTCGGGGTGCATCGCGATGACGACGTCGGGCCGCACGCGGCGCACGAGCTCGACGACGTCACGCATCACCTCGTGCGAGGGCTCGAGGTACCCGTCGCGGTAGCCCAGGAAGTGCACGTCCGTGACACCGACGAGGGCCGCGGCGCCGCGCTGCTCCTCGTGGCGCATCGCGACGATGCTCGCCCGGTGCTCGGGGTCGAAGCCACCGGCGTCCCCGTCTGTCATGATGCAGTAGTGGACCTCGACACCTGCTGCGGTCCACGCTGCCACGGTGCCCGAGACCCCGAAGTCGAGGTCGTCCGGGTGGGCCCCGAACGCGACGACCCGCCGCACCTGGTGCTTCGCCGGATCGAAAGGAGCGCCAGGCATCAGCCGCGGCGCCGCGTGATCTCGGCGGCTGCCTGGGGCAGGACCTTGAACACGTCGCCCACCACGCCGAAGTCGGCGATCTCGAAGATCGGCGAGTCGGGGTCCGAGTTGACCGCGACGATGACCTTCGAGGTCTGCATTCCCGCCCTGTGCTGGATCGCACCCGAGATCCCCGCTGCGACGTAGAGCTGCGGCGAGACCGTCTTGCCCGTCTGGCCGACCTGGAGGTCGTGGCTGACCCAGCCAGCGTCGGCAGCGGCGCGCGAGGCCCCGACGGCCGCACCGAGCACGTCGGCGAGTTCCTCGACGGGGCCGAAGTCGCCGTCCGTGCCACGGCCGCCGGAGACGACGATGTTCGCCTCCGTGAGCTCGGGACGGCCTGAGGCCGGCTTGTCGGTGCGGGCGACGACGCGAGCGGCCCGGGCCAGGGAAGCCTCGGGCACGGCGACGGGCGTGATAGTTGCCAAACCGGGGGCATCGGCCGGAGCGGCCTCGACGCTGTTCGGCTTGAGCGTGAGGATCGCGACCGGGCTCGTCGCGCGGGCCCGGACCTGATACGAGCCGGCCAGGACGGACTTGTGCGCCGTCCCGTCCGTCTCGAGCCCCACGACATCCGTCACGACGCCAGCGCCGAGCCGCACACCGAGGCGTCCTGCAGCCTCCTTGCCCTCGGACGAATTGTCGAGCACGATGACGCCGAACGCAGCGTGCCCGCCGCCGTCCGCGCCCACGGCCGAGACAACGTCCGCGAGCCACGCGGCGGTCGGGCCCACGAGGTACGCGGAGAGGTCAGCGCCTTCAGGCGTGTACACGGCTGCGACGCCGTTCTCGGCGAGCTGCGCCCGGGCGCCCTCGGAGACGGGGGCCGTGGACGCGGCGGAGACGGTGCCGAGGAGCCGGCCAGCCGCGAGGAGCTCGAGCTGAGCCTTCGTAAGGGACTCTCCCGCGCCGCCCGGGCCACCGCTCAGAACAACGAGGACGTTCGCCGCGCCGGCGGCATTCTCTGCAGTCATTGTCAGTATCTCCCTCAGATGAGCTTCTGCGCGGCCAGGAAGTCGACGAGCTTGACCCCGGCGTCACCCTCGTCGGTGATGATGGTGCCCGCGCCACGCGCCGGGCGCGGCTGTGCCGATTCGACGGCGGTGAGCGAGCCCGCGGCCCCGACCTGGCCGGCTTCGAGCCCCAGATCGACAAGCGACAGGGTCGCGATCTTCTTCTTCTTGGCGGCGAGGATTCCCTTGAAGTTCGGGTAGCGCGGCTCATTCGCCTGATCGGTCACCGAGATGAGCGCCGGAAGACCGGCCTCGACGGTCTCGGCCACACCGTCACCATCGCGCTGGATCCGGGCCGTGCTGCCGGAGATCTCGAGGGATGAGGCGAACGTCAGCTGCGGCAGGTCGAGTCGCTCGGCAAGCTGTGCTGGGACCAGAGAGGTCTCGCCGTCGGTCGAGGCCATGCCGGTCAGGACGATGTCGACATCGCCGAGGCTGCGGATGGCTGCGGCAAGCGCGAGGGACGTCGCCGACGCGTCTGAGCCGGCGAGCGCCTCGTCGCTGACGTGGACGCCCGAGCTCGCACCGATCTGGAGCGCCTTCTTGAGGGCGTTGGCAGCGTCCGGGCCGCCCATGGTCAGGGCAACGACCTCGTTGCCGCCCTTGTCGCCGCCCCTGGCATCCGTGAGCTGCAGTGCAGCCTCGAGGGCGTACTCGTCCAGCTCGGAGAGGATGCTCTCGGAACGGTCGAGGGGGCCCTGTGCGCCGAGGTGACGGTCGAATTGAGCATCAGGGACGTGCTTGACCAGCACGACGATCTTGAGGGTGTCTCCCACAGTCCATGGCCTTCCATACTCGCGTACGCGCCACGGGCGGGGGCCGTCCGCGGCAGGTGCCGCCCGGGGCGTTCGGGCGCGCATTCGCGGCCGGCGGCACGCATCCGGGCACGCCCTAGCTAATCACACGGTGCGCCGGGCGCGCTTCCCCTGCCGCCCAGATCTTTCGTTGTCCGACGCATGGCTTCACGTTGGGCGCCGCCAGGGCGCGCACACGCACGACGGCGCGCCCCGGCTGGGTGCCGGAACGCGCCGTCGTACGTGGTTCGGGAAGGAAGGCGAACGTGGGCGCTCTGCTGCGCTGTCTCGGCTGTCCTACTGCGCAGTGCCGACCGTGACGTCGACGTCCTTCGACTGGCCGTTGCGCTGAATGGTGGCCTTGACCGTGCTGCCGGGCGCCTGCTGGTGGACCGCCGCCGTCAGCTCAGAAGCATCGGTGATCGTGAGTCCGGCAAACTGGGTGACGACGTCGCCCTGCTTGATTCCGGCCTTGTCAGCAGCTGAACCCGAGGTCACCGAGGCCACCTGTGCGCCGGTCGAGAAGGACGAGCCCGAACCGTTCGCGCTGTAGTCCTGCACCGACACGCCGAGCTGGCCGTGGGTGGCCTTGCCGGTGGCGATGATCTCGTCCGCGATGCGGTGGGCATAGGTCGCAGGGATGCTGAAGCCGACGCCGATATTACCCGAAGACGACGAGCTCGAGGAGCTCTGGCCCGTCGAGGCGATCGCCACGTTGATGCCGATCAGCTGGCCCTGGCTGTTCACGAGTGCGCCGCCCGAGTTTCCCGGGTTGATCGGGGCGTCAGTCTGGAGGACGTTGAGGCTCACCGTGCTCTGCGCCGTCTGGCGCTGGGTGTTGCCCTGCCCCGGAGGAGCGAACTGGAAGCCCTGCCCGCCGCCGTTGCCCTGCGAGCTGTCGCCGCCCTGCGGTGCGGCCGAGGATGCGACCGAGATCGTGCGGTTGAGCGTCGAGACGATGCCGTCCGTGACGGTGTTCTCGAGGCCCAGCGGGGCACCGATCGCGATCGCGGCGTCCCCGACGTTGATCTTGCCCGAATCGCCGAACGTGATCGGGGTCAGGTTCGCGCCGTCGACCTTCACGACCGCGAGGTCGCTGAGCGGGTCGGTGCCCACAACGGTGCCCTTGTAGACCGCGCCGTTGTTCGCGCGGACCTCGATCGTCGGGTTGGCGACCTGGCCGTCGAGCGTGACCACATGGGTGTTGGTGAGGATGTGGCCCTGGTCATCGAGCACGACTCCCGAGCCGGTGCCCGCGGAGCTGCCCGACGTGACGCCGATCGTGACGACGCTCGGGGACGCCTTCGCGGCGGCAGCCGTGACGGCGTTGACGCTGTCCTGGTTGTTGACGATGACCGGTGACGGGTTCTGTGCCTGCGTCGAGGCGCTCGAGACCCGCGGGGCCCACAGGCCCGAGGTCCCGGCCACGACGCCGCCACCCACGAGGCCAGCCACGAGCATGCCGCCGATGAGCACACCGGTACCCCAGCGGCCCTTCTGGCCGGTGCGCTGAGCGCCGTTGTTCTGGGTTTCCGGGCGGAAGAACGAGCTTCCCTGCTGCGGAGCCTGCTGGCCGTACTGCGGCGCCCCGTACGGGGGCTGCCCCTGCGATGCGTGCTGGCCGTACTGCGGCTGGCCATACTGCGGCGACTGCGGCTGGGTCTGATGGCCGTACTGCGGCTGACCATATCCAGGCTGTCCCGGCTGGGGGCCCGGGCCCTGATGCGGGGCCTGCTGGCCGTACTGTGGCGTCCGCTGGCCATACTGCGGGGCTGCCTGCGGCTCGGCAGGCGCGGACTGGCCGTAGCCCGGGATCGGCTGCGTGGGCTGGGAGGCAGGCTGCGGCTTCGGCGAAGCAGCCTGCGGCTGCGACGCAGTCCGTGCCTGCTCGCCGGACTGGGCTCCACCGAGCTGGGCCGCATCGTGCTGGGCCGCACCGGACGGTGCTGCATCGGACTGGGCTCCACCGGACTGGGCCGGCGAAACGGTCGGAGACTGGACTGTTCGCCCAGGCTCGTTGGTATCGGGGGCTCCCGCACTGGCGTCTGCCGGACGGGAATCGCTCTCGTTCATCTCTGGTGTCCTTTCCCTGAACTCCTCCCACTATGGTCCCCCAAGCTGTGCTGGGCGCATCTGTTCTCTGGAAGCTTGCTGGGAGTCCGCCGAAAGCGTAAGAGTTTCACTCCGGGCGGATCCGCGGTCCGTGCGGACCCGTGACGCCGCCCCTAGAATCAAGGTACGTGTCACGCTTGCCAGCAGCGGAACGCGCTTGGGGGGTGCACGCGACCCGGGGCCGATGCCCCCGGGCTGAACGAAGGACAGCGCATGCGTTCGACGGCGAAGACTCTGCTTGCTGCCTTGGCGGCAGCCTTCCTGGTGCTCTTCCCCGCGACGTCGGCCGCGTGGGCGGCCGACCCCGTCACCGTACCTTCGGGTACCAACATCGTCGATCCCCAGAGCGCCCTCGGTTCCCGCAAGGCCGAGGTCCAGAAAGCCATCTCGGACCTCCTGTCCCAGCATCGCGTGAACCTCTACGTCGTGATCGTCGATTCGTTCACCAATCCGAGCGACCGGGCCGCCTGGGCGCACGCGGTGGCTACGAACACCGGCATGGGCGGCTCTGACGTGCTTCTCGCGGTCGCGACATCCGGGCAGTACCAGCTCGTCGCCAACACGCTCAACACGAAGGTCTACTCGAAGACGACGGCCATCGCCCAGAACGCCATCACCCCGAACTTGGCCGGCGGCAAGAAGGACTATGCACAGGCAGCCATCGACACGGCCAAGGCGGTAGGGGACGCCGCGGGCGGAGGGAGCGGAAACGTCTCGTCCGGCGCCGATGCCACGCCGTGGCTCGTGGGCGGAGGCGTCGTGGTTGCTGGCGCTGGCGCGGCGTACCTCATCTCGCGGCGACGGAAGATGGCGGGTGGACCGGTTCAGGGGCAGGTCGGCCCGGGTCAGGACCAACTCGACCCTCTCGCGTCACTGAGCACGGACGAGCTCCGCAAACGGGCCAGCGGGCTCCTCGTCCATGCGGACGACGTCATCCGCTCGAGCGAGCAGGAACTGGGGTTCGCCGAGGCGTCCTACGGCACCGAGGCCGTGGGGAACTTCACGAAGGCCCTGACCGACGCCAAGGCCCACTTGAGCGAATCCTTCAAGCTGCAGCAGCAGCTCGACGACCACGTACCGAACACTGAGGCCCAGCAGCGCCAGTGGCTCGGCGACATCATCCGCCGCTCGGAGGCCGCGATCTCCTCGCTCGCCGAGCAGAAGGCCGACTTCGACGCGCTGCGTGAGCTAGAGCGCAAGGCGCCCGAGGCCTTGGACGAGGTCACCAAGGGAGCGGCAGACGCCCAAGCCCAGCTCGCCGCCGCGCAGCGTTCCCTCACCCAGCTCCAGACCAAGTACGCCGACTCGGCAGTCAAGCATGTGACGGACAACATCACCCAGGCCAGGGACCGCCTCGCGTTCGTGGCGAACGCGTCGGAGACGGCGAAGCAGAAGCTCGCCGAAGGTCAGACGAGCCCCGCCGCGATCGCGGTCCGCGCGAGCGAGGAGGCGCTCCACCAGACGCGCGTCCTGCTCGACGCGATCGACAAGGCCGGTTCGGCGCTCGACGACGCACAGGGCCGCATCGATCCGGCGCTTGCCGATACGCAGGGGGATCTTGCCCAGGCCAAGGCGCTCGCCGTTGAGGGCCAGCATCCCGAACTCGCCGGCCCGGTGGCCGCGGCCGAGGCAGCGCTCGCAGCCGTGAGGCAGGAGCTCGGAGCCGGACGGGTCGATCCGATCGGCCTGCTGCAGCGCGTCGAGACGGCGCACACCCAGCTCGACGAAGCCCTCACCGGCGTTCGGGACAGGCAGCAGCAGGCGCAGCGTGCTCAGGCGTCGCTCCAACAGGCGATCCAGAGCGCGCAGGCCCAGATCAGCGCCACGAGCGACTACATCGCGGCCCGGCGCGGCGGCGTGGGCACCGAGGCCCGGACACGGCTCGCCGAGGCGCAGCGCAATCTCGATTACGCCCTGTCAATCTCCGGCAGCGACCCGGTGACGGCTCTCGCGTACGCCCAGCAGGCAGCATCCCTCGCGGCGCAGGCCTCGGAGATCGCGCAGCAGGACGTGGACCAGTTCTCCGGCTGGGGCGGGGGGCCCGGGGCGGGCGGCATGTTCGGCGGCCGCCGGAACGGGGGCGGCATCGGCGGGGCCATCCTCGGCGGAATCATCATCGACTCGATCCTCCGCGGCGGCCACCACGACGGTGGAGGCTGGGGAGACGGCGGAGGCTTCGGTGGGGGCGGGGGAGGCTGGGGCGGCGACGGAGGCGGCTTCGGCGGCGATGGCGGAGGATTCGGCGGCGACGGCGGCAGCTTCTAGCCGTGCAGGGCGCCATGACGAGCGAGATCGCGATGAAGGAAGCATTGAACGGCTTGTTTTCGCACGAATGTCCATCACGAGAGGGAGCACCATGGTAAAGCAGTCCATCTTCGGTCGCATCGCACAGCTGGCGAAGGCGAACATCAATTCCATGCTGGACCAGGCGGAAGACCCGCAGAAGATGCTGGACCAGATGGTCCGCGACTACACGAACAACATCGCCGAGGCGGAGTCCGCGATCGCGCAGACCATCGGCAATCTCCGTATGCTCGAGGAGGACCACGCCGAAGACGTCAAGGCAGCTCAGGACTGGGGCAATAAAGCCCTCGCCGCCTCGCGCAAGGCCGATGAGTTCCGCGCGGGCGGCAACGCCTCCGACGCTGAGAAGTTCGACAACCTCGCGAAGGTCGCCATCCAGCGCCAGATGTCCTCGGAGAACGAGGCCAAGGTTGCGGAGCCGACGATCGCAACCCAGAGCGACGTCGTCGACCGCCTCAAGACCGGCCTCGACCAGATGAAGGGCAAGCTCAACGAGCTCACCTCGAAGCGCAACGAGCTCGTGGCGCGCGCCAAGACGGCCGCGGCCCAGACCCAGGTCAACGACGCCCTCAAGAGCATCGACATCATGGATCCGACAAGCGAGGTCTCGCGGTTCGAGGAGAAGGTCCGGCGCGAAGAGGCAAAAGTCCGCGGGCAGCAGGAGCTCGCCGCGTCGAGCCTCGACTCCCAGTTCAACCAGCTCGAAGACCTCGGCGAGCAGACTGAGGTCGAGGCGCGCCTGGCTGCCCTCAAGCAGGGCTCCTCCCCCGCAGCACTCAGCTCGGGTGCTGCTGGTGCGGCGTCGGCCGGGGCAGCCGTCGACGAGGCTGATTTCGACAAGCTCTGATCCGTTCCGCCGGCAGCGATAAACCCCGGGGCCGGCGAGTACGGCGGATAGCCGGAAACAACGAGAGAGTCCGCCCATCGGGCGGACTCTCTCGTGTCTTCGGCTGTGGTTGCGGGGACAGGATTTGAACCTGCGACCTCTGGGTTATGAGCCCAGCGAGCTACCGAACTGCTCCACCCCGCGGCGCACTGTCTACCTTAGCAACCGGACAACGCGGGGCCAAATCGAGGTGAACGGCCACAGGCCCACACAGCGGAGCGTGCGGGAGCGTGGCCCTACTTGCTCGGGGTCGGAGTCGGGCTCGCCGAGGCAGTCCCCGCCGCCCCGCCGGCGGCCCCGGCAATCTTCGCCTCTGCGTCCATAGCACGTTGCACCGCCGCACTGAGCTTCTGCTGCGCATCGCCGTAGGCCGCGAAGTTGCCCGACGCCAGCGCCGCCTGACCGTCCTTGATGGCCTGGCTGGCATCCTGGAGTGCTGTCTGCAGGTCGGACTGAGCAGATGAGGTCTGCCCGCCCGACGGGGTCGGGCTCGGCGTCGTGGGCCCGGCTTGGCCGTTGTTCCCCGAGTCTCCCGCCTGCGCGCCTGAGTTGCCGCCGAACAGTCCGTCAAGGGCCTTGTCCAGCGTGGGGGCGAAGCCGATCTTGTCCCCGAAGGCCACGAGGACGCGTTGGAGCGTCGGATAGGAGGTGGTGCCTGTCGACTTCACGTATACCGGCTGGACGTACAGCAGGCCCCCGCCAACCGGGAGGGTCAGCAGGTTGCCATTGAGGACCTCCGATGCGCCCTGGCGGAGGAGGTTGAGCGCCTGTGAGACGCTCGGATCCGAGTTGAACTTGTTCTGGACCTGGCCAGGGCCGGGAACCAGAGTGTCGGTGGGCAGTTTGAGCAGCCGCAGCTTGCCGTACTCCGCCCCCTTGACCCCTGCCGTGTTGCCCGCATCTGAATCCGCCGCGAGATATCCGTACATGACCTCCCTGGAGGCCCCGCCCTCGACGGTCTGCGGGATGAAGCTCGAGGTGAGCTGGAAGGCCGGGGCCTTCTGGTCCGGCATCTGGAGCGTCATGTAGTACGGGGGCTGCTTCACGCCCGAGGTCTTCACGGTCGGATCATTCGGCACGCTCCAGACATCGTTGTTCTGGTAGAAGCTGTTCGGATCTGTCACGTGGTAACGGGTGAGGAGCTCCCGCTGGACCTTGAAGAGGTCCTCGGGGTAGCGGACGTGGCTCATGAGCCCTGCGGACATGTCCGAGATCGGCTTGATCGTGCTAGGGAAGACCTTCTGCCACGCCTTGAGCATCGGGTCCTGGCCATCCCAGGCGTACAGCGTCACCGAGCCGTCGTAGGCGTCCACAGTGGCCTTCACCGAGTTGCGGATGTAGTTGACCGTGGCCTGGGGCAGCTGTGCCGCCCGGCCCGCGGCAGTCTGCGAATCTGCCGTGACCTGCTGGAGCTGCTGTTGCTGCGAGTACGGGTAGTACTGGGTGGTCGTGTAGCCGTCCACGATCCACTTCACGCGGCCATCGATCACTGCCGGGTAGGAATTGCCGTCGATGGTCAGGTATGGAGCCACCTTCTGGACCCGATCACGGGGATTGCGGTCGTACAGGATCTGCGAGCTCGCGTTCACACCGTCCGAGAACAGCAGGTCCGTGCTCTGGAACTTCATGGCATACATGAGCTTGTTGAAGAAGCCGCCGACGTTGGGGCCGCCGTTGCCCGTGAACGTGTATTGGGTCTCCCCCGTCCCGCCCTGCGGCTTGTCCTGCTCGCGCGCCGGACCACCGCCCTGGCCACCCACGATCGAGTAGTCCGGCGAGTACTCGCCGAAGTAGATCCGCGGCTGGTAGCTGTCGTCATTGCCGAGAACTCCAGTGGACGGGATTCCGGACTCCATGAAGACGGGCTTGCCGTCCACCGTGGCCGTATTGCCGTAGGCGGCCACGACGCCGTACCCGTGCGTGTACACGATGTGGTTGTTGTACCAGGACTGCTGGGTCGGGGAGAGCCCCTGCGAGTTGAGCTCGCGCACCGCGATCACCGTGTCCTGGGACTTCCCGTTGACGTTGTAGCGGTCCACGTTGAGGGACGGTGCGAACTGGTAGTAGGCACGGTACTGCTCGAGCTGCTGGAAGGTCGGCGAGACGAGCGTCGGGTCGAGGAGTCGGATGCTTGCGGCGGTCTGGGCATCCTGGCGGAGAGCACCCTGGGTTGCGTCCGTGGTGGCCTTGTAGTCCTGGACCGCGACGCTGTCCAGGCCGTACGCGGCGCGGGTCGAGGCGATGTTCCGCTCGATGTAGGGCGCCTCGGCGGACTGCTCGGACGGGCGCACCTGGACCTGCTGGATCACCCACGGGTAGACGCCGCCGGCGAGGATGCCGGTGATCACGAGCATCGCGGTCCCGATGAGCGGCAACCGCCACCGCCCGATCACTGCCGCCACGATGAACAGGACCGCGACGATCGCCGCCGCGATCGCGAGGATCGCCTTCGTCGGAATCACCGCGTTGACGTCCGTGAAGAGGGCGCCCGAGACGCGTCCGGACGAGTTGAACACGGAGCTGTAGCGGTCCAGCCAGAAATTGACGGCGATAAGGAGCAACAGCGCCGCGCCGGCGATGGCCAGATGGAGCTGGGCAGCGCGGGCAATGTAGATGCCGCTCTCGCTGATGCGGATCGAACCGTAGAGGTAGTGCGTGAGGAGCCCTGCGATTCCGGCAATCACGACGACGCCGAGGAGGAAGCCGACCACGGTGCCGAGGAATGGCAGCGTCATCGTGTAGAAGCTGATGTCGAGGTGGAACTGGGGGTCCGTGACCCCGAACGACTCCTGGTTGAAGAAGAGCGCGGCCTTCTGCCACTGGCTCGCGGCCGCGGCGCCGGCGAAGAGGCCGAACACGATCGGCACGCCCGCCATGACGATGCGGCGCATCGGCTCGAGCTGTTCCTGGTACCGGCTCATGGTGTCCGGGTTCGCGGGGTCCGGCGCGTAGACGGGACGCGCGCGGTACGCCGCGCGCATCACCCCATAGATCGCACCGCCCATCACGATCGCTGCGACGAGGAACACGAGCGTCCGCACGAGGTTCTGCCGCAGGAAGACCTCGACGTATCCCAACTGCTGGTACCAGAGGATGTCGGTGTACAGCTGCGAGAAGAGCACGAACGCGACCGCAAGCACGGCGACGATCACGAGCGTGGGGATCAGTGCCCCTCGGCGGCGTCGTAGTGCGGTCGGTCTGCCTTCGGGGCGGGATGTCACGGCGTACCTCGATGCTCGGGCTTGGCTGCTCGTGCCGCTCAGGCTCTGCGCAGGAGCAGCATTGGTCTAAGTCAAGCACGCGTGGCGCGGTGCGGCAGTTCCCACGCACGGAGCGGTCCGCGATAACGATTCGGCGACGGTTCCTTCCAAGGCCGCGGCAGGCCACCCGGCCGCATCGAATCGACGAGCGTCAGCCCTTCGTGCACTGCGGCATCGACGCCGGGTCCTTGCCCTGGGCGTAGGCCTCGACCGCGGCCCGCGCGTCCGAGAGGGTCGACACCTTGACCACGTCGAGGCCCTCGGGCAGATGTCCAACAACCTCATCGCAGTTGGAGGCGGGGGCCAGGAAGAGTGTCGCCCCGGCAGAACGCGCGCCATACAGCTTCTGGGCTATGCCGCCGATGGCCCCCACGGTCCCGTCAGGGCTGATCGTCCCTGTCCCTGCGATCTGCCTGCCCCCCGTCAGGTCCCCGGGCGTCAGCTTGTCAACGATCCCGAGCGCGAACATCATGCCCGCGCTGGGACCCCCCACCCGATCGAGCGAGACGCTCACCGAGAACGGGAAGCTGTACGTGTAGCGGATGTCCACCCCGAGGACCCATTTGCCCTGGTTCTGCGTCGGGGTCACGGTCACCGTCTCCGGGGATCCGCCGCGCACGACGACGACGTCCACCGGAGTTCCCCCGCCCGCCGCGAGCGTCTGCTGCACGGTCGCGAGTGAGGTGACCTTGGTGCCGGCGACGCTCACGAGGCGGTCACCGACGAGGAGCTTCCCGGTCGAAGGCGACCCGTCCGGGATCGAGCCCACGTTGAGCTGCTGGTCGTAGGCGATGCCGAGGTTGCCGAGCGCCGCTGCCACGGCGGTCTGCTCGGAGTCCTGCATGAGTGCAGCGTTCTCGTCGGACACCTGCTGGCTTGTGGTCCCCGGCGGGTACACCACCCGCTGCGGGAGGATTGCCCGGGTGGGATCGAACCACGAGCGGGCGAGCTCCAGGAGCCCGACGTCGCTGTTCGGGCCGCCGTTGACGTAGACCGTCGTGAGATCGAGGGCCCCGGCGGCAGGATACGAGTCATGGCCGGTGACGGTGATGACGTCCTTCCCGCCGGTCTGCCCGAGCGTGTTGTACGCGGGACCCGGGGACTCGATGATGTACGGCACGGGAACTGACACGACTGTCGCCCCGAGGATGAGGGCGGCGAGGCCGGAGATCAGGGCCGCGGATCCTCTGCCGCCGGACCGGCCTTGCTGCCGCTTCCGCTGCCCGGCCGACGATCCGGAGGGACGCACGACGTCGTGCGGCGGATCAGCGGAAGGCGAGACCGCGCCGTCGTCCGCGCCATCCCGCGCACCGCCTTGCGCACCGGCGTGGGCAGCCGTGGGATCGCTGCCGGCATCGGGGACCACGGGACCGCTGACCACCCAGATCTCACCCCTTCCTCTTGCCTGGACCAGTGCCCAGCCTACGGTGCGCTGCTGGCGATCCATCCATAGCGCGCGGGGGCGCGCTGTGCCCACAGCGAAAGCGCCCCACGCACCGAAGACACGTCTACTGTCCCGCGGTACCGTGAGGATGTCCCTAGCAGAAGCGGCACTGATCGGCGGCATGATGACCACACCTGAGAAGCCTTCGGGCCACGACGGCGAGCCCGAGGATCCGCTGTCCGAGCTCTTCGCCAAGCTCATGGGCGGTGCGGGCGCCGAGGGATTCGATCCCACCGAGATCGCCAAGGCCGCTGGCCTCCCGAGCGATCCGAACGTCCTGCGGCAGATGTTCGAACAGGTGCAGGCCATGATGTCTGCGGCGCCCGGAGAGGGCCCCGTCAACTGGCAGATGGCCCACGAGCACGCGCGCCGGACCGCCGCCTCAACCTCCGATCCCTCGGTCTCGGCGACCCAGAACCGCGAAGTGGACGAGGCCCTGCGCCTCGCCGAACTCTGGCTCGACAAGGCCACAGAGTTCCCCAGCACCGGGATCATCGGGCGCGGCTGGTCCCGCGCCGAATGGATCGAAGCCACGATGGGCACATGGCGGCGCCTGACCGAGCCGGTGGCCAACAGCATCGCGACGGCCCTCTCGACGGCCCTCAGCGAGCAGATGCCTGAAGAGATGAAGGGCATGCTCGGGGGCGCGTCCTCGATGCTGACCAACATGGGCGGCACGATCTTCGGCATGCAGCTCGGCGCCGCGATCGGCGCACTCTCGGGCGACGTTGTGAGCTCCTCCGACATCGGGGTGCCGCTCGTCGACCTCGAGATGGCCCTCCTCCCCGCCAATGTCACGAAGTTCGGCGAGGGGCTCGGGCTGCCGGAGGGCGACGTGCGCCTCTACCTCGCGGTGCGGGAGGCCGCCCACGCGCGCCTCTTCATGCACGTACCGTGGCTGCGCGGCCACCTCCTCGGCGCCATCGAGGACTACGCCCGGGGCATCCACATCGACGTCTCCAAGATCGAGGAGCTCGCCCACGGGATAGACCCGAGCAACCCTGAGTCCATCCAGGAAGCACTCCAGGGCGGGGTCTTCATGCCGCAGCGGACCCCGCAGCAGGACGCGGCGCTGACGAAGCTCGAGACCGCGCTGGCCCTGGTCGAGGGCTGGGTCGACGAGCTCACCGCAGCGGCGACCGACGGCGTCCTGCCCTCCGCGGCAGCGCTCCGCGAGGCTGTGCGACGCCGCCGCGCCACCGGCGGTCCTGCCGAGCACGCTTTCGCCTCCCTCGTAGGGCTCGAACTGCGCCCGCGTCGCCTGCGCGATGCGGCCACGCTCTGGGCATCGCTCACGGAGGAACGCGGGATTGCCGGCCGGGACGCCATCTGGAAGCACCCCGACCTGCTTCCCACCGCTGAGGACCTCGACGATCCGCGGGGATTCTCCACCCGCCGGTCGATGGCCGAGGCGCAGGACTCCGAGGTCGATGAAGCGCTCGAGAAGCTCCTCGCAGGCGGATTCGACGAGCCGGCGGCCCCGGACTCTGGCACCGGAGACGGTGGGGACGATCCGGACACGACGGACGACGGCGGCACTCCCCCGGGCGCGCCCCGGGCCTGATTCCGCCGGGACCCAGAGCTGAGAACGGGCCGTCCCGACGAGTCGGGGCGGCCCGTCGGGCTCGGTGGCGTCAGTCGATGTCCTCCACGATCTCGCCGTACGGGATCTTCTCGTCGAGATGTGCCTGGAGCACGTGGGGATCGATCACGACCCGGACTCCCTGCATCTTGTCGGCGGCCGACTGCAGAAGGATCGGTCGGATGGTGTCCACGAACAGCTCGTCGCGGCCGAGGAGGTACTTCGCGTAGCTGGCTGGTAGCTCAGTCATGGCCAGATTCTAGGCGCGTTCCTCGTCGTCGGTAAGGCCCCAGTCGTCGCCGTCTTCGTCCGGCTGCCCCGGCCCGTGATGAGAACCGGCGAACGCAACGCCCGCGAGGAACGCCTTGGCCTCCGCCAGCCGCGGGTATGCCGCGACGAGCCGCCAGAACGCGGGCCCGTGACCCGAGACGAGCAGGTGGGCGAGCTCGTGGACAATCACGTAGTCGACGACCCACTCCGGCATGCGCCGGAGCTCGTGCGAGATCCGTATGGTGCGCTGGCTCGGGGTGCACGATCCCCAGCGACGGCGCTGGTTTGTCACCCATCGGATGGACACCGGCGAGGCCCGGCCCCCCAGATACTGCCGGGACAGCTCCCCCGCGCGGCCCATGAGGGCCTCATCGGTGGCGGGCCTGCCGCGGCGAGCCGTGTCCTGTTGGAGGCGTGCGACCATGCGCTCAACCCAGTGTTCCTCCTCGGCACGGGAGAATCTGGCGGGGATCGCCACGACGGCGGTGGAGCCTTCCCAGAAGGCGGAGACCGTCTTGCGGCGTCGTGGGGAGCGACGCACCTCAACCGGGGGCCCCGGATTCCCTCCGGCCGATCCATCGAGTGGCAGCGAGCGCTGACCGCGCGCTTGGCCCTTGTCATGAGTCACGGAGCAGCTCCAGGACAGCCTCGCCGTAGCGCTCGAGCTTGGCCCGGCCGACGCCGGCGACTTGGGAGAGCTCCGCCAGGCTGACGGGCTTCGCCTCGGCAATCGCCGTCAGGGTCGCGTCGGTGAACACGACGAACGCGGGGACGTCCGATGCTTTGGCCTGCTCGAGGCGCCAGGCCCGAAGGGCCTCGAACGTGGACTCCTCGTAGCTCGGGGGGCACGTGGAGCAGCGGCCCACCTTGCGCTCGGCGCCGGTGGAGAGGATCGTCCCGCACACCCGGCACGTCGTGGGCCCCTTGAGCTCACGCCGCTTACGTGCGGCACCGCCGGTGTGCGACGACGTGGCGCCGCCCGGCCTGAGTCCGTCGAGGAACCGCGACGGCCGCCGGTGGGCGCGGCCGCCTGGCGTCCTGGACAATGACCACGAGAGGTGGAGGAACTCCCTGGCTCGGGTGATGCCGACGTAGAGGAGCCTGCGCTCCTCGTCGATCGTGACCGGAGTATCCGCGAAGGAGATCGGCACGAGACCCTCGCTCAGGCCCACGAGGAACACGGCATCCCACTCGAGGCCCTTCGCTGCATGGAGAGACGCCAGGGTAATTCCCTGGACCGCGGGCGCATGCTGGGAGGTGGCCCGCTCCTGGAGCTCGGCGACGAACTCCGTGAGGCCAAAGCCCTCTCCGCGCGCGGCCGAGAGCTCGTCGGCGAGCGCCACGAGGGCGGCGAGGGACTCCCAGCGCTCCCGGGTCGCGCCGCTGCCCGTCGGTGCCTGCTCGGAGTAGCCCAGCGACGAGAGGACGTCGCGCACGCGCTGGCCTACCGGCACGCCGTCGTCCGCCTCGGCGCGGGCCGCGCCGCGCAGCTGCAGGAGCCCATCGCGGACTTCGCGCCGGTTGAAGAACCGCTCGCCGCCGCGCAGCTGGTACCCGATCCCGGCGGCAGAGAGAGCCTGTTCGAACGCCTCGGACTGGCCGTTGGTGCGGAAGAGGACCGCGATGTCCTTCGCCTGGGTCCCGGCCGCGATGAGCGCCGCGATCCGGCGGGCGACTGCGGCCGCCTCCGACTCGTCGTCCGAGCACTCGGCAAACTCGGGCTCAGGGCCGTCGGGCCGCTGGGCGAGGAGCGTCAGGGGCTGCGCCCACCGCGCATCGGCGGCGGGTCCGCCGCTGCGCCGGGACCCCAGCAGCTGGTTCGCGAGCCGGACCACCTGTGGGCTCGAGCGGTAGTCCCTCACGAGCCGGATGATCGACGCGCCCGGATGGTGCTTGCCGAACTCGAGCAGGTGGGCGCTCGTCGCGCCGGTGAACGAGTAGATGGTCTGGCTCGCATCGCCCACCACGCACAGCTCCTCGCGTCCGCCCAGCCACAGCTCCAGAAGCCGCTGCTGGAGTGGGGACACGTCCTGGTACTCGTCGACGACGAAGTGCCGGTATTGTTCGCGGACCGTGGCCGCGACCTTGGCGTCCTCCTGGAGGATGCCGACCGTGATGAGCAGGACGTCCTCGAAGTCGATGAGGTTCCGGTCCACCTTGACGTCCTCGTACGCCTCGAACAGGCGTGCGACGACGGGCGGCTGCAGTCCGCCCGGCTCTCCTCGGCCGGAAGCGCCCTCGAGGTAGGTGGAAGGGGTCAGCATCGAGACCTTGGCCCACTCGATCTCGGAGGCCAGGTCGCGGATGGCTGCACGGTCCACGGTGAGCCGCAGCCGCCGGGCGCTCTCGGCAATAGCCTGCGCCTTGTGCTCAAGGAGTGCCGGCAGCGTCCCCCCCACCGCCTGCGGCCAGAAGTACTGGAGCTGGCGCAGTGCCGCGGCGTGGAAGGTGCGTGCCTGGACCCCGCCGACGCCCAGGTCCCGCAGTCTGCTGCGCATCTCGGCGGCGGCGCGGGCCGTGAACGTGACCGCGAGCACGCTCTGGGGAGAGTAGACGCCCGAATGGACGCCGTACGCGATTCGGTGGGTGATCGCTCTGGTCTTGCCCGTTCCCGCGCCGGCGAGAACGCAGACCGGGCCCTGGAGAGTGGTCGCAACCTCGCGCTGTTCGTCGTCGAGCCCGCCGAGGAGCCTGTCCTCGAGGGTCCCGTGCTCGGCGTGCGGCGCGCTGGTATCGATCACTTGGACACCGCGGACCCGGGCTCTGCGATCTCGCCGCCGTACCAATGCTCGATGAGGGCCCTCGAGATCGACAGACGGCTGGGGAGTGTGATCTCGCCTGAGCCCGCCGCCGCGGCAAGCTCCTCGCGGCTGAACCAGCGCGCGCGCAGTACCTCCGCGCCGTCGGGCTGCGCCACGGTGTCCTCCGTGCGGGCCGTGAAGCCGAGCATGAGCGAGGCAGGGAACGGCCACGGCTGAGACCCCAGGTACTGGCACTCGGTCACCCGCACCCCGACCTCCTCGAGAATCTCGCGCACAACCGCCTGCTCGAGTGACTCACCCGGCTCGACGAAACCGGCGAGCGTCGAGAACATCGTGGACCGCATCCTCGCCCCGGTCCCGAGGAGCACCCTGTCCTCCGGCCCGACGACCGTGACGATGATCGCGGGATCTGTGCGGGGGAAGTGCTCCGAGCCGTCCTCCGGGCAGCGGCGCACCCAGCCGCTGTGGACCACTTGAGTGAGTGCGCCGCAGCGCGGGCACCGTGGATGCCCGGCGTGCCAGTTCGCGATGGCTGTCGCCTCGAGAAGGACCCCCGCCTCGACGACGTCGAGCCGGGACCCGGACTCGCGGAAGCCTGCCCAGTTGGTGTCCTCGGGCAGCAGCGAGGCGCCCTCCTCGGCGGGCTCTGACATGACGGCGGAGACAGGTTCCACGGGTTCGGGGAGGATCACCAGGACGACGTCGGAACCGGGGTTCGCGTGCGGCGTCGTGCGCTCCTGCGGGAGCTGGCCGAGGTATACGACGAGCCCGTCAAGCCATTCCGCGGGCAGGCTGTGGGCGGGGAGGAAGGCGAGGTGCTCCCCGGCGTGGGCTGCCCGGTGCTGTGAGTAGAGCACGGCGACGGTCCCGGGTTGGTGCACCACGGAATGGAGGAAGTCCGGGTCCGCGCGATCTGCGGAGCGCCGGTCGAGGGCCTCCACGCCTACCGGGAGCAGGCGGTCGGTGAGCCATCCGGCCACGGGGCCTTCGCCGTCGAACGCCGTGAGTGCTGTGCGGTCAGCGGCGGACGGGTGGGCTGGGTCATTAACCCGTGGGAGCGAACCGGAAGTCATAGCACTACGGTACTGAGGCCCTCTGACACTCGCACAACCGGGCCAACACCGTATGTGGACGATGAGCGCGAACTGTGGCCGTAGCTGTGCGCACGTGGCCTGCGCCGCTGGGCGGTGTTCGGCGTGGGACCGTGATCGGGCCGCGGCATCCGGCTAGCGTGGATAAGGTGAAACGCACTCCGTTCGAGCTGGCTGCCATCGCCACCGCCGCCGTCCCCGGACTGAAGCCGACCGCTGCCGCGGCTTCCCCGGACGACGCGACCGATTTCGACGCCGCACTCCTCGAGACCGCGGACGGGCGGCGGTGGCGCATCCGCTGCCCGCGTGGAACAGAGGCGAGCGCACGCCTCGAGACGGAGATGACCGTGCTGAGGGCTTTCGATCCGTCGGTGCGCGCGGAGCTGCCGTTCCAGATGCCCGCAGTCGCGGGGACCGTCCGGATGGACGGCCTGACCACCTGCGTGTACACGAACTTGACGGGGACGGTCCGTGGGCTCGACGAACTCACTGCTGGCACCGCACGCCTCGCTCGGGAAGTCGGCGCAACGCTCGCGGCGATCCATGGCCTTCCCCAGTCGCTCGTCGACGGCGCGGATCTGCCCTCCTACACAGCCAACGGCTTCCGCCAACGACGCCTCAACGAGCTCGATCAGGCCGCCACGACGGGGAAGATCCCACCTGTGCTCCTGCGCCGATGGGAGCAGGCCATGGAGGACGTGACACTGTGGCGGTTCAACCCGACGGTTGTCCACGGCGACCTGCACGAGGACAACCTCCTCGTCGACGAGGAGCGCGTCACCGCCGTGACAGGGTGGACGGACCTGCGGATCGGTGACCCGGCCGACGACTTCGCTTGGCTCGTGGCATCCAATGAACCGAAGTTCATCGAGTCCGTCCTCGCCGCCTACCATTCCTCCCGCAAGGAGCCGGTCGACCCGCAGCTGGCCCGCCGCGCGGCCCTCGCAGCCGAGTTCGCGCTCGCCCAGTACCTCGTGAAGGCCCTCGCCCTCGGCGACGACGGTGCCGTGGCGGACGCACGGCACATGCTCGCCGAGCTCGCCGCCGACATCGAGGCGAGCGAAGCGGCTGAAGCCGAGGCCGCGGCGGCGGGCCCGATCCTCGAGGATGAGGACCCCGACGGCGCACCCGCCGAGGCCGTACCCGTCGACGCGGTGTCGGTGAGCAGCCCAGCCGGCCGCACCCCGGCACTGACGGGCGCCGCAGCCGAGGATGACGACGCGGACGGCCAGACGGAGACCGACACCACCGCCCTGCCGGTGGTGTCGGTCTCCAACCGCCTGCCCGAGGCGTAGCGCCGGCACCAGGAGCCCCGTCCGGCTAACGCAGCGCCTTCGCGACAAGTGCCTCGAGCTCTGCCTCCCCCGCGAGCCCGGTGGGACGCACCACGGTTCCGTCCGCGAGGTAACAGAACGCGGCGCGGATCGTCTCGAGCGGTGCGCCGGTGAGACGGGACCAGGCCAGACGGTAGACCGCCAGCTGGACCGAGCGGGACTTCGCCTCGGAACCCTTCGGCGCCCTCCCGGTCTTCCAGTCGACGAGGTCCCATCCGCCGTCGGCATCCCGGAACACGGCATCAATCCGGCCGCGTACGACGACGGGCCCCACCCGGGTCTCGATGGGGACCTCGACGTGTGCGGGCCGACGATCGGCCCATTCCGTGCGCTTGAACGCCCGCACGAGCGTGCCCAGCTCGTAGGCCTCGTCCACGTGCTCGTCCGAGCTGTCGAAGCCCTCAAGGTCGAGCATGGCGCTCGTGCCGTAGTGCTCCTCGACCCAGGCGTGGAAAGCGGTGCCCCTTCGGGCCGCCATCCCGGGCCTTCGCGGGACCGGCCGCCGGAGTTGGCGCACCACCGCGTCCCGGTCCTCGCCGAGGGCTACGAGTGTGGAGGCCGAGACGTGCTCGGGAAGCCGGACTCCTGCGGCGCCCTCGGACCGGGTCTGCTCTGCTAGCAGCAGCTCGGCCTCACGGGCCCAGTCCGCAGCGCGTCCGACGGCGGCGCGATGTCCTTCTGCGGCAGCGTGTCGGGGGGCAGCGGGGTGTCCGGTGTCGCGGGTTTCCCCCGGACCGGGCCCGTGGATCTTGGCCAAGACCTTCCCGGCAGCGGCTTCGACGGCGGCACGTCGGCCCGGGGCGAGGCTGCGGCGGAGCCCCGTCACCGCGTCGAGCGGCCCTTCGAGCGGGTCGTAGGGCCAACGGGCGCGTTCGGATTCCGCCTGCAGAGGGTTCTCGTCCGGCAGGTCGGCGTCGTCGGCCCACGCGATGACCTCGAAGCCATGCGCACCGGCGGCCTCGTGCAGTTCGTCCAGGAACGGGGAGGCCTCCATGGGCTTGGTCCGCGTGCTGCTCCACGCGAAGCCTGTGGCCACGAGCAGCGAACGAGCACGGGTGAACGCGACGTAGGCGAGGCGCCGGTCCTCACGTTCCGCATGCTCGGAAGCGTCCTCGGAGAAGAGCTTCTCTGCGTCGACCCAGCCCTTCTGGTCGGGCTGGTCGGTGTCCCAGGCCGGAAGGTCCTCGCGGTCCCCACGCAGCGGCCAGGGAAGGGCCGATGTCCCGCTCGTCCACCTGTCGTTCCCGCCGGACGGGAACATCCCGCGGTTGAGGCCGGCAACCACGACAGCGTCCCACTCGAGGCCCTTCGACGCATGAATGGTCAGGAGCTGGATGGCCCCCGGCGTCGGATCACTCGGGGCCATGTCGAGCCCGGACTCCTCCTGTGCCGCAGCCTCGAGCCAGGTCAGGAATGCGAGCAGCCCAGGCTCGTGCGACTGGGCGAGGAAGGAGGCTGCCGCCTCGGCAAACGCGTCCAGGTTGCGCCGCGCCTCGTGCACCGAGACGCCGGGCCGGGCCGCGAGCTCGATGTCGAGGAGCAATGCTCGCTCGACGTGCGAGATGACGGTGGAGAGGTCGTCCCCGGCCATCGACCGCAGCGTGCGCAGTTCGTCGCGCACGCGGCCCAGACGGGAGAGGCCTTCGACGCTCAGGCTGCGCCCGGCGCCCGACGCCCATGCATCCCGCGGCAGTCGGTCGATCGCCTCGATAAGGCTTGAGGCCTCGGCAAGATCACCCTCGATGAAGGCGTCCTCCTCCGTGCCGGGTGCATCAAGATCCTGTTCATCGGGCCGGGCGGCGTGGGCCCGGAGCGCCGCTAGGTGGCGCGACCAGTCGGCGAGCGCCATGAGGTCCGCCGAACCGATCCTCCAGCGCGCGCCGGCCAGGAGGCGCATGAGGGCATCGGAGCGGCCTGGGTCTGCGATGACCCTCAGGGTCGAGACGATGTCAATGACTTCAGGCGTGTCGAGCAGGCCGCCCAATCCGACGACCTCGAAGGCCATCCCCCTGCGCTCGAACTCGCCCCGGATTGCGGCGAACTGGGACCGCTTGCGGCACAGGACCGCAAGGGTCGGACCGTGTTGGGACTCGCTGCCCTCCCGTGACGGCCAAGTCCGGATGAAGGCCTCGAGTTCGTCGGCGACCGCGGTCGCCTCTTCACGTTCATCGGGAAACCGCCCGATCCGTACGCGGCCTGCGTCCGCGTACGGGCGAGGCTCAAGCCCCCGCACGTCGACACGCGCGCCTCCCACGAGGTAGGCGGGCGGACGTGCCAGCGGGGCGGCAACGGTGTTGGCAGTCTCGAGCACGGTCGTCGAGTTCCGCCAGGCGGTGGTGAGGTGAGAGGTCCACGCGGGTGCGAGCGCGCCGTCGTGCGTCACACGCGGGAAGACGCGGGGGAAGCTCTCGAGCTGCCCCGCGGAGGCTCCGCGGAAGCCGTAGATCGACTGGTTCGGATCACCCACTGCCGTCACGGCCTGCCCGCCCCCGAACAGGGCGGAGAACAGCACCAGCTGGGCGTAGGACGTGTCCTGGAATTCGTCCAGGAGCACCGTGCGGTACTGCGACGCCAGCAGTCGGCCGGCCTCCGGGACGGTCGTCGCGACACGCGCGGCCAGCGCCACGAGATCGCCGTAGTCCAGGACTCCGCGGTCCCGCTTGGCGGCAGCGTAGCGCGCGGCAAGTCGTGCCACGAGCGCTCTGTTGCGCAGCTTCTTGAGCAGCTCCAGCGCCGCGGCAGTCTGCTTCCCTCCGCGTCCCCCCGGCGGAAGCTTCTCAAGCCGGGCTACCTCGTGCTCGAGCCATTCGCGCACGCTCTCGGGTTCCTGCAGGTGTTCGGCGCACTCGCCAGCCATCTGGGTGACGGCGGCGATGAGAGTGCTCTTGGCCGGGAAGCCGTCCCACGTACCGCCGTCGTAGGCCTCCACGACGCGGGCGGCAAGCTGGAACGACTGCGCCGGGCCGAGGATCACCGCGTCACGCTCGACTCCCAGCCGCAGTCCGTGGTCTTGGACCACGGTGTTCGCGAACGAATGGTAGGTGGAGACGGTCGGGTCGAGCGACTCGGGATCGGCGGCGGAAGGGGCGATGCCCTCGATGCCGCGGCGGGCGAGACGGGTGAGACGGCCCAGCTGGGTGCGGATGCGCGCTGAGAGCTCGCCAGCAGCCTTACGTGTGAACGTCACCCCGAGCACCTCGTCGGGCCGCACCCAGCCGTTGGCCACGAGCCACACGACCCGGTCCGCCATCGTCGCAGTCTTGCCGGAGCCTGCTCCCGCGACGACGAGGCGAGGTTCGAGCGGCGACGAGATGATCTCGGACTGCTGCGGAGTGGGCCGGTGCTGTCCGAGGAGTTCGGCGAGCTCCTCGGGGGTAAATCGCGGTTCGGGAACCTCGCCGAGAGACCCGTTGGAGGGCTCGCCGGGCCCCTCCCTGACACCGAAATCGACGGCATCTGCGCTCATTCAGTCACCTGCCGTCCGCGCGAGCACAGCGGGCAGACGTCGGGCAGCCTGCACCCGCCCGAAAACCCGGCCCCGGGCTCATGGCGAGCCTCGAAGGTCGCACCGGCCATGATCTCCGCTGCGCGCTCGACGAGCTGGATGGCCCACGCCGCGTCGTCGAGGGCTGTCTGCTGCTGGACCGTGAGCTTGACCGTCCCGTCGCCGAGCTGGACGAGTTCGGCTCCTCCGGCGGATCCACTGCCCGGCTGAGCCTCGCCTTCATCCGCGAAGGCGCCGGCCAGTACGGCCACCTGGTAGGAGGCCAGCTGGGCGTGCTCCTCGAGCTCGACCGCCTTCGGTTTGCGCTTGCCTGTCTTGAGGTCGACAACGACGAGCCGGCCCGCGTCGTCGACCTCGAGCCGGTCGACCTGGCCGCGCAGCACTGTGCGCGCGGCGATCTCCGCTGTTCCGATGCCTTCCAAGGACGTGGCGAAGTCGACCTCGACGCCGAGGAGTTCACGACCATTCGTGCGGACATACTCCGCGAGCTTCCGGACCATCGACGTGGCCCGTTCGAAGTCGAGCTCTCCCTCCCACGAATCGCCGAGGCCAAGGCTAGGCCAGCGGCGCCGTAGTTCGGCCAGATACTCGGGCGACGTGCCCGCCGGAATGTCCTGTGCGATGGCGTGGACCAGGGTCCCAAGACTCCGGGCGAAATCCGTGGTTGCCTCTCCCCCGGCGGCCGAGACGAACCAGTCGAGGGGATTCTTCGAAGCTGTCTCAACCTTGGAGGGCGAGACATAGACGGTTCCCTCCGGCGGCACCACCGGGCCCGCGCTGCTCAGCGGCGCGAGGCCATACCACTCGCCGGGGTGGGCACCGGGTGCGCCCGCGGCGACAAGGTCCGCAAGGAGGCTCGCCGCGAACGGGGCATCGTCGTCGTCCTGTTCCACCGACTGCCTCAACTCAGCCACGAGGGGCCGAAGCCCCAGACTGCGCGGTACGAGGGTGAAGGGCCGCACGGTCACGTCGTCGGGAAGCGGGGCGATGTAGTCGAGGAACGGCGAGGGCACCTCGTCTTCGGTGGAGGCGCCAGTGCACACGAGGCGCTCGGAGGCCCGCGAGACAGCTGCCGAGAATGAGCGCAGTTCGTCGTAGCGGATGTCCTGGACCCGCGCCCGCGCAGTGACGAGAAGTGCCGACACGACTCCGAGGTCAAGGCAGTCGGTGAAGAGGGTGCTTCCGAGGAGCTCCCCACGCAGGCGCGTGTTGGGCCAAGCGCCGTCCTGCAGGCCCGCGACGAACACGAGCCTCCACTCGCGTCCAGCCGCGCTCGCGGGCGTCAGGAGCTCGACGGCGTCCTCGGCCTGTGCGCGCGGCGCAAGGGTGTCCATGGGCAGCTCCTGCTCGGTGAGGTAATCGAGGAACTGGCCCGGCGATGCGCCGGGAAGCCTGTCCACGTACCGCTCTGCCGTGTGGAACAGGGCCATGAGTGCATCGAGATCGCGGTCCGCGCGCAGCCCCAGGACCCCGCCCGACAATGCGAGGCCGTACCAGCGCTTGGCGAGCCCGGCGGCGTCCCACAGGGCCCAGAGAACGGTCTCTGCGGTGGCGCCGGCCTCCTCGGAGGCGGCCCGGCCGCGGGCGATCATACGGGAGATCCTCCGCGCGGCGCTGGCCTCGAGGCCGAGCGCGTCGAGGGCCCCTGGGATCTCGAGGGCCTCGACGAGGAGCGCATCGCTGGCCCTGCCGCCTCCCGCGGACAGCTCAAGCTGGCGGAGCGACTGCCGCAGCCTGCGCAGCTCGAGTGCCGAGGCGCCACCGATGCGCGAGGTGAGGAGCTCCACCGCGGTCTCCGCCGTGAGCTCCTCAGGGCGGAGCGCGAGCCTGAAGGCCGTGAGCAGCGGCCGGACGGCGGCCTCGTCGCGAACCGCAGTCTCCGCGATGGGCACCTTGACGGGGATGCCCTGGCCCGCGAGGAACCGTTGGATCTGCTCGAGCTTGGACCCTGAGCGGACGATCACAGCCATCTGCCCGTACCCGATGCCGCCGAGCAGGCGGGAATCCTGGATCCGGTGGGCGAGATAGCGCAGCTCGTGGAGCGATGAGTGCAGCACGTGGGCCTCGACGGCGGGGGCGCTGTCGCCTGCCGCGTCGGGGCGCTCCCGGTGGCCCGGCACCACGAGTCGTCGCGCGGACTGCCCGCCCGGGATGGCGGAGATCCGCTGCGCGACGCCCTCCCACGCCGCCGCGATCCCGGCCGGGAGCCGCTGTGAGGTGGTCAGGGAGAACTCCGCAAGGGACCCGAGGAGTACGCGCAGGCTCGGCACGAGCTCAGGCCGTGCGCCGCGGAAGCCCTGCACAACGACATCGGGGGCCGCAGTGGCGATGACGTCGCGTCCGTCGCACAGGACAGCGAGGAGCTCGAGGACCGACGGGCTCGATTCCTGGACGTCGTCGACGCAGACCAGCTCGAGCCTCGCGCGCTCTTGGGCGAGCAGGTCCGCGTCCTCCGTGAGGATCATGCGGGCGGTGGTGATGATCCCGGCCGGGTCGAAGGCCTCCGGCATGCGGAGCTCAATGATGTCGCGGTACTCCGCATAGAGCTGGGAGGCGGCAACCCATTCGGGGCGCCCTGCCCGGGCCCCGAGCTGGGCGAGCTCGTCCGCCGTCGTGCCGTATTCGGTGATCCGGTCGAAGAGCTCGCGGACCTCCTGCCTGAAGCCGCGCGTGCCCAGAGCCGCCTCGAACCCCTTCGGCCATGCGGGCCCAACCCCGGAGGCCCGATGGCCCTCGAGGATCTGTTTGACGATCAGGTCCTGCTCGGAGCCCGAGAGGAGCCGCGGTGGGCGGGCGAGCCAGTCGAGGCGCCCCTCGGCACGGGCACGGCGGATGAGGTCGAAGGCATAGGACTGCCACGTTCGTGCCGGGGGCGCGCTCAGGCTGCGGTCAAGCCGCGCGGTAAAGGCGTCGCGGAGCCGAGCCGAAGCAGCTCTCGTGGGGGCAAGCAGCAGGACCCCTGCGGGGTCAACGCCGTCCCGCCTCACTCTCATGACTGCAGACTCGACAAGCACGCGGCTCTTCCCTGTTCCGGGCGCACCCCAGACGAGGATCGGACCGCTTCCCCGCTCGAGTGCGAGCACCTGCTCTTGGTCCGGAGAGGGCACCCAGCTGCGCTCAAGGCGCTGCGCGGACGGACCAAGGAGCTCCAGCGTGGTTGCGGAGGCAGGATGCGCGGTCATGGATCGATTCCATCGTCGGGGTCCGACATTTCTCGATGCAGTCGGCCGGCGCCGTGAAGCCGGGTCTCGAGGAGGTCCGCGATCTCCTCGACGGCGTCGAGCTCTTCGTCCGTGGGGGCCCATCTGGCCCGGGCAAGGTCAACGCGCCACGCCCCCCGGCCGGGCTCGCCCCGTAGCGGGGTGCCCTCCGCGAGGTAGTTGTCGAGCGCGCGGGCCTCAAGCGATTCTGGAGCCGCGCCGCTTGCCTTGAGGACGCGCCACCACGCCACCTGACCGCCGTAGTGGGACATGACGGCCCCCACCTGGCGTGGTCCGCCCGCACCAAGCAGCTCGGCCACGTCGCCATAGGCAACGACACGCCCTTCCGGGATGAGCTCGATGACGGCCAGCACCGCATCGACGTACTCCTCCCGCATCGCTCCAGCCTAGTCGGGGGCGCCCACACGATTGTCCAAGCGCGCTGGCGTGCCTCGACGAGAAATGTCGGAGGCCGCGAATAGCGTTGCAGCATGAAGAGCGAAGCCCAGAACCCCCAGCTCCAGACCCCCGCAATCCATAATGCCCAGCCGTGGAACGCTGGGGCCAGGGCGGCCTTCGATCTCGAGACGACAGGACGCAACTCCCGTGCGGCTCGAATCGTCACCGCCAGCATCGTGGTGCTCGCTGCGGACGGCAGCGTCGAGGTCGAACACGAATGGCTCGCCGATCCCGGCGTCGAGATCCCCGCCGAAGCCGCTGAGGTCCATGGAATCACCACCGAGAAGGCCCGTTCGGAGGGTCGGCCTGCCGGGGAGGTGGTGGGCGAGGTCGCCTCCACGCTCCAGGATCTCTTCGATCGCGGGGTGCCTGTCGTGGCCTTCAATGCCTCGTACGACTTCACGGTCATGGCGGCAGAGTGCGCGCGGCACGGCATCTCCCAGCTCACGCGATTCCCCGTCCTGGATCCGTACGTCATCAACAAGCAGGTCGAGAGGTTCCGCAAAGGCAAGCGCACCCTCGGAGCCCTGTGCGAGCAGTACGGCGT
This sequence comes from Sinomonas sp. P10A9, assembly GCF_041022165.1. Lineage (GTDB taxonomy): Bacteria > Actinomycetota > Actinomycetes > Actinomycetales > Micrococcaceae > Sinomonas > Sinomonas puerhi. Next base: position 2,753,343 of record NZ_CP163302.1, read on the forward strand.
GATCCTCACGGACGCACACAGCTCGGGTGCGGACGCGCTCGCCGCAGCGCAGCTGTTGGACGCCATGGTCACGCGCTTCCCCGAGCTCGACAGGCCTGCGGCCCATCTCCACCACAACCAGATCGATTGGTCGGCCGCCCAGGCCGCCGACTTCCAGTCGTACCTCCGCCGGACCAAGCCCACCGCCGTCGTGGAGGGTGACTGGCCGGTGCTCCTCCCGCACGACGCCGGTCAGGCTGGCTTCTAGCCTTCGTCCTCCGGGCTGCTCGGGACCGGTCACCATCCGCGCTGCATTGCAGTCTGCTGCAGCGACGGAGGATCACCTGAGAGTGAGATCACACAGCGGCGTGGGAACTTCCGCATTCTGCAGGCGTGTTCATGGATTCCGTTCCGACGCCTAGCCTGATTCAGATGAGGGAGTGGTCGAGATGGGCCGCCGAAGAATCTTCGATGATCGTTGCAATATTTCGGAATGTGTTCTCCGTCTATGCCCAAAGTGCCAGTAGCTCATAATGGTATGCAGCCCAGACGTCCCACCGTGCCGATCGCACGGTACACGCGCGCGTCCTGCATTCACATCAGAAAGCGATGGCTCTCCATGAAGCTCAAAGCACCCAAGTGGCTCACGGTCGCACCCGTCGCGGCCGTACTCGCCCTCACGCTGGCCGCCTGCGGCGGCGCAACGACGTCGTCGTCCGGCACTCCGACCAATGCTCTCCAGGGCAGCGACCAGCAGGCCCTCGACAAGTACACGACCGCGTCGGTGACCCCAGTCGACAAGATCGACACCTCGAAGCTCGGCCTCATCACGCCCGGCACCATCAAGGTCGGCACGCTCTCCGACGCGCCGCCGAACATCTTCATCGACAAGGACGGCAACTTCACGGGGTACGACAACGAGCTCCTGAAGGCCATGGCCGCCAAGCTCGGCCTCAAGGTCGAGTTCGTCTCCACGAAGTTCCAGAGCCTCCTCGCCCAGGTCAAGACGAAGCAGTTCGACATGGGCTCGTCGTCGATCTCCACCACGGACGCACGCCGCGAGACGGTTTCCTTCACCAACGGATATGACTTCGGCTACATGGCCATCGTCACGAAGGACGGCGCGAAGGTGAAGACTTTCGATGACCTCAAGGAGGGCGTCCGCATCGGCGTTGTCCAGGGCACCGTTCAGGACGACTTCGTCACGAACACGCTCAAGCTCGAGCCCGTGCGGTTCCCCGACTACAACACCGTCTACGCCAATGTGAAGAGCGGACAGATCGACGCGTGGGTCGCCCCGTCGCAGCAGGCCGAGGGCCAGGTCAAGTCCGGTGACGGCACGGTCATCGCACAGAAGAAGGTCAACACCCAGAACTTCACTGCTTACGCTGTGGCCAAGGAGAACCAGCCCCTCATCGACGCGCTCAACTCGGCGCTCGATGCGGTGATCGCCGATGGCACGTGGTCCAAACTGACCGCACAGTGGTACTCGGACCGCCCCACCCTGAAGGAGCAGACTCCCGAGGGCTGGAAGCCGGGCAGCAAGGCCGTCCAGGTCAGTACTGCCAAGTAGTCGGTTGCACCCACCTAGTCGACAGACAGGCACCACATGGATTACCTGACCAAACTCGGCGAGACCTTCTTTGACTGGAAGGTCATCGGCGAGGTCCTGCCGGCCATGTTCGCGGTCGGCCTGCCGAACACGCTCGTGCTCGCGATCTCCTCCGGGATCATCGGGACCCTGCTCGGCATGCTCCTCGCGCTCATGGGTATCTCGCGTAATCCTGTGGTGCGGTGGATCGCCCGGGGGTACACGGACATCTTCCGTGGACTCCCGGCGATCCTCACGATCCTCGCGATCAGCCTAGGGTTCGGCCCCATCCTCCGCGTGTTCACCGGCATCACGAGCCCCTATCCGATGGGCGTCGCTGCGCTCTCTCTCATCTCCGCTGCGTACATCGGCGAGATCTTCCGCTCGGGCATTCAAAGCGTCGAGAAGGGCCAGCTCGAGGCTGCGCGCGCCCTCGGCTTCGGCTACGGGCCGTCTATGCGGATGATCGTCGTGCCGCAGGGCGTCCGCCGCGTGCTTCCTGCGCTCATGAACCAGTTCATCTCGCTGATCAAAGACTCGTCCCTCGTCTTCACGATCGGCGTCACCTCGCGGGAGCGGGAACTGTTCCAAATCGGCCAAGACACCGCAGCGAACACCGGCAATCTCTCGCCCTACGTCGCGGCGGCGATTTTCTATCTGGCCATGACCATCCCGTTGACGCATCTCGTGAACTGGATCGACGCCCGCCTGCGGACCGGCCGGTCCAAGAACCGCGCCGAGAGGCCAGAGCCGGACGAGGCCGCAGCCATCGTCGGGAAGGGAGCCAAGTCATGAGCCAGTTCTCCTCTGGATCCCTCGAGGCCAAAGGCATCCACCTCGCGTTCGGAAGCAACAAGGTTCTGCGTGGCATCGACCTCACCGTCCCTGCTGGCACAACGGCCTCCGTCATCGGCCCCTCGGGCTCGGGGAAGTCAACGCTCCTGCGCGTGATGAACCGGCTCATCGAGCCCGATGCCGGGGACATCCTTCTTGACGGCAAGTCCGTCCTGAAGGACAGCCCCGACGAGCTGCGCCGGCGTATCGGCATGGTCTTCCAGCAGTTCAACCTTTTCCCCCACAAGAGCGTGGGAGAGAACGTTGCCTTCGCCCTGCGCAAGCTCCGCAGAGTGCCCAAGGAGCAGGCTCGCGACGAGGCGCTCGCCCAGCTTGACCTCGTGGGGCTCAAGCACAAGGCGGACGTGCGGCCGGCCACCCTCTCGGGTGGCCAGCAGCAGCGGGTCGCCATCGCACGGGCGCTGGCGATGAAGCCGGAGGTCATGTTCTTCGACGAGGCCACGTCCGCTCTGGACCCCGAGCTCGTCAAGGGCATCCTCGCGCTCATGGCCGACCTCGCCAAGGGCGGTATGACCATGGTGGTTGTGACTCACGAGATGGGCTTCTCGCGGAACGTCTCGGACACGGTGTCCTTCATGGACGGCGGCGTCGTCGTCGAGTCCGGGGCGCCAGAGAAGCTCTTCGACAGCCCGCAGACCGACCGGCTCAAGCGCTTCCTGTCCGACGTGCTCTAGAAGCGCAGCGTCGGAGCTTCCGCTCCACGCACGACGGCGGGGTCCCCACTTGCGGGGGACCCCGCCGTCGTCCGTGCCGGCTCCAGCGGGACCGTGCCCTACAACGGGAGGCCCCCGGCGCCCTTGAGGTCGCGCATGACAATCGTCGAGGTGAGCTTCGCGACGCCCGGCAGAGCGGCGAGGTGCTCGTCGTAGAGGCGCTGGTACGCGGGCAGATCGGCGGCGACGCAGCGCAGGAGGTAGTCGGGGTCGCCGAAGAGCCGGTACCCCTCGACGATCTGCGGCTCGGCCACGACGGCGTCCTCGAAGGCGCGGATGCGCTCCTGGGAGGTCTCGCGCAGGGTCACGAAGACCATCGCCCCGAACCCTAGCCCGACCTTCGCGGGATCGACCTCCGCCCGATAGCTGCGGATCACCCCAGACGACTCGAGGTCCTTGAGCCTGCGGTGGCACGGTGCCACGGTCAGGCCGACCTCGGATGCCAACGCCGTCGCCGTCATCCGCCCGTCACGCTGGAGGGTACGCAAAATACTCTTGTCGATTGCGTCGATCACGATAGGAATCTATCCCAAGATCGATTCCGAGGCGAGAAATTGGTGAGCACTTCTCGGGGCAAGATTCGTACTCTTGCAGCATGGATCTGACCCCGCTGCTCGGCTTCGCCGCCATCTCCCTCACGCTCGCGCTCACCCCGGGCGCGGACTGGGCATACACCATTGCCGCGGGTCTCCGCCCCGGCTCCCCGGCGCCGTCGATCGCGGGGCTGTGCGCGGGATACGTGGTGCACACGGCCCTGGTCGCGATGGGGCTCGGAATGCTGCTCGCTGCACGGCCCGATCTGGTCTCCATGCTTTCCATCGCCGGGGCGGTGTACCTGGTCTGGCTAGGAGTTACGACGACGCGTGGCTGGCGTCGGGCAGGATTCACCGGGGGCGGGGCGACGCTGCCCTCGGGGGAGGCGCTCGACGCCGCCGTGCGCACCCCGGGTCCCATGGTCGACTTCCTCAAGGGCCTCGGCACGAGCGGGATCAATCCCAAGGCACTGCTGCTGTTCGCGGCAGTCATGCCGCAGTTCGTGCGCACCGGCTCGCCGATGCCAGTCGTCGCCCAGACCACGGCGATGGGGCTCACCCATCTCGCGTTCACCATCGTGGTCTACACCCTCGTGGCGGTGGCAGCGCGCCGACTCCTGGCCGCCAAGCCGAAGCGGGCGCAGATCGTGACGCTCGTGAGTGGGGTGCTCATGCTCGGCATCGGCGGCGGGCTGCTCGCCGAGCAGGGCGCGGCCCTGATCGGGACGCTCGCATAGGCGCCAGAGACCCCACAACCGGCTGCCAGAGACCCCACAACGCCGAAAGGTGACCCCGCGTCGGGCAGGCACGATGCGGGGTCACGTATCAGCGACTGGGGGTCATGTTTCAGCGACGCGGGGTCATGTCCCTACGCGCCCGGAAGGGCCGCCGCGGCGGCCCGAGCCGCGGCCGGGAGCGCATCGAAAATGCGGGTCATCGCGGCGTCGTCGTGGGCGGCGGAGAGGAACCAGGCCTCGAAGACGCTCGGCGGCAGGTACACACCGGAGTCGAGCATCGAATGGAAGAAGGGACCGTAGCGGAACGCCTCCTGGGCCTGCGCGTCAGCGTAGTTGTGCACGCCGCGCTCGGACGTGCCGAACGCGACGGAGAACAGGTTGCCGGCCCGCTGGATCGAGTGGTCGACCCCCTCGGCAGACAGTGCCGCCGAGACGGCCGCCGAAAGGTCTGCCGCCCGCGCATCGATGTGCGCGTACACGGCATCGGTGGCCAGACGCAGGGTCGCGACACCCGCAGCCATCGCCACCGGGTTTCCGGACAGCGTGCCGGCCTGGTACACCGGCCCCAGCGGCGCCAGATAATCCATGATCGATGCGCGGCCGCCGAGGGCCGCGACGGGCATGCCGCCGCCGATCACCTTGCCGAAAGTGAACAGGTCCGGGGCCCACCCCTCATGCTGGCCCGTGAGGCCCCAGTAGCCCGCGGATCCCACCCGGAAGCCGGTGAGGACCTCGTCCATGATGAAGAGCGCGCCGTGCTCGGCGGTGATCCGGCGCAGGCCCTCGTTGAAGCCCTCCCTGGGAGCGACGACGCCCATGTTTGCCGGTGCGGCCTCGGTGATGACGGCCGCGACGCGCGACCCGTGCTCGGCGAAGGCTGCCTCGACGGCGGCGAGGTCGTTGTACGGCAGGACGAGGGTCTCGGCGGCGGTGGCAGCGGTGACGCCCGCGGACCCCGGCAGCGCGAGCGTCGCGACTCCCGAGCCCGCCGCAGCGAGCAGCGAGTCGACGTGCCCGTGGTAGCAACCCGCGAACTTCACGACGAGATCGCGACCGGTATACCCGCGTGCGAGGCGGATCGCGGTCATTGTCGCCTCGGTACCGGTGGAGACCATACGCACCCGTTCGACGGCCCCGACGCGCCCGATCAGGAGCTCGGCCAGCGCAGCCTCGTCCGGCGTGGAGGCGCCGAAGGACAGCCCGCGGTCCACGGCCGCGTGGACGGCCTCGAGGACCTCCGGCACGGCATGGCCCAGGAGTGCGGGACCCCACGAGCACACGAGGTCCGCGTACTCCCGTCCGTCCGCGTCGGTCACGTACGGACCCTTCGCGGAAACGAGGAAGCGGGGCGTCCCTCCCACGGAACCGAACGCGCGAACGGGCGAGTTCACCCCTCCCGGCATGAGCGAGCGGGCACGGGCAAAGAGGTCCTCGGACGTGGTCATGCCCCCATTCTTCCATCCAGCGGAGGGCGCGACGGCAGCGCGCGGCGAGTGACCGCCGTCGTGCGTGCCGCCCCAACGCGCACGACGCCGGCCCTCGCCTTCGCGGCCGACGTTGCCCTACGCGAGCAGGTCCGCCACGAGCGGTGCGACCTTGGTGCCGAAGAGCTCGATGCTCTTCATCATGGCGCCGTGCGAGAGCGTCCCGTTGGAGTACTTGAGGTCGAATCGCTCGGTGCCGAGGGCCTTGTGCGTGTCCGCGATCTTGCGTGCCACCGTCTCGGGCGAGCCCACATACAGGGCCCCCGGACGCGATGCCTGGGAGTTGAACTCGGTACGGCTGCCGGGGCCCCACCCGCGTTCCTCGCCGAGGCGGTTGCGCATCGCGAGCCAGTGCGGGAAGAGCTCCTCGCGGGCCTGCTCGTCGGTGTCCGCTATGTGCCCGGGCGAGTGCGTCGCGAGCATCGTGTACGGCTGCTTGAACTTCTCGAGCGAGCGCTTGTACAGCTCGACGTAGGGCGCGAAGCGCGCGGGCTCGCCGCCGATGATCGCGAAGCTCACGGGGTAGCCGTACTGCGCGGCCCGGACCACCGACTGCGGCGTGCCGCCCACGCCGATCCATGTCCTCAGGAGCCCGTCCTCGAGGTGCGGATAGGCCGTGAGTCCGTTGATGGGTCCGCGGTGGCGGCCCTCCCAGCGGACCGGGTTCTGGGAGCGGACGCGGTCGAACAGCTCGAGCTTCTCCTCGAACAGCGTCTCGTAGTCTTCGAGGTCGAAGCCGAAGAGCGGGAACGACTCGATGAACGAGCCCCTGCCGAGGATGACCTCGGCGCGGCCGTTCGAGACAGCGTCAAGCGTCGAGAAGCGCTGGAAGACACGGACCGGATCGTCCGAGGAGAGGACCGTGACCGCCGAGCCGAGCCGGATGTTCTCCGTCTTCGACGCAATCGCCGAGAGGACCACCTCCGGCGCGGAGACGGCGAAGTCCTTGCGGTGATGCTCGCCGACGTCGAACGAGTAGAGGCCCACCTGATCGGCGAGGACGCCTTCCTCGACGACGTCGCGGATCACCTGGGCGTGCGGCTTCGGCTCACCGTCGGGGCCGAGCCCGACATCGCCGAACGTGTTGAGGCCGAGGAGGACCGGGGTGTGCCCGTCATCTGCATGCATATGCATTCAAACCGCGAGGCTCGCTGCTTCATTCCCTCCCGGTTGCACCGGTGCCCCGCTCAGGCCTCCTTGAGCCAGCCTGCGATCTCCGGCGCCCAGTACGTGAGGACCATGTTCGCGCCCGCCCGGCGGATCCCCAGGACGGACTCCAGGATGGATGCCTTCCGGTCGATCCACCCGCGTGCGGCCGCCGCCTCGATCATCGAGTACTCCCCCGAGATCTGGTATGCGGCAACGGGGACCGGGCTCATGGCGGCGACGTCGGCGAGGATGTCGAGGTAGCTCATGGCCGGCTTGACCATGACCATGTCCGCGCCCTCCTCAAGGTCCAGCTCAACCTCGAGGAGCGCCTCGCGGCGGTTCGCGGCGTCCATCTGGTACGTGCGGCGGTCGCCCTGCAGCTGCGAATCGACGGCCTCGCGGAACGGCCCATAGAACGCCGAGGCGTACTTGGCGGCGTAGGCGAGAATCGAGACATCATGGCGGCCGGCGGCGTCGAGCGCCTGGCGGATCACGGCAACCTGGCCGTCCATCATGCCGCTCGGCCCGAGCACGTGGGCGCCCGCCTCAGCCTGCGCCACCGCCATCTGCCCGTAGATCTCGAGCGTCGCATCGTTGTCCACGCGGCCCTCGGCATCCAGAACGCCGCAGTGACCGTGATCGGTGAACTCGTCGAGGCACACGTCGCTCATGATCACGAGCGAGTCCCCGACCTCTTCACGCACGGCGCGGATGCCCGCGTTGAGCACGCCGTCGGGGTCGAGCGACGCGGTGCCCTCGGCATCGCGCTCCTCGGGCACGCCGAACAGCATGATCCCGCCCAGCCCCAGCTCAGCGGCCTCGGCCGCCGCGCGCCGAAGCGTGTCCGAGGTGTGCTGGACGACGCCGGGCATCGACTGGATCGGCTGCGGCTCGGTGAGTCCCTCCCGCACGAATGCAGGCAGGATGAGCTCGGCGGGGTGGAGACGCGTCTCGGCGACAAGTCGGCGCAGGGCAGGGGTCTGGCGCAGGCGACGGGGGCGGTGGGTCGGGAAGCTCATGGCGTGACTTTCAGGATCGAGGTGGGTCAGGGATTGAGCGAACGGGCGATCGCGTCCACGATGCCTGCAGGGGACGGAGCCGAGGCGGTCGTCGCAGCCGGAATGCCGAGCCGCTCCAGCTCGGCGGCGGTCGGCTCGCCGATCGCGATGAGTCGGGTCTTCTCGAGTGGATGGAGCACGTCGTGGATCCGCCGGGCTGCGCTCGGCGACGCGGCGAGGATCGCGTCGAGACTCCCCGCCGCCAGCTCGTCGTTGGCCTCGTCGGGGGAAAGCACGACGGCGCGCGCTTCCTGCCCGGCCTGCTCACCAGCAGCGAGACTCGTCACGAGACGCCGTTCGGGGTTCGCGGGATAGTCCACCGTACTGTATGCCGTGACCGTCTCGACCGACCAGCCGCGGGCGTCCAGTCCCTCGGCCAGAGTCGGGGCCGCGAGGTTGCTCTGCGGAATGAGCACCCGGGTGATGCCCGCACCGTCGCCGCCCGCGGCCCCCGCGTCGTCCGCGTACGCCCAGAGCTCGACGAGTCCCTCGGCGGACTGCCTGCCTGCCGGAGCGAGGTCCACGCGGAGGCCCTCGGCCTCCAGCACGCGGCGCGAACTGGGGCCGATCGTGGCGATCCGCACCCCTGGCGGTACGAGCGCCGGAAGCCCGACGCCTCGCGTGGCCGCGACCTCCTTGAGGGCGCGCACAGTCGTGATACTCGAGATGACGAGCCACCCGTACTCCCCCGCCGCGAGCCGGTCGAGGGCCGCGGACAGCAGGGCCTGATCCGGGGCACGCTCGAAGTCGATCATGGGCAGCAGCAGCGGCTCCGCGCCCGCCTCAGCCAGCGCCGCTGCCATGGCCCCGGCACGGTCTGGGCTGCGGGTCAGCAGTACCCTTCGGCCCGCGAGAGGTGACCCCGCATCGCCGGGACGTGACCCCGGGCCACTGAGACGTGACCCCGCATCGCTGAGGGGTGACCCCCCATCACTGGGATCTGACCCCGCATCGCTGGGAGGTGACCCCGCATCGCTGGGAGGTGACCCCGCATCGCTGGGAGGTGACCCCGCATCGCTGGGAGGTGACCCCGCATCGCTGGCGGCCATCAGGCGCGCAGGTCTGCGAGGTCCGCGGCGCCCTGTGCCAGCAGCTCCTCGGCCAGCTCGATGCCCAGAAGGGTCGCGCCGACCTCGGTCAGGCCGTCGGTGGCCCGCGCGAGGCGCAGCGACTTCGTGCCGTCCACCGCGCACACCACGGCCTCGAGTCGGAGCATGCTCCCCTTGCGCCGGGCGAAGGCACCGACGGGTGCCGCACAGCCGGCTTCGAGGCGGGCCAGGAGCGCGCGTTCGGCCGTTACGGCGAGACGGGTATCGGCGTCCTCGATCGCAGCGAGCGCGTGCGCGAGTACGCCCTGAGCGGCAGAGGCGCCGCTCGCGGCACCGCCGTGCGCAGGCCGTTCGGGGGCGTCCTCGATGCGGCACTCGACTGCCAGAGCGCCCTGCCCGGGCGCCGGCAGCATGACTTCGGGCTCGAAGTGCTCGGTGACCACGTCCGTGCGGCCCAGACGGGCCAGCCCGGCGCCGGCGAGGACGACGGCGTCGAGGTCGCCTGGCGCCTCAGATGCGTTGCCCGGGAGTCCGGGAACCCGGCCCAGTCGCGTGTCGACATTGCCGCGGATGTCGAGGACCTCGAGGTCGGGCCGGAGGGCCCGCAGCTGGGCGGCGCGCCGTGGCGACCCGGTGCCGATCCTGGCGCCGGAGGGCAGCTCGGCGAGGGTGAGCCCGTCGCGGGCGCACAGCACGTCGCGGTGGTCGGCACGGACCGGGACAGCCGCGATGGACAGCCCGGGCGCGCCGGCGGTGGGAAGGTCCTTGAGCGAGTGGATCGCCACATCACACCGGTCCGCGAGGAGCGCTTCGCGCAGCGCCGCGACGAACACCCCGGTCCCGCCGAGGGACGCGAGGGATCCGGTCTTGACGTCACCCTCCGTGCGGATGCGCACGAGCTCGGTCGTGAAGCCTCCCACGGCTGAGAGCAGGTCGGCTGTCTGCTGCGACTGGGTCAGGGCGAGCGCGCTCCCGCGCGTTCCGATGCGAACGGACATGCTCAGGCCTCGGTACCCGGTGCGCTTGTGCCCTGCCGCTCGGCCGTGGCGTCCGGATACGCATCGTGGGTCGCGCCGAGCACGATGCTCTCCCCTGTGCCCGCTTCCGCGATCACCGGCTTGGCTCCGCGGAAGTTCTCGCAGCAGCCCGGGCGGCACACGTCGTACCAGGGGCCGAGGTCGGTCGCGTGCGGCCGCTGGGCCAGGTTTCGGTCCACGGTCCGCTCACTGATGAGCTTCACGAGGCCAGCCACGAACTCGCGGTGGACGCCCGGCGTCGGAACGCGGACGGCCTCGATCCCGAGCTCTCGGCACTTGTCGAGCGCCTCAGTGTCAAGGTCCCAAACGACCTCCATGTGGTCGCTCACGAAGCCGAGCGGAACGATGACTGTCCCCTTGACAGCCTGCCTCCCCTCGCCGCCTGCAGCGATGGCGTCGAGATGGTCGTTGATGTCCGGCTCGAGCCAGGGGATGTGCGGGGCACCCGAGCGGGACTGGTAGACGAGGTCCCAGGCCACGTGGGGAGCCACGGCGGCCATGATGGCCCGAGCATTCGCGAGGTGCTGCGCCACGTAGGCGGAGCCTCCCTCGAATTCGCGGGGTTCGCCCTCCGAGCGGCCGGCGGCCTCGGCATCACGGGTCGGGATCGAGTGGGTCGAGAAGAGCACGCGGATCTCGGAGTCGCGCGAGCCGTCGGCGGCGCCGAGCGCCTCCCTCACGGTCTTCAGGCCCGCCGAGGTCCCCTCGACGAAGGGCGCCACGAAACCGGGGTGGTCGAAGTACTGCCGGACCTTGTCCACGCGCAGGCGGCCGGCCAGACCGGTCTCCGTCAGCGCGACGCCGATGTCTTCGCGGTACTGGCGGCAGCTCGAGTAGCACGAGTACACACTCGTGGTGAGCATGAGGACCTTGCGGTGCCCGGCGTCGTAGATGTCCTGGAGTGTCTGGGGGATGTAGGGGTCCCAGTTGCGGTTGCCCCAGTACACGGGCAGGTCGATGCTCTGCGCCGCGAGTTCGGCCTCGAGCGCGGCCTTGAGGGCGCGGTTCTGGGCGTTGATGGGGCTGATCCCGCCGAACGCGCGGTAGTGGTGGCTCACCGCTTCGAGGCGCTCGTCAGGGATGCCGCGGCCTCGGGTCACGTTGCGCAGGAACGGCAGGACGTCGTCCTGGCCCTCGGGTCCGCCGAAGGACGCGAGCAGGATCGCGTCGTACTCGGCGGCCTCTGCACGGCCGGCCTCGGTGACCGGATTCGGCGCAACGCTGACGGCGATAGGTGCGACGGCGCCGTCGACCGTGATCTGGACGGTATCCCCAGAGGTCGAGGCACTCACGCGAGGACCTCGGCGACCTCGGCGGGCGAGATGCGGCGCCCGGTGTAGAAGGGGACCTCCTCGCGGACGTGGTTGCGGGCGTCTGTGTAGCGCAGGTGGCGCATCATGTCGACGAGGTCGACGAGTTCGGGCGCCTCGAGGGCGAGGAGCCACTCCCAGTCGCCGAGGGCGAATGCCGAGACCGTGTTGGAGAGGACCTGCGGGAAGTCACGGCCGAGCATGCCGTGGTCGCGCAGCATGCGGGAGCGCTCCTCGGCAGGCAGGAGGTACCACTCGTACGAGCGCACGAACGGGTAGACGGTGAGCCATGTGCTCGGCTCGACGCCGCGGGAGAACGCCGGGGTGTGGCTCTTGGAGAACTCGGCCTCGCGGTGCACGCCCATCGCGGACCAGACGATCTCGGTCTCCGCGAAGAGGTCGCTGCGGCGGATGTCACGCACGGCCTGCTGGAGGGCCTCGGGCACCGGGCCGTGCAGCCAGACCATGATGTCCGCATCGGCGCGCATCGCGGAGACGTCGTAGGCGCCGCGCAGGGTGACGCCGCCGTCGGCGAGGCGGGCAACGAGCGCCTCGAAGTCGGTCACCGCGCTGCCGCTCGGCGCGGCGGCGTCCGGGATGCGGCAGAACACGGTCCAGAGGGTAAAGAACTGCGTCTCTTCGGCGCCCTCGTCCTGGCCCGCAGCTTTAGTGACAGATTCGACAGAAGTGTGGCTCATGGTGACCAGTGTGCTCCTTCGGCAACAGCATTTCGAAATTCAGATGTTCTACAGGATGTAGAAGTGACGAACATCATGCGGGCATTCCTCGATCGAGGCTTCCCGCGAGCCCGATCGCCTGAGCGCGGGCGTCTGGGACAACGGCGGCGAGGCCGTTCCCCGCGGCCCATCCGCCCACCACGGCAAGGCCCTGCTGCGCGCCGATGAGGTCCCGGATCTGGGTGACCCGTTCCCTGTGTCCCACGGTCGCGAAGGGAAGGGCCCCCTGCCAGCGCACCACGTCCCAGCCGAGGACATCCTCGGCCGAGAGCGCCACGCTCAAGAGCGTCGAGGCGTCGCGGAGTGCCGCCGCGAACAGCTCGTTGTCGGTCTCAGGCCCGGGGCCGATGCCGGCCACGCCCTGGACCGGATCCCCCGCGCGCCCGTAGGAAAGCCGGACGACGTGCGTGCCGGGGCCCGCCGCCTCGGCGAGCCACTCCCATTTCGCGGTCGCGTGCGTGAGCGCCTTGGCCTCGATGCCGGCCACCTGCGGGGCTACGAGGACCCCCGTGCCGCGGGGACGTGCATCGAGCGCGGGACAGTCGAGCACGAACGTGACGAGCTTGACCTCGGGCCCGGGCACCGGCTCGTGGCCCGCAAGAGCGGGAACGGCGTCGGAGAGGAGTTCGACCGCCGCGGGCCCGTCGAGGGCCACGACCACGAGATCGGCCTCGTACACCGTCTCCGGCAGCGGCGCCGCCTCCTCGGTGTCGATCTGGGGACGGACGACGGCGCCCACCCGCCAGAGCGGCCGGCCGTCGGCTCCCGTGGTGCGGTCCAGCCGCTCCACCCGTTCGTCAGGGACGAGCCGCACGCCGTCGTCCGTGAGTCGTCCGACGAGAGCCGTGATGATCCGGTTCAGTCCGCCCCGGATGCCCGCAACGGCGGAGCCGGCCTTGCGCCCTCGGGCGGCCCCGCGCTGGGCGGAGACGGCGGCGGCGAGGGAGCCCTTCTCTGCCATGAGCCGGCGGAGTCCGGGGGCCACCATGTCGGCGTCGAGCGCCGCAGGGTCCGCGGAATGGACGCCTCCCACCACCGGGGCCACGAGCCGTTCGAGCACGCGCCGGCCCATGCGGACCCGCACGAGGTCGGCGACGCTCGCCTGCCGCCGCGGCTCGCGCACGGGAAGCACGCGGTCGAGGGACGCCCGGGCGGAGCCCCAGAAGCCGAGGGCAGCGCGGACCTCGGGGTCCCAGGGGTTGGCGGGAATGCCGAGGACGCCGGTCTTGGGAAGCTCCTGCGGGCCATTGGGGAGCAGAACCCACGCGCCGGACGGGTGGGGCGGAACCACGTCGCCGTCGAGCCCAATCTCGTCCACGAGCGTCCGGACCGCGTCCGTACGCGTCGCGAAGGACTCTGCGCCGCTGTCGAGGACCAGTCCGGCCACCTCGTGCTCGCCGATGCACCCACCCCAGCGCCCGCTTGCCTCGAGCACGGTCACCCCGAGGCCTGCGCGTCTGAGCTCGAGCGCAGCGACGAGCCCCGAGATTCCTCCGCCCACGACGATCGCGCTGTAGGGCCGCGCGGGGACGGCTCCGTTGCCCTCCATCAGGACGTGCCCTTTCGTCAGTAGGTGATCGAGTGGACGAGCTCGACCACGCGCGTCAGCACCTCGGGATCGGTCTCCGGAGGGACGCCGTGCCCGAGGTTGACCACGTGGCCCGGCGCCGAGGCACCCGCGCGGACGACGTCGCGCACGTGCGCCTCGAGCACGTTCCACGGGGCCGCGAGGAAGGCAGGGTCAATGTTCCCCTGCAGCACCACGCGCCCGCCAAGCCGGCGGTTCGCCTCGTGCAGCGGCAGGCGGTAGTCCACGCCGACCGCGTCGACGCCGACCTCGTACATCGCCCCGAGGAGCTCGGACGTGCCCGTGCCGAAGTGGACGAGCGGTGCCCCGAGGTCGCGCACGTGGTCGAGGGCCTGCGACGAGTACGGCGCGGCATGGCGGCGGTAGTCTTCGACGCCGAGCGATCCCGCCCAGGAATCGAAGAGCTGGCCAGCCGAGGCGCCCGCCTCGATCTGGGCCCGCAGGAACCGTCCCGACGCGTCGGCGGTCCAGGCCATGAGCGCGGCCCACGTCCCGGGGTCGCCGTGCATCATCGTGCGGGGCCCGAGGTGGTCCCTCGATGGGCGGCCCTCGACCATGTAGGCAGCAACGGTGAAGGGCGCGCCCGCGAAGCCGATGAGCGGCGTGGTGCCCAGCTCGGCGATGGTGAGGCCGACGGCCTCGCGGATCGGCTCGAGCGCCGCGTCCGTGAGGCGCGGGAGCGCGGCCACGTCCGCCTCGGAGCGGATCGGGCTGGCGAGCACGGGGCCGACGCCCGGGACGATGTCGACGTCGACGCCGGCGAGCTTGAGGGGGATGACGATGTCCGAGAAGAAGATGGCCGCATCGACGTCGTGGCGGCGCACGGGCTGGAGTGTGATCTCTGCCGCGAGGTCGGGGCGGAGGCACGACTCGAGCATGCCGACCCCCTCACGGGCCTTGCGGTACTCGGGGAGCGAGCGGCCTGCCTGGCGCATGAACCACACCGGCTTCCGGCTCGGCCTGCCCCCGCGGTATGCGGTGATGAGCGGCGACTGCGCCGTCCGTCCGTCCTTGAGCGGGTGGTCCTGGCTGAGTGTCATGGCCCGATTGTCTCAAACGGCCCCCACGCCGTTGGCGACAACGTGTCACAGCGAGCCGCGTTTTCTACACAGGAACGAAAAGCTATGATGACAGGGCTGTGGTTGTTTTCTCCCTCTCGGCGACGCACGCCGATATTGACCTTGAGACCGTTGCCCAATTGAGCACCGGTGCTGCCACCGTGGCCGCAGACGCCACCGCATCCCCCGCCCTCAACGGCGCCGTGGTGCTGGCCACCTGCAACCGCTACGAGATCTACGCCGAGGCCCGGGGCCCCGAAGAGCTCGAGGCAGCGCGCTCGGCGCTCCTGACCGAGATCAGCGCCCGAAGCGGCCTGCCGCACGAGACTGTCTCGGGGGCCTTCGCTCTCGCGCACGGCCGCGACGTGACGCGGCATCTCTTCGCCGTGAGCTCGGGGCTCGACTCGGCGGTCGTGGGCGAACGCGAGATCGCCGGGCAGGTGCGCCGCGCCCTCATTTCCGCCCAGGAGCACGGCACCGCAAGCCCGTCCCTCGTCAGGCTCTTCCAGACGGCGTCGAAGACGGCCAAGGAGGTCGGAACGCAGACTGCCCTCGGAAGCCGGGGCCTCTCGATCGTCTCGGTCGCCCTCGATCTCGCGGCGGACATCGCCGAGGTGCCAGCCTGGTCCGGCAAGAAGGCCGTCCTGTTCGGCACCGGCGCCTATGCCGGGGCAACCATGGCGCTCCTCAAGGAGCGCGGCGTCGAGCAGGTCTCCGTCTACTCCGCCTCGGGCCGTGCACAGGAGTTCGCGGCCGCCCGGGGCGCCTCCGCCGTGACATCCCGCGACCTGCCTCAGGCCATCGCCGAGGCGGACGTGCTCATCGGGTGCAGCGGCTCCGACAATGCCATGGAAGCCGTCGAGCTCGCAGCGATCCGCGAAGACTCGGCGCAGCAGCTCATCGTCATCGACCTCGCCCTCACCCACGACTTCGACCCTGCCGTCGGTTCCCTCGACGGCGTCGAGCTCATCACCCTCGAGTCCGTGCGGCTCGCAGCCCCCGAAGAGCAGACCGAATCCCTTGCCCAGGCCAGCGCGATCGTCTCCGCGGCAGCGGCCGACTTCGACGCCGAGCGTCAGGCCCGCCAGGCGGACGCCGCCATCGTGGCCCTGCGCCGGCACACCATGGCCGTCCTGGACTCCGAGATCGAGAAGGTGCGCGCCCGCCATGGCTGCACCGCCGCAGCCGAAGAGGTCGAGTTCGCCATGCGGCGCATGGTCAAGCAGCTGCTCCACACTCCGACCGTCCGTGCGAGGCAGCTCGCCGCCGAAGGACGGGAGGGCGAGTACCTCGCGGCCCTCGAGGCGCTCTACGGCATCAGCGTGGCGATCCCCGGGATGATCTCGGCTCCTGACGAGTCCGCACAGTCTTCCGTCGCCGCAGGCCCCGCGGGAGCGACCGCCGGGGAAGGCCGGGGTGCCACAGACGGTGCCGACGCCGAGGACTGCCCGGTCGACCATACCCGCACCGGCTGACCCTCTCCCAATGTCAACGGGAGCGTCTGCGGTCGTGTCCCGGGGTAGCCGCGTGCACATCCGCTTTGGCCCCAGGACCCTCGTTCGGCACTAGGCGAACGTCCGCGCACGACGGCGAGTGCTCGCCGTCGTGCGCCCGGAACCCGGCACGGGTGGTGACCCCAGATCAGTAGACGGGCTGCTCAGGATCCACGTCGCGGACCCAGGCGAGGACACCGCCGTCGAGGTGCTTGACGTTCGAGAAGCCGGCGTCGAGGGCCGCGGCGAGGACGTTCGCCGATCGCACGCCGCCCTTGCAGTGGAACACGACCTCGCGGTCGCGCGGCACTTCACCCCAGGCCTCTCCGGAGAGCAGTCGCCCCTGCGGGATGAGACGCGCACCGGGAATCGAGACGATCGAGGCCTCCCCCGCCTCACGCACGTCGATGAGCTCGAAGTCTCGCAGGCCAGCGTTGCGGGCCGCGAGCATCGTGGCCAGCTGCGGGGCCGTCACGGTGCGGTCGGTCCCGGGGGACGCCGCGGGCGCGACGCCGCAGAAGGCCTCGTAGTCGGTGAGCGCGGTGATCGGTGCGGCCTCCGGGTCCTTGGAGACCTTGATTTCGCGCCACGTCGCGGTCAGGGCGTCGTAGAGCTGGACACGGCCGAGCAGAGTCGTGCCGACGCCCGTGATGAGCTTGACCGCCTCGGTGACCATGGACGCGCCGATGGCCGCACAGAGCATGCCGAACACGCCGCCCTCCCCGCACGAGGGAACCGATCCGGCCGGCGGAGGCTCCGGGAAGACGTCACGGTATGTCGGGCCGTACTTCTCCCAGAACACACTGACCTGGCCGTCGAACCGGAAAATGGAGCCCCACACATAGGGCTTGCCCAGGATCGCGGCCGCGTCGTTGACGAGGTATCTCGTGGCGAAGTTGTCGGTGCCGTCGAGGATCAGGTCGTAGCCTTCGAAGATCTCGAGCGCGTTGGAGGAGTCCAGGTGGACCTCGTGGAGCCGCACGTCCACGTGCGGGTTGAGCTCGAGGATCGCGTCCCGTGCGGATTGGGCCTTGGGCCGTCCCACGCCGGAAACTCCGTGGATGACCTGCCGCTGGAGGTTGGACAGCTCGACCGTGTCGTCGTCGACGATCCCCAGTGTGCCGACGCCGGCCGCCGCAAGGTACAGGAGCGCCGGTGACCCGAGGCCGCCGGCCCCCATCACGAGGACCTTGGCATTCTTGAGCCGCCGCTGCCCGATGTCGCCGATCTCGGGGATGATCACGTGCCGCGAGTAGCGCTGAACTTCCTCGGGAGTCAGCTCCGCGGCCGGCTCCACGAGGGGCGGGAGGGACGGTGAGTGAGACGTGGCCATGCCTCCAATCTAGGCCCGATGCGGCCGATGCACCCAGCCGCGCCCACCACGCGGAACATCGCAGATAGACGCCGCGCACGTGACCCGCGGGTAGAGTAGAACTACCGTTTGGGTCACGCTCGATAGGCCCGGACCCCCTGAAAGGCACCGCCAGTGAGCATCGAACCGCGAGCCGCCACGACGCGCTCCCCCAGACTCCCCCGCGACGAGAGGCGGGCACAGCTCCTTGCGGCGGCGCTCGAGGTCTTCGCCGCCCACGGCTATCACGGGGCCGCCATGGACGAGATCGCCGAGACGGCGCAGGTCAGCAAGCCTGTCCTCTACCAGCACTTCCCGTCCAAGCGGGAGCTGTACATCGCGCTCCTCGACAGCCACCTCGCGTCGCTGACCGACATCATGAAGTCGGCCCTCGGCTCGACCACGGACAACCGAGAGCGCGTGAATGCCGTCATCCGCGCGTACTTCGACTTCATCGCCGCCGACGATCAGGCCCACCGGATCGTCTTCCAGTCCGATCTGGTCAACGATCCAGACGTCGCCTCGCGCCTTGAGAAGTTCAACCGCGGCTTCTCCGAGGCTATCGCGGAGGTCATAGCCTCCGACACGAGGCTCCCCCTCGTCGAGGCCCAGATCCTCGGCCGCGGGCTTGCCGGCCTCGCGCAGGTCAGTGCCCGCTACTGGCTTGAGACATCGAACTCGCTCGACATCGGCGTTGCGGCAGATCTCGTCTCGCGGCTCGCATGGAAGGGAATCTCACGGTTCCCCAAAGAGGCCTAAGGTACTACTAGGCTCGGCCGGCGGGGATTCATAGCCCCGGCGGGCGTTTCGTTTCAGACGCCACAACGCAAGGAGTGCTCTTCACGTGGAAGTAAAGATCGGCATCCAGAACATCGGCCGTGAGCTCGTCCTCGAGTCCACGAAGGACGCGGACGAGGTCGCAAAGCTCGTCTCCGAGGCGATCTCGGGCGGCAAGGAGCTCCGCCTCGAGGACGAGAAGGGCCGTCAGGTGATCGTGCCGGCGTCCGTCATCGGCTACGTGGAGCTCGGCGCACAGGAGACGCGCCGCGTGGGCTTCGGCGCCCTCTGAGCCGGTGGAGACCGTCTGGTCCCTCGTGATCGTGGTCCTCGTGGTTGCGGCGGCCGGCTTCATTGTCTGGTCCCTCGACCACCACCACGACGTGTACGGCATCGTGCTCCCGGTGGGGGCGGCCGTGGCCCTCGCGTGCCTCGTGTGGGCGGTGCTCATCTTCGCCGGGACCGGCTACATGGCCGGCCTGACGTGGATGCCGTGGGCGCTGCCCATGGCGGTCGGGATCGTGGCCGCCGTGGCGGTGCCGATCGTCGTGGGCCGCCCCCGCACGAAGCACGACGTCGCGCTGCTCACCGAGCTCTTGAAGCGCGGCTAGTCCGTCTCGGACGCCGGAGGCGCGCACGACGGCGCGGAGCAGACCGCGCCGTCGTGCGCGCCTTCCGCATACCCGGGACCTCTAGCGACCCCAGGGCTGAGCAACCGCGTCGAGGGCCGCGGCCCGCAGCGTGCAGCGATCCGCGGCTTCAACGTCCCTGGCCGTGACGACGGACCCGGCATCGTGCGAGGAGAAGCGCAGGATGACCCGGTTGTACCGCCAGTCGAGGTCGGGGTGATGGTTGAGTTCCTCGGCCACCTCCCCGACCGCGGCGATGAACTCGAGCGCCTTGGCCGAAGTGCGCAGCTTGTAGACGATAGCAAGGCCTCCGTCCACATGACTCCAGCCGACAAGCCTCGCGAGCTCCGCCTCGATCTGTTCCTGGGTCAACGGCTCGTGTGCCATAGACCTCAGGGTAGGCCGCCCGGCCGCCTGCGGGGACACCTGACTACGTCAGCGCTGCGCAGATGTCCGAGCTCTTGCCAGACACGCTCAGAAGGGTCCCGCTGCCTTTGGCATCGATGAAGGCGACAACACGGCCCTCGTACTGGGTCGTCGACGGCCCTGCTGGCGTGTCGGTGGGAAACATGATCAACCCATTGAAGCCCGTGAGCGTGAGCGTCGCGGTCCCGTCCGGATGGGGGACGAAGGTCTGGACAGAGCCTGTCGACGCAACCGTCAACGACTTGCCGTTGTCCACATTCGTGTAGGTGATGGTGTAGCCGTCGCCAGCAGTGACCGTGCGGACCGGGTGCCCTGTCCCTTCATAGAACGTCTGGGTATGGGTCTTCGGATCGGTTCCCGAGATCTGCAGGTGGAACGCGCAACCCGTTCCGGCCGGCAGATCGAAGTACTCCGTTGAAGCCACGGGCGTTGGCGGGGCGGCGTCGGAGGCCGGCGCCGCGAGCAGGGCACCTGCCGCGAGGAAAATGCTCGCGACGATAGGAGCCAAGGAAACGTGCCGGTGGGCTGGTAGGCGGTTCATGGGGGCCTCCCTGAGGCATAGCGCAATGGAGTGAACTCCCCCAGCCTGGGCCGGAATCAGAGCAGAGCTCTGCGGCAGCATTTAGGGTACGCGCAGCCCTCGGCCTATTACAGATCTCGAGTTGACTCGTGTGGGCGGCACCGACCCCAGAGCTTCGCCGCTCAGAGGAACTGCGCGCGGCCCTCCATGGGGCTCGAGGCGAGAGCATGCTCGCGCTTGGGGATGCGGCCCGCCTGCGAGGCGAGGCGCCCCGCCGTGACGGCATGGCGGAAGGCGCGGGCCATGCGGACCGGGTCCTGGGCCCGGGTGACCGCGGAGGCCAGCAGCACGGCGTCGCACCCGAGCTCCATCGCGAGCGCGGCGTCCGATGCGGTCCCGATCCCGGCGTCGAGCACCACGGGGACTCCGGCCCGCGCGACGATGAGCTCGATGTTGTGGGGGTTGAGGATCCCCAACCCGGTCCCGATCGGCGCACCGAGCGGCATGACGGCGACGGCCCCGAGCTGCTCGAGGCGCCGCGCAAGGACGGGGTCGTCGTTCGTGTACGCGAAGACCTTGAAGCCGCGGCCCACGAGCTGCTCGGTGGCATCGGCGAGCTCGATCGGATCGGGGAGGAGTGTCGTCTCGTCCGCGATGACCTCGAGCTTGACCCAGTCGGTCTCGAGGGCCTCGCGCGCCAGCTCCGCCGTGAGAACCGCGTCGCGGGCCGTGAAGCAGCCCGCCGTGTTGGGCAGGACGCGGATGCCCCTGTCCACGAGCAGCTGGAAGAGCGAGCCCTGCTCGGCCGGCGAGAAGCGGCGCATCGCGACGGTGGTGAGCTCGGTGCCCGAGGCCTCGAGTGCATCGCCAAGCCCGTCGAGGCTCGGCGCCCCGCCCGTGCCCATGATGAGCCGCGACCCCAGGGCCACCCCGTCCACGACGAACGGGTCGTGGCCCAGCGTCATTTCAGTCCCTGAACCTGTTCCGGTCTGAGTCATCGTCAGCCTCCCTGCATTGCTGTAACGAGTTCGATGGCGTCCCCGGCCGTCAGCGGGGTGGCCGCCCAGCGGCTGCGGGGCACCACCTCGGAATTGAGCGCGACCGCCACTCCGAGCCGACCGCCGTCGGACGGCTTCCCGTCGCTACCGAGGTTCCGCCCTGTGGCCGTGGCGACGAGCGCGAGGACGGTGGCCGGGCGTGGGAGCGGTCGGGCGTCCCCGTTGACGGTGAGCTGGCCGAGTTTGTCTGTGGTCGTCATCACTTGCCTCCTGTCGCGGCCGCAGCGGCCGGGAGCCCGGCGGCGGTCGGAACGAAACGGTCCGGCAGGAACGCGTCCCACCGGGGGTCGGTGCGGCCTTCGAGCAGGCCTCGGCACACCTGGGCGGCGGCCGGCGTGAGGAGTACGCCGTGCCTGAAGAATCCGGTGGCGATGATCAGGCCCGGTACGGTGCCGGCGCCACCCGGCACCGCGCCGTCGTGCGCACCGCCGCCCCTGCTGTCAGCGTGAGCAGCACGGACGCGTCCGAGCAGCGGGGCGTTGTCCGGCGTTCCTGGCCGGGCGCGCGCGGTGATCTCGTAGAGCTCGAGCTCCGCGACCGCCGGGACGAGGATCTGGGCGTCGCGCAGGAGTTCGTAGACTCCCCCGGCGGAGACGGCGTCGGAGCCGTCCTCGCGCTGCGTGGCCCCGATGACGACGGTGCCGTCCGCACGCGGCACGATGTAGACCGGTTTTCCCCGCACGAGTCCGCGGACGGTTGCCGTCACGAGCGGACGGAGTCTGGCCGGCACGCGCAGGCGGAGAATGTCCCCGTAGACGGGCCGGAGAGGCAGCACGATGGGCAGCGCGCCGAGGTCCCGGGCGCCGAGGCCGTTGGCGACGATCGTCTCTGCGGCGCGCAGCTCGCGCCCGTCCTCGAGCACGACTCCGACCACGCGGCCTCCGTCCCATGCGAGCGACGTCGCGCGCGCCCGGACGAGGAAGCCGTCGCCGAGGCGCTCGGTCAGCCGCGCGAGCAGTGCGGCGACGAGCCGGCGCGGGTCGACCTGGTGGTCCGCCTCGATCTGGAAGGCCCCGGCGATGCCCGGTGCGAGGAACGGCTCCTCGGCTCGCGCCTGGCGGACCGTGAGCGGACGGACTCCCAGGCCGTGAGCCTCCTGGACCGCCTTGAGGTCGGCGAACGCCTGGCGGTCCGCGGCATCGCCCGCGAGGCACAGCGTCGGGCTGCTCACGTAGCCGCAGTCCGGCCCGGCTCCCGCGGCGAACTCGGGCCACGCCGCGGCGGATTCGAGCGTGAGGCCGAGGAGGTCCTCCTCCTGGTAGTGGTACTCGCTCACGGCGGCCAGCATGCCCGCGGCGGCGAAGCTCGCGCCGGAGCCCGGTTCCGGATCAACGACGAGGACTCGCCGCCCAGTGCGCGCCGCCTCCCAGGCGATCCCGAGCCCGATCACGCCGGCGCCCACAACGATGACGTCGCTGTGCTCCATGGTTCCTTCCCTCCGCCGGCATGACCCGGATCAGGTGAAGCGGTCGGCTCTGGCCCTCTCAGCCCGGCTGCGTTCTCGTCGCACGCGCGGGCTCCCGCAGTACTGCGGACTAGTCTAGTTCCATGCTCCTGACCGACGCCCAGCTCTACGTGTGCACCGACGCCCGGAAGGACCGCGGCGACTTCGAGGACTTCGTCGATGCGGCGTTCTCGGGCGGTGTGGACATCATCCAGCTGCGCGACAAGCGGATCGAGGCCGCCGAGGAACTCGAACATCTCGAGGTGCTGCGCGCCGTCGCCGAGCGTCACGGGAAGCTGTGGGCCGTGAATGACCGGGCGGACCTCGCGATGCTCTCGGGCGCGCCAGTCTTCCACGTGGGCCAGAAGGACCTCCCCCTCCCCGCAATCCGTCGTCTCGTGGACCCGTCCGTCATCGTCGGCCTGTCCACGAGCTCGCCTGCGATGGTCGACGCCGCGATGGGGCGGGCCGAAGCCGTCTCTCCCGCCGGGAACGCACGCCTCGATTACTTCTGCACCGGCCCCCTGTGGGCCACCCCGACCAAGCCGGGGCGCTCCGCCGTTGGGCTCGGGCTCGTCCAGTACGCGGCCCGGCGCACGCGGGAGGCGCTCGACGCCGGCGAGTCGTCTCGGCGGGAGCCGCTGCCGTGGTTCGCGATCGGAGGAATCGACCACTCCAACGTCGCCGAGGTCGTCGAGGCGGGGGCGAGCCGCGTCGTCGTCGTGCGCGCGATCACCGACGCCGACGATCCGGCCGACGCCGCCGCGCGCCTCCGCGCCGAGCTTCCCGCGCTCGCACGGGAGCCCCTCGCATGACGACCGTCGCCTACCAGGGCGAACCCGGCGCCAATTCGCACATGGCGTCCCTCGAGGCCTACCCGGACGCCGAGACGCTCGCCTGCGCGACGTTCGAGGACGCCTTCTCCGCTGTCACGACGGGAGCCGCGGATCTCGCGATGATCCCGATCGACAACACTGTCGCCGGACGCGTCGCGGACATCCATGTGCTCCTGCCGGACACGAGCCTGCAGATCATCGGCGAGCACTTCCTGCGCATCCGTTTCAGCCTCATGGGTCTGCCCGGCTCCACGATCGAGGGCGCCCGCGAAGTCCACAGCCATGTCCATGCGCTCGCGCAGTGCCGTGAATTCATCCGCGCCCATGGCCTCACTCCCGTCGTCGCCGGCGACACCGCCGGATCTGCGCGCGAGGTGGCCGAGTGGGGCGACCCGACGAAGCTCTCGATCGCGCCGCCGCTCGCCGCCGAAAGGTACGGGCTCAGCGTGCTTGCGAGCGACATCGAGGACCAGAAGCACAACACGACGAGGTTTGTGATTCTGGCCCCGCCGCGCGACTATCCTCAGGCGGGCGCCGACGCGCACGTGACGAGCTTCGTCTTCCGGGTCCGCAACATCCCCGCCGCGCTGTACAAGGCGCTGGGCGGGTTCGCGACCAACGGCGTGAACATGACCCGGCTCGAGAGCTACATGGTGGACGGCAAGTTCGCGGCGACGATGTTCATGGTCGATGTCGAGGGGCACCCCGACGAGCCGCCGCTCGCCCGTGCGCTGGAAGAGCTCGAGTTCTTCTCGACCGAGCTCAGGATCCTGGGCGTCTTCCCCGCCCACCCGCGCCGCTTCGGCCTCCGCGCCGGGTAGCCGCACCGTCCCGGGGTTAGGCTGGCCGTCATGGGTCATCCCCTCTTCTCGCCTAAGTCTGCCGGACCGCAGGCCGGCCCGCGGGCGGAGGCCAGCGGTGCCGCACTCGCCGGCGCGTTCGCCGCCCTGCGGGACGAGTTCGAGCTCGCCTCCGAGTACCCCGCGGCCGCTCTCGCGGATGCCGCGGCGGCGATCGCCGCGCATACCTTGCCCGATGAGGACGCGACCGACGTCGAGTTCGTCACGATCGACCCGCCTGCGTCCACCGACCTGGACCAGGCCCTCCACATCGAGCGTGACGGCGACGGGTACCGCGTGCGCTACGCGATCGCAGACGTGCCCGCCTTCGTCCGCCCACAGGGCGAGCTCGACGCGGAAACACGGCGTCGCGGCCAGACGATCTACGCAGCGGATGCCAAGGTCCCGCTGCATCCACGGGACATCACTGACGACGCCGGCAGCCTTCTCGCCGACGCGGTCCGCGGCGCGTTCGTGTGGGACTTCCGGCTCGATGCAGAAGGCGAGGTGGCCGCCGTCGAACTGGTCCACGCACGGGTGCGCAGCCGCGCGAAGCTCAACTACGCGGCCGTGCAGGAGCAGATCGACGCCGGCACCGCGGCGGAGCCGCTCATGCTCCTCAGGGAGGTGGGGCTCAAGCGCGTCGAGCTCGAGCGGCGGCGCGGCGGCGCAAGCCTGAACCTCCCCGAACAGGAGATCGTCCCGACCGATGACGGCGGCTACCCGATCGAAATCGCGCCCCAGCGTCCCGTCGAGGACTGGAACGCGCAGATCTCCCTGATGACCGGCATGGCTGCCGCGAAGCTCATGGTGAATGCCCGGATCGGGATCCTGCGCACCATGCCGGCGCCGGATGAGAGGTCGCTCCGGCACTTCCGCCGCCAGACCCAGGCCCTCGGGAAGCCCTGGGACGGGACCGTCCCGTACGGGGAGTACCTCCGTTCCCTGGACCCGACCCAGCCTCGCCAGCTGTCGATCCTCCACGCCGCCGCCGCGCTGTTCCGCGGCGCGACGTACACGCCCTTCGACGGTACCGTTCCACCGGACCCGGTCCAAGCGGCCATCGCAGCCCCCTACACGCACACGACCGCTCCCCTGCGCCGCCTTGTGGACCGTTTCGTGCTCGTCTTGTGCGAGGCCGTGGCCACCGACGCCGAGGTGCCGGCATGGGTGCGGATGGCCCTGCCGGAACTCCCGGCCCTCATGGCGTCCTCCGACCAGCTCGCGGCCAAGGTGGAGCGGGCCTCCATCGATCTCGTCGAGGCTGCCCTGCTCGTCAACGCGGTAGGGCAAGAGTTCGACGCGGTCGTGGTCTCGGGGTCCAAGCCCGCTTCGGGGAGTGATGCGGGTCCGGGCGGAGGGAACGGCAGGCCTGCGCAACCGCTCGACCGCATCGCGAGCTCCCAGAACGGGACCCAAGGTGCAGTGTCGGCAGGTGGACAGCACCCGCAGCAGTCGATGCCCTTCGGCACCGTCCAGCTGTCCGAGCCACCGGTCACGGCGCGCTGCGAGGGCGAGATGGAATCCGGGACCATGATCCGCGTCCGGCTCGTTGAGGCTGATATCCAGAAGCGCCGCATC
This sequence comes from Sinomonas sp. P10A9, assembly GCF_041022165.1. Classification (GTDB taxonomy): domain Bacteria; phylum Actinomycetota; class Actinomycetes; order Actinomycetales; family Micrococcaceae; genus Sinomonas; species Sinomonas puerhi. The sequence continues at coordinate 2,779,175 of NZ_CP163302.1, forward strand.
CGGTTCGAACGGGCTTGAACGCCCGGCCCCAATGGCCTGCCCCAAGCCGTGGGTCGCCGCCTCCCGCCGGTTCGCTGCCCTTCCGCCGGTGCGGCCGCCCACCCGCCGGTTCCTGCCCCCGGATCAGCGGCAAACCCCCGTGCGAACCAAGAACCCGCCACGGCTGCGCCCGCCCGGCGGCCGGTTCCTTGCTCTCCCGCCGATGCGGCGCCCACCCACCGGCATGCTGCCCTCCCGCCGGTTCCTGCCCCCGGATCAGCGGCAAACCCCCGCACGAACCCAGGATCCGCCACGGCGGCGCCCGCCCTCCGGTCGGTCGCCTCCCGCCGAGGCGCACGGCACCGCAGGGGAACGAAACCCGCCGCGATCCGCGGCCGACCAGCTCTGGCAGACGCCCCCACTGCTCCTCCACATCGCCCATTTTGGGCGTGTTGTCCACATGCGCGGCCGGAGTGCCGTCAGGCGGGCGGCGACGCGGGAGAGTGGCGCCATGAAGCTGACATCGCCTGATCTATCACGGCTCGGTCCTCGTCCCGGCTTTGCCCGCGGGCTCTGCACGCCCTTCGAACTACGCCTGATGGGCGTCGACGAACGGACAACGGCCAAACTCGTCGCGGCGGGCGAACTGGTTCGGCTGCGCCGCGGGTGCCTCGCGACGCGAGAAGCCGCCGCGCCACCCCAAGCGGTCCATGCCCGCGACGTCGCAGCGCGGCTTCTCGCGCTGAGGGCTCACGCATGGAGGCACTATTGCGCGAACCGCTCATGGAACTTCGCCTACTCGGCGGTCAGCGGTGCGGCTCTGCACGGACTCGCACTGTGGACACCTGAAAGGCGCCTTCACATCATCCAGGAGTTCACCTCATCCCGAGGGGACCACGCAACCGATGTCATGAAGACCGAGCGGAGCCTCGCAGGATCAATCGTCATAGACGGCCTTCCGGCGACGTCGGTCACCGACACCGTGGTCGACTGCCTTCGGATTCTGGACTTTGAGCCGGCAATGATCGTGTGCGAGTCGGCGCTCTCGCGCGGAGTGCCCAGAAATGAGCTTGAAGGCGCCGTTGACCAGGCGGCGCGCCGTCGCGGGATTGGAAGGGCTCGATCCGTCCTCTCGTCTGCGAGCGCGCTGTCCGAGTCTGCGGCCGAAACGCGTGTCCGGCTTCTTCTCTTGGCGCTGGCGCTTTCAGCAGGACAACCGGTGCAGCAGTTCAAGGTGGTCGTCGGCGGACGCAACTATCGCCTCGACTACGCCTGGCCAGACATCCTGGTTGCGCTCGAAATCGACGGCCGCCTCAAGTACTTCGGCGGTCCGCCGACGGCCGAAGTATTGCTGGCCGAGCGTGAACGCGAGAAAGCGCTCACTAACATGGGCTGGGTCGTTGTGCGGATCACATGGTCCGACCTCGCTCACCCCGCCCGCGTCGAGGCGATGCTCGCCCGCGCCTTCGCACGGGCTCGGCGGATGCGCGCCGCGTAAGCATGACGCATGCTCTGGGGGCACACCGCTGCCACCGGAGGGACGAGCACCGATTCCGCCAGCAACGCCGTTGCCAGGAGACCAGCCGGTTCGCGGCAGACCCGCCGTTTCCCGACTATCCACGCCGGAAGGAGCCCACTCGGATGCTGCTAACCCCCGCCAGAACAGCCAACCCCCGGTGCTACGGACACCAGAGAGTGGCCGCCAGCGATCGAGCTTCACCTCGGTATGATGGCGCCGCGGCACCCGAAGCGGTCCACACCCGACGTGTCGCGCCTCACGATTCAAAGGATTTCGTGCGGCCGCGGTATCCTTGGACTGTTAATGGATGCCCGATCGTATTCATGCGATCCCTTTTCACCCGTCGGCAGGTGCCGACACCCTGATAGCCCGCGATCGGCTTCCGCTGGATGGCCGGCGCGCGCTCCTGCTCCAGACGTCTGTGACTCACATTGTCAGGCGGTCTGTCGAGCGAGACCCGCTCAGGCCCCTATGGAGAGGGACCTTCCCCCCTGTGAATGAAGTCCATACGCACGAACTCCTGACCGACGACACCGGAACCGTGACCGTCGAGACCGAGGAGACCATCACCAACGACGCGCCAGTGCGTCAGGAGAGCCAGAAGACCTTCTCCGACTACGGCGTGGCTCCCGCGATCGCACAGTCGCTGGCCGATGCCGGAATCCTGAACCCGTTCCCCATCCAATCGATGACGCTCGGCGTCGCGCTCGGTGGCCACGACATCATCGGGCAGGCCAAGACCGGTACCGGCAAGACCCTCGGCTTCGGCATCCCTGCACTCCAGCGGGCCATCCCCGCCGACCATCCGGACTACGCCAAGCTCCCCGCCCCCGGGGCGCCGCAGGCACTCGTCGTCGTGCCGACGCGCGAGCTCGCCGTCCAGGTCAGCAAGGATCTCCAGACCGCGAGCAAGCGCACCACACTCCGGGTCGAGGTCATCTACGGCGGTCGGGCCTACGAGCCCCAGATCGAGGCCCTCAAGCGGGGCGTCGAGGTGGTCGTCGGCACTCCGGGCCGTCTCATCGACCTACACCGCCAGCGCCACCTGAATCTCAAGAACGTCCGCATGATCGTCCTCGACGAGGCAGACGAGATGCTCGACCTGGGGTTCCTCCCGGACGTCGAGACTCTCATGGCCGCGGTACCCGCGGTCCGTCAGACGCTGCTCTTCTCGGCCACCATGCCGGGCCCCGTTGTCGCGATGGCCCGCCGGTACATGACCCAGCCGACCCACATCCGCGCCTCGGACCCCAACGACGATTCGATCACCAAGAAGGACATCCGTCAGGTGATCTACCGCGCGCACCAGCTGGACAAGGACGAGGTCGTGGCGCGCATCCTCCAGGCCGAGGGGCGAGGCCGGACCATCATCTTCACGAAGACCAAGCGGACCGCCGCCAAGCTCTCCGAGGAGCTCATCGACCGCGGGTTCGCCGCCGCGGCACTCCACGGCGATCTCGGCCAGGGCGCCCGCGAGCAGGCGCTGCGCGCATTCCGCCATGGCAAGGTGGATGTCCTCGTCGCGACCGACGTCGCCGCGCGCGGCATCGACGTCGAAGACGTCACCCACGTCATCAACTTCCAGTGCCCCGAGGACGAGAAGGCCTACCTCCACCGCGTCGGCCGTACCGGACGCGCGGGGAACAAGGGCACGGCCGTGACGTTCGTGGACTGGGAGGACGTCCCGCGCTGGACGCTCATCAACAAGGCCCTCGGCCTCGACGTCCCCGAACCCGTCGAGACGTACTCATCCTCCCCGCACCTCTACGCAGACCTGGACATTCCGGCTGGCACCAAGGGCCGCCTCCCACGCAACAAGCGCGTGCTCGAAGGCCTCGCCGGCGAGGTCGTAGAGGATCTCGGCGAGCCCGGCAAGAAACCACGCCGCAGCAGCGAAGGCCGCGGCAGGGGCGAGCGGCGTGGCGAATCCGCGGGTCAGCACGGCTCCCGCCGGAGCCCGGAAGGCCGGGGCGATGCGGGCCACAGCACGGCGCGGCGTGCACAGGAGTCGACCGCGGACGACGGCGCCGCCATCGCAGACGCCGAAGTGACCGAGGGCGCGGGCAAGTCCGGCCACGGTCACGGTCGGGCCGACCGCCAGGCGCACGCCGAACCGAGCGGCGAGGGCCGCCGTCGTCGTCGCCGCCCCGCAACCGAAGAGGCCTCCGAGGCCGCGTCAACGGCAGATTCCACCGAGGAGCCGAGCCGTCCGGCGCGCACGCGCAGGAAGCCCGCGGACACCTCTGCCGAGCGCTCCGCCGAGAGCACTGAGCAGCAGGGCCGCCGGCGGCCGACCTCCGCCGCCATGGCGGTGAACCTCGCCGATGGCGGGGACGGGGCGCCCCTCGATCGTGGGGTTGCGGCAGCCCGCCGTCGTCGGTCGCGCACTCGCCGTCGTGACGGCGAGGTCGTCTCGCGCACCGAGGCCGAGTAGCCGCGGTGCGCACGGCCCGCGCCGCGGACGCCGGCGGGGCCGCCGCCCAGACTGCCAGACCTGCCGAAGTTCCCAGCCCGCTATGGTCCCCCGTGGGGCCGGACCTCGTCGTCCAAGGTGACAACGCCGTAGTGCTTCCGCGCCTCCCGGATGCGGCGTTCACCATGGTCTACATCGATCCGCCTTTCAACACGGGCCGGCCGCAGCGCCGGCAGGAGCTGAGCATGTTGCGCAGCGCGGACGGCGATCGGGTCGGCTTCTCGGGCCAGCGCTACGAGACGATCAAGGGCGCGCTGCACACGTACGACGACGCGTTCAGCGACTACTGGGCATTCCTCGAGCCGAGGCTGATCGAGGCCTGGCGTCTCCTCACGCCGGACGGCACCCTGTACCTGCACCTCGACTACCGCGAAGTGCACTACGCCAAGGTGATGCTGGACGCGATCTTCGGTCGCTCATCGTTCCTGAATGAGATTATCTGGGCCTACGACTACGGTGCCCGGACCAAGCGGCGCTGGCCCACGAAGCATGACAACGTGCTCGTGTACGTGAAGGACCCGGCCGCGTACCACTTCGACACGGCCGAGGTCGACCGTGAGCCCTACATGGCCCCCGGCCTCGTGACGCCGGAGAAGCGCGAGCTCGGCAAGCTGCCCACGGATGTGTGGTGGCACACGATCGTCTCCCCCACCGGACGGGAGAAGACCGGCTACCCCACGCAGAAGCCGGAGGGGCTCGTGCGGCGCATGGTCGCGGCATCGAGCCGCCCGGGCGACTGGGTCCTCGACTTCTTCGCCGGGTCCGGCACCCTCGGCGCGGTGGCCCAGCGCCTCGGGCGGCGGTTCGTATGCGTGGACGAGAACCCGCAGGCGATCGAGGTCATGGCCCGCCGCCTCCCCACCGCCAAGTTCCTCGGGACCTCGGAGATCTAGGAACGCACGACGGCGGCCCCGTGCCCTTGGCGTTCGATCTCACCGAGGACCTCGGCGGACGTCGTGTTCTCGCCGAGCCGATTGAGCTTGCCCGCGCCGTGGTAGTCGGACGAGCCGGTGACGAACAGTCCGGTCTCGGCCGCGAGGTCCAGGAGGAACGGCCGGCGCTCCTCTGGATTGTCCCGGTGGTACACCTCGAGTCCGGCCAGGCCTGCGTCGATCATGTCGCGGTACACGGGTTCTCCCACAGTGCGCCCCCGCGCGGACGCTACCGGGTGCGCGAACACCGGCACGCCGCCGGCCTCGCGGATGAGCGAGACCGCGAACGCCGGTTCGGGCGCATAGTGCTGCACGAAGTACCGAGACCGCGAGGACAGGATCGTGGCGAAGGCCTCGGTGCGGTCACCCACGAGGCCCGCGGCAACGAGGGCGTCTGCGATATGCGGTCGGCCCACTGTCGCTCCGGGCGCGACGTGCCGCGTGACGTCGTCCCACGAGAGCGGGTAGTCCTCGGCCAGGAGGGAGACCATGTGCTCGGCCCGGGACAGTCTCGCGTCCTTGGCCTTCGTGATCTCTTCGAGCAGTCCTGGATGGGTGGGGTCCTGGAGGTAGCAGAGGAGGTGCACGCTGATGCCTTCCGGCGTGCGGCACGAGACCTCCATGCCCGGGACGAGCGTGAGCCCGAGCCGCCGCGCGGCGTCGGTGGCCTCGGCCCAGCCGGACGTTGAATCGTGGTCCGTGATCGCGAGGACGTCCAGCCCCGCCTCGAGCCCTGCCGCGACGAGTTCCGCGGGCGTCTCGGTCCCGTCGGAGACCGTCGAATGGGCGTGCAGATCGATCCTCACACCCTCACGATAGCGCGCTGGACATCACAGACCGCGGTGGAACAATGGCGTAATGAGTGTTTCAGATTCCGCAGCCGGCGATCCCGGCCAGCCCGCAGCCGCACAGCAGCCCATGGAAGAGCGTGTCAACAACCGCTCGCAGCGCCCGACCTCGGACGCGTTCAAGGCATTCATGGCCTCGAAGTGGGCGCCTGCAGATGCCTCGCTCCCGGCGCGCGACGACGTGGCAGACCACGCCGAGCGGCGCCGTCGTGCGATCTCCGACCGCTTCCCGGGCGAGCGGCTCATCATCCCGGCCGGGCCGCCGAAGGTCCGTTCCAATGACACCGACTACCGATTCCGTCCCCATTCGGCGTTCGCGCACCTCACCGGCCTCGGCCTCGACCATGAGCCCGACGCCGTGCTCATCCTCGAGCCTGTTGACGAGGGCACGGGCGACGGCGGCGGCCACCACAGCGCGACCCTCTACTTCCGTCCGCTCGCCGGCCGCGACAGCGAACAGTTCTATGCCGACGCGCGCTCGGGCGAGTTCTGGGTTGGCGCGCGGCCCACCCTCGCCGAGATCGAGGCTCGTCTGGGAATCGCGACCGCGCATCTCGACGGGCTCGAGGTCGCCGTCACGAAGGGCGTCGGCGCGGTGCAGATCGGCGGAATCTCGATCCGCCTCGTGCGCAAGGTGGACGAGAACATCGACGCGCTCGTGGACACGGCGCGCTACAACACGGCACAGGACCCGGACGCCCTGGACCTCAGCACGCTCGATGCCCTCGACGACCAGCTCGCCGAGGCGCTTTCCGAGCTCCGCCTCCTCAAGGACGAGTGGGAGGTCGAGCAGATGCGAGAGTCAGTCGCAGCGACCGCGGCGGGCTTCGAGGAGATCGTCCGGGCGCTCCCGCGGGCCGTCACGCACCGCCGCGGCGAGCGCGTCGTGGAGAGCGCGTTCTTCGCCAAAGCCCGCGAGGAGGGCAACGACCTCGGCTACGAGACGATCGCGGCCGCGGGCAACAACGCGACAGTGCTCCACTGGATCCGCAACAACGGCGCGGTACGCGAGGGCGAACTGCTCCTCGTGGACGCAGGCGTCGAGGGCGAGTCCCTCTACACCGCGGACATCACCCGAACCGTTCCCGTGAACGGCACCTACTCGGAGATCCAGCGCCGCATCTATCAGGCGGTCCTCGACGCCGCCGACGCAGCCTTCGCCGCCGCGAAGCCCGGCGTCAAGTTCCGCCACGTGCACACGGCGGCGATGGAGGTGCTCGCCGCCCGGCTCGAGGAATGGGGCATCCTGCCCGTGTCCGCGGCCGAGGCGCTCTCGGAGACCGGCCAGCAGCACCGCCGCTGGATGCCGCACGGAACGAGCCACCACCTGGGCCTCGACGTGCACGACTGCGCTCAGGCGCGCCGTGAGCTCTACCTCGACGGCGAACTCGCACCGGGCATGGTCTTCACGATCGAGCCGGGCCTTTACTTCAAGGCGGAAGACCTTGCCATCCCTGAGGAATACCGCGGGATCGGCGTGCGCATCGAGGACGATGTCCTCATGACGGCCGAGGGCCCCGTGAACCTCAGCGCCGCGCTCCCCCGCACCCCGAGCGATGTCGAGGCCTGGATGGCGTCCCTGCGCTGACCCGCACGCAGCGCCACCAAGCGAACGCTGCATCAGGGCAGGCCGCGACAGCGCTGGCTGAAGCGGGATGTCCTGATGCAGCGTTCTGTGGGTGGGAGACCCGCGGTGGAGCTACGCGCTCGGGTTGGCCTCGTCGTCGCCCTTCCCGGCGGGCCGGGGCTCCCCCTCCGGCTTTGGCTCTGGTTCCACGCGCACGCCGTACTGCGGGCGGCCGTCAGGGAGATCGTGGTAGCCGGCGCGCGGCTCGTGGGCCGGCTGAGCGGGCACGGCCTTCGGCTCCGCGGCTTCCGGCTGCGGCTCGCCACCAGCGTTCACGCCGTACGGATCGGTCCATCCGGACGGCCGCTTTGGCTCGTCATGCTGCGGAGGCTGCCACGGCTGGCCGTAGCCCGGCTGCTGCTGACCATAACCACCCTGCTGACCATAGCCGCCCGGCTGGCCATAACCACCCTGCTGGTGCTGGCCACCCTGCTGGCCGTAGCCGCCCGGCTGGCCATAGCCGCTCTGCTGGTGCTGGCCACTCTGGACCGCCCCCTGGCCCATGGGGAGCTGGGCGAGGAGCCTGCGCGCCTCGTGGGCCACGTCCTGGCCGACAATGACGTCATAGTTGCTCGCGATCACCTGGCTCGTCGACGTGAAGTCCCTCTTGCCGCGCTGCATCGCATACGTCACGATGCCGAACAGCATGAAGAAGGCCGCGCCCATGAGCACGGACGTGATGATCGAGAAATAGCTGCCGTTTGGCGTGAAGAACGAGAGCAGCACGCCCACGAACAAGCCGAACCACATGCCGCTCAGGGCCCCGTTGAGGGCCACCCGGGGGTAGCTCAGGCGGCCGGTGACCCGCTCAACGAGCTTGAGGTCATTGCCGACGATCGCGACCAGCTCGACCGGGAACTGCTGGTCGGCGAGGTAGTCCACGGCCTTCTGCGCATCGAGGTAGGAAGTGTAGGAGCCGACGGTTTCGCCGTGCGGGAGCGCGCGGGCCTCGTCGGTGGGCTTCGCGGAACCGAACAAGTTGGACATGCCTCCATTCTTACGCGAGTCGCCGCGCAATATGTGTGTTTCCGCTCAGAGTGAGCGCTGAGTTTGAGCTGGAGTAGCCTAAGTGCGTGAGTTGGACCCCCACCCGTGTCTTCGTCGCCAGGCTCCTGGGCCTCGACGTCTTCGACCCTGCCGGCGACCGCGTAGGGCGGCTTCGCGACGTCGTCGTAATCCCCCGCGGCGTGCGCCCTCCCCAGTCTGTCGGCATCGTGGTGGAGGTCCCTGGGAAGAGGCGGGTGTTCGTGCCCATGACCCGCGTGACGAGCATGGACCAGTCGCAGATCATCACGACCGGCCTCATCAACCTGCGCCGGTTCGAGCAGCGCGGCGCGGAGCAGCTCATCCTCGGGGACGTCTTCGACAGCCACGTGACCCTCGTAGAGGACGGCACCGAGGCCACCATCGAGGACCTCGCCATCGACCAGCAGCGCAACGGCGACTGGCTCGTGAGCAAGCTGTTCGTGCGGCGTCTCCTCGGCGGCCGGGGCCTCCGTGGCCTTCGGCGTGGCGAGACGCTTCTCGTCGACTGGGAGGACACGCGGCGTGGCGCGGGTCAGGGCCGCGGCGCCGCCCAGTTCCTTGCGACGCATGAGGACCTCAAGCCCGCAGACTTCGCCGACGCCATGCAGGAGATGAGCGACCAGCGGCGGCTCGAGGTCGTCTCGGAGCTGCAGGACGAGCGCCTTGCAGACGTCCTCCAAGAGCTCCCCGAGGACGACCAGGTCGAGATCCTCTCCGCGCTGGACCTCGAGCGCGCGGCCGATGTCCTCGAGGAAATGGACCCCGACGACGCCGCAGACCTTCTCGCCGACCTCCCCGCGGACAAGGCGGAGGAGCTCCTGCAGCTCATGGAACCCGAGGAAGCCGAGGACGTGCGCCGGCTCCTCCAGTACGACGAGGGAACCGCCGGTTCCGTCATGACGCCGGTTCCCGTGGTGCTCCCTCCGGAAGCCACGGTCGCTGAGGCGTTGGCCCACGTGCGCCGCGAGGAGCTCAGTCCCGCGCTGGCCTCGTCGATCTACATCTGCCGGCCCCCGCTCGAGACCCCCACGGGGCGCTACCTCGGGACAGTGCACATCCAGCAGCTCCTTCGCAGCGCACCGCCCGAGCAGCTCGGCACCCTCGTGGACAAGAACCTCGAGCCCATCCACGACCTGGCACCCATCGGCGACGTGGCAAGGGCCATGGCGCAGTACAACCTCAATTCCATTGCCGTTGTCAACGAGGACGGCCGTCTCGTCGGGGCGGTGACCGTTGATGACCTCCTCGACCACCTCCTGCCCGACGACTGGCGCGTCCACGAGGATGGCGAGCCCGTGAAGAAGTTCGGAGGACGCTTTGGCTGAGCCCCGCAAGCTGCCCGGTCTGGATACCCCCCTCGAGCAGCGCACGCGGCTCATCCCCCGCCCCGATCCCGATGCATTCGGCCGCTTCGCGGAGAACTTCGCGCGCTACATGGGAACGCCGCGCTTCCTGCTGTACATGACGCTGTTCTGCGTGGTTTGGCTGGGCTGGAACACGTTGGGCCCTGAGGACCTGCAGTTCGACCCGAAGTCGCTCAACTACACGCTCCTGACCCTCCTGCTGTCCCTCCAGGCCTCCTACGCCGCCCCCCTCATCCTCCTTGCCCAGAACCGGCAGGATGACCGCGACAGGGTGCAGATCGAGCAGGACCGGTCCCGCAACGAGCGCAGCCTCGCCGACACCGAGTACCTCACCCGCGAGCTCGCATCCCTGCGCCTCGCGCTGCGCGAGGTCGCGACGCGCGACTTCGTCAGGGCCGAGCTGCGCTCGCTCGTCGAGGACCTCGCGAACGATCCGGACGAGCCGGAGTCGGAGGGCCGTTCTGACCGGGTCCGCTCGGACGGGAGGCCCCGCAAGGAGCGAAAGCAGCGCGCCCCGAAGACCCAGCAGATCCCCCGGGTCCGCGACGCAGGGAGCACAGAATGAGCGGAGTTCACTCCGTGCCCGTTTCGGAGGACGCCGTGCGGGCTGCCCTGCACGGCGTGATCGACCCGGAGCTCCGCCGTCCCATCGACGAGCTCGGCATGCTCCAGTCAGTGACGGTCGACGGCGCCCGGGTCACCGTCGGCGTCCTGCTCACCATCGCCGGGTGTCCCCTGCGGGGCACCATCGAGGGCGACGTGCACACGGCGCTCGGTGCCGTCCCCGGGGTGGAGGAGACCGACGTCGTGCTCGACGTCATGACCCCGCAGCAGCGGCAGGAGCTCAGGGAGCGGCTGCGGCCGGAGCGCGGCATCCCCTTCAGCCGCCCGGACTCGCTCACCAAGGTGTACGCGGTGGCCAGCGGCAAGGGCGGCGTCGGCAAGTCCTCGGTGACGGTGAACCTCGCGACCGAGCTGGCGTCCCGCGGGCTCCGCGTCGGCATCGTCGACGCGGATGTGCACGGCTTCTCGGTCCCGGGACTGCTCGGTGCGACCGGCACGCCGACAAGCGTGGACGACATGATCCTGCCGCCCATTGCACATGGCGTGAAGGTCATCTCGATCGGCATGTTCGTGGACGGCAATCAGGCGGTAGCCTGGCGCGGGCCGATGCTCCACCGCGCGCTTGAGCAGTTCCTCGGTGACGTCTTCTTCGGGGACCTCGATGTCCTCTTCCTCGACTTGCCGCCCGGCACGGGAGACGTGGCGATCTCGGTCTCGCAGCTCCTGCCGAATGCCGAGCTGCTCATCGTGACGACGCCGCAGGCCGCCGCCGCGGAGGTTGCCGAGCGGGCGGGCTCGGTCTCCGCGCAGACGGGACAGAAGGTGGCCGGGGTCATCGAGAACATGGCGGGCCTGACGCTCCCGGACGGAACAGTCATGGACGTGTTCGGCTCCGGTGGAGGCCAGCGTGTGGCCGAGAGGCTCAGCGCTGCACTCGGGACTCCCGTGGAGCTCCTCGGGCAGGTGCCGCTCGACGTCGCGCTACGCGAGGGCGGCGATGCGGGCGTGCCGATCGTGCTCGGACAGCCCGGCTCGTCGGCGGCTGTTGCCCTGCGCGCCATCGCGGATCGGCTCGCCACCAGGCCCCGCGGACTCGCAGGCCGGAGCCTCGGAGTGACTCCCGCGCCCTGACTGCCTGGGCAGCGGCGCGGCCGGCCTCGGGCTCAGGTCGCCTCGGAGTCGAACGGTGCCTTCTCACCGGCAGAGAGCCGCTCCACAGTACGCTCCGGGGCGGCTGCGGCAACAGCGAAGGCGGGGGCACCTGCCGCTGCGGCCGCAACAGCGTTCGGAGCAGCAGCGGCGTCAGCGCCGCCCTCGTCGTCGAGGAGGGCATTACGGATGATCTTGCGGGGGTCATACTGCCGCGGGTCGTACTTGCGCCAGTCCACCTCGTTGAGGTCGACGCCCGTTTCCTCCTTGAGCTGCTCCTTGGCCCCGGAGGCCATGCGGCGCAGCTCCTTCACGATATTCGTGAGCTTCTGGGTGTATTCGGGCAGCCGCTTGGGGCCGATCACGAGGATGCCGATGACCAGCAGGATCAGGAATTCAGGGCCGTTGATTCCGAACACGCGTGCAACATTACCTTCTGCCCGCGGGAGCGGGCGATTCCGTTGGAAAGCGTCGCATCAGGGGCGGCCCGATGCGCCGAAGACCACGCGCAGTCCGCGCCCGATCCGATCGAGCGGCTCTTCACTGCTTGAGGCCGTCTGCACAGAGAACCCGGGCACATCCCGCACCCACCGATCGGCTCCGCTGGAGGTGCGGACGAGCGCTGGCGCCCCGCTTCCGGCCACCGACCGGTGCTGCGGTTCCCCTGCAAGTGCGTAGGCCGTCACTGCCAGCGCCGCCGCACAGGCCGCCACCCCGGCCAGCGCCGACAGTCCTGCGCGGGCCGCACTGCGGCCGCGCCCTTCGCTGCTCTCGGCGAGCTCGGCCCTGGCCGCGAGGTATTGGGTGTGCTCGAGGAGCCGCTCGTGGAGGGAGTGGCTCACGTCCGGCACCTGGGCCGTACGGAGGGACGCGAGGTACCTGCGCTCGGTCTCAAGCCGACCGCGGCACTCGGGGCAGCACCTCACGTGCGCGGCGGACTCCGGATGTTCGTCGGGGAGGATGTCCCTCCATCGTGGAAGAGCCATAGGGGCTTCCTAGCGGGTGCCGCGGGCGACGCGCGGGAGCGCCAGGCGCTTCTTCGCAGCGCCACGGCGGGGATCACGGTGGGCGAGCTTCTCACGCAGGAGCGTCCGGCCGCGGTGGATGCGGCTGCGGACGGTCCCGAGCTTGACCCCGAGCGCATCGGCGACCTCATCGTAGGAGAGCCCCTCGAGGTCGCACAGCACGACGGCGGCGCGGAAGTCCGGAGGCAGCTCCTCCAGGGCGGCCTGGACGTCCAGATCGAGGTTGTTCATCTCGTAGGAGCGCTCGGGGCCGGGGTCGCGGCCGGGAAGGCGTGACTCGGCGTCTTCGGCGAGCGCGTCGAACCGGATGCGGCCCTTGCGGCGGGCCTGGTCGAGGAAGAGGTTGGTGGTGATGCGGTGGAGCCAGCCGTCGAGGGTGCCCGGCTTGAAGTTCTCGAGCGAACGGAACACGCGGACGAACACCTCCTGGGTGAGGTCCTCGGCGTCGTGCTGGTTGCCGGTCAGACGGTACGCGAGGCGGTACACCTTGGCCGAGTGCTGGGTGACCACCTCTTCCCACGTCGGGGGAACCCAGGGCTCGCCCTCGGGGGTCTCGTGGGGGGTCTGGGTGGCCGCAGCCATTCGAGCTGACACGTCCACGCACCTGCCTTCGCTGCTTCGGTGCGGCGCTGCCGTTCCGTGCTGCCGGCCTCAATGGGGGCCGGTGTCGACGACGCCGCTCGGATACCCCAGTCTGCCAGTTGTCGCTGGGAGTTCGCTCGGTGTTCCGCCCCCAGCGTACAAGGCGCCGCTTGGCGCTCGAACGATAGGCTTGGTCAGCCCCCCTGACCGGCACAGAGGCGAAAGCGATCCATGAGCTCCAACAAGTCCACCAGTTGGTCCTACACCGAGGCGTTCGCATCGGAGGACGCGGTGCAGGCAAGGGCCCGCGAGCGGTCGTTCGACCTCGGGATCACGCCTGTGAGTCCGGGGGTCGGCGCAGTCCTGACCGTCCTCGCCGCGTCGTCGAAGTCCCAGGCCGCAGTCGAGATCGGATCCGGGGCGGGCGTCTCGGGCGTCTGCATCCTGCGCGGGCTGCCCTCCACCGCGGTGTTCACGACGATCGACCATGACGTCGAGCACCTCAAGGCCGCACGCGAGGCGTTCGCCGAGGCCGGCGTACCCGCGAACCGGGTTCGAGCCATCCCGGGCCGGGCTGCGGCAGTCCTCCCACGCCTCACGGACGGTGCCTACGACTTCGTCCTGGTCGACGCAGACAAGGCCAATGCGCTGCTCTACGCCGAGCAGGGCATCCGGCTGTTGCGTCGGGGAGGGCTGCTCGTGGTCAACGACGCCCTCGACCGGGACCGCGTGTCCAACCCGGCGCACCGCGAGCCCACCACAGTGCGGCTGAGGGAGCTCCACCGGGCCCTGCGCACGGATGAGCGGCTCTGCGCGTCAATCCTCCCCACCGGCGACGGCCTCATCGTGGCCGCACGCCTCTAGGCCTCGCCCAGAGCCCTACGGGGCGCCGCACGGGTCCGGGAACGCTGCCGAAGAAGGCCGCCGAGGAACGTCGAAGGGCCGGTCCCAGAGGACCGGCCCTTCGAGCATCAGCGCGGCTCTGCCACCGCGGGTTGGCTATTCGGTGACGCCGACGAGGCACTGCTTGAGCTCGGCCGCTTCATCGGCGTTGAGCTCCACAACCAGCCGACCGCCGCCCTCAAGGGGAACACGCATGATCAGGCTCCGGCCCTCCTTCGTGACCTCCATCGGCCCGTCACCGGTACGCGGTTTCATGGCTGCCATGTGCTCTTCCCCTCCAGTTGGTCGTCCGCACGATGTGCTGCTGACAACATTACCAGCAGGCATACCCCGTAGTATCCAGCGACCGGAACGGGCGTGCCGATTCGAAGGCGCTTCTACGGCGGCCAGTCGCCGCCTCCGGGGAGCTGTGCCCAGACCCACAGCCACACGACCCACACGATCTGCAGCAGCACGAACAGCACGAGGGTGGCCCACCGGTATGCGCGTGAGCTGGACAGTCCGGCGGCCGCAAGGGCCAGGGGGAACAGCGGCAGCATCATGCGGAACGTGCTGGTCTGAGGGTGGAGGAACGCGAGGAGATAGACCACGTAGGCCACGCACCACATCTCCATCTCGAGGCCGATGCGCCGCACGTGTGCACTCGTAAAGTACAGGGCCGCGAGTGCCACAAGGGCGACGGGTGCGACCAGCCCCAGCGCCGGGCCGAACAGGTACTGGCCGGTATCGAACCACGGCAGGAACGGGATCAGGGTCCCGCCACCGCGCCAGACGGTCTCGGTCGCCGTGTACGCGTCAGGCTGGCCGGTTGCCATCCAGGCGATGGCCGGCCACGCCATCGCCGCGGCGACCGCGGCGATGCCGAGCGCGAACAGGCGGCCCAGCTCGCCCGGCGTCGTGCCCTCCGCCCGACGGCGGGCGAGCCTGACGAGGAAGAGCATGCCGATCATCAGGGCGAAGGGGACCCCGACGGGGCGCGTGAGCGCCATGACCACGACGACCGGTATCGCCGAGAGGTACCTGCGTTCGACGATCCAGAGGAGGGCCCAGGCCAGGAAGAGCAGTCCGAGTGATTCTGCGTAAGGGATCTGCAGGATCGCCGAGATCGGGAAGAACGCCACCAGTGCCACGCCCCAGAGCGCGTCCGCGTGGTCTGCGCGGTGGCGGAACAGACGGTAGAGCACGACGGCGGCGGCGAACCCCGCGAGGAGCGCCACGACCTGTGCCCACGCCTGCCAAGGCATCCCGGGAATGCCGGCGAGCGCGCGCACGAGCAGGGGGAAGACCGGGTAGAACGCCCAGCTGTTCTGCTCCACCTCTCCCGTCGCCGCGTGCGGGAGAACCGAGGGGTAGCCGTTCTGCACGATCCGGCCATACCACTCCGAGTCCCAGATCTGGACGAAGTGCCAGTAGTCGGGCACCGGCGGGAACCAGGGGTTGGTGCCCTGCTGGAGCGCGGCCGCGGAGAGGATGCAGAAGCTCGTCACGCGGCTTGCCGCGTAGACGGCGAGGACCTGGACCCACCACGGGAGCTCCTTGAACCTGCCCGCGGCCCCGCGCACCCATCTTCCGAGCGCAGCGTGAAGCCCGGTCGGGCGGACTTCCTGGGGCACGCGCTCCGTATCAGCCGTCATGCACCGCACCGTCCGCGCCTCCGGGGCGGATGCCAGAGGCCCTCGTCGACTTCAGCTGGGCCGTCAAGGCCTCGATGAGAGCCGCCTGGACGCCGATCCGGTCCCGCAGCCTGACGAGCACCTGATCGACCTGGTCCATACGGTAGCCGCGGAACGCGAGCGCGAAGCGGATCGCGTCGATGTCCTCCGGATTGGGGTGTTCGGGCAGGAGCACCGGCGCCAGGTCGGCGGGCGGCTCGGCCAGGCCCTCGGGCTGGTTGCCGCGCGAGGAACCGCGCGCGACGTCGACGGCGAACCATGCGAGGCCGCCCGCGAGGAGGATCGCGAGGAAGACGAGGAAGAAGCTCACGCGCCCTCCGCGCTGCCGGGCTCGTCCTCGGGCCACCCCTCGTCGTCGACCTCAGCACTCCCGAACATGCCGCCGCGGCGCTCGGTCTCGCCCAGACCCGCGAGAACGCGTCGCACGGCCTCGTGCGGGTCATCGACGATCGCGATGAGGTCGACGTCGGACTCGGAGATCATGCCCTCGCCCACGAGCGTCCCACGGATCCAGTCCACAAGCGGGCTCCAGAACGCCGATCCGACGAGCACGATGGGAAACTGCGTCACCTTGCCGGTCTGGACGAGCACCATGGCCTCGAACAGCTCGTCCAGTGTGCCGAGCCCACCCGGAAGCACTATGAAGCCGTGAGCGTACTTGACGAACATCGTCTTGCGGGCAAAAAAATAGCGGAAGTTGATGCCGAGGTCGACCCATGAGTTCAGCCCGGTCTCGAACGGAAGCTCGATGCCGAGCCCCACGGACGTGCCCGCACCCTCGACCGCACCCCGGTTGGCGGCCTCCATCGAACCCGGCCCTCCGCCGGTGATCACTGCGACGCCGGAATCGGCGAGGAGCCGTCCGATCATGACCGCAGTCTCATAGAACTCGGTGCCGGGCCTCGTGCGGGCCGAACCGAAGACGCTGACGGCCGGGCCGAGTTCGGCGAGCGCACCGAATCCCTCGACGAATTCGCTCTGGATCCGCATCACGCGCCACGGATCGGTGTGCACGAACCGGCCGGCACCCTTCGTGTCAAGCAGGTGCTGGTCAGCAGTGCCCTGCTGCGTCTGGCGGCGACGCAGCTCGATAGGGCCCTTCCTGCGCCACGGAACCTGTGATCCACCGCGCGAGCTGCTCGGCTCGCCGTTCGGAACGCCCTGCTGGGAATCGCTGCTCATGCACCCAAGGCTAGTCTCGCTTCAATCACGATTCCGGCATGCGTTCCCTGCGTGAGCCCCGCCCGAGGCAATCTCCGTTACATTTTCTCTATGACAACCGACACTTCGGCGCGCCCGCTCGTCTCTGTCAAGGACGTGAACAAGCATTACGGCCAGCTCCATGTGCTCCAGAACATCAACCTCGAGGTGAACAAGGGCGAGGTCGTGGTGGTCATCGGCCCGTCCGGTTCCGGCAAGTCGACACTCTGCCGCGCGATCAACCGCCTTGAGACCATCGAGGGCGGCGAGATCTTCATCGATGGGAAGAAGCTCCCCGAAGAAGGCAAGGAGCTCGCCAGGCTCCGCGCGGACGTCGGCATGGTCTTCCAGTCGTTCAACCTGTTCGCCCACAAGACGATCCTCGAGAACGTCACTCTCGGGCCGATCAAGGTCAAGGGGGTGGACAAGGCCACCGCGGAGAAGGATGCCATGGCGCTCCTCGAGCGGGTCGGCGTCGCGCATCAGGCACCCAAGCTGCCTGCCCAGCTCTCCGGCGGTCAGCAGCAGCGTGTCGCGATCGCCCGCGCTCTGGCGATGAAGCCCAAGGTCATGCTCTTCGACGAGCCCACCTCAGCTCTGGACCCCGAGATGATCAACGAGGTCCTCGACGTCATGGTCCAGCTGGCCAAGGAGGGGATGACGATGATCGTCGTGACCCACGAGATGGGTTTTGCCCGCAAGGCAGCGGACCGCGTCGTGTTCATGGCGGACGGCCAGATCGTCGAGCAGGCAAAGCCTGAGGAGTTCTTCACCAACCCGCAGAGCAGCCGCGCAAAGGACTTCCTGTCCAAGCTGCTCACCCACTGACGGCATCTGCCCGCATCAACCCACGCTCGCACCTGGGCCATTTGCGGCCCGTGATGAAAGGAATGCTCGAAATGGCACTCTTCGGCACCAAGAAAGCCGTGCTGACCGCCGCTACAGCGGTCTTCGCACTGGCACTATCCGCCTGCGGCGGCACCTCGGGCGGTGGCGGCGGCTCGTCCGAGTCCGCCGCTCCGTACACGGTCGCCACCAATGTCTCGCTCACGGGCAGCCCCACGTTCGACAAGATCAAGTCCGCGGGCAAGGTCGTCATCGGCGTCAAGCAGGACCAGCCCGGGCTTGGCTTCAAGGACGCGGCCTCCGGCGAGTACAGCGGCTTCGATATCGAGATCGCCAAGTGGATGGCTGCCTCGCTCGGCTACAGCCCCGACAAGATCGAGTTCAAGGCGATCCCGTCGGCCAACCGGGAGTCCGCCATCCAGAACGGCGACATCAACTTCTACATCGGCACGTACTCCATCACGGACAAGCGCAAGCAGCTCGTCGACTTCGCCGGCCCGTACTTCATCACCGGGCAGGGCCTGCTCGTGAAGAAGGACAACACGACGATCAACAGCGAGAAGGACCTCGCCGGCAAGACCGTGTGCTCCGCCACCGGTTCGACGCCGATCCAGAACATCAAGGCGAACTTCAAGGACACCAAGACGACCGAGTTCGACACCTACTCGCAGTGTGTCGAGGCCCTCAAGAATGGTCAGGCGGACGCTGTCACGACTGACCAGGCCATCCTCCTCGGATACGCCGCCCAGGAGCCGGATGCCCTCAAGGTGGTCGGCCAGCCGTTCACCACGGAGAAGTACGGCATCGGCCTGACTAAGGGCGACACAGCGCTGCGCAAGTTCTTCAACGACACCCTGACCAACGGCAAGGACACGTGGGCGAAGGTCTACGACTCGACGCTCGGCAAGTCGGGCACGAAGGTCACGCAGCCCGCCGTCGACAACTACTGACAGGCACTGGTGGGCGGGGCGATGGCCGCCCCGCCCACCGCCGTTTCGGCTAGAAAGCGAAGGCTGCCGTGAGCACCCTCTTCGACAATCTCGATCTCTTCACGACCGGATTCCGGAACACGATCATCCTGTTCCTTGTCTCCGGGTTCTTCGCCCTCATCCTGGGCACGGTCGTGGGCGCAATGCGCGTCTCCCCCGTCCCTGCCCTGAGGGCCTTCGGGACGCTGTACGTGAACGTCATCCGCAACACCCCTCTGACGCTCGTCCTGTTCTTCTTCGCGCTCGGGTACCCCAAACTCGGACTTCCGCAGATTGACTTCATGACGGCTGCGACGATCGGCCTGAGCCTGTACACCGCGACCTACGTCGCCGAGGTGCTCCGCTCCGGCATCAACACTGTCCCGGTCGGGCAGGCCGAGGCCGCCCGCGCCATCGGCCTCACCTTCACCCAGACCCTGAACCTCGTGATCCTTCCGCAGTCGTTCCGGAGTGTGCTGCCGCCGCTGTTCAGCGTTCTCATCGCGCTCCTGAAGAACACCACGGTCGCCGCTGGGTTCTCGGTCGCGGAGGCGGGTGCGATCCGCGCCAACCTCTCCGAGCGCGGGTACCCCGCCATGGAGGGCCTCCTATGGGTAGCGCTGTTCTTCGTGATCCTCGTCCTGGTCCTCGCCCAGCTGCAACGCTATTTCGAGAAGAAGTGGAAGGTGGCCCGATGAGCTCCGTCCTCTACGACGCCCCGGGCCGCAAGGCCCGCTCCCGGCACCTCCTGCTGGGAATCGTCGGCAGCGTCGTGATCCTGGCCATCGTCGCGTTTGTGATCTGGCGATTCGCCGAGTCCGGCCAATTCAGCGCGGCGAAGTGGAAGATCTTCACCTTCCCTTTGGTCCAGCAGACGATTCTCCAAGCGGTGGGCGCGACGCTCTCGGCGTTCGCGGTAGCCTCGGTCGGAAGCCTCGTTCTGGGCATGGCCCTCGCGATCGGACGGCTCTCGGACCGCGCATGGGTGTCCCGGCCGTTCCACTGGTTCACCGAGCTCTTCCGCGCGATCCCGGTCCTCATCCTCATGATGATGATCTACTACGGGCTTCCGCCGCTCTTCCACGTGAACTGGCCGCCATTCGTTGCCGTGGTCGTCGCCCTGATCCTCTACAACGGTTCGGTCCTCGCGGAAGTCTTCCGTGCCGGGATCGAGGCGCTCCCCAAGGGCCAGAGCGAGGCTGGTTATGCGATCGGCCTGCGCAAGTCCCAGGTCATGCAGAGCATCCTGCTGCCCCAGGCCGTGCGCTCGATGCTTCCCGTGATCATCTCGCAGCTCGTAGTGACCCTCAAGGACACGGCGCTCGGCTTCATCGTGACGTACAACGAGATCCTGTTCCAGGCGAAGTACTTCGGCTCGCAGGCGCAGTACGGCTCCCCCATCGTGCCCGCCGCGCTCGTTGCCGGCGTGCTGTACGTGGGCATGTGCCTCATCCTCTCGGGCCTCGCGAAGTATGCAGAGAGCCGCCTACGGGCCAGCCAGCGGGTGGCCAAGCCCAAGAAGGGCACCCCCACTGCCGCCGCCGAGGCTGCGGCAACGGGCATCTGACCCACTCCAAGAGTCACCTTTCTGGAGTCCAGCTTCTGGAGGTCAGCTCCTGAGAGTCACGTTCTGGGGGTCGTCTCCCGCGGGTCATCCGCAGGAGACGACCCCCAGAACGTTCTCCTGGCAGGGCGATGGGGCCGAACTCAACGGATACCGCGGGGCTAGGCGGTGAGCCAGACCTCGAGTGCGGACAGACAGGCGCGGACGTCCTCGGCGGCCACTCGCTCGTCATCCTTGTGCGCGAGGAGCGCGTCCCCCGGGCCGAAGTTCACCGCCGGGACCCCGAGCTCGGAGAAGCGGGCAACATCAGTCCAGCCATACTTGGGCAGAGGCTCCCGGCCCACGACGGCGACGAACGCGGCGGCCGCCGGGTGGGTGAGCCCCGGCCGGGCACCCGGTGCGCCGTCGGTGCGGACCACGTCGAAGCCGTCCAGGAGTGCGCCCACAAGAGCCTCGGCCTCCTCGAGGCTCTTGTCGGGCGCGAAGCGGTAGTTGATCGTCACGACGCAGCGGTCGGGGATGACATTGCCCGCAGTGCCGCCCGAGATCCCGACCGCGTTCAGGCTCTCGCGGTAGTCGAGGCCGTCGACGGTCACCGTGGCGGGCTCGTAGGCCGCGAGCCGGGCAAGGATCGGCGCCGCAGCGTGGATCGCATTCTTCCCCATCCACGCCCGTGCCGAATGCGCCGCCTCCCCGACCGTCGTGGCTTCGACCCGGAGCGTGCCGTTGCAGCCGCCCTCTACGGTGCCGTTGGTCGGCTCGAGAAGGATGGCAAAGTCGCCCGCGAGCAGGTCCGGACGGTTGAGCGCCAGCCTTCCAAGCCCGCTCTTGGCGGCCTCCACCTCTTCGTGGTCGTAGAAGACGAACGTGACATCGCGCCCAGCGGTCGCAGCAGCGGCAGGCGCGCCTGCGCCGTCGTGCCCGGTACCCGCGTTCGAAGGGAAGAGGCGGGCCGCGAGGGCGAGCTGCACGGCGACCCCGCCCTTCATGTCCGTCGTGCCGCGTCCCCACAGGACACCCTCCCCCGGAGTGCCGTCCCACGACGACGGGACCGTGCCGCGGGCACCCGCCGTCGCGGGCAGCGGCACCGTGTCGAGGTGTCCGGCGAGGATGACCCGATCGGAGTGCCCCAGACGCGACCGCGCGACGATCGCGTCGCCGTCGCGCGTCACCTCGAGCGAGGTCTGCGCGCGCAGCGCAGCCTCGACTGCGTCGGCGAGCGGCGTCTCCCCGCCGGAGACGCTTTCGACGTCGACGAGCGCTGCGGTGAGGAGCGAGACCTCCTGGCTGAGGTTGAGCGGAAGGGCGGGTGAGGGGGCGGAAGTCACCCGCCCAGCATAGTTCGAGGGCTCATCGCGCCCGCCGATAGACTGGGGACCATGACTGAAAGCACTGCCGCATCCCGCGCTGCCCACGGCTTCGGGCTCGCCACGATCCACGTTGCTCCGTCCGCTGATGGGGAAGGCACGGCGACCGTGCTCGACGTCTGGTTCCCGGCCCCGCAGCTCGGCGAGGCCGCAGCGCACCTCGCGGACGACGCCGTCGTGGACTCCGCCCCCGCCGACCTCGTCGCGGCCGCGGACAACGGCGACGACGCCGATCGCAGCACCCAGACGAAGGTCGTCTTCGTCCAGATCGACCTCGACCAGGCCCCCGCCGACACGGCGGACGCCTACCTGCGCCTGCACCTCCTCTCCCACCGTCTCGTGCAGCCCAACACGATCAACCTCGACGGCGTGTTCGGCAAGCTCCCCAACGTGGTATGGACCAACTTCGGGCCGTGCCACACCTCCGAGTTCGAGACGACCCGAGCCAGGCTGCGCCGCCGCGGAGCCGTCACGGTGTTCGGCGTGGACAAGTTCCCCCGCATGGTCGACTACGTGCTCCCCTCCGGCGTGCGCATCGCCGACGCCGACCGCGTACGGCTCGGCGCGCACCTCGCCGAGGGCACCACGGTGATGCATGAGGGCTTCGTGAACTTCAACGCCGGTACGCTCGGCAGCTCGATGGTCGAGGGCCGCATCTCAGCGGGCGTCGTGGTCGGCGACGGCACGGACGTCGGCGGCGGCGCATCGATCATGGGCACGCTCTCGGGCGGCGGCAAGGAGCGGATCTCGCTCGGCGAACGCGTCCTCCTGGGCGCCAACTCGGGTGTGGGCATCTCGATCGGCGACGACTCGGTGGTCGAGGCGGGCCTGTACGTGACTGCGGGCACGCGCGTGCGCATCAGCGGTTTCAAGGACGCATTCGGCGAGAACGCCGAAAAGGTCGTCAAGGCCATCGACCTCTCGGGCCAGCCGAATCTGCTCTTCCGCCGCAACTCGACGAACGGACAGGTCGAGGCGCTTCCCCGCGCGGGCCAGACGGTCGAGCTCAACGAGGCGCTGCACGCCAACTGACACCGCGCACGACGGCTGCCGCGCGCCCAGGCGCGCACCGCCGTCGTGCATGTGGTCCCCTCACCACCAAACCCCCAGCCTGAGTTCAAGGAGCACCCGGATGGCCCTCGCCCGCAGAGTGCGGCGCGCCCTCACCGTCCTCGTGGCGCTGGCCCTCGTCGCGGTGGGCCTCTACATCACCTCGCTCGTGCTCAACCGCAGCCCCGCCCCCGTCGTCGAAGGCTGCACGGCGCCGCTCGGCAACGCGACCCAGTCCCTCGCCACGGACCAGACGGCGAACGCCGCGCTCATCACGGCGATCTCGGTGCACCGCGGCCTGCCACCCCGAGCCGCGACGATCGCGCTCGCGACCGCGATGCAGGAGTCGAAGCTGCGCAACATCGGCTACGGCGACACGGCTGGTCCCGACTCGCGCGGGCTGTTCCAGCAGCGCCCGTCACAGGGGTGGGGCACAGAGGCGCAGATCATGGACCCCGTCTATGCGACGAACGCGTTCTATGACGTGCTCATCAAGATCGAGGGCTACGAGAGCTTGCCGATCACCGACGCCGCGCAGAAGGTCCAGAAGTCGGGGTACCCCCAAGGGTATGCCCAGCACGAGGACATGGGGCGCGCGTTCGCCTCGGCCCTGACGGGCCAGTCGCAGGCCGCGCTCACCTGCACGCTGCGCGCACCGGACGCTGCCGGGGATCCTGTGACGGTCAAGAGCCAGCTGATCCTCGCGTACGGCGCGATGCAGGCTACCGCCGCCGGCAAGACCCTCACGCTCCCCGCGAGCGACGCCCAGGGCTGGTCCATCGCCCAGTGGGCCGTGGCGAACGCCAAGCAGCTGGCGATCACCAAGATCGACTATGCGGGCCACACGTGGCTGCGCGACGGCAACAAGGGCTGGACCGCCTCCGCGGCGCCCACGGACATCGTGACGATCACCGTCGCCGAGGCGCCGTAGCCCAACGCGGAGTCACCTCCCAGCAACCCGGATCCACCTCTCAACGCAAGAGGCGCTCCTCGACGAGGTTGGCAGCGCGGGCGCTGCCGCCGGCCGCCGCAATCGCTTCTCCGAGCTCCCGCGCACGACGCCGGTAGGCGGGCTCCCCGAGGACCCTCGCCACGGCGTCCTGCACCTGCGCGGGCGTAGGCCGTCCCGTCTTGAGATCCATGCCGGCCCCAGACCAGGCCACGCGGCGCGCGATCTCCGGCTTGTCGATCGCGCCGCCGGCAATGACGAGCGGGACGCCCGCGGCGAGGGACGCGAGCACGGTACCGTACCCGCCATTGCTCACCACCGCGCTGACCTCCCCGAGGATGCGCCCGTACGGCAGGAAGTCGGCTGCGAAGACGCCCTCCGGCAGCGCACTGACGCCCGGTCCGCCGCCTGTGGAGAGCACGACGACGGGCCGCATCGCCGTCGCCGCGGCACCGCCCGCGAGGCCCAGGACGGCTGG
This sequence comes from Sinomonas sp. P10A9, assembly GCF_041022165.1. GTDB lineage: Bacteria > Actinomycetota > Actinomycetes > Actinomycetales > Micrococcaceae > Sinomonas > Sinomonas puerhi. The sequence goes on from NZ_CP163302.1 coordinate 2,803,261, forward strand.
CCGCAGGAGCTCGTCGGGATCGACGTCGAGAGTCCCTTGGGTGACGTGCACAACGTGGCTTCCCGCCGGCCAGCTGCCCCACCAGTCGGGGAGGGCGCCCTCGGATGACGGCGCCAGCTCTCCGATGAACTCGACACCAGGCACCGGCGAAGGCCGTGGGTATTCAAGCTCGGCAATCCCCTGGGCGAGCGTGAGCCGCGCGGAGTAGAGCGAGTCGAGGCCCGGGCGCCGCGTTGGTCCGAGCCCGGCGGCCGCGCGGGCGCGATTCACGAAGGCCCTCAGCACGCTTCCGGGCCCGGCCGTGAGCACCGATGCGAGGACCCGGTTTCGAAGGGCTGCCGGCCCTCCGTCCGCGGGAAGGAACGGCAGGCCAGTGGGAGGACCCCAGGGGTTGTGCAGGCTCAGCGGCACGAGTGAGACCGAGGCCCACGGGATGCCTTCGCGCTGCGCCCACATCCCGGGACCGAGGCACAGGGCATCGGCCACGACGGCATCCGGGCGGACGGCGGCGGCCAGCCGCGCGACGTCATGCGTCTGAGCCGGCGCGGTGCCGATGAAGACGTGTCTGAGATTCGCGAGGGTGGCCCGGAATCCGTGTCCGTCCCCGATGACGGGGAAGGTCTCCGCCAGACGTGCGTCGTCGAAGTCGGGGGCCGAACGCCACAGTGAGGGCCGCGCCCCTACATGCTCGAAGCGCTCGGCGTACTTCGCGCCTGTGTACGCATGGACCTCGTGGCCCCTCCGCACGAGCTCCCCCGCAAGGGATGCCACGGGATTGACGTGGCCCGCGAAAGGCATCGCGGCCACAAGGATCGTCCCCATGACTCACATTAAAAGTTCAACCACCGGCTTGAGGTAGCTCCTGAACGCCTCTCTGTCCTCGAGCAGGCTCTGGCTCATGATGACTTTGTCCGCGTTGACGAGCCACGCTCGGTCCTCGCTGAGGGGAAGCTCGATGATCGTGAGGTTGAAGTCCCGCGCTGCGGTGCCGACCTCGAGCTGGCGCTCCTCGACGATCTCACGCAGCACATTGGTGGCTCCGACGGCCTCGCGCTTCCTCTCGAGACGCTCGTACTCGGCGCGACGCTCCCGTGCCCATGTCAGCGCTGCGCCGAAGTGCGCTTGAAGCGATCGCTGCAGCGCCGGCGCCTCCCCGAAGGCACCGAAGGCAGGCGGCTCGACGGCGGGGCTCATCTCGGGATGGCTCTCGATCAGGTGCTGCCACCAGGCCTCCCACTCGCGGCGGAGCGCGGGGAGGCCGCCCACATGCTGCGTGAGCTGATGGTGGTCAGCTTCGCGGACCCGCGGCTGTGCTGGAGCGACCGGCGGCATGCCAGCACCGTCGAGCCCTGCATGGTCCTTGAGGTAGAGCGCGAGCAGCATAGGGCCGGACGTGTCCATCGTGATCCGCCAGCCGGGTCCGCCAGTGTGGTGCATAGTCGCATCGCTTCCTTGCCGGTCTTCTCCCAGTGTATTCCTGTGGAGGCATTCCAGTGGAGGACGGTGGGCGGTGGCCTCCTCGCCCGTTCAGCGGCTGCCCGCCCCGATGCTCGAGACCTGCGCCCGGACCACGTCGACGCACAGCTGGGCGTCGAGCCAGCGGCTCTGGAGCATGGCGTGGAGCCCGAGGCCCTCGACGGCGGCCAGGAGCCGCTCGGCCCTCACGCACGAGGTCGTCTTCATGTAGGTAGCACACTTGTGCCCATCGATAGGATCTAGACCATGCGCATTCTCGTCACCGGAGGCACCGGCTACATCGGCTCCCACACGGTCCTGACCCTGCTCGAAGGGGGCCACGACGTGGTCGCCGTCGACAATCTGTCCAACTCGAGCCCGGAGTCCCTCCGCCGCGTGGGCGAGCTCGCGGGCCGCGATGCCACCTTCGTCGAAGCAGACATCACCGATGAGGCGGCGCTCGACGCCGTCTTCGCCGAGCATCCCCCCGAGGCCGTGATCCACTTCGCCGGGCTCAAGGCCGTCGGGGAGTCATCGGCCATCCCACTCGACTACTACTTCAACAACGTCTCGGGGACGATCTCCCTCCTGCGCGTCATGGAGCGGCACGGCGTCCGCAAGATCGTGTTCTCCTCCTCGGCCACGGTCTACGGAGACCGCAATCCTGCGCCGTACGTCGAGAAGATGGAGATCGGGGCGATGAACCCCTATGGGCGCACCAAGGAGCAGATCGAAGACATCCTCTCCGACCTCGGCGCATCCAGCCCCGAATGGCATATAGCACTGCTGCGCTACTTCAACCCGGTCGGCGCCCATCCCTCGGGTCGGATCGGCGAGGACCCGCAGGGGATCCCGAACAACCTCGTCCCCTTCATCGCCCAGGTCGCCGTGGGCCGCCGCGAGAAGCTCATGGTCTTCGGCGGGGACTACGAGACGCCGGACGGCACATGCCAGCGCGACTTCATCCACGTCGTCGACCTCGCCCAAGGCCACGCGGCCGCGCTCACGTACCTCGAGGACCATGCCGGCGTGTTCCGCTGGAACCTCGGGTCGGGCCGCGGCACGAGCGTGCTCGAGATGCTCCATGCGTTCGAGAAGGCCGTGGGCGCCCCGATCCCGTACGAGATCGCGCCGCGCCGCGCCGGCGACCTCCCCGCGTTCTGGGCCGACCCGTCGGCCGCCCTGGCCGATCTGGGCTGGTCCACGACAAGGACCGTCGAGGCGATGTGCGAGGACCACTGGCGCTGGCAGAAGAGCAACCCGATGGGCTACCAGCCCGTCTGAGTCTCCCATGGCAACGGCCGGCGCCTCCCCCCAAGGGAAGGCACCGGCCGTTGTCGTACCCGGGGCGGGTGGGATCAGCGCGCGGGGTAGTTGCGCGCTTCCTCACCCACGTAGAGCTGGCGGGGGCGCCCGATCTTGGTCTGCGGGTCGTTGATCATCTCGCGCCACTGGGCGATCCAGCCCGGCAGTCGGCCGATCGCGAAGAGCACCGTGAACATCTTCTCCGGGAAGCCCATCGCCTTGTAGATGAGGCCCGTGTAGAAGTCGACGTTCGGGTAGAGCTTGCGCTGAATGAAGTAGTCGTCCGCGAGGGCCTTCTCCTCGAGCCGCATCGCGATGTCCAGGAGCTCGTCGTTGCCGCCCAGCTTGCCGAGGATCTCGTGGGCCGTGGCCTTGATGATCTTGGCGCGGGGGTCGTAGTTCTTGTAGACGCGGTGTCCGAAGCCCATCAGCCGGACCCCGTCTTCCTTGTTCTTGACCTTCTCCATGAAGTCCTCAGGCCTGACGCCGTCGGCCTGGATGCGGCGGAGCATGTTGAGCACGGCCTCGTTGGCACCACCGTGGAGCGGGCCGAAGAGTGCGTTGATGCCCGCGGAAACGGAAGCGAACATGTTCGCGTTCGCAGACCCGACGAGGCGTACGGTCGACGTCGAGCAGTTCTGCTCGTGGTCCGCGTGCAGGATCAGGAGCGTGTCGAGCGCCTTCACGACAAGCGGGTCGAGCTCGTACGGCTCCGCGGCCAGTCCGAAGGAGAGGCGCAGGAAGTTCTCCACGAGGTTCATGGAGTTGTCCGGGTAGAGCAGGGCCTGGCCGACCGACTTCTTGTGCGCGTACGCGGCGATCACGGGGAGCTTGGCCATGAGCCGGATGGTGGAGAGCTCCACCTGCTCCTCGTTGAACGGGTCAAGCGAGTCCTGGTAGAACGTCGACAGCGCCGAGACGGCCGAGGACAGCACCGGCATCGGGTGCGCATCGCGGGGGAAGCCCGCGAAGAAGCTCTTGAGCTCCTCGTGCAGGAGGGTGTGGCGACGGATCTTCTGGTCGAACTCATCGAGCTCGGACCCCGTCGGCAGGTTCCCGTAGATGAGGAGGTAGGAGACCTCGAGGAAGCTCGAGTGCTGGGCCAGCTGCTCGATCGGGTAGCCGCGGTACCGCAGGATCCCCTCATCGCCGTCGATGAAGGTGATAGCCGAGGTGGTGGCAGCGGTGTTCATGAAGCCCGGGTCGAAGGTGACGGCGCCGGTCTCCTTCAGCAGCTTCGAGACGTCATAGCCGTCGTTTCCTTCAACAGCGGCAATGCGGGGAAGCTGGAGCTCTCCCCCTTCGTGACGCAGGACAGCGCCGTTCATCTCAGTCATGGTTCCCCTTCAATGGGCAGCTCGCAACGTTCTTAAGCTACTCCGAGTTCCCGCACGGCACTAATCGATACCGCCGGTCCCGTGAGTCCTGTCACGTTCGCTGGACTATCGGGAGGTCAGGCGCTCCACAGCGGCGTCGATGCGCTCGTCGGTCCCCGTGAGGGCCACACGGATGTAGCCCGCGCCGTCGTCCCCGTAGAACACGCCCGGGCCAACCACGATCCCCAGCCCGGCGAGGCGATCGACCGTAGCCCACGTGTCCTCGCCGGCGGTGCACCAAAGGTACAGTCCCGCCTCGGAGTGCGAGAGCGTGAGCCCGAATTCCTCGAGGGCAGGGAGGAGCCGCTCGCGGCGCGACCGGTAGAGGTCCTTCTGCGCCAGCACATGGGCCTCGTCGCCGAGCGCCACGCGCATGGCCTCCTGGACCGGATAGGGCATGATCATGCCCGCGTGCTTGCGGCTGTTGACGAGGTTCGGCATGAGCTCTGGGGCACCCGCGACGAATGCAGCACGGTACCCGGCGAGGTTGGACTGCTTGCTCAGCGAGTAGACGCTCAGGAGCCCGGTGAGGTCCCCGCCGCTCACGCGGGGATCGAGCACCGACGGAACGGCCTGCCCGCCGCGCTGCAGGTCCCACGCACCCCAGCCGAGCTCGGCATAGCACTCGTCTGAGGCCACAACCGCACCGAGCGAACGCGCGCGGTCGACGGCGCCGCGCAGCTCGTCAGCGCTCCGCACCGCCCCGGTCGGGTTGCCCGGAGAGTTGAGCCACACGAGCCGCACGCGTGCGAGCGTCGCGTCGTCGAGCTCATCGAGGCTGTCCGCGGCGACCGCGGTTGCACCCGCCAGACGCGCCCCGATGTCATAGGTCGGGTAGGCGACGGCGGGACGCACCACCACGTCGCCCTCGCCGAGCCCCAGCAGGAACGGCAGCCACGCCACGAGCTCCTTGGAGCCGATGGTCGGCATGACGGCCTGCTCGTCGAGGCCCGTGACGCCGCGGCGCCGGGCGAACCACTCGACGACCGCCTCGCGCAGCGCCTGCGTGCCGTGCACGGTGGGATACCCGTGCGCATCGGAGGCCGCCTTGAGCGCTTCCTGCACCACCTCTGGGGTGGGGTCAACAGGCGTGCCGATCGAGAGGTTCACGGCACCACCGGGGTGCCGGGCCGCCTTCGCCGCGTACGGGGCCATGGCCTCCCAGGGGTAGTCGGGCAGGTCCAGCCCGAAAGCCCGGCCCGTGGCGCTGCGTCCTGGCTCCACGCTCAGCTGGCTGCGTTCTGTGGAGGGAGGGCCGCAACGAGCGGGTGGTCCTTGCCCGTGTTGCCGAGCTTCGCCGCCCCGCCCGGGGAACCGAGGTCGTCGAAGAACTCGACGTTGGCCTTGTAGTAGTCGGCCCACTCGTCCGGAACATCGTCCTCGTAGTAGATCGCCTCGACCGGGCACACGGGCTCGCACGCACCGCAGTCGACGCACTCGTCCGGGTGGATGTAGAGGGACCGTTCGCCTTCATAGATGCAGTCGACGGGACATTCCTCGACGCAGGCCTTGTCCTTCACATCGACGCACGGCTGTGCGATCACGTATGTCACGGTGCCACCCTCTCTTCCCTCGCCCTCACTGCTGACGTCTTCTCGCAGATCTACCGGGGCCGATTGAGCCTATTATCTCCCGGCTGGCTCCCGCCACTCCACGGAGACACGTGCCGTAGCACTACGATGGAGCGTGCCGTCCTCTCCCGTCGAACTCCTGCGCTCGCTCGCCCCGGGTACGCGCGTGGTGGTGCGCCGCCGGATCGAGGGCGGCTTCGCGGACACGCTCGGGGATCTGGTAGCGCACGACGGCGCAACGGTCACCATCCGCACGAGGCGCGGCAACGCCGTCGTGCTTCTCGAAGACGTCGTGGCTGCGAAGCCAGTCCCTCCGCCTCCTCCGCGTCGGGCGGCTCGCCGACCCGAGGGCTAGGGCTGCACCATCCGCTGATTGGTGTTCGCATAGCTGACCGAATCCGCCGTCGAGCCGACAAGCCCCATGGTGACTCGGAGCAGGCCCGGAGCCACGTCGTCGAGCGGTGGCGGTGTGTCGGTGCCCAGGGTGAGGCTCCGCCCGTTGGAGGTTGTCGCGGTGACAGATCCCAGATAGACGCTGACGTGTCCGCTGAGCACCGTCTTGTCGGCGGACGTGACCAACCCGGGCCCGTTGGGCGGGCGCACCGTCAGGGTGAACCCCGTGATGGTGATCGAGTCTGCCGTGATCTTCAGAACGCGGACGCCGCTGCCGTCGGCGGTCGGCACGGTGACGACGCTGATCGAACTCAGCCCCGTGAAGGACAGGCTCTGGGAGCCCATCGAGGCCGGAGTCTTGGTGAAGATCGGTGTTCCGCTGTCCCGAGGCGCCGCCACAGGCGCGCTGGACGTGGGTTCCGGGGTCGCGATGGCAGCCGGGTCCGCCCCGGATCCTGCGCCGGGAAGCGCGGGCAGGCTGGGGCCGGATCCAAGCCCCGGCAGCAGAGTGCCGCCCACAGCGGGCAAGGGCCCCGGCGCCTGGGTAGGTGCCGTGCCCGAAGGCGAAGGACTCGGGGTCTCGGACGGGCAGGACACGACGAGTGGCACACACAGCGCCGTCGGCACGCTGTCGGGGATCCTCGCCGCTCCGAGGACGAACGGCAGGGTGAGGAGCGAGCCGGACGCCACGGCGGCGAGGGTGCGGGCACGGCGGAGATTCACCCTGCCCACGTTCCCCGCTTGGCCCCCGGCGGGCCCATCCACGCCGCGACCAGCACGCCTCCGACCACCGAGAGCAGCATGCCGACGAGGAAGCCGCCCATGTTAACCCCGACGAGCGAGTAGACAGCGACCACCAGTGTCAGAACCCCATAGAACACGTGATGCGGCGGCATGGTCACGGACAGGACTCCGAGAAGCACCAGCACGATCGGGATGACGGTGGCCTGAAGTCCCTCGATCCCCAGCTGGATGTGAAGATGGCCAAGGTCGAGCTGACCCGAGAAGAACATCTCCACCCCGCCGAGCATGGCCAGCAACCCGCCGACGAACGGCCGCTGCCGGCGCCAGTGCCGGAATCGGCTGGCCTTCCCGGACGCCTTCGCACTCCGCGACGGCGCGGGAGCACTGTTCTCCGTCGTCGACGACGTGCCACCGCTCAGAAGCATGCCTTGGACCCATCCGTCAGATCCAGGCTCATCCCGGTCAGGGTGAACACCGATGCCTGCGTACTCCACGCCGTCTGCTGCAGATTCGTGATCGTGATGCTGTCTGAGTCCTGGGCGAAGTCGCCTGCCGAGCCCTTCGCGGCGGTGTTGACCGTCGAGGCGTCCACGCCGATGCGGATCTTGCCGAAGGTGGAATCGCCCTTCAGGCCGGTCATTCCGATCTGAAGATCGGAAGCCGAGGCAGGGTTGTTCCCGCCGCCGGCTTTGATGAGCACCCCGACCGTGCCCAACGGGGTCTGCGTGACCACGGACTGGCACAGGTCAGAGAGGGTTGCGCTCTTGATGTTGGCGATCGCAACCGGGTGATCCTTCCCCTCGGTATCCTTCGCGACCCCGGCGTACTGGGAGAACCCGGTTCCCTCGAGCCTCGAGGCGCCGATCTGGAACTGGCTGCCGGACACGGCGAAGGACACGGGTACCGCCCCTTGGGCGATGCCGCCCATGAGGAGCGATGCGGCCGCGGCCGAGGGCACGGCAAAGAGCATGATGCGGCCTGCATGGGATGCACCCATCGATCGGATGCGCTGCGAGACGGGGAACTTCATTGATCCTCCTGACGTGGGCGCCGCCCGTGACGGCGGCAACACGGTCGAAGATATCGGCACTGTTGACTCTGAGTCAATAGCGGCCTCGCCGACTCTTCTCGAGTCAGTAGAATTTCTGCTGTGTCCGAACCGCAGCGCGCCCGCCTCAACCCTCAGGACCGGAGAGCGCAGCTCGTCGCGGCCGGAGTGAACTTCCTGACCGACCACACTCTGGACGAACTGACGATGGACGAGCTCGCCCGCTTGGCCGGCGTTTCACGCGCCCTGCTGTTCCATTACTTCGAAACCCGCCAAGGCATGCAGCTTGCCGTGGTCACGACGGCGCGGGACAGCCTTCTCCTCGCCACGACTCCGCGCGAGGACCTCGCCCCGCGGGAGCGGGTCCGGGACACGCTGCTGAGGATCACCCAGTTCGTGCAGCAGCACCACGGCACCTTCTACTCAATGGTCAGAGGGGCCGCAAGCGGCGACCCCGCGGTGCGCGTGATCATCGATGAGTCACGTGAGCTCAATGCCGAACGCCTGCGCGAAGCCTTCATCGAGCTCGGGTTGGCGGACACTACGTTGTTGCGCGTGGCCCTGCGATCCTGGGTCGCGTTCGCCGAGGAGTCGCTCATCAGCCTCGCGATCGAGCGCAACACTGCGGCCGATGAGGTGGTGCAGTTCCTGGAGGCATCCCTGCATGGGATGGTGAACTCCATCCACGACCAGAGGCTCTGAGCTCGGAAGGCATCGCCCCCTTGTGGGCCAAGGCCGCCGCACCTACTATTAAATCCAATTGATGGTTTAATTGGGTTGGAGCTGGGCCGGCCCCTCAGGAGGCCGGCCATGTCCTTGAACTCCCTGCTGGGCGCGATCGCCCGGACGAGCATTCCGCACCTTGTGCTCGAAGAACCCAGGCTCGACCACGTCTCGGTCCATCCCTGCGCGGAAGGTCTCTGCGTCGACGTCGGCCTCTCGGTTCTTGGCTTGGTGCAGTTAGGCCGCGCCCGCGCAACGGCACGCTTCACGGCGGTCCTCGAACGGCGTGGCCCGGATGGGAGCACTGTCCGCCGGGCCATTGCGAGCATCGAGTCGTGTGACGGCGCGTTCAGGCGTGAAGGGTTGACCCTCGCGGGCGCTTCCCTCCTCCTCGGCACACCGCATCCCCAGCGCTTCTGGCCGCGGATCGGCGCTCCCGACGGTCGCGGCGTGGTGCTCGTCGACTCCGCATGGACAGACCTCATGGTCACCGACCACAGGCACCGCCTGGTCACACGGGTCCGCGGTGAATGGGCCATGCCCTTGCGGAGCAAGTAGGTGCTCCCTACAATATGACCATCAATTGGACAATTGGTGAGCCGAAGCTGGGTCGGACCGCCCCGAGACAAAGCCGCCTGCCATGTCACTCCGAACCCTGCTCGCTCGTCCGCGTACCCATTTGTCCGGACCCGCAGACCCAGTCTCCAACCCTCGACATCCAGCGCGCATCGCGTCCGTTGCAGTGCGCGCACTCGACTGCGGGCTCCACGTGGATGTCGACGAAGATCACGCCGAGTCCGGACGCCTGAGCCACGCGATTCACGCGTCAGCCCGATTCACGGCCGTCCTCGAACGGACCGGGCCCGAGCCTGGCGGAACGGGGCGCCGGATCACAGCTCTGAGCGTACGGTCGGACCACGCCGGCCTCCGCCCCGGGCACTTCAGGCACGCCACGGCGGGTCTCACCGTCGGGGCTCCGCCGTTGTCCTCACTGCTGGACAAGGCGCCCGCGCCGAAGGGCTCACGTGTACGGCTCCTCTCCGCCACCTGGTCAGACCTTGTTGTGACCGACGCCGAAAGCGGTCTCGCCCTGGAAGTCGAAGGAGAGTGGACCGTCTACTGTGCGGCCGAGCATCAGGAGATGCTCGTCCCGAGAGCCCAGATGGCCTAGTCCTGGACCGCGTCCGGCAGCGTCCGGAGCCTGAAGAACGGGCCGAGGGCCACGGGTAGGATCGCGACGAGCCCACCGACGATCCCGATCCACAGCGTCGGAACAAGCCCGATCCTCTCCCCCAGCCACCCGCCGAGGAGCGAGCCGATGGGCATGACGCCCCACACGACGCAGCGGATGGACGCGTTCATCCGCCCGAGCAGCCGCGGCGGGCAGATACGCTGGCGCATGCTCACCTGCATCACGTTGTAGACGATCACGCCGAAGCTCATCGAGAACTCGCCCACGCTCAACAGCACGGGCGCCCATGGCCCAGGGCCAGCCACGAGCGCGAGAGGGAGAAGTACCCCACCGGCCCCGCCGACCATGAGCCCGATCGGAAGCAGCGGGCCCTCCCCGATCCGCGCGCCGAGGCGGGGGGCGGCCACCGCACCGACGAGCCCGCCCACGGACCCGATGGAGAGCATGACGCCGAACCCGGCGGCCCCGAGGTTGAGCTCGCGAAGGATGACCAGCGGCAGGAGCACGTAGGCCACGGACGAGAACAGGTTGCCGATCGCGGTGCTGGCCACGATCCGCCGGATGAGCGGATGCCTTGCCACGAAGGCACCGCCTTCACGGATCTCCACCCAGAGGCTGCTGTCCTCGCGTCGCTCAGGCAGCATCTCCGCGTCGTGGACACGGGTGAGGCAGAGTGCCGACACGAGGTAGCCCGCCGACTCGGCGGCGAAGAGCACCGGGGCACTGACGAGAGCCAGGAGGAAGCCGCCGAGCGCGGGGCCGCCCATGCGGGCGACCTGCGCGGTCGCCTCGAGCTTGCCGTTCGCATCGGCGATCTGACTCCGGTGGACGAGGAGTGGAATGTAGCTCTGGTAGGCGACATCGAAGAAGACTGTTGCGACGCCGACCACGGCCGCGACGACGTAGAGATGCCACATCTGCAGCACTCCGGCCCACCACAGCACGGGGACGCATGCCATCGCAACCATCCGTGCGAGGTCCGCCCGGATCATGGTGCGTCGCTTGAGCCAGCGGTCCACCCACGCGCCAGCCGGGAGTCCGACGATGAGGAAGGCCGCCATTGCGGCCGCGTTGAGCACGCCGAGCTCCATCTCCGCCGCCCCGAGGAGGCTCACGGCGAGCACGGGAAGCGCGAGCTGGCCGAGCTGGACGCCGAGCTGACTGACGCCCTCCCCGGTCCAGAAGGCGAGGAACGAGCGGCTCCGAAGGAGAGTCGGCGCGGTCAGCTCTGCGGGCGTTTCAGGGGACACGCGGCCAGTCTGGGTCAAGTGATTGGGAAGTGTCAATCACTCATCGATAGGCTGGTGCCATGTCGGAGCCAGACGAGGCCGCGAAGGGCCGCGCGCTCAGTTCACCGCTGCGCCTGCGCATCCTGCGGATGTGCCTCCACCAGCCGCGTACCAACAAGGAGATCGCAGATCGGCTGGGGATCAACCCCGCCTCGTGCCTCCACCACGTGCGCACCCTCGTGGCGACGGGATTCCTTGAGTCGCAGCCCGAGCGCCGCGGCGCCCGCGGGGCCAAGGAGGTCCCCTATCTGGCCACACGCAAATCGTGGAGCCAGCATGTCGACGACGTCGCCCCAGTACTGATTGAGACCTTCGTCCAGGAGACCGCGGCCCTGGCGCCGGAGGACATCTCCGTCTGGAGGGTCGGGCTCAAGCTCAACCAGGAGCATCGGGACGACCTCATGGGCCGGCTCCGCGCCATCGTCGACGAGTTCGTGGCACTGCCCAGCGATCCCGACGGCGAGGCTATCTCGCTCATGATCGCCCAGCACCGAGACGCCGCCGCCGACTGATCCGCCACCCCTGCCGATTCGGTTACCGATCTCCCACCTGGTTTCGCCTTTCGGGTACGCGTACGACGACGGGCGGTGCCTTCCGCGCGGAAGGCACCGGCCGTCGTGGTACCCGCAATGCCGAATCAGACGCGAGATCTGGACCCGAGACGGAGCAAGGAGTCAGGCGCGGGAGCGGCTGCGAGCCGCCTTGAGCCGCTCGTTCGCGTCGAGGACGACCTTGCGGATGCGGATCGACTCCGGGGTGATCTCGACGCATTCGTCCTCGCGGGCGAACTCAAGGGACTCCTCGAGCGTGAGCGTCCGCGGCGGGGTGAGGCCCTCGAAGTTGTCGGCCGTAGCCGAACGCATGTTCGTGAGCTTCTTCTCCTTGGTGATGTTCACGTCCATGTCATCAGCGCGCGAGTTCTCCCCCACGATCATGCCCTCGTACACCTCAGCCGTGGGCTGGATGAAGAACGAGCCGCGCTCCTGGAGGTTGATCATGGCGAACGGGGTCGCCACACCGGCGCGGTCCGCGATGAGCGAGCCGTTGGTGCGGTACTCGATCTCGCCGGCCCACGGCTCGTAGCCCTCGGAGATCGACGACGCGATGCCGGCGCCGCGCGTGTCCGTGAGGAACTTGGTGCGGAAACCGATGAGGCCGCGGGACGGGACCATGAACTCCATGCGGACCCAGCCGGTGCCGTGGTTCGCCATGTTGGTCATGCGGCCCTTGCGTGCCGCGAGCAGCTGCGTCACCGCGCCGAGGTACTCCTCGGGGACGTCGATCGTCATGTGCTCGATCGGCTCGTGCACCTTGCCGTCGACCTTCTTGGTCACGACCTGCGGCTTGCCGACCGTGAGCTCGAAGCCCTCGCGGCGCATCTGCTCGACGAGGATGGCCAGGGCCAGCTCGCCACGGCCCTGGACCTCCCACGCGTCCGGCCGCTCGGTCGGCAGGACGCGGATGGAGACGTTGCCGATGAGCTCCTTGTCGAGGCGGTCCTTGACCTGGCGCGCCGTGACCTTGGCACCCTTGACGCGCCCGGCTAGTGGGGACGTGTTGATACCCACCGTCATCGAGATCGCGGGATCGTCGACGGTGATGAGCGGCAGCGGCTGCGGGTTCTCGACGTCGGTGAGGGTCTCGCCGATCGTGATGTCCTCGATGCCGGCGACGGCGACGATGTCACCGGGACCCGCGGACTCGGCGGGGACGCGGTCGAGGGCCTTGGTGGCGAGGAGCTCGGTGATCTTGACGGTCTTGAGCGAACCGTCGTGCCGGGCCCAGGCGACCTGCTGGCCCTTGTGGAGTGTGCCGTTGTAGATGCGCAGGAGCGCGAGGCGGCCGAGGAACGGCGACGCGTCGAGGTTGGTCACGTGGGCCTGGAGAACACCCTCAGGGTCGTAGGTCGGAGCCGGGATGTGCTTGAGGATCGTCTCAAAGAGGGGCTCGAGGTTGTCGTTGCCCGGAGCCTCGCCGTTGGCGGGCTGCTCGAGCGACGCAGCGCCCACCCTCGCGGCAGCGTAGACGACAGGCACGTCGAGGACCTTGTCGAGGTCGAGATCGGGGACCTCGTCGGCCAGATCGGACGCAAGGCCCAGAAGGAGGTCCATCGACTCATGGACGACCTCGTCGATCCGCGCGTCAGGGCGGTCCGTCTTGTTGACCACGAGGATCACGGGAAGATGCGCCGCGAGCGCCTTGCGCAGCACGAACCGGGTCTGCGGGAGCGGACCTTCAGACGCGTCGACGAGGAGGACCACGCCGTCGACCATCGAGAGCCCACGCTCGACCTCGCCGCCGAAGTCGGCGTGGCCGGGGGTGTCGATGACGTTGATCGTGATGCCCTCGGGCTCACCGGCCCCTGCCGCAGCCGGGCCCGCGTAGCGGACGGCCGTGTTCTTGGCGAGGATCGTGATGCCCTTTTCACGCTCGAGGTCACCCGAGTCCATCACGCGTTCCTCGACCTCGCCATGGGAGGCAAAGGAATTGGTCTGCTTGAGCATGGCGTCGACGAGGGTCGTCTTGCCATGGTCGACGTGCGCGACGATGGCGACGTTGCGGAGGTCGGTACGGGAGGCAGTGGACACGGTTTCAGTCATTCGCGTGAGGCTCGTTTCGAGTGGGTCGCAACTTGTCCGGCGCCCGGCGGGGTCCTTCGGTCAAAGGCAGTGGGGGCACAGCGGAACAGACCCTGTCAGGGCCAGCACCCTCAATTTTACTCTCTCGGGCGCACTGCTCCGTGCGCTGCCCGGTGCGTGGGTGTCCCGCAGTGGCGAAGATCCCATCGTAGGCCGCATCATGGTGAGGTTCGCATCTTCTGAAGGACCCCATGGACCGAGCCTCCAGCAGCGCTGGGCGTCTGACCCTGCGCGCGCTGTCCTGTGCCATGGCGGTGCCCCTCCTCGCGGGGTGTGCGGGCCCGCTCGAAGCACTTCCGGCGTCGTCCGGCGGCGCCATCGGCACCGTATCCCGTCCAACGGAAGGCGCGGCCCTCCATGTCTTGCCACCCGCTGCGGTGCCGTATGGCACTGCCCCGATCGCGATCATTCCACGCACGACGCCGGCCCATCGCCTGACGCCGCCGGATCGCCTTCCGCTCGGCTCCTTCAGCGTCAATCCGGCCACCCAGCGGAACGAGCCTGTGCTGGGGGATCTTTCGAGGGCCGCGGTCCTGATCGGCGACTCGCAGTCAGAGCCGACGGACAGCTGGGTGCGGCGGGGCCTCGAGCACGCAGGGTATTCGGTGTACTTCGCCGGCAGCGGGGGCACGGGCTATTCCGTCGGCATCCCGAAGGTCCACGACTACGCCAACGCACTGAGGCTCGGCGACTGGCGGGTGCCCGCGGGCAGCCCGGGCCTCGTCGTGGTCCAGGGCGGGGGGAACGACGCATCGCGCAATTCGGCCGATTCGGCGATTGTCAACGGCGCCATCACCCTGTTCGCCGAGCTGCGCCGCACGTACCCCGGCGCCCGGATCGTCATGGTCGGAACGCTCGCGAAGTCGGCCGCCGACGGCGGCGGACGCCGGACCGAGGTCGATGCGCTCCTGGGCCGCACCGCGGCCGCACTCGATGTTCCGTTCGTTGGCTGCGGCGACTGGATCTCCCTCTATGGGCTCGCCGGTGAGCTGGCCGACGGGGTGCACCTCAAGCCTGCGGGCAAGGCACGTCTCGCCCCGGTATTCGCTGACGCGCTGGCCGCGAGAGGCCTCGCACTCTCCTGAGCTTGAGTCCCCCCGCGGCCGATTGCCCCGAACCCTCCGTGTCCGCCCTACGCGGGGTCCGGCGGCAGCAGTAGCTTGCCGCCCGGGATGGCATCCAGGAGCGCCCGCGTGTAGTCCTGCTGCGGCGCGTCGAACACCGAATCGGTCGCCCCGGTCTCGACGAGCCTGCCTTTCTCCATGACGCACACGTGGTCCGCGATCTGCCGCACCACAGCGAGGTCGTGCGTGATGAAGAGGTACGTCAGCCCGAGCCGTTCCTGGAGGTCCGCAAGCAGGTTGAGGACCTGCGCCTGGACCAGGACGTCGAGGGCCGAGACCGCCTCGTCGCAGATGATCACCTCGGGATCGAGTGCCAGAGCGCGGGCAATGGCAACCCGCTGGCGCTGACCGCCCGAGAGCTCGTTCGGGTACCGCTGCATCGCCGACTGCGGAAGCGCGACCTGGTCCAGGAGCTCGCGAACCTTGAGCTCGCGTGAGGCCCTGTCTCCGATGCCATGGGTCCGCAGCGGCTCCTCAATGGTCCGGTAGATGTTGTACATCGGATCGAGCGAGCCGTAGGGGTCCTGGAAGATCGGCTGGACTCGACGACGGAAGGCGAACAGCTGCTTCCGGTCGAGCGTCGCCGTGTCGACGCCGTCGAACACAATCCGGCCAGAGGTCGGGGCCAGGAGCTGGAGGACCATCTGGGCCACCGTCGACTTGCCGGAGCCCGACTCGCCCACGATCGCCATGGTGGTTCCCCGGCGCACCCGGAAGCTCACGGAATCGACCGCCGTGAAGTCTGTTGACCGACCCAGCCCCCCGGAACGGAGCTTGAAGACCTTCGTCAGGTCCTCGACCACGAGCGCGTCGTCGGGCACTTCCTCTGGCCCAGCCGCGGCGGGCGTCTCCTGCGTTTCCACGGCTTCGAGTGCCGTCGCCTCGGCACGCTCGGCAGCCTTGGCCCTGGCCTCGTCCGAGGCTGTCAGGAGCTCAGTCGGCTCGATGCCGGCCTCCTTCGCCACCTGGATGCGCCGGGATGCGAGCGAAGGTGCCTTGGCCACGAGCCGCTGCGTGTACGGGTGCAGGGGGTTGCGCAGGATTTCGAGCGAGGGACCAGACTCCACCACCTTGCCCTGGTACATCACCACGACCTTGTCCGCGCGCTCGGCCGCGAGGCCGAGGTCATGCGTGATGAGGAGGACCGACGTGCCGAGCTCCCCCGTCATTGTCTGGAGGTGGTCGAGGATCTTGCGCTGGACCGTGACATCGAGGGCCGAGGTCGGTTCGTCGGCAATCAGGAGCTTGGGCGCGCACGAGAGCCCGATCGCGATGAGCGCGCGCTGACGCATGCCTCCAGAGAACTCATGCGGGTACTGCTTGGCGCGCCGCTCGGCGTCCGGGAGCCCCGCTTCCGCGAGGGCGCGCGCGACGTCGGCCGGCTTGTCCGCCTTCCCGTTGGCACGCAGCGTCTCCCTGACCTGGTAGCCGATCTTCCACACCGGATTGAGGTTGGACATCGGGTCCTGGGGGACCATGCCGATCGTGTTGCCGCGCAGCTCGATCATGCGCTTCTCGGGCGCATGGGCGATGTCCTCGCCGTCGAGCAGGATCTGCCCCCCGGTGACGCGCCCGTTGCTCGGCAGGAGGCCGATCGCGGCGAGCGCCGTCGTCGACTTCCCAGATCCCGACTCCCCCACGATCGCGAGCGTCTCGCCGGGCATGATCTTCAGGTGGGCGTCGCGGACGGCCCTCAATTCGCCCGAGCTGGTCGTGAAGGCGATCTCCAGATCGCGGATCTCGAGGATCGGACGACCGCCGGGCCCCTCGTCGTCGATGATCGCCGGAATGCCGGCTGCAGTAGTCTTCTCGGTCATCGGGTCCTGCTCTTCGGGTCGAGGGCGTCGCGGACCGCGTCGCCGAGCATGATGAAGCTCAGCACGCAGAGGGACAAAGCCACGGACGGGTAGATGAGGATCATCGGATTCGTGCGGATCGACTGCTGTGCGGCCGCGATGTCGTGGCCCCATGACATGACGGACTCGGGCACGCCGATGCCGAGGAACGAGAGCGTTGCCTCCGTGACGATGAACACGCCGAGCTCGAGCGTCGCGAGCACGATCACCGGGGCGATGGCATTGGGCAGCACGTGGCGCAGGAGCGCGCCGAACCTCGAGACACCGAGCGAGCGGGCAGCGGTCACAAAGTCCGCGTTGCGCACCTCGATGACCGCTCCGCGCGTGATGCGGGCCATTTGGGGCCACGCCAGCATGGCAATGACGAGCACCACCGTCCACACGCTCTTGTTCTCCCGGAACAGCGGGAGCTGCGTGATGACGAGCGCTCCGAGCACGAGCGGCAGGGCGAAGAAGATGTCGCCGAGCCGCGCGAGGAGTGCATCGAGCCAGCCGCCGTAATACCCCGCCAGAGCGCCGAAGGTCACGCCGATCACGAGGACGCACAGCACCGCGAGGACGCCGACCGTCAGAGAGGCCTGGGTCCCGTGGACCACCCGCGAGTAGAGGTCGCAGCCCTGGAAGGTGAACCCAAAGGGGTGACCGTCTCTCGGGCCAGCCTCGGAATTCTCCAGGAGGCAGTTCTCATTCGGCGGGGTCTGGGTGAGGGCACCGGGGAAGAGCGCGATGAAGACGAGCGCGAGGATCATGATCGAGGAGATGATGAACAGCGGGCGACGGCGCAGCTTGCGCCAGGCGTCGGCCCACAGGCTCAGCGGGGCTTCTTCAACCCGGAGGGCATCGGTGGCGCCGAGCCCCACCTCATCGAACGGGGCAACGAAGTGCCCCTCAGTGCGTTCAGGCTTCATAGCGGATCCTCGGGTCGAGCCAGGCATACAGGAGGTCCACGAGCAGGTTCGCGAGCACGAACACGAGGACGAGCACGCTCACGATCGCGACCACGGTGGGGCCCTCGCCGCGCAGCGTGGCCTGATAGAGCTTGTTCCCCACACCGGGGACGTTGAAGATGCCCTCGGTGACAATCGCGCCGCCCATGAGGCCGCCGAGGTTGGCGCCGAGATAGGTCACCACCGGGATCATTGAGTTGCGCAGGATGTGGGCGAGCACAACGCGGGGGCGGGACAGGCCCTTCGCGGTTGCGGTGCGGACATAGTCCGCGTTCATGTTCTCGATGACCGAGGCCCTCGTGAGACGCAGCACGTAGGCGAACGAGACGAGGCCGAGCACGATCGCCGGGAGGAGGAGGTTGCCCCAGTCGGCCTGAGCGCCCACCGTGGGCTTCGCCCAACCGAGATAGACGCCGAATACGAGCTGGAACACGAAGCCCAGAACGAAGGTCGGAACAGCAATGACCACGAGGGAGGCGATCAGAACGGTGGAATCGAAGATGCCGCCGCGGCGGAGGCCGGCCCACAGGCCGAACAGGACTCCGAAGATCGCCTGGATGGCGAGCGCCTCGACCGCAAGCATGGCCGTGACCGGGAAGATCCTGGCGAGCGTCGCGGCGATGGGCTGCTGCGTGAAGTCGACGCCCAGGTCGAGCGTGAAGAGGTTCTTGAGGAAGATCCCGTACTGGACGAGGAACGGCTGGTCGAGGTGGTACTGGGCGCGCAGCGCGTCGATGACGCTCTGCGGCGGTTGCCTGTCACCGAAGAGGGCAGCAATGGGGTCTCCGGGGAGCGCGAAGACCATGAAGTAGACGAGCAGAGTCGTCCCGAGGAACACCGGGATGACTTGGAGCAGACGGCGGAGGATGTAGCGGATCATCGCGGCCCTCCGGCGTGCTGGGCACAGGATCGTGCCATGGAGCTGGGCCTTCCTATCAGATGCCGAGGGCCCGGCGGGTGGCCGGGCCCTCGGCTGCGATCAGAGCGCGCGGGCGCGCGTCACTTCGCCTGGATGTTGTAGTACAGGATGGCCCCGTTCCAGCCGGACTCGGCCTTGACCACGTGGTTGCTCCACACGAGCGGCCTCGTGTAGTCCCACAGAGGGACGCCCGGCAGGTCCTTGAACAGGATCTCCTGGGCCTTGTTGAACTTGTCGCTGGCCTCCTGCGTGGTCTTGGCCGCGAGGCCCTCCTTGAGGAGCTTGTCGAAGTCGGGGTTCGAGTACTTCTCGTAGTTCGAGGACGCTCCCGTGGCCCAGACCGGTCCGAGGAAGTTGTAGAGCGACGGGTAGTCGCCCTGCCAGCCAGCGCGCGTCAGGCCCGGGAGGCTCTGCGACTTGCGGAGGTTGAGCACCTCGGCGAACTTCGCGAACGGCTGGATCTCGGCCTGGATGCCGAGGTTGTTCTTGAAGTTGTTGGCGACCGCCTCGATCCACTCCTTGTTCCCGCCATCGGTGTTCGACGCGATCTGGAGCGGCTTCGAACCGTCGTACGGCTTGATCTTCTCGGCCTGGGCCCAGAGGTCCTTGGCCTTCGCGGGATCGTACTTGAGCACCTCGTTGCCCGGAATGTCGGCCTTGTAACCCTCGATGACCGGCGGCGCGTATCCCGTCGCCGGCGTGCGGGTACCGTTGAAGACGACCTTCGCGATCTCCTCGCGGTTGATCGCGTAGGAGAGCGCCTGGCGACGCAGCTTGCCCGCGTCACCCTGGAAGTTCGGGTTGTAGCCCGGGATGTTCAGCGTCGAGTCCGTCGCGATCGGCTTGGTCGAGTTCCGGTCGGGGAAGTCGCTCGTGTACGTCTTGAGCGCGTTCGAGGGCAGCACGTCGGTGACGTCCAGGTTGTCCGCCTGGAGATCGGTGTAGGCCGGGCCCGGATCCGTGTAGAACTTGAAGGTCACGCCGCCGTTCTTGGCTTCGCGGGGTCCCTTGTAGTCGGGGTTCTTCACGAGCGAGATCGACTGGTCATGAACCCAGGAGCCCGTGTCCTTGGCCATCTTGTACGGGCCGTTCCCCACGGGGTTCTCTCCGAACTTCTTCGGGTCCTTGAGCGCCTCGGAGGGAAGCGGATAGAAGGCCGAGTAGCCGAGGCGCAGAGACCAGTCCGACTCGGGCTGGGCGAGCTTGACGGTGATCGTCGAATCGTCCTTGGCGCTCAGGCCGGACATGGTCTGGGCCGTCGGCGCCGGAGTGGTCTTGGTCTTGCCATCGGCACCCGTCTCCTTCTTGACGGCGCTGACGGCGTCATAGCCCTCGAGGGACTCGAAGAAGAACCCGTTGTTCTGGAGGTTCGTGCTCAGCGCCGCAAAGTTCCAGGAGTCAACGAACGTCTTGGCGGTGATGGCTTCGCCGTTGGTGAACTTCGACCCCTGCTTGACCTTGATCGTCCAGGTCTGGGAATCCGTCGTGTCGATGCTCTCGGCGAGGTCGTTGACCGGCTTGCCGTTGGGATCGTAGGCCCTCAGTCCGGCGAACAGCTGGTCCACGACGCGGCCGCCATAGACCTCGTTCGTGTTGGCAGGCAGGAGAGGATTCTGCGGCTCGTTGCTGTACGCCGTGATGACCTTGTTCGGATCGCCGGTGGCCTGGGTTCCCCCTCCGGTGCCGGATCCGCCGCCGCAGGCGCTGAGCGCGAGCGCGACAGAAGCGGCGACCCCAAGGGTCCTGGACATGCGTGAAAGACGCATTTCCTTGCTCCTTCGTTGAATGGTGCATGGGTCCCCGCCTAGCGCAAGAACCTGTGTTGCCAAGCACTCGTCCCTGTGACTTGGCTTATAGAGATCCAGCCTAGCCCGAATCTGAAAATACGAAAGAACCGTTTGCGAAATCGTGATCATGCCTCGGCGGCCTTCGGGCAGCACGACGAGAGGGCCCTCGTCCAGGGTCCTCTCGTGTTCGCGGTGCGTTGCCCGCTCAGCCAGCCGCGCGGCGTCGTGCGGGGAAGGCTCCGGCCGCTCGCCTCACTCGATCCCGCTCGCGAGGAGCAGCTCGCGCAGCTCACGGCGCTCGCGCTGCTTCTCGGGGTCCGGGAGCGGCACAGCAGCGAGGAGGCGCTGGGTATAGGCCTCCTGCGGGTTGCGGAGGATCTGGTCACGCGAGCCCTGCTCGACGATCCGGCCGCGCTGCATGACGCAGATGTGGTCGGCGAGGACGTCGATGACGGCGAGATCGTGCGTGACGAACAGGCACGCGAAACCGAGCTCCTTCTGCAGCCCCTGGAAGAGCTCGAGGACCTTCGCCTGAACGGAGACGTCGAGCGCCGAGGTAGGCTCGTCGGCGACCATGAGCTTCGGCTTGAGCGAAAGCGCACGGGCGATGCCGACGCGCTGCTTCTGCCCGCCGGAGAGCTCGTGCGGGTACCGGTTCCGATAGGACCGCGGAAGCTCAACCTGGTCCAGAAGCGTCTCGACGCGCTTCTGGAGCTCCGCGCCCTTCGCGACTCCCGCGAGCAGCATGGGCTCACCGATGGACTCGCCGATGGGCAGGCGCGGGTTCAGCGAGGACGAGGGGTCCTGGAACACCATGCCCACCGACCTGCGGATGTCATGGAGCTCCTTGGAGTTCTTCTTCAGCCCCGAGATCTCCTTGCCGCCCACCTTGAGCGAGCCCTCCGCAACCGGCAGGAGGCCGACGGCGGCGCGGCCGATCGTCGTCTTGCCCGAACCCGACTCGCCGACGAGCCCCACGACCTGGCCCGGGTACACGACGAGGTCGGCGCCCTCGACCGCACGGAAGGCCGGAACGCGCCCCTGCTTGGGGTACTCGATCGCGACGTCGGCGAGCTGCAGGATGGGGGCGCCGCGGCGCTCCTCGGCGGCTGTGGCCGCAGCAAGCGCCGCGCGGTTCTCCCTCTCGCGCTGGGCGAGTTCGGCGGGGTCGACTGCCTCGAGCTCCGCACCCGTGGCCGCAGCGAGGGCGGCCGTGATGTCAACGTCGTCCTCCGTCCCCTCGCCGCCCTGCCCGAGGTGGGGAACAGCCGCGAGGAGCGCCCGCGTGTACTCGTGCTGGGGGTTGTGGAAGATCTCCCCGGCCGTGCCGGCCTCGACGATCAGGCCACGCCGCATGACGGCGATCCGGTCGGCGAGGTCGGCGACCACCCCCATGTCGTGGGTGATGAGGATGACCGCCGAGTTGAGCTTGTCCTTGAGATGGCGCATGAGGTCGAGGATCTCGGCCTGCACGGTCACATCGAGCGCCGTGGTCGGCTCGTCGGCGATGAGCAGCTTCGGGTCGCACGAGAGCGACTGTGCGATCATGGCGCGCTGGCGCTGGCCGCCCGAGAGCTGGTGCGGATAGGACTTGAACGCCTTCTCGGGGTCTGGCAGCTCGACGAGCTCGAGCATCTTGATCGCTCGGGCCTTCGCCTCGTCCGGGGAGACCGGGTTGTGGAGGCGGATCGTCTCGACGATCTGATTGCCGATCGTGTACACCGGGTTGAGCGCCGTCATGGGCTCCTGGAAGATGACAGCCACGTCGTTGCCCCGCACGGAACGCCCCGCGGACGCCCTGTCCTTGCCCAAGAGCTCCCGGCCCATGAGCTTGACGCTGCCCGAGACCTGGCTGTTGGACGGCAGGAGCCCGAGCAGGGCCATGGAACTAGCGGACTTGCCCGAGCCGGACTCGCCCACGATCGCGAGCACCTCTCCGGCACGCACCTCGTAGTTGAGGCCGATGGCCGCAGGGACCCATTCCTTCTCAACGCCGAAGTCGACGCTGAGGTCCTTGACCTCCAGGACCATCTGGCCCTTGACCAGGTCCTCGCCGAACCCGTTGGCGCGGTTCTTCGCGTCGCGGCTCCGTCCGTCCCGTCGGGGCCGGCCCGCTGTGCCGAGGTTCTCAGCCATCGTTGTGCTTCCTTCCCTGCGCCGCCGGACCCGAGAGCTTCGGCCTGGGCGACGGAATCCTGAATTCGATGCGACGTCCTGCATCATGGGGGGCATGAGCGCGATGCAGCATGCCGGTCCCACCGACGTCTTCAAGGCCCGCAGCAACAGGCTGCTGGCCGTGGCCCTGTGGGCCCTCGCCGCGCTCGGCGCGGTGCTCACCGTCGCGCAGTCCGGGCTGCCGGGCGTGCGCTACCTCGCTCCCCTGGCCCTCATGGCCTGGGCCGGCTGGGCGCTCTTCTGGCGCCCCGCCGTGGTGGTGAGCGATTCTGGCGTCGAGCTCGTCAACCCGGTGCGCAGCGTCGGGGTGCCGTGGGAGGCCCTCGCGTATGTCGACACGAAGTTCGCCCTCACGCTCGGGACCGGGGCTGGCCGGTTCACGGCGTGGGCCGCGCCGGGCCCCGGGGCGCTCGGCGCCCGCCGGGCGCGCCCAGAGCATCTGACGGGGCTCCCCGATTCGAGCTTCGGCCCCGAGCACACCGTGCGGCCGGGCGATCTCGGCAACACGGTGTCCGGCCAGGCGGCGATCCTCGTCCGACGCCGCTGGGCCGGGCAGGTGGACCGCGGTGCCGTGGCCGGGGGCCAGGTCGAGGAGACGCCCGTGGCCCGCTCGGTGGCGTGGGGTGTGCTCGCACTGGGCCTCGTCCTCGTGGTCGGCACGGTCATCACGTTCGCCGCGTGAGCCGGGGCCAGCCCCGCGGCCCGCAGCGCGCGGTCCCGCGATCGGCGTCGCGCGCACGTCAGTCATTCCTGCCGGTCGTGTCGTCGCCAGCGTGGGGAGCCCCGCCGAAGGCCTCGCTGTCCGGGACGTAGCCGGACACCGGGCTCACGCCACCGCCGACCTCAAGAGCGGGCGCAGCGGCGCCTCCGGCCACCACGGCCGACCCGTGGCCACTCCTTGTGCCCTTCTTTGCCTTCTTCGCGTTGAACTTCTTCTGGCGCGGATCGAACGCGTCGCGCAGGCCGTCGCCGATGAAGTTGATGCAGAGGCAGATGAGCACGATGAACAGGCCCGGCCACCAGAAGAGCCACGGACGCGTGGAGAAGGCCTCCTGGTTCTGGGAAATGAGCAGGCCGAGGGACGTGTCCGGGGCCTTGACGCCGACTCCGAGGTAGGAGAGCGCCGTCTCGAGCAGGATCGCAGAGGACATCAGCAGCGTCCCGTTGACGATCACAACGCCGACCGCATTGGGCAGGATGTGCTTGAAGATGATGCGGGCGTTGGAGGCCCCGGAGATCCGTGCTGCGTCGACGAACTCGCGCTCGCGCAGCGAGAGGAATTCGCCGCGGACAAGGCGCGCGAGGCCCACCCACGCGACCAGGCCGAGGAAGATGCCGAGCACGACCACGCCGTTCGACGCCGCGAACTGGCCGAACCAGGATCCGGAGTCGCGCCGGCCGGCCGTCTGGGACATGACCGCCGCGAGAAGCAGTACCGGAATGATGATGATGATGTCTGTCAGGCGCATGAGCACCGCCTCGACCCACCCGCGGAAGTACCCCGCAAGGGCTCCGACGACGACGCCGATGAGCCCGGCGACGACGCCGATGATGATCATGATGATGATCGACTGCTGCGCGCCGCGCATGGTCATCGCGAACAGGTCGCGCCCGATCCGGTCTTGGCCGAACGGGTGATCGCCGAAGCTGAACGGCAGGGTCCATGTCGGTACGCCCTCGTTGACGAGAGGGGTGACCTGATCGTGCTGGTACTGCCACCAGCCGGGGATCGGCCCCCAACCCTCGGACGAGAAGGCGAGAACGAAGATGACCGCGAAGACGATGAGACCGGCGAGGGCACCGGTGTGGCCGAAGAACCGCTTCCGGACGATCTGCCCGAGGCTCAGGCCCTTGGCTTCGAGGATCGGCTCGATGCCGGCGGCAGGCGCGGCGGCCGCCGCAGCCGAGGCCGAGACCTCCGTGGCTTCTTCCTGCTGTGACTGCTGGCTCATGTCACTTCACCCTTACGCGAGGATCGAGCGCGGAGTAGACGAGGTCCGCGATGAGGTTGAACGCGAGGGCCGTGATCGCGACGCACACGAACACGCCCATGACCGGGTTCGGGTCCACGTGCGAGATGCCGTCGAGGAACATGAAACCCATCCCGCGGACGGAGAACACCGTCTCGGTGATCACCGCGCCGCCGATCAGCTGGCCGATGTCGAGGGCGACGACGGTCGCGATCGGGATGAGAGCGTTGCGGAAGGCGTGGCGCATGACGACGCTCCGCTCGCTCACGCCCTTGGCACGCGCCGTGCGGATGTAGTCCATGTTCATGACCTCGAGCATCGACGAGCGCGTGTAGCGCGTGTAGCTCGCGAGCGAGATGAGGATGAGGGCGGCCGTCGGCAGGATGAGGTGGGTGAAGGAGTCGATGCCTGAGATCCAGAAGTCTCCCTGCAGGTTGGGGGTTCCGGCACCGATGGTGGCGATCGGCCGGCCCCTGATGCTTCTGTTGTCGAAATACGCGGGCCACGACTGCATGAATCGGTCAAGGAGCACCATGAACGCAACCACGAATGCCGTAATGGCGCCGGCGCGCATGCTCTGGCTGCGGTCGTAGCCGCCCCAGAAGTAGCCCGCCGCGATGCCCACCCCGACGGCGACGACCGCGAGGATCAGGATCATGAGCGGCGTCGCGAGGTTCAGCAGCGGCTGGACGGGGAAGTAGACCACAGCCCCAACCAGGACGGCGGTAAGCGCGGCATACAGCGCGCGACGGTTCTGCAGGCCTGCGGTGAGGACCGTGACGGCGAAGGCGATTCCGACCCCCGCGATGACGACGACTCCCAGCCCGAGGCCAGGGAAGCGGAACCACTGCGTGAGGCTCGCCACGATGAGGACGAGCGTCACGAACGCGAAGGCGATGGCCCCCACGGTGGCCTTGCGGCGGACCGCACCACTGGTGACGACGGCCGCAAAGATCCCGATGACGAGGCCGATCCCGAGGGCGACCGGGAGCGGGATGTCCGGATGGGCCAGGAAGTTGTTGAACCCGATGGCCCCGTACTCCTTGAGGAGGACGGCGATCCAGAAGATCGGGAGCGAGAAGAACAGGAACGCGAGGAACGTGACGCCGTAGTCGAGCGCGCTGTACTGGCGCAGGGCCGTCACGATGCCGAGGGCCACGCCAATGAGGATCGCGAGGATGGTGGCACCCGTGACGAGGGTCAGAGTCTGCACGAGTGCCTGGCCAAGCGCCTGAGTGACTGGCTGGCCGACCAGGTTCTTTCCGAGGTCGCAGTTGCCGACGAGGCATCCGGCGGCTCCCCCGAGCCATTTGAAGTAGCGGATGGGAGCTGGGGTGTCCAGATCCAGGAGTTGGGAGCGCGCCTGCATGAGTTGGGCGGCATTCGGGAGATTGCTGGCGCGGAATTCCTCAAGCGGGTCCCCCGAGAGCGCCGTGAGGTTGTACACCAGGAACGACGCGCCGAGAAGGATCAATGCTGCGGTGATGAGGCGCCGGACGACGTAAGTCACCATGTTTCGTTGTACCTCTAATGTGGGCCGCCCCGAAAGGGTGCGGGGCGGCGCGGACGGGTGCCGGGGGCTTGCCACGCGGTCGGCGTGGGGCGCGACGGCGGGTGGCTGGATCCGCCGGGAGGGCGCTGCGAAGCGCCGGGACCCACGAGCTCGGTCCCGGCGCTTCAGCTAGCGCATCAGAACTCTGGAGGCTACTTCGTAGCCCACTCCCAGAAGTTCCACCAGACACCGCTGCTGTTCGGCATGTACTTCACACCGGTGACCTTGTCGCTGTACGCGTCCACGCCGACCGCCTGGAAGAGCGGGACACCGTACGAGGAAGCCCAGATCTTCTGGTCGATCTGCTTTTCCAGGTCGGTCTGCTTGCTCTGATCGGTCGTCTGAACGAGCTGCTCCATTAGCTTGTCAGCATCCGGGTCGGAGAACTTGTTGAAGTTCGAGCCGTTGCCGCTCTTGAAGATCTGCGGAACGCCAGAGACTCCCACGCCCGGGTTGATCCAGCCGAAGATCGTCGCGTCGTAGCCGCCCTTGCCGAGCGCCTTGCCCCAGTCCGACTTGCCGAGTCCGCCGTCGACGATCTTGAAGCCGGCCTTGGCCGCGCTCGCCGCGATGAGCGTGTAGGCGTCGACGCGGTTCGGGTTGTCCTTGTTGTACATGATCTTCACTTCCGGCGTCTTGCCGGCAAGGAGCTGCTTGGCCTTGTCGATGTTGACCGCGTCGTAGGCCGAGGAGCCGTTGTTCTTCACCGAGTCGGCGTAGGCCGCCTGCTGGGGTACGAAGATCTGCGAGTCGAGCGGCTTCGCGTTCGGGTCCATCTGCTTGATGATCTTGTCAAGGATGTCCTGGCGCGGGACCGTGAGCATGAAGGCGGTGCGCACGTCCTTGTCGGCAAACGGACCCGTGTAGTTCAGGTCGATGTGATCGTACGAGAGCTGGTTGCCCTGATCGACCGTAACGCCCGGGATGCCCTTGAGCTGCTGGATCGTGTCAGACGACGCCTGCGGGGCAATGATGTCCGCCTCGCCGTTCTTGAGGGCCTGAATCTGGGCAGGGGCCGAGCCGATGTAGCGGATCGTGATCTGGTCCAGATTCGGAGTCGGACCCCAGTTGTAGTCCTTGTTCCGCACGAGCGTCATGGACTGGTCCGGGACCATGTCCTTGACCACGTACGCGCCATTGGAGAGGAAGAGGCTCGTGTCCCCCGGCAGTGTCTTCGTGTCGAAGCCCGTGTTGTAGAAGTCAGCGGCCTTCTTCAGCGTGTCATTCGCGGGCTGCGGGCTGGCCGGGTCGCCCTTCTTCATGCCCTTCATCAGGTCGAAGAGCGCCTTGGCATCGGCGAGGCCCGCCTTCTTCGCCACGACGTGCGCCGGGATGTCGATCGTGTTGTTGCTGGCGCCGATCGCGAGCTCCCAGTCGGCGTACGGCTTCGTGTACGTCAGGGTGAACGTCTTGCCGTCCGAGGACACATCCGGGAAATTCGTGGCATTGAGGCCCGTGGGGTCTCCCGCCGTCGAGAAGTAGGCGGTGCCCTTCTTGCCATCGGGGCTCGCGTCGTCGAAGTAGCTCGAGCCGGCCGCCCAGTTGAGGGCGACGTCGTACGCCGTGACCGGGGTGCCGTCGGACCACTTGACGCCGTCGGCAATCGTGTACTTCACCGTGAGCGGGTTGTCCGAGGTCTTCTCGTAGTGGCCGAACTTCTCGTTGTGAATCACGTTCAGCTTGTTGTCCACATAGTAGAAGCCCATGTGGGTCGCCAAGCTGATCTTCGAGTTGATGTCCGTGTTGCCATCGGCAGTTTCCGGGTTGAACGTGTTGAACGCGTTCACCTCGACGACGGTGGCGCTGCCACCCTGCTTGGCGCTTGCCGACGAGGTGTTCGTGTTCGAACCGCCGCCTTGGGTCGCGCAGGCGCTGAGCGCGATTGCTGCGACCGCAGCCACGCTCATCGCCTTGGAAATACGCCCGAAACGCATTCCGCCTCCTCTGGTGCATCTGTTGAAGTGCCCGGGAAGACCCCGGAGCCGACGGCCCGTCCCCCCTGGCGGTAGACGTGGCGCGTCTCACATGCTCGACAGACTAGCCCGCCCGTCGGGCCAGTGGCTA
Source organism: Sinomonas sp. P10A9 (assembly GCF_041022165.1). GTDB lineage: Bacteria > Actinomycetota > Actinomycetes > Actinomycetales > Micrococcaceae > Sinomonas > Sinomonas puerhi. Next base: position 2,831,390 of record NZ_CP163302.1, read on the forward strand.
CGAAAGTTCCGTTTCAGATCATCGTCGTTATAGAGATGCAACATATCTTTCAGGTTCTGGAGGTGAGGATCTCGATTCGACGTATCTGATTGAACTTTCCCAATCACTCGCGCCTTGATTCCCGCGCGTTACTGCGGAGTAACGCACAGGTTTCAATCAGTGGAGTGTCAGCGCGGCTCAAGCGTCCAGTCACGGATTTCAGCCGAATCTTCGCCGAACTCCCGGGTGGCGGACCGCGCCTCCGCGAGCTCATCCATGTAGCGCTGGCGAAGGCCGGCATGGCGCAGTGCAAGACCCGGCACGCGGTCGAGCACGTCGATGGCCAGGTGGAACCTGTCGATCCTGTTCAGCATGGCCATGTCGAACGGCGTCGTCGTGGTGCCCTCTTCAACGTAGCCCCGCACGTGGAGATTGCCGTGGTTGGTGCGACGGTACGTGAGGCGGTGGATGAGCCAGGGGTATCCGTGGTATGCGAACACGATCGGCTTGTCCTTCGTGAACAGCGCGTCGAATTCGCGGTCAGGCAGGCCGTGCGGGTGCTCGCGCTCGTCCTGGAGCCTCATGAGGTCCACAGCGTTGACCACGCGGACCTTCAGATCGGGCAGGTCGCGGCGCAGTATCTGAGCGGCTGCGATCGCCTCCCCCGTGGGCACGTCGCCGGCGCAGCCGAGCACGACGTCGGGCTCCTCGCCCGGCGCCTCGTTGCCCGCGAACTCGAGGATTCCGATCCCGCGGGCGCAGTGCAGCTCGGCCTCGGCAGGGCTGAACCATTGGAGCGAGAGCGCCTTCCCGGCAACCACCACGTTCACGTAGTCGCGGCTGCGGAGACAGTGGTCCATCGTGGACACGAGCGTGTTCGCATCCACGGGGAGGTAGACGCGCACGACCTCGGCCTTCTTGTTCACCACATGGTCGATGAAGCTAGGGTCCTGATGGGAGAACCCGTTATGGTCCTGCTGCCATACGTGGCTCGAGAGCAGGTAGGTCAGTGAGGCGACAGGCATGCGCCACGGCAGCTCGCGGTGGACCTTGAGCCATTTCGCGTGCTGGTTGAACATCGAGTCGACGATGTGCACAAATGCCTCGTAGGACGTGAAGACCCCGTGGCGGCCCGTCAGGAGGTAGCCCTCGAGCCAGCCCTGGCACAGGTGCTCGCTCAGCACCTCCATGACCCTGCCGGCGCGCGCGAGGTGCTCGTCGACGTCCTCGATGCGCTCCTGCCACACCTTGTCCGTGACCTCGTAGACGTCCTGGAGGCGGTTGGAAGCAGTTTCGTCGGGGCCGAAAAGCCGGAAGTTGTCCGGATTCGCGCGGATCACCTCGCGCATCCAGCCTCCGAGGTTGGTCATCGCCCCCGCACGCACGACGCCGGGCGCCTCCACCGGGATCATGTGCGCGTCGGTGGCAGGGAGCTTCAGGTCCCGCAGGATCCGGCCGCCGTTGGCGTAGGGCGTTGCGCTCATGCGTCGGTTTCCGCTCGGGGCGAGGCTGGCCAGCTCGGGCGAGCGGGCGCCGTCGTGCGTGAAGAGCTCTTCCGGGCGGTAGGAGCGCATCCACGCCTCGAGCTCGGCGAGGTGCTCCGGGTTCTCGTGGATCTCGTTGAGCGGTACCTGATGCGCGCGCCAGGTCCCCTCGACCGGCTTCCCGTCCACCACCGCAGGGCCGGTCCACCCCTTCGGGGATCGGAACACGATCATGGGCCACGGCTCGGGCACCGAGTCGCGAGGCCGCTCCCCCGCGCTCTCCGCTTCCCGGGCCCGCGTCTGGATGGCGGCGATCGCATCGAGGCAGTCGTCCAGAGCCTCGGCGAAGTCGCGGTGCGCCTGGGGCTGGGCAGAAGGATCCGCGACCGTGACGAAGCGAGGGGCCCACCCGAGGCCCTCAAAGTACTTCCTCACCTGGTCCTCCGGACGCCTGGCCAAGACGGTGGGATTGGCGATCTTGTAGCCGTTGAGGTGCAGGATCGGCAGGACGGCGCCGTCACGCGCCGCCTCGAGGAACGCCGTCGACTGCCAGCTCGTGGAGAGCGGCCCCGTCTCGGCCTCGCCATCCCCCACAACGCACGCCACGACGAGGTCCGGGTTGTCGAAGGCGGCGCCGAAGGCGTGCGCCAGCGAGTAGCCGAGCTCGCCCCCTTCGCTGATCGATCCAGGCGTCTCGGGGGCCGCGTGGCTCGGAATCCCTCCGGGGTAGGAGAACTGCCTGAAGAGCTCGCGGAGGGACGCCTCGTCGTCACCGAAACGGGTGTAGATCTCCGAGTAGGTGCCCTCGAGGTAGGCATTGGCGACGTTCGCGGGACCGCCGTGGCCCGGGCCCGTGACGAAGAGCATGGCCTGATCGCGATCGACGATGGCCCGGTTGAGGTGGGCGTAGATGAAGTTCAGGCCAGTAGTGGTGCCCCAGTGGCCCAGTAGGCGCTTCTTGACGTGTTCCTTCGCGAGGGGCTCCTTCAGGAGCGGGTTGTCGCGCAGGTAGATCTGGCCGACCGAGAGGTAGTTCGCGGCCCGCCACCAGCGGTGGAGGTCCTCGACCTGTCCACGGGTCAGGTGCGTCTTGCTTGCGGTGTCCGTCACTGGCGCGCCTTCCGCTCGACGGCCGCAGCCTTGCGGCCGGTTCGGAGTCAGCCTAACCGGGACGGTGTTCGAATTCTTGGGTCGTGTGATGAATATTCGCCAAACCCTGGGGCGGCCTTCACGCGTGGGGCGCTGGCGCACTGGCAGGCCACTGCTGGAGTGCATAGGCTCTGGCCATGGATCAAGATTCCCAACAGATGCTGTTCGTCGTGATGATCCGGAAACCGGGCGATGACTTCGCCCCTTTGGATCAAATCCTTCGCGCCAAGGACGTCGAGGAAGGCCGCACGATTGCCGCCGGCCGCGTGCGACGCCACCTGCTCACGCACCCCGACCTGACCCTCGACGGTGCAGAGCTCCGCGGCGCCACATCGGGCACCGTGTACGCGTCATGGGACCCCAGAGCAGACTCCCCGAGCTAGCCGGCCCGCAAGGGAGATCGGCGACCCGTCTCCCAAACCCGCCGCATCACACGTTGAAGCGGAACTCCACCAAGGCCCACCGCAGAGCAACTTCTGGGCGTATCCTTCGTTCCATGACTCCCGCCCGCGCCGCCGTATACCTTCGCCAGTCCCTCGACACCACGGGCGAGGGCCTAGCCGTGAGTCGCCAGAGGGAGGACTGCCGCGCGCTGGCGGCGGCTCGCGGCTGGACCGTGGTCGAGGAGTACCTCGACAACTCCATATCCGCCTCCGACCGGCGCAAGGTTCGCCCCGGCTACGACCGCATGATCGCGGACTTTGAGGCTGGCCGATTCCAGGCGATTGTGTGCTGGGACCTCGACCGCCTGACCCGCCAGCCGCGCCAGCTGGAGGACTGGATCGACCGCGCCGAGAGGCAGGCGCTGCTCCTAGCGACAGCGAACGGCGAGGCCGACCTCACGACCGACGGCGGCAGGATGTACGCACGAATCAAGGCAGCCGTCGCCCGAGCGGAGGTCGAGCGCAAGTCCGAGCGCCAGCGCCGCGCCGCGCTTCAGCGCTCAGAGAAGGGACGTCCGCCGCTTGGAGTACGGCTGACCGGCTACACGCCGAACGGCGATCTGGTGCCCGCTGAGGCCGCGTTCGTGGCCACGCTGTTTGAGCGCTTTGCCGAGGGGGACTCCCTCCGCTCCCTCACGGCGTGGGCTGCTGGGCGGGGCATCCCCACGCGGCGGGGAGCGCCATGGAACCCCTCAACCATCCGCACGCTGCTGATGAACCCGCGCTACGCTGGCCGCGCCATCTATCAGGGCCGCGAGACCGGCAGGCCCGGTGCCTGGACCCCGATCGTGGATGATGACCTCTACACGATCGTCCAGGCGCGGCTCACGGACCCGCGCCGCCTCACCCATCAGGGCACGGACAGGAAGCACCTAGGCTCCGGGCTCTACCTATGCGCCGTATGTGGCGAGCCGCTGTCCTCGTGGTCCGGCGAGCGCTATCGCTGCGCGGCGGGGCACCTCACGCGGGCCCAGAAGCCCATCGACGCCCTCGTCCTCGAGGTCACCCGCGCATGGCTACGTGATGGTGACAACGTCCGCATGCTCGCGACGCGGCTGGCGGAGCCCCGGGAGGAGGACCGCACCGCCGCCGAGCAGGTACGCGTGCTCCGGCAGCGACTCGCGCGCATCGATGAGGACTACGACGCGGGGCTCATCGACGGCCACCGCCGCAGGGTCGCCGCCGACCGGGCGCAGGCCGAGCTAGCGACCGCCGAGGCCGCGCTCCAGCGCGCTGCCGCGCCCGCCGCTGCCGTGCTCCACGCGGCGGACCCGGTGGCCTACTTCGAGGGATCCAGCCTCATGATCCGGCGCGCCGTGCTGTCCATGCTGTTCACCGTCCGCGTGAGTCCAGCGCCGCGCGGCCGCAAGGGCTTCGACCCCGAGACGGTCAGCTTCGAGTGGAACTGAGCCAGTAGTCCTAGTGACTAGGCGAAGCGGAGCTGTACCCGTATAACAGCCTATGTAGGAAGTCCTATATCCTACATGATCCGCTCCCGAAAGCTGGCTCCCGAAAATGCTCACTGTTGTAACCATCACTGCTGTTGACCCGAAGTCCGGTAAGACCCAGCGCGCCGCTGGCGTGCGACGCGGCGACGCGTACTCCAGGCTCCTCACCATCGCCGGAGAGGCCACCGCCGAGGAGTTCCTAAAGGTGGTCCGCGAGGACCCTGACCGCCTCATGCCCTGGATGTCGAAGGACGGCGCCACCGTCGTTGTGTTCAGCGAGAGGGACGACAGCCTCATCTCGTGGGAGCCGAAGCGGCGGACCAGCCAGAAGCGCGTGAAGTGCGTCGTGTGCGGCAAGGTCTCGAACGCGAGCGGCATGGCGCTCCACCAGAAGAACGCCGGTCACGAGGGAACCGAGGCCGCGTAGTGCGTGCCGGCCATGCCCCGCGTGCGTGAGGCAGCACGAGTCACTGTCGCGTCCGCTGCGCTGCCGCGCTACCGGCGCGCGCCCTCACGGCAGCAGCGCGCGGCGGCGGTCCTCGAGCAGCTCGTTCTGATGGTGGACCCCCGTGTCCTCCGTGAGGCAAGGCGGCTCGCTCGCGGTGACCTGTCGGTGATCGTGCTCAACCTGGACGGCTCCGTAACCGTGGCCAACTCGACGGCCCACCGGCTCATCATCCTGGAGCGCCGACGCAGGCCCGAAGGATAGACCGGCTGATGCCCCCGTCGCGGTGACGGGGGCATCATCGGCGCGAGACGGGCATCTGCGCCCGGTTTCGGACCGCCCCGCTACACCTGCGCGATGAAGGGCCAGCGGGACTCCCGGACGCCGCTGGCCCTTCCGGCCCGGGGAGGAGAAACCCAAAAATCGACTCACCCGGGACGCATGCAATTCTGGCGGTTTGGTGCCACGCGCGCTACTGGGCAGCCCCCGACCGGACCCCGAAGGATGGCGCTAGCGCGGGGGTGACGACGGCCCTATGCTTGGGGGGTGGTCCCGGGCTTCGGCTGGGGACGGCGGAGAACCCATAAGTAAATGGAGGCCGTTTCTTGGGAATCGGAGCCTCCCCCTCTCAATCCGAATTCTCTGGTGCTGCCTCCCCACGGCGACTGATCGACCTACGCTGCGGGACTTGGTAACGCAACCCGGCCATCGATCGAGGAACCCCCGCATGGGGGTAGGACCCGTTGATGGCGAGGCGATAGCCTCCCCCAAGATAGAGGGCTGGTCTTGAGAGTGAGACAGCCATGTCTTGGTCCAAGGATGCCGAAGTTCGTGCGAACGTCAGCCGTATCGCCAACGCCTACCAGATGGACGATGTCGATGAGGACGTTCTAGAGCTCCAGCGACGGCTGCGCGTGAAGGTGGTCAAGCGAGCGATCATCAAGGACGCGAAGCACATCCCCCCGTTCAGGGCGGCGCACTATGAGCTTCTCATCGCGTTCCTGCGGGAGTGCATCGAGAACCTCAACGAGGAGGAAGCCAAGTGAGCGGGCAGCCCGACGCGGCTGCTGCGCGGCTCCAGGAGTACATAGCGCGTGTGGTCGCGGAGGCCCCTCCGCTGGACCCGGCGCGCGCTGATCGCATTGCCGCATTGCTGCGGTCCTCGGAGGAGAGGAGCGCAGCGGCATGAGCCGGAAGAAGAAGAGAGACCGGGGCGCTGAAACCCCGGTCCCCACGAAGAAGAAATTCCCTACCACCGAGAAGGCTCCCTCATGGGAGATTCTAGCGGTAGTCGAGAAGCCGAGCTATGGACGCTGCCCCGACTGCGCGGGCCGGTGGAATGGCACCGCGCTGGAGCACAATTCGACCTGCCCGCTGATGGCGGCAGAGAACCACGCTGTCGATCTGGACCGGCAGTTCTTCGAGGACCACCCGCAAGCGGACTACTTCTACCGTCCGATGGTCCACGCCGAGGTGGTGACGCTACGTGCGTCGGGCCAGATCGGGCCGGATGAGGAGTTCCTAAAGGGCCTCGTCCGCGTCGAGCAGATCGCTCCGGGCATCCGCACACGCCTCTCGCTGTTCAAGGTGGCACGCGGCGATGGCGGTGAGTAGGGACAGCCGCCTCACGGTGTCGTTCTTCAGGAGCAGAGCGGACGCTGCGCCAAAGGAGAAGCGGGTCGCGTGGACGGACTTCTGCGCCCTGATGGCCGAGGACCAGCTCCGTGTGTCTCCGGGCCTTCGTAAGGACGCCCGGGGCGGGTTCACGATGTGCACGTTCAAGAACGGCCATCGCGGCAAGGCGGACGTGGACCGCTGCTACGGTATCGCCCTCGATCTGGAGGCGGACGAGGAGACCGGCGAGATAATGCCGCCGTCGCTTGAGGTGCTGGGGCGCATCCACGCGCTCGGACTACAGGCGCTCGTCTACTCGACCTATTCCCACACGCCGGAGAGGCCGCGCTACCGCGCGCTGCTGCCGGCGGACGGCCCAGCGGACGCCGGCACGACGAGCCGCGCCGCGCGGGCGGTGCTCGAAAGGCTCGGTCTGCCGTTCGACAAGGCGTCGCTGCATCCAGAGCAGATGATGTTCATGCCCACGGTCCCAAGCGAGGAGGCAAGAGAGGACTATGAGCTGGAGATCATCGACGGACCGCGCGTCAGCCTGGATGAGTGGGCGGCGCTAGCCCCCCGTGAGGAGCCCGCCGCGTCGGCTCCGGCGCAGGACCCGTTCGACGTGTTCCTGGAGCGCTGCGAGGAGCAGGGGCGGGGGGTCGTCCACCGGGGGCCGGATGACGCGATGGTCCAGTGCCCCACGCACAACGACAGGAACCCCTCCCTCCACGTCCAGCGCAGTTCGATGGCCACCGTGGTGATGCACTGCTTCGCTCCCGCCTGCGCGGGCCTCACGGCACCACAGTTCTTCGAGGCAGTGGGTCTCCGCTGGAGCGAGGTGGTGCACGGCGAGACAGCGGCGAAGGACTTCGGTGAGGAGCAGGAGGCGGACGAGCTAGGAGGGGCGGCTGTCACGGGCAGCTATGACTGGACGCACCGCTTCATCGACGGCGGCTCATTTATCTTCGACGTTCCCGACGAGGTCCCGGCTCTCTGGGGCGAGCGCGGGGACGTCATCTGGCCAGAGGGAGAGGCCCTCATGGTGTGCGGCCCCTCCGGCGTCGGGAAGACAACCCTGATCGGGCAGGTAGTCCGGGCCATGCTGTTCGGCGGGGACGTGCTGGGCCACGCCGTGAGGGTGCTGGCTCCAGGGGAGAAGATCCTCTATCTGGCCATGGACCGGCCCTCCCAGATCCAGCGCTCGCTCAAGCGCCAGTTCCACGGATACGACCGGGCGAGGGTGGAGCAGTCGCTCCTCGTCTGGAAGGGGCCACCGCCTGAGGATCTCGCGCAGTCGCCAGAGAAGCTGCTCGCCATGTGTCGCTGGGCCGGGGCGGGAACGGTCATCGTGGACAGCCTGAAGGATGCGGCCATCGGCCTCTCGGAGGATGCCGTCGCGGCGGGATGGAACCGCGCACGCCAGATGGCGATTGCGGAGGGGGTCCAGGTATGCGAGCTCCACCATCAGGTCAAGCGCGGACCCAACGGGGCAGCACCGACGACCCTCGCAGACGTGTACGGCTCGACGTGGCTCACGGGCGGTGCTGGCTCGGTGATTCTCCTCTACGGCAAGGCGGGAGATCCGATCGTGCGGCTGCTCCACCTGAAGCAGTCCCAGAACGACGTCGGACCGCTGGATATATTCCACGACCAGGACTCCGGAGAGATCAGCGTCTGGTCCGGAGAGATAGACCCGCTGGCGCTCGCGCGGAACGCCGGTAGGGACGGCATCACGAAGAGGCGGCTGGCCGAGATCATGTTCGCACGGGACCGCCCCACCGACGCCGAGATTGCGAAGGCAGGCCGAAGGCTGCACCAGTGCGTTCGTCGGGGTGAGCTAGTGATCCGTGATGGGTCAGCGGAAGCGACGCTCGGCACCCAGTCGAAGGTCTACGTCCTTCCCGAGTACCTCGACTTCGCGGACGACGAGGGGGGTACGGAAACGTGATTAAGCCTTACGGGGGGGTTACGCACCCCTTTTGCCTACGTCCTACGCAAGCCCTTACGGATCCCCGGAATCAAGCCTTACGCAGCCCCTTACGGCCCTTACGCCCGGCTACCTTACGCTCGCCCCCCTCCCTAAGGGGGGCGAACGCGTAACCCCCCCCCTCACGAGAGAGGAATCCCATCACTGCCTTGGGCAGCTGAACACCGAGAAGAAGGAGACGCAGTCATGACCACCACCACCACGCCAGCTGTTCCCGTAGCCCTCACGCGGAAGGCGCTCGACGCCACCATCCGGGACCTCGGCGGGAAGTACGTCCGCTCCTCTCAGGGATGGCACTACTGGCACATCCCGACTCCGGTCGCGCCGATTGAGGTCGGTGCGCTCATCCGCCAGAGGGTCACGCACATCGGAGTGGACCGGGTGTACTTCCCGGGCGCACTCACCGCCGCAGGCAATCGGCCATGGGCCGAGCCCGAGGCCTACGCGACCCTGCTCCCGTACCTCGACCGCGCTGTTGCTGCTGGCGCGAGCGCTATGACGATCCCGGGGTGCACTGGTCCCTACTCAGAGTGCGCCGTCGTGAACGGGGAGCTGGACGAGCTGCTCCGCCGCTGGATCGCGATGGAGCGTCGCTGGATCGCGAATCCGGGTCAGAACGAGAACGAGGGCGACGGGGCCTCCCCCTCGTGGCAATGCGGCATCTGCGGCGAGCTGCGCCATCTCAACGACGGCCACCGCCACCCACGCCAGAAGGCCTCATGAGCGCCTGCGTCGTTGCGGCATATACGCCGTACCCCGTACCCCGTATCGCAGCGCGAAGGTTGCCGACTGGAAGGCTGCCCACTATGACTGCCTTCCAGCAGCACTAGGAAGGGAGCAGGGCCATGGCAAAGCAGCGCCACGACATCGGGGTGATGAAGCGCATGCGCGCGAAGGCGGAGTCCGTCCGCCGACACGAGGTGGCACACCGTGTCGCGAGGAAGGCGGCACGCCGTGCCCCACGATGACGGCAAGGGGACGCTCCTGATCCGGGCCATCGATGCCCACCTCACGAGGACGTGGGAGTTCGGCGCCATCACCCGTGCGTCGAGCACGCTACGCGTGACCCGTGCTCGGATCATGCTGCCGAAGGGCGACGGCTTCGTTGACGGGATCGCCGTGAGGGCCAGCGGGCGCGACCGGCTCGTGCTGACGCAGGAGGGCGCGGCTGCCCTGTTCGAGCAGCTTCAACGGCTACTCAGCCGCCGCTAAGCCGAATCACCCGCCAGACGGCGCGAGACGGCACGAGAGCCCCGGCTCGGCACAGCTGGGGGGCAACCGTAGCCGAACGCGGGTAGACGCCGGCAGACGGGCGAGGGCAACGGGCAACCGGGATCCAGTGGTGAGGCGAACATGAGAACAGCTGATCTCGGCGGTACGCCTGCGCCTCTCGCGGCCGAACACGGTAGTCCGGCGGCAACTACCCGTCCCCGCCCTGTCGCGGCCGAACACGCCTACCCGGTGAGCTCCTGGGGGGCCTATGTGCCCCCGGTTCCGAGGCCTTACGGCGACGTCGTTGACACACATGCTGACATTCACCGAGTCGCGCCCATCCCGCCGACCAGGAGGGCTGATCCGCCCCGTCTCGCCCACCCTCACGGGGGTCCATCCTCGATGCCGGGTTGGCACGACAGAGGAGTTCCCGAGAAGCCCGGACCTGAAGAAGAGGAGCGCTATCATAGATTCTGTCGGATGTCAAGAGGATATTCGCGGAAATGAAGAAAGGGCTCCCGGCCATGACTACACACCCCATCCACACACTGGAGACGCTTCGCAGCGCGCTCGCTCTCTGCGAGCATCTGGACGGCCCACCCGCCCGCGCAGCACATCTTCGCGCCGAGATCCAGAGAGCGGAGGTCTTCGAGGACTGGATCGGGACCCTTGCCGCACCCGTCAGGAGCGCCACCCGCGCCCTCGGCGCCGCGCGTGAGCGCCTCTTCACGGCAGCCCTTGAGGGCTCACCTGACATCGATCCCTCACGGGATGAGGTCCGGGAGGCAGAGCGCGAGCTCCGCCTCACCGCGAGAGACGCGGGCCTTCCGCAGATCCAGATCCGGAGGCTTCTCGAGTACGGAGAGGTCACCGACGCGGACATCCGCCAGACTGTCCAGGAGGAGAAGGAAGACCGCGCGATGGCGAAGAGTGGCTTCGAGAGGCTCTACGACATCCGTGACGGCCAGCCGGTGACGTTCTTCCGTCCCGTGGGGGGCTCCCGATCATGAACCAGAGAACAGCTATCGAGATCCCCCTCGCGGAGCTCCGCAAAGCGCGGCTGACGGTCCACTTCGCGACGATGATCGCATCCTTCGGAGATCCGCCGCCACCGGAGATCTCCGAGAACTTCGAGGCCACGCGGACGCGCCTCCCATCCCTGGAGCGGGCCTTCCGGTCCGCCGCGAGGCAGGCTGGCCTCTCGCGCCGTGAGATCAGCGACCTGATTGACAGCGACGGCTACTCGGAGAGGGACGCTCTCGTGGACGGCGAGATCCTGCGTGCCGTCGTCGAGGCTGGCATCGAGAAGGAGCATCGGGAGCTGCTGGGGGAAGAGCCCAATGACGATGACCTCAATGATCTGATCTCGCAGATAGGTCTCATCGAAGCCGCCGAGAGCACGCGCCCTCGCTCGGCGCTCGCCCGCGCCGCAGACGTGGTGGTAGTGGCGGTGCAGGCGACGTGGTGGATTATCACGGACAAGATCCGAGAGTGGAGGAGCGGTCATGGCCGAGCGCCGTCCGCCCACTGAGGCCGAGCGGGCGCGGGCGCGCCTTGGCGTTGCCTGCCGCACCGGCAACGCAGCCGCCCAGACGGAGGCGCGGCGCGATCTCGCCGCCCTCAAGATCGAGGCATTCATCGCCCGGACGCTCGCCGGTGCCCCACCCATCACGGCACAGCAGCGGGAGCGAATATTCCGCGCAGTGCTCGACTCAACAACCTAGAAGGAGACCCGATGACGCGCACCCAGATCTACGACGAGGCCTACTCCAGAATCCCCGGCTACGACGCCGCCACACGCGACACGGCCACCGCATCCGCCTGGATGACCGAGCTGTCCGCGCCGCCGTCCGCGCTCCAGGTGGACACCGCCGCAGAGCTGCGCGCCGCCGCCGACGCGGGGAAGCCATTCCCGCGTGACCTGCCCGCCCGGGTTCGCGAGGCGCAGGCAGCCGCGACGGACCATTTCACGGCCCTCACGATGGTCCGGGAATTCGCCGCCGACGCGAAGGCGCGGCAGCAGGCCGCTCTAGCGTCCGGTGCGGACCACGGGCTGGCCTACCTACGCGGGGAGCTGGAGTCGCTCGTCACAGAGGTACGCGGGGCCGCGCGGTCGCTCCGGTCGCTGCCCACCGACCCGCTCGACGTCGCAACCGACCCGACCGCGGATCGCCGCCTCCGTGAGGCAGCCGATCTAGTCGAGCGGTACAGCGCCATCCGCGACGTGCAGCGGACACTCATCCGCACCGCGAGCAGCAGCACCCGCGCCACCGACAACGGCACGCGGATGTACCTCACGGCGGGGCAGGTTGCCGACTTCCTGGACGCGGACCAGTACTGGATCCAGCGCCGCCGCGACAACGGGCGCTGGCCCTCCGACCTCCGCACGCTCTCCCCCGAGCAGGAGGCGCTCCGTGAGTGGCTGACGCGGTCGGTCACCCCGATGATCGACGGAGAGGAGTGGCGCGCGTCCCTTCCGTCCGGCACCCTCGCCGAGAAGGCAGAAGCCCTCGCCCGCATCTGCACACACGCCCACCCGTGGATGCCGTCGATGGACGACCTCGCGAATGCCTTCTGGACCGCTGGCGATGCCACCGAGGGCAACGCCAGTTCTCCGCTCGCCGCCGAGGGCGGCATCAGGGCAGTGCACCGGGTCGCCGCGATCACCGGCCACACGAGCGAGGGCGCGCCGCCAGAGCCGGTGTCAGCCGTGAGGGGCGGCACCCGCCACGCCGTCCCGTTCACCCAGCGTCGCAGCAGCTAGAGAAGGAGCACCACCATGGAAGACAAGGCAACACTCGCCGCCGCAGCGGGCCGCGCTGCCGCGTGGGCCACCACCGCACAGGGCACCCTGGACACGGCAAGGGCGAACCTGCGCTCGACGCTACGCGCCGCCTGGATCGCCGGGACGACGCCGACTCAGGCAACCGTGGACACGCAGGCCGACGCCGTCAACCGCGCCGAGGCCGAGCTGTACGCCGCGAACGCGCTCGTCAGCGAGCTGTCCCAGTCGGTGAACTACGCATGAGCATCGAGGAGGGCCGCGCACTGTGGGAACGGCTCCACGGCCACGCCGAGGAGGAGCAGCACGACGCGGATGAGGGCGAGCAGCTCACAGGCATCGAGGCTGGGCGGGCGATGTACGCCGAGCTGCACCCGCGACGCGACTCTGGGAGTGCGACAGACGGCGTAGGGGTGGGGCATCTGTAGCGCTGGGGGCCTTCCCGGGTACAACCCCCTATGGGCGACCCATGCGCGCTTCCAGGCCCGACCGACGCGCGCCTAGCGGATGAGAGCGCGGGGACAGACCGTCGCGTAGGTCCTATCGATCGCGCGCCCTCAGGTATCCCTCTGCCCAGTCGTCTCGCTTCTCCTCCTCAGTCCGGTCGTCCTCGTCGTCGTCGTAGTAGTCCGTCCATTCGTCCTCCTCCGCCTCGCGGTGGATCCTATCGATCTCGTCGTGGACGGACTCCTCGTCCCAGAAGACGCGCTCACGGAGGCGTTCTGGCACCGCCTCAAGACACGCGTCCAGCTCCTCTGCGGCTGTTACCCCGATCAGGAGATGGACGAGCGCCACGTAGGCGCTGCGGAAGCCATAGCCGTGGCGGTCACCCTTCGAGAGCCAGTGGGCCAGCTCGTGCAGCACCACTGTCCTGTCCAGGTGCGGGCCGAAGTGCAGCGTGTCATCCTTCGGATCGTGCCAGGCAGCTGCCTGGTGATCACCGGGCACATCGAAGTAGACCTTCGGCGGCGGCTCCGGCAGATCGTGCCGCGCGATGACGGGGCCGAACATCTCCATCAGGACTTTTCCGGCACCATGCGCGATCAGATCGGCGACTATGAGTACATAGCTGAGTGTGTCCTCGATGAACGCCTCGACGTCCTCCGCGACGAGGTCATCGCTGTAGTCGTCGGGAAGGGTGCGCGCCTTGCACCACGCGGACTCGGCGAGATACGTGACCCAGGTGGTGTCCAGTGGAGGCGTTACCCAGACGGGCTTGACGTGGGTGGGCAGGACATGGTCGAGGGCTGTCTCCAGCGACGGGCTGAGCATCAGATACGCACCTTCTGGGTCGAGCTAGTCCAGTGCGGGTCGGGATGCCGGCTCGTCCGGAGCGGGGTCATCTTCGGCCCGTGTGTCTCATGGTAGGACTAGCGCGTCTGACGAGGCTGCCTTTCCGCTAACTGGCCAGCAGTGAGAGCGGATTGCGCAGGTCGGCACCTAGGACAGCGCAGACTGACCAGTTGAGCGCGATTCGAGCCAGCAGAATGTCGGCCAGATTGGAGTCGTAACAATCCGTAACAATCCCTCATCCGTGAGGCGGCTCCGCGTCCTTGAGACGATCCCGCCAGATGGTCGATAGGCGTGCCTTTGTGGCCCCCACTGACTTCTGGAGGAAGCTGCTCCGGGGTAGGGTCCCGAGTTCCTGCCTCATCTCCACAACGACCTCGGCGATCAGCCCGGCTGCGGACTGGCCGACGCTTGACTCAACGTAATCCGCTACGACCCTTCCGATCTCGTCGGCTCCCGCTGAGGGGTTCGCATTGAAGAGCAGGCTGAAGTGCTGAGCCAGATGCGCTATCGAATCCAGGTAGGCGCTTTCGCGCGCGTGGAGTGCGTCCATTAGCTTGGGCGAAGCGAGTAGCTGGGTCCGAAGGAACACCTTGTCCACAGACGTGAGGCGCGAGATAGGCCTGCCCGCGATCTTGTTTGCGATGTCCTGGGCCATCCCCTCTATCTCGGGCCTGATCCGGGCTAGATAGTCGGTGTAGGCCTCGTAGCGTGCCTCAAGCTCCCACTTACTGCGCTCACGACGTCCGGTGAGCCTATGCCTGATGTAGCCACTGATGAGCGTCAGGACCGCACCTCCGACGGCGCTAATGATGACCGTCCAGAAGGGGTCTGGTGTGCTTGCAGTGGCAGCGACAGCCGCCGCAACGGAGGGACTGGGAGTCATGCGTCCAACCTATACAACCGACCCCCGAGCCGTCGGGATCCGAGCGTGCTCGATTCGCTGACGCGCTCCACCGTGTGTCGCGCCATCTAGATCCCCCTCACGGTGCTCTACGGTTGGGGTACATCCGACACAAGGGGGGACGGGGCCGTGGGCTTCATCGACAACACGCCGAAAGACGGAACGACCAACACGCAGGAAGTTGCCATTGCGCTCGACAGGGCAGGCTTCGGTAGCGCCAGCCCGATCCAGGTATTCGCGGCTGGGCACGGCTGGGACAACTACCGCATCGAGCTGCACGATCGGCCCGAATCCGTAAACATGCGCTACCACTTCGAGGCGTGGCACGTCGATGATCCATCGGACCGAATCGTCGGTGAGGGCGCGGCTGACATCCAGTCGGCCGCAGGGCAGCTGGATCGCAAGAAGCTGAAGAAGCGACCGTCCCCTGATGCGCCCGCCGAGCCTCAGGCACCTACCAGCTGGCCCATCGTCACCCCGTAGCCCCTCCTCCGGCGCTGTGCCCCCTCACGTGAGGGGGCACTCCCGGTTGGCCCGTAAGGGATGCTGCCGGGCTCAGATGCCCGTCTAGCGGGCCTACTTCTTAGGCTGCGCTGAGGTTACTTGGAAGCGGAACTCTACCACGTCGCCGTCGGCCATGACGTAGTCCTTGCCCTCGATCCGAACCTTGCCGCGGGACTTGGCCTCGGCCATCGAGCCTGCATCGACGAGGTCCTCGAAGTGGACCACCTCGGCCTTGATGAAGCCGCGCTGGAAGTCCGTGTGGATCACCCCGGCCGCCATCGGCGCCGTGTCACCTCGGTGGATGGTCCACGCGCGGGTCTCCTTGGGGCCGGCGGTGAGGTAGGTCTGGAGCCCGAGAGTATGGAAGCCGACGCGCGCGAGCTGGTCGAGGCCCGACTCGTCCTGGCCGTTCATCTCGAGCATCTCGCGGGCCTCCTCCTCGGACAGCTCCACGAGGTCGGACTCGAGCTTCGCGTCAAGGAAGATCGCGTCCGCGGGCGCCACGAGAGCGCGGAGCTCCTCCTGCTTCTCGGGGCTCGTGAGGATGCCCTCGTCCGCGTTGAAGACGTAGATGAACGGCTTCGCGGTGAGGAGGTTGAGCTCCTTGAGGTGCTCCATGTCGAGCTTGTCCGAAGCGATGGACGAGAAGATCGTGTCGCCACGCTCGAGGACCTTCTGGGCGGCCTCGATCGCGGCGAGCTCGGCGGCGTCGCGCTTCTTGATCTTGACTTCCTTCTCGACGCGCGGAAGGGCCTTCTCGATCGTCTGGAGGTCGGCGAGGATGAGTTCGGTGTTGATGGTCTCCATGTCGGAGCGTGGGTCGACCTTGCCGTCCACGTGCACCACGTCCGGATCGTCGAAGACTCGGATGACCTGCGCGATGGCCTGGGCCTCGCGGATGTTGGCGAGGAACTGGTTGCCCAGGCCCTCGCCCTCGGAGGCGCCCTTGACGATGCCTGCGATGTCGACGAAGGAGACGGTCGCGGGGAGGATCCTCGCGCTGCCGAAGATCTCCGCGAGCTTGTCCAGGCGCGGGTCCGGGAGGCTCACCACACCGACGTTCGGCTCGATCGTCGCGAACGGATAGTTCGCCGCGAGGACCTGGTTGCGGGTCAGTGCGTTGAAGAGCGTCGACTTGCCGACGTTGGGGAGACCGACGATTCCGATAGTGAGAGCCACGGTCATCCATCATACCGGCGGGCATCTCCCAGAAATGTCAGAGCCGCGTGCGAGTGTGAGCACATGGACGGTACACAGATTCTCGTGATGGTGCTGGTAGCGCTGCTCGCGCTCGTGGTGGGGTGGTTGGCAGGCGCTGGCTGGGCGCGGCGGCGGGAGACGCACGACGGCGCGGGCCTCCCTGCGCTGCAGTCGCGCCTCGCGTCGGCGGAGGCGGCGCTTGCCGCGGCGACGGCGGAGCGTGACCTTCTCGTGCGGCAGAACGCCGCCCTGACGTCAATGGACGAGCAGGAGAACACCGTCCTGCATGCCCTGGCCCCTGTGGCAGAGAAGCTGAACGCGGTGCAGCACGCCGTCGCCGTGCTCGAAAGGGACCGAGTCGAGCAGTTCGGGCAGCTGTCCCAGCAGCTCCGGGAGGCGCGCGCCTCCGATGCCGCCGTGCTCCAGTCCGCCCACACGATCACCGCCGCGCTGGCCAACAACTCCTCGCGTGGTACGTGGGGCGAGGTCCAGCTGCGCCGCGTGGTCGAGGCCGCAGGCATGCTCGATCGGGTGGACTTCGCGGAGCAGGTCTCAACGTCCGGGGACACTGGTGCGGTGCGGCCGGACCTCGTAGTGCTGCTTCCCGGCGGGAAGCAGATCGTGGTGGATTCCAAGGTCCCCCTGGGGGCCTACCTCAAGGCACAGGAGCATGCGCAGGACCAGAGCTCATCCGGAGTCGAGCAGCGGGACCGGCACCTCGCGGAGCATGCCAAGGCCGTGCGCGCCCACGTGGACGCCCTCGCGTCGAAGAAGTACTGGGAGGCAGTGGGCGCAAGCCCGGAGCTCGTGGTGTGCTTCCTGCCGGCCGAGTCGTTCCTCGCGGAGGCACTCCGGGCCGACGCAGGCCTCCTGGACTACGCGTTCTCGCGGAACGTGGCCCTCGCCTCCCCCGCGACACTGATGGCGCTCCTGAAGGGTGTGGCGTTCGGGTGGCGTCAGGAGCTGCTCACCGAGAACGCCCGCGAGCTCTTCGACCTCTCCCAGCAGCTCTACGGGCGCCTGAGCACGATGGGTGGCCATGTGGCCCGGCTCGGGGCCTCGCTCAAGGGATCCGTGGAGCGATACAACGCGTTTATCGGCGCCCTCGAGTCGCGCGTACTGCCGACGGCACGCCGTATCAGCTCGCTTGATCTCGGCGCTCCCGAAACCCTGCCGGAGCTGCCGCCTGTCGAGACGACACCGAGAGTCCTCTCCGCAAGCGAGCTCCTCGACGAGCAGATGTGGAAGGACAACGGAATCAGTACCCTGCCCGGCACGCTGGGCGGGACCTCCGCAAGCGGTATCGCCGAGTCTCGCGACTCGGCGGGCCATTCCGACGGGCCCCGGCGCCACTCGGCCTGAACCGGCCCACCATCGAGCCACGCCAAGATCGGGCCTTGTGACGCCGAGATCGAGGTGCGAGCGGCTCTCGAGATCGGGGCCCTTCTCCGCGGGGAGAATCTCCCTGGCCCGGCGTTGGAACGAGGCCGTTTTGGTCCGGTGGCGCTCATTTGGGACACTTCACGCGGAGAAGGGCGCTTCCGGTTGGCGACAACCCGATGTGGGGCACCCCGACGGCCAAAGCGCAGTGCGGCCGTAGCCGGGAAGTGCGCTTGAGTGGCGCTTGTCCGCTACCGCCGCACTGCGATACGTGCTTGGCGGCATTGGGGACGCTGGAGGGGAATAGCCTCGAACGGCGGACAAGCAACGACGATCGGGTACCGAGCGACACAACCTCAGCGGCACACGGGGTGACCTCGCGCCCACACCGGATGACCTCGGCGACACAGGGGGTGACCTCGTGCGCACACCGGGCGACCTCGGCGGCACAGGGGGGTGACCTCGCGCCCACACCGGATGACCTCGGCGGAGGGAGACGAGGGACGGGTCAGCTCTGGGGGCGCTGACCGCGGCCGCCGAGGCCGCGACTCGAATCGCCGGCCTCCTTGAGCGTCGCGCGCAGCTCCTTGGGGAGCGAGAAGAGGATGTCCTCGTCGGCAGTGACGACCTCTTCCACGGTTCCGTAGCCGTACTCCGCAGCGAGGCGCAGGACGTCCTGGACGAGGACCTCAGGCACCGAAGCCCCTGAGGTCAGGCCGATCGTCGAGACTCCCTCGAACCAGGACTCGTCGACCTCGTTGGCGAAGTCGACCCGGTGCGAAGCCTTGGCACCGTACTCGAGGGCGACCTCCATGAGGCGCACGGAGTTCGAGGAGTTGGCCGAGCCGACGACGATGACGAGATCTGCCTGAGGGGCAATCTTCTTGATGGCCGCCTGGCGGTTGGACGTGGCGTAGCAGATGTCGTCGCTGGGTGGGTCCTGCAGATTCGGGAAACGCTCGCGCAGCCGGCGCACGGTCTCCATGGTCTCGTCAACCGAGAGGGTGGTCTGGGAGAGCCAGATGAGCTTGTCAGGGTCCTTGACCCGGATCGTGTCTGCCTCTTGGGGCGAGTTCACGATCTGGGTGTTCTCGGGGGCCTCGCCGTACGTGCCCTCGACTTCCTCGTGGCCCTCGTGACCGATGAGGAGGATCTCGTAGTCGTCCTTCGCGAAGCGCACGGCCTCGCGGTGCACCTTGGTCACGAGCGGGCACGTCGCGTCGATGGTGCGCAGCCCACGGTCCTCAGCGGAGCGCACGACGGCGGGACTCACCCCGTGCGCCGAGAACACCACGAGGGCGCCCTCAGGAACCTCATCCGTCTCGTCCACGAAGATCGCGCCGCGCTCCTCGAGGGTCTCGACGACGTGGCGATTGTGGACGATCTGCTTGCGCACGTAGATGGGCGCGCCGTAGTGCTCAAGCGCCTTCTCGACCGCGATGACGGCCCGGTCGACGCCGGCGCAATAACCACGCGGCGCCGCGAGGAGCACCTTCTTCGCACCGGCCACCGGAGCGGCCGCCGCCACGTGCTCAGGTGTGCGGCGGCGCCGCGGAACCGTGGGCATAGACAGGGAAACGGGGGTGGCGGTCATGGTCCCATGCTACCGGCGTGCGGCGGCGCGCCTTCTCCGGACCCCGGCCACCAACGAGAGCACCAGGCACACAACGCCGGCTATGGCGACAGCCCCGGTCCATGGCATGAAGGAATCGGAGAAGAGTGGCCCAAGGCGGCGGGCGAAAACCGAGGCCACGGTTCCCGCGCCGCCTTGGCCCCCGGCGAACATCGATGCGAGGAACGTTCCGGCCGCAAGGAGCGCGGCGACCAGAAGCAGTCCCAGGCCGGCCCAGCCGAGGGCTACCCCGCGGCGTCGTGCGAAGAGCAGGCCGAGCACGAATGCGAACACTGCGCCAAGGCTCAGGGGAACCGCGAGGCGCCCCGCATCCTGCATCACGGTAAGCCAAGAGCGCTGCTGCGCCGTGCCTACCGGGACCTCGATGCTCGGGGCCTCACCGAGGCTCACTCCCAGCGACGAGCCCATCCGGGCGAGCATCACACCGGCCAGCGGCCGCAGTTCGAGCGTGAATCCGGTCGTGGCAGTGACCGAGGAGAAATTGAGCCGATGGCTCTCCCGCACGGCCTCATCCCACGCGGCGGGATACCCGGGGTCTGTGGTGAGTGAGGTCACAATTCCCTTGGCCAGCCCCGTCGCGGCCGGCTGGAGCGCGGCAGGGACGTTGGACGCTGACACGACAGTCGAGGCGAGCGAGGTGCCCAGTGCGGTCTGGAACTCCGCGTCATTGCGCAGAGGCTCGAGCAGGTGAACGAAGCCACCCTCGTCGACCACGTTGCGGTCGATCCAGAGCGACGGGACGGCAGCCCCCGTAAGCAGCACGGCGAGCAGGATGGACAGCGCGGAGAGGACGGTTCTCATGGACTTCCCGGGGTCGGCAACCTGACCATCGTAGCCGTGGGCGCTTGAGCGCGGCTGGACAATGGCCGGGATGTCGGAGGGGCGTGGTAAGCCTTGACTATGGTGGCTGCGATGGATGAGAGCACAGATGGGAACCCGGGCCCTGTGGGCCAGGACGTGTCTGGCACAGACCCGTCCGGCACAGACGTGCCCGATAGCGGCGCGGGTGCGGACCCGCGGGGCGCGTCGACGCTTCCCGAGCGCGCCGCGGACACGACGCCCGAGAATCCCTGGCCCCTGCATGTGCTCTCCCGCAAGCTCAAGGAACACATCGAGCGTTCCCCGCAGGTGTGGATCGAGGGCCAGGTCATCGAGATGAACCGGCGGGGCCAGACCGCCTACCTGACGCTGCGGGACGTCGACGCCGAGATCTCGCTGCCAGCGTCTGCGTGGGGCACCGTCATGGCACGGCTACGGGAGCCCATCCAGCGCGGCTCCCGCGTGGTGGCCCTCGTCAAGCCCGAGATGTGGCTCAAGACCGGCAGGCTGAGCATGGCCGTGCGCGACATGCGGCCGGTGGGCCTCGGCGACCTGCTGGCGCGCATCGAGAACCTCCGGCAGGCCCTGGGCGCCGAGGGCCTCTTCGCCGACGAGCGCAAGAAGGCCCTGCCGCTGCTCCCGCACCGGATCGGCCTCATCACCGGTCGGGACTCGGACGCAGAGAAGGA
Organism: Sinomonas sp. P10A9; assembly: GCF_041022165.1. GTDB lineage: Bacteria > Actinomycetota > Actinomycetes > Actinomycetales > Micrococcaceae > Sinomonas > Sinomonas puerhi. Next base: position 2,852,352 of record NZ_CP163302.1, read on the forward strand.
CGTCCTCCGGAATGCCGCCCTGCGCTGGCCGGCCGTGGCCTTCGAGGTTCGCGAGGTGGCCGTGCAGGGCAGCAGTGCCGTCTCCGAGGTCCTGGCAGCCCTGCGGGAGCTCGATGCCCACCCCGAGGTGGATGTCATCGTGATTGCCCGCGGCGGTGGATCGCTGGAAGACCTGCTGCCGTTCAGCAACGAAGCGCTCGTCCGTGCCGTCTCGGAGGCCAGCACCCCCGTGGTCAGCGCGATCGGCCACGAGGCGGACCGGCCGATCCTCGACGACGTCGCGGACCTGCGCGCCTCGACGCCCACGGACGCCGCCAAGCGGATCGTCCCTGACGTGGCCGAGGAGCTCCTGAGGGTCAGGCAGTGCCGGGACCGCATCGACCGGCAGGTGCGGCTGTTCGTCGAGCGGGAGTCGGAGCGCCTCGCCTCCATCCGGACTCGCCCTGTGCTCGCGTCGCCGCAGACATTCGTCGAGGTCCGCCACGAGGAACTCGAGCGGCTGCGGGTCAGGTCGCACGCCGCGGTGAGCGGCGCCGTCGTGCGTGCGGCCGACGCCGTGGCCCACCTGCGCGCCCAGATCCGCGCCCTCTCGCCGCAGCAGACTCTCGACCGCGGCTACTCGGTGGTGCAGCTCCTCGACGGCCCGGACGCGGCCGTCATCCGTTCCCCCCAGGACGCACCCTCCGGTACCGCCCTCCGCGTCCGCCTGGCCCGCGGGACCATCGGGGCGCGCTCCGAGGGCCAGCTCCCCGACATCACGCACCGAGATGACACGACCACCCTCTCCCACGAAGGATCAGCACATGCCTGAGAAGACGCAGGAAACGTTCGAAAACCTCAGCTACGAGGAGGCCCGCGAACAGCTGGTCGGCGTCGTCTCGCGGCTCGAGGCCGGCGGGGTGAGCCTCGAGGAGTCGCTCGCGCTGTGGGAACGGGGCGAGGCACTCGCCTCCCGGTGCGAGGAGTGGCTCGAGGGCGCACGACGGCGCCTCGACGCCGCTCGCGGGAACGGCGCCTCCACGGGGTCGGGAGCAGGTACCCCCGGAGACTGAGGGCGCGCCCCGCCGTCAGCTCGCGGCGAGGAGCTTCCTCTGCTCCTCGATGTCGAACGCGGGAGCGGGCCATTGGGGGTCCATCCGCTCGAGCGCCGCGACGAGGAGTTCCTGGACCACGAGCCGCGCGTACCACTTGTTGTCGGCGGGCACCACGTACCACGGCGCGTAGGGGGCGCTCGTACGCTCGATCGCGATCTGATATGCCTCCATGTAGGAGTCCCAGAGTCTGCGCTCAGAGAGGTCGCCAGGGTTGTACTTCCAGTACTTGGTGGGGTCGTCGAGGCGGGCAGTGAGGCGCCGCCCCTGCTCCTCTTTGCTGATGTGCAGCATCACCTTGATGATCTCGGTGCCCGACGCGTGGAGGTGTGCTTCGAAGTCCTGGATCGCCGAATAGCGGCGCTCGAGCTCGTCGGCATCCGCCCAGCCGTGCACACGGTGGATCAGGACATCCTCATAGTGCGAGCGGTCAAAGCAGCCCAGCATGCCAGGCCCTGGAAGCTGCTTCTCGACGCGCCAGAGGAAGTCGTGCTTCTTCTCCTCGTCGGTCGGGCTCTTGAACGCGGCGAGCTGGACGCCCTGGACATCCACGGCACCGACCACATGGCTGATCATGCCGCCCTTGCCCGCGGTGTCCATCGCCTGGAGGATCAGGAGGATCGAGCGGGAGCCCCCGCCCTTGCCCTCGGCGAAGAGCCTCTCCTGGAGGTCCGCGAGGTGCGGGTCGCGCTGGGTGAGCATCGCCTCACCTTCAGACTTGCCGGCCGCGAAGCCCGCCGTCGCGGCCGTGTCGAGGTCCGCGAGCCTGAAACCGGGTCGGACCACGAGGAAGTCCTCCGGCGCCTCGCTGAAACCGTGCCCTGCCTTGCGCTTGCCCATGCGGCCCCTTCGCTGCGCGCCACCGGGGCGAGCACCCCGGTCAGTTGCCCTTGTACCTGCTGAGGAAGTCTCCCATACGGTTGATGGCCTCCTCGATGTCCGCCACGGCCGGGAGTGTCACCATCCGGAAATGGTCCGGGGCGTGCCAGTTGAAGGCGCGGCCGTGGGAGAGGAGGATCTTCTGCTCGCGCAGGAGGTCGAGGACGAACTGCTCGTCATCGCGGATCGGGTACACCTCAGGGTCGAGCCTCGGGAAGAGGTAGAGGGCACCTTTGGCCTGGGTGGTGGAGACGCCCGGGATCGCGTTGAGCATCTCGTACGCCTTGTTGCGCTGCTCGAGGAGGCGCCCTCCGGGCAGGATGAGGTCGTTGATGCTCTGGTAGCCGCCCAGCGCGGTCTGGATCGCGTGCTGCGCCGGCACATTGGCGCACAGTCGCATATTGGCCAGCAGGTTGATGCCCTCGAGATAGTCCGCGGCCTCCTTCTTGGGCCCCGAGATCGCCATCCAGCCTGCCCGGTACCCGCAGACCCGGTACGCCTTGGACAGGCCCGAGAACGTCAGGCAGAGCACGTCGTCGCCCGTGAACGCGGCGAGGTTCGTGTGGGTGGCGCCGTCGTAGAGGATCTTCTCGTAGATCTCGTCGGCGAAGATGATGAGGCCGTGCCGCTCGGCGAGCTCGACGATCCGGCGCAGCGTCGCATCGGAGTAGAGCGCGCCCGTCGGGTTGTTGGGGTTGATCACGACGATGCCCTTGGTGCGGGAGGTGATCCTGGCCTCCATGTCCTCGAGGTCTGGCTCCCAGTCCTTTTCCTCGTCGCACAGGTAGTGCACGGCGCGGCCGCCGGCAAGCGACACGGATGCGGTCCACAAGGGATAGTCGGGCATCGGTACGAGGATTTCATCGCCCTGCTCGAGGAGCGCCATGAGGGACATGGTGATGAGCTCGGACACGCCGTTGCCGAGGTAGATGTCATCGACGTGGATGTTCTGGATGCCGCGCGTCTGGTAGTACTGCGAGACCGCCGTGCGGGCCGAGAAGATGCCACGGGAGTCGCTGTAGCCCTGTGCGTGGGGCAGGTGGCGGATCATGTCGACGAGGATCGCATCCGGCGCCTCGAAGCCGAACGGTGCCGGGTTGCCGATGTTCAGCTTGAGGATCCGATGGCCCTCGGCCTCCATCTTCTGCGCAGCCTCCAGGATCGGGCCCCTGATGTCGTACAGCACATTGTGGAGCTTGGAGGACTGCTTGAATTCGGCCATTGTCCAAGAATGCCACAGGGCGTGAGCGGCAACTGTGCGATGCTGCTCACACCCCGTGGCATGACGCTGGATCAGCGCGGGAGGGTCAGGAGGCGAGGCCCTTCTCCTTGAGCCAGGCCTTCGCTGCGTCCGCGGGCGACTGCTTCTGGGTCCCGTTCACGGCCCGGTTGAGGTTCACCAGATCGTCCGTCGTGAGCTGCTTGGACACGGCGTTGAGCGCTGCCTTCGCCTGGTCCGAGACCGTGTCGGTGCGGACGAGCGGCACGACCTGCTGGGCGATGAAGTTGTTCTTCGGATCGTCCAGGACCACGAGGTCATTGTCCGCAATGGACGGCGTCGTCGTGAAGATGTCCGCCACCTGGATGTCATTCGAGAGCAGTGCCTTGAGGGTCACGGGCCCGCCGCCGTCGCTCATGGCCTGGAACTGCTTGGGGCTGCAGCCGTACTTGTCCTTGAGACCCGGCAGACCGTAGGCGCGCTTCTCGAAAGTCGCCGGTGCGCCGATCACCAGCTCGCCGCAGACCTTGCCCATGTCGTCGAGGCTCTTGAGGCTGTACTTCGCCGCAGTGGCCTTCGTGACGACCATCGCATCCTTGTCCTCGGCCTTGGCCGGGCTCAGGATCGCGAGGCCCTTGGGGAGCTTGTCCGGGAGCGCTCCCGCGATGTCCGAGGCCGAGACCTGGGTGGCCTTCGTGTCCACGTACAGCAGGAGGTTGCCCGTGTAGTCGGGGACGACGTCGACTGAGCCGTCCTGGACCGCCTTGTAGTACACCTCGCGCGCTCCGATGTTCGGCTTGGTCGAGGCCTTCACTCCCGCGGCGTTGAGAGCACCGGCGTAGATCTCTGCGATGATCTGGCTCTCCGTGAAGTCGGCGGAACCGATCACGAGTTCCTTGCCGGCGCCGCCGGATCCGCCGGAGGCCCCGGCGCTGCCGGTGCTGAGTGGATTCGACGAACCGCCGCACGCGGTCAACGCGAGGGTCAGCCCGAGCCCCACCGCCACGGCGGCCATGGCCCTGCGGCGTGTGACGGGGAACTGCTGGATCATGAGATTCCTTCCTGAACGGCCGCGACGGAGGCCAGTGGCTTCCGCGCGGAGGACGAGCGTGGACCCAGAGCGCGCTGGAATGCGCCCAGGACGAGGTCGGTGACGACGGCGATCCCGGCCACGAGGACCGAGCCCCCGAGCATCTGGGGATAGTCGGATAGGGCAAGGCCGTCGAAGATGTACCTGCCCAGGCCACCGAGGTTCGTGTAGGCGACGACGGTCGCCGTCGCGATGACTTGGAGGACCGCGGCGCGCAGCCCGCCGAAGATCACCGCAAACGCGTTGGGGAACTCGACCCCGAGCAGGACTTGGAACTCCCGCATCCCCTGGGCGCGGGCCGCGTCGACCACGACCGGGTCCACGGCAGCGATGCCCGAGTACGTCCCGGCAAGCAGCGGGGGGACGCTCAGGATGACGAGCGCCCAGATCGGCGGCATGAGGCCGATGCCCGCCAGGAGCACGAACAGCACGAGGAGCCCGAGCGTCGGGACGGCCCGAAGGGCGCCGGCAATCGCGACAACCACCACGCGGCCGCGTCCGGTGTGGCCCACGTAGGCCCCGATCGGGATCGCGATCGCTGCCGCGATGACCACCGTGAGCGCGGCGTAGAAGGCATGCTCGCCGAGGCGGGCAGGGATGCCCGAGTATCCGCTCCAGTTGTCGGGATCAGTGAGCCAGGCCCACGTCTGAGCGAGCAGGCTCATGCGCGGGCCGCCTTCCGCTGCGTGGGTGCGCCGGCCCCGCGGGCGTCGAGCCTCGCCCACGGCGAGAGCACGCGCCCAGCGAGCACGAGCAGCAGGTCCATGAGAAGGGCGAGGACGAGAATTGCGACGAGCCCTACGACGATCTCCGTGATGAATCCACGCTGGAGCCCCTCGGTGAACAGGATCCCGAGGTTGGGCATGCCCACGAGCGCCGCGACGCTCACGAGCGAGATGTTGCTGACGGACACGGCCCTCAGGCCCGCTATGAGCACGGGCAGCGAGAGCGGCAGGTCAACGAGGAAGTAGCGCGTGGCGGCAGTGTGCCCCAGCGCCTGCGCAGCGAGGCTCAGCTCGCCGTCGACCGAGTCGAGGGCATCCAGCGACGCCCTCACGAGGAGCGCCACCGCGTACACCGTGAGTGCCACGATGACGTTCACGGGGTCGAGGATCCGCGTGCCGAGCAGCACGGGCAGGATGATGAACAGCGCAAGCGACGGCACGGTGAACAGGATGGAGCTGAGCGTCAGGAGCGCAGTGCGCCACACGCGCCGATGCCGTACCGCCTGGGCGAGGGGAAGGCTGATGACCAAGCCGAGCGCGAGCGGGACCACCGCGAGAAGGAGGTGCTGGCCCGTGAGCGAGAGGATCCGCCCGGCATTCGCGATCGCCCACTCCATCAGGCGCCCTCCACCCCGGCACGCGAGCCTGCCGCCGCGGCACGCTCCCGCTGCGCCTGGGTGCGCCGGCGGTCCGCGTGGGCGATGACCTCGGTGGCACTGACCGTGCCCAGGAGGCGGCCGGCATCGTCCACGACGACCCCGCGTCCCGACGGCGAGGACAGCGCCGCATCGAGGGCGGAGCGCAGGGTACTTCCCGCGCGGTGGAGCGACCCGCCACTCACGAGGGTCCCGGGGAAGGCCTGGCCGGTCCAACCGACCGGACGCCCGTCCGCGTCGAGGACCACCGCCCAGTCGACAGGCACGTCCACTGCGACCTCCGCGGCGCGGACGGTCTGCGCGGCGTCGACCGCGAGCCCCTCATCATCGAAGAATCCGAGATGCCGGAATCCACGGTCGCGGCCGACGAATCCGGAGACGAAGTCGTCCACGGGAGCGCGAAGGAGCTCCTCCGGCCCGGCGAGCTGCGCCAACCGGCCGCCCACCGCGAAGACGGCGATGCGGTCGCCGAGCAGCACGGCCTCGTCGATGTCATGCGTGACGAAGATGATCGTCTTGCCGAGGTCCCGCTGCAGGCGCAGTAGCTCCTGCTGAAGCTCGTGCCGGACCACCGGATCCACGGCGCTGAACGGCTCGTCCATGAGGAGCACAGGTGGATCGGCTGCGAGCGCCCGGGCCACGCCGACGCGCTGCTGCTGCCCGCCGGAGAGCTGTGCCGGGTACCGCCCGCCGAGGTTCTGCGGGAGGCCGACGACGTCGAGCAGTTCCTGCGCGCGTGCGCGGGCCGCCGTCCGGGAGGCCCCGTTGAGGCGTGGAACGGTGGCGATGTTGTCCACGACCGTGCGGTGCGGCATGAGTCCAGCGGCCTGCATGACGTAGCCCATCGACCGGCGCAGGAGCGGCGCAGGCTGATCCGACGCATCGCGTCCGTCCACCGTGATGGTCCCGGACGTCGGCTCGACCATCCGGTTGACCATCCGCAGCGAGGTGGTCTTCCCGCAGCCGGAGGGCCCGACGAAGACCGTGATCTCGCCGCGCGGCGCTGACAGGCTCAGGTGGTCCACGGCGGTGAGGCCACCGTAGACCTTGCTCACCTCGTGGAACTCGATCATCGGATCGGACACGTACACCTCAATGGTCGCGGGCGGCCAACTGCATCTCGCGTGCTGGTGCGAGCCTACCAGCGCGGTCCGACAGGGGAACCGCGGAACGGCCGGCTACGGAACCCGCTCTCCCCCGCCGCCGTCGGCCGCGAGTTCAATGGTCCCGAAGATCGGGTCCCGGTCCAGGATCCGCACGTCGGTGATCCCTTGCTCGGCGAGGCCGGCGCGGAAGCCGTCCTGGATCCGGCCCACGTTCATCCCGAGTCCGCTGCCGAGGATCACCGGGCCCTCGAGATCGAGCTGGCGCGCCACCTGGGCGGCCATGCGCGCGAGATCGTGGGCGGCCTGGTCGACCATGAAGCGCGCACCCACGTGCCCGGCGTCGGCGGCCTCCGTGACGACTCGTGAACGCTGCGCCCAATAGCGTCTGCCAGTCCCGGGGGCGTGGAACAGTGCGATGAGCTCGTTGGGGTGGGCGAGGTCCGTGCTCGCCAGAAGGGCCTGCGTCAGATCATCCGGCTCGAGGCCGAGGTTCATGCGGTGCAGGCTGTACCGGACGGCCTCTCTGCCCAGCCAGTACCCGCTGCCCTCGTCCCCGAGCAGGTAGCCCCAGCCGCCCGCACGCGCCTCCTCGCCGGCGTCGTTCGTTCCCCACGCGGCGGACCCGGTGCCGGCGATGACGGCAACCCCCGTGCGCG